>CAVXDG010000018.1:0-122566 GCA_963760475.1 uncultured Acidobacteriaceae bacterium | reverse complement strand
GCGGCGGCGAAGTCGCGGCGCTCACCCCCGACGACATGGCGCGAATGATGATCGGTGACCAGGAAATCCGTGCCATGGGCGGGCGCAAGGAACAGACGGCCGGCGCGGCCTGCCTCGAGCTCAGGGACATCGCGGCCGAGGATGACGAAGGCTTGCCGGCGGTGCGCGGCGTCACCTTGGCGGTGCACGCGGGCGAGATCGTCGGGATCGCCGGCGTTTCGGGCAACGGCCAGAGCGAGCTTGTCCAGGTGCTCGCGGGGCAACGCGACGCATCGGCCGGCGAGGTCCGCGTTCATGGCGCGACCTACCACGCGCGCCGCGCCGAGATGCTGGAACATCGCGTCGCGCTCTTGCCGGAAGAGCCGCTGCGCAACGCCTGCATTCCGCGCATGAGCGTCGCCGATAACATGGCGTTCCGCTTTTTCGACCAACCGCCTTATGCGACCGGGCCTTGGCTTAATCGCAGTGCGTTCCGTCGCGCCGCCGAGACGCTGATCGCGCGCTATCGCGTGAAGACCCCATCGCCCGACGCGCCGATCGGCACGCTGTCGGGCGGCAACGTGCAGCGCGCCGTGCTGGCGCGCGAACTGTCGAGCGAGGTCGACCTGCTGATCGCCGCCAATCCCTGCTTCGGTCTCGATTTCGCCGCCGTCGCCGACATTCACGCGCAGATCATGGCGGCGCGCAACCGCGGCGCCGCCGTGCTGCTGGTCAGCGAGGATCTCGACGAGCTCCTGGAGCTGTCGGACCGGCTGGTCGTGATGTCCGACGGCCGCTTGTCTACGAGACCACGCCCGCCGAGGCCGATCTCACCGTCATCGGCCGGCACATGGCCGGACACTGAGGCATGCCGTGCCGTCGATCGGCGAGGCGCAGCCTTACGCTTACACCTTCCCGCGCGCACGGACCGCGCTGGTGATCATCGACATGCAGCGCGACTTCCTCGAGCCCGGCGGTTTCGGCGCGGCGCTCGGCAACGACGTCTCGCTGCTCGCCGCATCGATCGCGCCGACGCACGCGGCTGCTCGACGCCTGCCGCGGCGCCGGCCTGCGGTCATCCACACGCGCGAGGCCATCGCGCCGACCTGTCCGATTGCCCGCCCGCCAAGCGCTCGCGCGGCAATGCCGCGCTGCGCATCGGCGATCCGGGCCGATGGGCCGCATCCTCATCGCCGGCGAGCCGGGCGTCGAGATCGTTCCGGCGCTGGCGCCGGTGCCGGCGAGATCGTCATCGACAAGCCCGGCAAAGGCGCCTTCTACGCCACGCGGCTCGGCGATGTCCTGACCAACGCGGCATCACGCATCTCGTCGTCGGCGGGCGTCACCACCGAGGTGTGCGTGCAGACGACGCATGCGCGAGGCCAACGATCGCGGCTACGAATGCCTGCTCGTCGAGGACGCGACGGAAGAGCTATTTCCCGGAATTCAAGGCCGCCACCTTGGCGATGATCCGCGCGCAGGGCGGCATCGTCGGCTGGACCGCGACCGCCGATCAGGTGATCGCCGCGCTTGCGATGGAGAAAGCCGTACGCATGGCCGAACCCGTAGCCATGGCCGGGCTCATCGGCCGCACCATTGGGACGACGTCGCATGGCGAACCGTTTCGTCCCGGTGTCCGCGCGCACTGGCTTTACCAGACCGAAGATGATGGTCCGGCGGCAGCGCTCTTGCGCTACGAACCGGGCACCAGCCGTGCCGCTCCACGAACACGGCGGGTGGAGCACATCTTGGTTCTCAGCGGGGCGCAGTCGGACGGCACGGTCCGCCACGGCGAAGGCTCGCTCATGATCAGCGCGCCCGGCACGCGTCACGCTATCGCCAGCGATCAAGGCTGCGTCGTGCTCGCAATCTGGCAGCGACCGGTGCGCGTCGTCGGCGAGATGACGCGGCGCTCGCGTGCCGACTACTAACCGGCGATCGCCCGCTGCCGGCGATAGGCCACCGGCAGCGGTGTCGGTTTGTACTTCCCCGGGAATACCCGCATATTGGGTGGCACGGATTACGCCGCGCCCGCGAAAGCCCATTGATGGAACCGCCCCATAACTCAGCACCCGCAGCACCGTCCGCGAGCGATCCGATTCGCGTCGTCATCGTCGATGATAGTGCGGTCGTGCGCGGGCTGATCGCCGCATCGCTCGAGAAGGATCCCGACATCAAGGTCGTCGCTACAGCGTCGAACGGCCGCATCGCGGTCGACAACGCCGTATCCTGGGATCCGGACGTCATCATTCTCGACCTCGAGATGCCGGTGATGGATGGCATGACCGCCTTGCCGCTGCTGCTGTGCGGCCGTGCCCGAGATGAAGGTCATCGTTGCATCGGCGCTGACCGAACGCGGTGCCGATGTCACGCTCAAAGCGCTTACCGCCGGCGCCAGCGAATGCATGGTGAAGCCGCAAGCGTCTTCGCTGCGCGGCGCGGACGGATTTCGCCGCGACTTGCTGACCAAAGTCAAAGCGCTTGGGCGCCGTAGGCATGGTCGCCGCTCGGAATTATCGGCGTCGGCGCCGGCACGAGCGAAGTCGCGCCGCGCCGACCGCCCGCACTACCCCGATCGCTTTGCTACCGCTACCGGCCGAGCCGCCGCAGGCCATCGCCATTGCATCATCGACCGGCGGTCCGCAGGCCTTATTCGCGGTTGGCCCCGTCCTGCAGTCGCTCCGCCAGCCGATCTTCATCACGCAGCACATGCCGCCGACCTTTACAACCTTGCTGGCTGACCAGCTTGGCAAGCTGACGCAACGGCCGACCTACGAAGCCGTCGATGGCATGCGGTCGCCACCGGCAGCACCTATGTCGCGCCCGGCGACCATCACATGCTGATCGAGCGCGTCGAGGGCGAGCCGGTAATCCGCCTCAGCAAAGCGGCGCCCGAGAACTTCTGCCGCCCGTCCGCCGATCCGATGTTGCGCAGCCTTGCCGCACAATTCGGCCGACGCTTGCTATGCATCGTTCTGACGGGCATGGGCCAGGACGGCTTGGAGGGTTGCCGGGCCGCCATCGCCGCCGGCGCGAGCGTTATCGCGCAAGACGAGGCGACGAGCGTGGTTTGGGGCATGCCCGGCGCGGTCGCGACCGCGGGGCTCTGCTCGGCGGTGTTGCCGCTGAATGAGATCGGCGCTTTTGCAGCGCGGCTCGCCGGCGGGAATTCGCTCTAGCGCCAGACGTTTTTCGGCGCGTAGTGGCTGGCCAGAAAATGATACAGCGCGCGCGTCTTGATTTCGGTCTCGCGGCTCGGCGTCAGGGGCAATGCGTGCCAAACATCGACCAGATCGCCCCAGGACAACAGACGGAAATGCAATTCGTCGCGCGTGGTGCGGATGAAGTCGAGCTGCGCCTCGACATTGCGGAGCAATGCGATGATCTCGCCGGTCTGGGCGTCGAGCTGCTGAAACGTATCCGCGAATTCCGCGATCGGCGTCTGAAATCAACCCTGCGATCCGTAGCAGTTCCTCGACCATCGTCCGTTCGCGCACGTAAACGCGAGCGAGATCGAGCAGCTTTTTCTTGATGTCGGAAAGTTTGTGGACATGCTCGCGCTGCGCCTCGATATAGGACAGCTCGCGGCCGAGCGTATCGAGATGGTCGACGACCTGCTGGCGTTGCTCGGCGCCGAGCCCGAGTTTCTCCGCGATCCGGGTGAAGACCTGTTGAACCTTTTCGCGGAATTCCTCATTCCCGGCCGAGTTGGCGAGCAACCGAACGAGCTCGTCAGAGCCGCCGCCATCGCTGGCGAACCATTGCGCGAGCTGCTTCATCAGCTTTGCCTTGGCGCAGGCGCGATGCCGCTCTTCGACCGGCCAGGAGGCGGTGCCGTCGAGTATTTCGCTCGGCACCGAATCGCCGGGGCGAATTTGCGCAACGAAGCGCAGCGCCTTGCGTACCAGCGCGATCAGCAAAGCGTCGCGCGAGCTGGGATCGATGCCGAATTCGCGCGCCAGCGTACCGGTCGGAACGCCGACATCGAGCTCGCCGAGTTGAACGCGAAAGACCGGTTCGCGGCCGTCATCCGCCAAGCGAAACCGGGCGTTCGGCAGCAAGAAAACCCGGTGCGCGAAATTGAACACCGTGGGCGCGTGGCCGCCGGCGGGTTTCGCTGTTGTCACAGCGACGACTTCCGGAGTCGGGCAGGCTGGCGCAGAATCCGGCATCGTCCGCCTCTCAGGCCGAGATCGAGACGCGTTTCGGCGCCGGCACGAACACGCCGGTCAGGTCCGGCCGCGCCACGAGCGTATTCGTGATGCCGAGCGCGGTCTCGGCGCCGCCCAGAAACAGGGCGCCGTCCGGCGCCAGATGGCGCGCGATCCGATCCAGAAATCTTGGCCTTGTCGGCAACGTCGAAATAGATCAGCACGTTGCGGCACAGCACGATATCGAAGATGCCGAACCCGGCCGGTTCTTCGAGCAGATTGAAAGGCCGGAAATCGACGGTCTTGCGCAGCCCAGGCGCGATGACCCAGCTATCGTCCTTTTTCTCGAAATATTTCGTCAGATATTGAACTGGCAGGCCGCGCTGGACCTCGAAATGCGAATAGACGCCCGCGCGGCTGCGCGCGATCATCTCGGTCGATAAATCCGTTGCCAGCAGATCGACGCGCCAGCCGGCCAGGCGATCCTTCATCTCGTCGAGGATGATCGCGATCGAATAAGGCTCTTGCCCGCTCGAGCAAGCGGCGCTCCAAATGCGCAGCTCGCGGCTCGCCGCGCGGCTCGCGATCAGCCGCGGCAAAAGCGTTTCGCGCAGGATTTTGAAGGCGCCCATATCGCGGAAGAAGAACGATTCGTTCGTCGTCATTGCCTCGACGATGTCGCGGATGACGACCGGCCGGCCGCTCGCGCGCACGGCGCTCGCCAGTTCTTCGATCGTCATATAGTTGTGCTTGCGGGCGACCGAGGCGAGCCGGGTCTCGAGCAGATATTCCTTGTCGCGGGCGAGAACCAGCCCTGACCGATCGCGCACCAGCTGGGCGAGCACATTGAAGGCTTCGTCACGCACGAATTGAGATTCCTATCGGTGTCGGGGCTTAGAGAACGCCGTTGAGGGCCAGCTTCGACGCCAGAATTTCGGCATCGAACGGCTTCATGATGTATTCGTTCGCACCGCTTTCCATCGCTTCGACGATGTGCGCGATATCGTTCTCGGTGGTGCAGAACAGAACGACCGGCCGCTTGCCGTCATCAAGCGCGCGAAGCGCGCGCACGAATTCGATGCCGTTCATGTTCGGCATGTTCCAGTCGAGCAGGATGACGTCCGGCATCTCGGCGCGGCAGGCCTCAAGCGCCTGGCAGCCGTCGGCCGCCTCGCGCGTTGCGAAACCGAGCTGTTGCAACGACGTCCGCGCAAAGCTGCGGATCGTGCGCGAATCGTCGACAATGAGGCAGGTCTTAGCCATTGGATCGATCCCGCTTAGTTAGCGCGCCCAAAATCGAGCAGACGCGCGATTTCCAAGACGACAAGGAGTTGGTCTTTGAGCCGGTAAATGCCGCGCGAAACCTCGCGCCAGCGCGGATCGAGGGTGGTCGGGTTGGGCTCGAACGCCGTCGCCGATAGGCCGAGGACATCGCCCACAGAGTCGACAATAAGGCTATAGAGATCACCGTTCTGCTCCACGACGACACTGACGCTCTTCTTCGCATTCGTTGATGCCGTCATTCCGAGGCGGCAGCGAACATCGACCGCCGTAACGATCCGGCCGCGCAGGTTGAGCGAGCCCGCGATTTCGGCGGGCGCGCGGTGTACCGGCGTGATCGACTGCGGCTGCAACACGTCCTGGACGCTCAGCACCGGAATGCCGAATAGCTGTCCGCCGACGTGAAGGTCACGAACTCATGCCGCTGTTCGTCGGGCGGCGGCCGCGCGTGTCGCGCTACGGATAAGCCGGTCGTCATGCCGCACCTCTTTCCGAAGCGACCGCTTCTTTGATCGCCGAAACAGTCCGCGGTGATCGAATTTCGCGCACGTGACGGGCGAAGCCCGATGCGCGGTGCCGCTCGCGGTCGCGCGGGGTCGCATGCGAGGTCAGCGCGATCAGCGGCGTGTCTTGCCAATTCTCGATGCCGACGCACCTCTTCGCGCGAAGTCGAAACCGTCGATCTTCGGGCATCTCGATATCGCTGACGATCGACGTCGAAACTCTCGCCGTCTTCGCAAAGTGTCAGCGCCTTCTCGGCCAAGTCACGTCGCGGTTACGTCATAGCCGGCGGTCGAGAGCAGCGGCTGCAGCATGTTGCGGAAGAACGGGCTGTCGTCGACCAGGAGAATGCGCTTCTGCGCGTGCTCGGCGCCGTAATCGCTCTCGGTCTCGACGTGGAACCAATCGCCCGGCCGCTTGCGACAGATAGTGGCCGATATCGACGAGCTCGGTCGCCTTGCCGGCGATGACGGCGCTGCCGATGACGCCGGGCTCGATCGCTCTTGAGCTCGACCGTGTAGCGCGTCTCGACGATGTCGATGATCTCGTCGACCAGCAGCCCGGCGCTGCGCTCGCCTTCGGTGAACACGAGGATCGGCTGGCGCGGCTTCGAGATCGTGCACCGCCGACATCGCCGCATCGGCGACGAGCGGCATCAGCTTGCCGCGATACTGCACGACGAGCTGGCCGTTCGAGCGCTCGATCTGCTTGCGGTCGATCGCTTCGAGCCGCGCGACGAGCTCGAGCGGAACCGCCTTCGGCTCGGTGCCGCCGGCGCGGAACAGGATGACGGTCTCCTGCGCTCGCGTCGGCTCGCTTCCTGGGCGGCCGCGTTGCGTGCTGGCCTCGGCGTCGTTCTCGGCTCGACACCGGCCGCGGCCGCGATGCCGTTCGGATCGAGGATCATGATGACGCTGCCATCGCCCAGGATGGTGTTGCCCGAATAGAACGGCAGATCGCGCAGCATCGGCGACACCGGCTTGACGACGATTTCCTCGGTGTCGAACACGCGATCGACGATGATGCCGAAGGATTCTGGGCGCCGACCTGCGTGACGATGACGAAGACGTCGTCCGCTCGGCTTCTCGCTCGGCGCCACGCCGAGCAGCGCGTGCGAGCGAGACGAGCGGCAGAATCCGGTCGCGCAGGCGCAGCACCGGCGCGTCGTGGAGGTTTTCGATCCGATGCTCGCTGTTCGCGGCCGGCGCGGACCAGTTCGATCGACATTGATCTGCGGAATGGCGAAGCGCTCGCCGGCGCATTCGACGATCAGGGCCGAGACGATCGCGAGGGTCAGCGGAATCTTGATGACGAAGGTCGAGCCCTTGCCCCGGCTTCGCTGCTGCAGCTCGACGGTGCCGCCGATCTTCTCGATATTGGTGCGCACGACATCCATGCCGACGCCGCGGCCGGACACGTTGGTCACCTTCGCCGCGGTCGAAAAACCCGGCGCGGAAAATGAACTGCTGGATCTGCTGCTCGGTCATCGCGGCGAGCTCGGCTCTCGGTCGCGAGACCGTTGGCGATCGCCTTCTGCGCGGATGCGGTCGAGTCGCATGCCGCGACCGTCGTCGGCGATGTCGACGACGATATGGCCGCCGTCATGATAGGCGTTCAGGGTGATGGTGCCGTGTTCGGGCTTGCCGGCCGCAAGGCGATCGGCCGGCGTCTCGATGCCGTGATCGGCGCAATTGCGCACCATATGGGTCAGCGGATCCTTGACCATCTCGAGCACCTGGCGGTCGAGTTCGGTCTCGGCGCCGAGCATGCGCAGCTCGATCTTCTTGCCGAGTTCGTGGGCGAGGTCGCGCACCAGGCGCGGCAGCTTCGCCCAGGCATTGCCGATCGGCTGCATGCGCGTGCGCATCACGCCTTCCTGCAACTCGGTCGTCACCTGGGAGAGGCGCTGCAAGCGGCGCCGTGAAGTCGCTGTCCTTCTGCGTGCGCAAGTTTGCATCAGCTGATTGCGGGTCAGCACGAGCTCGCTCACCATCGTCATCAGATCTTCGAGCAGGTCGACGTTGACGCGGATCGTCTGTGCGCCGAGATCGGGCTCTGCGCGCGCTCGGCCTGCGCCGGCGGCGGTGTCGGCTTTTCAGCCGGTTGAGGTAACGCCGTCTCCGCCGCGACCGTCGGGGTGGCATCCGAACGGTTTCGATCGCGGCGGAGACAGGCGCCCCCTCATTGCTCGGGCCATCGCCGTGGCCGGCAAGCCGGCGAGCGGGCGACAAGGTCGTCGTCGGCGCCTGGCGGCTCGGCTTTGGTTTCGGCGAGAGCGGCAACGATCGCCTTGATGCGATCGAGCGCGGCGAGAATGACGGTCACCGCCTCGGGCGTGACCGCAAGCACGCCGTCGCTGATCTGGCCGAGGACGTTTTCCGCCGCGTGCGCGAGGCGTTCGAGCCGCGGCAGGCCGAGAAAACCACAGGTTCCCTTGATCGTGTGAACGATGCGGAAAATGCTCCGCAGCAGCGACGGATCGTCGGGATTCTGCTCGAGCCTCACCAGCTCGGAATCGAGAAGGCCCAGGCTCTCCGAGGTCTCGCTCAGAAATTCCGTGAGAAGATCGTCCATGGCAGCGGGTCCTTCGCTTTCGGCGGTCAGGAGAACAGGTCGTCGATGGCGTCCTGCGTCACCGTCTCGCGCATCGAGACCCGGGCGCGAACATCGAATCGACATCGTCCTTGGCTGACGCCGCCCTCGAGCGCGGGGCCGTTCATCAGATGCGCGTCGGGCCGCTTGATCCTGCTTTTCCGTCTTTGGGTCGCTCGACTCGGGCATCGATGCCCCAAATCTCGATCATCGCGTTGACGCGCCGCTCGATATAGCGAAGCGCGTTGACGACCGTGCCGTCCGCTGGCCGGTCAGGTCCTGGAACGAGCAGGCGGTCATGATCTCGATGATGTGGTTGCCGATCTCGGCGACGATCGGCGCGACTCGCCGGCTTCGGGCAGGCGGTCGGCCGCCGCCTGGATCATTTCGGTGCGGTTGAGGATCTCGGTGGTCGCTCGCTCGGTCGCCGAGACGATGGCGTCGAGCTCGCAGGTCGCGAGAACGATCTGGCTCTTGCCCTTATCGTCCGGCGACAGCGCGGCGATCTCTTGCCGCGTCTGCTCGATGAAATGCTGTGATCCCGACCAGCTCTTGGCGCATCGATGCGACGAGCGCTCCGCATCCGCCGGACGGGCGATCTCGCGCAACAGCTGCGCGCAGCTCTTCGGCGACGAGCAGCGGTTGTAGGAGTCGCGCTGGCGCAGGAAGGCACGGCCCGTGCGGATGCGCTTCGACGAAGGCCTCCATGTTCGCGTATTCGGCCTTGGTCAGGCGCCGGCGCGCTTTCATTTCAGCGGCTCCAAGAACCGCTTCGATCTTCTTCGACAGGGTTTCGGCATTGAACGGCTTGACGATGTAGTTGTTGACGCCGGCCGCCTTGGCGGCGACGACGTTCTCCGGCTTGCTTTCGGCCGTCACCATGATGAACGGCAGATTCTTCGAGCCGGTCGTCGGCGCGAACTTCCTTCAGCAGCTGGAGGCCCGACATCGGCTCCATGTTCCAATCGGAAATGACGAGACCGAAATTATTCGCGCGCAGCTTCTGCAGCGCGGTCGCGCCGTCTTCGGCCTCGTCGAAGTCGGCGAAGCCGATGCTTGGAGGAGGTTGCGAATGATGCGTCGCATCGTGTTGTAGTCGTCGACGATCAGCACGGGTTGTTTCAGGACTGACATGGTTTCCACGGCGAGGTGAGGGGTTGGCACAATGTCCGTCTCGGGCCCTGAGTGACGTTGTTTTCTTGATTGGGACTGGCGTGGCCGGCATCGCTGCTGAGAGACCTCCAGGCACTCGTCCCGCCGGCCGCCGGGGTTGGCGACACCAACAACCAAGAACTAATCTGCCTGACCTTACGCCTGTCCTTAAAGCATCTGAAACAGTTGGCAGAATTTTAAAAAAAGGAGATTATGTTGTCTATGAATCAACTGTATATCCCGGATGTACCGAAGATGATTGTATTCCTGTACTCGAGAGGTATTCAGAATTAAAATGCGGTGTTGATTTTAAGGTTGGCTTTTCTCCCGAAAGAATAAATCCGGGAGATAATAATCATACCCTTACCAAAATTGTAAAAGTAACCAGCGGATGCGATGCAGAATCGGCTGAAAACATAGCAAAAACCTATGAACTTATCATCAAAGCAGGTGTTCACCGAGCAAGCTCGATAAAAGTTGCAGAGTCGGCAAAGATCATTGAAAATACCCAGCGCGATATAAATATCGCATTTATGAATGAACTTTCAATCATATTTAACAGACTGGGTGTCAATACCTTTGAAGTACTTGAAGCAGCAGGAACAAAATGGAACTTCCTTAAATTTTATCCCGGGCTGGTTGGGGGACATTGCATAGGTGTCGATCCTTATTATCTGTCATTCAAGGCCAAAGCTCTGGGATATCACCCCCAGATGATAGATTCAGGAAGGTTCATCAATGACAGCATGGGCAGATATATAGGAAAACAAACTGTAAAAAAAATAATTGCTTCCGGAAAAAATCTTAAGGGTTCCCGGGTTCTGATAATGGGCATTACCTTTAAAGAAGATGTTACAGATATCCGCAATTCGAAAGTCATGGATATCATCAATGAGCTTGATGATTTTGGAATATCAGTTGATGTCATCGATCCGGGAGCAGGAAAACATGAGGTTAAAGAAGAATATCAGATTGATCTGAAAACACAACCCTCAGGAAAGTATGATGCCGTTATACTGGCTGTAAGTCATAAAGAATATTTAAAACTGGATGAATCATATCTTTACACCTTTGCTAAATAAAGACGGAATCGTTGTTGATGTGAAGGGCGTTCTTCGCGGAAAAATTAAAAATCATACATACTGGAGTCTGTAAATGAAAAAGAAAATCCTGGTAACCGGAGGAACCGGATATATCGGTTCCCATACTACAGTTGAACTGATTGAGGAGGGCTTCGAACCAATAATAATTGATAACCTGTACAACTCTGAAGCAGATGTAGTCGACAGAATACAAAAAATAACCGGAGTTAAACCTCATCTGGAAGTATTTGATCTGTGTGATCAGGAAAAACTTGACAAGTTTATTCAGAAAAACAATGACATCTCAGCTGTTATCCATTTTGCAGCTTATAAAGCTGTAGGTGAATCAGTCAATAAACCTCTGGAATATTATCGGAATAATCTCTTATCATTGATCAATCTGCTGGACATTATGAAACGCCATGGCATACCAAGCCTGGTCTTCTCATCCTCCTGCACTGTTTACGGACAACCTGAAAAACTCCCGGTTACTGAAGATGCCCCGCTCCAACCTGCAACTTCACCTTATGGAAATACCAAACAGATAGGTGAATCAATAATAAGGGATACAACCGTATGTGACAAGAATATAAAAGCAATTTCTTTAAGATATTTTAATCCGATCGGTGCTCATCCTTCCGCTTTAATTGGTGAACTGCCAAGAGGTATTCCCGAAAATCTTGTGCCATATCTAACACAGACAGGATATGGTATAAGGGAAGAACTTAAAGTTTTCGGCAATGATTATAACACTCCCGACGGATCATGTATAAGGGACTACCTTCATGTCGTTGATCTTGCAAAAGCACATGTAATTGCAATAAAAAGACTTATTGAAGGTAAAAACAAAACAGAATTATGAAGTCTTTAACCTCGGTACAGGAAAAGGAGTTTCAGTTCTTGAAGCGATAAAATCATTCGAACGTGTTTCGGGAATTAAACTGAAGTACAAGATTGCAGGAAGAAGAGCCGGTGATATAGAAAAAATATGGGCCGATCCATCCTATGCGAATAAAGAACTTGGCTGGAAAACCCTGAGTTCCCTCGATGAAGCTATGAAAACAGCCTGGGATTGGGAAAATATGTATCAGAAATAATAAGTTATAATTATGAAACGAACCATTCTTATTACCGGGGGAGCAGGTTTTATAGGTTCACATGTTGTCAGAAGATTCGTTAGCAAATATCCTGAATACCTGATTGTTAATGCCGACAAGCTGACCTATGCGGGTAACCTGGAAAACCTTACTGATATTGAGAATGAAAAGAATTATAAGTTTGAAAAGACTGATATCGTTGAAAAACAATCCGTTCTGGATCTTTTCAAGAAGTACAACTTCGACGGAGTAATCCATCTTGCAGCCGAATCACATGTCGATCGGTCAATAACCGGTCCCGATGAATTTGTTTTTACAAATATCGTCGGAACCGTAAATCTGCTTAATGCAGCTCTTAACAACTGGAAAAATGCTCTTAAGGGAAAACTTTTCTATCATATTTCGACAGATGAGGTTTATGGCTCACTTGGCAAAGAAGGACTCTTTACAGAAGAGACCGCCTACGATCCCAAAAGTCCATATTCTGCATCAAAAGCAAGCTCCGATCATATGGTAAGAGCTTATAATCATACATTTCGGGAAAAGGCGACGCGATAGAAACAGCGATCTCTGAGTTGAACCAGGGCTGCATGGTCGAAGTGACGTCCTGGACTAGCTTGGGTATCACTGGCCGACCCATCATCAGTGCGATCTGCGATGAAATTCGAAACTCAGCTTTGGTGATAGCAGATATTACTAATCTTAACCCCAATGTACTCTTCGAACTCGGCTTTGCCGTTACTCAGAATAAGCGCCTGTTTTTACTGTTCAATCCAAATGTTCACGGCGCGAAGGTTTTATTCGATAGGTTTCAATTGCTGACTACAGTAGGCTATTCGTCGTATACCAACAGTCACGACATCGTTACTCAGTTCTATAAGGAACAACCTTACGCAAAGCTGGATCAAACTTTGCTCGCTGACTACGCTCAATCAGCGACCATTGCGGCCAAGAGGAACGCGCTTCTTTACATCAAGCCAGACATACCAACCGAAGCAGTCATGAGAATTAGCCGGCGAGTTGCGGCTGCACCAATTTCATCCGTCATCGACGATCCCAAGGAAATTGGCGTTCAACCGCTTGAATGGTACCTCGTGAATGTCAAAGCGGCCAAGGCTGTGATTTGTCACTTTCTGTCAGATGACTACGACGACGTTAAGATCTCCAACGCGAAAAATGCATTTGTCGCTGGTTTAGCTTATGGATTACAAAAGCCGCAATTGATCCTCGCTCATAAGCCTTACTATTCGCCCATCGACTACCGCGATTTGCTGAGAGTCCATGAAGATGCGAAACAAGCCGAAGTCTTCTATCAGGATTGGTTCGCGAAGATTCTGGAGACCGATAAGCAGACCGCAGAGCGCATCTCTCTTCGGCATGAAGTGGCTGCTGCTCACGGGGGCCTAGTCGAGTTGAATGTTGGCGATCCAATTGCAGAGTTTGAGTCTGAAGACTTGTTTGAATACTTCATACAAACCTCAGCGTACACAGATGCCCTGAATGGACAATACTCGATCTTTGTAGGCAGGAAGGGAGCCGGGAAAACGGCCACATTGCTCAAGGTTGCAGATCATTTGCGGTCTGATCCGCGTAATCATATCTGCGTTGTAAAACCCGTCGACTATGAATTGGAGGGATTACTGACCCTTTTACGACAGCAAATGACGGTCTCTGAGAAGGGGTACTTGATAGAGAGTTTCTGGAAGGCTTTGATCTACACGGAATTAGCAAAGAGTGTTTATGAGCAGATCATACCTAAGCACGAGTTTGTGCCGTATAGCCAAGCAGAAAAGAACTTGATGGATTTTGTTCGCTCAAACGAAGACCTTATCCTGCCAGAATTTTCGATGCGTCTCGAAGTTCTTGTCAAGCGCCTATCAACTCTTGGTGGGGATTCCAAGAGTTCGACAGAGATAAAAACGAGGGTCAGCGAAAGGGTGCACAAAGCATTGCTAAATCGCCTTCGTGACCTGCTAGTGAACTGCCTCGATAAGACGAATATGGTCGCACTTCTAGTTGATAATCTCGACAAAAACTGGACCTCGCGATCAGACGTTGACCTCACAAGCGAATTGCTGCTAGCACTGCTGAGTGTCGGCCCACGCATAGCAGACGATTTCAAGAAGTCATCGCTGGGCAAGAGACGCCTTGACGTAAGGATGACGATATTCATCAGGAGCGACATCTATGCAGCGGTATTCGCGCACGCACGAGAATCAGACAAGCTGCCAATCAGAAAAATTGAATGGGAGGATTCTGAACTCCTCATACGGGTCATTGAACAGCGGATACTGACCTCCGATCCAAGTATCAACTCCGCTGGGATTTGGCAGAAATACTTTGTGGAGACCGTCAATGGAATTGCGACCAAGGACTTTTTGGTTCAGTCGGTTTTCCCTCGTCCACGCGATCTCATATATTTGGTTCGGGCAAGTCTGCAAAATGCCGTGAATCGTGGTCACACGAAGATTGAAGAGAAAGACGTTCTGACCGGCATAGAGCAATACTCAGGTTTTGCATTCGCTTCGCTTATGGCCGAAGGTGCACCGCAGATTTCGCAATCTACAGGACATGATGACTCAGTTGTTTGGCGGTCCCAGCGTTCTTACTGATGACGATCTCAGAGAGGCTCTTAAGGAGAACCGGACGGGGATTACAAATCTGGCTCGTAGTCGGACTGTTGCAGGACTTGACATTTCTTTCATATGAAACATCGATAGGGCATTTCGATTCGGCTACGAACAAGAGCAAAGGGGAAAGCTGAAAGTGCTTGCCAGAAAGACGGCCAAGGCTGTTGGCAAAAGACGGTATCAAATTCATCCTGCGTTCCACGCTTATCTAGAACTCACTCCAGTTGAGGCTTCTGGACAGCAGTCGATACTGTTTGGCAGACCTCAAGCATAGAAAATCTTCCCGACTTAGGTGAGATCAGAATGCCCGCCGGTCGATGCCAGGGGCTTGCTGATTCGGCATAGCGAGCGCGACAGCGCGACAAGCATGATTGAGAGTGTTGCGATGTTGCCCGTCAGTCGGTGTGCAGAAGTATGTGGACTACTGCCCCGCATCTCATGTGGCTAGGTTTGAGATCGTTGCAAGGCGATTCTTCTCAGAATTGCGCGCGATATACGCAGAAGCCTTCACTCATTTTTCTCGAACGCTCTTACAGCTACAATTTCGCCTACATTGAGGGCTTTTCGACTGTTTGAAAAGTCTGTAAGCTATTGAAAAGATTGGTCGGGGAGAGAGGATTTGAACCTCCGACCCCCTGGTCCCGAACCAGAGTCCCATTTGGGTGATCAAGACTTGCGCGAGAATCCATGACGGGAAACATTAAGAGTCTCGATTGCCTGAAATCCGTTTGGAATTCCATGGAGTTTTCTAGAAGGCGATGACAGCTACAAAATCGACTACAGTCGCTGTAGCGGTAAAAAGCAGATGCGTGGCCGAAATCGATCAATATCGCTTGAAATATCAATAATTTATGAATGGTCGGGGCGGAGGGATTCGAACCCCCGACCCTCTGCTCCCAAAGCAGATGCGCTACCAGACTGCGCTACGCCCCGACGTCTACTTCGATTGTATCGCGGATCAGATTGCGGTCCCGAACTCCGGCGAGGCGAGCGGCGCTCAGTGGGTGAGAGCAGCCAGGCGAGAAGCCAGAAGACAAGCACGACGGGAATGGCGAAGACGAGCGCCAGTGCCGGCCGCGAGCAGCAGCGAGAAAGGCCCAGTCGCGCCAGGTGTGGCGGCGCGGCTCGCCCAGGTGGCGCTGCAGCAGGCGATAGTTGCGGCGGTTCGGCTTTCCAGGCGATGTCGAAGATGTCGCCGAAGCAATGGGAATGGTCCCGACGAGCACGCCGATGCCGAGATTGGCCGCCATGCGCACGAGCGTGACGTAGGGAACGCCGCGAATCCATGCGGCGAGCGGAATGATCAGCGACAGCAGGCCCGCCAGCACGTCGCCGAGACCCGGGAACGAGGCCGATGATGCCGTCGAGGCCGAAGCGGAATTGGGTGCCGGGGATGCGAAAGGCTTCGTCGAGCAGGATCTCGAGGTCGCTGCAGGGTCTGGTCGCGAAAGAGCCATGCGCCGCGATTCCAGCGGTCCGGCGTCGGCACGCAGCGGGTCGCGTTGCGCGAGCGATCATTCTGCGTGCGCCGGATCTGTCGCCGGATTGGGTGCATGGACGCGCATGTCTGCGCGGGGCGCGCCGGCGCATCTGATTCGATGCTACAATCGAAAGGGTATATGGCGGCTATAGTTCAGCGGCAGAACGCCTGACTGTGGCTCAGGATGTCGTGGGTTCGATCCCCACTAGCCGCCCCAAGGACCCCGCCCCCGGCGCTTCATTTGCGTCGACATTTCACCCCGGGGTTCCTACTTAGCATATACGCGCTTCAGCTTGATCACGGCTACCGCGCCTGGGTCCCGAGTCTGGGTGAGGCTTCCCCAAGACCCCGAATTCTGCGGAATGGCCTGATAAACCACTGGTCGGCGCCCGGCCAAGGGTCTTAGCGGCAACCAGCCGATCCAATCCCTCGCCGACTCGGGAGCCATCACAGGCTGCCTAAGAACCAATTGACATTCAATCGATTAAGGAACACGATCGGTTCATTCCAGGGCATCACGCAAGAACGCAGGAAAAGGCCCATTACGACCGAAGTAACTCCATCCCCGGAGTATTTCGTGGATTTCGCTCTATCCTACGGCGCGCACGTCGATGCGCTCCTGCGTCAGCTCAGAAAGCAGATCCCAGACCAAGAGCTTCACGATTTTGTCAATTCCTTCTATCTTCAGCTGAGCAATCGAGCCGAAAGCGCGGCAATTTTGTCCCGTTTGAGTACGGAGGAACTGGAGAAACTTAAGTCGCGCCAAGCACAACACCTGCTGTCGCTTCTTGCGCCCGGCACAACTGCGCAAGAGCATTATGCCCGAGCACTCCGTGTGGGATGGGTCCATGAAATGGTGGGCGTCAGTTTGCCCATACTCATGGAGGCTTACCATCTGTATCACACGAAACTCGAAGCCATTCTGAGCGCCTCGACCCTGACGGGCGAGGACCTGGAGGTGCTCCGAGGCGCGCTTCACCAGCGCTCCCAACTGGACGTCGAGGCGCAGATTGCCAGCCGGGCACGACTCGATGTCGAAATCGGATCGCTGCATGCCGCCCTGGATGCCGCAATTCTTAATGCCGGTAATTTAACCGATTTGCTGCGCGCTAGTTTGCAGGCATTTGGAGATCTGGATGGCATCTCGGCATGCCTGTTCTCGCGCCCTGACGCGCACGGGGTCATGCAGATCGAGGCCGAGGGGGGCGAAAAGGGATCGGCCTATGCGCAAGCATTGCGGCTGAAGCGCGCCCCGTTGTTTGAGACCCAGGCGGGCGCCAGTGCAGGAAACGGTCCCTCCGGTCGTGCCTGGAGATTCGGAAGAATTGAGATCAATAACTCCTTCGGCAAGGAAGAGTCAGTGTACCCCTGGCGTGCGGAAGCCGAACAGTGCGGTTTTCGTTCGTCGGCCGCCATCCCCTTGCTCGAGGATGCAGGACAACCATTTGCCGTCTTGAGCCTGTACAGCAAGTGGCCGGGCTTTTTCAGCGCTGTGAATCGGGTGATCCTCCTGCGGCATATTCAGCAGGCCATGAGCCAAGCCGTTCTAAGGTTGGAGCAGACTGCCGTCATACCCACGGATTTGCAATACGCGTACCGGAAATCTCTCGAGGATGGCGCGGTGGAGATGCTCTACCAGCCCATCATCGATCTGCGCACAGGGAGACTGAATAGTCTGGAGGCTCTGGCGAGACTACGCGGCGAAGGCGGGAAGCTACTTTCGCCGGCGGCTTTTCTTCCGGCATTTGGCAACGCCGGACTGCTGCGCCTGTTTCAGCTTGGTCTTGAGCAGGTGTGCAAAGACGTGCAGATGTGGCGTGAGCGAAAGCCTGATTTTGAAGCGCGCGTGTCAATTAACCTTCCTCCCGATGGTCTAACGCAGGATGCCTACAGAGATAGCGTGTTCGAGACCCTGACCCGTTGGAAGGTACCTTCCAGTTTCTTGACGTTGGAGATTCTGGAAACGAAGGAATCACTCGATATCGGCAGAAGAGATTCACGCATAGCCGAATTTCAGCAAGCCGGCATCCAGATCGCCCAGGACGACCTCGGTTCCGGGCACAGCTCACTGATGCGCATGGACCGGCTTCCGAGTGATCGGGTGAAGATTGATCAGGCGTTGGTGCGTGGCACGCTCAACAGGCCGGTGCGCGCCTTGGAGTTCATTTACCACCTGACGCTGTTGGCGCAGGGATTTGGCACTGTGGTTACGGTGGAGGGTCTCGAAGACGAAGGGTTGATCGAAGCAGCCACCATCCTCGGCGCAGACCATGGCCAGGGATACGGCATTGCGCGACCCATGCCCACGCAGGAAGTCATGCCGTGGAGTGAGTCTTGGACCTTTCCGATCGACCCGGAGCAACCCCGGACCGCACTGGGAGCCCTGGCAGGTTATTTGCTGTGGGACCATAAGCTGGGAATGCTCGCGGACTGGCCCCAGTTTGCCGAGCAATTCATTAAAGAGCCCTGGCTTGTTCACCGCTATTTGAATCGGACCGGAAACTCCGACACGGAGTTATCCACCATGCTGGAAAGCACACAGATTGTTGCCCTCAAGGGACAGAGAAGCGCGCGGTACAAGGTGATGCGCAAGGATCTCATCGAGCGTCTTGGCGCGATCTGGCTGGATGAAAGAAAATCCGCTCGGCTGAACTGAGTGAATTCCTGAATGGCACGCTGATCCACGTCTATGGAATTGCCGGCATCGGCGTTGTCCCCTCCCAACCCTCGAGTTCGAGCGCAGTATTTGCGATAGGCCGCAAGCCGGTTCTCACTTCGATGCGGTCAAGACGGCGGAGCAGGCGCTAAACTGGGAGCGCTCGATGGCTATCCCAAGGCCTGGGTAAGCCGGTCTGGTATGCAAGAGGCATCAGAGCGGCAGGCGTGCTGCACGACCTCCGACGTCGGCTTTGCACTTGCCTGCAGACGAACGACCATGCATAAGGGAGAACACTTTGCTGACCCGACGTGAATTCATCGACACACTCGCTGCCGGAACCGCAGGCCTGGCGATTAACTCTACCGCGAAAAGCTACGGCCAGATCATGGGAGCGAATGACCGGCTGAACTTCGCCGTGATCGGGGTTCGCTCCCGAGCCTACGCTCATCTTTCTTCGCTGAAGGCCAACAAGGCCGACGCACGTATTACGCACGTGTGCGACGTCGACAGCAACACGCTGAAGAAATTCGCGACCGACACGGAGCGCGAGATGGGCGAGGTGCCCAAGGCCGACCAGGATTTCCGCAGTATTCTTCAGCTCAAAGAAGTCGACGCGATCACCATTGCCACACCGGATCACTGGCATGCACCCATGGCCATAGCCGGCCTTCAGGCGGGCAAGCACGTGTATGTCGAGAAACCTTGCAGCCACAATCCCGCAGAGGGCGCATTGCTGGTCGAAGCTCAGAAGAAGTACGGCAAGCTTGTGCAGATGGGCACGCAACAGCGATCGTCTCCGCATACCATCGAAATCGTTAGCCGGATTCAGAACGGAGAGATTGGCAGCGCGTATTTTGCCAAGGCCTGGTACAGCAATACGCGTAAATCGATCGGCGTCGGCAAGGAGGCGCCTGTACCATCCCAGCTCGATTGGGAACTTTGGCAGGGCCCGGCGCCGCGACGCCCTTACACCGATAACATTCAGCCGTACAACTGGCATTGGTTCAAAACCTACGGAACTGGTGAAACGCTCAACAACGGGACGCACGAAGTCGACGTTTGCCGCTGGGCTCTGGGCGTCGACTTCCCGCAGCGCATTGGCGCCGCTGGCGGCCGCTACCACTTCAAAGATGACTGGCAGTTCTACGACACCCTTATCACCAATTTCGAGTATCCCGACAAGCTGATCACCTGGGAGTGCAAGTGCTGCAATGGAATGAAGTACTACGGCCGAGATCGCGGCGCCACAATCATGGGGACGAACGGCTCAGTGATTGTCGATCGCGATGGCTACGAGATTTACGATCTGAAAGGAAACAAGACAAGCGAATTCAAGGCTGGCAATAGCACATCGTCGACAGACCTGGTGGGCAGGGACTCCATGACCGACGCGCATTTTGCGAACTTCATCGCGGGCATTCGCAAAGGAGAGAAACTCAATGCGCCCGTCTCGATTGGGAATGTTGCTGTGACCATGCTGCAACTGTCCAACGTGGCGTGGGAGACGCAGCGCGTCCTCAATCTGGATACCACGGATGGCAGGGTGATGCGCGATCCGCAGGCTATGCAGTCCTGGTCGCGGACCTATGAGAAAGGCTGGGAGCCGCATCTCTGATCCAGTTCGTCTATGTGAAAAGAGCGCTGTGGCTCCGATGTGGAGTCAGGGTCTCTGCAGCAGGCCTACAGGATTGGCCGTCCCTCGTCGGTAGGCATCAGTTCGCCTGCGGCCTTCTTTAGGCGTCGTTCGCAATTTGCCCACTCGTCGTGGCTGCACTGGTCTTTCCGGCAATCGAACGCACACAGCGCGCTGCTCTCAGGAACTTCTTGCACAAGGCTTCTTGAAATCCGCTGGAAGAGCCTTTGCATGAGATTGCCTGGTGGCATGTCAGATCCCCGACGCCAAAAGTGGACAGTTTTGATCCGGAATGCACAAGCGTACACGAATTCAACTCATTTGTCGTGCCTCGCGACTCCCGCAATCGGGCCATTGCCGATCGAAAGGACTCGTGTATTCTTTGGCATGCGGGTTCCGGGGGTTGCTCTCCCCATTCGCTTGCCCCAGGGCCTGGTGGCAGCGGACCTCCAATTGTCCGGATCCCCAAGAGCGGCCGTGCCTCCGTGACTATCGATATTGTTCAAAAACCTGAAGATGCACGGGTGGTTTCACCGCACCTCGCATGGCTGCATTCGTTTGTGCCCCGCCGTGGGCTGACGAACGCGCATTTGCAGACGTTGGTCGGCAATTACCTTCCGCGTCCGGCCTTCCGCCTCGATTCCAAAGCTGAGATCGTCGAGGTCGACCCGCTCGACGGCAGTCGCGTCCTGTGTCATTGCTCGTGGCAGCCGGAACCGGTCCGTGCTGACCGGCTGTGTGTCGTGCTGGTGCACGGCCTGGAGGGCTCATCCGACTCGCAATATGTCCAGGGTCTTGCCGCCCGCGCATGGAATGCCGGCTGCAACGTGATCCGCATGAACATGCGCAATTGCGCCGACACCGATCACCTGACGCCCACCCTCTATCACTCAGGTCTCTCCGGCGACGTTGGCGCGGTCATCGAGCACTTCGCCCAGACTGAGGGGTTGCGGCGCATTGCGCTGCTCGGCTACTCCATGGGCGGCAATCTCGTGTTGAAGCTCGCCGGCGAGTGGGGCAATCGGCCTCCGCTCTGCGCGGTGGCCACCGTGTGTCCGGCAATTGATCTGGCGGCCGGTTCCGATGCGTTGCACGAGCTGGCGAATCGCGGCTACGAATGGCATTTCCTGCGCAACCTGATGCGCCGCTATCGGCGTAAGGTTGCACTCTATCCGGAGGTCTATACCAACCGTGATATCGGCCCCATCCGCTCAGTGCGCCAGTTCGACGACAAGATTGTGGCTCGCTATTGCGGCTTTCGTGACGCGGACGATTATTATTTCCGCGCCGCCAGTGCGCGCGTGGTCGATCGCATCGCCGTCCCTACGCTGATCCTGCACGCCCTTGACGATCCCTTTATCCGACTGCAGCCCTCGACCCGCGCCGCAATTCAAGCCAACCCGCATATCACGCTCGTCGAGACCCGGCATGGAGGTCATTGCGCCTTTCTGGGCAATGATCGCGGCGACGACATCCACTGGGCCGAAGCCACCGTGATGCGCTACCTGCTTCACGCGGTTGGTGAAACCCGTGCAAGCTGATTGGGAAATCGAATGGGGCGGCGACGCGCCCATCATCGATGCATCCTGGCCTGGTCTCGTGAACTTGCGAGCCGACCCCGATCGAGTTGCAGAAATCGTCGAGGCCGGCGAGCTCCCCGGTCTGGCGAGAACCCTCATCCAACTCAATCGGACGGATCGGTTGTTCTGGACCACGAAGTGCGATGTCTGGACGTTGCTTGAATTTGACCCCGACGAACTCGACGCGCCGCGTGTGTCGGCGACCGATGGCATCGCCTGTTACATCGATCTTCTGCCAGCTGCTCCCCTGCTATGGCGCGAGCCTGCGGATGCGTTGCCCTGGTGCAGGGAACTCTGTCGCTCGCTGGGCGCATCGCCCCTGCGCGCCTGCCGGGCAGACCTCATCATTCGCAGTGCGCACACCGGATCTGGCCACGACGCTGTTGGCGTCACCGTCTACCTCTCGGCTTGCGGTTCGAGCCCGTCCCTGGCAAAGACACACCTCGAAGCGGCTCTGGCTGTCTTTGCGGATTCCGTCGCGCGCACGGCGCCTCGCGATCAGGCTTGACCGCAGCTACAATAAAAAAGCGTGGGCGAGTAGCTCAATTGGATAGAGCACCGGCCTTCTAAGCCGGGGGTTGTGGGTTCAAGCCCCGCCTCGCCCACCACTAGACTCCAAACCGGCCACCGATTTGGCAGGTGCAACAACAGGCCTGCCGTTCGCACTTCCGTCGGGGCTCCGTGCCCAGATGAGTATACGTTTTCTTTTTTTGAGAAAATGCATGAGGCGGGCAAGAGGGTTGACATGCAAGGCGGCAAATGATTCTCCACGGCTTTGAATCTCCTATGCGCGTCCATCTCTAAGGTGCCCGCCCGAGTGACGGCAGATTCGGCTGGGTCGCAAGGAAGCAATTGCGATGTGCTGTCGCATTTGGCATAGCCTACTCAACGCCCACTAACTTGACAGATTTCGGACCGCAATTCTATATTTCTTCGGAAAACGATTTCTCACCTGCGCAGAGTAATGCCAAAAGTGAAACTGGAGCTGCCCTAAGGCTTACTACGCAGCATACCGAAAAGAGAGAGGATCTTAATGGCGAAGTCGGGAAACCCAATCACTCTTACACGCCGGGACGCACTGCGGCTTTCAGCCACGGTGGGGTTGGGCATGGCTGCTTCCGGTAGGCCTGCCCTCGCCTCAGACAGCATCAAGACCGGAGTTCACCAGCAGGAGCCGGGAACTGCTCCACGCCGCGCTCTGCTGTTGCCAATACGCAATACGGCAAGGTTCGCGGATTCCTGGATGGAGGTGTCTTTACGTTCAAAGGGGTTCCCTACGGACAGAACACGGGCGGCGAAAATCGCTGGCTGCCGGCCAAGCCTCCTGTGCCGTGGAAGGATGAATATCCCGCGCTGGTTTACGGCGCGAACTGCCCGCAGAATCTGCACGACTGGACCGGCAACGAGCAGACGTTCATCCAGGACTGGGATGACGGCTGGCAGAGCGAAGACATGCTGAAGCTGAACATCTGGACGCCGAGCCTCACCGGCAAGCGCGCCGTGATGTTCTACATTCACGGCGGCGGATTCCAGCTTCGGCTCTTCCTATGAACTGCCTTCGCACGAAGGCGCGCAGATGGCGCGTCATCACGATGTCGTGCAGATCTCAGTCAATCACCGTCTGAATATTCTTGGATTCTTCGATGTTTCGGAGATTGGCGGCGCTGCCTATGAAGACTCTGTGAACGTTGGCATGACCGATCTGGTGGCCGCGCTCAAGTGGGTGCATGAGAACATCGCCAACTTCGGCGGCGATCCTGATCGAGTGATGATCTATGGCCAGTCCGGCGGCGGATCCAAGGTAACGACGCTGATGGGTATGCCATCCGCGGCCGGTCTCATTCATCGGGCCTCGGCACAGTCAGGCGGGGGCGGTAATATTCCCAGCAAAGAGCAGCAGAAAGAAGTTGCCAGGCTGGTGATGAAAGATCTTGGACTCGCCGCCAACGATATCGAATCGCTCCAGAAGATGGAGTGGGCGAAGCTCATTGCCGCCGGCAACGCAGCTGTGGCGAAAATCAACCCCCCGGGACCGCCGATGATGGGACCGGGGGCCCCCGGCAAGCCGCGTGTGGGATGGTCACCGTGCGTTGACGGGAAGGTGATCAACATGCGCTCCTTCTTCGATGCAGCTCCGGAAATCTCAAAAGATGTGCCCATGCTCGTCGGCTCTGTCACTGAAGAAGGCAATCACATGTCATCCCGGCCTACCGAGGAAGATTGGCATGCCAGCCTTACGAAGGCCTATGGCGACGAAAAGGCGACCGCCATCATTGCCGCGCTGAAGAAGGCGTACCCGCAGAAGAAAACTCAAACTCTCTCGTACATGTGCAGCGGAAGCCCGGGACTGAACGGCCTCTCCATGCGCAACAATGTTGTGAAAATGGCCAGACTGAAGCACGCACTCAAGGCCGCGCCCGCCTATGCGTACTACTTCACATGGCAAACTCCGGTACTCGATGGGCTGCCGGGTGCGTGGCATACAGCCGAACTTCAGTTCTGTTTCGACAATGCCAAGCGCTGCGAACAGGGGACTGGGAATACTCCCGAGGCGCAAGCGTTAGCGAAGAAGATGGCGTCGGCCTGGGCGGCCTTTGCGGCAACCGGAAATCCTGGTTTGACGGGTTTGAAGTGGACGCCGACTGACCCTGACAGCAACAGGACCATGATCTGGGATAACGAGTGCCGCATGGCCGATGATCCCGATGGGGAAGCACGCAAGATCATCTTGAGCTGATGAATTCCTCGGGGGCGCGACCTGACCCTTCCGCAATTCCGAATCAGGGATGCGGTAGAGAATGGATGCAAGTCCCTCTTGAATGCGTTCCGGACGGCGAAAGATGGTGAGCCAGCAACCTCCCCGCAGGTCAACGATGGCGAAGCGGGAAACTCGGTTGCTGGCTCGATCGAAGGCTACTTGCGGGCCAATCCATCACGCCACGCCATGATTTCCAGTTCGGCTTTGACAGCATCCATGACCGGCACGACTGGGCGCGCCTGGAATTCAAAGGCCGGGAGCATCGAGCAGAGCTTGTGCACCGTCAGTGGATCGTCGCAATCCACAAGCATGTATCCGCCCCAATCGCCAACGCGTACCACAAAGAATTGGATCTTGAAGTTTTCAGGCGCCTTCCATTGACCAAAGACTTCAAGGATTCGCTTCTGCGCATTTTCATACTCGATGGGAGAGCCCTGGGGGCGCTCGTTCCAGCTGATCACGTATTGCATCTTTCTCTCCTTACTGTTTGGGAATCTCCGACAACCATGTGGGGGGACTGTGCGGTGAAGGGGGAACCGATCGGCTGTCCATCCGCCCGAACACCATCGCAGGCTGGGTCGTCCGCGTCAAGGGATTTTCGAGCGCTTGAAGCAATTTCCGTCGGTTCCCGGCAGAACCAGTCTCGGATTCGCCTCGCGTCATTGCGAAACAAAGGCAGCTAAGGCCATCGCTCGACGGCAAATCGATTGCACAAAACAAAGCGGCCGAGGAGATTCTCCCGGCCGCTCGTGACAAACGCTTATGTTTTCGTAGGTTTCGTCAGACCGTATTCGGCACCAGGCGAGCCGCGGTGAAGTGGTTCGCAATGCTGCCGAAGATCTGATTCAAATTCAAATTGGGGTTGCTGCCCGATGTGCATGCCCCTTTGTTTGCCTGCGCCGTAGCATCGGAGTAAAAGTCGGCTGCGGTACTGGCCGCCGCCAACAACGACGCACAGGGAGTGGTGGCATAGGATCCGGTATCGGTTGAGCAATCGGACGTGCTGTTTGAAGCGCCGTAAGCAACCGTGTAGACCGTGATGCCAAGACTTGTTGCGTAATCGCCGGCCGCAGCTGTCTGCGTGCACTGATCCACCTTGGAGGGATAGGTTGCTCCCGACGAGGCGAAGCCCGAGGCAAACTTGGAGGAGCTGGCGGAGCCGTCCGACAGAACAATCAGCGCATTGCTCGAAAGCGGGTTGGCATATTTTGCGGCCTGGAGTGAAGTGATCGCCGCATACATTGAGCCTGCGATGTAGGTTCCATCGCCGCCCGGGGCCTGCATGCCGCCGCAGCTGCCCGCTCCGGCCGCGATGCCCAGGGCCGAGGATCCGGACAATCCGCCATTGGCCGCATTCGTGGAGCTGTAGTCATCCAGGTAGCTTGTCACCTGGTAGGTCGCCGCGGTGCCCGTGGGGGCAGTCCAGCTTGTGTTGCCCGAAGTCGGGATGGGGGGCGCGTAATAGGACGGGATCGTCGGATTGCTCGAGGGGCAGGTGGTGTCTTTGCTTGCGTTGTTCGCCTGTATATTCGGGAAGGTGAACAGGCTTACCTGGTCGTAGGCGCCCACGCAATTCGACGATGTACTTCCCATCGAGCAGGGCGTGAGAGACTTCATCAGCACCTGCATCCCCTGCAGCGCACAATAGATGCGGGTGCTGCCGCAGTTTGCATCATTGTCCTGGGAGGTCATCGATGCCGTTGTGTCGAGGACGATGGCGATGTTCTGGGCCGTATTCGACCCGCTCATGATGGCCGCAGTCGAGGTCGTGTTGAGCGTGATGGATGTCGCAGTTGAGTTGCCAAATAACTTGATCGCCTGGATGAAGTACATTGGCACAACCGCGGTCTGGTTCACGCGGATCACGTTGTATCCCGTGGGAGAAGCGCCGCACGGCACGCTGACGTAGATCGAATTGGTAACGCACTTATAAGTTGGTGTCGGCAGACTCACACTTTGCAGAATCGAATCGGCATTCGCCCCGGCTCCGGAGGTTGTGCCGGCTCCGGTCAGCAGGGAGCTGTAGGCCTTCACCTGGCTGGTAACGGAAGTGGTCGTGGCGCTGGAGAGCGTCATCGAGTAGGCGCCCGCAAGCGTCGCCGCATCCGTTGACGCCTGTAGTTCGCGGTAGCACACATACGCGCGGCCCAGGTCGATCGTCAGGCCGGCCACCCCGAGAAAGAGAACCATCAGGAGCGCCATCCATGGCAGAACCTGACCCACCTGGTCATTCCATACTCGCTTCAGAAAATGATTTCCAAAGTTAATCATTGGACATCCTCCGTGATTTGAGAGGAGATTGTGCAGCTCGAATACCTCAACCCATAGACCGCAAGAACGCAGGGGTACGTGACCTGGATCTGCGCGCTTCCATTGGCGACCATATTTGCATTGGCAACGCCCGGCGACGCGGCGCACGACGTAACGCCGCTGCCGTAGCCGTGGCCGTTGAGTGTGTACGTGATGCTCAGGCTCGATTGCTTCAGGCCCGGCCCCGCGGCGTAGAGCGCATTGGTCGCCGTGGTGCAGGGGTCGTTGTCGCCGCGGTCCGTTGCCAGCACGTGGCCGGCATTGCTCACCGCCTCGGCCAGCTGCAGCTTCTGATACAGAGCGATCGAGAACGAGAAAATGCCAGTCATCACGGCCATGATCACCGGCAACGTAACCGCCATTTCCACCAGCGCTCCGCCTTCGGAGTCAGAGACAAAGAAGAGGTTGCGCAGGCGCCGAAGCAGCGATTTGCCGTCACTCGAAGCGCCCACCTGTTCTTTTCCCGAATTGTGCCGGAACCGAACAAAGCGCCTTTTCGCGCTGCCACTGCAAAGATTGCTCATAGTCGACTCTCCCAGTCAAAGCTCTATCTTGCGAAGGCCACTGCATAGACCCTTCGCAAATCGCGCGCCTATATTCATCTGATCTCAATAGGGAAAATGGGCGGCGATCCTGATGCTGTTGATGTTCCACAAAGGTTACCGCAGATGGTCATAGTAATCCATAAATAAAGTACCGAACCGCGTTTAATTTCATTACCTTAGGGCAAAATAGTAACCACTCGCGCGCGAGCGGCTACCGTTAACGAAAGTAGAAAGTTAAGTAAGATGTTTATTTTCAATCGACTATAGCGTCGATGCGCATCTTTCCAAGGCAGCCCGCGTGCCTAAGGTAATGCCCTGAGCGGTAGGCTGCAAGTTCAGCCCTACCCAGGCAGGTACCCAAAAACGGAATGGCCGAAGCGGGAAGCTTCGGCCATTCCATCTAGTTTGAATTCGGGTAAGGGGTCAACTGTTCGGAACTAATCGAGCCTGGGAGAAGCTCGCGGTGATGCTGCCGAAGATAGAGGGCAAATCCGTCGGCCCGCCTCCCGGACACTGACCGCTATTACCGCTCTGATCCGAGTAAAAGTTCTTCTGCTTGACCTTCGGATCTGACCAACCGGTTGACATCTGCTGCATCGTTGCGCAGGGCGAGGTTCCCTTGGCATCTGTGCTGCAACCAGAGCTCGGCGCGCCGTAGGCGATCGTATACACCGTGATTCCAAGGCTTGAGGCGTTGGCCGCGGCGCTGATGGCTTGCTGGCACTCGCTCACGTCTGACCCGTAACCGCTCTTGGGTGCTCCCTTCGCGAAGTCGGTGCTGTTGGCATCGCCGTCACTCAGGATGATCATCACGTTCTGCGAAGTGGAGTTGCTCGAAGACTGTGCCAGAAGGGAAGTTGCCGCTGCATTGATCGCGCCGGCATAGTAGGTTCCTGCGCCGCCAGGCGTCTGCAAGCCTCCACAACTGCCGCCGCCAGTCGCGACCACGATATCCGAACTGCCGTTCAGGCTGGCGTTCTGTCCTGTTGTTGTTCCCGTGTTGTAGTCGTGCCCGTACCCGGTAATCTGGTATGTCGCGGCAGTTCCGCTAGGCGGAGTCCATGAAGTGGTGCTCGAAGTGGGTGCCGTCGGTGCTGTATAAGGCATCACCGTCGGATTACCCTTCTTGCAGGTGTAGTCGTTCGCAGCCGTGTTGGCCTCGATGTTTGGGTAGGTGAACAGACTCACCAGGTTATATGCCGTGCAGTTTCCGGTCGCGGGATCGATCTGGGCACAGGGCGGAAGCTGCTTCAACATGGTTTCCACTCCGGCGAGCGCACATTGTTCCCGTGTGCCGCAGGCGCCATCATTGGAACCCATCGAACCCGTTGTATCCAGCACAACGGCCACGTTGACCGGTCGCGTCACGCCGCTCAAGGTCGCAGACGACATTGTGTTCAGGGTAAGCGTCTTTAGGGATTTAAAACCAAACGCGCCCAGTGCCTGGATGAAGTAAGTGGGAATTGTGGCTGTCTGCGTGACTCGAATCACGTTCGCGTTGAGCGTGGTGGCGGTGCAGACTGTCGACACGTAGTATTTGCCCAACACGCAGTTCGGCGTCCAGGAGGTGGTCACGGTTGGCAGGTTGGGTGTTCCATTCGCCCCTTTCACACTCCCGCAAAGCGATGTTTTGGATGTATCCGTGTTCGAACCGTACGCGCACACCTGGCTGTTGACCGTTGCATTCGTGGCGCTGCTTGAGGTCATTGCGTAGGCACCGGCCAACGCCGCCGCATCCGTTGACGCCTGCAGTTCGCGATAGCAGACCCAGGCTCGGCCAAGATCAATTGTCAGCCCTGCCATTCCAAGAAACAGAACGGTGAGCAGCGCCATCCACGGCAACACCTGCCCACTCTGATCTTTCAGCAACCGCGACAAAAAGGATTTGCCAATATTCTTCATTGGACAACCTCCGAAATCTGGGATCCCAAATTGATGTTTGCGTAACTTGAGCCGTACAGAGCAAGGCCGGTCGGGTAGGAGGCCTGCACAGTCACATTGCTACCTGCCACGAGCGTGCTTGAAGTTGAAGTCGTTGGGCACGAAGTGGGGAGTCCTGCTCCAGCTTGCGTCAGGGTCACCGTAATGTTTTTCGCGAGCAGGCCTGGCGCACTGTTCTTGACCGCCGCAATGGCGGTCGCACATGGGTCTGTATCGCCGCGAGCGGTGGCAAGGTAGTGTCCGGCGTTGCTGACAGCCTCGGCCAGCTGCAGTTTCTGATACAGCACTGAAGAGAACGAGAAGATGCCGGTCATGATCAGCATCACGAGTGGAAGCGTCACTGCCATTTCCACCAGCGCGCCACCTTCAGAGTCGCCGGCAACGAAACGACGCAAACGAGAGAACAGGGAGTATTGCATGGGAGAACCTCCGCCTAAGAACCTATGTAAGAAGGGAAGTGGACGCTCCGCTCAATTGGCGCTTGTCCATTTTCACCATCTCGAACCTTCACCGAGCTCCGCGCAGCAATGCACAAAGGTGGACCGAAATTGCGTTCGGCGAATGCCGTCGAACACTCTCGATGGGGGGTACGAGAAACTTAGATTAGACCCGGAATGGGTTCCCCTCAATCCCTTTTTGGTTTGCTATCAACGGTTTGTGGTAATCCGCTTTTGATTACTTTGTGCGCAGCATAAGTCCTTTGTCTTTCTAAACATCCACAGAAAATCTTCAACCACCCCATCGAATAGGAGCACGCGGCCCCGTGGGGGATTCGGCTAACACCCGCGCTCTCACTCGTTTGCGCGGATTCGCCTGGTGCCCCGCTGCAATCGCATGTCAGCCCTGTTCGTTGCCGTGTATGATTCGGGCGCCGCGTCCCCTGGGCTCCCATCGACGCGGAAACGCATTTTTCAGTGAGGAATTCCCGGCTCATTCGGCGCAATGAGCACCGCGCTTCGTGGCGAAACTTCAGTTCCCGCTGAAATTGCCCATCCCCTGGAGGACTCCGATGGCAACCCTGACAGCAGTACATCCCGGCAAGCTCAGCGAACAGGTGAGCTTTCGCCCGCGCTATGGCAACTACATTGGCGGCAAGTGGGTCGAGCCCGCTTCCGGCCAGTATTTCGAGAACGTGACCCCGATCACCGGCAAGACCTTCTGCGAGATTCCTCGCTCCAACGCCCAGGACATCGAGCGCGCGCTCGATGCGGCCCATGCCGCTCGCGAAGCCTGGGGCCACACCAGTCCCACCCATCGCGCCGTCCTGATGAACCAGATTGCCCAGCGCATGGAAGACAACCTCGACATGCTGGCCCTGGCCGAGACCTGGGACAACGGCAAGCCGATTCGCGAAACCACCGCGGCCGATCTGCCGCTTGCCATCGACCACTGGCGCTACTTCGCCGGCTGCATCCGCGCGCAGGAAGGCACCATCTCCGAGATCGATCGCGACACTGTCGCCTATCACTTCCACGAGCCGCTGGGCGTAGTCGGTCAGATCATTCCGTGGAACTTTCCGTTCTTGATGGCCACCTGGAAGACTCGCACCTGCCCTCGCCGCCGGCAACTGCGTCGTCCTCAAGCCCGCTGAGCAGACTCCGGCGAGCATCCTTGTGTGGGCCGAACTGGTCGGCGATCTTCTGCCTCCCGGCGTGCTCAACATCGTCAACGGCTTCGGCCTCGAAGCAGGCAAGCCGCTCGCCTCAAGCTCGCGCGTCGCCAAGATCGCCTTCACCGGCGAGACCACGACCGGCCGGCTCATCATGCAGTACGCCAGCCAGAACCTGATCCCCGTCACCCTTGAGCTCGGCGGCAAATCGCCCAACATCTTCTTCGCCGATGTCTGCCAGGAAGACGACGACTTTTTCGACAAGGCCATTGAAGGCTTCGTCATGTTCGCCCTCAACCAGGGCGAAGTCTGCACCTGTCCCAGCCGCGCCCTCATCCAGGAAAGCATCTACGACAAGTTCATGGAGCGGGCACTGAAGCGCGTTGCTGCCATCAAGCAGGCCAATCCGCTCGAGTCCGACACCATGATCGGCGCGCAGGTCTCCACCGAGCAGCTCGAAAAAATCCTCAGCTACATCGACATCGGCCAAGAAGGAAGGCGCGGAGATCCTTGCCGGCGGCGGCCGTGCCCACCTCGGCGGTGAACTCGAAGGCGGCTATTACGTGCAGCCCACCGTCTTCAAAGGCCACAACCGGATGCGCATCTTCCAGGAAGAGATCTTCGGACCCGTCGTCTCCGTCACCACATTCAAGAACGAGTCCGATGCGCTCGAAATCGCCAACGACACGCTCTACGGGCTCGGCGCAGGCCTGTGGAGCCGCGACGCAAATCGCTGCTATCACCTCGGCCGCGGCATCCAGGCGGGGCGCGTCTGGGTCAACTGCTATCACGCCTATCCCGCGCACGCTGCCTTCGGCGGATACAAGCAATCCGGCATCGGCCGCGAAACCCACAGCATGATGCTCGACCACTATCAGCAGACCAAGAACCTGCTGGTCAGCTACAGCCCCAAGAAGCTCGGCTTCTTTTAACCACCTGTGGTGGGGCAGCCGCCGCTGGCGCGGCCGATCTGGGAACGGCTCAACAAGAGACCAAATATATGTCCGATTTACCCAAGCAGGTTCTTGCCACCGATCTCGCTGTTCACCTCATCCGTGTGCTGCGCGAAAAGCATGGCAGCTCATGTTTCACCAGTCGGGGGGCTGCTGCGATGGCAGCTCCCCGATGTGCTATCCGCGCGGCGAATTCATCATTGGCGACTCCGACGTGCAACTGGGCGAAGTCGACGGCGAGCCGTTCTACATGAGCCGCAGCCAGTTCGAATACTGGAAGCACACCCAGCTCACCCTCGACGTGGTACCCGGCCGCGGCGGCATGTTCTCGCTCGATGGCCCCGAAGGTCTCCGTTTTCTCATCCGCTCCCGCGTCTTCGACGACCAGGAGATCGGCGAACTGCGCGCCGCGGGCCGCAGCTAAACCGCTCCGAAACCAGCCGCCCAACGCATCTAAACTTGAGACACATCCAGCTGTATTTGTTCGGGAGCATTTCGCGTGAAAGACGTCGTCATTGTTTCAGCCGTCCGCACCCCGGTCGGCAAGTTTCTGGGGTCTCTACAGTCCTTCTCCGCACCGCAACTTGGAGCGCTCGTCGTCCGCGAAGCGCTGCGCCGCGCTGGGTTCGATACACCTTCCGCGGCGAGTGAGGACAAGGCTGTCAGCCGTCTCGCCGAAGTCAACGAATGCATCATGGGCTGCGTTCTCCAGGCGGGTCTCGGCCAGAATCCGGCGCGCCAGGCCGCGATCTACGCGGGTTTGCCGCCCCAAGCAAGCGCACTGACCGTCAATCAGGTTTGCGGTTCCGGCCTCCGCGCTGTCTCGCTTGCCGCGCAGTCCATTCAAAGCGGCGACGCGGAGATCATTGTTGCCGGAGGCATGGAGTCGATGACCAACGCCCCCTACCTTCTTCCGCAAGCTCGCGCCGGCTATCGTATGGGCAACGGCGCTCTTATCGACGCCATGATCAATGACGGACTGTGGGATGTCTACAACAACTTCCACATGGGCTCGGCTGCCGAGATGGTCGCCGCCAAGTACGGCATCACACGCCAAGAGCAGGACGCCTTCGCCGCCGAATCGCATAGCCGCGCCGCTGCTGCTACTGCCCAGGGTGTTTTCACGGACGAGATTCTCCCGATCGAAATTCCTTCTGCAAAAAAGGGCGCCCAACCGACCATCTTCAGTGCAGACGAATCCATTCGTCCCGGCACAACGGTCGAAGCCCTCTCCCGGCTCAAGCCTGCATTCAAGAAGGACGGCACGGTAACCGCCGGCAACGCACCCGGCATCAGCGACGGCGCGGCAGCGGTTGTGGTCATGAGCGCAGAACGGGCGCGGGAACTCGACCTCAAACCTCTGGCGCTAGTTCGCGCGCAGGCCGTAAGCGGCCGTGAGCCTGCGTGGTTCAGCCTTGCGCCTATTGATGCAGTGCGCGCCGTTGCCGCCAAGGCAAAATGGGCAATCCACGACGTCGACCTCTTCGAGCTCAACGAGGCCTTCAGTGTTCAGGCCCTGGCGGTGAACCGCGAGCTGGACCTCGATCCGGCCAAGGTGAACGTGCATGGAGGCGCAGTAGCCCTCGGCCATCCCATTGGCGCGAGCGGAGCGCGTGTCCTGGCGACACTGCTCTACGCAATGCAGCGCTATGACAAGGATCGCGGCATCGCGGCCCTGTGTCTCGGGGGTGGCAACGCGGTTGCGCTGGCGGTCGAACGGGTCTGAGGCAGCAGGGAGCCACCCACTCGGCCGCACGTCAAACTGTCCGGAATCGGACACTCGCGCATGCAACCGGTCACTGTGAGCCACGTTTCCGCTCTGGAGCGATTTACATAACCTCTTTATTTGCTTTGGGCCAGGGGGACCTTCCTTTGGCACGGTACATGCTCCTTCCAGGGCGACATGGATATCGCTCGGCCAGACATCAAGCTGAAGAAGAAACGTCAGACATTCATTTGGGCTGGCATTGCCGTGGTGGTCATTGCGGTCGCTGTAGTTCTCGTTGCCCGTCTCAAGCCGGCTGCGCCCCCCGTTGATCGGTCTGCGATCTGGACCGACACGGTGAAGCGCGGGCCGATGATTCGGCAGGTGCGCGGCTCCACCGGCACCCTGATTCCCCGTGAGGATTCGATTCAGCTCATTCCTGCGCAGACCGACGCCACGGTTGTCCATATCCGCGTGTTGCCGGGAAGCCGGATCACGCCCGACACGATCCTTCTCGATATGTCCGATCCCCAGCTCGAGCAGCAGTTGCTCACCGCGCAATTGCAGCTCAAGGGCGCCGAGGCCGACTACAAGTCGCTGCAGTCGCAGCTGCAAAGCACCTTGATGGATAAGAAAATTGCAGCCGCGCAAGTCAACGCCGACTACACCCAGGACCAGCTTCAGGCGCAGACCGATGAGCAGCTCTTTCATCTAGGCGTCATCGCCGGCCTGGCCTACAACAAGTCGAAGAATACGGCTGACCAGCTTACGGCACAGCATCAGCTGAGCCTGCAGCAGCTCGATCTCAATCAAAAAGCAGTTGAGGTGCAGCTCGCATCCGCCCAGTCCAAGATCGATCAGGCCAAGGCGCTCCTGGACCTCTATCAGAAGCAATCGTCCGCGCTCGAAGTTCGCGCTGGTCTCGCCGGTGAACTGGTCTCCCTGCCCATCCCCTTGCAAGTCGGCCAGCATGTCACCGCCGGAACCTCCGTCGCTGAAGTCATTCAGCCCGACAAGCTCAAGGCCGCGCTCCAGATCGCTGAGACGCAGGCGCACGATATCCAGATCGGTCAGCCTGCTTCCATCGACACGCATAACGGCATCGTTGCCGGCCACGTCATGCGCATTGATCCGACTGTTTTGAACGGAACGCGCACTGTGGACGTATCTCTGGATGGGCCGTTGCCTCCGGGAGCGGTACCGAGCTTGAGCGTCGACGGCACCATCGACCTCGAGCGCATGACGGACGTGCTCCGTGTGGGCCGCCCGGCGCTGGGCAATGAGAATTCCACGTTGAGCCTCTTCAAACTCGATCCCGACGGCAAGAGCGCAACGCGGATCTCTGTGAAGGTGGGCCGCGCTTCGGTCAATGAAATTCAGGTTCTCGACGGACTCAAGGAAGGCGATACCGTCATTCTTTCTGACATGTCCCGCTACGACAACGTCGATCGTGTACGTCTGGACTAGTTGGAATGCGCGACGCCCTGGGAAAAACGTCTGGGTTGAGAAGCGGTTTCGATTCAACTCCGATCATTGTGCACTGCTCACTGTTGACTGTTTAAGGGGGATTGGGATGGCAAACGACAAGCTGATTGAAATCGAAGACCTCACCAAAGTCTTCTACACCGATGAAGTGGAGACGCACGCGCTCTCCGGCATTCACCTCACCATCGCGCGCGGTGAGTACCTGGCAATGTCCGGCCCGTCGGGCTGCGGCAAATCCACGTTGCTGTCCATCCTGGGCCTGCTCGACACGCCCACCGGTGGCCGCTATCTGCTGAACAACAAGCCGGTCGAGAACCTCAGCTTCAGTGAGCGTTCACGCATTCGCAATCAGGAGATCGGGTTCATCTTTCAGAGCTTCAACTTGATCGGCGATCTCACCGTCGAAGAGAATGTTGAACTGCCGCTCACCTATCGCGCCGGCATGCCCTCAGTGGAACGCAAGAAGCGCGTCAAGGAAGCTCTGGAGCGCGTCAACATGGCGCATCGCATGCGGCACTATCCAGCCCAGCTCTCCGGCGGTCAGCAGCAGCGTGTCGCCGTGGCCCGCGCACTCGCCGGTTCGCCCTCCATCCTGCTGGCCGACGAGCCTACCGGCAACCTCGACTCGAAGAACGGTGAAGCGGTGATGCATCTGCTCGCCGACCTCCATCGCGAAGGCTCCACCATTTGCATGGTGACGCACGATCCGCGCTTCGCCAAGCACGCCGAGCGCGAAGTGCATCTATTCGACGGAAAGGTTGTCTCGGAAGACGAGTTGAAGAAGCTCACCGCAGAAGTCGAGGCCTCTTAACCGGGGCTCCTGCTTGGAACCTCATCCGTCGAGGCAGCGGCCCGCGGGTTGCAGCGCAGCGGCGCGCCGCTGATGCCGATGCGGAGCTGCGCAGCGAGTAGACCATACTTCGTCGAGGAGTTTGAGGATGAACACCCTGTTGCAGGACATTCGCTATTCGCTGCGCCAGTTGCGCAAGTCGCCGGGCTTCACCCTGACCGCGGTGCTCACGCTCGCGCTCGGCATTGGGGCAACTACTGCGATCTTCACGCTCGTCCAGGCGGTCCTGCTGAAGTCGCTCCCAGTTACCCGGCCCAATGAACTCTGGCGCGTCGGCAAGAAGGTCCACTGTTGCAACTGGGGCGGGTATACCCAGTGGGAAGAGTTTTCGCTCTTCAACAACGAGCTGTACCACCGCTTCAAAGACAACACACCGGCGTTCGAAGAACTGGCTGCCTTCCAGGGCGGCGACACCGGCCTCGGTGTCCGGCGCGCCGGTTCCACACAGCCCGCCGAGACGCGGAATGGACAGTTCGTCTCTGGAAATTTCTTTTCCACTTTCGGCATTGGCCCTTGGATGGGCCGCGTCCTGAATCCCTCCGATGATCGCGCCGGTGCTCAGCCGGTCGCCGTCCTCAGCTATCACGCGTGGAAGGAGAAGTTCAACTCCGACCCAACCGTCGTTGGCTCGGTCCTTCTCCTCAACAACAATCCGTTCACGGTTGTGGGGGTGGCGGCTCCGGGCTTCTTTGGCGCAGACCTTCGCGGCTGGGCGATGCCCGAGATCTGGATGCCCCTCTCCACAGAGGTCACCATCGACGGCAAAGCTGCGCGCCTGCCCGAAGCCCGATCCAACTGGCTCGACATCATCGGCCGCGTCAAGCCAGGCACCGATCCCAAGGCACTCGAGGCACAGTTGCGCACCGAACTACGCCAATGGCAGATGAGCCACTATGCCGACCTCACCATGCAGGACAAGGAATACCTGCCCAAACAGCAGATGTTTCTCTCGCCGGGCGGGGCCGGTGTCACTGACATGCGGGAGCAGTATGAAGACGCGCTTAGAATCCTGCTCATCGCAGCTGCTTGCGTATTGTTCATCGCTTGCGCCAACCTGGCCAATCTGCTGCTGGCGCGCGGGCTGCGCAACCGCCAGCAGACCTCACTCTGCATCGCGCTAGGCGCATCGCGCAGCCGCCTCGTTGGCAAAGCCCTCGTACAAAGCCTCACTCTTGGCATCGTGGGCGGCGCTGCCGGACTTGTCGTCGCCTACCTCGGGACCTCACTCATCTTGCGGCTTGCGTTCACAGGTCCCAACTTCTATGTGCCCATCGATGCTTCACCCTCAGCGCCGGTGCTGTTGTTTGCGCTTGGAGTTTCGCTGCTCACCGGCATCCTCTTCGGCATTGTTCCGGCGTGGATGACTTCTCACGCCGAGCCCGTCGAAGCGTTGCGCGGAACAGGCCGCTCCGTTCGCCAGGGTGCCGGTTGGCCCCAAAGGGTTCTGGTCGTCGTGCAGGCGGCGGTCTCGCTGGTCCTGCTTAGCGCGGCGGTCATGCTCTCGCAGAGCTTGCGCAACCTGGAGCATCAGAATTTCGGTTTCGCAATCGAAGATCGCTACATGGCTTCGATCGATGTGCGTCAGGCCGGCTATTTGCCTGATCAATACGACCTGCTCAACCGCCGTATCATCGAACGTCTCCAGCAGATTCCGGGCGTGAGGGGCGTCGCGGGAATGACCTATGCGCCGATGAGCGGCGACAGCTGGAACGATGGTGTCCGCATCCAGGGCAAGCCGGAGCCGCACTCCGGAGAAGACGACGGCGCCACCTGGACGCGCGTCACCCCGGACTTCTTCTCCACCCTGGGCAATCGCATCACCATGGGCCGCGCGATCGACGAGCGCGACACCGCTACTGCGCCGCAGGTAGCGGTCGTCAACCAAGCCTTCGTTGAAAGGTTTCTCAAGGGGCAGAATCCCATCGGCAAGCATTTCGGCGCCGACGAAATGATCCACGCCGGCGACTTCGAGATCGTCGGAGTCGCGGCCGACATGCGCTACCTCAACTACGGCTTCAAGGATCCCGATCGACCCATGTACTTTCTGGCGATGCCGCAGCACACCAGGTACACCAAGCCCGTCGAAATCGAAGGAGAGAAGCAGGCTCACTCCATGGAGAACTTTGTCGTTTGGGCTCCGGGTCAGCCCGAAGGCCTTGAGAGACAGGTGCGCAAGGCGCTCTCTGACACGGATCCAAATCTCTCCCTGCTCGATTTCGCGAGCTATCACGAGATTCTCGATCGCGATTTCGGTCAGCAGGACATGATCGCCAAGCTGACGCTGATCTTTGGTTTTCTGGCGCTTGGTCTGGCGGCAATCGGCCTCTATGGCGTCACCGCCTACACCGTCGAACAGCGGACGAGTGAGATCGGCATTCGCATGGCGCTCGGCGCAAATCGCAGTTCCGTGCTCACGATGGTGCTGCGGGGAGCATTCCTGCAGGTTCTCATTGGGTTGGCCATTGGTGTTCCTGCAGCCATCGCCGCAGGCCACGGCATCAAAGATCAGCTCTACGCCATTCAGCCCTACGATCCCGTCATGCTGGCTGCGGCCACAATCGTGCTAGGCCTTGCTGCACTTCTTGCTTCGGCGATCCCGGCCCAAAGGGCGGCGAGTGTGAACCCCACCGAAGCCTTGCGTGCGGAGTAGAGAGGAGAACCACACATGCAGACGCTCGTGCAGGACGTTCGCTATTCGCTCCGCCAGTTGCGCAAGTCGCCGGGCTTTACTTTGACTGCGGTCCTTACCCTCGCGCTCGGCATTGGAGCGAATACCGCAATCTTTACGCTGGTGCACGGTATCCTGCTGCGCTCGCTGCCCGTTTCCGATCCGGCGCAGCTCTATCGCATCGGCGACACCGACGATTGCTGCGTCAATGGAGGCTTCAACAGCCCGGCAGGCGACTTTGCCATCTTTTCTTATGACCTCTATGAGGTTTTGCGCAACGCTGCTCCCGAGTTCGAGCAACTCGCCGCGGTGCAGGCCGGCCAGAACAGCTACTATGTTCGCCGCGGCGAGGCAGAACCCCGCAATCTCCGCATCGAGTACATCACCGGCAACTACTTTTCAACTCTGGGCGTGGGCCCTTATCTGGGCCGGAGCATCACGTCCAATGACGACAAGCCCGGTGCACCGCCGGCCGTCGAGTTAAGCTATGCCTCCTGGCAAAGCGACTTCGCCGGTGACGCCTCCATCGTCGGATCCACGATCTTCATTCAGACGCACCCCTTTACGGTGGCAGGCATCGCCCCTCCCGGCTTCTTCGGCGACCGCGTCACCGACAATCCGCCCGCAGTCTGGATTCCGCTCAACAACGAGCCGATGGTCGAAGGAACGAATTCAATTCTTCACCACGCCGATACCAACTGGCTCTATCCCATCGGCCGCTTGCATCCAGGCGCCAACGTTGCTGCTCTGAACTCCAAGCTCTCTGCTGCATTGCGCCAGTTCCTCTCCACGCGCCCCATCTATGTCGAGTATGGCGCCCAGTCCGAGATTCCCAAACAGCATGTCGTGCTCGCGCCGGGCGGCGGCGGCATCCAGAACCTGCAGCAAGAGACCCATCAGGGCCTCAACATGCTGATGATTCTCTCCACCGTGGTGCTGCTCATCGCCTGCGCAAACATCGCCAACTTGCTTCTCGCACGGGGAACCTCGCGCCGCGCCGACATTGCGGTCCGCATGGCCATGGGTGCGGCGCGCACGCGCCTCATCCGCCTGATGTTCACTGAGAGTGTGCTGCTGGCCTGTATCGGCGGTCTCGCCGGCCTTGCCATCGCATATGCGGGTTCACACACCATCCTCACCCTCGCGTTTCCGAACGCCCGCAACATGCCGATTCAGGCGAGCCCCTCGCTCCCCGTCCTCGGCTTTGCCTTCCTCATTTCCCTTGTCACGGGCATCCTCTTCGGCATAGCCCCCGCGTGGTTGTCGTCGCATGCCCAGCCAGCCGAGGTGCTGCGCGGCCAGAATCGCTCCACCCGCGACCGTTCCTCGGCTCCGCAGAAAGCGCTTGTCATCTTTCAGGCCGCGCTCTCTGTCGTGCTGCTCGCCGGAGCCATCCTCATGACCCGCTCTCTCGGTAATCTCCAGAATCAGGACTTCGGGATTCAGACTGCCAATCGCTATGTCTTTCATCTCGACCCGGCCGGTGCTGGTTACAACGTCGAGCGCCTGCCCGCGCTCTATCGACAGATCGACGATCGCTTCTCCGCGTTGCCCGGCGTCAAATCCGTTGCCCTCGCAATGTATAGCCCCCTCGAAGGAGACAACTGGAGCGAGGGTGTCTTTGTGCAAGGCCATCCTGCGCCACGCGCCAACGACGAAAGCTGGGCCACATGGGATCGCGTCAGTCCATCCTTTCTTGACACCATCGGCGTGCCTGTTCTGCGCGGACGCGGACTCACAGAGCAAGACACCGCTGGAACGCAGCCTGTCGCCGTCGTCAATCAGGCCTTCGTCAAGCGCTTCTTTCCCAACGAGGACCCCATCGGCAAGCACTTCGGCGTAGGTAGTCCAAAATACAGCGGTGCATTCGAAATCGTCGGCGTCATCCCCGACTTCAAAATGAACAACCCGCGCGAGGAGGCACGCCGCCTTTTCCTTCGCCCGTTGTCGCAGCGATTCACTGCGTACACCGACGTCGTAGATACCACAGGCGAATCGCGCTCTATGTATATCGATGCCGTGATCCTGCGCTTCAACGGGCCCCAGCAGGAAGTGGAGCAGACAGTGCGGCGCACGCTGGCCTCCATCGATCCCAACCTCACCATCACCAACCTGCGTCCGTACGACGTGCAGGTTGCTGACAACTTTAATCAGGAACGGCTTATCGCTCAGCTCAGCATGTTGTTCGGCATTCTTGCGCTCATCCTCGCCTGCGTCGGCCTCTATGGCGTCATGTCTTACTTTGTTGCCCGTCGCACCGGGGAGATTGGTATTCGTATGGCTCTCGGCGCCACCCGCTCCAGCGTCGTCCTCATGGTTTTGCGCGGAGAAGTCTGGCAAATCCTTATTGGCCTCGCCATCGGGATCCCGGCCTCACTCTATGCGGGCTACCTGATGAAGAGCCTGCTCTTCGGCGTCGTCAGCTACGATCCCTTCGCTCTCGCGGGGGCGCCGCTCCTGCTCGTCCTCAGCTCTGCCGCGGCTGCGATTATTCCCGCACGTCGCGCCGCATCGATCGAACCCATGCAGGCACTCAGAAGTGAATAGGCACCGGAGAGTCGAATGAACCAGCTCGCACAAGACCTGCAATTCACCTGGCGCCAGTTACGCAAGTCGCCTGGGTTCGCGCTGACGGTCGTGCTGACCCTTGCGCTCGGCATCGGTGCAAACGCCGCGGTCTTCACGCTCTTTGATCAGGTTTTGCTGCGCATGCTTCCGGTACAGAAACCCAAAGAACTGGTCCGCTTCGTCTGGAAGGGCTCGTTCCAGGGTTCCATGAGCAGCTTTGGCGGCGACTCCTTCAATTACTTCTCCTATCCCATGTACAAAGACCTGCGCGACCAGAACCAGGTCTTTCAGGGTCTGCTCGCTTCCGACAAAGCCAGCGTCGGCGTATCGTGGCGCAATCTCTCCGAGAATGAAGATGCCGAAGTGGTCACCGGCAATTACTTCGATCTGCTCGGCATCAAGCCCGCGCTGGGCCGCCTCTTTACCCAGCAGGACGACACAGCTAAAAACGCCAACTTCGTCGCTGTTCTCAGCTACAACTACTGGCACATCCGCTTCGGCGCCTCACCCGACGTCGTTGGCCAATCCATTCTCATCAACGGTCGCCCCTTCACTGTCCTTGGCGTCACTCCTTCCAACTTCGATTCCGCAATCGGCGGCTATCGTCCCGGCGTGTTCGTTCCCGTCAGCATGGAAGCCGTCGCCATGCCCTGGCGCGCGCCGATCGAAGACCTCACGAACCACCAGTCGGTGTGGCTCACCATGGTGGCCCGTCTCAAGCCCGGCATCACGGCCGCTCAGGCAGAAGCCGGGCTCGCCCCGCTCTGGCATTCTCTCCGCGCGGCGGAACTGCCCCTCTACAAATCACGTACCGAGCGGTTCACCAAACGCTATGTCGACGAATCGCACCTGAAGGTCGTTGACGACTCCAAGGGGTTTGCGCCCAATCGCGATGATCTTCAGAAGCCGTTGGTCATCTTGATGAGCATGGCCGGGCTCCTCGTGGTCTTGTGCTCAGTCAATGTGGCGACATTGCTTCTGCTGCGGGCTGCCGCACGCGCGCGCGAAATGTCGATGCGCTATGCTCTGGGCGCGCGCCGCAAACGCATCGTCGCGCAACTGCTCGTCGAAGGCGGAATGCTCGGCATTGCCGGGGCCGCCGCCGGCCTGGCGCTTGCGCCCATCGTGGCCGCAACGCTCGTTCGCGTCATCACCAGTTCCGATCCAGGATCGGAACCGTACTCAGCCTCCATCGATACCCGCGTGCTGCTCTTCACGCTCGGGCTTTCCTTTCTAGCGACTCTCGTGTTCAGCGTGGCGCCGATCTTCCATTTCCTGCGCCCCGATCTCACCAATACTCTGCGCCAGAATGCAGGCACTGCCTCCCGAAGCTCGCAGCGCTTCCGCAAGATTGCCGTCGGCGTGCAGATTGGGCTCAGTGTCCTTCTCCTCGGCGGGGCGGGCCTCTTCGTGCGCACCCTCAATAACCTCCGCGCGCAGCAGGTCGGCTTCCAGACAACCCATCTCGATACGTTCTCCCTCGATCCAGCCGCTTCAGGCTATGGCGAAGACCGCACCCTGCGCACCGTGACCGATGCACTTGAGACCCTGCGTCACATTCCTGGTGTGGTTGCAGTTGCTGGAACAACCGACCCGGAGTTGTCCGGCGACACCAACACGTCGAACTTCTCCATCCAGGGCTATAAGCCGTCGGAAGAAGAAAACCTCAACTTCGAACAGCCCCGCATTACTCCTGCCTATTTCGCAACTCTACGCCAGCCAATTCTTGCCGGGCGCGAGTTCACCGGGGCCGATGCCAAGGGCCAGCCTTCGGTCGCCGTCGTCAACCTGGCCTTCGCGAAACGTTTCTATGGCTCCCCGCAAAATGCCGTCGGCCGCCAAATCGCAGAAGGGTCAGGCAGCGACACCAAGTACGATACGACCATCGTCGGCGTTGTAGGCAACATAAAGCACACCGATATGCGTACCGAACTAGGGCCTGCCGTTTATATGCCCTACTTGCAGATCAAGCATCCCACCGGCGTCGTGGTTTACATCCAAACCGCGCAATCGCCGGAGATGCTGGTCCCGTCCATCCGCCAGGCTATCCATCAGCTCGATCCCACGCTCGTCGTCGATGGCTTGCGCACCATGGAAGAGCAGATCAATCGTTCCGTATCCGACGAGCGCGCCCTCGCGTTTCTCGCGATCGGCTTTTCCATTTTGGCCATCGTTCTGGCCGCCGTTGGTCTCTATGGTGTGCTTGCCTACTCCACTGAGCAGCGCACGCGCGAGATCGGTGTGCGCCTGGCACTCGGATCGCCGCGCTCGCAGGTTGTCCTTCTGGTCGCGCGCGAAATGTTTATCATTGCGTCGATTGCCACCATCGTCGCGCTGCCCTCCACGGTGGCACTGGCGCATTTGTTCAGCAGTCAACTCTATGGCGTCACCGCGTTCGATCCAGTTACGCTCACCGCGGCAGTACTGCTCACGGCCTTCATGGTGATCGTCGCTGCGGCCTTGCCGGCCCGCCGCGCTGCCGCAGTCGAACCCATCAAAGCTCTGCGCACAGAGTAGTCGTTTACGAAAGGGGAGTCCGGGATGCAATCGATTCTGCGAAACCTGAACTACGCGTTGCGCCAACTGCGCAAATCCCCGGTGTTTACCATTACCGCCGTCCTCACGCTCGCTCTCGGCATCGGCGCAACCACTGCTATCTACACCGTGGTCTATGCCACCCTCCTCGCACCCATGCCCTATCCGCAGCCAGACCAGCTCGTGATGGTGTGGTCGAAGATTCAGACCTTTCGGAATTCAACAGCCGCGCAGGATTTTGTCGACTGGAAGAAGCAAAACACCGTTTTCCAGGACATCAATGCCTTTTCCGGCGGAAGCTTCAACCTGGCAACCAAGGAACAACCGGAGTATTTGCAGGGGCAGTCAACAACTCCCGGTATGTATCGGATGATGGGGAACCAATTCCTTTATGGCCGCGATTTTCTTCCCGAGGAAGGCGTTCTCGGCAAGGATCATGAGGTGATCCTGCTCAACAAGCTTTGGAGGCGCCTCGGTTCAGACCCCAACATTGTGGGGAAGACCCTTCAGCTCGATGGCACTGCCTACACTGTGGTCGGTGTCCTGGGGCCGGGTCAGCCGGATCGCCTCGATGTTTGGCTCATTGTTCCGCTCGCATTCAAGCCTGAGCAACTCAATCACGATTTCCACTGGCTGCTCGCCATGGCCCGCCTCAAGCCGGGCGTGACGATCCAGCAGGCGCAGGCCGACATGGACACGGTGACGGCCAACATTGCGCGAGCCAATCCAAAAAGCAACAAAGGCTGGGGCGCGATCGTCGAGCCTTTGCACAACGATTTCCTTCCTAAACAAGAAATTCAGATGCTTTGGATTCTGCTCGGCGCCGTAGGCTTCGTGTTGCTCATCGCTTGTGTCAACGTGGCCAACCTTCTGCTGGCCAGAGGCACAACCCGTCAGAAGGAATTGGCAATCCGCACCGCTCTTGGCGCCTCACGCAAAGCGGTCTTCGCGCAATTCCTCACTGAAAACCTCGCGCTTGCAATCATCGGCGGCGGACTGGGCGTTTCTCTTGCCTGGGCTCTCTTGCATGGGATTATTGCGATCATGCCCAAGGGAACGCTCCCGACGGAGGCCGACCTCCGGCTCAATCTTCCAGTTCTGCTCTTCACGCTGGCTGCATCCACGCTCTCTGGCCTGCTCTTTGGCATTGCACCTTCCTGGTCGGCGACGCGCGTCGATCCCGCTGAAGTTCTCAAAGAAGGCGGCCGCTCCGGTACGGGTGCGGGCCGTCATCGCGTTCGCCGCCTGCTCATTGTCGGGGAGTTTGCTCTCGCCCTTGCCTTGCTCACTGGAGCCGGGCTCGCCATCCACAGCTTCTGGAACCTGACCAAAGTCGATCTCGGCACAAGCACCACGAACATCCAGACGTTCTCGTTGCCCGTGCCTGACTCGCGACCCAAAGATCCAGCGCGCATCAACGCGTATTACCAGCAGATGATCGCCAGTATCAAGGCAGTCCCCGGTGTGGTGGATGCGGCCGTCTCCGTTGGTCTGCCGCTCCAGGGAACTAACTTCGGCATGGCCTTCACGATCGCAGGCCAGCCCGATCTTGCGGATCCATCGCAACGGCCCGGGGCAGGCTTCGACATGATTGGCCCCGACTACTTTAAGACGTACAGCATCCCCGTCATTCGCGGCCGTGCGTTTACCGATCAGGACAATGCGGCCACAATGCGGGTGGCCATGGTGAACAAGAAATTTGCGGATAAATTCTTTTCAGGGAAAGATCCGCTCCAGCAGCGCATCAATGTGGAAGAGCTTATCCCCGGCGTGACGAAGCTCGGCCCGCCCATCTCCTGGCAGATCGTTGGCGTCTTCAACAACGTTCGCGCCGGCGGCTTCCGTGACGACTTCCCCGTAATCGCCATTCCCTTCGCCCAGATTCCCTGGCCGAGTGCCAGTATAGGCGTCCACACTTCCGGCGATCCCGCGACACTCTTCCGCAGCATCTCCGCGGCTGTTCATTCGGTCGACCCGCAAATCGCGCTTGCCGAACCGCATACGCTCGAAGAAGTAAAAGACCGCAATCTTGGCGGTGATCGCTTCATCATGACGCTTTTGGGCACATTCGCAGCCATCGCTCTGCTGCTTGCGGCGGTGGGCATCTACGGCGTCATAGCCTTCACCGTTGCCCAGCGCGAACACGAAATTGGCCTGCGCATGGCCCTCGGTGCTAGCCGCGGCAACGTTGTGAATCTGGTCCTCAGGGAGGCTCTCATCCTCTCCTGTATCGGCCTCGGAATCGGTCTGATCGGAGCCTTCTTCATCGGGAGTGGGCTGCACAGCGCGCTCTACGGCGTCGGCTCGATTGACTACATCGTGATTGCCGGAGTTTCTTTTGTGCTGCTCAGCGCATCCTTGGTCGCCAGTTGGATCCCCGCCCGGCGCGCTGCAGGCATTCCGCCGATGCGCGCTCTGCGCACCGAATAACTTGTATTAGAGAGTCAGGGTTTTGAGATTGGAGTATCGCACATGATCGAACTGAAAAATGTAGAACGCAGTTATCGCACCGGCCACACCGAAACCTGGGTACTGCGCCGCGTCGGCCTCACCATCCGCGAGGGCGAATTCATCACCGTCATGGGCCCATCCGGGGCAGGGAAATCGTCGCTGCTGAATGTGCTCGCCCTCCTCGACGATGGCTGGGTCGGCGAATACTGGTTCGACGAGACGCCCGCGCACAAGCTCAATCGCAAGCAACGCGCCGACCTCGCCCGCCAGCGCATCGGCATGGTCTTCCAGAGCTATCACCTGCTCGACGATCTTACCGTGGCCGAGAACATCGACCTGCCGCTCTCCTATAAAAACCTCCCGTCAAAGGAGCGCGCCGGCATGGTTGCCGACATCCTCGACCGCTTTCAGATCGTTGCGAAAAAGGATCTCTTTCCGAATCAGCTCTCCGGCGGCCAGCAACAGCTTGTGGGCATCGCGCGCGCCGTCGTTCATGCGCCTAAGCTGCTCCTCGCCGACGAGCCCACCGGCAATCTCCACTCCACGCAGGCCCGCGAAATCATGGAACTCTTTCGCGAACTCAACCGCCAAGGCACCACGATCGTGCAAGTCACGCACTCTGAAGAGAACGCGCGCTATGGATCGCGCATCCTCGAGCTGCGCGACGGCTGGCTCACCCGCGACGAAGCCGTGCAGAGCAATTCTGCGGAGGTTGCCGCACAGTGAACCGTCCCTGGGGAAAATTCTCGATGACTACTTCATCCTTTCGTCTTTGCATGCGCCTGCAGTCCGTTGCCGCGATTCTTCTCTTGCAGGTCAACCTGGCTTTGGCCGTGGAACCTGGGCAGTCGCAAGCCGCGCCGGCGACTCCGCAGACAACGCAAATTGCGCCGGAGGCTCCGGCGCCGGTTGCGAGTTCGCCCGCGCCCACCCTGGCGCAGACGATGCGCCAGCAGGAGAGGTCGTCATTTGCTCCGCAGACGCCGTTCAACCTGCCCATGCCTCACTCGCGCAACCCCATTGCGCCTTACAGAGCCAGCGCGGCTCCTGAACTGGATCTCAATAATTCTCCGCGCCTGCAGAATCTGATTCGCGAGGGAAAGCTCTATCTGTCGCTGCGCGACGCCATTGCACTCGCCATCGAGAACAATCTCGATCTAGCCTACTTTCGCTATAACTTTCCCATAGCCCAAACCGATATCCAGCGCACCAAAGCGGGCAGCGCAGCCAACGGCGTCAACACCAGCATCGTGCAGTCCACTCAGGGTGGTTTTAGCGCTTCCACCGGTGGCGGAGGCGGCTCGTCCGGCTCCGGATTCTCCGCCGGCGCGGGCGGCATCGTTACCTCAACTCTCGGCGCCGGAACATCCGTTCCGTCCTTCGATCCCTTCCTCACCTTCAAAGGCTTTGTCGACCACCAAGTAGTCCAGGAGCCCAATCAGTTCCAGGTCGGCACCCCGATTCTGAAGCAGAACACGATCCAGGTTCAGTCGAACTTCTCCCAGTCATTCCCCCTCGGTACGAACCTCAACGTCAACTATCTCGGCCAGCGCATTGCCAGCAACTCCCCGTACAACACCATCAATCCTGAGCTCTATTCCAACTTCACAGTGCAAATCGCTCAGCCTCTCCTCGCCGGCTTTGGGCTCGCCACCAACGAGCGTTTCATCCGCATCGCCAAACGCAATTCGCAGATCACCGATCTGGCTTTCAAGGCCCAGGTGATCGCCACCGTGACCCAGGTCGAGAACATCTACTGGGACCTCGTGAATGCCTACCAGCTGGAGCAGATCAACGAGCGCTCGCTCGGCTTTGCCAATAAAACGCTCTCCGACGATCGGAAGCAGCTGGAGCTGAATGCCATTCCCGCCATGCAGGTCATGACCGACCAGTCGGCAGTGGCTACGGCCGAAGGCAACCTCACCGTGGCCCGTGCCAGCCTCCGCCTGAATGAGCTCCTCATGAAGAACGCGCTCACCAAGGTCGACGATCCGGCGATCGACGAGATGCCCGTCATTCCGCTCGATCTGAATGCCGACGCCGACCCCAATGCCGACAAGTCCATGGAAGACCTCATCGCGGAGGCCGAGAAAAAGCGGCCCGAGGTCGCGATCTATCAAATGACGGCCGAAGTACAGAAACAGGCCCTGAAGGACATCAACAGCGAGCTCCTGCCGTCCCTCAACATGTATGGCGTCTACTCTGGAGCGGGAACCGCTGGTCCTAAGAACCCCTTCTGCAACCTCAGTCCCCAGCAATGCGCCTCGGATCTTCCGACCGACTTCCCCAGCATGTTCACAAATACCTTCAACTACTCGTCTCCGGAATACCAGGTGGGCATGACGCTTTCGATCAACCTGCGCAACCGCCAGGCCAAGGCCGACCAGTTCCGCGCCGTGCTGCAGTATCGCCAGAGCCAGATCTCCTCAGAACAGCAGCAGAAGAGCATTCGCTTCGACGTACGCAACTCCAAGTTTGCCCTTGAGCAGGCGCAGGCCCGCGTTGATGCGGCTCAGAAGGCGCGCGACCTTGCGCAGCGCACATTCGACATCACCAAGCAGGAGCAGCAGCTTGGTGCGAAGTCAAGCGTCGATACGTTGATCGCCGCAGATGCGCTCGCCCAGGCCGAGTCCGCTCTCGACACGGCGCAAACCGCCTACGAGAAAGCAAAGGTAGACATTGACCGCGCCATCGGAGACACCCTGGAGCGGACGGGGGTCTCGATCGACGACGCGAAATCTGGCGTTGTGACGCGTGCACCGTAGAATCAAAAGAAGCGTATGCCAAAACCGGTGTTGTGGAGGCAACCCAGCAATAACCGACGAGAACCGATGGAGACCAAATGACCGAAGCTCGCAAGAAAGCACGAATTCGGGTCCTCGTCGCCGATGATCAGCCATCTATTCTGGAGGCGGTGGAGCTGCTGCTCCAGCCGCAGGGCATCCAGGTCGACACCGTTCGCTCCCCTCAGCTTCTTCTCGAGGCGCTCGGCCAAAGCGACTACGACGTCCTGCTCATCGACCTGAACTACACCCGCGACACCACCTCCGGCAAGGAAGGCCTCGATCTGCTTGCACGACTGCAGGAGATCGATCCCCGCCTTCCCGTCATCGTCATGACCGCCTGGGGCAACATCGATCTCGCAGTCGAGAGCATCAAGCGCGGCGCCCGCGACTTTATTCAGAAACCCTGGGAGAACGAGCGCCTCGTCTCTCTGGTTCGCGTGCACGCCGAACTGCATCAGGCCCTGCGCCTCGCTCGTCAGCTCGAACTCGAGAATCGCCTCCTCCGCGCCGAAGGCATGCCCGAGTTCATCGCCGGCGCCCCCAACATGCAGCCCGTCCTCGAGCTCATCGCGCAGATCGGTCCCTCCGACGCCAACGTCCTTATCACCGGCGAACACGGCACCGGCAAGGAGATCGTCGCCAAGCTCCTGCATGCCGCTTCACCGCGTGCGCGCATGCCTCTGGTTGCCGTAAATGCAGGCGGTCTGCCTGAAGGCACATTCGAGAGCGAAATCTTCGGCCACGTCAAAGGCGCCTTTACCGACGCACGCACCGACCGCGTCGGACGTTTCGAACTTGCCAACGGCGGCACGCTGTTTCTCGACGAAATCGCCAATGTCCCCATGCGTCAGCAGGCCAAACTGCTGCGCGTGCTTGAGACCGGCGAACTCGAGCGTGTCGGGTCCTCACAAACCCGCCGCGTCGATGTGCGCGTGCTCTCCGCCACCAACGCCCTGCTGCACGAAGAAGCCGCGGCCGGCAATTTCCGTGAAGACCTTCTCTTCCGCATCAATACCGTCGAGATCCATCTGCCTGCGCTGCGCGATCGCCGCGAAGACATACCTCTGCTCGCTGCGCATTTTCTTGAGCGCAATCGTACCCGCTACCGCAAGCAGGTCAAGGGCTTTTCTCCGTCTGCGATGCAGCAGATGCTGCAGTATCCCTGGCCGGGCAACGTCCGTGAGTTGGAGCACACCGTCGAACGCGCCGTGCTCTTGTGCCGGGGAGAGGAAATCGAGCCGGCTAACCTGGCCGTTAGCTCCGCACGTCCAAATGCCCCGTCATTCGACAACATGAGCATCGACGAAGTCGAGTCGCTGCTTATCCGCAAGGTCCTGCGCCGTTGCGACGGCAACATCTCGCAGGCCGCCGAAGCTCTCGGGCTTAGCCGCGCCGCGCTCTATCGGCGCATTGAAAAATATGGCCTATGAGCGGCGTGTGCGCAAACGGCACTCCTCGGCGGTGCGCCGGGCGTGGTTCTACTGTCTGTTCCTTGCGCTCCCCACCCTGATTTTCACCGGGTTCCTCCTCTACCAGCACAACGATCTCGGCAGCGCCTGCCATCCTGGTCGTGAGCTGCCTGGTGATCTATCTGCTCTTCATCGCGGCTACCCTGATCGAGAGCCTCGTTCGCCCCTTGCAGACGCTATCAAACGTGGTCTCGTCGCTGCGCGAAGGCGACTACTCGTTTCGCGCGCGGGGCGCGGGCTCGCACGATGCCCTCGGCGAACTTGCGGCCGAGATCAACGCCCTCGCCGATCTCCTCCAGCGCCAGCGCGTTCGTTCTCTCGAAGCCACAGCGCTTCTTGCCCGCATTCTCGAGGTCATGCATTCGCCGCTCTTCGCGTTCGACCGGGAAGACGTGCTCCAGCTCGTCAACGAAGCCGCGGTGCAGTTGCTCGGCGTGACGCACGCGCGCGCATTCGGTCGCACCGCCCGCGAACTGGGCCTCGAATCTCTTCTCGCCGCGCCCGATCAGAGCATCCACTCCTTTGGCTCCAAGCCTAATCGCTGGCTGCTGCGCAAGGCCGCGTTCCGCCAGGATGGCGCGCCTCACACCCTTCTGCTTCTTGCCGATGTCAGCCAGCCGCTGCGCGAAGAAGAACAAGCTGCATGGAAGCGTCTCATTCGCGTTCTGGGCCACGAGCTCTCGAATTCGCTCGCTCCGATCAAATCGATCGCCGGCAGCCTGCTGGCTCGTGCCGATCAGATCCAGGCCGACCCAGACACTGTGCGCGATTTTCGCCGAGGCCTCGGCGTGGTTGAAAGCCGCGCCGACTCCCTCCATCGCTTCGTGCAGTCCTACCGCATTCTCGCGCAACTGCCGCCGCCTCACTTCAAAATGGTACAGATCGCCCCGCTCGTGGAGCGCGTCGCGTTGCTCGAGCAGCGCGTGCCTGTCCAGCTTGAGCCGGGCCCCTCAGCCACACTGCAAGCCGATTCCGATCAGCTGGAACAGATGCTCATCAATCTGCTCACCAACGCGGTGGATGCGTCGCTTGCCAATGGCTCCAGGCCCGTCCAGATTGGTTGGGAGGTTGGCGGGGACGATGTCGAAATCGCCATCGAAGATTGCGGCCTCGGCATCGCCAACAGCGAGAATCTATTTGTGCCGTTCTACACGACCAAACCCACGGGGAGCGGCGTCGGGCTTGCTCTGGCGCAGCAGATTGCCCGCGCGCACGGCGGCGAAATTCGTCTCGTCAATCGGGAAGACGGCGAGGGCGCGCGCGCCACTGTGCGATTGCCCCTGGCCTGAGACGAGTGGTATAGCAGTTTCGGAATTGGTGTAGACAGAAAGCACGTCTTCAAGTGGCTTTTTCATCAAGAAAAAGCCACCTTCCACGGGATAAGAAAGTCCTCGTATATTCCGAAACTGCTCTTAGCCGACGCGCGGGATGGCCATTCGGCGCGTGTCGATCTCGGTTGCGACCACGCAATTGCGTCCGCTGTTCTTCGCTTTGTAGAGCGCATCATCGGCCTCGCGAATCAGTTCCTCGTGTCCAGAGGGGAAGCCTGACGCGACGCCAAAGCTTGCGGTCAGAGGAATCACAGTGTCGCCGTCCTTGATGCATGCCTCTTGAAGGGCAATCCGCAACTCTTCAGCGCGCTGGCGCGCATGAACAAAGCCCGATCCCGGCAGAATGAGAAGGAACTCTTCGCCGCCGTAGCGACCCACCCAGTCATAGGTGCGAACCATGCGGTGGAACGTTGCGCTGGCTTCCTTCAGCACCTGGTCGCCTGCGGGGTGGCCGAATGTGTCGTTGATCCGTTTGAAATAGTCCAGATCGGCAAGGATAATGCTGACCGGCAATCCTTCGCGCCGCGAGCGGTCCACCTCAATGCGCAATCGCTCCACGATGATGCGGTGATTCCACAACCCCGTCAGGTCGTCGTGCTCCGCGTAGTGGCGCATCTGCTCCTTGGTGCGCATCAACTCGCCCTTCTCTTTTTCCAGGTCGCTCGTGCGCAGCTTGACCGCGGCCTCCAGGTGCTTCTTCTGTTGCACCAGCGCGCCCACGCGATGCCGCCAGGTGGCCACCAGGGTTACGAGTGCGATCAAGCCAAGAACAATCTGCAGATCGCGCGATTGCCACCAGCGCGGCGTGATCCGAAACGAATAGGTCGCTACCGGCGAGATCAGATGGCCCGTTTGATCGACCTCCGCGACTTGAAACTGGTAGTTGCCCGGCGCCAGGTGCTGGTAATGCACGTCCATGTCGCGGGTTTCTTCCCACTCCGACTCTTGTCCCCCGACCAGCCGGTACCGAATTCCAGCGTCTTGCGTCCCCCTGAACGACAGAAGGGCCATCGAGATATCCAGCGTGCTCGCGCCCCACGGCACCGTCGAGCCGCTTTCGAGGATTTTTGTTCCGTAGCTCACCTGGGAAAACGCAGGCGCCTGCGGCAAGCCTGCCGGCGCATCCTGCGGCGTAATCAGGTGGCTCAAGCCCCCCGACGTCCCGATCCATATGCTCTGATCCGGATCCTCTGCAAGCGCGAAGCTGTCGGTGTCGTTCCACAACAACCCGTCATCCTGCGTATAGCTGCGCCAGCTTCGTCCGTCGAATACAGTCAGCCCCGCATCCTGGCCCACCCACAGCCAGCCGCGATGGTCCACCATGAGCGAGACAACCTGCTGCGACAGAAGCGGCGGCCGGCCGATATGCTTCACCTCGGTCACGCGGTAGCGTTCCACCTTCAGCCGCATCAGCTCCTGCGCGGAACCTGCCGTCCACAGATAGCCCTGCTGATCGATGGCAAGCACATCGGCATTCACGCCCGATGTGCCCAGGTCGATCCGGTGCCAGCCGTTCTCATCGTGCAGAAACAGGCCCTGCTCCGCGGTTGCCCAGACGCGCCCCATCGAATCGACACACACATCGGAAAACCGCTGCAGTGAATTGCCGAATACGTCAGACTGCGTCACCGTGGGCGTGGAGCGTGACCAGTTGGAGCCCAGCTTGTACAACCCGCCAGTCGTGGCCGCCCAGACGTTTTGATCCCGATCGACAGCAAGGTTGAAGATCTCCGGCACCTTCCACTGGGTGCCTTTCAGGGAATTCGGATCGATCCGTACCAGTGTGCCCGCGGCGCTTCCCACCCAGATTGCGCCATCCGCGCTCTGCGCCAATCCACCCGCGCGGTCCGTCACGATTCCGGGCTGCCGCCATACCTTCGGATTCGTCTCGCCCGCTGGAATCCAGTTGAGTCCAGACTCGGTTCCAATCCACAGTCTGCCTTTTCGATCCCGAGTGACAGCCCATACCAGGTCGTCGCTCAATCCATCCGCCGCGGTGTACCCTTCCCACCGGTCCTGGCCCACCCAGCGCTTCAATCCGTGACCCACCACGCTGATCCAGACCGAGCCTTCCCGGTCGACAAACAGATCTTGAATCTCAAAGCGCGAGAGCCCGTTTCGCTCCGTGACCATCCGCCAGCGGCCCTTCTCCCACATCCCCAGGGAAGGCCCCATCGGGGTGAGGATCCTGCCCTGCGCGTCTTCCGCCAGCATCGGGTACGCCTCTGAGGCGGGCGAGCCGGGCAACTCGTGCAACTCAAAATGCTGCCCTATCTCATCGACCTCACCGACATGAACATCGCCACGAATCCAGACTCTGCCGCTTCGCGTCAGAAGCAGGTTGGTCCACTGCTCTTCGGGAAGGCCGAGGCGCGCACGCAGATGGGTCGTCGTCCCGTGATCAAGCCGGCACAAATCCGAGTCGCAGCCATACCACAGGGCCCCGTCGGCGCCGTACAACACACTCTCGACGTTTGTGCTGTCCAGCTTCATCGCCTGCGCAACCCAGCGATTGTCGCTGGTCTTGCGCAACAGCATCGCCCCGTACCGCGTCGCGGCCACAACCTCGTTCGGTTTGTTCGAGGTGAAGGCAGTCCCGGCGCGCGGAATGAACTGGCCACTCGGGGTAGGCGCCTGCACCGAAGAAAAACGGCCATCGCGCTGCTGATAGAAGATCCCAGTGGTGGTGGCAACCCAGAGCGTCCCGTCCTGCCCCACATACAAATCCTGGATCATCCGCTCGGGAAGGCCCTGGCTCGGACCGAAGCTTTGGAACTGGCTGCCGTCATACCGGTACAACCCGTTTTGCGTTCCGACCCACAGAAATCCCGTTCGGTCCTGCGCCAGGCTCGGAATGTTCAGGTTGCCCAGACCCTGCGTGTACTCGCGGAAACTGTAACGCTGCGCGGAGCAGACCGATGCCAACGCGCAAAACATCGCGAGGCTGCCGATCCACAGCCGGAGTGCGTCCCAAGGTTGGACGAATCTGCGCAATCAATTCCCTCTGGCCGCCCTGTTCCTACGGCCGCCATCGTGCAGGGTGTCTATCGAGACCGTGAAGGAAGGTTGCCTTCAACCGGTCCAATCAATGCAATTACCAGTGGAACTAGAATAGAGGTTACCTGCAGAAACAGGAATCACACAAAAGTCGAAAGTCATGACCAATCGGTGCAGCAAGTTGTGGGAATTCTGGACAGTTGGTTACTACCGGTGTTTCGGGCCGGTGCAGCCGGCCTCAGTCGCAGACCAGGGCGGTCTCAGGAAAGGCTGATTCGTCCTCGGCCGAAGCAGAGTCGGGGTCATTTCCGGTATCATCTTGCGCTGCAAAGAAGCTATCGACCTGTGCCAGCACGGCAGCGCCTGTTTTTGCCTGGTAGATGGCTGCGCGCAGCTTGGCCCCGCCGGCAACCCCGTGCGTGAACCAGGAGGCAAACTGCTTCATCTTGCCCGCTGTCTCTCCCATGCGTGCGTCCCGGGGCAGCGCCTGGCTCGCTTCGGCTTCGTCCAGCAGCATTTGGAAATACGTCCGAATCAGGCGATACCGATCCTCCGCCGTCGGCCGCTCATAGCTTCCCGTCGCGGTGTACTGCGCGATCTGCCTGAAAATCCACGGGTTAGACGGCGCGGCGCGGCCAATCATCACCGCGTCGCAGCCTGTCTGCGCCACCATTGCCGCCGCATCCTCCGGCGTGCGGATATCCCCGTTCCCATCACAGGAATCTGCACCGCCTGCTTCACCGCGGCAATCCACTCCCACCGGGCCTGCCCGCTGTAGCCCTGCTCCCGCGTCCGCGCATGCAGCGCCACGGCGTTCAGCCCTTCTGCCTCAGCCATCCGCGCCAGTTCCACGCACACAATCTGCGCATCGTTCCAGCCCATGCGGAACTTCACGGTGAAGGGAATCGTCACCGCTTTCCGCATCGCCCGAAAGATCTCCCCGATCTTCGGCAGATCGCGCAGCAGTCCCGACCCGCCATTGCACCCCACCACCCGCTTGGCCGGGCAGCCCAGGTTCAGATCGACCAGTGTCGAAGCCCGTATCCTGCACAATCCGCGCCGCTTCGGCCAGCGTCTCTGCATTCGATCCGAACAGCTGCGCCCCGATCGGATGCTCGTCGTCGTAGAACGTCAGATACCGCTTTCGCTTCGACTCCCGCATCCGCGAAAGCCCATCCGCCGACGTAAACTCCGTCATCAGCAGCCCGCACCCCGACTGCGCATTGGTGACGGAAGCTTCAATCGCCGCAGAAGCAGTTTCCTGATCCCTGATCCCTGAATCCTGATCCCTGGTGAACAGGCTGGCATGCCGGATGAAGCGCCGGAACACCGTATCGGTCACTCCGGCCATCGGCGCCAGCACCGTGGCCGGCGCTACCAGAACCGAGCCCAGGCGCACCTCCGCCGGTACCCGCGTCCCCTCGGGCATCGCGTGCTCCCTGGGATTGTCCCAGTCCTTCTTTACCGTGAATCCCTTGCCCGCCATGGTGTCTTTCAGCCTTAGTCCGGTCCCCATTTACAAACGGGAACCCGGCTACCGCACTCCCAACGAACGTGGGCCTCCGCCATGGCGGAGGCCCACTCAAACGCAAGCCGCAGTTTCGTTACTTCGCGGCCGCCGTTGCCTCGCCCGCCTTGGCATACTTCCGGCGGAACCGCTCCACGCGGCCGGCCGTGTCCACCAGCCTCTGTTTGCCGGTAAAGAACGGGTGGCAAACCGAGCAGATTTCCACGTGAATGTCGCCCTTGTGGGTCGAACGGGTCTCAAAGTTGTTTCCGCAGGCGCACATCACACGCACCGCGGCGTAATTGGGATGAATCTTTTCCTTGGGCATCGCTGAAGACAGACCTTTCCTGCAGTTCTTCCTATTGTAGGTTGATTCCGGAGCAGGCGCAAACGATGCAAACCCCACCCCGGGGTCCCGTTCCGAGGTTTTACCGTCCGCCGCCGCGCAGCGCCTTCTCAATCCCCGCCTCGGCCAGCGGAGCCATGACCGCGTGCCCAGCCGCGTTCGGATGCACCCCGTCGGGACTTAGCGCCTTCGGCAGCCCATCCCGCTCATCCTTCATCGCCGAGTGAAAATCAACATACACATCGCCTTTCGCCAGCGCGTAACCTCTGAGCCAGGCGTTGATCTGGTCTATTTTTGGCGCGGGCGTCAGACCCGGCTGCCAGGGATAATCGAACGCCGGGAGAATCGAGCACAGCACCACGCGGATCCCGTTGGCGCGCGCCAGATCCGCCATCGACGCCAGGTTCTCTTCGATCTGCTCCAGCGTCTCCGGCCCGGTGTTTCCGGCAATGTCGTTTGTCCCCGCCAGAATCACCACCACCTTGGGCTGCAGGTCGATCACGTCTTGCCGAAAGCGCACCAGCATCTGCGGCGTAGTCTGCCCACTGATGCCGCGGTTGATATACGGCTTGCCGGGAAACGACTCGTCCAGGTGCCAGCCCTCGGTGATCGAGTCGCCCATGAACACGACGCGGTTCTCGCCCGATGCCGGCGGCGCCAGTTTTGCGTCCTCGTCCTTGAACTTCGCCAGCCAGCCAAAGTCGGTCATCAGCTGCTGATCGTGTTTGCGCCAGTAGTCGTTGTCGGGATGGTGCGCCAAGGCAGGTTGCCCGGGAGCCGGCGCGACTTGTGTCGGTGCCGGTGCCTTGGTTTCCGGAACATTCCCAGGCTGCTCCTGTGCGGTTGCGGCCGGGCTTGCTCCCGGCATCATCAAAAGAGTCGCCCATGCGAAGAACCAGGTTGCTCGATGCACTGCGGATGCCTCCCCTTCAGCGAGAAAGAAAATTGCTTTCCGACTGCGCATCCGATTATGCCATCTCGCCCCTCACCGCTTCACTCGGCAGATAGCATGCAGGGGTTCGCCCCATCGAGAAGGGAACCCCATTCACCAGCGCGTGCCCCGCGCCCCGAAAGTCACCCGGTACGCTCTGCCGGATTTCAATCGCGCCGGCAGCATCTCGCCGCCCGGAGCCAGCTTCCGGATTCGCCAAATCATGCCCGCGGCGCTCACCAACAGCAGCGATACAAACACCATGTACTCCGATAACAAGATCGTGCCGTCGCCCACCAGCGTCCAGAACGCGATGATCAGCGATGCGATCACCCCAAGCCCCGTAACCTCCAGCTCTCGTCCGTGCGACTTCAGCAGGGCCTTTCCAGCTCGCATCTCCGCATCGCTCTCTTGACTGTCCTCTCGGTCCTCGATCCGATCCTTGTTCATGGCGCGTGTGCCTCCTTATCCGACCCCGGCAACATCGGCTGATTCTCATAGATAGACCCAAATGCGCATCGACGATAGGAACCAAAGTCATGCGTCCGTTACCGTGGGGGCATCGCCCTCCGCTTCCGGAAGGCTGAAATCTCCCAGCCCGCGCCGCAGTCAACCCACACCCCTTTTCCACACAACTCCCCACGTTCCTCACCGCGCCCGCTCCAGCTTCGATGCGCTACGCTGGGAAGAGTTATGAGTGTTTGTTCCGTCTGCGGCGGTTCGGGTCTCATCGAAGAAGTCTCCGCCAAAGGACTCTGGGTCTCGCGCGCCTGCGACTGCCAGCAAACTGGAGCGCGAGCAGCGCCGCCTCGCCGCGGCGCACATTCCGCAGCGCTACCGCGATTGCACCCTCGACGACTACGAGATCTACCACGGCGCCGACCGCTCGCTCGGCCTCGGCCCTCAGACCGCGCGCAAGTTCGTCGAGGCCTACCCCGTCGACACCGCCGGCAAGGGCCTGCTCTTCACCGGCTCCATCGGCGTCGGCAAAACCCATCTCGCCGTCGGCGTCCTGCGCCGCCTCGTGCAGGAGCGCGGCGTCCGCGGCCTCTTCTGCGACTACCGCGAGCTGCTCAAGAACATCCAGAACAGCTACAACCCGCAGGTCCACACCACCGAGCTCGAATTGCTCAAGCCCGTCTTCGCCGCCGAAGTCCTCGTCCTCGACGACCTCGGCGCGCAAAAGCCCAACGAGTGGGTCTGGGACACCGTCGCCCTCATCCTCAACACCCGCTACAACGACAAGCAGACCACCATCATCACCACCAACTATCCCGACCTGCGCTGCCGGCGGCGGCGCGCAGACCGACGCCGAGCGCGCCGCCCGCGAGCAGACCCTCGGCGACCGCATCGGCGACCGCATGCGCTCCCGCCTCGCCGAGATGTGCGTGAGAGTCGAGATGACCGGCAAGGACTTTCGCCAGACCGAAGTCCAGCGCGCCAAATTCGGCTGAGTTCTTCGCCGCCTGTCAAGCAGCTCGAATGGGCGTGCAAAGCAGCCTTGTAACAGGGCACGGCTTCAGCCGTGCCGCAAAGCTGCACTAGAGATGCCCCCGCAGACAAAACTGAACGACACAGCAGCTCATGGTCTTTGCTGAAGCGAATCTCCGAGAGCGTACGGCGAACGCAGCTTTCTGTCGTCCATCGCTTTCCACTTCCCACAACAGTGTCATTCTGAGATCCCGCGCGTCTGGGGCCCCGTGAGCGATTCGATCGCTCATGGGGTAAGCGGGGCGAAGAATCTGCTCTTGCGGATCTGCGACTGATGCTGAGCCCACCCGAACGCGCTGTGAAAAGCGCAACCCGCCTACTCGCGTCCTGCGGCCGTATGGAGTGTCGTAATGAACTGGATGCCGAGGGTGTGGGTGTTCGATTCCGAACTCGAACTGTAGTGCTCGAATTCGTAGCCTATCTTCAGCAGTTGAAAACGGTTGGCACGGAGCCCAGCCGACGCCTCCAGCACATGCATCCGTCCTGATGCATCGTCGCTCTCCAGGCCGTAGCGGCCCGCAACAAACCAGCGCGGACTCAGAACCTGCCGCGCTTCCACATAGCCCGCCGATTCGCGATACGTCTTGATCAATTTGTACGGCATCACGAAACGTTGCGCCTCGGCATACACCGTCGTGTGGCCGTGCGCCCAGTTGGCATCCAGACCAAAAGCATGCGCCGACAGAGTATTCGGGTTCGCTTCGCCCGGAAAGAAATACGCATAGTGCCGATCGAGATACGGGCCGCGATAGCCCGACGCGCCCACCCGGAAACCCTGGCGAATCGTGTATCCGCCCCCTCCGGCCCAGTTCCCGTACTGGTCCTTTGAAAAAAGGCTGCGCGGATTCGCGGGAGACGAGTTGGCAAATTGAAGGCGACCGTCCCACTTGCCGCGTGTCGCGTCCATCTGCGCTCCTGCCAACCCGGCGATTGAAACCGGCGCATAGTAGTAGCCATATTCGAGCGGCATATCCACCAGCGGATTCTCTGCTTCGTCGTAACGGAGCGGGAACGATCCGAAGGCTGTGGGCATTTCCCCGGCGCGAACCAGGATCGAGCCCTTCTGCGAGACGCGCGAATAATTCAGCGAGGCGAGTAGAACGTTCCCCTTCGCGCCATAACCCGACGTTGAAAAGTCGGCGTAGTAGTAGGGGCGAGTCGCCAGCTGGACGGCGCCCGTGATGAACCAGTGGTCATCGAACTTGATCGTGGGATACACGATTCCGTGAAACCCAGCGACCATCGGAGACCCGTTCCGCGGATCGTCGGTCAGTTCGTTCGACGCTGCGGCTTGCCCCGTCAGGGTCGCGCGCACGTCGAATCCCGCACGCGCCTCTTGCGCAAACAAAGCAGGCCCGCTGCACACGCACAATGCCAGTCCGAGAATGCGCGCCGCTTTCATCATGCCTGGACCTCGACCATCAATTCATCTGTAACTTCCTTTTCACCTGACGCCGAAGTCCGCTCCAGCACCGCACGCGGCAGCTTCACAAAGGCGTCCACAATCTCGGGATCAAACTGGATGCCTGCATACTCGATCAGAATCGAGAGGGCCTTCTCATGGGTCATGCCCCGCCGATACGATCGATTGGTCGTCATCGCATCGTAGGCATCGGCGACATGAATGATGCGCGCGTCGATGGGCGTCTCGTAGGCGGACTGTCCTTTCGGATAGCCGGTGCCGTCCCAGTTTTCGTGATGCAGCTCCACCGCCCCCAGGTAGGGAGCAAATCCGTGGACCCCCTCCAGAATCCGGCGCCCAATCACGGGGTGCTGCTTCACCAGCGCGAATTCCTCTTCCGTAAGCCGGCCCGGCTTTTGCAGAACGGCGTCAGCAACGCCGATCTTGCCGATGTCGTGCAACAGCGCGCCAATACGGATGCGCTCCAGGTCGTCCGGCGAGACTTGCAGCGCGGCTGCAACTGCGCACGAAAACTCGCTCACACGCCAGCTATGGCCGGCTGTGTAGGGGTCGCGCGCGTCCAGAGCATTGGCCAGCGAGCCCACAAACTGCAGATACGCCGACTCCAGCCGCTCCCCCGCCGCTTGCACTGACCCTGCAGCCTGGTTGTAGATCTCCGCCAGTTCCTGAATCTCGCGGATCGAAGACGAGCTGCCTTCGATTTCCTGCAGCTTCCCCGTCCCAACCGCTTTGCGCAGATGCGATACCACTGCAGCGATCGGTCGGGCGATTGAGCTCGAAGACCCAAGGCTGCTGAGCAGAGCCACCAGCACACACACGATGGCCAATTCCAGGAAGAGCTTTTGCAGCCGCGACTGGATCGGCGCCGTAGCCGCATCCACGTTCTTCAGGCTCAAGAGCCTGTACCCATTGCTGTAGCTCTCGATCGGCAACGAAATCCAGTTGGCTCCATCGATCCGAAGGTCGCATTCCGACTGCGTCTGGCACGTCGCCAACGCGCTTTGCAATTGCGGTATCGGTAGATTTGCAACGTTCGATTCGATTACGTTGCCGTCATGCACCAGCGCGACCTGTGTCGACAGGTCTGAGAAGTCGAAGAATTCGCCCACCGAGAGCACGCCGATGTTATCGTCGTTTTCGTCTACTGGAATCGACGCAACCTGAAACGTGCGACCTCCGAGAACTAGAATTCCTGCGTCGATGCGACTGATCTGGCTTGGTTCGAGCGGCACGAGCGGGCCCTTGTGTGCCCCCCCTCCTCGCACAACACCAGCCAACAGCTTTCTGTTCGGAGCTGAGATGAGCATGAGATCAAAACCCATCCGCTCGCCTAACTCCCGAAGCTGATCTTCGACCGTGAGTCGCGCGTCCCCGCTGTCAGGGTTCTCGAGCATCAGCTGCATGCCTGCCTTGAGCGCGGAGTTTTCGCCTGCCACCTTCAAAAACCGGCTGTTCTGCAGACTGCTTTGGGCGTGAATGTTGGCGATGGCGACTTGGCTCTCGCGAAGCGATGTGCGCAGCCCGTCCCGAACTGTGGACTGCACAAAGCGCTGAATCATCCAGAAGCTGCCTGCCAGCAGAATCGCGAACGGCAAGAAGCACAGGAGAAACGCGCGTGTGCGAAGCCGGGTCTTCACCGGGATCCCCCCGTGTGGCCCTGATCGTGGTTTTGGTTGGCTTCCGGCGTCGGGTCAGCCTCCAACGGTATGAAAAAATCGGCTGTGGCATCGTGATCGTTGCTTACGACGACCGTCTTGCGGAAGAAGCCTGCGCTCTTGTGCCACGCAACCACGGTGTACTGTCCCGGCGGAACATCGGGAATCCGATACTGCCCATCGCGGTCTGGCCGCGCATACCAGCGATTTGGAGTCACCACCACCGTGGCCTGCATGTTGGGGTGGAGATGACAATAAATCTGAACAATGCCCGCCTTCGGAAAAGTCACTTTGCGCGACTCGCCTTTGTCGTAACTTCCCAGGTCGAACGATTTCGGCTTTGACAGAGAATAGATGTTGTGAAAAATCGGATCCATGTTCGGAAACGACACGGTCGATCCAACCGGAACAACCACCATCTCCGGCGTGAATCGGCGATCGATCTGCTCGATTTGCTGTGTCGTCGTGCTCCCCGCCTGCGCTTGCGCGGGACCTTCGAGGTAGATCACCACCCGCGAACGCTCGCGCGCGATCGGGTCCGGCTCCGCATCCTCACCAAGCTTGATCGCCGCTCCTCGCTGATACACAGAAACAGAAGCAGTGACGCTGGGCTTGCTCAGTCTCTTCTTGATCAGAATCGTTCCCGTGACCGACTCGGCATACGCGCCGGTCGCCATCGCAGGCAACGAAGCAAACAGAATCAAGTCTCTCAGGCGCATGAAGAAATGACCTCGCGGGCAACGCCCGGGACTACATCGCTGTCCCCAGGGAACTTGCATTGTGGGAAAGTGCGGGGAGCGATCTTTCATCGGCCAGTCTAGGAGCGATGGGTACCTCTGGGAATACCACTTCGCTCGGAAGTAATGACGCGAACGGGGCAAAACAGTTGAACTAAAGTCCCGTGACCCGCGTCATCCTCCTCTGTTGCATCTGCCCGGGACTGGCAAACTCGATGCAAAGGCGATACAAGGGAGTTGCGGGATGAAAGGCAAGTCGTGCGCAAGACCCTCGAACTCATCGGAATACTGGCCCTGGTTGCTCTGTTCTGGATGGCGTGGGGCGCCCTCTACGGCGCCAACCCGCTTCCCGATCGCGTCGCAACTCACTTTGACGCTGCCGGCAACGCCAATGGCTGGGGTTCGCCAAAAGGGCTCCTGCTATTCCCGTTGATGGCGGCCGGGCTTTACCTGCTCATGTCGCTTGTGACGAGATTTCCCCACGCCTTCCATTACCCGGTGCGCGTCACCCCGCGCACCGTCCTTCTGCTGCAGCAAGTCACGCTCGATATGATTGCCTGGCTCAAGGCCGAGCTTGCCTGCCTCTTTGCCTTGCTGCAATGGGCATTCATTCAATCTGCTCGCAGCGGCGACGGGCATCTCTTCCCGAAAATCCTGCCGTTCTTTATAGCCACCATCTTCGGCACCATCGGATGGCACTGGATCGCAATGTTTCACGCGGCGCGTTCCGGCGCGGATTCTCCGCTGGCCTGAATTTGGCTCAATTGAAGACGCGGCACGCAGCACGACCGCGGCGCACCAGCGCTCACCAAAATTTGCTGCTTGGGATCACGATGAAGTGGGAAGGGAAGCCGGGAATATGCGCGCCTGCGAGCGCACCGTGCTCGAAGCACCCGAGCTTAGAACACCCACACCGAGACGAGCACGATCAGCATGGCTGCGATCGTCATCAACTGGTACGACAGGTCCCCGCGGGTGCGTGTCCCGTTGGTCGCCGGTGATTGGCCTGACTGAACCAGGGATTCGGACTGGGAATAAGATTGCATGACAGTCTTCTTTCTTAAACGTCGCCGTTGCGCGAAAGGTTCCCCTGGTTCCGGTATTCGAGTCCCTTATTTATGCGCACTCCTCACAACAGTTGAAAATCAAACAAAAGATGTAGAGGAGCAGCTCAGCGATGCTTCTGTTTCTTCTCTTCGGCAATCATCGCTGAAAGTTGAGGTTGTCTGCGATATCGCAACCACAAGAGGGATTCCTTCAGTAACGGGTGTAAAATCCGCTCGTGGAATCTGGTCCCGAAATCGAGCTGATCCCTCGCGCCGAATCCCGCGAACGCAACTGGGCTCCCCTCGCCATTGCCGCCGGCGTCGTCATCGTCCTCGCAGTCGCTGTCATCCTCACCCTCGAGCATGGCCGCAAGCCTGTCGCCGTCACCCCGGTCTCGGCTCCCCTCGATCCTTACGCCGCCAGCCTCCCTATCTCCGGCCTCGTCATGAGCGAGTCCGCGAACCTAGCCGGAGGCAAAGTCACCTACGTCGATGGCCACATCGCCAATACCGGGAACCACACCGTCTCGGCAATCACCGTCCAGGTCCTTTTCCGCGACGCGGCCCGCGAGGTCACCCAGAACGAAACCAAGCCTCTCCAGCTCATCCGCACCCGTGACCCTTATGTCGACCTTGAGCCCGTGTCCGCCGAACCGCTCGTCCCCGGAGCCCAGCGCGATTTCCGGCTGATCTTCGACGCCGTTTCCCGCGATTGGGACGGCGCCTACCCTGAAATCCGGGTCCTCCACGTCACCGCCAGGTAGCCTCCCTGCCGCGGCGCCGGTCCGCCACCTTACCGCCCTTACTCAGTAGAAGTTTCCCCGCGCGGTAAAAATTACACAAACTCAAGGGGTTCAGACCCGCTGACGCCGCGGTCGCGGATGAACTTCGCCTACTCAATTTCCTCGATTTAAATGACTTATCCCTTTAGTTGGCGCTGGAAGCCGGTTTTCCCCGCTTTGGCATGGAGCTTGCTCTATTACAAGCGAGCCGGAAGACAGTGCTCTCGCAGCTTGTACGCGAATGCAGCGTCCAGAGGCAAAAGAGAAATGACACAGCGTTCGATGTTCTCCAGTTTTGTTCCCAGCCAGTGTGCGGCACTTCTGCTGGCTTCCGCGTTGGTTGTCCCGGCAGTAGCGCAGACCCCGAGTGAGAGCCCAGCGCCCGCAGCAGCGGCGCAGCAGCCCTCCTCCACACCCCCGGCAGCACCGGCAGCCACCACTCCGACCGACAAGGAAGGGTTCTGGGGCCACATGATGCCCTTCGCCCGCAAGAAGTGGGTAAAGAAGCGCCTCGATCCCATCAATGACCGCCTCACCGAGCTCGACCAGGTGAACGCGAAGAACGCAACCGACATCAAGGACGTAGACGCCCGTGCCCAGGCTGGAATCCAGAAGGCGCAGTCCACCGCCGACGCCGCGAACCAGACAGCGACTGCAGCCGGAACCCAGGCTCAGGCCGCCAGCGGTATCGCCCAGGGCGCTTCCGGTCACGTCGATAAGCTCAACACCACCGTCAACGGTCTTGACCAGTACCACCAGATCAGCGATCTCGAAGTGCCTTTCCGTAGCGGCAGCACGATCCTTTCGAAGGATGCAAAGGGTCAGCTCGATACGCTGGCGTCCAGCCTCGCCGGACACCAGGGCTACATCGTTGAAATCGAAGCACGCGCTCCGGGTGCCGGAGCCACGGGTATCCAGGGTTCACAGCGCCTCGCCGAAACCGTCGAGCGCTACCTGGTTACTGAACATCAGATTCCCGTCTACCGCATGCACTACGTTGCCCTCGGCAATTCCCCTGTTGTGGATCCGAGCGCGGACACGAGCGCCAAGCCGGCCCGCATCCGTAAAGGCACCGTACACATTCGGTTGATGGAAAACAGTTTGGCGGCCCCGGACTCCACGTCACCCCATGGCATGTAGTCCACGATTGGCGCGGAAACGGCGTAAGCCGTAAGCCACCCCCTGAGGCTCTTTCCCGCGCCACGGCTCCCCGGCCGTATGGCCGCCAAAAAAGCTCTCGCAACACGAGAGAACCAAGGCAACTTGGCCCCCGTCGAAAGCGGGGGCCGTTTTTTGTCTGGGGCATTGCATGCAGCAGACGCGCCTCCGGCGCACATCGCCGAGCAGAGAATCCGGCTGCCTCAACCCCACAATCCCCGCTGCAGTGTCATCCTGAGAACCCGCGCGTTCGGGGCCCCACGCAGTGGGGTAAGCGGGGCGAAGGATCTGCTGTTGTCTTGAGCGCAGAACCAATCCGCACGAATTCTGGGTGCCCCATGTCTCCCGGTTCTGGAGACGTGGGAGACCACCACTGCGGATGGCCCGGTTCTCAGGATGCCAGTTCTAAAACGAATTCTGGGTGCCCCATGTCTCCCGGTTTTGGAGACGTGGGAGACCACCACTGCCCGCCATCACAGCGACCTGCACCACCCCGCGCTAACATCTCTCAAATGCCGCGCGGACTCCATCGTTACCAGCAATGCGGCGGCCTCCACTTCCTCACGTTTAGCTGCTACCATCGCCTGCCGTATCTGAAGAGCCCCCAGTCCGCGTGCCTGTTCGAGTCGGCTCTCGAAGCTGTCCGCAGGCGCTATGGTCTTGCGGTACTGGGGTATGTCGTCATGCCCGAACATGTCCACCTGTTAGTGAACGAACCGAAGCGGGGCCGTCTGGATCGGCTTATCTTGGCACTAAAAATTTCAGTTGCGCGCCGGCAACCCGAGCGTCCGTTCTGGCAGGTGAGGTACTACGACTTCAACGTGCACTCGGCCGAAAAGACAACCGAGAAGCTGCGCTACATTCATCGCAACCCCGTAGCGCGTAAGCTGGTCGAGAATCCGGACGACTGGCCGTGGTCGAGTTACCGGCATTATGCTTCTGGGATCGACGGAACGGTTGAGATTGAGTCGTTCTGGACGGCGTGGAGGCGTGAGCATGGAGGCGAATTACCACGCCCCTCAAAGACGCTCGTCCGCCCTTAGAGATTTCCCATGTCTCCCGGTTTTGGAGACGTGGGAGACCACGACTGCCCGCTGAGGCACCCTCAAATCGATCAGGTGCGGCGGGATCAACCCAAGGAGCAAGGTTGGCAAGACCCCTGCCTGTCCCGTCTCCAAAGTAAAATCGACGAGGAATGTCCATCATCGATCCAGCAGTACCCGAGGAATCGCTTCTCTCCGGCAGCCGCTTTGTCCGCGCCTGTCTGCGCAAGCCCGTCGATCGCACGCCCGTCTGGTTTCTGCGCCAGGCCGGCCGCTACATGCAGGAGTACCGCGACGTCCGCAAGCACCACACGCTGGTTGAAATCTGCAAGCAGCCCGACCTCGCGGCCGAGGTCACCATCACCGCCGCCGAGAAGCTCGGCGTCGACGCGGCCATCATCTTTGCCGACCTGCTGCTGCCGCTCGAGCCCATGGGCCTGCCCTTCGAATTCCAGGCCGGCGAAGGCCCGGTCGTGCATCATCCCGTGCGCACCGCCGACGACGTGGCAGCCCTGCGCACCGATCGCACCGACGAATTTGGCTACGTCGCCCGCGCCATCGAGAAAGTTGCCGCGCACTTCCGCGACCGCCTCGGCATCATCGGCTTTTGCGGTGCGCCCTTCACCCTGGCCAGCTACATGATCGAAGGCGGCGGCTCGCGCAACTACATCCACACCAAGCAGACTGATGTACGGCGATCCTCATTGCCTGGAACATGCTGTTGGACAAGCTGGTCACCGTCCTCGTCGAATACTGCCGCCTCCAGGTCAGGCCGGCGCCGACGTCATTCAGATCTTCGACAGCTGGGTCGGCTCACTCTCGCTGGCCGACTATCGCGACTACGCCTTCGAAGCCTCCAAGCGCCTGGTGCGCGCCGTGCAGGCGCTGGGCGTGCCCGTCATCTACTTCGGCGTCGAAACCGCAGGCCTGCTCAGCGCCATGGCGGCGACCGGCGCCGACGTGATCGGCCTCGACTGGCGGCAGCCGCTCGACGAAGGTTGGCGCGCCGTCGGATCCAGCCATGCGGTGCAGGGCAACCTCGATCCCATCACGCTTTTCGCGCCGCTCGAAGTGCTGGAGCAGCGCGTCAAAGAAATCCTGCGCTCCGCCGGCGGACGTCCCGGCCACATCTTCAATCTTGGCCACGGCATCGTGCCCAACACGCCGGTCGAAAACGTGCAGGCCGTGGTCGAAGATGGTGCGTGAGTACTGTCGGGAGCAAGGAGGCTGGAGCAAGCCAATGGCTAAGCAGGCAGTCCTGCTCCTCGCCCACGGAACGCCGGAGACCGTCGACGCAGATTCCCGAATATCTGCGCAACGTGGTCAGCGGCCGGCCCATGCCGCAGGCCGTCGTCGAAGAGATTCAGCACCGCTACTCCCTCATCGGCCACAGCCCGCTCACCGAGATCACCATGGAGCAGGCGCGGCTTGTCGAAGCAGGAACTGGCCGTCGCAAGGGCCATCCAGTCCGCGTCTACGTCGGCATGCGCAACTGGCGGCCCTACATTCCCGATGTCGTCAAGCAGATGCGCGCCGACGGCGTGGAAGAAGCTGCGGTGCTCTGCCTGGCGCCGCAGAACTCCCGCACCAGCGTCGGGCTCTACCGCCGCGCAGTCGAGGCCGAAGCCGGCAATCTGCGCATCGACTTCACGGAGGGCTGGGCCGATCATCCGCTGCTGGCCGAGGCTTTCGCCGAGCGCCTGCGCGCCGCCGAAGCCAAACTCACCGCCGAAATCGGCGCACCGGTGCCGGTTCTCTTTACCGCGCACAGCGTGCCCTGTCGCACCGTTCAGACACCCGCTGCGAGTGATGGCCAGTCCGCGCCTCTGGCCGGCAGGGCAGGGGCCGATCCCTACGCCGACGACGCCAAGCGCACCGCCGCCTGGTTGCCGAGCGCGTCCCCGAGATTCCTCGCTGGTGGTTTGCTTTCCAAAGCCAGGGCGCCAGCGGCGGCCCCTGGATCGGCCCCACCGTCGAAGAGACCCTGACCCAGATCGCAGCCGAAGGCGTGAAGTCCATCCTTCTCCAGCCCATCGGCTTCCTCTGCGATCACGTCGAAATCCTCTACGACGTCGACATCTGCCTTCCGCGAGTACGCCGCCAAGCTCGGCATTCGCCTCGAGCGCCCTGAGTCGCTGAACGCCTCGCCGACCCTCGCTCAGGCTGTTGCCGACCTTGCCGCGCAGGGCCTCGTTCGCCTGCAAGGCTGACCCATGCACGCCCGGCTTGCCCTTCGGCCGGTTTCCTCATCGGTTGTGTGCGCGCACGGAATTCCTTGTCAGCCCGGCGTCCTCTGTGGCTGAATGGATGTGTCCTCATCCTGCAATGCGGTGAGTGATCGCAGCTCATCCCCAAGTCAGCAAGTCCGGCTTCAAGGTCGGCTCGGTAAGTCCAGTTCCGCAAGCCAGGCCCAGCACGTCAATCAGGAGAGACCACGTTGTCCAGCGGTGCCTTGCCCAATTCGGTGACAGAACTGACCAGCGCCGTTTGTCCCACATGCGGGAATCGCGATCTGCACCGCCGTGCCCGCACCGGCTTTCTGCAAAACTTCATTTTTCCTGTGCTCGGCTATTACCCGTGGGAGTGCCTCTCCTGCCGCAAAACCCGGATGCTGCGCATGCGTGGCAGGCGCGTCTTTAGGCCGCTATGGGACGACGGCCTCGATGTCATGGAAGACGCCGTTCCCCACCTGGATGCAGAGCTTCAGGTCGACCTTGCTGCCGATGAGAGCCAACCGCACCATGACTCGGTCCCTTCCTGACCAGCCTCCGTGCTTTCAGAATTGCGTCTCCCACCGTACAAATGTTCTTGCCATCCCAATGCACGGTATGGCTAAATAATTTTGAGTCTGCGACTCATGACGGCGCTCGTTGCCGCCCCCACCCCCATTCGCAGAGCTAAGCAAAGAGGATCAATATGCAGGTCGCCTCGATTTCATTCGAATCGCAGGACCCCAGGTGCGTATGCCCCAAGTGCGGTGGGCACTTGCATCGGCTTGCCCGCAAGGGCTTTCTCCAGAGTGGAGTCTATCCTCGTTTCGGCTATTATCCCTGGGAGTGCTTCCGTTGCAGCGAGAAGAGAATGCTGCGCACCCGCGGCCGTCGTCCAGGCTCTCATCTCAGCGGGGGCAATATCCGGGCTGAATCGCCGGCGCTGTCGCTCGCTCCCCAGCATGAATCCAAGCTCTTCCCTGCGAGGTCATCGTCGCCCGCACCGAAGGCTGAAGTGAAGGCCCCAGATGCCGGCGTGTCTCCCGCTTCTCGAACGGCGGAACCTTATCGAAGGACTGAAGAGGATGCCTCACCCGCTGTGAAAGGTGCTTCGCCCTTTCTTCTCAAGGCTGATGAGGCATATCCACGGGAGAGCGCATCGTCGCAGGTCCCGAAAGTGGAATCGTCGGAACTGCCGAAGAGTGGACCCTTGCGCTCAAGGAAGGCCGAGGCTTTGCACTCGCCAAAGGGGGAATCCTGGCCGCTTCGGAAACGTGAATCTTCGCGTTCTCCAAACGCGCTGCCTCCTGTCTCCGAGGCCGCGATACGACGCGCTATTTTCGTAGAAAATTCTTCGCCAGAAACAGCACATTCGCCGGCCGCTCCGCCAGTCGGCGCATGAAGTACGGGTACCACTCGCGCCCGAACGGGATGTATACCCGCACGTTGTAGCCCTCGGCCACCAGCTTGCGCTGCAGGTCGCGACGCACTCCGTACAGCATCTGAAACTCAAACTGGCTGGGCGCGATATTGCGCCTTGCCGCGAATGCCTTTGCGGCGCCAATCATCTTCTCGTCGTGTGTCGCCAGTCCGTGATAGATCGGCGAACTGAGCAGAGTCTTGCTCAGCTTCACGTAGTTTGCATCCACATCAACTTTGTGGGCGAATGCTACTTCCGGCGGCTCTTTGTAGGCGCCCTTGCACAGCCGCACGCGAATCCCATCGGCGATCAGCCGGTCGATGTCGATCTGGGAGCGGTACAGATACGCCTGGATCACGATGCCGATGGCTCCACGCAGATCGGGCCGCGCATTCACCCGTCGCACAATATCCATCGTCACCTGCGTAAGAGGCGAGTCTTCCATGTCGATGCGCACAAAGTTGTCGACGTGCTTGGCGTGCTCCGCAAGGTTGGTCGCAATCGCCTCTGCCAGCTGCGGATCGAGCAAGAGCCCCATCTGCGTCAGCTTCACGCTGATGTTGGCGTCCAGTTTGCGCTCCGCAATCGCATCGAGCAGCGCGTGATAGATGTCGGCCGCTCTTTCGGCCTCCTCGGCCGATGAGACGCTCTCCCCCAGCGAGTCCAGGGTCACGTGAATACCTTGCTTATTCAAAGACGCTGCCACGCGCAATGCGTCCTCAAGATCCATACCTGCGACAAAACGAGAGCTGAGCTTGTTGCCGATCGACGTGTGCTCACAAAAGCTACGCAATGAGCGATTGCGAGAGAGGGCAATAAAGGCTGAACGTAAGATGGGCATCGTGGCTCTATTTAGTGGAACTCGTTTGCGACACCCTAGTTTCGCACATGCCGCCGGGACGGACGCGGTCATCGATCACCGATGGAACGCCGTGCCGTCGAATCCGTATGGGCTTCAGAGTGTGCTGTTTCTTCATCGGAGGTAACGCCGCGATGCCACGCACAATCTCTCGCCTTTTCTGCCAAGCGAGTCTCCTCTGGGTGGCGCTGGCATTCATTTCCGCGCAACTTTGTCGTGCGCAAACCGTCCCTAGCACCGCGGGAGAAACCTTGAGCGGCAACCGGATCGTGCTTGCAGATGCGGTGCGCGGTCACGCCGCCGTCCTTGTCGCCGGCTTCAGTCGCGAAGGCGGCAACGGCGTTGGCGCGTGGGCGAAGGCACTGCATGCCGACCCTTCCCTTGCCCAGGTCACTGTCTACCCGGTCGCCGAGCTCGCCGGTGCCCCCGGCTTCATCCGCGGCATAATCCGGAACGGCATGAAAAAAGGCTTGTCTCTCTCGGAGCAGGACCGCTTCGTCGTCCTTACTTCCGACGAGCCGGCCTGGAGGAGATTCTTCGTCGTCGATACCGACAAAGATCCCTACGTTGCATTGATCGATGCGCAGGGAAAGGTACTCTGGCACGGTCACGGTGCTGCGGCAAGCCTCGAACCGCAACTGAGGGCCGCCTTGCGCTAGCCAGGGTGCTCGAGGTTCCTTAGTGCTTGACCCGGCCGTGCATGCCGGCCTCGAAGCTGCGGCGGTCCAATCGCGGCAGCGCTCGCGCCACCTTGTCGGGAAACAGTGGGTAGTGCCTCGCCGCGATCAGTGCTTCCGCGACGCACCACACATCTTCCTCCGAGGTCATCCAGTGGAAGCGGTCGAGGCGGTCGAGGCTTACGGGCACCGAGTAGGCGCGCAGCGTCCGCTCCCCGCGCAGGTTGTAGTAGTGCTCAACGTAGCTGAGCGCCAGTTCGCGCAATGTTCGATAGACCGGCGCACGAAAACGCAGCCCCGCGAAATTGGACTTCGCAATGCCTCCCCACAGGCTGCCTTCCTTGTAGAGCGCGATCACATGATCGTCGTCGTGCACGGCTTCCAGATCCATCAACAGCGGCCGATGGCCGTTCACACGCAGGGCAGCCGCCGCCACCAGCGCTCCTTCCATGCAATGACCTTTGCGCTCGCGCAGCACCCGCTGCGGCGACCCCGCGGTATCCGCGTATTGGTAGGTAAGGGCGTCGATGAATTTCTGGATCCGCACCGGGGTCTTCAGCGCGCGCAGGGTACGCAGATCCATCGGCGACAGGCCGAAGGTCTCCTGTCCCTTCTGCCGAGCACCACTCTTTTTGGGCAAGGTCGCAACTCTCTTCTTGGGAATGGCGACGATTATACCGAGGTACATGCGGGCTTCGACGGGAGGCATGAAATGTCAAGAAGGGGAGGAGCCCGCCCCTTCTGCAGCTCTTGAGTCTCCGCTACAGCAGTTGCCGGCCGGCTGAATGGACCAACTGCACCGCAGCGGCAACAAGATCGGCGTTATCGATCGCTGGAGAGCCATCCGGCAGGAAAGCGATGTCCTCGAGTCCTGTCCGAATGCCATGTCCCCGCTCAACGGCGCGTCGATTGACAGCCCAACATGCCATCCCATAGCCGTGGTGAATCTGCTCGATTTGGATGCCCGCCGATGTGACGATGTTCTCCATCGCCGCTGCGTGCTCGACGGCAATGCCGGGATCCAGATCCAGCGGCTCGATGAGCACGCGGCGGCAACGACCTGCCAGGCCGGATGCCACAAACGCCTGTGCGTCTTCCGTACTCAAGAGCCCCGCCTCGATTTCGACCCCACGGGAGAGAAGCAAGTCGCAGAGCTCGATGATCCCCGCCTCTCCCTGATTGGCAGTGACCAGGTCCGGCATCTGTTTCCACATCTCGACGAGTCGCAAGCGTTCCAGAGGATCGTTCACAATGCTCGCGGACGTGGTGAGCGAGATCGGGACATTCGGGCACTGGTTCCGAATGGAGCGAATGACCTCTCCGCAACACTCTCCCTCCAGCGTCTCTCTGCCGGCCTCATTGAAAGCGTGAACATGCACCGAGTGGGCGCCTGCCGTCACAGCAGCGAGCGCTGCTTGCCCGATTGCTGCCGGAGTGCGCGGTGCAGAGGGATGAATTCGATCTCCGTTCAGCGCCGCTTGAAGGAATACCGCGTTCGGCATCCCTTCATGATAACGGCGGTCCAGACAGCCCGGCACCGGCGTCTTCATTCACCTGTTTCTGGGTTGGAACTCTTGCCTCACTCCACCCGGAAGAGCGCGCATCCGTGCGCCGGAAGCTCGACATGCAGCGCCTTCGCGCGCGCCACGTGCTTCTGGTTCCAGAGGTCGAACACCCCGTGCGGCTTGTCGATCAGGTGAAACACAACCCACGGCAAGTCGGAAGTCGACGCCTTATCCGCCAGGTTGAACACAGCCAGGTACTGGTGACTCCGGGTGCGCGCGTACCAGTAGCGTTGCGGAAACGAGTCTGCGCTGTCTTTCAGCGGCATCAGTCCCTGCCCGCTCTCCACGGCATGCTGATTGATTTCCAGCACCTCGTTGTGAGTCAGCAGCGACCGTGTGAAGTCGTCGAGCTTGGTCAGGTTCGCTCCCAGAATCAGCGGCGAGCGCGAGATGGCCCACAGCGTGAATTCGGTCCGCTGCTCATCCGGCGTGTAGCGCGATTGCCGCGGGTCGCCCCAACCCGGATGCGGCGTCAACGATCCTTCCGGCAGCATGTCCTCGTCCGGCCATGCCCCCGGCTTTACATGGGGCGCCCACTCCGCCAGCCGGTCGAAGGCATCGCGCAGGCCGAAGGGAAACTCGCTCTCGCCGGGCTTGTGCGGAGCGCTCCACACATCCCAGTGATCGTCGGAGATGCGCCACATCTGCGCATATTGCGCCACCTCTGCCGCATGGTCCAGCTGCGTTGGACCCGGCGAAAGACTCAGAAGGATCGGCCGTCCCGTCTTCTTGATAGCAGCGGCAATCTGCCGAATCTCGCTCGGGCGGTAGGGATGATCGGAGATGCAATCCACCTTGATGTAGTCCAGCCCCCACCCGGCGTAGAGCTTGAGCATCGAGTCGTAGTAGGCCTGGCCTGCCTCGTTATCCTTTACGCCCCAGTTGCCCTCGTCCCAGGGGCAAGGAGCCTCTTTGTCGGCCGCGTCGGCGGCGTGGAAACTTGTCCCGGCAATGGGCAGGTTCTGCTCCACCACGCCCCGCGGAATTCCGCGCACGATGTGGATGCCGAACTTCAATCCCTGCGCATGCACCCAGTCTGCCAGCGGCTTGAACCCCGCCCCTTTGGCTGCCGACGGAAACCGGCTCGGAACCGGAATCAGCAATCCGTTCGCGTCCCATACGTACTTCTTGGCTTCCACGGTCGACGCGAAGGGGTCCTGCATATACCAGCCCTCGTCGATCACCGAGTACTGCCAGCCCGAGTCTTTCAGCCCGGCCAGGATCGCTGTGTTGGCGCGGTAGTCGCCCTCGTCAATCGTGAGCCCGTAGGCATCCCAGCTGTTCCACCCCATCGGTGGCGTAGGGGCGATTTTTGGGGCGGCAGCGGCAGAAATACCGGTAAGGATCAGGCACAAAGCAAGAAACCAGGCGCGCAGAAACATGCGGAAACGTATACCACATCCGGGCCCTCCCCGGTCATTCTGCGGAGTCAAAACTGCTTGAAGCCAATGAGCCGCTAGCATCTACGTGATGCAACTCACTTCCAATTGGGCCTATAATGCTGTCGAATCAAAATCAGACAGCTGCCAGTGCCATTCCCCGACACGTGCAACTGAGGAGAGTGTGTCATGTTGAAGCCCGTCTTGTTCTTTTCTGCAGTGGCCTTACTAGCAATTGCTCCGTTAACGGCCCCCGCCGCTGCTCAGGATGCGGCACCCCAGAAGGTTCCCGCCAAAGTGACTGCGGAGACCCAGGCCAGGGCCAAGAACCTGTATGCGCGCGATTGCGCTCTTTGCCACGGCGCAACCGGCGATGGAAAATCTGACCTGGCCAAGGATATGCAGCTGAACATGGTGGACTACACCGATCCCAAGACCCTGGCCAGCCTGCAGGATCAGGATTTATTCAAGATCATCCGCAACGGCAAAGACAAAATGCCTGCTGAAGACGCTGGCCGGGCCAAGGACGAAGAGGTCTGGAACCTGATCGTCTACATCCGCAGCTTCAGCAAGAATCAGCCCGCTGCGACTCCCGCTGCCGCACCTGCCGCAGCACCCGCCGCGACTCCGGCGCCCGGCCACTAGCGTTTGCGTCCGCGCCTGCGTTCAGCGCAGACGCGGACGACCCGGCAAAATGCTGCCGCTCGTGTAGCCGCACTCCCGTACCATACCTCGGCGAAATGATCTGCAAACTGCGCCGATCTCGTGTATCGGCCAACACAATTGTTCCACGTGGAACAATTTGAGACCGCGAATCAATCTTCTTCACCGCATCGGCCATGCCCGACGGCCCAGTCCTCGTGCGATAAGCTGATGCGGAGGTGTTGTCGATGCGTTTGCAGGCCTGGAATCGTGTCGTTCTCGCGGGATTCCTCCTTCCTTTTCTTTTGGGCCCCGTGGCGCGCAAGTGCGCTGCTCAGGACGTCGCCGCGCCTGCCGCGCTACCTGTCCTTCACGTCGACAACGGACCCAACTCCGAAGCGGCGCAAAAAGCTCACTACGTCGTGCTCGTTTCGCTCGACGGCTTCCGCTGGGACTACGCGAAACGCGACGGCGCAAACCACTTGCTGGCCCTCGGCAAGCAGGGGGTCTGGGCGCCCGAAGGCATGCTCCCCAGCTTTCCATCGCTGACGTTTCCCAATCACTTCACCATCGTTACTGGCTTCTATCCTGAGCATCACGGCCTGGTCGCCAACAGCTTCTACGATCCCGCGAAGCAGGCGCGCTATGCCATTAACGATCAGGCCGCGGTCACCGACGGAAGCTGGTACAGCGGCACGCCCTTATGGAGTCTCGCTGAGAGCCAGGGCATGCGCACGGCGTGCTTCTTCTGGCCCGGCTCCGAGGCGAAGATTGCAGGCTATCGTCCCACTTACTATCTGCACTTCGACAACAAGATTGACGACAACGCACGCATCGAGCAAGTGCTCGCGTGGCTGCGCCTGCCGCCAGAAGACCGGCCGCATTTCATCACGCTCTACTACGACGAGCCCGATCACGAAGGCCACCAGTACGGCCCCGATGCGCCGGAGACGAAGGCTGCGGTCGTCAAAGTCGACAAGCTCATCGGCAAGCTGAAGGCGGGACTCGATGCGACCGGCCTGCCCATTGACCTGGTTGTGGTCAGCGATCACGGCATGGCCAAGGTTGAAGGCGAGACCGATCACGCTCGACAAGTTTGCCGACCTTGCGGGATTTGAGACCGTTGGGTCTCTTTTGTATGCCAAGACCGACGCCGATGCGGCGCGCGTCTACAACCAGCTCAAGAAAGCCTCGTCGCAGTTCATGGTCTACCGGCGCAAAGATGTTCCTGCGGGATTGAACTTCCGTGACAACCCCCGCGAGGGCGACCCGGTGGTGATTGCGACCGGTCCGTTCCTGTTCCGCGCGCATGCGCCGCCCGCGGACAAGCCGGAATCGCCTGCGCCCGCAGGCATGCATGGCTACGACCCGCATGCGATGCCGCAGATGAAGGCCAGCTTTTATGCGGCTGGTCCAGACATTCTTCCTGGTCACACGGTCAGACCGTTTGAGAACGTCAACCTGTATCCATGGCTTGCGCATCTACTCGGGCTGACTGCTCCTAAAAGCGATGGGAGTCTGAACGTATTGGCCGGAACGCTGCGCGACGGCGGCGAGCCCACAAATTAAGAAGGGTCCTAAATCGATGAGCGTGGTGTTGGGAATTGACGGCGGAGGAACACGTACACGCGCTTCCCTGGTTGACGGAGAAAAAACGCTGGCGTTCGTCGAGCACGGATCGATCAAGCGGCTGCGCGTCGGCGCCGACCTGGCGGAGGCTAACCTGCGCGAGCTGCTGGCGGATGCGTTTGCGCAGGCGGGGAAGGCGAGCGTCGCTGGGGCGTCGATCGGCGTAGCGAGCGCAACCATGCCCGGAGTGCCTGAATGGATCGGCGCCGTTCTGCGCGAGTTTGGCATCCTGCATTTTGAAGTCGTGGGAGACGATGTGATCGCACTCGACGCAGCGTTCAAGGGCGGTCCAGGCATTCTGCAAATTGCCGGCACGGGCACGAACTGTATTGGCCGGGCTCCGAATGGGGGAAGCGAGAGGGCCGGCGGATGGAGCTCACGCCTCGGCGATGCGGGTTCGGGCTACTGGATCGGGCTGCATGCAATCCGTCGCGCGCTGACCGCCCACGACCGGGAAGAGCCGACGCGCATTCTTGAAACGGTGGGCCGTATCTGGGGCACCTCGACTATTGATGAGCTGGTCAATGTTGGGGACAGCACGCCGGGCCCGGATTTTGCAGCGCTCGCGCCAACCATTAATCAGCTTGCGGAAGAAGACGATGCCGTAGCCGAAGGCGTGATGGCGCAGGCTGCGAAGGATCTTGTCGAATCGGTTCTGCTGGTGCGCGCCAAGCTGTGGCGCAAGCACAACCTCACCGCCGAAGTTCCGGTGGCATGGATAGGCAGCGTGATCGGCAAGGCCCGCCTGGTGCGTGAGCCGTTTTTTGCGGGGTTGCAAAAGGCCGCACCCGCGATGCCAATCTGCGAGAAGGAAGTGGCGGGGATCGAAGGCGCGATCTGGCGCGCGCAGCGGCTGGCGGAGAGTTAGGCGACTGAAACGCGCTTGCCGCCGATGACTGATCCAACCAGGCGCCCAGCGGAATCGATGGCGACCAGATCGGCAGATCGTCCCACCCGAATAAATCCAGACTGTTGCGCGAACCCAGTCATGGCGGCGGGATTTGCCGTAAGCAGACGCAGACCGTTTTCGACCGTTGCGCCCGTGAACCGGATGAAGTTGGCAAGTGCGCGATCGAGCGTCAGCACGCTGCCGGCAAGAACGCCATCGGCCATCGCCCGCCCCTTCTCTACCTGCACCGCAAAACCACCGAGCGTGTACACGCCGTCGGGCATGCCCGCAGCGCTCATGGCGTCTGTCACAAGAATTCCGCGCTCCGGGCCCTTGGCGCGACTCCATAGCTTCACCATCTCAGGCGCAACATGGATTCCGTCGCAGATCAACTCGGCGAACAACGAGTCGGTAGTCAACACCGTCCCGAGAATACCGGGTTCGCGATGATCGAGCGGACGCATTGCATTAAACGTGTGCGTAGCGCTCACTGCGCCTGCATCGATGACCGAGCGTGTCTCCGCCGCCGTAGCGTTGGAGTGGCCCACCGAGATGCGCACGCCGCGCTTGGTCGCGTGGGCGGTCAGCTCGGCCGCACCGGGCAACTCGGGAGCAAGAGTCATCAGCCGCACATGACCCTCGGCTGCGTCATAGAGCCTGTCGAAGATTCTGATGTCCGGCGCAAGCAGATGTGCTGCCGGCTGCACGCCACGCTTGGCATGGGATAGAAACGGCCCCTCGAGATGGATCCCAATGGGACTCGCTTGGCCCTCGACGAGTGCGCGTTCGATCAGCCTTGCGAGTCCCGCCACTGCCTTCAGCGTGGCATCGAGCGGGGCCGTCACGGTGGTTGCCAGAAAGCTGCTTGTCCCGCGTGTTGCCAAAAAAGAGCCGATCGTGTCCAGTGCCGCCGATGATGCTTCCATCACATCGTGCCCGGCGGCGCCGTGAAAGTGCACATCGAAAAATGCGGGGCCCAGCGTAGTGCCGGGGAAGTCGATTCGCTGCGCACCTGCAGGAAGTTCATTGAAATCGCCGCTCGCAATGGACTCGATGCGCCCGTCCTCGACGCTGACTATAGGACATTGGATCAGGCTGCTCCCATCCCATAGCCGCTCGGCAGTGATGACCGTACGCATGCTCCGATTATTGCAGGCACGCCAAGGCGGGTACACCATGTTGAGGCTGTGCCGAACCGGTTGTAACAAGGGTGTGACACGCGTACGCATGCTCCCTGCTATCGTTTTAGGCATGTCCAAACAGTCCCTGATGATCGCCGTCGCGATTACCGCATTAGCCCCCGTCCCGCTTGTTGCGCAAATGAGGGACCTTTCTACCAGCAAACAGCTGATCGAGCCTGTTCCCGGTGCTCCGCAGAGAATCAATAGCCTGCCTATGTCGATTGCGATTTCGCCGGACCAGCGCTACGTGGTTACGGTGAACGCCGGCTTTGGCACTGCGGAGTCGAACTACGATCAGTCGCTCGCGGTGCTCGATACCCAGACCGGAAAGGTCAGCGATTTTCCCGACGCGCGCACGCTGGTCCGGATGAACCAAACGTTGTATTCGGGGCTTGCCTTCAGTCGCGACGGCGCGCATATCTACGCAAGCATCGGCTCCCTCACCGATCCCGAAGGAAAGGACAAGGACGACACGGGGAGCGGCATCCTTGTGTATGGATTCGCCGCCGGCAAAGTCACGCCCGAGCGCATGATTCATCTACCTCTGGAACAACTCGCGCCGGGTCGCGTGACACGGCTGATCGGCGAAAAAGATGGCGACAAGGGCGTCCCGTTTCCCGCCGCGATTGCTGTGCTGGGCGGTGCGGGCGCCGAGAAGCTTTTGGTCGCAGAGAACTACTCCGATGCGGTGTTGCTGCTGGACGCGGCGAGCGGCGCAATCGAACATCGCTTCGACCTGGCGGAGAGCGAGGCCGTGCCGTCCACTTATCCGGGCGCGCTGATTCTTTCGCACGATGGTCGCCGCGCGTATGTCGCGCTGTGGAATGCATCGGAGATTGTTGAGCTGGACTTGACCAAGAATGCGATCGGCCGCAAGCTGGCGCTGCTCAAGCCGTCGAATCCGGTCGCGGCCAGCACGCATCCATGCGCCTTTGCGCTCGCGCCGGACGGCAAGACGCTCTATGTCGCGCTGGCGAATCGCGACACGGTGGCTGCGGTAAATGTCGGCAGCGGCAAATTCGAAGTGAAGGGTTATTTCGATACGCGCCTGCCCGGGCAGAGTTATTTTGGCGCGGAGCCACTGGCCGTGGCGCTCAACGGCAAGGGCAGCCGGCTTTATGTGGCCGACATGGCGAGCGACGCCGTGGCCGTGATCGACACGCATAAGCTGACGGCCAAGGCCGGCCGCGACGGCATGATCGAGCCGGACGGATTTGTTCCGACGGAGTGGCTGCCTTTCTCACTCGCGTTTCTGCCTTCATCCGGCGGCGGCGTGCTCTATGTGGCGACCGGCAAGGGCAAGGGAACCGGGCCGAACAACAGGCCGCAGCCAGTGACACAGAGCTCCGCGAGCATTCATATGAATAGGCCGTCGACCTACATCGGCACCATGCTCTACGGATCGCTAGCGGCCCTCGACGCTGCCGAGATTGAGAAGAATCTGCCGCAATGGACCGACGAGGTATTGCGCTCGAATCGCATGAAGGCCGAAGCAGAAAAGATTGCATTCGCCGGATCGAGTGAGAGCCGCATCAAGCACGTCATCTACATCATTAAAGAGAACCGTACCTACGACCAGGTGCTCGGCGATCTTGAAGCAAATGGCAAACCAATAGGCAACGGCGATCCGAAGCTCACGATGTATGGCGCGGCGACAACGCCCAACATCCACAAGCTGGCATTGCAGTTCGGCGTGCTCGACAACTTTTTTGACTCGGGCGAGGTGTCGGGCGACGGGCATGTGTGGTCGAATGCGGCCATCGGTTCTGATTATCTTGAGAAGACCTGGCAGCAGTCGTATCGAGGGGGCCAGCGCTTCTACGATTTTGAGGGCGTGGTGGCGGACGGGTATCCGTTGTTGCAGAAAATTCCCGATGTGAATGAGCCGATGAGCGGCTACTTGTGGGGCGATCTGGCGGCGCATAACAAAACCTACTACCACTTCGGCGAATTCATTTCGACAGTCTTTTGCGATGAGCTCGCGGCCAGTAATCCGCAATTAGGGCCGATGCTGCAGGGGAGCAACTGTGCGCGCAAAGCTGTGGAGCCCGGCGAAAACCTTCCGCCTGAGTGGGGTGGCGGCGTGAACAAATGGCCGTGGCCGATTCCGCTGATGGCGGCGAACATGGCTACCAAGCCTGAGCTGGTGGGGCACTTTGCCGAAGAGGCCCCGGACTTCGGCCTGTTCGTCCCGGACCAGGTGCGCGTGGACATTTTCGAACGCCATCTCCAGGGCTGGATCACCGACAAGCAGCAGGGCAACGACACGATGCCAAACTTCGTGATGTTGCGCCTGGGCAACGATCATACGGCGGGAACACGGCCGGGCGGGCCGACGCCGAAGGCTTCAGTAGCCGACAACGACCTGGCAGTGGGCCGCGCCGTGGATGCGATTTCGCACTCGCCGTTTTGGGATGACACGGCGTTCTTTGTCCTCGAAGACGACGCGCAAGACGGCGCCGACCACGTGGACGCGCATCGCAGCTACGCGCTGGTGATCAGCAAGTACGCGCCCCACAGCGCCGATGGAGGGCCGTTTGTCGACAGCCGCTTCTACTCTACGGTGAGCGTGTTGCGCACGATGGAGTCGCTGCTGGGGCTGCCGCCGATGAACAACAACGATGCTTTCAGTTCTTTGATCGCAAGCGAATTCACCGGGGCGGGGGACCAGGCGCCGTTCGATGCCGATACGTCGAACCGCGACAACGGCCTGATCTATACGGCCAATGCGAAGCAGGCGCCCGGTGCAGAAGAGAGCCTGAAGATGGACTTTCGACACGCCGACCGGGCCGACGCGCAGACGCTGAATGTCATTCTCTGGAAAGACGCGATGGGGACGTCACCCGTGCCGGCGCTGCTGAAGCAACACCATGCCAGGACGCGTAAGGATGACGACGACTAGCTGCGGGCGCTTCGAGTGGACTCCTGCTCTGAATCTGGCAGCGCCATACGCGGTTGGACGCGTGTATGGTTGTATGCGGCGAAAATCTTCGCCATTCGGGGGGAGCTGTGCAGATTTGGAATCGCAGGAATTTTTTGAAGACGGTGGGAGCGGCTTCAGCGGCATCGCTCGCGGGTGCGGCAGCGGCGGAGCAGGGGCCGCGCATCCATGCGCTGCTGACGCAGGCGGAGCCGGCACGGCCAGTCGCGGCAAACGACCATCTTCAGATTGCTTTAATTGGCGCAGGCGGCCAGGGCATGGGCGACACCAAGAGCGCGGTGCAAGTGCCGGGGGTGAAGCTTGTAGCCGTGGCCGATTGCTACGACGGGCGGCTGGCGCGCAGCAAAGAACTCTGGGGCAACGACATCTTCACGACCCGCGACTACAGCGAGATCCTGGCGCGCAAAGATATTGATGCGGTCATTATCGGGACGCCGGATCACTGGCACAAGCAGGCGTCGATCGATGCGATGAAGGCCGGCAAAGATGTGTATTGCGAGAAGCCGATGATTCACCTCTACGCCGACGGGCCGGAGATGATCGAGGCATCGAAGGCGACGGGTCGGATTCTGCAGATTGGCAGCCAGCGCGTGAGCTCGGCGCTATACATCAAGGCGAAAGAGTTGCTGGCGGCGGGCGCCATCGGCAAGCTGAACATGGTGACGGCGCGCTGGGACCGCAACTCATCGCTGGGCGCGTGGAACTACACCGTTCCACCAGACGCATCGGCGGAGACCTGCGACTGGCCGCGCTTTCTAGGCACGGCGCCGAAGATTCCGTTCAACGCCGAGCACTTCTTCCAGTGGCGGAAGTGGAAGGCGTATGGCAGCGGGGTAGCCGGGGACCTGTTTGTGCATCTATTCAGCGGCACGCATTTCATCACCGGCGCGCACGGGCCGACGCAGGGCATGGCGACGGGGGCATTGCGGTATTGGAAGGACGGGCGCGATGCGCTTGATGTTCTGCTCGGCCTGTTCGATTATCGCGAGGGATTCAACCTCAGCTTGCGGGTGAACTTTGTCGATGGCGGCGAGGAGAGTGAGGGTCTCGTCTTTACCGGGGACGAGGGAACGATGGAGATTGGCTGGACCGGCGTGACGGTGAGTCGCGTGCCGCGCGAAACAGAGCCGGGGTTGATGATCAGCACGTTCCCCGAGGCAATGCAGGCGCAGATTGAAAGCGAGTACCTTAAGAAGTATCCGAAGAAGCATTTTGAAGGAGCGCCGCCGGTGGGCTCGGAGCGCTACGTAACGCCCGCGGGCTACAGCGACAGCTACGACCATTTCAAGAACTTCTTTGCCTCGGTGCGGTCGCGGCAGCCGGTAGTTGAAGACGCGGTCTTCGGGTACCGCGCGGCCGGCGCGGCGCTCTTGAGTAATCTCAGCATCGAACGCGGGGCGGTTGTGCGCTGGGATCCGGATGCGATGAAACTGCTGTAGCCAGCCGGTAGACTGGTCCAATGGCAAAACGTATCGGGATTCATCTGGGCACGGCTGGCGGGGCATCGAACGCGGTGCAGCGTGCGCGGGAGATTGGCGCAAATACATTTCAGATTTTTACATCGAGCCCGCGGATGTGGCGGTCTCCCGCAGCCGATCCCAAGCAGTGCGAGCGCATGCGCAAGCTGCGTGCGGAACTCGATGTGAGCCCACTCGTGATTCACACGAGCTACCTGGTGAACGTATGCAGCCAGACAAAAGAGTTTCGCGAGAAGAGCGTGGTGGCTTTTCGCGGCGAGATCGAGCGCGCGCTGGCGTTCGGCGCGGAGTATCTCGTACTTCATCCCGGCTCTTGGAAGGGCATGACGCGGGAGGAGGGGCTGAAGCTGGCGGCGGAGTCGATCGAGCGGGCCATCGACGGACTGCCATGGCAGGGAACGCCGTTCACGATTCTCATAGAAAACACGGCGGGCGCGGAGTGCTCGCTGGGCGGCAGCTTCGACCAAGTGGCCGAACTGGTGGCTCTGCTGCAAGCCCATGCACCGGTGGCTGTTTGCCTGGATACGTGCCACACGCATGTCTCGGGATACGACATCGTGACGGAGGCGGGCTACGCGGACACAGTGAAGCAGATCGAAGCGACAGTGGGCTCGAAGGCCGTCCGTGTCTGGCACTGCAACGATGCCAAGGCGGAGCGGGGGTCGAAGCTCGACCGGCACGAGCATATCGGGCAGGGAACGATTGGGGTGGAGTTGTTTCGGCGGTTGCTGAATGACAAGAGGTTTGCGCACGCGGCCTTCATCGCCGAGACGCCGGCGGACGAGGACGGCGACGAGGAGCGCAATGTGTGGGTGTTGAAGAGCCTGGTGAAGTAGCGGCCACAATCGTTGGAAGGTGGGTAGCATTATGCTACCATGGATGCATGAGTCAACCAGTCAAGCTATCGGATGCGCTTGTGTTGGATGCCCGGATCGCGGGGGAAGCACAAGAGAGATCCATTGCGGGTCAAGTGGAGTTCTGGGCAAAGTTGGGACGGTCAATCGAATTGATGCTCGATGGGCAGCAGGTATTGACTCTTTGCCGGACTGCAGGAGCAACACCCTTGGCGGACTTGGTTGACCTGGTGGACACGCCGGCTGGCAGGGGAATGTTGAAGACTTTTTTGGACAGCGAGCCGTATCCGCATTTTGAGGCGCATCCCAAACGACCCGGGTTATTGGTGCGAATCGAGGAGAATGGCAAGCGGACGGTGGGCCGGTTTGTGAATCGCGCATTCGTTGCTTCTGTCGGTAAGGATACGGTGAACGCAAGCACCAGACGGGGGCGAAGCGGCCATGGGGTAGCGCCGTCCAAACTGCGAATCCGAGATAAATCCCGGTCTACGCAGGCGTGAGAGAGATCCTCAGCCGACGGCCGATTATGGTGGCTCTCGCGGGACCAAACGGAGCAGGGAAGACCACGTTTTACCGCACGTACCTGCGACCTTCGGGTTTGCGCTTTGTGAATGCGGATGCCGTGGCACAGGATTTGCGGATCGATCCATACAAGGCAGCCGATGTCGCTGATCGCTTGCGGCGGCAACTGATCGAGCAACGGGAGAGTTTCATCTTTGAAACTGTCTTCTCCGATCCAGTAGGAGATAAGCTTGCATTTCTCAAAGAAGTGGAGCGTTCCGGATATACAGTGGCGTTATTCTTCATTGGAATTGGCGGCCCCGAGGTTTCGTATGAGCGCGTAACAATGCGTGTACTGAAGGGCGGCCACGATGTTCCAACGGACAAACTGAGGGAACGATACCCACGCGTGATGAAGAATCTGCGGCGAGCTCTGGTGGAACTTTCCAATGTGCGAGTGTACGACAACGGCGACCTGAACCATTCGTATCGGCTTGTAGCCATCCTTGAAGACGGGCAGAGCATTCAATTGCATGCGCCCACTCCTGAATGGCTGCGCGTGCTGCTGCCCTGAGATCTGAGCGTCTCGAGGAGCGCAACATGCGGGTGCTGAAGAGCCTTATCAAAACAGGCGAAACCGGGAGGCACGGCGGGAAAATCGCGGTAAGATGGTCTCGCTGATTTCGCGGGGGTGAACGATGTTTCGAATCGCCGGTCGTCTCCTCTTCATTCTTTCCTTCGCCCTGCTCGTGTGCGCCGTTCATGCGCAGGTGGGCGTCGCCCCTTCAGGCGGACCCGACCAGGCCTCACCCTCCCACCAACTCCAGCCCTATACCGCCGAATTCAAAATCACCCAGGTGCAGACCCTCGCGGATGGCACCACGATTACCAGCGAGGGCACCGAGATCAGGGCAAGAGATTCGGCGGGCATCACGATGCAGTCAAACACCAATCAGAGCTGGCAGCTTGGCCGTGTGCTGGGTACATCCGGCGGTGTGCACGATACCGACGGGACAATCCTGGCGAATTGGTACTCCGTCACCAACGATGGGCATGTTTTCAAGATGCCGCCAAAGGAACAGCGGCATGGGTGCTGGGCGTCAGACAACCTCCGGATGGAGTGGAATGAGACTCCACGGCCGCCGCTGCCGCAATATGTGTTCAATCCGCTGACTCGGGCTGCGGAACAGGTGCCGGCTCCCGTACAGCGATCGACGCCGCAGATCGCCGACCTGGGGAGTATCTCGATTCAAGGCGTAGAGGCGCACGGACGGCGGATCACGCGCACCATTGCCGTAGGTGAGGCGGGCAACGATCAAACCATCGTGAGGGTTGAGGATAACTGGATAGCTCCCAGCCTCGGTCTCGAATTGCGCCAGAGTACTGAAGATCCGCGGATCGGTAATCGGACCCGCGAACTGGTCAACCTCACCCTTGAAGAGCCCGACCCGTCTCTCTTCCAACCCCCTGCGGATTACAAGGTCACGACGGAAGAGCTGCACCCGGTTGCCTGCAAACAATAGCTCGGTCGCGCGCCAATAGATCCGGGTCTTGAGGATAACGTCATTCCCACTTCGGCAGAGAATCAATCCGCAATGCAACAAATCGCTCAGTCGGGCCTGGTCGCGGTGCCAGTTTTATGCAAAGGGTTTTCATCGAAAGGAAATCGTCGCATGCGAAATCTCTTGAAGGTTTCCCTCTTTCTTCTCGCGGTCGCCGTGTTCTCCGCCGTAGCCGCTCATGCCCAGGCGCCCACGGGGGATTACACCCCTAAGCCACCAGGGGGCCCATCGCGGGTTCTGCTTGATAATTGGAACGGAATTGGCCGAAAGCTGATTGCAATGGCCGAGGACTTTCCCGAGGACAAGTACGATTTCAAGCCGACCCCGGCTCAGCGGTCGTTTGCCGAACAACTGCTGCACGCCGCCGGCGCGAATTACTTCTTCATCAACCCGGTGAAGGGTGTCAAAGTGCCATCCGGCGACCCAAAACGATCTGACTACCCAACCAAAGCAGCCATAGTGGAGTTTGTGAAGCAGTCCTTCGCGGATGGAGCAGCGCTGATCAAGAGCAAAGGCGACAGCGGTCTCAATGACCTGTGGGTTGATCCGTTCTCGAACCGCCAGGTGCGCTTTTCCGAAGGAGCGTGGGGCTTAATGGAACATTCTGGCGAACACTACGGTCAGCTTGTCGTCTACTACAGAGTCGCGGGGCTTGTTCCTCCGGAGTCGCGGCCCAAAAAGTAGGGCCCTGCGCCGGGACGATTGACTCTGACGTGGTCGCAGAGGCATCCTGTCCGGCTGTGTCAGGAGAACTTCCGTATCCATTTACACTAGTTGTTTATGGCGGAAGATACCGAACAACGATACGACCCGGCCTCAATTGAGGTGAAATGGCAGACGCGCTGGGCTGCGGACCCTGCGCTCTATGCAGCTGAACCCGCCTCGTCGGGTAAGCCGAAGTACTACGTGCTGGAGATGCTGCCCTACCCGAGCGGCGCCTTGCACATGGGGCACGTGCGTAACTACTCCATTGGCGACGCTCTGGCGCGCTACATGTGGATGCGCGGGTACAACGTGCTGCACCCCATGGGATGGGATGCATTCGGGCTGCCGGCCGAGAATGCCGCGCTCAAAAACCGCACCCCGCCACGCGAGTGGACCCTCAACAACATAGCGGGAATGAAGCGGCAGTTCGAGCGCCTGGGCATGGGGTTCGACTGGGCCACTGAAGTGACCACCTGCCTGCCCGACTACTACCGCTGGAACCAGTGGTTCTTCTTGCGAATGTACGAGCGAGGGCTTGCTTATCGCAAGAAGAGCAAGGTCAACTGGTGCCCTGAATGCGCCACCGTGCTGGCCAACGAGCAGGTGATCGATGGCCGCTGCTGGCGGCACGAAGACACGCTTGTGGAACAGCGCGACCTGACGCAGTGGTTCTTTCGCATCACCGCCTACGCGCAAGAATTGCTGGACGGCCTGGACAAACTGGACGGCTGGCCGGAAAAAGTGCGCACCATGCAGCGCAACTGGATTGGGCGCAGCGAAGGCACGGAGGTCGATTTTTTCCTGGCCGGAAAAATCGATCAGGGAGCAGAAAGGCAACGGATCCGCGTTTTCACCACCCGGGTGGATACGATCTTTGGTGCGACGAGTGTGCAGCTTGCGCCAGAGCATCCACTGGTGGCGAGTTTGACCGCAGAGGATGCGGCGCTGAAGGCACAGGTGGACAGGCTGATCGAGGAGCAGAAGCAAGCCAGGGAAGCGGGCGATATCGGCGCCATCGATAAGCATGGTGTGCCGACCGGCCACTTTGCCATCAATCCCTATAACGGCGCCTTGGTGCCGATTTGGGTTGCGAATTATGTGCTCGGCGAATACGGGACCGGCGCCATCATGAGCGTACCCGGCCACGATGAACGCGATTACGAGTTTGCGACCAAGTACGGGATTCCGATTCAGCGCGTGATTGCTCCAGCCACACCAGGAACCGAAGAGCCGGCACTGCCATTCACGACGGAAGACGGAGTGTTGGTCAATTCCGGTGAATACGACGGGTTGAGCTGTACCCAGGCCAAGAAGCTACTCCAGGAGGCTGCGGTGCGTGGCACCTTCGGAGAGGCGAAGGTGATCTTCCGTCTCAAAGACTGGGGCGTGAGCCGGCAGCGGTACTGGGGCACGCCGATCCCGATGATCCACTGCGAACGGGATGGGCTGGTGCCGGTGCCCGACGATCAGTTGCCGGTGCTGCTGCCCGATCAGATCGAGATTACGCAGCAAGGAGGATCGCCGCTGGGACGCGTTCCTTCGTTCGTGAACGTCACCTGTCCAAAGTGCGGGGGCGCTGCCAAGCGCGAGACGGATACGATGGATACCTTCGTCGACTCGAGCTGGTACTTCTATCGCTACATTGACGCGAAAAATGCGAATGCGCCTTTTGATCCCACGCGCGCGGACTACTGGTTCCCGATCGACCAGTACATCGGCGGGGTAGAGCACGCGATTCTGCATCTGATTTACTCGCGCTTCTGGACGAAGGTGATGCGCGACCTGGGATTGATCAAGAATGACGAGCCGGCGCAGCGGTTGTTTACCCAGGGAATGGTGATTAAAGACGGCGCGAAGATGTCGAAGTCGAAGGGCAACGTTGTTTCGCCCGATGACATGGTCGGGCGCTACGGGGCCGATGCGACGCGCATGTACGCGCTGTTTGCCGCGCCGCCCGATCGCGATCTTGACTGGCAGGAAGACGGAGTTGCGGGGGTAAGCCGGTTCCTGGGGCGCGTGTGGAGGCTAGCCAATAAATACGTGCCCGTTGCGCGCGCGGCGAAGGGTGAGGTTGTCGCATCGCCCAGCGGCGTCTCGCTGAAGTTGCTGCGCAAACTGCACCAGACAATTGCAAAAATCTCGCTCGACTTCGAAGGGCGCTGGCACTTCAACACCTGCGTCGCGGCAATTATGGAGCTGGTGAACGAGATGCAGGCCGCAGACGCGCAGCTTGCGGCGGGTGAGGTTCCCCCGGCCGTGGTCCGCGAACTGCTGCGTTCGCTGGTGCTGTTGCTGGCGCCGTTTGCCCCATTCCTTGCCGCGGAGTTGTGGAGCGAGCTGGGCGAAGAGGGAGCGGTTCTGCGAGCGCCCTGGCCAGTGAGCAATGCAGAACTTGCCAAGGAAGACGAGATCGAGATTCCTGTGCAGATCAACGGCAAGCTCGCTTCAATTGTGCGTGTGCCGGCCGGCGCAAGCTCGAAAGAGATAGAAGCTGCAGCTTTGGAAGATGAGAAAGTGAAGGCACGGATCGCTGGAAAGAAACTGGCGAAGATCATCGTCGTGCCTGGCAAGCTCGTCAACTTGGTGATTCCCCCCAGCGACAAGGGCTTGTCGCCGGGGGCCCCGAGCATCAAGTGAAGGCGGGCCCAGTGATGGCTCATCCGGTGCGGGCGACCCAAAAACTGGTCGACCAGATGGGGTGGGTGTTTCGACACCCCGATCTCACAGCCCTTGAGGTCGCCTGGCGATGGCTCTTCGGGCTGCCCTTGCTGTGGGTGTGCTGGCGGCAGGGGGCACGGATTCTGGCTGCGCTGCCGCCTGAGTCGACAGGGCTGAATTCGATTGATGCACAGAATCCATGGGTCGCTGCGGTGCAACTGGCCGACGTGTGGGCGCGCTATGAGCCGACGGTCGGGCACGCTCTCGGCTGGCTCGTGCCGTTGGCGGCGTTGAGCTGGCTGGTGGTGTCGAGCGTGGGCCGCGGCGTTGTGCTGCGGCGGATGGAACCGGGCGTGTGCTTCCGGCCGGTGGCGATGATTCTGCTGCAGGCCGCATGGCTGCTTCTGCTCGGCGCCTTGTTGGGCAGCTGGTTTCGCTTGATGCAGTGGGCGGCGGCCACGCACATCACGGCTGAAGGCGAAGCGGACCTGATCGGCTACTCCGTCTGGGCGATCTTTCTCTCGCTGGGATTCTTCACGCTGTGGGCGCTGGTCAGCTGGCCATTCGCGGTGGCGCCCATGCTGCTGGTGCTGGAGAAGCGGAACGCCGCCAGTGCGCTGGTCGAGAGCTTTCGGCTGGGGCGCTCCTTCACCAGCAAGCTGATGGAGATTAACCTGGTGATGGGCATCGTGAAACTTGCCTTGGTAGTACTCGCCATGGTGTTCTCGGCCGCGCCGCTGCCTTTCAGCGATCAGCTCGGTCCCGATGCGATGCACGTCGTGTGGGCCGGAGCGACCCTCTTTTATCTCATCGCGAGCGACTACTTTCACGTCGTCCGCTTGAAGAGCTATATCGAGTTCTGGCGAACCTTTCGCGGAAACTAACGAGCCGCCTTGATGCGCTCGCTCCTGGACAATGGGCTCACTGCTTCTGCGAGGGCGTCTCCGCAGCCTCTTCCTTGACGAAGGCTGCGCTCAGAGTCTTCTTCTGTTGTGCAATCGGCAGTAAGGTTGGGTAGAACTGGACGAAGGTGGTATCGACCGCGGCGTGCGCGCTATGGCAGCTGTAACAAGGAGCTCCCTGCGGAATCAGCGTGCCGTTGCCCATGGGTGAGTCGAAAGAAAAGAACGCCCACTTCCCAGGGAAGCGCGCTTCATCCTTCACGTGAACTTCGAAATCCATCAAGTTGGTTCCCTGAAAGTGCCCCGCCTGGTTGATGGAGCCCTTCGAACGCGCCTCCCGCACTTCGAGCACCAGGACGGTTTTGTCAGGCCATGTGCCGGTCGTTAGAAAACTACGGTAGGCTGCGGGACTGACAAAAACGTTGTCGAACATGGAGTGACCCATATCCATGGCTTTGGGGGAATAGCTCATGTCGATGCCCGCGGTGAGATAGATCCATTCGCGGTAGTTTGCCGGTGGCAGCAGATCGCCATTCGCGGCGTACGAAGGCTCATTGGTGACTGCGGCTGCGACTGTGCTGCGTTTGAAGCTGGAGACCAGGATCCCCGAGGCGAGGGCAGCGAGCGCGCAAAGAGCAGCCGCGGCGAGGTTCTTGCGGGGCATATCCGCCTCCTCAGGCACGGAGATTCCGGTTAGGGTTCTGGATTGCAAAGATCGTGAAAAAGGGTCAGAAGACTTTCAGGCGAATCACAAAGTACTTCTTGGGATCTTCGCGAATGGCCTTGATCAGCATTTGCGCCTGATCCATGGTCTGGTCCGTGTGATCGTAGACCGAGCGATTGTGCAGCAGCTGGCCAATGGTGCCTTGGCCCTCATCCACTGTTCTCAGGATTGAATCGAGCCGCGTGACCGTGTCATCGAGCTTCTTCGCGAATTCGGGATCTCTGGCGAGCTTCCCGATCGAACCTTTTCCCTTGTTGATCTCGGAGACGAGTTCATTCGCGTTGCTTACGGTCTGATTCAGGTTGTTGTAGAGCGACTCGTCCTTGAGCAGCTTGCCTGCTGTGCCTTTGCCCTCGTCGAGCGAGGCGGTCAACCGGTTCACATTGCCGACGGCCGCATTGGCTTGGGTGTAGAGCGTATCGTCATTGACCAGTTTGCCAATTGTCCCCTGCCCCTCGCTGATCTGGCCTGAGATCTTCTCAAGGTTGTCGGTGATGCGCGAGATCTTGGCGAAGAAGACGGGATCATTGATCAATTTGCCGACTGTCCCTTTGCCTGAATTGACAGCATCGACCAGGACTTCGACTTTGCGCAAAAGCGTATTGATTTGGTCAATGGAACTCTGGCTGGAGCTAATCACTGACTGGATGTTCGGGGAGTTGGTGGAGCGCAGCTCCGAATTGTTGGCCGGCGGGGGGCCCGAGGCCAGGCTCGAGTCGATGTCGACGTAGCTGTCGCCCAGAACGCCGGCTTGCGCAATCGAGGTGGTGGAGTTCACGTGCAGGTCGCGGAGATATTCCTGGCCAACGCGCATGGTCACCTCGACCGGGGTCGGATTCCGTTCGGAGACCACGCGGATGCGGATCACGTTGCCGATCGTGACGCCTTCCAGGGTCACCGGCGCGCCGTTTTTGACGCCCGAAGCATTGGTGAAATATGAGCGCAGAGTCAGCTTCGAAGCAAACAGGCCACCCGTGCTTCCGGACATGAGAAAGATCAGCCCAATGAGCACTCCCATGGAGACGAGGACCAACGGCGCCAACTTTCAGTTGAGACCACTGAATCTCTTTTCGGCTTGGCACGGCACTCCCCTGTGAAATAGGACCGGGACCTATCGACCTCGATGCCCTGAGAATAGCAGACAGGCGAGGTTATCGGGCATCTTCCAAAACCACGCTGGCCATTGCCAGTTCAGCCGTGTGTGTCAGAGAAAGCGCGCAGTGCTCCACGCGCATATCGGAGGCGATTGCAGCGGCCCGGCCATGGAACCGGAGTACCGGCCGGCCGCCCGGCTCACGGGTCACCTCGATTTCCAGCCAATTGACGCCATGGCTGATCCCGGTCCCCAGTGCTTTTGCGCCTGCCTCCTTGGCGGCAAATCGAGCCGCAAAGCTCTCGGCGGAACTACGCTTGCGCAGGCAGTAGGCTTGCTCCGCCGGCGTGAAGACGCGATTAAGAAACCGCTGCCCAAAGCGGCGCACTGATTCCTGAATGCGACCAATCTCGACCAGATCAATTCCGCTACCGACGATCATCCTGCCTAACAAACTAAATCATCGGTGGGCGGAAACGTCATCGCGGAGATCAGATGTGCCAAAGGCAGTCAATGGACGTTTCACTCCCGCACATCGATCAAGCTCCGGCTGAGGGGTCCGATAAGGGCATCGTGAGACCCATGATCCCCACCAGCGACGAGCAGAAAGAGTTTGCCGTGCCCTGGGCGATGCAGATGCGTGCCATCTCCCTCCAGGAGCCCTCCCGCCTGGTCCAGGCGCTGACCGGGGCGATTTTGGGATGTGGGGGATGGGTGCTGAGCCGAGGGGCCAACGATTCGGGCGGAGTGAACCTGCTGTTCGAGTTCGAGCGCCAGACCTGCGTGGATATGTATACGGTGCTGATCGCTTCAGGGATCGAGCTCAGCCGAAGCGGGCATATTCGCTTAACTGAGCTGTGCCAGTGCACGCAAATGATCCCGCACGAGCGCGGTGCTGAGATCGCCAGTATCGACCTTGAAATCCAGACCTATCCCCTGGAGTCCCTGGACCCCACGCAGGCGTCCGGCCTCGAATGACCTTGTTGAATGCGGGAGGCGCCATTTACTTGGCGGCATACGGGTTTGGGACGGGCTTCGCGCTCTCCATCCACGCGGTTAAGACCATGTCGCGCAGCATACTGGCGCCGGCGGCCAGCCTGGATGCGGTGAAATCGCGCGATTCGGCTGACCCGGCGCCCGTGAATCCCCCGACCTTTTCGAACTGGTAGACCTGCTCGACGTGTGTGGCGCTCTGGCGTAGGTACGCTACATAGGCGTCAAACAGATCGCCCTCGATCGCATGCGGCGGGGTCATCTTCGGCTCTACGTCCGCGGCGTGGAGGTTGGCGCCGACAAAGGGACCCTCGAAGGCCCAGTGGATCGTATGGGCAGTGGTGTAGCCGTTGGGGTTCGGTCCGACCCACCCGTTGTACTGGATCGTCGTATGCAGCGGCTGCGAGGCGTCAGCCACATAGTGACCCAGCCAACCGGCATAGAAGATCGCAGCCTGTTCGACGGGGTGCGTGTCTTTGTCGGCAGCGGCCAGCAAGCGATACTCACGCAGAGCCGCCTTCAGTCGTTCCCAGATTTCGTTGGCCTCCCATGGCTGCAGGCCTATCTTTTCGGGGCGCTCTCCGGCGGCGAAGACCTTGGCTTCGAAGTCGAGTCGATTCCGGGGCAGGGGCCCGAGAGCATCGGCCGGCTCGAGGTCGATGAAATGCTCGGGCGCCTGGGCGGCGACCAACTCCGGTTCAGCAGGGGATCGCCAGCGGTCCGGCTCAGGGCCGAGATACTCCATTTCGTCGATTGCCGCCGGGGCGTGAAGAAACGCAGGCACACCGGGCGGCAGAGTGCTGAGGGCAAGACGGTTGATCAGGCGATGACCTTCGTTCCCCCAGGCGTGCGCCAGCGGAAGGAATGCGCAAAAACAAAGAGCAGCAACAAAGCAGCACCTTACTGGGCGAAGAAAGAGAGCGTAGAACATGCGGCCAGTATACGATTGGGACTGCAGCAGGCGGCGCAGGGAAGCGATTGAGCTCGGCGGCAGTCGGCGGCCAGATGCACATCACTGCGGTAACCAAAGCGCTGCCATTCCGAGTTCAATCCAACGATTTTTGAGTAACATACAAGAAGAGCAAGCGCAGGGTATCTACCGAACCAGGCAACCGTTCTGGGGCGCGCTGAGAGTGGCCGGATTGCGCGATGAACAGATAGCTTAAAGATGGTCCCGTAATGAAGGATGGAGGAGCGGTGGGGCGTGGTCTTCAGGAAGACGTGAGGGCCGGCGCCGGCAGTCAAGTGCAGCGTAACCGCAAAACCATGGATACCCGCGAATCCCAACGGCCCAAGGAAGAAGAGGAGCGCGACACATCTCCATCGATGTGGTCCGCGCTTGCTGTTCTGTCGCTGGCGATGGCTGCGGGGGGAATCACGGCGCGCCTCGAGGCCGGGCCTCGTTTCGACTGGCTGCTGCTGATGACAGCTATCGGTCTCACGGCGGCGGTGGCCATGCGGCTTCTGGCCGACAACTCCGCTGAACGCGAAGCTCAGGGCCGGTACGCGGGCGATCCCTTCAAGGACCTGCTGAATTCAGCGGGGACAATGATTGTCTCGATCGGAATGGATGGACGTCTCACGTTTGTCAATCCGAACGCCGAAAAGGCGCTGGGCTATCGCGCGGTCGACCTGGTCAACAAGTCGCGGACCGTGGAACTGCTTGCTCCCGGGGAAGGAGCGCGGCTGATCGCGGAATTGCAGAAGGTGTGCGGCATCGAGCCCAGCGATGAAACGACGCCTGCCGGCCAAATGGCCGTCCTCGAGCAGATTATCCGGGCCTTGCCGCCGAGTCAGTCGCCCGCCTTCGAGACCCATCTGCGCCGCAAGGACGGTGAGCTGTTTCCGGTGAAACTTCATGTTTCAGCATTGCGCAACCAGGACGGCGAGCCGGCCGGACTTGTTGCAGTAGCCCTCGATCAGAGCACGACCATCCGCAAAGACCAATGGAAGAGGGAAGCACGGGAACGGTATCGCGACGTCTTCGAGAATTCAAGCGAGATGATCGCGACTCTCGATTTGACCGGGCGCTTTCTATACGTCAATCCGGCATGGAAACGGAGCTTCGCCAAGAGCCCTGGTGCCGAGGGTGAAAGCGAATTCTTTGAGCAGGTCTTCAACCCCGATTGCCGGGCCGAGGCCGCATCGCTGCTGCGCCGCGTCATGAACGGAGAGACGATCGATCGTGCTCCGCTGCGCAACGAAACCGCCGACGGCCATTTGCAGGAGCTCGAACTGAGCCTGCATCAGCGGCGCCGGGCGGGGAAGGCGATGGCGGTGCAGGTTCTTGTCCGTGACGTCACCCAGCAGAAACAGCGCGAGCACCGCCTTGCCTTGCAGCTGCTGGTAACCCAGATTGTGGGCGAGAACGTCTCGTCGGAGATGGCCGCGATGCGCGTGCTTGAGGCGCTGTGCGTCTCGCAGGGCTGGGACGTCGCCGTCAAGTGGGAGATCAACGCCGAAGAGAACAAGCTCGAGTTCAGCACTGCCTGGGGGGTTCCCGGCAAAGAAACTGAAGCGCTGATTCAGGAGAGTGTCAGCACTGCGCTGGCGCCGGGAGAGAGCCTGCCCGGGAAGGCGTGGTCCGAGGGACGCTTGGTGTGGGTCGGCGATTTGGCCAAGGAGGCGAGCGACCCGCGCGTGAAGAGCGCCATGCAGCACAAGATGATTTCAGGGTGGGCCACCCCCGTACAGGTCGGCAACAACGTGCTGGCCGTGCTTGAGTTCTACTGCCACCTGCGGCTGCGCGAGGATCGCGAGACCACCGCGGCGATGGAGACCGTGGCGGCGTCGCTGGGCCAGATGCTGGCGCGTACGCGGGAGCGTGAGCGTGCCGAAGAGCTGAGCCGCCAGCAGAAGATTCTGTTGCACTCCGTGGCCGACGGCATTCTGGGCGTCGATCGCAACGGCCTGGTGCGGTTTGCCAATCCCGCGGCCACGCGGCTGCTGGGCGCGCCGGTGGCCAGCCTCATCGGGAAGCCTGTGCACGACCTGGTGCACGGTTCGGCGCCGAAGGCCAAGAAGTGCCCCCAGGATTGCGCACTTCTCCGCGCTTCGAGCGGGCGGGTGCCTTCGACCGGCGAAGACAGCATCTACCGCGCCAACGGCGTCGGTTTTCCAGCGGAGTACTTCTTGAACCCGATTCTCGACATGGGCCGCTATTCCGGATCGGTGCTGAGCTTCCGCGACATCAGCCAGCGTTATGCCCTCGATCGGCTGAAAGACGAATTCGTATCCACGGTAAGCCACGAGCTGCGCACACCCCTGACCTCGATCCGCGGAGCGCTGGGCCTGCTGTCCTCCGGCATCCTGGGCGACATCAGCGACAAGGCTACAAATCTGCTGCGCATCGCGCTCAGCAACTCCGACCGGCTGGTGCGGCTCATCAACGACATTCTCGATCTGGAGCGCGCACAGAGTGGGCGCGAACCGCTGGTGTTCCGGCCCGTGCAGATGGCGGAGTTGGTCAAGCAGGCGATGGACGGCATGCAGCTCATGGCCGAATCGGCCGGTGTGCTGCTGATTCACGACAAGACCCAGGTGGAGATCACGGCCGATGCCGACCGGCTGCTGCAAGTGATGACCAACCTGCTCTCGAACGCCATCAAGTTTTCGCCGCCCAATTCGGCGGTGTCGATCATGCTGCGACCCGGTTCCAGTGGCATGACCCTCTCGGTGATCGATCAGGGCCGAGGCATTCCTGCAGACAAGCTGGAAGCGATCTTCGGACGGTTCCAGCAGGTGGACGCCTCGGATTCCCGCCAGAAGGGCGGAAGCGGACTGGGGCTGGCCATCTGCCGCGCCATCGTGTCGCAGCACAACGGGCGCATCTGGGCCGAGCGCAATCCGATTCGCGGATCCACCTTCCGGGTCTTTCTGCCCTATCACCCGGCAGCGGCGACCAAGGCCAAGAATGTGGGCAGCGACTCGCCGGGGCAGGGCATCGTTCTGCTGGCCAGCGACAATGGTGCTTCTCGCCCGTTGATCGGCGTGCAATTGGCTGAGCAGGGATACCGCATTCTTGAAACCGCTACCGTGGAACAGACACTGGTTGCCGCGCATGACGGCGTCGAGGCAATCGTGCTCGATACCGGCTCAAACGGAATCAATGGCTGGGACCTGCTGCCCCAGCTGCGCCGCGCAGTACCCGAGGCGCACACTCCCATCCTCCTGCTCAGCCTCGATACTCAGCAGAAATCCGCGGACCTGATGCGCAACGGCAACACGCGTTCAAACAACGCGCGGATGATGATTGCCGAGCTGGTGCGCGCTCTGGGAGCTGCGGGTGAAACGGCGCGGGTCCTGGTGGTAGAGGAGAATGAGCAAACCGCGCTGCTTGTCGGCGAAGCGTTCTCCGGCGAGAATACGACGGTGCGCATGGCACGCAGCCGCGAGCATGCCATGGATGAATGTTTATCGTTCCACCCGCACCTGCTGGTGCTCAATGTGGGTATGCGGGACAACGAAGCCCTGAGCCTGGCCGCGTGGCTGCGCGATCGCGATATATTGACGCACCTGATTCTGGTGGCATATTCGGGTCGCGAACTGACCTCCGGGCAGATACAGTTTGGAATGGAGCCTGCCGCTCTGCTGAAACGCGCTCGGTTGCAGCCGGAGCAGTTGGAACAGCTGGTTCTGACAATTCTGCGGGGTGCGCGTCACATCGAGTCCGCCGAACAGGTTCCTGATGTGTCTGGGGTGACCAGCGCCTGAGCACGCGGAAGGAATTCAAGCCGTGCCGGACGGGACATGCGTCCGATAGATTATTAACCAATGTCCGGGTGGAGTGTGGTGCTCTTCCTGCAGCAAGAACGCCGGGGGCTGATCCGGCCTGGGAGAAGAATCAATGTCCCATCGCATCCTCATCATTGACGATGAAGATGATATTCGTGAAGTTGCGGCGATGAGCCTTGAAACCGTCGCTGGGTGGGAAGTTATGGTAGCCAACTCCGGGGCGCAGGGCCTGACCCGGGCTGCAACCTACAAACCGGATGCAATTCTGCTGGACGTGATGATGCCGGGCATGGATGGGCCGACCACATTTCGCGAGCTGCGCAAGAATCCCGCGACCTCGAAGATTCCAGTCCTGTTCCTGACTGCCAAGGTGCAGGCCACGGACAGGCGGCGCTTTGCCGATCTCGGGATCCACGCAGTGCTGGTCAAGCCATTCGATCCGCTGACGCTTTCCGTGCAGATTTCGAACGCTCTGGGCTGGAAGTAGAAGGTTGTCCGATGGCTCGGCCCGATCCTGCTGCGCTTCACGAAGCAATGAATCGGCTATGGGTCCAATTCCTGCCGCAAATTGAAGAGCGAGTGTCGATTCTCGAGAAGGCCGCGGCGGCTCTTGCTGCCGGCAACCTCAGCCCCGAACTTTGCTCTGAGGCCTCCTCTGCTGCTCACAAGCTTGCTGGCGTCCTGGGCACCTTCGGGCTCGACCAGGGGACAATTCTGGCACGCGAGGCCGAGGCGCTATATGCGAGCCCGGCAGGCGCGGAAGAGATCGGAAATGACCACCCCGCGGCGCTTGCCGCGCAACTGCGAAGCATTCTTTCTGCCCGTGAGAAATAGGGCCTCCACCGAGTACACTCGTTTCTAATGCCCCCCAGCGACCCATCGATGAGCCAGCTCGACTTCGTGTTTGACGAGCCGCCTGCCCGCCGCGTTTGGCCTGTCCGCGCTCTGGTGGAGCAGGTCCGTTCGCTCGTCGAGCGCAAGTTTGTCGATGTATGGGTTGAAGGCGAAATCTCGAACTTCCGGCCGGCGCCGTCGGGGCATGTCTACTTCAGCCTGAAGGATGCAGAAGCGCAACTCCCCGTCGTTTTGTTTCGTCGCCAGGCCTTGCTGCTGCGCTTTCGCCCTGAGGACGGCCTCCATGTTCTGGTCCGTGGGCGGGTCAGCATCTACGAGCAGCGTGGGCAGTTACAACTTGTCGCCGAGACCCTGGAGCCCGTCGGGACCGGTTCGCTCCAGCTGGCTTTCGAACAGCTTAAAGAGCGCCTGAAGGCCGAAGGGCTCTTCGACTCGGAGCGAAAGCGTCCCCTCCCTGCGTTTCCCCGCACCGTCGGCATTGTGACTTCGCCCGCGGGCGCGGTCATTCGCGACTTTCTCAACATCGTGGGTCGCCGTCATTCCGGATTGAATGTGCTGCTGTACCCCGTATCGGTGCAGGGCGATTCGGCGCCGTTCGAGATCGAAGAGGCCCTTGCGGCGCTGAACGCGTCGGGGCTCGTCGATCTGGTGGTGCTGGCCCGGGGCGGCGGATCTCTTGAAGATCTGGCCGCATTCAATAGTGAGCGCGTGGCCCGCGCGATCGTTGCATCTCGCTTGCCCGTTGTCTCCGCGATTGGCCACGAGACGGACTTCACCATCGCCGATTTTTCGGCTGACCTGCGCGCACCCACGCCTTCGGCGGCGGCTGAATTGATTACCGAGGCGCAACACAAGGTTGCCGAGCGTGTGGCAAGTCAGGATGTACGTCTGGAGCGGGCGGCGCGGTTTAAGCTACTGCAGGCGCGTCAGCAGGTGGATAGCCTGCATGCCGAGCGGGCCGAGTGGCGCATGCGCACCGTTCTGAACCGGCTGAATCAGCGGCTCGACGATGCCACGCTCAGCCTGGAACCCTCCCTGCAAGATCCGCTGCACCGGCAGCACCGCAGGATTGCCGAACTAGCCGCGCGCACAATGCGGCATGACCCGCGCCGCAGGCTCGGTGAGACCCGCGAACGCCTTGTCGCCGACTCCACACGGCTTGACCATGCCTTGGAGCGCTATGTCCGGGGCCTTGGGCGGCATCTGTATGCAACTGACGCACGCCTCCACGCACTGTCGCCGCTTGAGGTTTTGCAGCGCGGCTATGCCCTCGTGCAGGATGCCGACGGCACTCTGGTCCGCTCCGCGGCGCAGCTCGCTCCTGGCGACGTCGTGCGAACCCGCTTGAGCGAGGGGTCGTTTGTTAGCCGCGTCGAGCAAGAGGGCGCAAGCCCGCACAAATCGACAGGCCGAATCAGGAAAAAGTGAAACGATGAGTTCATCTCCACAACGCAAACTCTTCGGAACCGACGGCATGCGCGGCATTGCCGGTGAGCCACCTTTGGATGCACCAACAATCTTTGCTGCCGGTCTGGCTCTCGGACATTCGGTGCGCAAGCTCTCTTCGGCGCCCAAGGTCATTCTCGGGCGTGACACGCGCGAATCGAGCGACTGGATTGCGGCCACTCTGGCTGCTGGACTTCGCGAGACAGGTGCTCATGTCGAGAGCGCGGGCGTTGTCCCCACCCCCGCCGTAGCGTTTCTCGCCCGCACCCACGGATTTCAAGCGGGTATCGTGATCTCGGCTTCGCATAATCCCTGGCGCGATAACGGCATCAAGCTCTTCGGGGGCGACGGATTCAAGTTGCCCGATGCAGAAGAACTGGCCATTGAAGAAGAGATCGTACATCACGCGGCCGCGGTCACAGCTCCCGATCCGGCGAAGCTACCGGCCATTCCCGATAACCCGGAACTGCAGGCCGACTATATCCAGTTTCTGATCGATTCGGTACCGAACCTCCAACTCAAGGCGCTGCACATCGTGGCGGATTGCGCGAACGGTGCCGCTGCAGCCGTGGCCCCGGAGTTGTTTAAACGACTGGGCGGCGACGTGACTCTCCTCAACATTGAACCAAATGGCAGAAACATCAACGACGGCTGCGGAGCTTTGCATCCCACCTGGGTCGCGGGCGAAGTGAAGAAGCGCCACGCTGAGGTGGGGCTAACGTTCGATGGCGACGCGGATCGGTGCATGTTGGCCGACGCGCAGGGAACTGTGGTAAATGGCGATGCGATCCTGCTGATGGCAGCGCGTGATTTGCAGTTGCGGGGACTGCTGACTGGCGATCTGGTGGTGGCCACCACAATGTCGAACATGGGGCTCGAGGCTGCACTCAAACGCACTGGGATACGGATGCTGCGCGCCCCGGTTGGGGACCGGTATGTGCTCGAGAAGATGCAGGAGAACCATGCGGCGTTGGGGGGCGAGCAGTCCGGACACATACTGCTTCCGCATCTGGCTACGACGGGCGACGGCTTGTTGACGGCGCTCGTGATTCTCGATCTGATCGCGAGAACCGGCAAGAGTCTCGAGGTATTGACGGCCGACCTGAAGGTCTTCCCTCAGGTGATCGTCAACGTCAAGGTGAGGGAAAAGAAGCCGCTTGAATCGATCCCGGCAGTAGCGCAAGCCATCCGTGCCGCGGAGGACGAATTGAAGGATACGGGCCGCGTAGTGATCCGTTTTAGCGGAACAGAGGCGCTGGCGAGGGTGATGATCGAAGCGGAAAGCGAAGAAGCGATGCACCGCCATGCGGAAGCGATAGCCGGGGCAATTGGGAAGGAACTTGGTCTTTGATGCGACCGCTTCTACCGAGCGGACGTGCTCCCGTGTGTCGCAGCCCAGATTCGATCCAGCTCTTCGCCGTTACCTTAGCCGATTCTCCCGCAGACTTCACGTCTCAAGCTCACCTTGCCTCAGTTATCGTGTGCTGAGTAGGGTGCCGTATGTGCAGAGACATGACAAAGGCGCGTCGTGATGGCCAGTACCTGGTCCTGCTCGGGACAGCCGTCTTTCTTTTGATCGGCATGGCCTTGGAGAACGCGGCGCCCGTATCAACCGTGGATTTCCGGGTTGTGTACTATTCCGCGCGATGCCTGCTTGAGCACCGCGACCCATATAACGAACGAGATCTGGATTCCATTTATCGGACGGAAGGCGGCGAGAGCGCACAAGACAGCGCGCAGATCAAGCGCTCGGAACGAAGGTATAACTACCTTCCAACGGCATTCCCGGTCACCTTGCCTTTCGCCGTCTTCCCTTTCGGCCCGGCCCACGTGCTGTGGCTCGCGTTCACCGCAGGCAGCATCATTCTGGCTTCGTATCTCATGTGGGATTTAGCTTCAAAAGACGCTCCAATCCTCGCCGGGGCACTGACCGCGCTTTCCCTGGCGAACAGCGAACTTTTCCTGATCTTGGGCAATCCCGCGGGAGTTGCGGTCGGATTCTGTGTCATCGCTGTGTGGTGCTTCCTTCGCAACCGCTTCGTGCACCTTGGGATTCTCTGTCTCGCAATCAGCCTGATGCTTAAGCCCCATGATGCGGGTCTAGTCTGGCTCTACTTTCTCTTGTCAGGTGGACTTCAGCGAAAGCGTGCCTGGCAGACCCTGGGTTTGATTGCACTGCTGAGTTTGCCGGTTCTCTTATGGGTCTCTTACGTGGCTCCGCAGTGGCTGCAGGAGTTTCGATCGATTCTATCTGCGTATTCATCGCATGGCGACGTAAATGATCCAGGCCCCGCCTCCATGGCATCTCACGGCATAGGCATGGTCATCAGTCTGCAAGCGGTGTTTAGCGTCTTCCGCGACGATCCGCGCGTCTACAACCCGGTGACCTATTTCCTGGTTGGCGGGCTTCTCATTTTTTGGGTCGTAAAGGTCTTCCGATCCCGGTTCACGGCGACAACTGCTTGTTTCGCCCTTGCGCCAATCGCGGCATTGACGATGCTGCCTGTCTATCACCGGATCTACGATGCGCGGCTTCTGCTGCTTTTGATTCCTGCGTGCGCAATCTTATGGAAGAAGGGCGGAGGTGTCGGATGGTGCGCGGTCCTGATTGCGACGGCTGGAATCGCGCTCACCGGGGGCATGCCGTGGGCTATCCTGCTGGCTCTTATCAAGAATGGGCATCTCCCTGCGACGCTCTCTTCTCCGATGTTCCTCGTGGCCATCCAGGTGTTTCCAGTCCCACTGATGCTGCTGACAGTCGGGGTGTTCTTTCTTTGGACCTTTGCTCGACATGGAAAGAATGGCGAAGCTCCGGACGTCGAAGAGCAAATCAAACTTCCGGCAGCAAGTTAGATAGGAGAGAAGGGTTGCAGACACTGTCAGGCGCGGCTTCTGACGACCAAATGCGCAAGGCACGAAGGGATGGGCTTTACCTCTTGTCCCTGGGCGCGGCAGTATTTCTTCTCCTGGGATTCGCCCTGGAGAGCGCCGCGCGAGTGTCGACTGCGGATTTCAGGCTGGTCTACTACAGCGCGCGATGCATTCTGGACGGTCACGATCCGTACCAGGAGGCCGACCTGCACAGAACCTACCTTGTGGAAGGTGGACAGACGCCAAATGACACGCCCATGACGCGCAAGACGGAGACGCAGTTCATTTATCCACCCACGGCGTTTTCCGTCACCCTTCCTTTTGCAATGCTCCCGTTCAAACTCGCGCAAGTTTTCTGGCTCCTTCTCACGGCGGCGAGCATGATTGGCGCCGGGTTCTTGATGTGGGAGCTGAGCGCTCAATATGCGCCGCTCCTTGCTGGCGCGCTGATCGGCCTGACGTTTGCGAACTGCGAGTTGTTTCTCGCAGTCGCGGGACCAGGTGGGATTGCGATTGGCTTTTGTGTTATGGCGGCATGGTGCTTCGTGCGAGACCGATTCGCGCTGATCGGTGTGTTTCTCCTCGCGTTGAGCCTCATGCTGAAACCGCACGACTCCGCATTGATATGGCTCTGTTTCCTTATCGCGGGCGGGTCATACCGAAAGAGGGCCCTCCAGACTCTTGCCGTTGTGGTCGGAATAAGCCTGCCGTTGCTCGCTTGGATTTCGTATCTTGTGCCGGGTTGGTTGCATGAACTGGGAGCCAACGTGGCGGCAAATTCGGCTCACGGGGCGTTGAGCGACCCGGGGGTGTCTTCGGCGGCGGGACACGGCATCGCGATGATTATCAGTCTGCAAACCATTTTCAGCTTTTTCCTGGACGAGCCCGGTTTCTACAATTTGTCGAGTTATCTTGTATCCGGTGTGTTGCTGGCAATCTGGCTCGTCAAGATGATTCGCTCGCAAACATCACGGGACGGATTGCTGTTCGCGCTTGCTGCGGTGGCGCCGCTTTCTATGCTTCCGGTGTATCACCGGCTCGATGACTCGAAGGTCTTGTTGCTGATGCTTCCGGCCTGTTCACTTCTCTGGCGCGAACGGGGGGCATTCGCGAGGCTTGCCGCTCTTGTGACAACGGTCCAGATCCTTCTCACGTCAGCGATTCCATGGGCAATCTTTCTTGCGCTTATCAAACGCGTTCACGCGCCCCAATCGGGATGGGGAACTCAATGTGTGATCGCCCTGCAGGTTTTGCCCGCGCCTCTTATCCTGCTTGTTGTGGGGGTGTTCTTTTTGTGGATGTATCTGCGCCGCGACAATGGCATGGTGCGCACACCAAAGTGACAGAGTGCGCGTCTCCTTCATCTCGGAGGAGGCATTGACGGTCAAGCGCGACGAAGTCGAAGTTATCGGTGTAACCAGTCGGATTGAGTTCAACGGCTATTATTTTAAGAAATTGTATTTGCAAATGCACCACAAGGCCCTGACACCATCGCGCCAGCCGATTTTCTTTCCTTCCGCGTATGTGCGGCCATTGTACGAAATACCCACCTCATAGATACGAACTCTTGCCTTGGCTACCTTCGCTGTAACTTCCGGTTCGAAACCAAACCGGCTCTCTTTAATCTCAATCTTCTGTATAACCTCGCGACGAAACGCTTTATATCCGGTTTCCATATCAGTGAGATTCAGATCGGTGGCCATGTTCGAGCACATGGTCAGGAACCGATTCCCCACGGAATGCCAAAAATAGAGAACGCGGTGGGCCCCAGCTCCACCCAGAAATCGTGAGCCAAAAACAACGTCGGCTTTGCCCGCCAGAATCGGGGCAAGCAGAAGGTGGTATTCCTCAGGGTCGTACTCCAAATCTGCATCCTGGATGATCACGACCTCCGATGTCGCATGGGCGATGCCGGTGCGGAGGGCGGCTCCCTTGCCCTGATTGACCTGGTGGCGGAGGAGGCGAATCCGCGGTTCTGCTTGCGCGAGAGACTGAAGTATCTCCCAGGTACCGTCTCGCGATGCGTCATCAACAACAACAAGCTCTTGGAGCGGCCGCTGCGCCAAAACAACTTGGATGACCGCTGCTACCGTCTGCGCTTCGTTGTATACCGGCATCACGGCAGTAAGGCAGGGCTCAATTTGGTCGTTCGAGAGCATTCAGGTCATCGTAGCATCTGATTTACCTATGAAAAGATCGCCAACGTAACAAGGAATGCAATGAGATATCCCCGCAGTTAGAGATCTCGCCAGTTTTGACCGAAGCCCAGGTCGGCGATCAAGGGGACGCGGAGGGCCACGACCCCTTCCATCTCGGTACGGACGAGGGTCTCGACTTCCGCGGCCTCTTCGGGCGGAACTTCGAAGACGAGTTCGTCGTGGACCTGAAGGAGCATGCGGGTCTTCAGCTTCTTCTCTGCCAGCTTGCGGTCGAGCGCGATCATCGCCAGCTTGATCAGATCGGCAGCCGTCCCTTGAAGAGGCGTGTTAATCGCCGTGCGTTCCGCAAAGCCGCGTTGGTTGGGATTTCTGCTTTGAATGTCCGGAATGGGACGCATACGGCCGAACAAGGTACGCACGCTGGCTTCGCTGCGGGCGGTCTCAAGCGTCTTTTCGATGAATTCCTTTACCCCCTGATAGCGCGCGAAGTAGCGGTCGATGTAGGCGCGTGCTTCTGCCTGCGGTATGCCAAGCTGCGCGGCCAGCCCAAAGGGCGAGATGCCATAGACAATGCCAAAATTGACGGCCTTGGCGCGGTTACGCGTTTCCTTGTCCATGGACTCGGCCGGAACGCCGAAGACTTCGCTGGCAGTGAGGGTATGAATATCGTCGTTGTTCGCAAACGCTCGTACCAGCAGAGGATCCTGGCTGAAGTGAGCCAACAGGCGCAATTCAATCTGAGAGTAATCCGCGGAGAGCAACTGCATCCCCGGGGCGGCTACAAAGGCGGCTCGAATTTCGCGGCCGAGCTCGGTGCGAATGGGAATGTTTTGCAGATTGGGATTGACGGAAGAGAGCCGCCCCGTTGCGGTGGCGGCAGCCTGGAACGTGGTGTGCACGCGGGACTCGGCATCGGCCTGAAGAGGCAGCGAGTCAATGTAGGTCGACTTGAGCTTTGACAGGTGACGGAACTCAAGGACCAGGCGCGGGACTTCATGTGCCTCTGCAAGCTGCTCCAGAATGTCCTGTGCGGTTGAGACGACTTTGCCCTTGCCGCGCACCATCGGCGCCGGCAGGCCCATGTGGGTAAAGAGGACCTCGCCGAGCTGCTTGGGCGAGTTGACGTTGAAGCGTCGCCCAGCCAGCTCGAAGATGCGCTCCCCGACGCGTTCCAGCTCAAGCGCGAAGCGCTTCGAAAGCCCGTCGAGCACGGCAAGATCGATGCGGATGCCCGCCTGCTCCATGCGATACAAAGCAGGCGCCAACGGAAGATCGATCTTCGTGTATACACGAATCACATCGGTTCGTTCCGCCTCTGTCCGCAGCGCGGGGACCAGCGATTCGATTACCGCGGCTGCTCCGGGAAGTGTTGCAGGCGGCGCCTGTCCGTGGCGAGCGGCAACGTCGGCCAGCGTCTGCGAAGCGTGGGTCGGATTCAGCGCGTAGGAGAGCAGCATGGCATCGTCAGAAGCCCCGCCGAGCTTGATGCCAAGGCCATCGAGAACGTGCAAGGCCAGCTTGAGATCATGCGTGCGCTTGGGCACCGAATCATCTTCAAGCAGGGCGCGCAGGCTGTCGGTGAGAGGCAGCAACAGGGCAATACCTGGCTCAGCGCAGACGCCGATACTGCATTTTGTCTTCTGCTCCGCCTCTTCGATCGCTTCGAGTAACGAGGGAAAGTGAGGTGCTGCATCGTCCGTCTCTTCGGTGACGGGCTCCTTTGCATCGAGCGCAAACGCAAACCCCTGTGCGCGTGCCGCCTTCTCAAAGGCGGCGATCTGCCCGGGGCTCGGCTCCTCGATCAGTTCGATTGGAGCTGTAGCAACTGAGGGCTCAAGCTCGCGCAAGAGCGATGTGAACTCAAGCTCTGTAAAGAGCGTGCGGCACGCCTCAATATCAGGGGCCTGGGTGGCCATCGATCCCAAACTCAGTTCGACGGGGACATGACGGTCGATGGTGACCAGCTCCTTCGAGAGCAGTACAGCTTCACGGTTTTGTTCAAGCGACTCGCGATAGCTTTTACGCTTCACTTCACCGGTTCTGTCGAGCACCGCCTCTACGCTGCCGAATTGCAGAATGAGCTCGACACTGCCTTTGTCGCCGATGCCGGGCGCACCAGGAATGTTGTCGACCGAGTCGCCACGCAATGCCATCACATCGACGACCTTATCCGGGGGGACTCCGAGCGTCTCAAGGACCTTGGCCGAATCGAGAATCAGGTTGTCCTTCTGCGGATTGAGGACTTTGATCTTCTCTGTGACCAACTGCATCATGTCCTTGTCGCCGGTCACGATGAACACGTCATGGCCACGTTCGGCAGCCTCGCGAGCCAGGGTTCCGATCACGTCGTCAGCTTCGAACCCGATTGCTTCGAGGATCGGAATGCGCAGAGCTTCGAGCGCACGGCGAATGTAGGGAATTTGCCGCCCGAGGTCTTCGGGCATCGCTTCGCGATTGGCCTTGTAGCCCTCGTAGCTCACGTCTTCAAAGCTTTGCGTCTGCGCGTTCCACTTGCGCAGCTTCTCGATGGCGCGTGCCCTTTCATCGCGAAACACGGCGCCCGAGACGTCGAAGACCGCCGCAAAGTAGAGCGGCGAGAAATCCTGACGGAGCTTTTTGATCATGTTGACAAAGACATAGATGGCCGCGGTCGGCAGTCCCGAGCGCGTCGACATGGGACGGCTGCGCTGCATCGCGTGATACGCGCGAAAGATGAACGACATGGTATCGAGAAGGAAGACTGGCGGCTTGGCTTCGTCTGGCACGCTACAGAGTCTAGCAGGTCAGAGAATTGTGACGGTTGAATGGGATCAGAAGAAATGGCATTGACAGAAGTAATACGACCCAGCTTCGTTGGGGCGTGTTTCACTTGCGCCGCACTTTGTGGGCAGGTAGTTTGGTCTCATGGATGTTCAGTACGTTGCACCGGAGACCGTGGGTGTGAGCTCCGAGGTCCCCGGAAATGAATCGGGATGGGTCCGTATTGTCAGGCGGTTTTTCAGTCGCCATCTTATGGACACCTCGATTCTCCTTCTGCTGCCGATGATCCTCTCCGGTCTTCGCGACCAAGCCGGTGTGCTGATGGATCCAGATATCTGGTGGCATCTCGCGGATGCACGGATTCTCTGCGATTTGCACCATTTCATTCGCGTGGATCCTTATTCCTTTACTGTTGCGGGGAAGCCTTGGGTCAATCCGGAATGGCTCTCAGAGATTCCATTTTGGTTTGGGTATAAAGGGCTGGGGCTGGTCGGGATCTATCTCGTTGCATGGTTGGGAGTGGGTGCGAACGCCCTGGGCATCTATTGGAGGAGCTACTGGAAGACCAGAAACGCGGGCGTTGCGTTGTGGGTCTCGGCCCTGGGATTCATTTTAATGTGGGTGAACGCCAACTCCCGAACGATTCTCTTTGGGTATCTCGCGCTCTCGGCCGAATTAGCAATTCTGGAATCGATGGAGCGGTCTCGCGTGCGGGTGCTTTGGTTGTTGCCTCCAGTCTTTTGCGTGTGGATCAACCTGCATGGGAGTTGGTTCATCGGCATGGGATTGTTCGTGCTTTACATCGCATGCGGAGTGTTTTCGGTCAACGCCGGCATCTTTTTACAAGAGAAGTTCTCGCGCGAGCAAATCAGAGAGCTCTTGACCGTTCTAGGCGCGAGTGTCGCAGCCCTCTTTGTCAATCCCTACGGATGGCGATTGGTGTGGAATCCACTGGACATGCTTCTAAACCAAAAACTGAATATCGGCAATGTCGTCGAATGGCAACCGCTCAATCTGGAATGGTTTGTCGGCAAAGCAGCGATCGTCGCCATCGGATTGACGATTCTGGCGAATGTGATGCACGCGAAGAAATGGAAAATTCATGAATTTGCATTCGTCTTCTTTGCATGGTACGCGGCTTTCGATCATGCGCGTTTCACTTTCTTAGCTTCTGTGATCACGATGCCCGTGCTCGCTGCCGACTTGACACGCAGCTTCTTTCCCGCACCCCCGCAGCGAAAGACCATTCCTGCGATGAACGCGATTGTCGCGGCCGGTGTGCTCGGTGTTGTAGCTATCTACTTTCCGCACCAGTCAGATATGCAGAAGGAGATGTCAGACAGGAATCCGATGCAGACGATCGCATCGATCGACCCGAAGTGGCGAACGCTCAACTCGGAGGGTCTGGGGGGCCTGATGGCCTTCAACGGTAAGTCTGACTTTATCGATACACGTTGGGACATCTTCGAACATCAGGGAATCATGAAAGATTTTATCGATATCGTGCGTTTGCAGAACACACTCGGCCTCCTAGACAAATACAGAATTGACCATGTTTTGATGCGTAAGAACGACCCACTGAGCTATTTGCTGGAGCATCTGCCGGGCTGGCGGATCGCTAGAACGGAAGGCTCCGGCGACAATCCCTTCGTCCTCTTTGCACGAAGACCGTAGGGGAAACGCCCCGCTTCGCGGCATTGAGAGCGGCAGCGTGAAGCTAGGGGGACGATGCAGGTAGGGTATCGGTGCTTCGGTCTCGACGTGCAAACACAAACAGGTAAAAGATCGCGATCGCGAGCAGAATAAGCGGCGCGGGGCGCGCAACAACAGACACACCAAGTTTCGCTAAGATGCTTCCCGTCGGGGAATACAAATCACGGGTAGCATCGGTGAGAAGAGCCAGCGGAATATCTGCGGTGAAGACGATTCCTGCAGCGCTGAGCAGGAAGGCGATCCATGCGATGGCTCCGCCCTCTGCCCACAACATACAGCAAGCGGGGATAGACAGAAGCAGAAGCCTCGCGTCATACGATCGATGGTATGTCACCAGCATCGAGAGCGACATGATGGAAACCAGGGCGAACCACGCCTTCTGAACCGATTGTTTAGAAAGAAGCACGACAAACGACCACACGCCGAGAAGAAGGGCGCAGACCGCGTAAGTGATTGGGTTGTAGATATGAGGATCGTCGGCGAGGACACTGACGAAGCTCTGCAGATCGATGATCATGTCGGGGCTGCCAACCCCAATCGATAGGGGACCGGGCTCGTTGATTCCGCCGCGCGCAGAGATGATGGCAAGGTTGGCCCGAAACTCGGGGAGCCAGTGCGGCGCCACATCTGAGACCCAGACAAAGGCGATTCCAGCGAGCGCAAGCGTCAGCAGACCCGACTGAAGGGCGCGCTTGGTGTGGCGATGACCTGCCAGCAGAAAATAGAACCAAAGTGGGCCGGCATCATGCGGCTTGATCGCCAGGGCGATAGCAAGGCAGACAACGCCGACTCCGACCAGTCGATCCTGAAGAAAGCACCAGACCGCGATGACGCACAGCCCGACGACCAGCCCCGCTGTATTGCCGCCGGAAAAAATCACCTCGCAGTTTGCCAGGACGATGAACGCGAGAAAGACGGAGACACCCGGTGAGTACGAATTGCCGAGACGCCACATGAGAAATGCGCCAAGTATGAAGCAGGAGATGGTCAGAATCAGCCACGCAGTTTGCGCAACGCCGAGAGGCAAAAGGGCAAACGGGGCAACGAAGAGGAACGTAGTGGGGAGATTGACGTAAAGGGTTGCCGACTGGCGGAGCGCCGCGGATTGCGAAGGAACGGTCAGCCCGGCCGAATCGTACACCTTCTGCATCTGCTCTACGTTGTAAGGATCGCCATGCTGGAGCAGGCATTTTGTCCCCAGGTAGACTCCGGGAAAGCCCATGACGCCAGCGCGCGATCCGCGTTCCAGCGAGATACCCCAGAGGATCGAGATGCTGGCGCCCAGAAGCAGGAGGAGAACACTCGTGCGCTGCATCCGGCCTGTCGCTGATCCCATTGCTCCGGTTCTCAAGGCTGGTGCACGACCGCCGAATAGTAGCTCTGCGTGATTTTTCTGCCCGCCGGATCGAACCGGGGGACGCGGCGAAGATTCCACTTATGCGCGACAAAGCTGGCGGTCGTGGACAACACGCCAAGGCCGTACTCAACGCTGCGCTTGAAATTGATTGAAGAGGCTTCCTTAAAGTATTTCGTTGGGCAGGAGATCTCTCCGATGCGGAAGCCGAACATAACGGCTTGCGCAATCATCTGGTTGTCGAAGACGAAATCGTCAGAGTTTTCCAGCAGCGGCAGTTTCTCGAGAAGCTCCTTCGAGAAGGCACGGAAGCCTGTGTGGTATTCCGATAGTTTGACGCCGAGAAAGATGTTTTGAAATGCGGTGAGGAAACGGTTGGAAACATATTTGTATAGAGGCATTCCGCCGCGCAGAGCGCCTCCGCCCAGAATGCGCGAGGCCAGAACCATGTCGTAGGTGCCGCTGGCAACCATGCCAGCCATGGCGGGAACCAGGGAAGGGGTGTACTGGTAGTCGGGGTGCAGCATTACTACCACGTCAGCACCCGCGGCCAGAGCCTCACGATAGCAGGTTTGCTGGTTGCGCCCGTAGCCGTAATTGTTGTCGTGAATATACGTCTGGATGCCCAGGCGGCGGGAGAGCGCGGCAGTCTGATCCTTGCTCGAGTCGTCGACCAGTATGCGGATGTCAACAATGTCCGTCAATTCTCTGACGGTTCGCTCCAAAGTTTTTTCGGCGTTATACGCCGGCATCACCACCGCGATGCGCTTTCCGTTGATCATTGGTTCTCCGACAAGGTACTTACAGTTTTACCTGCAAAGGACATTGAATCGTCGAGCGAAAGCGGGAGTTACCTTGCTTGACACGGGCCGGTCCAGCGCCCCTCTTGCCCGAAGACGGCTTTCGACGACGGTTCAATCTCTATTATTCGCAGATTTATCCTTAAGGGCCATATCACAATGGGGGCAGAGCGAGAAAATTCCGTGGGGGACTCGGTTCCTAACGATGTGTTAGGACATGGCTACCGATGGGAAATCCCGCACTTTGAACAAACCAGTTGTTGTTGATGAAGAGCAATAGGATACTGCGATGGAGAGAAGCGATATCACGCGGCGCATCCGCGGAGCGCGAGTCTCATGGGAAACGGGCGCCAGGAAAAGCGCAAGGCAGATTGTTCAAACGAGACGCGCTTCCCCTCCCAAAGCTCGAAGGAAAACGTCAACTCGACCGGATTGCAAATTTGAGGGGGGCAGAGGCATGAGCCCCCCGCTCCGGTCGCTCAATAAATCAAGTCGAATAATCTATGCCGTCGGCCGCTCAAACTGAGGTTGCACTTTGAGCGACGATCCGAACGGGCAATACCCGAGGTTTAAAGAGCGCTCCATCCGATCGAAACAAGAAATCCCGACATCAGTGCATTGGCCCTGGTTCAGGTTCCTGTTACCGATTCAGTCTGCAGCCGCCCTGTTAGCTATCGACCTTCCACTCACTTCCGAGCTTTGCGGCATACGCCGAAACTGAATGTAAGTGACGTAGATAGGTCACGCCTGACGCGGTTGGGATCTCGGAGACGCTGGACACGTTTTGAAAAACGACTGGGTCAAATCCATGTCGCTATCAACCCAGGCCACCGAAATCGTTTCTTATTCATTTGTTCGTACAACAACACCGTACCTATAGCTTGGGGAACAACGCTTCCTACACCCTGACGCTCGACGGGTCCTTTGGGAAAGCCCCATTGGACCGCTCGACTACAGGGCGCTTCCGAGCTGGGAGCTGATGGTGTTGAACGCGGTATTGATTTCCGTCGACAGACCCTTCATCGCAGCAACTGCGCCGAAAGCAATCAAGGCGACGACGAGTGCGTATTCCACCAGATCCTGACCTTCTTCACGGGCTGCCAGGTTCTGCAACTTAACAAACGTCTTGAGCATAATGTCCTTCATTTTTTTGTCTCTCCTAAGCATGGATTGTGTGCCAGCTACACGCTGGGTTAGCTATCTCTTAGCAAGTCTAGTGCCACTCGATAAGGGAACGATGTGCCTATTAGAACTCAATAACTTACGCAGAGTCAAGAGGGAGGAAATGTAAACAGGAGTATACAGTCGGGGAGCCTTTTTCCTTGCACGTATACATCACACAAAAGTGGCATACGACCAACGGTTAGCCCAACCAATGATAAATCAGGGACTTCGTCCGATAGTTGGAGCTTTTGGTATTCCATGGGTCAGCCTTGGAGGGCCTTTTTGACCCGCGTGCAGCTCGTAAACCGCCGTTTTTTGACGGTATTAAAGTAACGTGACGGTCGGCGAAAACTTGATTCCACGCGCAGGTGAAAGGTAGAAAGTACTTCGCCATCTTTGACAACTCCTCTGAGCTTGGCTTGTAAGTACACCGACAATCTTGACTAAGTTCTAACTAGGTCTCTCCGCGGGTTTCTGGACGGCAGGTGAGAACGCGATGATATCTCCAACGCTTACCTGCAGACCTTGAAGCGCGCCGGCTGGAAGCTCGAGAACCGAGTGCGCGGTGAGGCAAGCTGAAAACCGCCAGGGCGGAACATCCTGACGAATTTTTTTGATCCGGTATTCGCGATCGAGATAGACAAGATCGAGGGAGAACTGCATGCCAAAGGTGTGGACGGCTTCACAGGGAACGATCCATAGTGCTTCTCCATGGGCGAGTCCTTTGCGACCCAGGAGGCCTCGTGAGCGGGCTGCACCGCTATTGGCGACCTCCACGAGCGTGGCCAGGGTGTTGCGGCGTGTGATATTCGTTGCCAGGAGTCTGGCAGGAGCGTGGTCCGGTTGCCTGGACCTAAACCATTTGCGCCATTGCATCGGGCAGTTCCTTCATTTCCTTCCTCGCAATTACCTGTTCAGGCATTCCGGGTGGGCAGCCAGTTCCAGGGTGCCACAGGTGGGCTGCGGTGCGGCTCAAAACACAAGCCCCGTCCTCCGCGGACAGGGCTTGTGTTTTGAGCCAGTGAAGATTGAGGAGCCCTAAGACACTCCTCCTCGATTACTGGGTGGATGAACCCGATGAGGCGCCCATTCCGCCGCTTGAGCCCATCCCTCCGGAGCCGCTATCGGACAGAGGCGTCTCGGGCTTCAAGCTCTCGATCAGCTGCTCCACCGGCATTGTTGCTGGGGCCGGGCCTGGTGTCGTGGCCGGATCCGGCGTGTGCATCGGAGTGTTGGAATTGGGCGGCAGGAAGCTTTGCGGTCGATTCGGCAAAGCAATCTCGGTTCCAGTCGGTACCGGCGCGACAATCTCGGGAGTGACGATAACAATCAACTCAGTGTTGGCCTTCGTCCGCGAGATTGTTTGGAAGAACTTGCCTATGATCGGAATGTCCCCTAGGAACGGGATCTTCTCAAATGTCTCGTTCTCCGTGTTGTCGAGCAGTCCACCAATGGCAAAGCTTTGCCGATCACCCAGCTCAATTTCTGTCTTGACCCGCCGTACGGTGATTGCCGGTTCGACGAAGCCGGCGATTGAAACCGCGTGAGCAAAGTCCAGAGCACTCACTTCGGGAGCTACCTGGAGGCGAATTGTGCCGCGCGGCGTGATGGTGGGAATGAAGTTCAGGCGGATGCCATATTCCTTGAATGCGATCGTCACTGCACCGCTGCCGCCGACTCCTGCGCCCTGCACCATGGGGAACGGATACTCGCCACCAGCGAGGAAGCTTGCCTGTTTCCCGTTTTGTGCCAGGATATTGGGCTCAGCCAGATCCTCCACAAGGCCCTTTTGCTCCATCGCCTCGATCGTTGCGCCAAGGTTCAGCCCTGGGTAAAAGGCAAATAGATTCAGTTCATTTGAGATCGACAGTGTCGGAGCGGCGCCGGGTACAGGAATGACTGTTGGAGGTGAGAACTGCCCCGTTGATATCGCGCCAATTGTGTTGCCAAAACCGGTGCTGAAGAGGTTAATGCCCAGCTGCCGCTCCTTGCTGCGGTCAACACTGGCAAAACGAACCTTGAGCAGGATCTGACGTTCCGGTTCGGGTATCTTGACGTTCAGCAGGTTGACGACTTTTCCTGCCGTACTGGCAATCAGCGCCGCCCGGCTGGAGGAGTTGAGATCATTCACCGTGCCGCGGAGATAGACGTTACCGCCTTCCGTTGAAACGCTGAGATCCTGCCCGGCCAACTCGGCGCGCAGTTGACGCCGCACTGCTTCAAGCTGGTCGTGCGATGCAAACGTGCTGGGCCGGACCGTGACATTGAAGAATTGGCGACCGCCACCAGTATCCCAGAGGATCAGGGTTGTTTCGCCAGCGGCCTTGCCATTCACAAGCACCTGGGTCGGGCTCACAGCGCTCGCTTCGGCAAAGTCGCCGAGGCCAACCACGATCCGAGTAATGGGCCGTGCAAGGTCAAGAACGACCGCCTTGCCGACTGTCACCGATAGGTCATTCGCTGAATCCTGGCTCACCGGACCAACGGCCTGGGTCACGGTCTGCGTTGGGGCTGCAGGCGCTTCTGCAGCTGGATTCTTGGCTGCAGGCGCTGTGGTCTGCGTTGCCGGAGTCGAAGCCTGTGCGGCTTCGGCGACGGCCTGACCTGCAATCGCGGACGGGGCACATACAAGGAACGCCGAAAAACCAAAACTGGCAATGCTAACGCCGGTTCTTACTCTCACTGTTGCCCCCCGGGTGTTACGAATTTCTCTTCACTCTTCTTGTCACCGTTCTGAACGGTGATGGTGTATTGTGGCGGCGCTGCAGCCTTGGCTTTTCTGGGTGCACCAGTCGCCTTGGGCTGGGGCGCCTTCTGACCGCCGAACAGGTTGGTCAGGGCGGTTTCAGGGACCGTCGTAACGGTCGTGTCGAGCGGGTTACGAAGAACAAGCTGAATCTTCATTTGATTGGTGGCCAAAGCGAGAATCTGCGCTTGCTCCGGTGTAACCAGCAGGTTCACCACCTGTACCTGTTGCGGCTTGCCCTCGGCATCTTTCTGGATGTCGGTGCCCGCGGAGAGAACCTCGATGTTCTGCAGGAGCGTTTTCGTTTGGGTGTCTTGACCTGATCCCTGGCCTGGCGGAACGCCGGAGACCAGCACGTCGACACGCATGCCCGGCGTCACGAATCCGGCGACACCAACTACCTCGTCCACCTTGATCGCGCAGGCGCGCATGCCTTGCTTGATCGTGGCAGCAAGTCCTCCGCCCGACCCCATCGGGGCTAGACGGTTGTCGAGGATTGCCTCGCCCGAATAGATATTCGAGATGACGCCTCGTCCGATCGCGTTTTTCTTGTCGAGGATGGCGCCTTGCGGGATCTGGCCTACGACCTGGAGACTGGTCAGGTCGGTGGGGCCAAGGATCATCCCCAGCTTGATGTCTTTGGCGGCGGCAACAATGCTGGTCGTCGCTTGCGGTTTTGCGACGTTTAATTTGGCTCCGACCATGCGGTACACAATGTATGTGCTGATCAAGGCGATCACGAGAGCACTCAGGAGGATGATCAACAATCTTCGATTCATTCAGAGTTCCTGTCTTCGTCTACTTGATGGTTTGGCATCGACCCCGTTTGCCTTAACGTTGGCAATAACCAAAGCAAACAGCGGGCGAGTCCGCCGAGTTAGCGATTCACTTGGTTGGGCTCCAAATGAGGATTAATGACGATGAAGTATAGCATCGGTGCTCGAGCACTTTGCCAACAAAAAAAATGAACCTGTAACCTATAGTACCCCTGATGTAACCAGCACTTTCAGCGATCGAAAATACGGGCCCGCGCTTTGCAGTCTTCCCGAGATTTACAACTTTTAGGTCAGAAGCTCTTCAGCTTCAAACTTCGCCGTTAGTCATCATTCAGCCGCAACCTGAGCAAAAGACCCAACTGGAACCGAGTCCTTTTGACCTTTGTTACTGCACTTGAATCTGTGCTACTACTATGCGCAATAGCAATAAACCGTGTCTAGTTACTTTCGAATTCCCCGAGCTATGAACTGAACATACCGATTGCTCGAGAGGTGTTCAAGAGAAAACTCAGGGAAGGGAACTCCGGAGTGCCGCCGCCAGCTACATTTGCGACCCGCCTGAAGGTAACAAAAGGCACCTACTAAAGTGGGATCGGTCTGCATACAAAGAGACACTCTCCATGTAAAGTAGGAACAAACCACGCAGGAGAGGAATCCGATCCCTCTATGGGACCTTCCCGGACGATTTCACTTTTTGCCGAGCAGCCGCAGGCGCACCAGAAACCCTATTCTTTTGTGGTTTCGATCGTGGTGCACGTTCTTGTGGTGGGCATGGTAGCGTACGGCTTCCTCTTTGCTCCCCGCATCAACCTCAGAGCCGCGGCCGAGCGATATGACTTTCGAGAAGTGGATATTACGATGCCCGATCCTGTGCGGCGTCATCAATCCGCCAACAGCGGCATGTATCCCGGGCAAAACTCGACCGCGCATACGCAGGCAGCACATGATCTGCCGGCCGCACCGACCTCGAGCCCCCTTCAGGTTCCGAAGCTTCACCTGGCCGAGCACACCATCATCCAGCCGGACATTCCGCCGAACCAGCTGATTTCGAAAGCCAAGCTCCCGTCTCTGCTTCTCTGGTCCGCGCAGAGGCCGAAGCTGGAGCTCATTGCGCCGCCGCAGCCGCAAAAGCTGGCGATCAATAACACACATCCGGTCCTGACGCGCCCTACTCCTGAAACGCACGTTGCCGACGTTCCTGTTACGTCGACGCCATTTGAATCGCGCCTGCCGATGCCGTCCCCCGCCACTGCAACCCCCGTCGTGGTTTCCGGCGCGACCCTTGGCGACCTCTTGCCCGAGTCGACATCGAAGTCCTCCATCCAGGCGAGCTCCGCGTCGATGCTCTCGATTTCCGAAGAGCAAATGGCGAAGGGAACCATCGCGCTGCCTCCGGTGAATCAGACCGGAAGGGGCAGTGAGACGGGCGCGCTTCGTCCAGGCAAGGAAGGAAACTCAACCCAATCGGGTACAAGCGACCCGCATAGCAACGGCGCTGAAAAAGGCACGCAGCTGAGCCAGGGGGCATCCGGCAACTCGCCCGGCCCCGCCGGCTCCCGCACCGGGAACAGCAATGGAGCTGGTGGCAATTCCGGCAATTCCAACGGGAAGACAGGGTCAGGTACTGGAGGCGGAGGCGATGGCACTGAGCCGACCTTCACGCGCATCACTCTGCCGCAAAACGGGACCTTTGGCGTCGTGGTTGTGGGAGCATCGATGGCCGATCAGTTTCCCGAGACATCGAGGCTATGGGGCGGCCGCGTGGTGTATTCGGTCTATCTCCATGTGGGTTTGTCGAGAAGCTGGATTTTGCAGTACTCGCTTCCCAACAAGATGGAGGCCACAAACGCGGGCAACGTGAATCATATTGAGGCGCCATGGCCCACGTACATTGTTCGCCCCAGCGGTAGCCAGCCCAATGTAAATGCCGACGCGCTCATGGTGCACGGTTTTGTGAATGAAACCGGGCATTTTGAATCGCTCGCGCTGGTTTTTCCGCCGGAGTTCTCGCAGACGCGGCTGCTTTTGCAGGCCCTGTCGCAGTGGAAGTTCAGGCCCGCCAAGCACAATGGGCAAATCGCTCGAGTGGAAGTTCTGTTGATTATTCCTGAGGACGCAGACTAGTTCTGGTTCGAAGGTCGCGGTCGGACTGCGGCAAACACGCAATCAAGAACAAAGCCAGACGCGCTGTGATTCCAGCATCGAGGGAACAACAGGAATCGCTCGAGCAGACAGGCTTATCTGCCGGCGATCCGCAACTCCGCGGTCTCGTTTTTCAGCCGTTCGAGGAATCGCTCCAGCGCCTTCTTGTCAGCTCCGTTTTCGCGCATCGATTCGCCGTTATTGGGATCTAGCGCTTTGGATACGACGAACGCCAGGCCCAGTCCGTCGCTACCCCAGCGCACAACACGGGACTGCACGGCGATTGAATCGTCCAGGTTTTTGCCTGAGCTGTCGGTACGTTGCAGGGTCATCAGAACCATGGTTCCGGGGAACCAGCGTTCCTCAGTAAGCACATAGAATCCGCTTATGCTGATGTCGGCAATCTGGTAGGCGCGCGGTGTGCTGCCGGTCCAGTAGTAGGCGACAACCCCCGGCAGCGGTTGGCGCGGCGCGCGCCGACGGTCCGAAGATAGCCAATTCTGGATCCAGCTTAAGAGCGAACCGCGCTTGGCGGGCTTCGACGCTGACTGATCCATCGTATCTGTCCCCTTGTGTGTATCTTCTTTATCGGGTGGGATCGGCAGAGGGGGGGGGGCAGAAATGCCATTCCCGGAATGCTTCTCCCTTGTAAATAGACTTACCTGCGAGCTTGAAGCTGGAGTGAAGGAACCGGAAAGCCGCTCCAGGCGCCGCTCCATTTCATCGGCTATGCAGATCACCATCTGATCGCCGGGCTGTGTTTGCGAGGAGTAAATCGTATGGGCTGGGAGAACCAGAGCGCTCGCTGCTTCGTCTTTCATCGGCTCGGCGGTGGAAGTTAAGAAGGACTCGATTTCCTGGATAACTCTGTAATCCTCATCAAGGTAGACCAGATCAACAGGAGAATGGCCTGGTGCGGGCAGAACTCCGCGGTAGGGTACCATCCACAAACCGCTGTCGGGTTTGACGCTTACCCTGTCGATTGACTCACGGACACTATCTGCCCCGGTATGGGCAATCGTAACTCCCAGGCTTAGGAAGCTTTCGCGCGTCTGGTTGTATACACAGTATTTCTGAACTTCCATATCTCCTCACCCTTTTCCGCGCGTGCGCAGGGCGTGCCGCTCTTCCATAATTTCGAATGCAGTTATCAATTCAAGTCGTTCCCGATATCGATAACGGATGTTTCTAAATTGCCGGCCGGGTCCGTCCGCTGGAGCTCATGTAAATGAGACAGCCAACTCCTGTGCTCCGAAGCGACGGAACTTCCGGCCGGCGGATGCGAATAGTGGATTCGCCGACTGCCTTACTGACCCGTTTGCTTGTCGTGCTTCAATTCCGATTGCTACTTGACCTTGGTGCGGCGGCGCTGGATCAGGATCACCAGCACAAGAACAAAAAGCACGCCGGCTGCAACCCGGATAATGGTCGTTGTGTCCATTGCGATACCCCCCCTTTCGCGAGTTTGGATCCATCTTGCTCATAGGGCACAAACTACGCCAAGCCCGACTGAATCCCAGATGAATGTTGAGTTACTTGATGCGCGTCCTGCGGCGCTGGATCAGGATCACCAGCACGAGAACGAAAAGCACTCCGGCAGCAGCCCGGATAAGTAGTGTTGTGTCCATCGTGTTACCTCCTTCTGATAGTCCCATCCGGCGTATCACTGGAGGTACGGCGCCCCAGGTCCACAGGATTCGATTGGCCGCTTCACTTCACGCGGCTGCGGCGGCGCTGGACCAAAAGGCCCAGAACCAGAACAAAAAGCACACCGGCAACTACCCGGATAAGTGTCGCGCTGTCCATCGATTCTTCCCCCTTCGTTTATTGACCAAATAGAGATTTGAACGAATCTGCCATTAAGATCACGGCAGGTCCAAGGACCACTACAAACAGAGAGGGAAAAATAAAGAAAACAAGCGGGAAGAGAAGCTTGACGGATAACTTCGCTGCTTTCTCTTCGATTTCCTGCACGCGCTTCGTGCGCAACGTGTCAGAGTGAACTCGCAGAGTCTTCGCAATACTCGTACCGAATTGTTCCGACTGCACGAGCATGGAAACCAGGTTACGAACGATATCGAGGCCGGTGCGGTCGGCAAGGTGCTTCCACGCATCGGAACGGATGCTGCCGGCCCTTTGTTCCAAAGCGACAACGCTTAGTTCGTCGCTCATCACGGGCTGGGAGATGCGCAACTCTTCGGCGGCTCGTGCCGTTGCCTGATCCAGGCTCAGTCCGGCCTCGACGCAGATCACCAGCATGTCCAGCACGTCCGGCAAACCCCGGCGTATCTTGGTTTGACGATTTGAGATCTGGCGGCCAAGCCAGAAATCCGGGGCCAGAAAGCCGATGCCCAGGCAGGCGATGTAAATGAAGAATGGGTTCTGCTTGGCAAAGCCGGTGACCGCGGCAATCAGGCACAGGAATAAGGGAACAACCACCTTGGCGCCATAGAAGAATTTCTGTGCCGATTCCTCGCGAAATCCGGCCCGGATGAGGCGCTGCTGGATCACGCCGACTTCGGCAGCGCTTCGAGGGATAACCTTTTCGAAGCGTTCCACCACGCCTTCAAGAACGTCGCGTGTATCGAGGATCGTCGTCTTCAGAGTCTTCTGCTGCTTCACCTGCGGATTGATCACGGAGGCGATACGCGCCTGAATCGTTTCGCGATAAAAGACGAGTAAGCCTGCGCTCAGGACCAGCAGGAATACCGCAAGAAATGATGCAATCGCAATACCCATACTTCCCCTTTACACGTCCATATTGACGATCTTGTGGATAATTAAGCCGCCCACTACGATCATGCCGCCCGCTGCATAGAGAAGCTTGAGTCCAATCTCGCGCGTCCACAGCAGGCTCATCATCTCGGGATTCACGAAGTACAGAGCGCATCCGAGAACGACCGGGAGAAATGTGAGAACGAATCCGGTGATTCGCCCCTGCGCCGTGTGGGTTCGCACCTGGCGCTTCAGCCTGAAGTGCTCTCAATGACCTCGGAGGCCTTTTCAGGCACCTCAGCCAGGATCCTAGCGGTCGTTCTTCTCTGGATCAGGATGCCCGTGACAACAATACGCAGATCCTGCACGGGAACGCGGTTGGTCATGTTCTCCAGCGGAAGCCTTCCTCAATTCCAGGCCGTAGTTCTGCTCGTCAAAGCAGACGCGAAATCCAGCCCACCGGGTCCGGGCACTCCCGAGTCACCAGGCCCAGGGCGGAGTTGAGACTATGACCTACGCGGAGAGCGCTGCAAATCAGATCGAGCGCCTCCGGCAGCCCCTCCTCAAACTTG
>CAVXDG010000017.1:0-196443 GCA_963760475.1 uncultured Acidobacteriaceae bacterium | reverse complement strand
GGGACTGGCCGATCGCGTTGATGGTGCGCGTCAGCGCCGTGCGGAATCCGGAGAGATGCGAGCCGCCGTCGACGGTGTTGATGTTGTTGGCGAAGCTGAAGACCGTTTCGGAGTAGCTGTCGTTGTATTGCAGCGCGATCTCGATTTCGACCTTGTCGCGCGCTGGCTTCCATCATGATCGGCTTGTCGTGCAGCACCTGCTTGCCGCGGTTGAGATGCTTGACGAACTCGGCGATGCCGCCGGCGTAGCTGAACTCGGCGCGCTTCGACTCGCCGGTCTTGGCGTCGGCGGTGCGCTCGTCGGTGAGCGTGATCTCGAGGCCCTTGTTGAGGAAGGCGAGCTCGCGCAGCCGCTGCGCCAGCGTGTCGTAGTTGTACTCGGTGACGGTGAAGATCGCTCTTGTCGGGCAGGAAGTGCACCTTGGTGCCGCGCTTCTTGCTGATGCCGGCCTTGCGCAGCTCGCTGGTCGGAAGGCCGCAACTGAAGTCCATCTCCCAGGTGTGGTCGTCGCGCCAGATCTCGACATTGAACTCCTGGCTGAGCGCGTTCACGCAGCTCACGCCCACGCCGTGCAGGCCGCCGGAAACCTTGTAGGTGGAGGAGTCGAACTTGCCGCCGGCGTGAAGCTTGGTGAGCACCACCTGCACGGAGGGCATCTTCTCGCCGTTGGGCAGGGTCTTCATGTCGACGGGAATGCCGCGGCCGTCGTCGACGACGGTGATCGAGTTGTCGACGTGGATGATGACGTCGATCTTTTTCGCGTAGCCGGCAAGCGCCTCGTCGACGGAGTTGTCGACCACTTCGTAGACGAGGTGGTGCAGGCCCATCTCGCCGGTCGAGCCGATGTACATGGCCGGGCGAAGGCGAACGGCCTCAAGACCTTCCAGAATCTTGATGTTGTCGCCGGTGTAGCTGCCGTTATCGGGGAGATTCTTCGCTGCAAAAGTCGCCATAGGTTCCGTTCGCGAGATTTTCGCTTCGTGGTCCACGGGGGTTGGTTACCGGTCGTAGTTTGCAGGTCTGTGATCGAGGGATTAACCGCTTGAAATACGTGGGCTTTGAGCGAATTCGACTAGGTCAATTTTACCACGCGGGATGGGGGAAATGGGCAGCGAGGTCATCTCGAAATTGAGTACTTGCGCGCCTAGTACGTGGTGTTATGTTACGCTAGTACCCTCTAGGGGAACTACTTACGGAACTGGCTGAAAAGGATGGACTTAACTTAAAAGGTGCACTACCATCTTTGGTGTTAATCCGGACATCCTTTCTTGTCAACCATTTCCGCCAAGGGGTAACCAAATATGAAACTCGCCGTTCGGATATTTGCGTTCGCCGTTAGTCGTTGCCGGTGCTGCTGCTGCTTCGTTCTCGTCTTCCAGCGTCGCACCTCGATCGTGAGCCACCTGTCGGCAACCGCAGGCCTGCCGTCCCCGGATGTGGGCCGGGCATGGGCTGCGCCGCAACCAGTAAATAGCTGACGTCTTTAGCACTAAAGTGCTACTGCCAGGGCGTCACTTCCCTTTGAATTGAAAGGCATAGGCGCTATGCTGAGAAGACCCTCAGGATGGAAGGAGCACTTATGCCTTTGAATACTCGCGATGTCGCTGATGAGCGCGGCTGAGTTCCTGCTCTGGGCGATTCTCGGCTTCCTCTTTTGGACAAAGGGTCTGCAGCGCCGCTTTCCCGCAATGCAGCACCTACCTGGTCCTGCGGGTTGGCTCGATGCCGATTCTGCTCGGGCTCCTGTTTATCCAGGCGCAGCCGTGGGTTCGCCAGGATGTCTTCTTTCCGCTGTACTTCTATGCGTACTGGGCGGTCTACATCGCCAGCGCAATCTCGCTCTTTTTCATCTGCATCGAGATTTTCCGGTCGGCGCTCTCCTCCTTTTCCGGGCTGATGAGGCTGGGCACGGTTGTTTTCCGCTGGGCTACCCTGGCTTCGCTGATTGTGAGCATCACGACAGTGCCGTTCTCGCATCGCGGCGTACTGATCATTCCCGACATCGCCTATGCGCTGATGCGGTCGGTCAGCATTCTTGAGCTTTGCCTGCTGGCCTTCCTCTGCCTCAGCATGAACGCGCTGCACCTCTCGGCGCGCGACATGGCCTTTGGCATCGCGGTTGGCTTCGGTCTGCTGTCGGCGAACGACTTCATCCTGGCTTCGTTCTGGTCGCGCAATACGTCGCTGACTTCACCGCTGCAGTTCCTGAACGAGTCGCTGATTCTGCTCACACTCGGGGTCTGGGTGGCCTACACTGCTCTGCCTGAGCCCGCGCGCAAGCCGGTTGTGATGGCGGCCAATTCGACGATCTATCGCTGGAATGAGATTGCCGCAGCCCTGGGGCACGGCACCAAGGTGGCCGTGCAACAGCCGGCCAACAGCTTCTTCCTCACCGACGTGGAGAAGGTGGTGGACAAGGTGCTCACCCGCACCAACCTGCAGGGAAGCGAAGGCAAGTCTTAGAAGCCGAGGTCAGGTTTCAGGCAACCGGGATCAGAAATACAAAAAGGCCACGGCGTCGCCGTGGCCTTTGATTTTTGAGGAACGTGCGGCTTACTCGGCTGCGACAGGCTCGATCGAAGCGAAGCGGCCACGATTGCCGTGGTCAGAAAACTTGACGCGGCCGCTGACCTTGGCGAAGAGGGTGTCATCTGAACCACTGCCGACGTTGACGCCCGGCTTGATGCGCGTGCCACGCTGGCGCATGATGATTGTTCCGCCGGTGACCAACTCGCCGCCAAAGGCCTTCACGCCCAGCCGCTGCGCGTTGGAATCGCGTCCGTTTGTCGAACTACCGCCACCTTTTTTATGTGCCATTGCTGAATCTCCGTCTGAATTCTGCTGCGCCTACTTGGCAGCGGTGTAGGTCACGCCATCGGCCTCGATCGCCTTGATGCGCACCTCGGTAAAGTTCTGACGATGCCCCTGCATCTTCTTGTACTGCTTTTTGCGCTTAAGGTGGAAGACCAGGATCTTGTCTCCGCGGCCCTCGCGCACTACTTCTGCCGTCACCTTGGCCGAAGCCGGCTTGGTGACCGACCCGGGCTCGCCTGAAACCGCCAGCACGTCGCTGAACTCGACGGTCTGTTTCTCCGACGGGACACTCTCAATTTTCACCACGTCGCCCGGGGCAACCCGGTATTGCTTTCCACCAGTGCGAATGACCGCGTACATAAATCCTCCAGAGCGGCACTCAAAGCGGTGCGCTCACGTCAACCAAGATAGCTCGGGCGGAAACTTCTGCGCCTCGGGGGGAGCACTCAAGCCCAAAAAGACAGGGCGAGCGTCACGCTCGAGGGCGACAGGCAGGAATCGCCAAACTAAGGTAGTTTACCTGCTTTGGGAGGGCAGGTCAATGCAGATGCTGCCCAAATACCGCCGCCGGGAGGGCTCCCGCGGGGCGAGTGGAGCGGTCAGAAAGCAGGTTTTGCGCGCCCCACTGTTGCCCGGATGCATCCCCGGAGCGGTGGGTCCCTAGTTCGGAACCACAAGGAGCGTGATTGATTGCGCCGGGAATGTTGTCGTGATGGTATTTGCGGCGCCGCTCCCGGTGGGCGGCGTGATGGTAACCGCCGGTTGCGCGACAATGGCGGACAGGTTGGCAGCGCTATAGAGCCAGGCTTGCGCTGTGGTGCTGGTCGAAGTGAAGTTTGCCAGCGACACCGTTGATGTGAGATCGCCGTAGGTCTTGTTGATCACAACAATTGTGATGGCATTGTCTGAGGCGCGCAGAGCGCCGTAGACAGCGAGCTGTCCCTGGTTGACGCTTGTGGAGGCCAGAGCGGTATCGCCAAACTTCGCGCTCTTGCCGTCGTAATTGCGATAAATTTCAAAAGCCATCAGTCCTGGAATTTGGGTCGTCGGATCAGGCGGTCCCCACAACGTGCCGAGGTCCAGGCCTTCGCGTCCGAAAATACCGAGAATATCGGCCTGGGCCAGAGCGCCATTGATGTGCTCCTGCCCGCCCCAGTTGTATTCCGTAATTGCGGTTTTGGTGTCGGGGTAGTCGTTCGCCACCCATGTCTGCATCATCCGGATCACCTGGGGGGCTTGCAATGGCGTCGAGCAGCTCTTCGTGTAGTTGGCGTCGCTGGTGTAATTCGGCTGGGTGTAATTTGGATCGGTGTAGGTTGGGTCCCAGAAGACGCGTGTCGAGTTGAGCCGCGCCTGTTGTTCGCCGGTATCGCCGGCGGTGCCAAATCCCACGGCAATGCCGTTGTAGTTGGCCGCGAAATAGGTATGCAGATCCAGATAATCAAGCAGGCGAATATTGCCGTTGCTGGCTGCTGCCGCTTTGAATTGCTGCAGGTAGTACTCGATGAACGGCACCCCGCCGTGCACATTGCGATCGACTGGATTGCTCCAGGGTTCGTAGCACGGGCCGCCGCTGCTCCATCCCGACTCAATATCCTTCTTCGAGTAGAAGTAGTCCATCCAGTAGTCCATCACCGGCCCGCTTACCCCTGCTGTTGCATCCGCAGCCTTGATGGCCTTGGCGGTGGCGATGCCGTTGTTCGTCACCTCGTCATAGCTTGCCGGAGCAGGATGCACATCGCGATGCACCGCGTCCCACCAGCTTGGCTCGTTGTCGAGGTCATAGATGGCAACGCCGCCGTTCGCTGCAGTGCCAAAGGCGCCCACGAGCGATGTAACCCAGGCGCCGGCCCACGCGGGTCCTTCCGCAACACTCGTTGCTGTGGGACTAACGCCGGTGATCGTGCATCCTGAGGAGTTCGTGCATCCGCCGACACCGGAGGGATACACCCCATTGCCGCAGCCGCGCCCAGAGTCTGTTAACTGCTGGCTGGGATAAGTTGCCACCGGAAAACTGCACGAGGTTGTATCTTTCGCGACCCAGCCTAGTACAGGCACTGTGCCCATGGTTTTTGCGGCCAGAGTCTGGTTGCCTGAAACGAATGTGTTGAAGTCGGTGTTCGGCCAGGTGCCCGCGCTGTTCTGGTTTTCGAAGTACCAATCACTTGCGCTATTGGTGGCTTTGATGAGGTAGTTGTAGCGCGACGCGCCGTCGCCCCCCCAGCGTATGACCGGAATGTTCGCGTTCTTCACGGTCGTGGTGGCAAGCGTATAAGCATTCATGCCGTAGATGTAAGGGCTGATCGCGTGAGTCTGGGTTGCTGCGTCCACGTTGAGCGCCGGCCCCGTGGCCACGGCCGGCTGCACGAGCGTCACAACGGTGCTGCCGCTCTTGGTTGCGTCTTGGGTGCTGGTCGCCGTCACTGTTACCGTTGGCGGAGCGGGATACGGCGTCGTGTAGAGCCCCGTGGACGTGATGGTCCCCGGGCTCAGGCCACTGCCTGTCGGCGCCGCAACTGACCAGTTGACGCCGGTGGTGAAGCTGCCTGTCCCCGTAACGTTGGCGGTGAACTGAACCTGGGTGCCGATGGTTGCGGTATTGGGCGTGACCGTGATCGAGCTGATGGTGCCGCCGCCGTACGTGGCCGTCACGGTCGCGTTTCCGGTCATCGTCACGGCGCAGACGCCTGCACTTGGATTCGCGGCGCAGCCGGACCAGGCGAAGAAAGAACTGCTCCCTGCCGTTGCGGCCGCGGTGAGTGTCACGTTGGTCCCGGACGTATACGTGCGTGTGAAGGTCGTGGACCCGGTTGTAGCGCCATTGGCATCCGCGGGGGACACGCTGATCGACACACCCGATGAGGGGCTGGCGGAGAGCACGGTAAGAACGTACGTAGTAGGGCCCTGGCCGCCGCCGGGACTACCTGAGACGCCGCTGCATCCAGCCAGCAGCACGGCCAGACTCATCGAGAGAGGCAACCCGACCTTGGCGGCAAAAGCGCCGGCTCGGAGTGGCTGGGTTGCTGTAAGCGAGGTCCGTTTCCGCGGGAGAAACGGGGCAAGAGATCGTGTCGGCGCGCTCAGTTCAAACATATTCGGGTTTTCGTCCTGCCTCAATGTATAGGGCCGCGAGGCAGGCAGGCAATCGAAGTCCACCGAAGGGGCATTACGGTTGAATTTGGATGGCCTCATCTCCCGCGACGCCGAGAGCGAAGTCGGCATCCGCCGAGCTTCGACTCATTACGGGATGCTGGTGCATGCCGCTTGCGGAAACCCGCTGCGCCACCTGCTGCGCGACAGAGGCAAAGACCTGGCTAAGGGGCGTATTGCCGCGTCCGCTCTTGAGAGCCTGGAGCAGGAAGTAGGTGAAGTACCCATGCTTCAGTTCGCCGCTTTCAAGCGATTGCTCATTCGCCTGGCTCGCCATCATGACAATGCGACCGGTCCCCTCGCTCATCCTCTTCAGCATTTCTTCAGAGGGAGGCTTGTCGAGCAAGGCCGCGTCGGCCGGCGCCTGCACCGAGCCGCCACTGTAGCACGTATCGAGAATGACCGCGGTCCGCAATGCTTTCATGCGGGTGGCCACGGAGTTTGCGAGCTCAACCATGGGGTACGCCGTGGCGTACAGGACATCTTCGTCGAGGCTGCCTGCCTTGCCGATCTCAGTGTCGTACGTGACCAGATAATTTGCGCTTCCGGCAGAATCGAGCGCGCGCGGCGTGCCATGGGTGGCGACATAAATCACCACCAGATCGTTGGCCCTGGCGTGGCGCGCCATCCAATTCAGCTCTTCCTTTATTCTGCGTGTCGTGGCTTGTTCGTCGGTGAGCAGGTGGACGTTTGCCTGGGGAAACCGGCCGATGGCCGGATCTTTGAGTTCGTCGGCAAAAGCATTGGCGTCGGCAGTTGTGTAGCGCAGGCGCGGAATACTGTCGTCGGTGAATTGGCTGATCCCAATGACGAGGGCCCATTTTTGCTGGACGGGTCCCGGCTTTGCCGCAACCGGGACTGGGGCAGGTCCTGCCTCTGGCTCCGCCGTGATTCCGCGCGCGGAGGGCGTTGCCAGGAGGAGAGGATTCAGCTGCTCCTGCATCGCTTCGGAGCCGAGAAAGCGGGCTTTATCCAAGGCGTATTTTGCCAACGAATCGTGGCCCAGTTTCTGCTCCACGAGGCTGCGGTAGTACCAGGCATCGCCAAGTTCGCCGCACTCCGACACGGCGTGCTTCAGCAGTTGCAAGGCGTCTTCAAACGCACTCTGGTTGGCCTGCGGAGAAATGCGCTCCAGGGCCTGCACGACCAGATCTTTGCCGGCGCCGCAGCGGGCATCCTGGCAGCTGGCTCGAAGTGGGCTGAAGAGAGCGATCGCGGCTGCAAGCGCGCAGGCGTGGGGCAGTCTCATTTTGCGGTCACGGATTTGCGTATGGCCCGCGCTCTCATGGCAGCGATGACCGGCGAACTCACGCCGTTGCTCGCCAATTGCTGCTGTGCCTCCGAACTCAGGTCGAAGCTCGCGGCCTTGGCCGCTCGCACCGCTTGAATAATCGTGTCGTCCTCCATTCCGGATTTCACCATGGCAACCACCTGAGCGTTGGTCAGCCCTTTTGCCTGGGCTGTGACCGCGGCTGGTTTGGATACCGACACTGCTTCGGCCGCCACAACCTTCGGCCGCCTCTGCTCCTGCAACTCCTTGTAGTGTGCGATTGCAGTTTCAATTCGCTTCTGCGGCTCGATGAAGTATTTTTCGGCGGGCTTCGCATCGATCGCCTTGCCGTAATGGATTGCTGCCTCGTCGAGGAACTTCATTGCTGACTTTTCATCCTCGGCTGCATACGCCAGCGCCTCGTAGGCAACGCCGATGTCATAAAGCCGATAGGCGTCATCGGTCGGCTTGACCATCTGCGGCGCCGTCTCATAGGTCTCAAGGGCACGCTGCCAAAGGCCGGCCTGGGCCTGCTTATTGCCTTGGTCGAGAGGCTTCTTGCCTTTGGCGAGATAGACCTCGATGGTTTCGTTGGTGTTGGCAAGATGCTGGGCAATCTGGTGCACGGCCTGAGTCAACAGCTTCGAGCGCAGCTCCGCTTCAGTGGGCGGATTCAGATCTTCGCTGCCGGCGCCGCCCGTGATCCGATGCCATGCGCTCGACATGGTTCCCATCACGCCGTGGGAGGCGTTGTTGCCCGCGCTGTCGAACTCCTCATCGTATTTTGCGGTGATGTTATTCGAAGCCAGCGTCTGGCTTCCGGCTCGCGCCTGAAATGCCACACTCAGCGCGCCGGTGACGCGCAGGTAGGGCAGCGTCTTCGGTCCATTTTTGCCGGCAGCGAGATTTGGTCTTTGCGTTACCGTCGGTTGCGGATGAGAGTAATCGGTAATCTGGCAGGAAATGACAATGGACGGGTTGATCTCATCGGCTCGAAGATGCGGGTCGTCTTTCATCAGCTCCGTTTCAAGCTGCGCGCCTAAATCACGGGACAAGTCGACCTGATTTTCGCGCCCCGAAACCTTCACTCTGAAAGAGCCTGCGCTCAAATGCACAAGAGCCGGAAGCTTCCGCTGCAGATAGACTTTCGTCTTCGGCGTTCCAAAGCCCGGCCCTTCTGGAAGCCCAGGAAGGCCCATCCCGGGTGAACCCAGATACACTCCAGCTAAAACGATGACGATCGAACGTATGAACCGATTCATCCGACCCCCCCTGGCCGAACCCGTTCAACAAGACCCGCATTTATGCGCTTGCGCGACTCACTCAAGAGCCATTCTTGTAGAGTGTCATCTCGTGCACCCGCGCTGCGGGAGCATTCAAAGTAACTCACCAAAGGGGGATATGAACCGCGCATATCCAACAGGGAAGAGATGCGCAGAGCTCCATAGTCGCACGCAGATGAAGCCGTTGCCAAGGGGTTTTGGATTCGGGGAGGGGCCGAATCCAACCAGTCTCCCTTTGTATGGATCTCGGATTGGCCGCAAAGCCATATGGCCCAATGCGTTCAAAAATGGCGCAGAGTCTCCCCGGGGCCACTGGGGCTCGGAGGAGGCGCATCGGGACTGCGCTCAGTTGAGCGTTCCACGTGACTCTCGAGGGAGCGGCTGACCAGGTCGCGGGAGCCGAGCCCGATGGCGAGCGAAAGCGTCAGCACGATCCCGCCAAAGAGAATGCCAAAAGCAAGCTCGACAACGACGCCCCCGACTTCAAGATGTTCGAGGATCATGGCCATGGTGAGGACCAGGACGAGCCATTTGACGCCAAGGGAGAGGAAACGTGCGTACTGCAATTGCGCATTCACGGCGCCGATGAGAACCGATCGCGCCAGGAATCGCGCCACGAGCGTGCCGGCAATCAGAAGAAGAATTGCGCCGACCGCATGGGTAAGATACGGCACGAGCGAGATGGGAAGCGAAGCAGCCGTAGCGTAGGAGGCGTCGAATGCGGACACGCCGATGATGAGGCCGAGGAGCACGCACGCCCAGAAGGATCCGCGCGCCACGATGGCGGTGGGCGAATTTGTGGGTGCCCAGTCCCCAGCGCCACGATACTGCGTCAGCCGATCGTCAAAACGAATCCACCCGAGAGCGCGGCGCAGGACGGCCGAAATCAACATCCCAATTACAGTGAAAACCGCGAGCGCGACAAAGAACGCGAGAATTCCCGGCAGCACCGCAATGAGCAACGACAGCACGCGATAAAGCGACTGATGGAGCGCATCCGACATGTGATGAAGGATGCTTGCATTGTCTGTGTAAAGCGGCCTGCTGTCGGGCACCTGCGCCTGGATCATCATGGCAAGGACGTTGAACATTGGATTCACTCCTTGAACTCTTTTCCTGCCCGTTTGCGAGGATGCAAACGCGCAAGGAACGACGGGTGGTCACGGGTTAAAGCGATCGGGCCAGCGCCAACGGGCCACGAGATAGGCCTTCTCGGCTTCGAAGGCCGCGGCGTGCGTGTCAATGTGACGTTCGGGATCTTCACCGGCCCCAATGACGTTGATGTGGCTGGCGACCCAGGCAAGGTAGAGCGGAATGAGCGCGCCGAGCAGATGGCCGCGGTTCAGCGTGCGCAGCCGATAGGCGATGAGGAAGTCGAATACGATGCGCGCCCAAAGATCCTCGGGCATCCGGAACGCCGGGCCGTCGATTAGCGAAAGGCGTTTGAGCCCCAGCATTGTTTGCGGCGGCAAAACCAGTCCCCAGATTTCGCGCAGATTGGTGTAAGCGAGCCGAAATCCCTGGAGCATCGAAGTGACCTCGGCCGATGCGTCTGTAGCTGCTGCGGCCGGCGCGAGCGAGACACGTTTGCGGGCGGGCGGTGAAACGCGCGCACGCTGCCAGAAAGCGGCTTTCGTTTCAATGTCGGCAAAAAGTGAGCCGGTCACGTAGGGAAGAATCGTATTCAAATCAGGTTCGGTGGGCTGAGGCAGATCGCGTGAGCCGACTTCGACTTCATCGATCTTCAGGCCGGCGACCATGGCCTCGCTGACGACCCACAGAGGTACCTCGCTCTGGTTCAGCGCGACAAAACGTTGGGCGGCGGCGCCGAGGCGCTCGGCCATGCGCGGCGACAGGCCGAGATCCACGCCGAGAGGGAAGCGCGCCCGGGTTGCGAAGAGGGCCCGGCTCAAGGGATAGAGGATCGACGAGTTCACGAGACCAGCGCGCGGCGGAAGCAGATAGCACGGGAGCGCGAGATCGAGGGTTCCCTCCAATACTGCGTTGGCGAGGCCGCTCAAGCCTGCGGCAGAAAGCGAGCCTGCTTCCTGCCCGAGGATCAGAATTGCGCGCGGATTGTGTTTCTGTGTCAACTGATGGGCGCTTGCAAAGTCTCCGGCGGTCAGCGTCCACGAGGGCTTGGTCTGGGGAAGCTCGATGTATTGGACGTTGGGTGGGCGGGGCGATGCGGGTTCTTCGGGCACCGCGATCAACAGACCCTCCGCTGGGAGCGAGGCGGTGAGACCGTCGACAACCGCTTCAATCTGTGCCTGCGGCGCGCCGGGCAACAGCACAAGCAGGCTTCCGCTTGACTTTGCGGGAGCGAGGCTTGCTTCGATCATGGAATTTGCTGTCGCCATTGTTGCGTTCAGTTGACCCGGCAATTCTATAGATCCAGAATGCCCGCAAAAGGAATGCGCAGCCACTGCGGCCGGTTGTTCAATTCATACATCAGTTCGTAGAGCGCTTTTTCGAGCATGTACACGCTGAGCAGCGTCTGCGCCTGTTCCAGGGGCGGCAAAAGATCCGGCTTTGCCCCGATGACCTCAGTGTACGACCGCAGAAACTCGCTCGCGACAGAATGCTCCCAGCAGCGGGCCCACGCGCCGAGATGTGCGGAATCGGCTCCTGGCGTGGCGCCCAGGAAGCGATCCGATCCGGTATAAGCGGCGTAGGAGAAAGACCGAAGCATGCCGGCCACGTCCTTAAGCGGGGATTGCTTTTGACGGCGCTCGGCCAGGGTGCGCGCGGGTTCTCCTTCAAAGTCGAGAATTACGAAATCGCCCGAAGAGCCTTGGGATTCCGCTTTGGCGGCTGCGGTGCGCAGAGTCTGGCCCAGGTGGTAATCCCCGTGAATGCGAATCCGCTTGCCACCTGCTTTGAGACGAGTGAGCTCAAGCGCGCGGGACAGCAGCTGCTGCCGGCGCGACAGTAGCAGAACCGCAAGGTCCGCAGTTGCTTCATCCAGATTGGAGAATTCCGATTTAAGCGCTTCGATCGCCTGCATCAATTGGGTTCGCACACGCTGGGCGTCCTGCTCGAGGTCCGACGCCTGAAAGCGCTCGGCACAGAAAGCTTGATCCTGGGTCGGCGTCGCAAGCGCAAGATGCAACTCCGCGGTGCGACGGCCTAGCAGAGCAGCGGCTTCCAACGAGGCTTCCATATGTTGGCAAACGGACGGTCCCGGCCTTTGCAGGTTCAACAGCGTGGGTTGTGATGTTTCGGGTGGCGCAGGCACTTGCGCAACGGATCGGAAGAACTCCGCAATCTGATCGAGGAACCAGTCCCAGCCATTGCCATGGTTTGCCAGCAGATTTTGTAGCAGGGCCGTGGTGATGGCGTTCCCTGCCGCGTTGGTGATCGTGATTTCGCCGAGGAAGGGGGCGATGTGCGGAAAATGGGCAACTTCGGTAAGGAACCGTCCGATCTCGACGTCGGGATTTTCGCCCGGCTGTAAGCGGCGAAACAACTTAAGGATGAGTGTATGCCCGTACAGGATCGAGGTGTTTGATTGCTCCGCCGTGCCAACACGAGACTCAGGGTGCGGGCCGGGTTGCGCCTGGTTGAGAAGAGAGGAGGCATGCGCGTCGAGCCTGCCCGTTTGCGGGGCGGGGTTTCCGGCGGAGGGCGATTCGCGCGTTTGCATGCGCTGTGCAGCAGACGATGCCGGCGGGGCGGACCGCGGCGGGGCGGCCGCTTCTCCTGGTTGCACGTGGATAGGGACGGGAGCGACCGGTGCGTCAGGAACTGGATGCGGGTTCGGTTCGTGTTGTGCAGGTTCGTTATGAGCCGCGGAGGCCAAGGCATCTGAAGTCGCAGGATCCTTTATTGTGGCGAGGCGCGCGGTCGACATCGCCAATGTCGCGTTCTGCTCGATGAGAGAAAGCAGAGCCTGGCGCATCTCCTCGCGAAGTGTTGCATCCTGCCAAACGACGGTTCCTGCAGAAGTAGTGAGGGCCATCACAACGCTCTGCAAATCGTGCGCAACCGCGTCGTCCGCCTCTATTCCGCTGCTGACCGCTAACGGAAGTTGATAGAAATCGCTGGGGCCCGAGGTGTACTGAATCTCAGCAAAAAGGAGGGCGGGAGGAACCGGACTGCTCGCTGCAAGGCTCGAAGCCGGGTACGTTTTTTCATCGAGACTTCGCTGCGTCGGAACTTCAACCCAGTCCAGAATTCGTACGGACTGGATGGTTCGCGCTTTTGCGCCAAACCACCGTTGCCGTGGCAGCCACTCGGCCAGCGAATCTGTAAGCAGGGAGGCACCCGGTCCGGCCACCCATGTTGACCAGCCGTGGGTCAACAGATGCATGGCTTCGGTCGTTTCGTCGAAGGCATCGGAATCTGTTTCGATCGCGGGGGTCGAAAGCGTTTCGACCGCCTGGCTCACCGGTTGGAGTTCGAGCCACAGAAACGAATACGGCGCCAGAGTGAGCGCGTAGGGGGCCTCGGTGATCGTGGGGAACGGCACATAGCCCAGCATCTCCACCGGCTCCATGCCCGCGAAGGGCGCAAGATCGAGCGAAACCGGCTGCGCGAAGCGGCTGAGGTTCGCAACGCAGAGCACCGTCTCGTGCGAGCCGTCGCCGCGTTCGAGGTCGCGCAGATACGCCAGGATCTTGCGATTTGCCGGATTGAGAAAAGTGAGCGTTCCGCGGCCGAAGACCTGGAACAGCTTGCGCAGCGCGATCATGTTGCGCGTCCAGTGCAGCAGGCTCGACTGATCGCTGAGCTGCGCCTCGACATTCACCACCTGGTATCCGTAGATCGGGTCCATGATGACCGGGAAGTAGAGCCGCGCGGGATCGCAGCTGCGAAAAGCCGGCATTGCGGTCCGAGGTCCACTGCATCGGCGTGCGCACGCCGTTGCGGTCGCCGAGATAGATGTTGTCGCCCATGCCGATCTCGTCGCCGTAATAGAGAATCGGCGTTCCCGGAAAGCTGAGCAGCAGCGAATTCAGCAGCTCGATGCGGCGGCGATTGTTGTCGACCAGCGGCGCGAGCCGGCGGCGAATGCCGACGTTGACGCGCATGCGCGGATCGGCCGAGTAGGCGAAGTACATGTAGTCGCGCTCGTCGTCGGTCACCATCTCCAGCGTCAGCTCGTCGTGATTGCGCAGAAACAGTCCCCACTGGCAGCTGTCGGGAATCGGCGGCGTCTGCGCCATGATGTCGGTAATCGGCAGGCGATCTTCCTGGCGCAGCGCCATGTAGATGCGCGGCATCAGCGGAAAGTGAAAGGCCATGTGGCACTCGTCGCCATCGCCGAAGTAGGGACGCACATCGGCCGGCCACTGGTTGGCTTCGGCAAGAATGAGGCGGTTGGCATAGTCCGCGTCGATCGCGGCGCGGATCTTCTTGATGACCGCGTGTGTCTCGGGCAGGTTCTCGCAGGAGGTGCCGTCGCGCTCACAGAGATAGGGAATCGCATCCATGCGCAGCGCGTCCACGCCCATGTCGAGCCAGAAGCGCATGGCCTTCAGCACCTCTTCCATCACCAGCGGATTGTCGAAGTTGAGATCCGGCTGATGCGAAAAGAAGCGATGCCAGTAGTAAGCCTTCGCGGTTTCATCCCAGGTCCAGTTCGATTTTTCCGTGTCGGTAAAGATGATGCGCGCGTCTTTGTAGAGCTGGTCGGTATCGGACCAGACATACATGTCGCGCTGCGGCGAGCCCGGAGGCGCAAGCCGCGCCGCCTTGAACCACGGATGCTGATCGCTGGTGTGATTGATGACCAGCTCGATCATCACCTGCATGTTGCGCTGGTGCGCCGCATCGAGGAAGCGCTTGAAGTCGCTCAGCGTGCCGTAGGAGGGATTCACATCGACATAGTTTGCAATGTCGTAGCCGTCATCGCGCAGCGGAGAAGGGAAGAAGGGCAGCAGCCAGATGCAGGTGACGCCGAGGTCCTGCAGATAATCGAGCCTTGAGAGCAGGCCGGGAAAGTCGCCGATGCCGTCGCCGTTGGAGTCGGCGAAGGCGCGCACGTGCAGCTCGTAGATGATCGCGTCTTTGTACCAGAGCGGATCGGTGGCGCTTGCCAGCTTCTTCACGCGGTAGGTCTCCAGGGAGGTTCGATGCGTCGTTTGAGGGCAGCATCGGGCAGTTGCGGCAAAGGTTCTGCACTTCAGTCAACTTGACACAGACGGCTTCAGTTCTCAAGTTGCTCGCATCCGCCAAGACAATGATTTTCGCCCGCAATGCCAAACGTGCGAAAGTGCCGCAAAGGATCTAGAGAAAGTACTCGAAATCCGTCTCGACTTTGAGACGCCGATGAATCTTCAGAATGTGTCCGGACCTCTGCGCAGGATTCAATTCCACGTAGTTCCGTGAGCCGTGCCAAAGATAGCGTTCTCCGCTCAGCAGATCTTCCGCCTCGAAGCTTCGGTCCTCGGGGATCTCCAGTTCCTCCAACGGCAGGGTCACAAACCCGCTCTGCGTATGATGCGGATCGAGATTGACGACCGTCAGGAGCAGATTCGAGCGATCGTCCGATTCCTTTGTATAGCAGATCAGCTGATCGTTCTCGCAGTAGTGGAATCGCAGCGACCAGTCATTCTGCAGCGCTGGATTGGTGTTGCGGATCTCGTTGACGCGCGTGATCAGCGGGCGCAGGCTGTCGGGCCGCTCCAGGTCCCAATGCCGAATCTCGTATTTCTCCGAGTCGAGATATTCCTCGCTGCCGTGGCGGACCGGCTTGTTTTCCAGCAGCTCAAAGGCAGGCCCATAGATGCCATAGTTGGCCCCGAGTGTAGCCGCCAGCAGAAGGCGAATCGCGAATGCGGGCCGCCCGTCCATCTGCAGAAACTCGGTGAGAATGTCGGGCGTGTTGGGCCATTGGTTGGGGCGGAAGAACTCCCGCACCGGCGTCTGCGTCAGCTCCGTCAAGTAGGCCGTGATCTCCTGCTTGCCGTTGCGCCACGGGAAGTATGTGTACGACTGGCCGAATCCGAGCTTGGCGAGACGGTACATGATCTTCGGCCGAGTGAAGGCTTCGGCCAGAAAGAACACTTCCGGATGATCGCGCTTGATCTCTGCAATCACCCACTCCCAGAAAGGAAACGCCTTGGTGTGCGGATTGTCGACGCGGAAGATCGTGACGCCCAGGTCAATCCAGTAAAGAAAGACGCTCTTCAGCTCTTCCCACATGCCGGGCCAGTCTTCGCTCTCGAAATCGAACGGATAGATGTCCTGATATTTCTTCGGAGGATTCTCGGCGTACTGGATCGTTCCGTCGGGCCGCTTGCGGAACCACGACTCGTGGTCGCGCACATACGGATGATCGGGCGCGACCTGAAACGCAATGTCGAGCGCGACGGAGAGGTCCAGCTGCTTAGCCCTGGCCACAAAGCGCTTGAAATCATCGACCGTTCCAAGTTCGCTGTGAATCGATTTGTGGCCGCCTTCTTTCGCGCCGATGGCCCACGGGCTTCCATGATCGCCGTCCTGAGCCTCGGGAGAATTGTTGCGGCCCTTGCGAAAGGTGCGTCCGATGGGATGAATCGGCGGCAGATAGACGACGTTGAAGCCCATGGCAGCTGCATACTCGAGCCGCTTCTCGCAATCGGCGAATGTGCCGTGTTCCCCGGGATTCTTCGCGGTTGAGCGCGGAAAGAATTCGTACCAGGAGCTGAATCGCGCACGCACCGGATCGACAACGATATGCAGCTCGGAATCCGATTCCGTAGCGAACTGTTTGCCGGGAGAACGCAGGGCCAACTCGTGCAGCTTGGGATCCGTGGCCAGCGTGCGCAGTGCCGCCGGCGTGGCGCCTGCCCGTAGCACCTGTTCATGCTCGACCAGTCTCTTACGATCCGCACCCGTGGCCCGCGCCGCCGCAGCAGCCACCAAATCAGCCCCAATCAGGTAATCGACGAGCGTGTCACTTTCGGCCGCAATACGCTTCAACAGGTCGCGCCGCCAAGTCTCAAAGTGGTCCACCCATCCCTGCACCTTGAATTCGTAACGCCCCAGCTCGCTCACGCCGAAGGTTGCGAACCAGCGATCGTTCACCAGCGGCTGCATTGGAATCTCGGTCCAGTCGTCCGACCCTTCACGATGTGCCAGCAGAGCGGCTGCGATGGCATCGTGGCCGTCGGTAAAAATGTCGGCTTCCACGCGAACCTGATCGCCCACTGTGCGCTTGGCTGGAAATCGGCCGCCATCCACTTGCGGCGTAATGCCTTCAATCACAACCCGTCTGCGTCCCTCGAATTCACTTAGCTTCATCGTTCTTCCATTGGTTTCGGATTGCCTCGTCGTACGGAAGGCAGTTCTCGTTCTCAGCGGATCGCCGGTTTTCGCTGGTCAATGAGGCTCTGATACAGGTCAATGGTTTGATGTGCGATGGCTGTCCAGCTGAAGGTCTCTTCCACGCGCCGCCGTCCAGCTTCGCCGAATTGCTCGCATCGTTGCGGATTGTTCAACAATTGCATCAGGCGCCCAGCCAGATCCCGCGCAAAGGTCTCGGGATCGCGGGGAAAGCTGGTCACGGGATCCTGGTCGAAAGGCACCAGGTAGCCGGTTTCTCCGTCGACAACGACTTCTTTGATGCCGCCTGTGGCGCTCGCAACCACTGGCGCGCGGCAGGCCATGGCTTCGAGGTTGATGATGCCGAACGGCTCGTAGACCGAGGGGCAGCAAAAGACGCGCGCATGGCTGTAGAGCTGGATCGTTTCCTGGCGCGTCACCATCTTTTCGATCCACACGATGCGCGGATGGTTGTGCCGGGCAACCTTCACCTTCTCGCGCAACTCGGCGGCAATTTCGGGCGTGTCAGGCGCACCGGCGCACAGCACGACCTGCGTCTCGGACGGCAGGTGACGGATTGCGTCCACAAGGTGCGTCACGCCTTTCTGCCGGGTGATGCGGCCGACAAACAGGATGTAGGGGACAGAAACGTCCACGCCATAGGCGGTCAGCGCGGTTGTGTCGTCCGTCTTCTGGTATTCGGCCAGATCGATACCGTTGTAGATGACATGAATCCGGTCAGGATCGACACCGGGGTAGGCGCGCAGAATGTCCGTCTTCGTTCCCTGCGAAACGGCGATAATCGCGTCCGCGTCCAGGATCGCGGTGCGCTCCATCCACGAACTCATTGCGTACCCGCTGCCCAGTTGCTCAGCCTTCCACGCGCGCAGCGGTTCGAGGGAATGTGTCGTCAGCACAAACGGCATGCCATAGAGCTTCTTTGCAAGATACCCGGCCATCGAGACGTACCAGGTGTGCGTGTGGACCACGTCGATGTTTTGAAGCGCCTTGATCTGGGTCAGGTTCAGGCTGAACGCTTCAAGCGCGCCTTTGAATTTTCCTTCGGTGCCATTCGAAATCTCGGGCCACGGTTCTGATCCACGCACGTGCAGGCGACCCAGATCGCTGTGTTGCGACCCCCAGCAGTGGACCTCCACATCGATCTGCTTGGCTAACTCGCGGCTCAGGTAATCCACGTGGACGCCGGCTCCGCCGTAGACCTGAGGGGGGTACTCACGCGTGAAGAGTCCGACTCGCAAGGCATCTCCTCTCGCTCGTTCCGGAGCGCCCGTCAAGTATAGCCGCTGGCTTTGAGTTTCTCAGCCGCTTCGTCTATCGTGTCTCTCCGGCTGCAACTGCCGTGTTTCTCGCCTCGATTCGGGCCGCGACCTGGGCCACACGCCGGTACGATTCGAGGCGAGCCGCATGATCCCATGTGTCGGTCACGACGATGACTTCATCAGCTCCCGTCATCGCAATCAGCCGCTCAAGTCCTGCTTGCACGGTGTCCTCTGAGCCCACGATTGCTGCACGCAGCTTGTTCTCGACCAGCGTCCGTTCCCAGTCGCTCCACACCGCGTCCATCGAATCGACCGGCGGAAGCAGCTCGACGGGCTGGTTGCGAATCAGCCGCAGAAAGCGCTGCTGCGGGGTCGTGAAGAGATGCCGCGCTTCGGCGTCGGTCTCAGCCGCAATCACCTGCACCGCCACCATCAGCCACGGAGACTGCAGAGTCTCGCTGGGGCAAAAATTTTCCCGGTAAAGCTGCGAAGCCGCTTCGAGAAGGTCGGGCGCAAAGTGCGCCGCGAACGCGAAGGGCAACCCGAGACCCGCTGCAAGCCGAGCGCTGAAGTCGCTTGACCCCAGCAGCGTGATCGGCACGTTGCTGCCTTTGCCGGGGATGGCCTTGACGACCTGTCCCGGCTTTTCCGGACCAAGATAGGCTCGCAATTCCTCGAGCAGCTCGGGAAAGTCGTCGCCGGTCTGGCGCAGGTCGCGGCGCAGGGCACGCATGGTGAGGAAATCGCCGCCCGGCGCCCGCCCCAGTCCCAGATCGATTCGGCCCGGATGCATCGCTTCGAGCGTGCCGAACTGCTCGGCTACCACGAGAGGCGCATGGTTCGGCAGCATCACGCCGCCGCTGCCCACACGGATCGTCCGCGTCGAGTTTGCCACATGCTCAATCAGCAAAGCTGTTGCTGAGCAGGCCAGGCCTTCAATGGAGTGATGCTCGGCCAGCCAGAAGCGCCGGAAGCCCCACTCCTCTGCGTGCCGCGCTAAATCCACTGACCGGGCGATGGCCGGGCCGGCCGTTTCTCCCGGGTGCATGCCAACAAGATCCAGTACCGAAACAGGCAAGCTCATGTCCTCTTAGATGCCTGGGTGGGCGCGTCGATGCAAGGGCCTGAAGACTGTCCCGCTTTCATCGCTGTTCCCCTGTCGGAACGCATTGGGCGCTAAGCCTTCGTTTCCGGAATCCACACCTGCATTGCCGAGGAGGCGCGGTTGGCCCATGCGTAATAGGGAATCAGGCGCAAGGTGCTCGGCACCGCGCTGCCGCCAGGCTTCTCGTCGGCAACATAGAGCCCGGTGCGGCCGGCCGCGGGGTCCAGAGTTGCTGGATGCTCGAGCACCATCACGCCGCCCAGCAGCTTGGACTCAAAGCGAGCGGTCGTTACTGCATCGGATTTCGCGGCAAAGCCCACCAGGCTCTTCACCTTCTCGCGATCCGGTTGATCCAGGTGTTCCATACAGAACACGATGGGCCCGCGCTGGAATGCGACCCGGCCCCGGTCCTCAACGACGGCCGCATTGGCCCTCACCATTTGCGTGCTCATGTCAAATTTCAGTTCGATGATGTCATTCGCTGACCAGCGTCGCTCAATCCGCAGATACGCACCGGGGCTCGCGCCACTTACCGGCTTGCCGTTTACAGTTACGACGCTCTCCCGCGACCATCCAGGAATCCGCACAAAGACCGCGAAATCCGCGGGCGTCGCCGGCGAAACGGTCAGCTTCACCGTGCCCGACCAGGGATAGTGCGTCTCCTGCTGGACCCGCAATCCTGTACCATCGTGCAGCCGCCAGTTCATTGTCGAGTTGTCATAAAGATGGACGTAAAGGCCTTCATTGCTGGTGCTGTAGAAGTATCCCGGGAGCGCAGCGAAGGTCCGTTCGATATTTGGCGGGCAGCAGGTTGTGTCGTACCAGGGATTGCGAATCTTCCCCTCAGGATCTTCGAAGTCGCGCCAATCGCCCGATGGATCCCATGCCAGAGGATTGCGATAGCAATACGTCTTTCCGTCCAGCGACATCCCCGAGTTGATTCCGTTGTAGAGCGAACGTTCGATCACGTCGGTAAACTTGGCCTCGCCTGACGCGGCAAGCATGCGCCAGTTCCACATCATGTTGCCGATCGCAGCGCAGCTCTCCCCGTAGGCAGTCGCATTGGGAAGTTCGTACGGATCTCCAAAGGCCTCGCCTGCCTCGCGCGCGCCCACGCCCCCTGTTACATAGAGCTGGTGCTCTGTCAGATCGTTCCATAGCCTGTTCAGAGTTTTCCAGTAGGCTGGATCGCCGGTTTCAAGGTAGTAGTCCGTTGCGCCGCAGCACGCATACATGGCGCGCACTGCATGTCCTTCCAGCTTTGTCCGCGAAGTGAAGGGCACGCCGCAGAACATATACGTGATTTGTCCCGGCCGCAGCGGAATCCTGTCATCGCCTTGAAGAATGTAGCCGGCCAGGTCAACGTATGCGCGCTTCCCGGTCGTCCGGTAGAGTTCGATCAGGGACATCTCGATCTCGGGATGCCCTGCCACGATGCCTTTTTTTGTCTTCTCGGGCCCGTAGTTTGGAATCAGGAAGTCATCGACGCAACGGATGCCGGCATCCAGCAGCGTGCGGTCGCCTGTGGCCCTGTAGTAGGCAATGGCGCCCTGCAGCAGGTGGCCGAGGCAATAGAGTTCGTGGCCCGACGTCTGCACGTCATATTCCATGCGCAGGTGAGCGCGGTCGCCCTGGTAGTACGTATCCAAATAGCCGCCCGGCTCCTGCGCTGCAACCACGTCGCGGATCATCGACTCCGTCGTGGCGCGCAATTCCGGCTGATCCCCTGACTGGAGTGCCAGACCGACGGCCTCTGTCCACTTATAGATGTCCGAGTCCGAGTACACCGGCCCCTTTTGCGGCGCGGAGGATTTAGCTTCGAGGCGCAGAAAGTTATCCATGCGCCCGTGCGCAACCAGCTGGTCGCGCATGCTGGGAATGCTGCTGGCCAGGTTGGTTTGTCGGCGGCTCGACCAAAAACCCTCTTCGATCACAACGGCGCGTACCGGAACGGGTCTCAGCTTCGCAAAGGGCGAGCGAGAGACATCGACCACGCCGGCGTCCTTCCAGGCATCTGTTCTGGCTTCAGCGCCTTTTAGGTCGTCGCCGAACAGGTCAAGCAGGCCTCCATTCGCGCTTCGAGCATGGGCAAGAGCGGGCGAGATCATGGATGCGGCGGTGGAAGCAATAAAGGCGCGGCGCGTCAGTGGCGTTTTCACGGAATACTCCTCTGCGGTCAACCAACGTTCTAGACTCGATGCTCGGTGCACGTCAAATGGGGGCCCTCGCGCTCTGCCTTCGCTGGCGCGGGTGCAGGTAACTCGGCCTGAAGTTCCGAAAGACATGTCAAGGAGGTGACTGTTTCGCGCGAAAGTGGAACGAATGGATGGGCAATTTCTCGGAATTGGCGGGAGTTTTGCATGTTGGTTCCAGTACGATCTGGCTCCGCCCAATTTTTCGGTTAGGTCCGGAAATAGCCACATTTCTCGCGAAAGGAGATACAGGAAATGCGTCATCTAATGCTCAAGTCGTATTCCAAGTTCGAAGCTTTTCTGGCACACCAAGAGGGCCAGGATCTGGTCGAATACGCGCTCGTTGTGGCTCTCATCGCTTTTGGAGCCATCACCGCGCTGCAGGGGCTGGCTACCGAAATCAACACCGCATTCGCCACCCTCAGCAGCGACCTAGGAAGCAGCCTGTAAAGCCTATTCCCCCCCAGGCGATAGAAACTCCTCCCTGCGCCCCTGCGAGAAGGCCTCGCTCCCCCCACCAGGACGCAAGAATCGGGCTCGCCATCCGCATGCCGCGATGGCGTTGATTGATCCCTGTGCTCCGCATCCGCGCGCTCCCTCGCCGACGAATTCTCTCTTTGTTCGCGCTCTTGAAAATTGGGCAGCCCGCGGAGCGTCCGCAGTCCCCAGGGCGTTATCGTAAAGCTAGGCCAAGAGACCGGCGTCGCCGATCCGGTGGCTGTCAGCGTCGGTACGCCTCGTGAAACGGTCGGCTTTTCTCCGACCGGGCAACTTGTGTCCGTTGGGCCGCCGGGGACCTGGCTGAAAAGGAAGCATCCATGTCGTCAATTGATTTGCCTGGCACTGCAGACTCGGCGAAAGATGCCGTCGAACCGCGCTTTGATCCGGGCCGCAAGATCAAGGCACCGCGCGGGTCGCGACTTACCTGCAAGAACTGGTTGATCGAAGCCGCCTATCGCATGATCCAGAACAACCTCGACAGCGAAGTGGCAGAAGCTCCCGAGAGCCTGGTCGTCTACGGAGGAATTGGGCGGGCCGCGCGGAACTGGCAATGTTTCGACGCGATTCTCGAGTGCCTCAAGAATCTGGATCCCGACGAGACGTTGCTGGTGCAGTCAGGCAAGCCAGTTGGCGTCTTCCAGACCCACGTCGATGCGCCACGGGTGCTGATCGCAAATTCCAATCTGGTCCCCGCATGGGCTAACTGGCAGCACTTTCACGAACTCGACCGCAAGGGTCTGATGATGTATGGCCAGATGACTGCGGGCAGCTGGATCTACATTGGCTCGCAGGGCATCGTGCAGGGAACCTACGAGACCTTCGCCGAAGCGGGCCGGCAGCACTATGGTGGCAACCTGCGCGGTCGCTGGATTCTCACGGCTGGGCTCGGGGGCATGGGCGGCGCACAGCCGCTGGCTGCTACGTTCGCCGGGGCGGCTTCATTGAATATCGAGTGCCAGCAGTCGCGCATCGACTTCCGTCTCCGTTCGCGCTATCTCGACAAGCAGGCCCGCGACCTCGATGACGCGCTGGGCCTGATCAAGCATCACTGCGAGCAGAGGGAGGCGGTCTCCATCGGCCTGCTCGGCAACGCGGCTGAGATTCTTCCGGAGTTGGTTCGGCGCGCGCAAGCCGGGGGCATGCGTCCCGATCTGGTCACGGATCAGACATCCGCGCACGATCTGATTAACGGCTATCTGCCGGTGGGCTGGACGGTCGAGCATTGGAAGCAGGCCGCAAAAAATACCGCACAGCACGCCGAGTTGCGGCAGGCCGCCGCGCAAGGATGTGCAGCCCACGTGCGGGCTATGCTCGCATTTCATGAGATGGGAATTCCCACCGTCGACTACGGAAACAACATTCGCCAAGTCGCTCTCGATCAGGGCGTTAAGAATGCTTTCGCCTTCCCGGGCTTCGTTCCCGCGTACATTCGGCCGCTCTTCTGCGAAGGCAAGGGGCCCTTCCGGTGGGTGGCTCTTTCGGGAGATCCTGAGGACATCTACAAGACCGACGCCAAGGTGAAAGAGCTTTTCCCCGAAGCCGAGCACGTGCATCGCTGGCTCAACATGGCGCGCGAACGGATCCAGTTTCAGGGGCTTCCCGCGCGCATCTGCTGGCTTGGTCTCGGCCAGCGTCATCGCGCAGGTCTTGCCTTCAACGAAATGGTGCGTTCGGGCGAACTCAAGGCGCCCATCGTCATCGGCCGCGATCATCTGGATACCGGCTCGGTGGCCAGCCCGAATCGCGAAACCGAAGGCATGAAGGATGGCTCCGACGCGGTTTCAGACTGGCCGTTCCTCAACGCGCTGTTGAATACTGCCGGCGGGGCTACATGGGTGAGTCTTCATCACGGAGGCGGCGTCGGCATGGGCTTCTCGCAGCATTCTGGCGTTGTGATTGTGTGCGACGGAACCGAGGCCGCCGATGAGCGCTTGCGGCGCGTACTCTTCAATGACCCTGCCACAGGGGTGATGCGTCATGCCGATGCGGGCTATGAGCTGGCGCAAGAGACCGCGCGCAAGAATGGCCTCAAGCTGCCGGGCCTGCCCAACGTCCGTGTCTAGTGCGGATTCATCCAACATCGCTTCTGCCGTGGACATGCCCTGGAAAAGGGATTTACTATCCCGAGGGAATTCCCCGCGCCCTCTGCCGGCCCATGTAATAGGCGCGGAGACCACACCCGCAGCGACGAGCAAGCGAAGCCGCAGCCAAATGAACTTCTGCGCTCCATTGGACTTCTTGGCAGTGAAGTCTGACGGGCGCCAACCTAACCTGGAGACAAATAATGAAAAGCCGCATGAGGCGAATTTTTGCAGGCACCGTCGCGAGTATGGGAACTCTCTTGCTTAGTTCACTGCTGCAGGCAGCAGTTGCTCAGGACACAGCGAATCTCCCCTACATGAACACAAATCTGTCACCCGAGCAGCGCGCCGCCGACCTGGTGCATCGGATGACCCTTGCAGAAAAGGCCTCGGAAATGCAGAACAATTCCGCAGCCGTTCCGCGACTCAATATTCCGGCCTATCAATGGTGGAGCGAGGCGCTGCATGGTGTGATCAACCAGGGCGTCACCGAGTATCCGGAACCGATCGGCCTGGCTGCGACGTTCGATGCGCCTGGAATCCACTCCATGGCAATCCAGATTGGTATTGAGGGACGCATCAAAAATGTGCAGGATACGCGCGCCGGGCATACAGGCATCGGCGGAGGCCTGGATTTCTGGTCGCCGAATCTGAACATCTTTCGTGATCCACGCTGGGGCCGCGGACAAGAAACCTACGGCGAAGATCCATTTCTCACTGGCCGTATGGGGGTTGCTTATGTCACCGGCATGCAGGGCGATGACCCCAAATACTACATGGCAATTTCGACACCGAAGCACTACGCAGTGCACAGCGGCCCCGAGCCGACGCGGCACTTTGCCGATGTGGACGTGAGCAAACACGACGAGGTCGATACCTACGAGCCGGCCTTCCGCGCGGCCGTTGTTGAAGGCAAGGCCGGTTCAGTGATGTGCGCGTACAACGCGATCAATGGCGAGCCGGCATGCGCCAACCAGTACCTGTTGCAGGATCAGTTGCGCGGCAAGTGGGGTTTCAAAGGGTATGTGGTTTCAGACTGCGACGCGGTGCGGGATGTTGCTGCGAATCATCGCTACCGCCCAACCCAGGCGCAGGGCGCGGCCATTTCCGTGATTCGCGGCATGGATAACGAGTGCGTCACCTTTACTTCGAGGTATGGCGAACCAGTTGAGAAGGCCTACATCGATGCCGTGCAGCAGGGGTACCTGCCTGAGAGCACGCTGGACACCGCTCTGATTCGCCTGTTCACGGCGCGGATGAAGCTTGGCATGTTTGACCCGCCGGAGATGGTTCCCTACTCGAAGATCGACCCGAAGGAACTGGACAGCGCCGAGCATCGGGCGCTGGCGCGCAAGCTTGCCAACGAGGCCATGGTCTTGCTCAAGAACGACGGCATTCTTCCGTTGAAACCTGGCATCAAGAAGATTGCTGTCGTTGGTCCTCTCGCCGATCAAACCCGGGTGTTGCTCGGCAATTATGCAGGAAATCCCACCCACAGCGTCTCGGTGCTTGATGGCTTGAAGGCGGAGTTCCCGAACGCGACGATAACCTACATTCCCGGAACTCAGTTCCTGCGCAACGATGGGAGTCCTGTTCCCGACGCCGCGTTGACGACCCCTGACGGCAAGCCCGGTCTGAAGGCGGAGTACAGTGAGGCCACATTCCGCATGGGCTCCGCAGCCAACGCGCCGGTGCTTGCTACCCGGACAGAGACGAATATCAACCTCGCCGATACCAATCTGCCTTCGGAGGTTGCCGGAAAGAAAACCCTTGGCGTGCATTGGACAGGCTTCCTGACCGCTCCCGATACGGGCGATTATCTCGTCGGAGTACGCGGCGTGGGCTTCGGAAGATTGTCGATTGAGGGCAAGCAGGCTGCAATGTTGTTTGCCCGCGACCAGGCCGACGCTGCCACGGGCCGCGTTCACCTTGAGAAAGGACAGAAGGCGGAGCTCAGCCTCAACTATGGCAACATGTCTGGCGCGCCGCACGTGCAACTGATCTGGGAAAAAGTGAATGATGCGCCTTCGCCTGAGGCTGTTGCTGCGGCGAAGAACGCCGACGTCGTGATTGCAGTCGTGGGCATTACCAGCAGGCTCGAAGGAGAAGAGATGCCGGTGACCGTCCCAGGATTCTCAGGCGGAGATCGCATCAGCATCGATCTGCCGGAACCGGAAGAGGCGCTCGTGCAATCTGTCGCGGCGACCGGCAAGCCTCTCGCCGTAGTTTTGTTGAATGGCAGCGCCCTGGCTGTGAACTGGATCAACGAGCATGCCAACGCCGTTCTCGATGCGTGGTACCCAGGCGAAGAGGGCGGAGCGGCCGTCGCTGAAACGCTGAGCGGCAAAAACAATCCTGCGGGTCGGCTGCCGGTTACGTTCTACAAGGACGTTAGTCAACTGCCCCACTTCGAAGATTATGGGATGGAAGGGCGGACCTATCGGTACTTCAAAGGGAAGCCGCTCTATCCGTTTGGCTATGGGCTCAGCTACACAACGTTCAAGTACAGCGACCTCGATGTTCCCACCGAGGCGGTGGCTGCGGGGCAACCTGTTGACGCAGATGTCACCGTAACCAACACAGGCAAGGTCGAGGGCGATGAGGCCGTCCAACTTTATCTCAAGTTCCCTCCGGTGAAGGGTGCTCCTCAAATCGCTTTGCGCGGATTCCAGCGCATCCATCTTGCCCCGGGAGCGAGCCGGAAGGTTCACTTCGAATTGAAGGACCGCGCTCTGGGAATGGTGACCGAGGACGGCAGTCCGATCATCGCTCCAGGGGAGTACACCGTCAGCATCGGCGGAGGCCAGCCCGATACCGCAGCGCCCAGTGTCAGCGGGCATTTCCGTGTCGAGGGCCAGCTCGCATTACCCGAATAGCACTTCCAAGCGCGGATGCCAAACCTGGGGCGCATCGGGAACACTCCCGAGCGCCCCTTCTCATCAGGACCTCTCGCGGTACGTCGGTGATGCATTTCACCCCCGAGCGCTGCCTCGACGCGGCTAGGTGGGGGACAATTGAGAATCCCGACAAGCCGTGAGGACAAAAATGGATGTTTTGCTTCAACCGGGTGAAGCGAACGCTCGCGAACACCGTGGCCGGACATCGGATCTGCGCTGGTACTTTGGCTTTTTCGTGGTCTCCGGCTTTTGCGGCTTAGTCTACGAGATCGTCTGGCTGCGGCTGGCCATGGCTAGTTTTGGCGTTACCACGGCTCTCGCCTCGATCGTGATTTCGATGTTCATGGCCGGCCTGGGCCTGGGCTCCTGGGGTGCGGGAGCGTTGACCCGCCGGGTCCTTGCCGCGAGTGTGCCGCGCACTCTGCGGGTCTATTCTATTGCCGAACTGTGCGTTGGAATATCGTCTCTCGCGGTTCCCCTCGAATTGAAATTGGGGCGTCAGCTGCTGCTGCACATGGGAAGCTATGGAGCATGGCAGAGCTGGCGCTACTATCTGCTGGCCGGAATCTGGATTGCTGTCACTGTCTTACCTTGGTGCACTTGCATGGGCTCCACGTTCCCTCTTCTGATGGCCGCCATTCGACAGGTTGCGCGGCCTTCGTCGGAGCGTTCGTTCAGCTATTTGTACGTTGCCAACGTGTTGGGCGCCTTGCTCGGCACCCTGGCAGCAGCTTTCGTCCTGATCGAGTTGCTGGGGTTCCAGGGGACGCTCTTCGTCGCGGGCAGTTTCAATGCAGTCCTGGCATTGTCCGCCTTTGTGATGAGCTTCGCAGTGGCTCCTGCTGCGCCGATTGTGAAGTCGATCCGCGCGGACGCGCCGGCACCCCGGCTTTATGGACTTTCGCCGAACGCAATCCTCATCTTCCTGTTCACCACCGGACTGGTCAGCATGGGCATGGAGGTCGTCTGGATCCGTGAGTTCACGCCATACCTCGGACCGTTTGTCTACGCATTTGCAGGCATTCTCGTGGTCTACCTGATGGCGACACTTCTCGGATCGCGCCGTTATCGAAACAGGGCCCACGCGCTTCCTCCCGGGGGAACAGCCTCGGCATGGAGCTTGCTCGCGTTGTTCGCGATTCTTCCGGTGGTGGCCGCGGATCCTCTTCTGCCGATAGGAGGAATGGAATCGGCCGGCCTTCGTCTCGTCGTCATTGCATTCTTCTGCGCCATGGCAGGGTTCCTGACGCCATTGCTTGTCGACGCCTGGTCCTCGGGAGATCCCGATCGTGCCGGAACGGCATACGCCGTCAACATTGTGGGGTCGATTGTCGGGCCGCTGGTTGCAGGATTCTGGCTTTTGCCCTGGCTCGGAGAGCGCAAGGCGATTCTGGCACTGTCTCTGCCGTTGTTTGCAATTGCTGCTCTCGCGTCATTTCGCAAGTCGACGGAGTTGGCACCTGCTCAGGCAATCCGCAAAACAAGGCTCACTTTTGCTGTTTCAGCTGTCACTGCAATTCTGCTCTTCAGCGTCAGCCACGACTATGAGACCAAGTATGCCGTTCGCGTGGTCAGAAGAGACTACGCCGCTACTGTGATTGCGACCGGAACAGGTATTGGGCGCCAGCTGATGGTGAACGGCGTCAATATGACAGTTCTGAGCCCAGACAACAAGTTCATGGTCCACTTGCCGCTCGCATTCCTCACCAGGCCCCCGAAAAACGGACTGATTATCTGCTTCGGCATGGGCACGGGCTTTCGCTCCATGCTCTCCTGGGGCATTCCCACCACGGCGGTCGATCTCATCCCGAGCGTTCCCAAGCTGTTCGGGTATTTTCATGCCGATGCGCAAAAGTTGCTGAGTTCGCCCCTGACGCGACTTGTCACGGATGACGGCCGCCGCTTCCTGGACGGCTCGACCGAGACGTACGACGTCATCGTGATTGATCCGCCGCCTCCCCCGCAGTCGCCCGGCACGAGCCTGTTGTACTCGCACGAGTTTTACGAGGTGATCAAGAAGCATTTGCGCGCCGGCGGCATTTTGCAGGAGTGGTTCTTCGATGACAAAAGCGATCCTGCCATCAAGGCTTCCACAGTGAGGTCGCTGACGCAGTCATTTCCGTATGTACGGGCATTTCAGTATTACGATCGGGCAGCCGGAATTTACTTCCTCGCAAGCAACGATCCAATTCCAGTGACTTCAAGCTCGGTACTAGCTGCGCGTATACCGGCTGCGGCGGCTTCTGACTTCGTTGAATGGGGTCCGGCCAAGACCGCGCAAGGGCAGTACGAGCTTGCTCTCTCCCACGAACTCGACCTGAAGCAGCTCATCGCCCAGTCTCCGCGCACACCCGCAATCACCGACGATGCTCCAATTAACGAGTACTTCCTGCTGCGGCGCTGGTCTCATTCCTACAAATAGCTGCCAGGCTTCACAAATGGAAAACGACTGACCGCAGCTTTTCGCGGGATCGTCAAATTACCGAGTGCTCCGGCGAGATTCAAACCCGTGTTATCGCGATGAAAGAACGTGTCCCAGGGGGGTCGAACTCCTGCAGGATGAGCGCGCCCATCCTTGATCCGTGCAATACCGGTCGTCTTGACAACCTTGGAGGAGAGCACCTATGGTTTTCCCGGTAATCGTTTACTCGAAACAGGCCACTGTAAACCCTCCTCGTCGCGGCTTGGCGCCAGCAACACGCCTTCCCGTTTTGATTGGATTGCATTACATCTCCCGGAACTGTGAGAACTCCAGACCCAGGGAAAAGACACCGCAGATAGGACAGGCATGAAAACGAGAATCGATCTTGCACTGATGCTCGCACTTGCGCTCATGGGCGCCGCGTTGACGATCGCACAACCACCTGGATCGGGGGCCAAAATCGCGCCGCCCAGGCCACAAGGCCCGTGTGACATCTATGCAGCCGCCGGCGACCCGTGCGTTGCCGCGCACAGCACGACGCGCGCGCTGTATGCGTCCTATAGCGGCCCACTCTACCAGCTCCTGCGCAAGTCGGACGGTAAGACCCTCAACATTGGGGTTGCCCAGCCGGTTGCGTTTCCAGTCCCCGACCCAGGCGGATATGCCGATGCGGCGAAGCAGGACGCATTCTGCGCCAACACCTACTGCTGGATCACGAGGGTCTACGATCAATCGCCCAAGCACAACGATCTAACCCAGGCGCCGCGCGGCGGATTCAGCGGTCCGGCCATGGGCGGGTTTAACAATCTCCCAATCGCCGACATGGCGCCGATCACGATCATGGGCCACAAGGCCTACGGCGTTTTCATCGTGCCGGGCATGGGTCTTCGCAACGACGATCCGAAGGGCACCGCGGTTGACGACCAGGCGGAAGGGCAGTACTGGGTCATCAACGGCCTGCACTTCAACAACGGCTGCTGCTTCGATTATGGCAACGCCGAGACCGACAGCCGCGATGACGACAACGGCACCATGGAAACCACCTACTACGGCAACGCTACGCCCTGGTATCACGGGAACCCTCCCGGGCCGTGGATCATGACCGACCAGGAAAACAATCTGGTTGGCTGCGTGAACCCGGATGGAACGAAGGGCTGTGCAAACCTGCCGACGATTACCTGGCGATTCGCGACGGCGATGGCCAAGGGCGAACCGCACCACTGGACCTCCATGGGCGGCGATGCGCAGCAGGGCGCGCTGGCGGTCATGTTTGACGGGCCGCGTGTCAACTCTACCTATGACCCGATGCGCAAGCAGGGGGCGATTCTGCTGGGCAACGGCGGCGACAACAGCAATAGCTCCCAGGGAACCTTCTACGAAGGCGCAATGACGGCCGCGGGCACCTTTCCGGCAGACGCCACCGATCAGCTGGTGCAGGCCAACGTTGTGGCTGCCGCATACGGCGTGCCGCAGGTAAGCGTGACACCGGCCTCTGCTGCGGCCACTCCACCAGGATTGCAGACGTTCTCACCGGGTTCGTCGCAGGACACCACTGTGACGTTCACCAACACCACGGGCGCGTCGGCATCGGGCGTCGAGTTGAGCCTCTCGGTGCCCAGCAGGAACTGGACCTCGTTTCTTGCGGGCACGACAAAGACCTCGAAGATATTCGCTGACCCGGTTGCGCCGGGTGCGAGCGTAAGCGCGACCTTCAAGGTCACCTCTGGACCGGCTGCGTTGAACGGCGACCTCGTTGCCAGTGCGCGATGGACGAACACAACCAGCGGCGCGAAGCAGTCTGAAACGGCTGCCGAAAAAGTGCGGAACGTTAGCCCGATCAAGATTAACGAGTTCCGCATCAGCGCCGGTTCTACCGCGAATTCGACGGACTCGTTCATCGAGCTTTATAACGCGGGCGCCAAGGCAGTTGATCTCTCCAACTGGACTCTGACCGAGCGTCCGACGCAGCAAGCAATCTTCTCGACGGTCAAGATCCCGGCCGGGACCAAGCTTGCGCCAGGGGGCTTCTATCTGCTTGGGCTTCCCAACTCCGGGCTGGCAGTTCCGGCGCGCGCGAGCGATACGACCCTCCACGTCAGGAGCACCGCCGGCATGACGGTCGGCGATACGATCAGCATCGATACCGGCTCCAACGTCGAGAACCGCAAAATCGCAAAAATCGGAACTGCGGCCAGCCCCAATACGACGCTGTGGCAACCACTTCCCGACGGCCCCGTCATCACCATCCCGATAGGCTCGACCAACGTGCCAGTCACAAGCGCGTCGGGCTTCGCTGTCGGCGAGAAGATTGCTCTCGGCTATGGCGCAACCTATCCGGCGGTCGGCAGCGGGATCGAGCGCTACGAAATCGCCACGGTGACCGCGGTCGGTAAAGCGGGCACGCAAGCCTACCTGGCCGCAGACGCGCCTGTCGGAGCGACCAACATCAAAGTGACGTCCGTTGCCAACATCTCGGTTGGCGACAAGATCAGGTTGGACATCGAGAGCGTCGGTCACGGGATCGAGACCGTCACCGTCACCCACGTTGGCACGCAGGCGGGCCACACTAACCTTTCGGCGAATGCGTCCTCGGGGGAGACCAACATCAAGGTCCGCACAGTAAACGGTTTCTCAACGGGTGACAAGTTGACGATTGGAACCCCTGCGAACCATCAGACTGTGACCATTACCGGCGTAGGCGCCTCGGGTGTGACCGGCATCGACTTTACTCCTGCTTTGGACCAGGCACACATACGCGATGAGGGAGTGGTATCCCCGGGAACCGGCCTCGACCTGGCTGCCCCACTGCAATTCAACCATGCTTCGAACCTGCCCTTCGCTGATCGCGGGACCGGGATCACCTTCGAACCGGCGACCGCCTTTGCGCACTCGAGCAACGAACCGGTGCAGGCGCTGGGCACCGGCATCACGCTTGACAGTCCACTGGCCAAGGGCCATGCCATCGACTCCGCTGTGCGGGATGCGGCGGTGACAACCGCGGGCTACCAGGGAACGCCAGCGCCGAACCAATGGTTTGGCGGTCCGGAGCTGGCCAGCAAAGTTCCTTTCTTCGAGCGCGTCATCAGCCGCAAAGAAGGCAGCATGATCCTGCGCGATGCTTCGGGCTTGGTTGTAGACGGTCTCAACTATGGCATCGTCGTTGATCCATGGGCCGCTGAGGGGTACCAAGGCGTCTCCGGAGCGGAGCAGAGTGGCTGCCACGCGCCCGCCCCCGGCGCGGCTATGGGCTTCGGGCCGTTCGCTGCTGGCGGCGCCGTCAACGCGAGCGCGGGCCGATTCCCCGATGGCGCTGATACCGATAGCAACTGCAACGACTTCCTGACCCAGGCCGCCTCTACCCTCGCAGCCTCTTCCGTTGCCGGCACCACGAATATAAAAGTTGCGAATGTGGATGGCTTTGACGCGGGCCAGAAGGTCATGATCGATACCGGCGCGAATCTTGAGACCGCCGTGATCGCAACGGTGGGCACGGCCGGCGCGACCACCGCGGAGAAGGCAACCGACGCGGGTGCGACCGTTATCTCTGTTGCCAGCGCGAACGGTTTTCGCGAAGGCCAGACCGTCACGGTTGACGACGGAGCGAATTCTGAGACAGCGGTGATCGCTTCTGTCAGGAGATTCGGCGGCACATCCATCACCTTCGCCGCGCCGCTCACACACGCGCATGCGGCAGGCGCTCAGGTCTCGGGAACCGGCGTTACCCTCGCCTCAGCCCTGACCAGGGCGCACGCCAGCGGAGCGCAGGTCACCGACAACGTTCCCACGCCGGGCGGGCCCAACCACTACGGGAGCAAGCGTCCTTGATGTGTGCCGTGAAACCGGCAGGCCACTGAATTTGTCACCAGGCCTGTGATCGCGGGATGATAGCCCAGAGGCCCAGTGCCCGGCACTATTACATGAATGCACACTGCCGGACCATTTCAGCGCGCCGCTGAAAGTCCATGCTGCGGATTATTTGCCAGAGGCTTCCAGATGGGCGGGGGACTTGTAGCCCGCTTCCTTCTCGGTGGGGAAGTGAGCGCGAATGCGGTTCGCGAGTGTCGATAGCCGAATGAGAATCAGCAGAAGGATTACGGCAATTGCCGCTAGCCAGAAGTCCGAAGGTGTCATCATCGTCATGGTTCACCGATCATACCCCGCAAATGCCCATTCGGAACGCCTTGGAAAATCTAAGGTAATCGACTGCTAGGCCATAGGAAACCACCATCACAGACCCAGCGGCGCTGCCTGGGGCAGATGGTGAGAACGCTCTGCGCCGGAATGTACTCACGTCCGACAAGGCGGACCTATGGAACACGATGATGAGGGACCGATGGTCCGAGCGAAACGTGATGCCGAGAGCGACAGGGACAAAGAGGAAGAGTCCACAAAAGCACTTGAGAAGAGCAAGCGGGACGCACATGCCAAAGAAGAACAAGGAGCGAAGGTTTTCGAGGACCTACGCGAGAAGGATGCCGCGATCCTTAGCTACCCATTCGTCACCGGAAGCTAAGTGTCGAGGGAAAAAAATCAGAGAAGTGTTTTAGATTCTTGGCGTCCCCAGGGAGTCTCAGTTGGAACACCCTTTTGGAGCACTTGAAAACCCTAGATTCGCTTCGGCGGTCGTTCGCTAACACCTAGAATCAGTTACTTACGGGGTTGAATTGGCGTAACTTAGCCATCCAGCTATATGTCCCTAGTGTGTATTGAACCCTTTGGCCCTACCTGTCGAACTTGTAATTGCAGATGATGCACTTGTACCCCGCCGTTCCGTATGCGTTGTCTTCCGTCAGGAAAACGGCATTCTTGCTCTTAGAGCCTTGCCAACACTTGGGACACAGAGGGTTCTCAGGCTTACTCTTGTAGTAGAAAAAACCATTGACGCCGACCGGCCCAATAATCTCATCTTTCTTTGCCAGCTCTTCCTTCAGTCGGCGGTTTTCTTCGTCGAGATCGAGCACGCGTCCCTTGACATCCAGGACGGAATCGTACAGTTCGCTCATAGCCGCCTTGAGTTCGTGATCAGAAGATGCTTTGGCCACGTCCAGAGCATTCTTGGCTGAGGCCGCCAGGCCGCCGACAAGCTGCACGGTTGTCAACACTGCGTGAGGAAGAAGCGTCATTCAAGACCTCGTCGAGAATCTACATTGTTGGCGCGTTGATCTTTCGTCTTGCCATGAAATCTTCCCGAGCCTTACGAACTGCGGCAGGCACGATGAAGAGTTCGGAGACAAGCTCCATGAAAATCCCTTGCAAGTCACGAGCGTCCTCGGCGGTGAAATCAAGCAGGTCCGGATCGTGGTCAGGATGTGCCCCCTGGTTCCCGGCTTCCTTCACTACGTATCCAATTTCGCGGAACTGGGTTGTGACAGTCGTACCGTTGTATGTCTTCCCGACGACCTCGTTCAGTTCGTTCGCGAGATTACCTGGACGTGCATTGAGCAAGTCACGGGTGATTATCTGAAGTGCGCGTCGAAACATGGCAGCAGCAGCTATGTTGGCGTTCGCGTCCATAGCGCGGATGGCTTCTTTGTATGCTCTTCGCAACGAAGGCGGGTCATCAGGCAGTTCCGCAATATCCTCCAGCCCTTCGCTGGGAACCGACGTGACCCGGAAGTAACGCTCTTTCCACTTTCCATCCGTTCCCTGAAGGTTGATCCGGTAAACAATCCATTGTTTGAACGCGTGACAGACCGGACAACGGAAGAGAAGAGTCTGCGGTGCTTTCCAGTCTTCTGAGTAGCCACCGTAGCGGCCTCGCACCTGTCCGACGTCCACCCAAGTTACTTGGAAGCCCCGCGTTACTTGGCATTTGTCGCACAGCAAGTCCCAGTGATCTTCATCGATCCTGAAGTCGGTGACCTCCGGATAGTTCTGCGTCACGTGCAGTCTCAACTCATTCTCGTCTGCAAACATTGGGTCCCACCATCTGGAATCTTCTCAATACGGATGCTCAAATCTTAACGGGTTCTGTCTTAAGCAGCCTCATCACGGTGTTAGGTGACAATCGCACTTCGGATGCGATAGCTCGAATGCTGCGTCTATCTGACCGGAGCCGTGCGATTCTTCCTATCAGCTTGTGATCCCCGTCCTCAGCCTTGGGACGGCCACCAATGCGTCCGTGAGCCTTGGCACGCTGTAGACCGGCTATGGTGCGCTCACTGAGCCTTACGCGCTCCTGCTTCGCCACAGCGGCGAGGATACCGATCACTGCTTCCTTGAAGATGCCGGTGCTATCAAGGTACTGCTCTGTAAATGAGCGATAGTTGACTCCGTAACCGGTGAGTCGCTGGAGGTGGTTCAGCGTCTCCACCGTGCCCTCACGACTGAGCCGGTCCAGACTCCAGAACAGGAGGCAATCGAACTCACGTCGCGATGCCGCCGCGAACATCTTCTGGAACTGCTCCCTGTCGCTTCGCTTCCCGCTGGCCCGGTCAACGAACTCGTGAACTACCGTCCATCCTTGTGTCTCTGCGAATGCCCGGAGCTGCCTGAGCTGGTTTTCGGTGTCCTGGCGACCGTCCTTGGTCGATACCCGAGCATAAATTGCGGCCCTCATCATGAAAACAACTGTATCATAAAACGGTCGTTATTTGCAGCAGTCAAACCCTACCCCTGAACTCCACGCCAATTGGGTTCAGCGAGCGCACCCTTTTTTGACACATTCGTTTGATCGGCGATCACCAAAGGTTCAGACTCAGGCCATACCCCAAAACCTAGCTGTCGTCATCGGTCCGATCATTGCACTCCATCTGGCGACCACACTGGCGACCGTACCGGCAACCGGCGTTGACGGAGTGGGGGGTCAGAATTATGCCGACCTTTCGATAAATGCGAGACGTTGGCTAGGAACGCATGCACAACCGCAAAATGAATAAGTCCGGGTACCCATGGGCAGAGTGTGTCGGTCGCACGTTGCCTGACAAGTCACTGACGGGTGGGCCACGACACGACCATAACGCTATTAAAGTTAAGCTGGGTGCAAGGTTTGACTATGACGCTGAAGCCGAGGCCGTGGGATGACTCTTTCACGGAGCGATATCTGGGAAGCCTCAACGCAGAGCTGATTCGCGAGGGCAAAGAGTGGCGGACCCGCGAGGCTGAAGCAGGTAGACCTTCGTCGTTTCATGATTGGTGCAAGTTGAAGGGCTTCTGCTCGGCGTGCGCGGCAACCGGGATTTTGCAAAACGACAACGGCGTTGGTTTCAAAGTCGTAGAGATGGACGGCAATGTTCAACTGTATGCCGACTGCGAAGTCTGCGGGGGCACCGGAAGAATCATGGTTGAATAACCCTCTACCCGGACGTTATACATTCGTTACTGCCGATGCACAAAGCACAACCAGAACCGGCCTACTTTGGATCATCCTCAACCCAAATCTCTGCGTCCGGGGTGATTTGCGAGCAGTCGACATTCTCCGAGAGCAAGAAGCCGAAGTGACATCCGTTGCCACGCCGCGTTAGCCATTCGATCGCGCTGATGTGAACATCCAAACAGGCGTTTTGAACGCGCAATTGAACAGCATCCCCGGCTTTTACTCGCACATTAGGGCTTGTCAAGGCGACGGGCACGACGACGCAGCCGCGCGTTGGGACGGCAAATACGGTCTCTACTTTTGAAAGAAAAACCATCCGGTGATTCAAGTTTACGCCGTTGCGCTTTTACCAACCGGCCCGTTGACACCCGTTGTTGGTGAGTCACCTTCCACTCGGACGTTACCGCTGAGGAAGATTATCACCGTGACGCAAGGTGGTGGTCAATGAGAACATCATCCCCGTCGATCTCATATGGTGAACCTCATCCCGCTTCGCCAAAGAATGTGCCTGCGTGCGTTACGGTGGAGAATCCTTCTCCGGGCAATCCCAACGGCCTACAAAATTATTACTGTAATCACAGTCGCCATATTGGTGCTGGTCGTTTCGCTATGGGCACATTTTGGGACAGACGAGTCGCTCCCCGTATTGGCGGACTCCACTCCGATCCTTCTAGCTATTGCGGGAATCATCATGTCCTATATACAGCCTAAGAAAGAGGCGCACCTCATTACATCTTTCATCCTCATCTTGGTGGGGTTAGCGGGAAGCGCGGTTCTGACTGCTGTCCGTATCAAGAACGAACATGCTCATACGACTGAAATGACTAATCTGCAAGGAAGCGTCCAAGAGGTCGGTAAGCAAAATGACTGGCTTGCAAAGTTCCTCATCTCGAAGGAAAGCACTGTCATGACGGAGGCGGACAAGCAGAAGGGAATCCTCATGACTCTTCGTAGCAAGTACATCCTGTCTCACAATCCGATCGACCCAGAAATTCTCGCTGGTAACAAGTTGCCTCCAGCTTCATGGATGAATGAACGGTTAAAGGAGATGGGGCAGTCGTGGACTGTCAAGGATACGCCGCCGCATGAGCCATTGCGCCCACAGATAACACAGGTTCTTCCTCCGGAGGATAAGCAAGTTCGTGTTGTTTTTGGGCTCTATGAGACCGATTTCACTGATCATCCTCAAACAGTGAAGGTCGACGCTCTTGATGGAGGGAAAGGAGTGTTTTCAGTTTCCGCAATCGTCGTGGGAGACTCGCCAGCTGAGAACTTGCAAATCTGGGCGCGAGAGTGTGCAAAATGCACGTGGGTTTCTAGCCAGCCAGGATTTAACCAAGACCCGAATGAAGATCACTATTTCGACGAGATTATGTTCATCCCATCAGCGCCGGAAAATGTCGGCTTTGGCAGATGGAATTTCACTGTGCAGCTTCCCACTTTTCCAAGATACGAAAGTGTTCCCCTCGCTTTCTATTACACCTGCAAGACATGCCCCCCCGTCGATTGGAAAAAGCCGCAACGTGTGTTCTTGACTCAAACCATGCAGTCAGCCGCTAAGCTGCTGATTGGCTCTCCGTCAATTTCCGATATTCCAGCACGGGAGCATTGAGAAGTTTCATAAGGGTATCGCGAAACAGGTAAGGATTAGAACGATTGTTGAATCGGAACGTCATTTCATCAAGATAGGCCGATAGATGCTTTGCCGAGACTTTATGCCACGTACCAATGATGCCGCGCTTCAGAAGCGAGAACGCGGATTCGATGCCGTTCGTCGTGACGTCCCCGTCAACGTAGATGGGGAAAGCCCTCACGCGATGTCCAGCGACGGCTCATTTTCGTGAGCGCAAAGTGTGCAGTAGCGACCGAATCGACCTGCTGGTAGGATGACGGTGATAGACCAATGCCAAACAACTAGAGGGTCGATGAACGACCAACGGGCCATTCACCTGCAGCAGCTTGCCAACCTTGTTATTGACGCCTACCTCAATCGAGAGAAGCGATTCAAGCCTGACTTCCGTGACGGTCAGGGCGTCATGTATCTGTGCCGCCCTGAAGGCGACAATGATCATCCCGACCTGCAAGTAGGCTTCATGTATCGAAAGGCCGATTACGAGCCGGAGGATCGCTCGTGAAGAAGCCGAAGGCACACGTTCAGAAAAACAATGCGGTGATCTACTGTCGCGTATCCACAGAGGAACAGGTCGAGAACCTCAGTCTTGGCACTCAACGACAGAGGGCAATCACATACTGTTCACAGAATGGCTGGCCGGTAAAGGAAATCTTTCAGGATGAAGGCAAGTCCGCGAAGACTACCCAACGTGAAGAGTTCCAACGCATGTTGCGGTATTGCCTCGATCCAACCAACGCTGTCGGGTTTGTCGTCGTTCACGATCTCAGCCGGTTCTCGCGGAATGTGAATGACCAGAATATGGCAAGGGCGCAACTGCTGGCGTCAAGGATCGCATTGCGCTCTGTATCCGAACCGATTGACGAGACGTCTACAGGAAACTTCATGACGACGATGTTCGGTGCGGCACACCAACTCGATAACGAGCGGAAGTCGGAACGAACCAAGATCGGCATGCAAGCCGCTGCTGCCGAAGGAAGGTGGCCGTTTAAGGCCCCTCTGGGCTACCGGAATCTGGTTGGGAGCCGCAAGGGTCCAAACATAGTCCCTGATGGGAAGGCGGCTGATCTGGTAAGAAGAGCTTTTGAACTTTTCTCGACTGGACTCCATAGCCAAGCTGAGGTGCTTCGCATCGTGACTGGCCTCGGCTTGCAGACCGCGAAGGGGAAGTCTCTATCGCCTCAGACGTTCCAGAAAATTCTGGAGAACCCAATTTACGCAGGATGGGTTGCGATACCTAAATGGGGGACGCTTGAGCGCGGCAGTTTCCAGCCGCTTGTAACTCAACAACTGTTCGATCAGGTTCAAGATGTGCTATCAGGCAAGAAGCCAAGTCTGACTGGGTACCAGAAGAGTCGACCTGAATTCCCCTTACGACTGTTCGCGCACTGTGCTATCTGCGGTACGCCTTTGACGGGAAGTTCGTCGAGCAATGGCAAGCAGGCGAAGAAATATCCCTATTACCGTTGCCGCAGGAACTGTGAAGGCATTAAGGCGACACCGGACGATCTGCACACGCTGTTCCTGCGTTGGCTTGAGCGGTTTGCCTCTGAGTCGGGTTCGACGGAAGAAATCAAGGACACCATCCGAGCTGTTTGGAGGGAGCGTCGGGGAGATGCCGAAGCGTTGCGTTCGGTCCTCCGTCAAAAGTTGTCGCAAGCCGAAGTGAGGAAGACAACGCTTGTGAACAGGTGGCTGGACGGCGATGTCGACAAGGCCACATACACCGAGCACGTTTCGCGACTCTCAGCCGAGATCGAAAACATCCGTGCCGAGGTACGAAGCACCGAGTTCGAGCATATCGAGTTGGAGGGTGTGCTCGCCTTCGCCGACCGGCTGATCATGCGTCCGGCCCGACTCTGGGTAGAGTCCTCGCTAGAGCAACGCCAGCGGCTTCTGAAGACACTTTTCCCGACAGGGGTCACTTTTGATGGTGAGAGATTTGGAACCAATTCAACGCCCTTATTATTCAGGCTCTTACGGCAGGATTCTGACGAAGATTACGACTTGGCGTCCCCGACGGGATTTGAACCCGTGTTATCGCCGTGAAAGGGCGGTGTCCTAGGCCGGGCTAGACGACGGGGACGCGCTGGGAGAGCAGGAACAGCCGGGGATGGCCGTATGCGCCCTTATGAAGGCTATCAACTCGTTGAATGCATGTCAAAAAAGACGCGCGTACGCCGGAAACCCGCAATCCCGGGACGACGCAATTCTCTCCACACAGGCGCCGCTCGGCTTTGGCGGCAGCAGAACTGGCTCGAACGGTGCGCCAATGACGAGGTCCCCGGGGAATGTCCCGACCCAAGCCGCGCTCTCAGAAAAAAACTAACGGCTGCCCTCGTGTTCCCGAGTCCACGCCAGGCTCAAACCGCCCCTCCGCAGCACTCCCTCTCGCCCTTCTCAGGCCCTGCTGTTCCCGAGCACTTGCTATCCTCAAAGAGATGCGCCGCTTCCGCTATCTCGACTTGTTGACCATCGGATTTGTGGTCGTGCTGCTCATCTCCAATCTCGTTGGACCGAAGATTTGTCAGCTTGGCCCGTTGCGTCCCAGTGCGGCCGAATTCCTTTTCCCGCTCACCTATATCTGTGGCGACGTCTTCACTGAGGTCTACGGCTACGGCTCGTCGCGGCGGGCAATCTGGCTGGGCTTCTTCGCCATGGCGCTGTTGGCGGCCATGGGCCAGCTCGCGGTTGTCCTGCCGCCGGCGCCGGAGTGGAGAGGCCAGCAGGCTTTCGCCACGGTCTTCGGCCTGGTGCCGCGCTTCGCCTTTGCCAGCCTGGTCGCCTATTGGGCCGGCGAATTCACCAACAGCTACACGCTGGCCAAGCTGAAGCTGCTTACCGGCGGCCGCTGGCTCTGGACACGGACTGTCGGCTCCACAATCACGGGCCAGGCCGTCGATACCGCGGTCATTATTCTCATAGCCTTCGCGGGCGCGCAGCCCCCCGCGATGCTGCTGCGGATGGTTCTATCGTCGTACCTGATCAAGGTTGCGGTAGAGGTGGTCGCTACGCCGGTCACGTACCTGGTGGTGCGCTGGCTCAAGCGCGCCGAAGCGGTGGACACGTTCGACCGCCGCACCAACTTCAACCCCTTCGCGTGGCTGGGAGAAAACGCCTGATCTGTTCCAGATCCGGCCCGCAACAACCCCCGCAGAACCAGCAAATTCTTTGCGACCATAAGCGGGTTCCCAGCGTCCAGGAGAACAAGCCTCAAACGATTTTGTTCAGGTGCCGGAGCATCTCGTTCATCGCTCACAGCCTGATCCGCGGTTCGGGTTGTAGGATGAGTGCTGCATTAATGGAAGGCACGCTAGTCTCCTGCCATTTGGGCGGGAAAGCAAATAGATGAGGGATTCAGCTTTGAAACGCACTTTTTGTCTCGGTTATGCAGTTGCTCTAAGCCTTGCGGTCACCGGTTGCCAGCAAAAGCAGGCTGCTGCGCCTGCGTCAGCGGGAATGCAAGCCCTCCCCGTCAAGACGGTCGCTGTGACGCTTGCCCCAGTCGCCCAAACCAGCGAATTTGTGGCGACCATCATGTCGCGCAGGTCGGCAACCATCCAGCCCCAGGTCAGCGGCAAGCTCACGCAGATTCAAATCAAGTCCGGGGACCACGTCAAGCCGGGCCAGCTCATGATGAGTATCGATGCGCAGCCGCAGCTGGCCAACGTGGAGGCGCAGCGCGCTACCGAGCGGCAGAAGAAAGCGCTCTTCGACTACACCACGAAGGAACTCGAACGCGAGCGCAAGCTCTTCGAGGCGGGCATCATCAGTCGCGATGTGTGGGAGCAGGCGCAGCAGTCGCATGACAACAGTGAGGCGGACTACCAGTCGTCTGTCTCCCTGCGCAAAACGCAGGAAGAGCAACTGGCGTACTACTCCGTCCGCGCGCCGTTTGAAGGCATCGTTGGTGACGTTCCCGTACACGTGGGCGACTACGTCTCTTCAAGCACCGCGCTCACAACGGTGGATGAGCGCAAGGATCTCGAAGCCTACATCTACATCCCGACGGAACGCGCCGGCGAAGCGCGGCTCGGGCTCGGTGTGGAACTTTACGATACGGGCGGAAAGCTGCTGGAAAAGACCAAGGTGGATTTTGTTTCGCCCCAGGTCGACAGCACGCTGCAGGGGATTCTGGTGAAGGCGCCGATTCATCCTTCCGCAAACGGGGTACGCAACGCGCAGCTGATCAAAGCCAGGGTTATCTGGAGCACCAAGCCGATGGCCGTTATTCCGGTTCTGGCTGTCGCGCGCCAGGGCGGGCAGAGCTTCGTGTTCGTGGTGCGCCAGCAGGGCGGCCATGCGATTGCCACGCAGACTCCGGTTGTCCTGGGCGATACAGTCGGCAATACCTACTCGGTTTCTTCCGGGCTGAATCCCGGCGATCAGGTGATCGTGTCGGGCACGCAGTTCCTGGTCAATGGCATGCCGGTTCTTCCCATGGGAGCTGCTTAAGCGCATTCTCATCGAGCGGGCGTGGGCGCGGGCAAGAATGCCGCGATAACGTCGCGTTCGCCAGGGAATAGGGAAAGAGGGTTTTCGCTTGTTTGTCGATTTCTTCATTCATAGGCCGGTGTTCGCAACAGTCTGCGCTCTGCTCATCATTCTGGCGGGAGCGATCTGCATCCCCAACCTTCCCATCGCCATGTATCCCACGCTCACGCCGCCGCAGGTGGGTGTGTCGTGCAACTACGTCGGCGCCAATGCGGATACGGTCGAAAAGGCTGTGACGATCCCGCTCGAGGAATCGATTAACGGCGTGGAGGGAATGCGCTACATCAGTTCCTCCAGTTCCAACACCGGCACAAGCCAGATCACGGCGACATTCAAAACCGGCTACAGCCTCGATATCGCCGCGGTCGACGTGCAGAATCGCGTGGCCAGCGTCACTGGTCGCTTACCCGCGGCAGTGAATGCGACCGGCATCAGCATCAGCAAGGCAAACAGCAATTTTGTATTCGGCGCCGGATTTTTTACGCGCGATGGCCGCTACTCACACGAGTTCATTTCCAATTATCTCGATGTGTATGTAAAAGACGCGCTCAAGCGCGTGCCCGGTGTGGGCGACGTGCAGATCTTCGGTGAGCGCAAGTATGCCATGCGCGTCTGGCTCGACCCGCTCAAGATGGCCGCGCGCGGTCTGACCGCCACTGACGTTGTGAGCGCGCTGGTTGAGCAGAACGTTGAGATTCCCGCCGGCCAGTTGGGACAGCCGCCATCCGATCAGGCCCAGTCATTCCAGATTCCGGTGCGCGTCGTCGGCCGTCTCACCAGCCCCAGTGAGTTCGACAACATCATCGTAAAAAACACTTCCAACGGCCTTGTGCTTCTAAAGGATATTGGCCATTCTGAAGTGGGCGCTGAAAATTACAGCTCCTCGCTCGAGTACAACGGCCTGACCGCGCAAGGCGTCGGCGTGCTGCAGTTGTCGAACGCCAACGCACTCGAGGTGGATGCGGCCGCGAAGGCCGCGCTCAAAGAGCTATCCAAGAGCTTCCCCCCAGGCCTCGAATACGCCGTGGCGTTCGATTCGACAACGGTGATTGGAGACTCGATCCGCGAGGTCTTGATCACCCTGGCCGAAGCCATTGTCATCGTCATCGCAGTCATCTTCCTCTTCCTGCTCGACTGGCGCGCCACCATCATTCCGGCGGTCACCATCCCGGTCTCGCTCATCGGCACATTTGCCTTCATCCGCCTCTTCAATTTCTCGATCAACTCGCTCACGCTTTTCGGCATCACACTCGCCACAGGACTGGTTGTGGACGATGCCATCGTGGTCATCGAGAATGTGCAGCGCCACATCGCGATGGAACATTCCGACCCCCACGAGGCAACGTCGCACGCCATGCGCGAAGTCACCAGCGCGGTGATCGCAACTTCCCTGGTGCTGATCGCGGTGTTCGTTCCGGTCTCGTTCTTTCCCGGCACGACGGGCATTCTTTACCGTCAGTTTTCGCTGACCATCGCATTTTCGATTGCCATCTCGGCTTTCAACGCGTTGACGCTCTCACCGGCTCTCTCGGCGATGTTCCTCCGCGGAGAAGAGGCCCGTCCACGCCAGCTTGATTTCCTTCACATTCGCCCCTTGTCGCGCATGTTCGCCGCTTTCATCCACACCGCGGACGCTTTCATTACATGGCTGTCAACGACCTACGCAAAAATCATTCATGTTGCGCTGCAATTGCGTTATGCCCTGCTCATCGTATTCTTTGTCGGACTCGGAGCTACCGTCTGGATCTATCAGCGCGTTCCAACCGGCTTTATCCCCCAGGAGGACCAGGGCTTCCTGATGGGCATTGTGCAGGCGCCCCCGGGCTCGTCCCTGGCCTACACAACGGCATTGGCAGAACGCGCCCAGGCCATCATCTATTCCAATAAGGACATCGCCGGCGCCTTCTCCATCATGGGGTTCAGCTTCTCCGGCGGTTCGTCGAATGCTGGCCTCATGTTCATCAGCACCAAGCCCGCCGATCAGCGGCGCGGCAAAGGGCACTCAGCGGCCGATATTGTGGCCGATCTTTCGCCCAAGTTGGGCTCCCTCATGTTTGCTCCCAGTGGAGGCTTGGTCGCGGTCATTCAACCGCCAGCCGTCAGCGGCGTTGGCAGCTACGGCGGTTTCCAGTTCATGCTCCAGGATTCCGGCGGCAACACACTCTCCGATCTCGATCGCGTTGCGCACCAGATCGTCGGAGCCGGCCGGGCGCGCAAAGACATCACGGGCCTCATCACCACTTTCTCCGCCAACGATCCGCAGGAACTTGTCACGATCGACCGTCAAAAGGCGAAGGCAATGGGCATCCCGCTTTCGCAGATCACGAACGCCCTGGGAGTTTTTATGGGCTCGCAGTACGTCAACGACTTCGATTTCAATAACCGGACGTATCGCGTCTTCGTGCAGGCCGACCAGGACTTCCGCATGAAGGCGGGCGACATGCACAGCTACTATGTCCGGTCTGATACAAGCCAGATGATTCCACTCGACAACCTGGTCACCGTCAACGAAAGCTCCGGACCTCCGGTCATCTCACACTACAACCTATTCCGTGCGGTCGAAATCGACGGCTCGCCGGCGCCGGGCTATAGCTCGGGGCAGGGAATCACTGGGATGGAAGACCTGGCGAAGAAAGTGATGATGCCGGGCATGCGCTATGAGTGGACCGGCTTGACGCTCGATGAAATCGAATCGGGCGGAAGAGCGACCCTGATCTTCGGTCTCGGCCTGCTGGTCGTTTACCTCACACTCTCTGCGCTGTACGAAAGCTTCGCGCTCCCTTTCATCATCCTGTTAGCTGTCCCCATGGCGGTGCTGGGCGCCCTCGGATTGGTCTCCCTGCGCGGTCTCTCCAATGACGTGTATTGCCAGATTGGCCTGGTAATGCTCATCGGCCTCTCCGCGAAAAACTCAATTCTGATTGTTGAATTCGCAGAGCAACTGCGCCGCAAGGGCCGCTCCATCGCCGAGGCAGCCATTGAAGCTGCCGAGCTGCGCCTGCGCCCGATTCTGATGACCTCGTTCGCTTTCATCCTCGGTGTCATGCCTCTCGTCTTTGCCACCGGTGCGGGTGCTCTCGGCCGTCGCTCCGTGGGCACCACGATCGTCGGCGGCATGGTGCTCTCGACCGTGCTCAACCTGATCTTCATCCCCGTTCTTTACGTCATCTTGAGCCGCTTGCTCCGGCGCGGCGATCCTCCTGCCTCCGTACCCGTGCACGCTTAGCCGGGACGCTTACTGCGCGTTGCGGTGAGCGATGATGGAATCCTTGATGCGCTCGTAAACTTCGCTCGGCACCACGCCGCGCTCCAGCAGATCGCTTTTCGCGCGATAGGGGCGAAAACGCACGATACGCCCCGCCCAGCTCCGCGTCATTCCAGCGACCTTCAACAATTCATCAAGGGATGCGTGATTGATGTCGACGCGCTTCTCAGAAGGCGGCGTCGCAGGACGCGCTTGACCAGGAGAGTCGGTCCTCGCGCCGGCTCCAACGCACAAGGCGGCAGCCAGCTGGATCAGGAAGCTTCGCCGATCGAACATTCGAGCATTCTCCACCTCGCGACCGCCAACCGCAACCGCATGGAGACTCAGTTCCCTCGTCTCGGTTCTCATTGGGCGGATTCTTTGTAACAATCAGGCATGGCAATAAACCCCCCGGTTCCTCCCGCGCCAGGGTCCACTCCCCCTCCGCGCGTTGTTGGAAAGACAAGAACCATCCTGCTCTTCACGTTCACCGCGCTGCTGGTTCTCTGTTTCGTCTCCCTCTGGTCCACACGCGGAGCGATGGAGAACCTTTCCTTCCTGCGCAAAAAAGGCGGCTCAAACGCTTCCTGGTCAGGCAAGAAGACTCTTGTCGATGTGAGCACCTGGCAGACAGCGCAGGCCCTGGCCGCAATGGCTGTCACCGCCGAGGAGAATGAGTTTGCCCGTGATGCCGAGCGGCTCGCCGATCATGAGGTAGATCAGGCCTTTGCCGCCGCGCTGCGCCAGGCCCGCCTGCGCGCCGAGCACCGTACGCTTACCGGAGAAGCGGCGGCCCTTGCGCAAAAGATCAAGCAGTTCGAGCAACTCGTCGCTCAGGACCAGGCCCTTGTGAAAAGCCTGACTGCGGCCTCGAAGCCGGAGAGTGCCGGCGCGACAGCCGGCGACGGAGGCGACAACTCCGACCTGGATGTGGCCAAGGCCCAACTCGGGCTCGACTCCGATGAACTCGACGATGCCCAGGACGATCTCGCGCGGGCTTCCGGAGATGTCAGTGCACAGATCCAGGAAGAACTCGCAGCACATGAAGCTTCAATGAAGCAGTATGACGCGGGAGCGCAGAGCGGCGCCCAGGTCGCCACCGTCTCGGAGAAACGCCACGCCACGTTGGCCGGACGCGTGCAGGCCTGGTTCAGTCAGCTCGATCGCTCCCAATCGCTCCAGCAGGCACAGCAAAAAGCGCAACAGGATGCGGCCACGTTGACCGCAGAGCACAACGCCCTCGAGAGCAGCATAAGCTCCACTGCAACTGCCCCTGTCGGCAACCCCGGCGACCACGCGTCCAAACTCGCAAATATCAAAGACCGAAGCGCCGAACGCCAGATTCTGAGCATCTACGACGATCGCATTCAGTCGAACCAGCAGCTTGCGACGGTATACGGCAAGTGGGCCGCCCAGGTCCAGGTACAGCACTCCATTGTGCTGCATCTGATTCTGCGCTCGGTCGCCGTCATTCTCTTCATCCTCATTGCCATGCTCGTTTGCGATGCGCTCGTTCGCAAACTAATGTCCCGTCCTGGCCTCGATCGCCGAGAAACCCAGACCCTGCGCAGCATTCTGCAGCTTGCGATCCAGGTCATCGGCGCGGTGCTCATCCTGTTCGTGATCTTCGGAGTGCCGAAGGAGACACCCACAATTCTCGGACTCGCCACGGCTGCCCTTACCGTCGCTCTGCAGGATTTCATCCTCGCGTTTCTTGGCTGGTTCGTCCTGGTTGGTAAAAATGGCATGCGGGTCGGCGATTGGGTTGAAATCAACGGCGTCGGCGGCGAGGTCATCGAGGTCAATATCCTGCACACAACCCTGCTCGAAACGGGCACCCTTGAAGACAAAGGCCACCCCACAGGCCGCCGCATCAGCTTCATGAACAGCTTCGCTATCCGCGGCCAGTACTTCAATTTCTCCACCACCGGTCAGTGGATGTGGGATGAGATCTCCTTGACGATCCCTTCATCGGAAGATACCGGCGCAATCGTGGAGCGAATTCACGACGCCGTCTTGAAAGAGACGGAGGACAACGCGCATCTCGCCGAGACGGAGTGGAAGCGGAGTGCGCACGGCATTGATATGAGCCGCTTCAGCGCCGCTCCGGTCGTGAATTTGCGTCCGAGTTCCTCCGGCATTGGCGCCCAGGTGCGCTATGTAACCCGGGCCTCCGAACGATTTGAACTCCGCAATCGCCTCTATCAGCGCGTCCTGGAGCTGCTTCGCCAGCCTGTCGGTTCCGGCGGGCCCGGTCAAAAACCCGCGGCAACAACGGCGTAGCCGCCGAACAGATCCGGCCCTCGCGAAGAGATCATTTGACACGGCCTGGGGTTTGCACTTACCTTGGACCCAATGCAGCTTCGCCACCATCACGGTCACCACCATCATCATGGGACCCCCATGTCGGCGGACTGCCATGGCCTGAACTAGACGGCCAGAGAGATCAGGAACCAGAGCCCGCCGGCGATTCGCCGGTGGGTTTTTTATTTCAACCGGAAACGGAAAATTACCCAGGAATGGAAAATGACCGAGACTGCTGCAATTGATTTCGAAAAGATGGATGGCCTCGTGCCCGGCATCGTGCAGGATGCACGCACCGGCGAAGTGCTGATGCTGGGATTCTTGAACGACGTCAGCTATACCAAAACGCTGGACAGCGGATTTGTCACCTTCTGGAGCCGCACCCGCCAAAAGCTGTGGATGAAAGGCGAGACCAGCGGCAATCGTCTGCGTGTTGTCTCCATAGCCACTGACTGCGATAACGACTCGTTGCTGTTTCGCGTGATTGTCGAAGGCGATGGGCTGGTGTGTCATGAGGGCACCGTCAGCTGCTTCACACGCGCCATCGAGAGCAGGGAGGCAGCCCGTGGCTAACAAACTTCGTCTAGGCCTGCCCAAGGGCAGTCTGCAGGATGCGACCCTCGCGCTCTTCCGGCGAGCGGGATGGAATATCTACGCCGACGGCCGCTCTTACTTTCCTTCCATCGACGACAGCGACATCGAGTGCATGCTGATTCGCGCGCAGGAGATGGCCCGCTATGTGGATCACGGTGTGCTCGACGCCGGCCTCACCGGGATTGACTGGGTCGTCGAGAGCGGACTTGACGTCACCAGCGTCACCACTCTTACCTACGCCAAGCAAAGCCGTCGCAAAGTTCGCTGGGTGCTGGCGGTTCCCGAGTCCAGCGGCTTCGCCAGAGCAGAAGACCTCGATGGCAAGATCATTGCCACCGAACTGGTCGAAGTCACCAAACGCTATTTCGCCCAGAAAGGGCGTCAGCGTCAAGGTCGAATTCAGCTGGGGCGCAACTGAAGTCAAGCCGCCCATGCTTGCCGATGCCATCGTCGAAGTGACGGAAACAGGCAGCTCGCTCAAGGCCAATCACCTCAAGATCATCGACACCGTGATGGAGAGTGAGACACATCTCATTGCGGGCAGGCCGGCGCTGGCCGATCCCTGGAAGCGTGGAAAGATTGACCAGATCGCCCTCATGCTGCGCGGCGCCATCGATGCGCAATCGCAGGTGGGCCTGATGCTCAATGTTCGCCGCGCCGATCTCGACGCCGTCCTCGCGGTTCTGCCCGCCCTCAATTCGCCCACCGTTTCGCACCTCAGCGATTCGGAGTGGGTCGCGGTCAACACCATCGTTGAAGAAGGTGTGGCGCGTGACGTCATCCCCCGGCTTAAGGCTGCGCGCGCAACTGGAATTGTCGAATACCCACTGAACAAAGTCGTTCTCTAGCTCGCATCGAAGGTACGCGAACCATGAAGCTGATTCGAACCAAAGGGCGTGGCGCACGTCAGACCGAGGAAATACTCGCCGCACTCGAGACCCGTGGCGGCGCTTCGCTCGATTCCGTTCTCTCCTCGGTCGAACGCATCGTCTCCGATGTGCGCAAGCAGGGAGATCGCGCCCTGCTGCGCTACGCAGCCAAATTCGATCGCTTCGACGATTTCGTCAACCTGCGAGTTACTCCTGAAGAGATGGCATCCGCTTGGAAGACCATCGATCCGCAACTTCGTGCAGCCCTGCAAACCGCTGCTGGGCAGATCCGCGAATTTGCGCGGCGCCAGATGCCTGCGTCGTGGCAGTTCTCGCCGGTTCCCGGCCTGACCACCGCGCAGTTAGTGCGGCCGCTCCTTTCCGTCGGCTGCTATGTTCCAAGCGGCCGCCATCCTCTTCCCTCCACCCTCCTGATGACCGTGATCCCGGCCCAAGTTGCAGGTGTGGCCCGCATTGTCTGCGCCTCCCCTAAGCCAGCGGCCGAAACCCTCGCCGCCGCTCACATGCTCGGCATCACGGAGTGCTACCGTCTTGGCGGAGCACATGCCGTCGCCGCCCTCGCCTATGGGACGGAAACAGTGGCGCGCGTCGACAAGATCGTCGGCCCCGGCAATCTCTATGTCACCGCAGCCAAGCGCCTTGTGGCCTTCGACTGTGCCATCGACATGCTCGCGGGCCCTACGGAGATTGTGGTCACCAGTGAAAACGGCGACGCTGCCGGGATTGCTGCCGACCTCGTTGCGCAGGCAGAGCACGATCCTGAGACGCTGTCCGCCTTTGTCACCACGCGCGACGATCTTGCAAACGAAGTCGTCGCCGAGGTCAAGCGAAGCAGCCGCAACAATTCCATTGCGCGCGAAGCCCTCAAGCGCAATGGCTTCGTGATTGTCGCTTCCTCCCTCGAAGAAGCACACCGGATCACCAACCGCCTGGCCCCCGAGCACCTTACCGTGGATGCAACCGACGACCTGGCCTGGGTGCAGCATGCCGGCTCTGTTTTCGTAGGCCGCTGGTCCGCGCAGCCCATGGGCGATTACATCTCTGGCCCCAATCACACGCTGCCCACGGGCGGCATGGCCCGTGTGCGCGGTGGCCTTAGCGTGAACGATTTCGTCAAGCTCATCACGGTGCAGGAATACACCGCAGAGGGAATCGCGGAACTTGGTCCCCCTGCCGAACTCCTCGCAGAAGCCGAAGGTCTCGTCGGACACGCCGAAGCCATTCGTGTCCGGCTCAACCGAAGGAGGCCCCGTGCCTGAACGGAAATTGGACGCAGAAGCACCTTCGCGCTCCACTTCAAACCCCAGGCCCGCCCCACCGCAGGTGGCTCCGCGCGCGCGGGTCCAGGCGATGAAGGAGTACCATCCGCCCCTCGGCAGCCGCGACGCCCTGCGCCTTGACTTCAACGAGAACACGCTCGCCTGTTCGCCGAAGGTGCGTGAAGTTCTTGGCAGCATCTCCGCGGGCGATCTCACGCGCTACCCGGAGCGTGAACCCATAGAAGCCATTGTTGCCGCGCACCTCGACCTTGCTCCCGAGCAGGTTGCCCTCACCAATGGCGTGGATGAAGCCATTCACGTGCTCTTCGAGACGTTCCTTGAGAGTGGAGACGAGCTGCTGCTCCCGGTCCCCACGTACACCATGTACGAGGTTTACGCATCGGCGACCGACGCAAAAATTGTCACCGTTCAATCCGCAGCTGATCTGCAATTTCCGTTCGAACGCCTTCTCGCGTCCGTCACTGCCCAGACCAAGGTGATCGCGATTGCCAATCCCAACAGCCCTTCGGGATCCATCGCCACACGCGCCCAATTGCTTCAACTCGCACGCTTTGCGCCGCATGCGATTCTTCTCGTCGACGAAGCCTATTTCCATTTTTGCGGCGCGACCGTCATCGACCTGGTCGGACAGATATCCAATCTCATCGTTGCCCGTACCTTCTCCAAGGCCTACGGACTCGCCGGTCTTCGTCTTGGCTTGCTCGCGGGGCCCGTCGACCTCATGCGCTGGATTCGCCGCGTTCTCTCGCCTTACAGCGTGAACTCGCTGGCCCTTGCATGTCTGCCCCCAGCACTCGACGACTCCGCCTATCTTGAGTGGTACGTCAACGATGTTCGCGCAGCCCGAACAGAATTCGAAGCAATCCTGGATCAGGAAAAGATCCGCCGCTGGCCCAGTCATGCCAATTTCGTTCTCGTCGATATCGGCCCGAAGCACGCAGAGTTTGTTCAACGCATGCGAGCTGCCGGCGTCCTCGTACGCGACCGATCCGGCGATCCGGGCTGCGACGGCTGCGTCCGCATCACCATCGGCACACGTCAGCAAATGCCGCAAGCAGCAACAGCACTGCGGCAAACTATCGCCATACTTCAAGCTGGGAGTAAGTCAGAATGAGTCCGAAGAGCAAATCCACTTTGACGAAAACCTCCACAAAAGTGCGCAGGTCGAGCTTCGAACGCAACACAACGGAAACGCGCATCGCGATTGCGCTCACCATTGAAGGCCAGGGCCACTACAAGGTCGCAACCGGCATTCGCTTCTTCGATCACATGCTGGAGTTGTTCACGCGCCATGGCGCCTTCGATCTCAATCTCAAGTGCGACGGCGATCTCGACGTCGACCAGCATCACACCGTGGAAGATGTCGGCATCGCCCTGGGCGAGGCCTTCGACAACGCGCTCGGCGACAAGCGCGGCATCCTGCGCGCCGGCTACTTCCTCATGCCGATGGATGAGACGCTCGCCATCGCCGCCGTTGACCTTAGCGGCCGCGCCGCATTCGCCGTCGATACCCAAGTCCGCACGCGTCTGGTCGGCGACCTGCAAACAGAGCTCGTTACCGACTTTTTCGAGGGCTTTGCGCGCGGCGCCCGCGCCAACGTGCACGTCAAGACGATGTATGGCCGTTCCAATCACCACAAGATCGAAGCCATCTTCAAGGCTTTCGCGCGTGCGTTGCGTGTTGCCTGCTCGCGCGACAAACAACTCGGCGCGATGTTGCCGTCAACGAAGGGATTGCTTTAGCTGCTCCGTCGTCACAGAGTCATTCCGAAGTGTGGACTGAAACGAGTTGGGGATATTGGCTCAGAGGGAAAGAAAAAAATGCGCGTCACGGTCATCGATTACAAGGCGGGCAACCTGACATCGGTGCTCAAGGCCCTGCGCCATCTCGGTGCGGATCCCATCGTTACCGATGCCGACCCAGCGCCGATTGAAACCGCAGAGCGCATCGTGCTGCCCGGAGTCGGCCATTTCGCCGCCACGCGCAGGCTCGACGACACCGGCTTGACAGTTGCCGTTCGTGCGGCAATCGCGCGCGGCATCCCTTTTCTCGGCATCTGCGTCGGCATGCAATGGCTCTACTCCGGCTCGACCGAAGAGCCCGGCCAGCCCGGACTGGGCCAGTTTCCGGAACTCTGCGCGCGTTTTCCTGAAGGCGAAAAGAAAGTCCCTCATGTCGGTTGGAACTCGCTCACGGTGCAGGCGCACACGCGCTTGCTTCACGGTGTACAGGATGGCGAGTATGTTTACTTTACTCATTCGTATCGCGCGTCAGTGACCATCGATACCGCCGCGACCGCGGACTACATCGAGCCTTTCACGGCAGCAGTGGAGCGGGGCAATGTCATGGGCGTTCAGTTTCATCCGGAAAAGTCCGGAGCCACTGGGTTGAAGATTCTTCTCAATTTCCTCGCATTGCCCGCAACGGGGTCGCCATGCTAACCAAGCGCATCATCGCCTGTCTCGACGTCCGCGCCGGGCGTGTTGTCAAAGGGGTGCAGTTCGTCGACATCGTCGATGCAGGCGACCCCGCCGAACTTGCCGCGCGCCACGCCCGCGAAGGCGCAGACGAGATCGTCATGCTCGACATCACGGCCACACACGAAGGCCGGCAAACTCTCCTCGACACTGTCCGCCGCGCCGCCCGGGAGCTTTTCGTTCCCTTCTGCGTTGGCGGCGGAATTCGCAGCGCGCGCGATGCCGAGCAGGTGTTCGATGCAGGAGCGGATAAGGTCAGCGTCAACTCTGCTGCTCTTGCTGACCCAACGCTGATCGACGCCATCGGCCGCAGCTTCGGTGCGCAGGCCGTGGTGGTCGCCATTGACGCCCGCCGCGATCCTCAGGCGGCAAATCCCGTGCGCGACGCGCAAGTCCTCGTGCAGGGCGGCCGAAAAATCACAGGTCGGCGTGCCGTAGAGTGGGCGCGCGAAGCCGAAGCCCGGGGTGCCGGGGAAATTCTGCTCACCTCGATGGATGCCGATGGAACCCGCGCCGGCTTCGACTGCGAGCTCACCGCGGCCGTCAGCGAGGCGGTCAGCATCCCGGTCATCGCCTCAGGCGGTGCAGGCACTGTGGCGCACTTCACGGATGTTTTTGCCCGCGGCAAAGCCGATGCAGCGCTGGCCGCAAGTATCTTTCACTTCGGTGTCTCGAGTGCGCGCTCGCTGAAGCAGGAACTCGCGCAGGCCGGCGTCCCCGTGAGGCTCCCATGCTGATTCCTTCCATCGATCTCCTCGGCGGCCGCATCGTCCAACTGCAGCAGGGCGAGAAACTGCGGCTCGCCTTCGACGACTTTGAATACTGGATCGAGAAGTTCTCGCGCTATCCCCTTGTCCAGTTGATCGACCTTGATGCCGCCATGCGTCAGGGCGACAATGCCGTCCTGGTTGCGCAAATTGCGAAGCGCCTGCCTTGCCAGGTTGGCGGCGGCATCCGCACCATCCAGCGGGCAAAGCAGCTCATCGAAGCTGGTGCGAAGCGTGTGATCATTGGCTCAGCCCTCTTTACCGAAGACGGCTCGGTGAATGCAAAAGCAGCCTCGTCGTTCGCCGAAGGCATCGGGTCTGACCATCTCATCGCCGGCATCGACACCAAGAACGGCCGCATCGCCGTGAAGGGCTGGAAGTCCGAGATCTCGTTGACGCCTGACGAAGCGATTCCGCAACTCGAAGAGCATGTCGCAGCGTTCCTCTATACGCATGTGGATGGCGAGGGATTGCTCGGCGGCTTCCCGATTGATGTTGCTGCGCGCTTGCGCAAACTCACGCAGAGGCAGCTGATCGTTGCCGGCGGCATTCGCAGCCGGCAAGAAATCGACACGCTCGATGCGCTTGGAGCGGATGCGGTCGTGGGCATGGCCATCTACAGCGACCTGCTCGCTGTCTGATCAATCGAATCCAACCGCGTACCCATCCTTCCCATCGTTCCCATCGGGTATTCTGGAATTGATCCGCTCGACAACGCGAAAGGAATCGCAAGATGCCGACCAAAAGTGGGCTCCGCCTGGCAAAACGGCTGGATGAAGTTGGGTTCTCCGACATCGTACAGATTCGCAACAAGGTGATGGCCATGCGCGGGGAGGGCCTGCAGGTTCACTCTCTGCACGGAGGGGAGCCTTACTTCGAGACTCCAGACGACATCAAGTTCGCAGCCGTGCGAGCGCTGGTTGAGAACCAAACCCACTATGCGCCGTCGTCCGGTTTGCCCGGCCTGCGCAAGGCGCTCGTCGAAAAGCTCGCCGTCAAAAACCGCATCCAGGTTACGACCGACGAGGTCATCGCTACCGTTGGCGGATCGCAGGCACTGTACGGGGCCTTCCAAAGCGTTCTCGATCCCGGCGACGACGCGCTGATCTTCTCGCCCTACTGGACACCCATAGGCGACTTGGTTACTGGCGCTCAGGCGCGGCCTTTGCTGGTTCCCACCATCACCGCGCGCCGCAATGGCATTCGCAAGACGCTCGAGCAGTTCTCCACGCCGAAGACCCGCGCCATTTACTACAACACTCCGCAAAATCCAAGCGGCCTCGTGTTCACGCGCGCCGAAGCAGAAGAAGTCGCCGCATTTGCCATCGAGCGCGATCTTGTCGTGATCGCCGACGAAGCCTACGAAGACCTGGTCTACGACGGCGAACACTTCTCCATCGCTTCTTTGCCGGGCATGCTGGAAAGAACCATCACCTGTTTCACATTTTCGAAAACCTACGGGATGACAGGCTGGCGCGCCGGCTACGCGGTCGCGCAAGAGCCCTTTATGACGGCACTGCGCAAAATCGTCCTCTACTCCACCAATGGTGTCACGACATTTGTGCAACATGCGATGATGCACGCGCTCAAAACGCCTGATACTCAGATTGCAGCGTATCGCGAGGAGTATCGCATGCGACGCGACCTGCTCGTTTCCGCCTTGAACGAAGTGGGTCTTGATTGCGATCCGCCCGCAGGCGCATTTTACGCGTTTCCCAACGTCGAGAAGATCAACAAGAATAGCCGTACCGCGGCGCAGATTCTCCTTGAAAAGGCGCATGTCGCCACGATCCCTGGTTCCGTCTTCGGCGCGCAGGGCGAGGGGCATCTGCGTTTTGGCTACGCAATCTCTCTCCAGGAAATCCAGGACTGTGTCGACGCCCTGCGCCAATTTCTCGGATAGCGAATCCTATTTCTCTGCTTCGCCCACCGCGCGGCTCGTCTCCACCCGTGCCGCGCGCAGCAGCCGTGCAATCTGTTTCAGGTGCAGCTGCACTGCGTATGCGCGCAGAATCTCCGCTTGCGAGAATTGCGATCCGATGTGCCGCACCGCGGCCATGCGCGATTCCAGTTGGGCGATGTCTTCTTCAAGGTTGAGCCCTTGCGGGGGCACATGAAAACGCCAGCCGTGGATACAACTGCCGAGATAGTGAAAGCCGCTGCGGATGTCGACTGCAAGGCGTCCCAGCGCCGGCTCCAGCTGTTCCACATATTTATCGTCATGACTATCGCGGACAGCAAACTCCAGTGCAACTAGCGCATCGAAAAGGGATCGACCGAATTGCGCCAGCATGCCCAGCCCCTCGCGCCATCCTGGACCGCCTGACGGTTCGTTGCGCGCCGCTTCCAAAAGTATGTTGTTGTCGCGCAGGCAGCGCAGCGCATCCTCCCGCGCCTCGGCAAGACCCTCTTCTGGCCGCGCCCCAAATCCGCGCAAAATCGTTTCGAAGAATGTACCCAGCACCAGGAATTCCTGGGCCAGCCCATCGCGCAAATGAAGCCGGGCCCGATCTGGGAGAACAAATGTTGAAACCAGAATCGCCACAATGATTCCAAGCACCACCTGGCTCACGCGATCCAGCGCGATGAGCCAATGAGAGCTCACTTTCGGAACCAGCATGACGATCGTGATGGTCACTCCGGCGAGCCGCGAACTACTGCGAAATCCAAGCAGTCCGCATAGGGTCACCGCCGCCAGTACTGCGAGGAAATAGTTCCACGGAAGTGACCCGAACAGAGAGAAGGAGAAGCCGAAGACGGCCCCGATCAACGTTCCCAGTAAGCGATCGCGCGACGCCGTGATGGTCGACCCAAAATTCGATTGCAGAACAATGATCGCGCTGATCGCGCCCCAGTAGCCGTCGTGCAGGCCGAACCGCATCGCCAGCCACCAGCACAATCCCGCCGAAAGCGCCGTCTTTGCCGCATGAATCAGCAGGCGGCGATGCTCCCAACTCAGCCATGGCGCTCTTTCCGGATGCTCCACGCGCAGCTTCTTCGCAAGCTGCTGTTGCGACCACGTCTTGTTCGTCAGCAATCGCATTTCAGATCAGCGGCCTGTACCGCACCTTCAGCATGACATGCGTCCGCCGGCTGTTAGGCGGTCATCCGTCACGTCTCCGTGTAGCATAGAGGATAAGGGCTTTTGCATAGGCCCGCCCCACTTTCATGGTCCGAGTCGGATATCCAGCAACTCTCTCCCCTGCGCTTTTCGAAGGCTTCCCCAAAGAAGTCGAGCTCATTCCTTTGTCCGAGAAGCTCGATCACGCTGTAGATATCGATGTCTGGATTCCCGATCCGTACCCCACGCGCGCGCAGCGCATCGTGCCCCATTTACGCGGCGTAAAGCTGGTGCTCTCGCTGATGGCCGGCACCGAGTGGATACCTGGCGCTATGGGTCTGCATGTCACCATCTGCAATGCGCGCGGCGCGCACAACATCTCTACCGCCGAATGGACCATCACGGCAATTCTTTCAATGCTCAAATACATCCCGCTGTACCTCGAAGTACAGCACTCCGGCCAATGGAAACGCCGCTTTGAAGCAAGCGTCCACTATGCACAGATTACTGGGGATGTACGACCGCAGTATCCCCCGATCATGCAGGAGGAGCTTACCGGCAAAGCCGTGTTGATGGTGGGATACGGCGCCATCGGCCAGGAAATCGAGCGCATGCTCGAGCCGTTCCGTGTCCACTTGACGCGAGTCGCACGCACTGCCCGAAGCGAGCCGAGAGTGCATGCGGTCGCCGAGCTCGACGCATTGCTCCCGCAGGCTGAAGTGATCATTCTCATCCTTCCAGCTACTGCGGAGTCGAAGGGCCTCATCGGCGCGCCTCAATTTGCGTTGATGCGCCAAGGCGCTCTGCTCGTCAATTCTGCACGCGGTCCCATTGTCGATACGGACGCGCTGGTCAACGCGCTCAACAAAGGCAGGATTCGCGCGGCTCTTGACGTCACCGATCCTGAGCCACTGCCCGACGGCCACCCACTCTGGAAATGCCCGAATCTGCTGATCACGCCTCACATCGGCGGGTCGACACCAATGTTCGCGCCTCGCGCGGTGAAGACCGCGGAAGGGGAACTCCGGCGCTACCTTGCCGGTGAACCACTGCATAACGTGGTTCAAGCAGCCATTTGATTGGTTGCTGCAGCACGCCGCCAGTCACGCAATCCAACAATGGCCAGCGCGACCAGTCCTGCGTAGAGCACAGCAGTTGGCCAGAGGTTCTTGTAGATATATTCGCCGACGTAGATTGTGTCTACTACGACCCATAACCACCAATTGGCAATATGCTTACGCGCCTGCCACCAACTCCCCACTAAGCTGTAGCTCGCCAGTGCCGCATCAAGAAAGGGAAGAGCGGCGCCAAGCCGGACGGTTACTGCGCCAAGTGCCACACAGCCGACTGCCCCTGCTGCCAATCCCGCGAGCATGCTTGTACGTCCAAGCGGCTCCACGCGCACCTCGCCGTCTTCGCGTAACCCACGCCACCAATGCCACCATCCGTACAACGTGAACCCGAGAAAGAACACCTGCAGCATCGCGTCGGACAGAAGCAACACCTTGCGATACACGATGATGTAGAGCACGTCTGCGACCAGCACCACCGGCCAGCACCAAATTACGCGCCGGGCCGTCAGCCAGATACCCAACGCCGTTGTCGCAGCCCCCGCGAGTTCGACCCAGTTCGCGACCAGATAATTCACAATGCCGGTCCAAGTCATCGATTCGCGACTCCGTGCGCCGCTTCTATGTGCGTGCTCGCCCATTGACGCAAATCGCAAAGCAGCGCGCGGCCTGCAGCACTGTGGAACCAGCGCGCGTGTCCCACCAACCAGCCATCGGCCGCCATCGGCGCCTTCTCCTCCGAGTGCAGCACGCTGAGAAAGTAGTCCGTCTCTGACAGCGCAAACTCTGCATGGCACAGCGCAGTCATCGGCGCCAATGCCGCCGCCTCCTCCGCAGAGAGTCGCCGTACCTGCTCGTATCCCGCCAGCAGTGCATGCAAATGATCAAAATGGACGGATACAGACTCAGGGTGCGACGGATCGTTCACCAGCGTCAGCCACTCGACAATATTCCGCTCAATCGCATGAGCAAGATCGTGCACTGCATGAGTGCGATCCGCAAGGCCGAAGTCAATCATCGCTGTTGGTTCCGCATCGTCTGATGCATCGCTCCAAAACAGATTCGACGCATGCAGATCGTTGTGCGTCCACAACGGCGCAAGTGCCGGCAGCAAGGTCAGCAACTCTTTGTGAAACGGGGCAAGCAGTTTCAGCGCCTCGTCGCAGATACTGTGGTTCTTCAAATAGCTTTCCAGCACCGGCCGGGCAGCAAGATAACGATTCATCTCTGCCCCTGCATCCTTCGCCGCAAAGATCGTGAAACTCGCCACCAGCGGTCGGGCCTGGCGTAGCGGCTCTAGAAAACCGGCTGCCGCAAGATGCATGCGCGCCATCGCTTGCCCAGCAGCGAAGGCATGACCCGTCGACCGAAACGGCGTCCAAGAAATTGCCTCTTCATACAAATCGATGCCCGGCGGCGTCTCGTGCACTTCGTACATCCACTCGCCCATTTCAATCGCCGTTGCCCCGGTCCCATCTGCCAGCACACGCGTGACCGGCGCGCCATTTGCGTGCAGATGCGCGATGAAACGATGCTCCTCGCGCAATCCTTCCAGGTCGCGCACTGCCCGGGAATGGCGTTTTACAAAAACACGCTTTGCACCTCCCGACACCACACTCGCCGCCGAAAACGGTCGCGGACTCACTGACAAAATCTCAACCGGTCCGTCGAAACCGTCGAACCGGCTCAACAGTTCGCTGACCTCGTTGATGACCAGAGGAGGCCAGTCCGGCTCTACCAGCGTGCCGTCCATCCCATGCGCTTTGGCGGTTGTTGTCATGTCGATCTCCGGTTCAAGCCTTCCCGTCAAAACGTGTAGTGTGCCGCCAGACGCACCGTCGCGGGCGCGCCTTGATGGATAAATGTATCTCCATAACTTGCGCCCGTGTCTTTCCAGTAGCGCTTATTGAATAGATTGTCGGCGTACAAGCGCAGAGTCACACGGCCCTGTTCGCCGCCCGGCGTGTAGCGCGCCCCAAGATTGAAAAGGTTGTAGCCCGGCACCTTCACAGCATCGTCGCGCGTGGCTTCTTTGCGGCTTGTATAACCCCATCCCGGCATCACGTGCAGGCCGCGCGCATGCGGCACCAGCACGTCGGCGAAGATCGTCGTGCGCACACGCGGCACGTTCACTACCTGCTTGTCGTTAAATTCCGGCGTCCCGGTGTCCGACGAGACGGCCCGCATCGCTGTTGCCGAGCCCGTCAACTGAAGCCAGCTTGCCGCTTTACCCTGCGCACTTAATTCAATGCCTTCGTGCGTCTCATGTCCATCCGACTCGAAGCACAGATCGCCTGGCGCTACGTCCCCTCCTGCGGAAAGGTTAGTCGGGCAAAAAGTGTCGGCCTCCTGAATCACGCGCGGGTAGAAGAATGGCTGCCGCATGCGAAACAAATCAGCGGTCAGCAGAATCTGGCGTTCATACTTCGCGCCCACCTCAGCCTGTCGCGTCGAAAATGGATTGAGAAACTGATTTGCGTTGTCGACCCACCACGGGGCCTGTTGCCCAAGGGAAAGCAGAACGCCGTAGTTGCCGTACAGCGTCAAGTCGCGCAGCGGCGCATAGGTTACCGCGTATTGCGGCAGCCAGAGTGTTCGCGCCGTCGCGTAATTAAAGTCGCTCACCCGCACAAAGCGCCCGCCGGCAAGCGCAGTCACCCCGCCGGGCAAATGCATCCGGTCCTGCAAAATGCCGGCTGCCTGGTGATTGTAATCCGCAAGAGTCGCCGGACCCGCCTGCTGGTACGGGCTCTCCTGCGCGTAGAAAATATTTGGCTGGTAGAGGTTCTCGGTCCCAAGCGGCGTGTACACAACGCTTGGCGAAAGATCCACGCTGCGATGAAAGAGCGACCCCCCGCCCGCGACGTCGTGCGAAGTCTTCCCTAACTTGAAATGCCCAGTGATCAGCGCCTCGCCATCGGCATCAATCCGCAGTTCGCCAGGGCTGCGGTAGTCGTAAATCTCGTAACTGCCATCCGGGCAGAAGAAGTAGTAGGGCGCATCCGGGCATAGCGAGTTGCCCCCCGCGTCGAGCGCCGGCCCGTACGGCCAGATCACGTTGTCGTCGATCAGTGAATGGCTGTAGGAGCCATTCAGGCGTGCCACCCACTCCGCGTTGAAGCGATGCTCCAGGCGCGATCCCGCGTTGAATACGTCGAAGGTATTCGGCTTGCTCCACGGCTGATAGCCCAGCATCGTTGAAGGAAACACGTGCGTCGGCACCGTCGTCCCACCCAGCAGCTGATATCCCGCTTCCGAGCGCTGCACCTTGTGCTGGTACTCAAAATCCGCGAACAGATTCGTCTTCGCTCCGAAACGCAGAGTCCCGTCGGCTGCACCCACACCACGCCATCCATCCGCATGTTGCACATAGGTGTGCATGTCCTCGCCGGCCAGGTTCAGGCGAATGCCCGGTTGAAGGCCACCTTGAAATACGCGTCCCACATCCAGCGCGCCGTACGACGTTCCGCGATGATCGGTCGCCAGGTCAATCGACGGATGTTGTCGCGCATCGGGCTCCTTCGTCACGAAGTCGATGAGCCCGCCCGCCGATGCCACGCCACTCTCTACGCCCGCGATGCCCTTGACGATTTCGACGGTCTCTTTGTTTTCAAGCGGCACGTCCTGTTCGCCCGCTATCGTCATTCCGTTGATAGCCAGGCCGGTTGCCAGGTCTATCGGAAACCCGCGAATTTCGAAGTCGCCGTAGTAGCCAACAGGGGCGTAGTCCTCGCCCACCGACGCATCGTTCTTCACCACATCCGTCAGCACTCGCGCCATCTGGTCGCGTAGCACCGCCCCTGTCACAGACGTGACCGACAAAGGCGTCTCTTTCACCATTGTTCCGTCCAGGCTGCCGGCAGTCGTCGTGCCGCTCAGGTAGTCGTCCTTTACCTGGCCGTGTACTTCCACCGTCGTGGTCACGCGTGGCAGTTGCTGTGCGCCGCTCTCCCGCGCGGGCAGCGGGGATTGCCCTGCGCTCTGTGCCATCGTGCGTGCCGGTCCAGCCAGGCACACAAACAGCAGCACCGCTTGCCACAGCGCGCGGCAGGGCGCAGGCCATTGTCTGCTGAGAAGGCACTCGCGTTCGTTGGGATGCGTGACAGCGGCTGCGGGCGATTCCATGGGGGTCCCCTTGTTTCAACTCGACGGAAACAGGAGAACTCGCACTACGAGAAGGCCGCTTGACTTCGGAAACTTCCCACGCCGGTATGATCCGGATCGGGTTCGAGGGTATTTTCTCAGCCCCTCTACGGGGCACCCCTGTTTCGATATCCCGATTGAAACACTTCCTCAGCGGTTTGTAAAACCGTTCGTCTCACGCCGGCGGGAAAGTTCCACAACCAAACAGGTCAGCCGCGCCGACGCATTTTCTAAAAAAAAGACATCCGCGCACGCTTTTGCAGACGTTACATTGGAATCAACCTTGCCCAAAAGCAAAGAGACGTCGATCCGTCCACGATCCCCGTTGAAAAAAGGTACCTGAATGCGCCGATTTGCTTCCAGATCACTCGTGTCTCGTCTCGGACTCTTGCGTGTGCTGTTCCTCTGTTGCCTGGTCGCAATACTGGCCGGGCCTGCGCCCGCCCAATCAACCTTTGGCGCCATTCTCGGCACTGTGCGCGACAATAGCGGTGCCCTCGTTATCGGCGCGCAGGTTACCCTCACCAATTCCGGAACCACCGCGACACGTGCCGCCGTCACCGACGACAACGGCAACTACGCTTTCCGAAACATCGATGTGGGCGCCTACAAAATCACGATTCAGGGGCAGGGATTCCAGGTCCAATCTTTTCCCGCCGTCGACCTTACGGCGCGCGAGACACGTCGTCTCGACGCTGTCCTCAGGCTTGCGAGCGATACCCAGACAGTTGTCGTGGATGACAGTGCATCTGCCCCCGTCGTTACCACCGAGGAGTCCAACCTCGCCGAGACAAAGGTTGGCGACGAACTGGTTGAGCTTCCCGTCGCCATCTACTCGCGCTCCACGGGTTCCACCAGCCCCATTTCAACCCTCACCACTGAGGCCGGCGTGCAAACGGACGATACCGGCAATCTCTCCGTCATGGGGACAACGGCCGCGCTTCTCAGCATCACCATCGACGGCATCTCCAGCGTCGGCGTGGAATACTCCGGCCCCGTCAACGAAATGTTTCCTTCCTTCAATTCCATCGAAGAGATTCGCGTGAGTGAATCCAATAACAACGCCGAGTTCTCCGGTGTCGCCGACATCACCACCGTCTCCAAGGCCGGCACCATCCACTATCACGGCGGCCTCTTCGAGAATCATGAGAACACCGTCTTCAACTCCAACAACACCTTTGCCCTGTCGAAGCCCAAGATCATCATGAACGACTTCGGCGGCACGCTGGGCGGCCCCGTCCGATTGCGCCCCCTCTTCTCAAGCGCTGATTCCGGCTTCTTCTTCATCAGCTATGAAGGCCTGCGCCTGCCGCGCGAAACCCCCACGCTGCTCAGCGTTCCCTCGACCGCCATGCGCAACGGCGACCTCACCTCGTACCTCGCCGCGCAGGGCGTTGGCGCTATCTACAACGCCGACGGCACCCCGCTCGATCCATCGGCCGTGCCCGTCAGCCCTATCTCCGCCAACCTGCTCACCTACCTCATGCCGGCGCCCAATTACGGCGACCCCAACTCCTACGCCAACAACTACCAGATCAATTTTCCCTCGCCCATTTCCTCCAACCAGGGCGATGTGCGCATCGACAAGAACATCTCCAGCCGCCAATCGCTGTTTGCGCGCTTCTCCTACAAGAACCGCCAGATCGTCACGGCGCCTTCTGCCACGTGCGTCTTTACCTACTGTGCTGAGGCCGGCAGCCCACTCCAGGGCGGCTACAACACACCAGAGATCGACGAGGGCCTCACCTTCGCTCACAATTTCATCTTCACGCCGCAGCTGCTCAATGAATTTCGCGCAGGCTTCAATGCGCAGCACACATCGGAGACGCAAAGCTACTCCACCGAAGCTCTTCTCGCCCAAACCGGTCTCACCGTTCCCCAGCCGAACACGCAATGGGCCGAGGCGCCGCAGGTTCTCATCAACGGCTTCATGTCTACCGGCGCAGGCAATCCCGGCACCCAGCGCGGCCAGATTATCCAGGCCCTCGACAACGTTACCTGGACCACCGGCAAACACAATTTCAAATTCGGCGTCGACTTCAAGCGACTCACCGATCATGACGACAACGTCTTCGGCAACTACCGCTCCGGCTGGTATGTCTTTGACGGCTCATCCAACGTGGGCGCGGCCGTCGGCGACCCCTACGCCGCGTTCCTTCTCGGCTATCCCGACTACACCGAGGTCAGCACTACCAATAACTCCACCATGAATGGCCGCGGTTACTCCTACGCTTTTTTTGCGCAGGACGATTGGAAGATTACTCCACGTCTCACTCTCAACATCGGCCTGCGGTACGAACTGCATCCGCCGTTGCGCGAGATTCATTCCAACACCGCAGCCTTTCTCCCCACCTGGAACGGCACCGGCACCGATGGTTCGAGCGCGGTCAACGGTGCGGTCGTCGTGTCCAATCCCAAAGCCCTCGCGGATGCCTCGCCGGATTTCATTGCGGCCATCGCCCCCACGCCAATTCTGACCGCAGCTCAGGCCGGAGTGCCTTCTCTGCTGCGCTATACCGACCACAGCGACATTGGGCCGCGCCTCGGCTTTGCCTGGCGACCCTATGGTACCGACCGCACTGTCGTGCGTGGCGGGTGGGGCCGCTTTGTCGAGTCGCCGCTGGGCTTCTCACTCGTCTCCGGCTGGGCCGTCCACTCCAGCTTCGTGGGTACCTACAGCCAGGATTATCAAGGCGACGGCGTGACGCCTCTGCTCTCCTTCGCCGACCCCTTCAACACTGCAGCCGGCGACGATGTGGGGACTGCCGGCTTCTACTACGCTTTCCCCGTTCACTACAGCGACCCCGCCGTGCAGCAGTGGAACCTCACAGCCGAGCAGGATCTCGGCCACAACGTCGGGCTGCGCCTCTCCTACAGCGGCAGCCATGGCTCCAATCTCGAAGGCATGGTCGACCTCAACCAGGTTCACCCCAATACCGAGGGCTACAGCGTGGCCCAGGATAGCCGCCCCTATCCCTCGTGGAGCGTCATTCAGAGCGTCGTCAACGCCACCGAGAGCAATTACTCGAGCGGAACGGTTGAGCTGTCGCGCCACAGCGGCAAGGGCGGCACCTTTGACTCCAGCTATACCTGGACACGCGATCTTTCCAACGCTGGCGGTGTCGCACCCAACGCTTTCGCTGTCGCTGGAGGCGTCTATCTCACGGACCGTTTCCACCCCGGCCTCGACTACGGCAATGTCATCTACGACCGTCGCCATCGCTTCCTCACCACCTGGCTCTATGACCTCCCCTTCGGCAAAAACGAACGGTGGCTCAACACCTCCGCGGCGCTCAATCCCCTGGTCGGCGACTGGCAACTGGCCGGCGTCGTCGTCCTGCAGTCCGGCCCTTTCCTTACGCCGTATCAACAGTCCGTCGACCCCGCCAACACCAACATCCTGACCACCGTCGGCCAGGCGCGCCCCGATCAGCTCACCGGTGCCTCGCTCTATGCGGCGCATCGCACCACCGCCCAGTGGTTGAATTCCAATGCGTTTCCGTACCTCAATCTTCAGGACGCCAATGGCCTTGGCATCGGTCGCTTCGGCAACGCGCCCGTTGGCGGTGTAGTTGGCCCCGGCACGGCTAACTTCTCCCTTTCGCTCCTGAAGAGCGTCACCCTCCGCGAGCAAACTCGTCTCCAACTCAGCGTCGAAGCCGCGAACGTCTTTAACCATCGCAACTACGAGCCGCCTAACATGCAGGTGGATTCCAGCGGGTTCGGTTCCGTCACAGCGCTGCAGACCGCCGAAGGCGCCGGCGCGCGCTCTCTCGAGCTCACCGCGCGCATCGCGTTCTAGCGTGAACCAGCAGCGACAAAGCGAAAGGCCACGGGAGTCTTCTCCCGCGGCCCTTGCCTTTGATCCCTGACCCCTATTCCTTCGCCCTTCCCATCCCCTCCGTGACCGTCAGAATCCTGTCCACCTCCGGGGCGGGGAAGCGCTCGACGCGGCCACTCGGCCAATGTACTTCAATGTCGTCAACCTTCGTTGCCTTACCCAGCCCGCAATGCACCCGCGGATCGTTTGTCGAGAGATAACTTCCCCCGCTCAGCACATCCTCGCGCTGCCGCATGCCGTTCGCAGTCACATAGACCGCCGCGCCCACAGCGTCGCGCGGGCTCTTCGGCCCTCCCACAAGCTTCAGCTCCAGCCAGTGATTCCTGTCATCGCTCACGTTGCGCAGCAGCACCGGATGCCCGTCCATTACGTTGATCACCGCATCCATCTTGCCGTCATTGAACAGGTCGCCCACCGCCATGCCGCGACCCGCAATCACATCGGCAAGCCCCGTCCCTTCCACGGCAGGCACCGGCTCAAACTTCCTTCCCGCAAGATTGCGAAACAGCATCGGACGCTGCTTCCAGCTCGTACCCCACGCATACTTGTCTGCCTCTGGATACACATGCCCATTCGCGATCAGCAGGTCCTTCCACCCGTCGTTGTCATAGTCGATAAAGGCATCGCCCCAGCCGAGGAAGGGAACCAGAATCGATCCGAGACCCACTTCGCCGCTCACATCGGTAAAACTCGCGTCCCCATCATTGCGGTAGATTGGCTTGGCGCTGTCTGAGAACGTTGTGTCGAAGATGTCGAGCCGGCCATTGTTTTCGTAATCGCCCACGGCGAGTCCCATCGAGGCAACTTCCTGTCCATTCCCATTCACGGCGAATCCTGAATCGTAGCTCACGTCCACAAACGTCCCATCGCCCTTGTTCAGGTAGAGATAATTCGGCGTCGAATCGTTGCCGACCAGCAGATCCGGACGGCCATCGTTGTTCACATCGGCAAACACCGCACCCAGCCCGTAATAGCCGGGCTTGTCGTCTACGCCGGCTTTCTCGCTCACGTCGGTGAATATCCCATCGCCGTTGTTGTGGAAGAGATGATCGGGCTCGCCCTTCAATCCGCGTGGACCGCAGCTCACGGGCGCGCCCCGAAACATGCAGAAGCCGTTGCGTTGTCCGTTCTGCTCCGCCACCGGAAGATGATCGCGATCGAGGTGCAGATAGCCCGCGACAAATAAATCGAGCCGCCCATCGCCGTCGTAATCGCCCCACGTTGCGCCAGCGGACCAGTTGCCCAGCGTCACGCCCGCCTTCTCCGCCACGTCGGTGAAGGTTCCATCGTGATTGTTGCGGTAAAGCCGATTCTTGCCCCAGTTGGTGACATAAATGTCGGGCCACCCGTCGTTGTCGTAATCGGCAATGGCCACGCCCTCGCCCCAGCGGTCGTTCGTCACTCCGGCCTGCGCCGCCACATCCGTAAAGGTCCCGTCATGGTTGTTGTGAAACAGTGCCGCATGGGGCGGCGTCTCTTTGCCATCGAGCGCATCGAATGTCGAGCCGTTCACAACGTAGATGTCCAGCCATCCATCGTTGTCGAAATCGATGAGCCCAATGCCGGAGCCCTTCGTCTCCACCAGGTAAGTTTTCGCTGGCGTGCCCATTCGATGCGTCCACTTCGTCAGCCCGGCCTTCTCTGAAACATCTTCGAATACGACCGGCCCGCTCCTCACAAAGCCTCCGGCCGTAACCGGTCGCCCCTTCGCATCGACCTGCGGGGCATGGGGACTGCGCGGCGCGTCCGCTCGCGTCTGCGTATTTTCGGCCAGCTCTGGAATCGTCTGCGCGGGGAGGGATGTGCCGAACAAGGCGCTTGGTATCGCAAGGAAAATTGTGATTCCCACCGCGAGCGCACCGCGCAGTTCCTCGAGCATGGCTGCCAGTATACGGTCCGCTCGCGATTGGAATCTATCCGTGCCCTACATCGCCGGCACCGTCGGCTGCACGCTGTCCACCAGCCAGCCCTTGTCGCTCTTCACCAGGGTCGCCGTCGCTACCCGCTGGCTTGTCGTATCCGACGCAATCTTCTGAAACGCGCTTTTCATCTCCGAGCTGCCTGCCCAATCGGGAATGCCCGTGACGCCGTAGTGATAGGTCACGCTATACCGCGCTGAGCTTGCATCGGGCGGACTGAAGCTGTCGACCGTACTCACCTCCAGATGCCCAAACCAGAAGTTGCCGTAGCCTGGTTGCGTTGCGTCTGGCGTCCACGTCGATCGCCCTTTGTCCGACACATCGTAGTTGTTTACCTGCTTTGAACCGATCAAGAATCGGCTCTTTTCAGCCGTCTTGCGCGTCAGCAGTCCGGCATCGGTCAGCGCGTCGAAGCCCTTCGTCTGCTCGTCGTTCGACGTATCCGCCTGGGCCGGAAACTTCACCGGCGCGCTCCACACACATTCCTGTTTCCCGCTGTAGTAGCTGTTAATCGCCGACTTGAACGAATCCTTGTCCACCGTGTTCGAGTGGCATCCGGCTGCTGTCAGAATTGCTCCGCCGATCGCCAAGCTCACCGCGCTCATTTTTCGCATGCCTGTCTCTCCTCCGGCGTTGGATGCAAGAAGCCGCAGGCGCGTGCATGCACGACCGATTAATCGTTGGAGTCTCGCCAGTTGTAGAGAACGCGGCCCGCTTAGCGCGCCATGGGCAGGATGGAAGGCGCCTCGATGCGAAGAGGCAGGGGCCCCCGTAGCGCCATCTCGGCAATCGATGCCCTTGTCAAAACCTCAAGCATCGCCCGCTGCGCTCGTGCCCACACTGGATGCGCCGGGCACCCCTCGGAACGCTCGCACCCTCTCCCGTCCTCTGTCAGGCAGACATTGAGAAAGATGGGGCCTTCGATGGCCTCGATCACGTCATACATCGAGGCCAGGCGCCCGCGCGGCCTCATCGCGAATCCCCCAGCCTTGCCGCGCCGCGAAACAATCAGGTCCGCGCGCGCCAGTGCCTGCAAAATCTTGGAGAGAAAACTCTCCGGCGTGTCCGTTGCCTGAGCCAGTGCGGGCAGCAATACCCTGGCCTCGTCCGGCATAGATACCAGGTACACCATCACACGCACGCCGTAATCTGCGGCGCGCGTCAACTGCATCGATGAATTGCATTTCCTCATAGATCGGCTCGTCAACGGGCCCTCGACCGTCTTTCTGCGGCCCGCAATGCTATCGGATCAGAAGCTCGCCTGCAGAGTAGCCGAGAGCGTCACTAAGTTGTGTATCCCGCGTCACAGACCCTTGTTTACCCCATCGGATAAACCTTTCCTTTCAAATCGAAATTGGAGATAAACAGTCCGAAATGATCGCTGAGAAGCACTGCTTTGCACATTGCGGAGTCCATGGCTCCCCGTGCTGGCTTTTTCCCGCGGTCGACCGAGGACGCCCCCTCTTCCACCCGGCAAATCTGCCGATTCTCTCTATGGCACATGAAGTGAAAGGAAACAGGACGTTGTGATGCAAGCGTTTCCCATAGTCGACCCCATTCCATTGCCGGCGCCGATCTGGCTCTTCAAGCTGCTCCACATTGTCACCTTGTCGTTGCACTTTGTTGCAGTGGAGATGCTTCTCGGCGGCCTGTTGCTCGCTGTCTTTCTCAGCCTCTCCCGCTCGCCCCTGGCCCACGTCACCGCGAAGGCCGTCGCGCATCGACTCACTGTCGTCATGACGTTTGTGATCAATCTCGCTGTGCCCCCGCTGCTCTTCGCCCAGGTTCTCTATGGCCGCGCGCTCTACACCAGCAGCGTCCTCATCGGCGTCTACTGGATCTCGATCATCGGCCTGCTGATGCTGGCCTACTGGCTGCTCTACCAGTTCTCCGCGCGGCTCGATGCGGGCAAGTCGGCATGGTGGGCCGGGCTGTCGGCCTGGATGATCGCGGGCTTCATCGCGCGCCTGCTCTCCACCAACATGACGTTGATGCTTCGCCCCGAGGTCTGGCGCGATATGTACTCAGCCTCGGCCGCTGGAAGATTCCTGCCCACCGGCGACCCCACCCTCACTCCGCGCTGGCTGCTGATGCTCGCCGGCGGCCTGTTCATCGGCGGCCTCTGGCTCGTCTATCTCTCAGCGCGTTCAACCTTCACGGCTGAAGAACAGAAGTTCATCGCCGGCATCGGCGGCAAGGTTGCCGCGGTCTTTGGCCTTGTCTACTTGGCTGCCGGTTTCTGGGCTGCCTCTGTCCAGCCCGGCGCCGTAAAGACCGGCCTGGCCTCCCATTCGCTCTATCACTTTGCAACCTTCGCCGGCTACGGCTGGATTCTGCTGGTAGTCGTAGCGGTGCTCCTTGCTGCTTTCGCAGGATTCACGAAACTCGCCGCCAACTGGCTTGCCTGGGCCGGCGCGCTCGTCGCTCTTCTTGTCGAAATCACATTTACTGTCTATCGCGATGCCGTGCGCGATCTCACCCTGCTCAGCAAGGGCTTTGATGTTTGGGATCGCGTCGTGGTCACCAATTGGTCCGTCGTCGGCCTGTTCCTCGTGCTCTTCGTGGCCGGGCTCGGCGTTATCGGATGGCTCGTGTCTGTCGTCGCGCGGGCACACAAACCTATGGAGGGCGCAGCCTGATCGGGCGCACACCCTGATCGGCGCATACATCGATGAGTCAAGTCCTGAATACTCCTAACATCGTTCCTGAGCACGCTACCGACGGCGAGCAGCGCACCCGCCGCGCCTTCCTCGTTGCTGCAGGTGCTGCCGGCCTCTGCTATACAGCAGCCCTCTCCTATCCCATCTACCGCTATCTCGCCTCGCCGGAGGAGATGCAATCGAGCGCCACGGCCGTCACCGAAGTGACCCTCAAGGACGCGCAGAAGCTCCCCGCCGGATCCGTGCTCATGTTCAAGTTCGGTTCCGCGCCGGCCATGCTCATTCACCACGAAGACGGCCGCTGGGTCTCGCTGACTGCTGTCTGCACGCACCTTGGCTGCACCGTGCAGTATGAGCCCCAGGCCGATCGCATTCACTGCGGATGCCATGGCGGCGTCTACAACGCCTACACCGGCGCCAATGTCAGCGGACCGCCGCCCAAGCCTCTCAAGATTTTCAAAGTCGCTGTCGGCGATGCCGGCGTCAACGTTTCTCGCGCATGAAACTCTCGCTGTTTCAATCATTCGCTGTTTCTCTATTCCGAAGGAACCACGCATGACCTCGAAATCAATTTCCGCTTCTGCATACGACTGGGTCGACGAGCGCCTGGGCATTTCAGAGTTGGCCGCCTTCGCGCGTCACAAGACTGTACCCGTCCACGCCCAATCGTTCTGGTACTACTGGGGCGGCATCTCGCTCTTCCTCTTCCTCGTCCAGTGCTTCACCGGCGTCCTGCTGCTGGTTTACTACCACACGGGAGCCGACGCCTACGAGTCGGTTCGCCAGATCACCTTCGTGATGCACTTCGGTTGGCTCATTCGCTCCGCGCACTCGTGGTCCGCCAACCTGATGATCTTTTCGATCCTCGTACACATGTTCTCGGTCTACTTCATGAAGGCCTATCGCAAGCCCCGCGAGTTTGGCTGGCTCAGCGGTATGGCCCTGCTCGGTCTCGCCTCGGTCTTCGGCTTCTCCGGTTACCTGCTGCCGATGGACGAGCTGAGCTACTTCGCCACCAAGGTCGGCCTCGAGATTCCCGCGGCCATTCCCTGGATCGGCCCCATCGTCGGCAACATGCTGCGCGGCGGCCTCGAGGTCAATGAGTTCACTGTGCAGCGCTTCTTCGCACTCCATGTCGTGGTGCTGCCCGCGCTCTTCTTGCCCCTCCTCGGCTTCCATCTCTGGCTCGTGCAACGCCACGGCAACGCCATGCCTCCCGCGGAAGAACGCAAGCCCGTCGCCGAGCGCAAGACCATGCCCTTCTTTCCGAACTTCATCCGCAAGGACCTCGCGATGTGGCTGATCTCCCTCAACCTCCTCGCGCTGCTCGCCTCCGTCTTTCCGTGGTCGCTCGGCAAGCCCGCAGACATGCTGGTTCCCGCCCCGCAGGGCATTCATCCCGAGTGGTATTTCATGAGCCCCTTCGAAATGCTCAAGCTGCTCGGTTCGGTTCTGCCCGGCGCCTCAGGCGAAATCGCGGGCATTCTCATCTTCACGCTGGGCATCGCGCTGTGGGTGCTGATCCCCTTTTACGACACCACGAACGACTCGGGCCGTCGCGCCCGCGCCGCACACTACTTCGGCCTCATTGCAGTCTTCGCGCTGCTGGCCACAACCGCAATTGGCTACTGGACGATCCGTTAAGACAGCTCCTAGCTACTAGCCTCTAGCTTCTAGCCCGTTCCGCTTGATTTGAAGCAATTGCTTGACGCGCATGGGTTGGAAGCTGGGAGCTAGCAGCTAGAAGCTAGGAGCTACAAAGTGAACTATCCCTTCTGGTACATCCCGCATCTTGGTTCAGGCTGGGTCATCGGCATCATCGCCATCTTTCACGTCGTGATTTCACAGTTCGCCGTCGGCGGAGGCCTCTACCTGCCCATGGCTGAGCGCAAAGCGCTGCGCATGAAAGATCCCGTTCTGCGTGAGGCATGGCTCAAGCAGCTCGCCAGCCACTCCAAGTTCTTTCTCGTGCTCACTGGCGTCTTCGGAACAGTGACCGGCGTCGGTATCTGGTTTGCCATCGGCCTCACGCACCCCGAGGCCACCAGCACCCTGATTCATAACTTCGTCTTTGGCTGGGCCATGGAGTGGGTCTTCTTTCTCGTCGAGCTCGCCACCGTCGCGGTCTATTACTACACGTGGAACCGCATTGACGAGAAGCTGCACCTCACGGTGGGCTGGGTGTACGCAGGAGCCTCCGCCGCAACGCTCATCATCATCAACGGCATTCTCGCCTTCATGCTCACCCCAGGCGACACCTGGCTCGCCGTTGCCGGCACAGGCGCTGAAGCCAGCAAGTTCTGGAACGCCTTCTTCAATCCCACCTACTGGCCAAGCCTTCTGCTGCGCGTCGGCGTCTGCACTTCGCTTGCCGGCGTCTGGGCGCTGATCACATCCAGCCAGCTGGACGGCGAAAAGGAGCCTGCCCTCAAAGCCAGCATGGTCCGCTGGAGCGTCAAGTGGCTCGTTCCTTCTTTCGTCGCCACACCCTTCCTGCTGGTGTGGTATCTCTTCATGGTTCCTGAATCACAGCGCGCCTTGCTTACATTGGGCATCGACACCATCAACTCCGGCACCTTCTCAGCCGTCACGCGCATGGCGCTCATCATCATCATCACCTCGGCCACCATCATCGGCGTGGCCTACTTCCTGGCCTATCGCAACCCGCTGGACTTCAATCTGTCGCATGCCGCTGCCGTGTTGATGCTGGCACTACATCGCAACCGGCGCTGGCGAGTACAGCCGCGAGATGCTGCGCAAACCCTACGTCATCGGCCGCTGGATGTACTCAAACGGAGTGCGCGTGCCCTCCGTCAGCCGCATCAACACTGAGGGCTACCTGGCGCACACCAATTGGATATGGAACGGGGCCGCAAACGGTGCGGCGCCCTCCAGCTACTCCCGCGGCGAAGCCATCTTCCGCGGCGAGTGCGCATCCTGCCACACCCTCGACGGCTACCGGCCGCTCCGTCAATTGCTCGACGGCCGCGATCGCGCCAACATCCGCAACTTCATTCTCATGCTCCACGAGAACAAGCCGGACTCGCCCTACCGTCGATTCATGCCGCCGATGGTCGGCACTTCGCAGGACATGGACGACTTGGCGGACTTCCTCAACGCCCAGGTCAATCCGCCGCTGTCCTCTGGACAGAAGCCCGTCCTGACCGCGCGGAAGTAGCTCCGCAGCTTCCCTCCACGCGAAATGAAAGGCCCGCTTTACGCGGGCCTTCTTCGTTTCATGAACGCCTGCCCTTTATTCCTTGCCCAGCTCATACACCAATCCAAACCGCCCGATCTGAATCAGTGCCTTTACTCCCGGCGGCCAGATATGCAGACTCGTGATGCCCTTCGATCCAACGATCAGATGCGCATCGGTGGTTCCAACCAGCGCCCCGGTCGCTGCTTCGTTGAAGTGCACCCGCAGAAGGTCGCCCGCGTGCGCGTAGCCAAATGCGTATTCGCCCGGCTTCAGCGCAATCCCGCCGATACGCACCGGCGCCTGCACGATGAGATAGTGCGAGTACTTGCCTTCTGCCGAATACCCCGCTGTAATCAGCACCACGCCGGCAACGTAACGTCCCCGGCTGTCCACAATGCCGCTTGCCGTCCGCATCTCGGTTTCAATATGTTCCTTCTCCACCGGAGCGCGTGCCGGCAGCAACGAAGCCAGTTCGGCATCGGTAGCCTGGCGCCACATGGGGCGCTCGCCTCGTCCAGCCGGCAGCACGAATAAAAAGAAGACCGCCCAGGAAAAGACCTTCCTCATGGTTTTGGCTTTCTCAGCGACTCCAGCGGTACGATGCCGCGCTGAATCGCCGCTGTCGCCGCCTGCGTTCGATCGGTCACGCCGAGCTTTCCCAGCAGGCTGTTGATGTGCGTCTTTACCGTCGCTTCCGATATCTCCAGCTCAGTCGCAATCTCTTTGTTGCTCTTGCCGTGCACAATCTGTTCCAGTACATCGAACTCGCGTGGCGTCAACTCTTCCGTTCCCATGCGCTCAGCCAGCTTCTGAGCAATGGCCGGAGGAATGTGCGATCTGCCCGCATGCACCGTCCGGATCGTCGCAATCAGCTCATCGCTCGTCATGCCCTTCAGCAGATACGCGCGCGCCCCTGCCTGCAGTGCGCGATAAATGTCTTCGTCGCCGTCGTAGGTCGTCAGCACGATAAAGCGCGCCTGCGGCGTCTCCATGCGCACGCGCTGAATCACATCCACGCCCCCCATGCGCGGTAAGCGCAGGTCGATCAGCGTCACGTTCGGCTGATGCTTGCGGAACTGCGTAATGGCCTCCACCCCATCGGCGGCTTCTCCCACTACTTCAATGCCGTCTGCCACGTTCAGCAGCGCCACCAGCCCCTGCCGGACCACGTGGTGATCTTCCACCACCAAAACGCGTATCGCTTCGTGCTCCACTCTTATACCGCCTCTCTCGGAGCGGCCGCATGCAGCCGTACCGATGTGCCCACACCAGCCTCGCTCGTTACTTCAAGCGTGCCCCCAATCGCTGCCGCCCTCTCCCGCATCCCTGTCAGCCCGTAGTGACCGGGCGTTTCCGTCCCCTCGTTGTTGATGGCGAAGCCGCGGCCATCGTCCCGCACTTCCAGGGCAATCTCCGCCGGACCATAGTCCAGGCGAACCGTCAGATGCTTTGCCCCCGCGTGCTTCTCTACATTATGGATGGCTTCCTGGGTCACGCGCAGGATCTCGCGCTCCGTACCCGGCGCCAATGGCCGATAGGCTCCGAAAACGCTGAACTTCGCTTCGAGGCTGCGGCCGCCGGCGCGCTCTGTCACTCGCCGCAGATTTACCGGCAGCGTATTCTCGCCCGTGTCCTGCGATCGCAGCGCCCAGATCGACTGCCGCGCCTCCGCCAGGCCTTCCCGCACATGCGTGCGTGTAGTATCCAGTTGCTTTGTGGCCGCGTCCACCTTCTTGTGCTTCAGCAATTCGGCCAGTACTTCCAACTGGACCGAGATGCCGACGTATCCCTGCGCCAGCGTGTCGTGAATCTCGCGCGCGATGCGGTTGCGCTCGCCCAGTACCGCCTTGAACTCCCGCTCAGCTACCAGCAAACGGCGCTTCAGCAAAAGCACAACCAGTCCTGCCATCGCCAAACCAAGCGCAATGTAGAACCACACCGTCTGGTAGAAATGCGGCTCCAACTCGAACTCCAGCGCCGCGCCCTCCGTGTTCCATAGCCCATCGTTATTCGCGGCCTGCACGCGAAACGTGTAGCTGCCTGGCGGAATATTCGTGTAATAGGCCACGCGCCGCGTGCCTGCCTCGGTCCATTCGTGATCGAACCCATCGAGCATGTAGCGGTAGCGCACTTTTTGCGGCGCCACAAAACTCAAGCCGGCGTACTCAAATTGAAAATGATTATGGCCCGCAGGCACGCGCACAAAAGAGTCTGCGGCATGCAATGCATCGTCGACGGCGAAGCGTTCCACCACCACCGGAGGCGGCACCGTGTTCACAGGAAAATGTGCTGGGTCCACTTCCACAAGACCCCTGGGCGTGGCGAACCAGAGATGCCCATCCTTCGAGCGCAATGCTGAAGGATGGCTGTTGGTGGCGGTCTCCCGGCTGCGCAGCCCGTCTGCCGCGCCAAACTCAATCCAATGCGTGCAATCGGCGGTCATGGTGCAATCGCAGCGTGCGATTCCATGCGCGGTCGCGAACCAGAGATGGTTGCTTGCATCGTCGAGAATCGCGTGGACACTCGTGTTCTTCAACGCCGCAGTGTTCAGGGTCGTAAATCGCGCGCCATCCCACAGATTCCATCCGTGATCCTGCGTTCCCACCACCAGCGTTCCTGCCTCCCGTGGCAACAGGGCCGTTACCACGTTGCTCGAGAGCCCGTCGGCGGTCGTGTAGTTCGTAATCTTTCCGGCTTTCAGCCGCGAAAGCCCTGCCAGCGTCGCGATCCAGAGATTCCCGGCAGAATCGCGGGCCGTCGCACCTACCAGATCGCTGCCCAGTCCGTTGGCCTGCGTATAGATCTCGTGCCGTGTGGGAAACCGTCGCGCGCCCGGTTCGGCGCCGGCAAACATCCAGTGAGCCAAACCCCGCCGCGTGCCGATCCACAGCGAACCATCCGCATCCACCAGCAGGGAGCGAATAAAGTCATCCGGCAGCCCGTCTACTGAAGAGAACGAATCCACCGCGCTTCCCCGAATCCGATTCAGCCCATCCGGAGTGCCCACCCACAGTTCACCATTCTTGCCCGCCGCCAGCGAAAGAATCACGTCACTCAACAGCACGTCGCGCACCGCATAGGTGGTCGACACGCCAGGCACGTTCACATTGCGGCGCACCACGTTCAGGCCGCCTCCATTGGTACCAATCCAGATGGTTCCTGCGCTGTCCTCGACAACCGTTGTCGTGGCATCCGACGAGAGCCCCTCGCGTGTCCCGATGTTGTGGAAGCGCGCATCGCGTAGCACTTGCAATCCATCCGTCTCGGTGCCCACCCACAGGTTGCCTTCGCGATCTTCCAGCACCGACAAGACCGAGGCCCCAGCCAATGCATCTGTGGGCGGCAGCCGCTGAATCTTGCCGTTTTCCCAGCGCGCGATGCCGCCATTGGTTCCGATCCAAAGACATCCCTCGCGGTCAGCGAGCAGCGCCTGAATCCGGCTTCCCGGCAGTTCCTTGCCTACGCTAAGAACCGCTTCCCGGCTTCCGCCGCGCAGCAGCGTCACTGCCCTTCGGGTCGCCTCCGCTGCCCAGCCATTCCTTAGCCGCGCTTCGAAAAGGCTCCCCACCTTTGGTGTCCCAGCCGACTCCAGCCCCAGCCATCCCCGGCCATTCCACTCGGCCGACTGCTGCGTCGTTTCCACGCGCACTTTTCCGTCCGGCGTCTCGCGCAGCGCGGTGACGGTGCCCGCCGGGGCCCCTTCATCGGCGCTGAAGTGAATAAAAGAGCCATCTTTCCTGCGCGACAGGCCCTCGGCCGTGCCCACCCACAGCGAGCCGTCCGGCGTCTCCAGCAGGCTCCGAATATCTCCGCTTGGGATTGCGGGCTTCGAATTCTGGTCCAAAACAAGAAACGAAACCCCGTCGAATCGGACCAGACCTGCCTCAGTCCCGAGCCACAGAAACCCATCGCGGGTTTGTACCAGGGCGTGCACGCTGTTCTGGGGAAGCCCGTTCTCCATCCCCCAGGATTGGCGGCCGTATTCACCCAGCGGCGTCGTCGGCTCCAGGGCCAGGGCTGCACCGCATCCTGCCAGCAACACCGCGGCCATCAGCCCGGCACGATCTCTTACACGACTCCGGCAACGACCCCTGCCACGACCCCCTGGGTCTAGGCGCCCTCTGCGCGGTCTCGGATTGGCTCGAGAAGTGTTCAAAATTACGTGTGGAATCCCTCTGCCCGCGTCTCGCCCGGTTGGAGCTTGGCGTACCATCCACAGTAATCCGGCGGGCGCTCGTTTGCCCATCTTCCTCATCCGGGCCCAGCTCAATCTCCAACCATTGGTTGAGTTTCTGCTCACTCTATCGACGCAAGACACCCAGCCTGGCCGGGTCTAGGCTGTTGTTGTCTCCTGAATTTACCTGTACATCACTGGCACGACTCCCGGGTGGCACTCCTCCAGAGTGCCACCCATTTTCTTTGCGGCCGCTACCTCCGATCCCTGCGCCCCTTCCTGCCCGGCTTTTGACCTTCCGGCGCAACGTGACTTTGGGTCCGAACCTCGGCGGCCGATCCGTTTTCTGAGACCCGAATCGCTCTAAGATAAGGACACTTTTCTCTATACCCGGGAGTGCCACGTATGGGATTGCCTGGAATTGTGCGCCTTGCGCACCTATGCCTTGTTCCGTCCTTGTTGACTGCTCCGCTCAGCCGGCCTGCTGACGCGCTTGCCACCGGCGACAACGCCGCTAAAGTCGTAAGTTTCATGCGCGCCGATAGCTATAACTTTGTGCCCACCAAGTCGCCCACGGTTTGGATGATTCCTTTTACCGGGGACCACCTCAAGGACATCCGTGTGGTCGTCACCGTCAAAGACACCACTATGGTCGTCTTCGTGACCGTCGTGCAAAATCAGCGCCTGCCCATCACCACCGACTTCATGCGCACCCTGCTCGAACAAAACCACGAGCTGGATCGCGTCAAGGTCGGCTATGACCGCGAAGGCGACCTCTCCGTGCGTATCGACGGCAGTATGCGCGTGATGGATGCAGCGGAGCTGCGCGAGATCGTGAATCAGGTTCGAAACGCCTCCGACGAGATCTACGGAATCATCGAACCGAGCCTCCTGCAGTAGTCCGCCGAAGAAGAGGCCGGTCCCCTCTGCTAGCCTTCTCTTCGCATGGAAACCTCGAACCTTCGCCTCGACAAGCATCCCCCGCTGGCGACCGTCACGCTCGATCGGCCGGCAGTCCTCAACGCGCTCAACGCGGCCACGCTCGCTGAACTCGACTTGGTGCTCGACGATCTAGCCGCCGACCCTGCCGTACGCGTAGTTCTCCTTGCAGGGGCCGGCGACAGGGCCTTTGCCGCTGGAGCCGACATCCGCGAGCTCGCGCCCCTCACCGCCGACGAAGGCCGAGCTTTTGCGCTGCGGGGCCAGTCCGTCTTCCGCAAGATCGAGACGCTGGGCAAACCGGTCATCGCCTGCATCCAGGGCTTTGCCCTCGGGGGTGGATGCGAATTGGCCATGGCCTGCACCCTCCGCCTCGCCGCCGACAATGCCCGCCTCGGTCAGCCGGAGGTCAAACTCGGTATCGTCGCCGGATACGGCGGCACCCAGCGCCTGCCCCGCCTCGTCGGCCGCGCAGCAGCCTTGAAGCTCCTGCTCACCGGGGCTCCCATCGACGCGCCCGAGGCCCTGCGCATCGGCCTCGTCGACGAAGTGATTCCCGCTGCTCAATTGATGCAGCGAGCCGAAGCTCTCGCTCTCCAGATCGCAGCCAACGCGCCCCTCGCCGTCGCCGAGACCTTGCGCGCCGTCGATCAGGGACTCGATCTGCCCCTCGACGATGCACTGGACCGCGAGGCTGCCTCCTTCGGCCACCTCTGCGGAAGTGCCGATAAAGCCGAAGGGGCAGCGGCTTTTCTCGCCAAGCGTCCCCCTGTCTGGACCGGTCAATAATCAAGACAGCCGACTGGTATTCTTGAGGAGTGATTCAAGCTCTCCACCTGCGGGTCGTTCGGTTGCATGCTTTTAAGTTGCGAGGATGGGCCTCCATGGCCCTCTTGCTCCTTGTTGCCCTTACCGCCTGCCACAAGGAAGAACAGGCCGTCGAAGGTGTGGCACTCAAGGCTGAGGCTGCGGAGCACCAGGCCCAGGCCAAGGCCGCCGAACGCGATCAGCAGCGGGCACAGCTTGCGCGCATTCCGCTGCCCACCAAAAGCCTCTATCTCGGCATCCGCGAACCCGGGGCATGGGCCAATCCCTTCCTCTCGGTCGAAGCCGATACCCTGAATCTGCGCGTCAACTTCGTCGATGCCAATCCCAGTCCTGTAGGGCAGGGAAGCATGCTGCGTCCCGACGGCGCACGCCGTCAGGAGATTGAATTGCGTCCTGCTGAACTGGCCGACGCCATCGTCGCATTACCGCCCGGCGCCTGGCGCTATGGCCGCGTCATCGCCGTCGCCGAAGCTCCCGGAGCCAGCCCCAAAGACCGCCCCAAGATCCGCCGCAACGTCGAAGCCGCAATGCAGCAGCTCAACGACCTCGGCGTCCTCGTTGAAGAGTGGCCCACGCACTAGGCTCCTTGCCTGATCGCTTCGATATTGACTTATTTAAGTCGCGCGCTCGATAATGGCGTTATGGAGCCTGCCGCCATTCGCACCTCGATCGATCTTCCACGCGATCTGCATCGCCGGCTGCACGAGGCTGCCGCCCGCAAAGGATGTTCCGCGCGCAAGCTCATTCTCGCCGGCATTGAGCGTGCCGTCGAAGAAACTCGATCGAATCGGCCTCGCAGGCGGCTAAGCCTGGATACGCCTTTGATCCGTCCCGCCGGACGCCGCATCGGCATCGCGAACGAAGAGGCCTATGAGCTCATTGAGCTTCCCTGACATGAACGTCTGGCTTGCCCTTGCGGCCCCAGAACATCTCCACTCTGAAATGGCGAGGAAGTGGTGGGAGCGGGAGGCGGGAACCATCGCCTTCTGTCGATTGACTCAGCTCGGCTTCCTTCGCTTGATGACCACCGCGGCGGTCATGGATGGCAACCCGTTGACGATCGCGCAGGCTTGGCGTGTCTACGACCGTTTGTTTGAAGACGATCGTGTAGTCTTCGTCGCTGAACCGGCAGAAGTTGAGAAGAAGTTCCGTGAGAATGCTGCGGGACGCACCGTGTCGCCCAAGGTTTGGGCCGATGCCTGGCTGCTTGCCTTTGCTCATGCGGCCGGCGGCCTTTTGGTGACCTTCGACAAGGCGCTTGGCTTGCGCGGCGCTCACTGCCTGCTCCCAACTCGGGGCTAACCCGCGCGGCTGCGCGTCATCTCCCCGCGCGCCGCTTTGCCCTACGCCGTCATCTGCTTCACGCGCCGCCGCACGCTCACCTGCGCACTGCTTCCGGTTACAAGCGCGGACTTCACAAACTGATCTGCAGGCATCGGCTTCCCGAAAAGATAGCCCTGCAGCGAATCGCAGCCCAGGCGGCACAGAAACTCCTCCTGCTCCGGCGTCTCCACTCCCTCGGCCACAATCTTCAGCCCCAGCGTCTTGCCCAGCGCCACAATCGACGAGATGATCGCAGCATCTTCCGTATCCCGCGCCAGGTCGCACACAAACCCTCGATCGATCTTTAGTTCATTGGCCGGCAGTCGCTTCAGGTACAGCAGGCTTGAATATCCTGTACCGAAGTCGTCAATCGAAATGCGAACACCCATTTCGTGCAACTGCTCCAGAATCGCCAGGCTCGCATGGGCGTCATGCATCGCCGTCGACTCCGTGATTTCCAGCGTCAGCTGCCGCGGATCGAGGCCGTGCCTTTCCAGCGTGTCGCGCACCATATAGTTCAGCCGCGGATGATTGAATTGCACCGCCGAAAGATTCACGGCAATTGTCCACTGCGGGAACCCCGCGGCATGCCACTCACTCATCTGCCGGCAAGCCTCGTTCAGCACCCATTCCCCAATCGGCACAATCAGGCCCGTCTTCTCCGCCGGCGGGATGAAGAGGTTAGGCAGGATCATACCGCGGGTCGGATGCTTCCAGCGCAACAACGCTTCTGCGCCCACCACCTGCCCGTTCACGGCATCAACGGTCGGCTGGAAATACAGCACCAGCTCGTTGTTCTGCCGGGCCGCGCGAAGATCGTTGATCAGCTGCAGCTCTCGCTGCGCATCCTCATTCATCGACGACTCAAAGAAGCAATAGTGATTCCGCCCGATCGCTTTGGCGTGGTACATCGCAGCATCCGCATTGCGCAGCAGGTCCTGCCCGCGCTGATCGCCTTTGTCGTACACCGCGATGCCGATGCTGGCGGAGATGTGCGTTTCCTGTCCCGCAATCACAAAAGGCCGCGCAATCTCCGCCAGCAGCTTCTCGGCGAGGCAGGCGCCATCCGTAGGCTCGTTTGTGTTCGCCAGCAGAATGAATTCGTCCCCACCCATGCGCGCCAAAGTATCCCGGGCGCGAATCACAGATCGAATCCGCTCCGCAACCTCCATCAGAAGCTGATCCCCCGCATGGTGACCAAGCGCATCGTTCACCTGCTTGAATCCGTCCAGGTCAAGGAACAGCACAGAAAAGTGGATTGCCTCCCGCTTCGCGTTCTGAATCTCCTGCTCCAGCCTGTCTTCAAGCAGCGTCCGGTTGGGCAGCTTCGTGAGGCCGTCGTGCAGAGCCAGAAACTGCAGCTCCTTGTTGGCGAAGGCAAGAGACGAAACCAGCAGTTCGGTGCGGGATTCCATGCGAAAGTCGAGCAGCGAGGTCAAAAGCGCAATCGAGAGCACCGCCACCGAGAAAACAACAATCAACGACGCGAGCCACGTCGAATCCATTCCCGCGCGGGCCATCGAACACATGCTGTTCGGCGCGAATCGCGCCGCGGCCATGCCTGTATAGTGCATACCCGCAATCGCAAGCCCCATGGCAATTGCCGCAACCACGCGCAGGGGCCTGTGGCGCGCGGAGTGCCGGCGCAGGCGAAACGCGATCCAGAGCGCAGCTCCTGAAGCCGTAATCGCAATGAGAATGGATAACGCGAACAGCGGAAGATCGTACTGAATCTCCGGCTTCATCTCCATCGCTGCCATGCCCGTGTAATGCATGGCCGCAAACCCGCTTCCCATCAGCAACGCGCCGGTTCCCAGGCGCACCATCGACAATTCCTTCTGGCAGACGGTCCACAGAGCAAAGGTGGAAGAGACAATCCCGATCAGAAGAGAAAACAGGGTGATTGCCGGGTCATAGCCGATCGCGATCGGCAGACTGAAGGCCAGCATTCCTAGAAAGTGCATCGACCAGACGCCGATGCCCATAGCCACCGAACCACCGGCAAGCCACCAGCTCGAGGCGCGGGCCGGCGTGGCCGACACACGACCAGCCATGTCCAGCGCCGTGTAGGAGGCCAGGACTGCCACCAGCAGCGAAGCCGCTACGAGCCACGCGTTGTAGCTTCCGGTTAACAACCGGATCTCTCCTTGAGGGGAACTCGTCTCTTCGAACCAATCGAGAATTCAGATCGTGCGTTTGATTCCAGGGGAAGTGCCAGGCCAGTCATCGCTCCGCCGTTATCCCGACCCATAAATAACGATATTTGATTTTCGGTGCTGTGCTGCTCTTCGTGCTATCCCAAAGTAATGTTGCATTGGCGGATAACTGTTCCAACCCCTGGAGTCGAGAACGCATCCCGCATCGAAGCTGCGTTTTGAATCCTAGCTCGTTTTATTGCGTCGCAGGAACGGCCTCACGCGGCTCCAGCACGCTACTATTCCCGTGTGAGCTCTTCCGCGCTGCCGATCCTCAACAACTTCACTCCGCTCGAGCACGAACGCTTCGCAGCCCACCGCGAACTTGAAGCGAAACTGAAGGCGACTCTGCGCGGCGATGTGCTCTTCGACCTCGGTTCGCGTGCCCTCTTTGCCTCGGATTCCTCAAACTACCGCCAGCTCCCCATCGGCGTCGTCTATCCCCGCGACGCAGCCGACGTCGAGGCCGCCCTTGCCGCATGCCGCGCTGCCGGAGCTGCCGTGCTGCCCCGCGGCGCTGGAACCAGCCTCGCCGGCCAGTGCACCAATGTCGCCGTGGTCTTCGATTTTTCTCGCTACATGCACGCTCTCGGCCGCATCGACCCCGAGGTGAAACTCGCGACCGTCGAGCCCGGCATCGTCCTCGACCGCCTCCGCGATGCTGCCGAACAGCACCACCTCACCTACGCGCCCGACCCCGCCACCCACTCCCGCTGCACCCTCGGCGGCATGATCGGCAACAACAGTTGCGGCGTCCACGGCCTGCTTGGCGGCAAAGTCGCCGACAATGTCGAGGCGCTGGATATTGTCCTCTACGACGGCACCCGCATGACCGTCGGCCGCACCAGTCCCGATCAGCTCGACAGCCTCATTCGTGCAGGGGGTCGCACCGGCGCACTCTACGCGGGCCTTGCCCGTATTCGCGATCGCTATGCCAACCTGATTCGCGAAAAGTTTCCGCGCATCCCGCGCCGCGTCTCCGGCTATAACCTCGACGAGCTGCTCCCCGAAAACGGCTTTCACGTCGCCCGCGCCCTGGTCGGCAGTGAAGGCACCTGCGCGACAGTTGTCTCGGCGCAACTTAACCTCACCGCCAGTCCGCCCTTCCGCATTCTTACGGTGCTGGGATTCCCTGACGGATTTCTGGCTGCCGACGCCGTCCCGCGCGCCCTCGATCACGGCCCCATCGGCCTCGAAGGCTTCGACCATCTACTCGTCGATTTCATGCGACGCAAAGGTCTCGCGCTCAAAGAACTCGATCAGCTTCCCCCCGGCGTAGGCTACCTGCTCGTCGAGATGGGGGCATGGACCGCCGAAGAAGCGCGCTTCAAAGCTGAAGCTCTCCTGCACGACTGCCGCGACTGGCCCTGCCCGCCCGCCGCCCATATCTGCACCCCCGCAGAGGCCGCCAGCGTCTGGTATGTCCGCGAGTCCGCCCTCGGCGCCGTCGTCTTCGTCCCGGGTGAACCCGATCGTTTCGAAGGTTGGGAAGATGCCGCTGTGCCGCCGGCGCAGCTCGGCGCTTACCTGCGCAGCATCTCCTCGTTGATGAATGAGTACGGCTATCGCAGTCCTCTCTACGGCCACTACGGTCAGGGCTGCGTGCACATGCGCATCAACTTCGATTTCCACTCCGAACAGGGGCTGCGCAATTTCCGCGAATTTCTCGACCGTGCCACCGATGTCGTTCTCAGCTACGGAGGCTCCCTCAGCGGGGAGCACGGCGACGGTCAGGCCCGCGCTGCTCTCTTGCCCAAAATGTTTGGTCCGGAGCTGATGCAGGCCTTCCGCGAATTCAAAGCGCTGTGGGATCCCGACAACCGCATGAATCCCGGCAAGCTGATCGATGCGGTGCGCGTCTACGACCCGCTTGAAAATCTGCGCCACCACCTGCAGTGGGGCCAACTGCCTTCGGCGGATGCATCCATGGGAACCGCGGGCTTTGTTGCAGGGCACGACCGGGGAACCCATCCCGTGGGTGGGTCGCACGCCGAAAATGCGCCTGATCTGGCTGAAACTCACTTCGCCTTCGCCAAAGACGAAGGCTCCTTCACCCGCGCGGCCGAACGATGCGTCGGTGTCGGCGCCTGTCGTAAGGCCGAAGGTGGCGTCATGTGCCCCAGCTACCGTGCCACTGGCCTTGAACAGCACTCCACCCGCGGCCGCGCGCGCCTGCTTTGGGAGATGCTCGCCGGAGCCTTGCAGGCGGAAGGCTTCCAAAGCGAATCGGTCCACGAAGCTCTCGACCTCTGCCTCAGCTGCAAAGCCTGCAAAACCGAGTGCCCCGTGCAGGTCGATATGGCGGCCTACAAATCGGAGTTTCTGGCCCAGCGCTATAAAGGCCGTCTCCACCCTTTGCATCACTATGTCTTCGGATTTGCCGACAAGCTCGCACGCTGGGGTTCCCTGGTGCCCGCTCTCACCAACGCCATCCTCACCGGTCCGCTCACCAGTCCGCTCGTAAAGCGCATCGTCGGCATCGCGCAGCAAAGGGAACTGCCCCGCCTCGCGCCTGTCACCTACGTGAAAGGCCGCGCCTCTCAAATGGGGAATGCATCCAGGCGCGAAGCGCGATTGGCCGCACCGCAGGTGCCGCAGGTGGTGTTGTGGGCGGATACGTGGAACAACTACTACCATCCGCAATCCCTCATCGCGGCCGAGTCTGTTCTTATGCGTGCCGGATTCAGAGTCCAAACTCCGGAGGGCCATATTTGCTGCGGCCGTCCACTGTACGATTTCGGCCTCCTCGGCGCAGCGCGCAGCTACCTGGCCAAAGTCCTTGAGCGCATGGCGCCGCAGATCGATGCCGGATTGCCCTTCATCTTTCTTGAACCAAGCTGTGCCAGTGTCTTCAAAGACGAGCTGGGCGAGCTTTTCCCAGGAGACAAGAGAGCGGGGCTCTTGAAAAATCAGACCTGGCTCCTCGCCGACTTCCTTGCCGAGAAGGCTCCCGGCTTCGGCGCGGGCACACTCGAAGGCCGGCACATCCTGCTTCATGGCCACTGCCACCACAAGGCCGTTTTCGGCGGACCCGCCAGCGAAATCGCCGTGCTGCGACGCGCGGGAGCCACGGTCGATGCCATCGACTCCACCTGCTGCGGCATGGCCGGTCCCTTCGGCTTTGAAGCGGACAAGTACGAGGTCTCCCGTGCAGTTGCGAACCTCAATCTCATCCCCGCCGTCGAATCCGCCGACCCCGCCACCATCCTTGTCGCCGACGGATTCAGTTGCCGCGAACAGATCAGCCAGCTCGGCCACAAACAGGCCGTGCACTTTGCCGAAGCCCTCGCAAAGGGCTCCCTCCCCACTGCGCTACCATAGAGCTTCAGCACTGAGGGCGCGCATGTTCGTCGTGGTGTGGCAATTCGACATTGCCGAAGAGAAAATCGCCGCATTTGAAGCGGCCTATGGACCCGATGGCGCCTGGGCCCAGCTTTTTCGCAAATCTCCCGACTATAAAGGCACGGAGCTCCTCCGCGACGCCTACGAGTCCGGCAAATACCTTACCGTCGACCGCTGGGCAAGCGAGGAAGCCTTCCGAGCCTTCCGCAAGCAGTACGATGCCGCCTACGAAGAAATCGACCGCTCCTGCGACGCCCTCACCACCCGCGAAACCCGCATCGGCGCCTATTCGGTGTGAGCCACGACCCGCCCACCGGTGACAGTCACCACACCTGTTTATTGTTTTCTCCTTTTATTCGCTTTTTCCTGTTTTGCACGTGTCCCATCCTGCTACAATCCCCTCGAATCAATAGAAGCCGCCGCGTGTTTTCCGATCAAAATAAAGGCCGCGCCAGGCGAGCAATCCACTAGAGGAGTATCGCCATGGCTGTTGCAGACGAACGCGCAAAAGACGAGCGCGCTAAAGCCGTAGAACTCGCCCTTTCACAGATCGAAAAGCAATTCGGCAAGGGGTCCATTGTCCGCCTCGGCTCCAAAGAGGCCCTGTTGCCCATCGCCGTTATCTCTACTGGATCCATCAGCTTCGACGCAGCCCTCGGCGTCGGCGGCCTGCCTCGCGGCCGCGTCACAGAGGTTTTCGGCCCTGAGTCTTCGGGCAAAACCACCATCACCCTCCAGGTCATTGCCGAAGCGCAGCGCAACGGAGGCCTGGCCGCCTTTGTCGACGCCGAGCACGCCCTCGATCCCGCCTACGCCCGCAAGCTCGGTGTGGATATCGACAATCTCCTGGTTTCGCAACCCGACTCCGGCGAGCAGGCTCTGGAAATCACCGAAGCCCTCGTCCGCTCCGGCGCCATCGACGTGCTCGTTGTCGACTCCGTCGCCGCCCTCGTTCCCAAGGCCGAACTGGACGGCGAGATGGGCGACTCCCACATGGGCTTGCAGGCCCGCCTCATGTCGCAGGCCCTGCGCAAGCTCACCGGCACGGTTTCCAAATCCCGCACCGCCCTGATCTTCATCAACCAGATCCGCGAAAAGATCGGCGTCATGTTCGGCAACCCTGAAACCACCACCGGCGGCCGCGCCCTCAAGTTCTACTCCTCGGTGCGCGTCGACATTCGCCGCATCGCCGCCGTCAAAGAGGGCGACACCATCGTCGGCTCGCGCACCAAGGTCAAGATCGTCAAGAACAAGGTCGCCGCGCCCTTCCGCGAGGCCGAATTCGACATCCTCTACGGCGAGGGAATCAGCCGCGAAGGCGACGTCCTCGATCTCGCCGTCACCCACAACATCGTCGAGAAGTCCGGCGCCTGGTACAGCTACTCCGGCGAGCGCATCGGCCAGGGTCGCGAAAATACCCGATCCTTCCTCAAGGAGCACAAGGACATTTTCGCGAAAATGGACGCCCAGGTTCGCAAAGAGCTCGGCATCGGCTGTGCCAAGGCCGACGTCCCTGAAGTTCCTGCCGAGGGCCCAGCGGAGGCCAAAGAAGCCGTCCGCGTCCGCAAAGGCTGAGAACTGCCACGCCCTCGATCGCGTATTCACGAGCATGATCGGTAAGCAATGCAGGCGCTCGCTCTCGGCGGTCACCGAGGGCGGCGTCTCAACTTCCCTGGATTCTTGCTCGAAGATTGCTGCTCTACACTTGGATCGCGCATGAAAATCGTCGGGCGAACGGCTTTGCGGCAGCTCCGTGGGGTTCTCTTAGGTACGCTTGTGTGCGCCTGCGCCTGCGCCTGCGCCTGCGCCTCCGCCTCTGCCACGCCTCTTGCCGCGCAGAGTCCACAAGGCACGCCTTCTTCCGCAACTCCGGCGGCGGCAAGCGCTCCTCCCTCTGACATTCGCATCATCCTGACCCTCAATGGCCCCTGGCGCTTTCAAGTCGGCGACGACCTCGAATGGGCCGAATCCAGCTTCGACGATTCGAAGTGGCCCACCGTGTCCCTCAGCAATTCGCTCACCGAGCAAGGGTTCGAGCCCTACACCGGCTACGCGTGGTACAGGATGCGGATTCAGCCGCAGCAACTTGCGCAACTGAATGCCTCAGGCCAGACTCCAGCACTGCTGGTGGCAAGTGACTCCGTCGGGCAACTCGAGGTCTTCGTTAACGGGGTTGAGGCCGGCCATACGCGCGGCATGACCGAGCGCCCTGCGTTGTATGAGCCGCTTCCGTTCGCGGTGCCGATTTCCGGTCCCGCTGCGCAGGCTCCCCTCGTCATCGCGGTCCGCACCTGGGCAGCCGGCTCCAGCGTCAGCATTAGCCGCGGCCTTCTCGCCCGCGTTGAGCTTGGACCACAGAACGACATCGCCGATCGTCTCGCCATGTCCGTCGGCAGCCAGTGGAACGAGCGTGTCACTGCCCCCATCGTCGTGACTTTTCTTTTCCTCTGCGTCGCTCTTCTTGGCGCCACGCTGTATTGGTCCCAGCGCCACCACTCGGAGTACCTGTGGCTTGTTCTGCTTTGTTTATCCGTCACAGCCAGCGGCGCGGTCGAGGCCGCCTTCGGTCTAGGCGCTCTCTCCGCTTCGCCTTATCACATCCTCGCTGGCGTGTTTGGGCGCATCTTCATGGCCGTCACACTCGAGTTCGTGATGCGCTTCACGGCTACCCCGCCACCTCGTGTCGTCCGAGCCGTACAGATCGGGGTGCTCCTTCTGCCGATCCTCGCCATGATCGGTTGGGAACAGGGTTACGAGGTCTTCTCAGTTACCGCCGAAGTCGTCTTCTGCGCACTCGTGTGCATGTTGCTCTTTCGCGCCTGGCGCCGTGGCCGCCAGGAAGCCGGCATCATGCTCCTGCCTTTCTTCCTTGCCTCCATCGCCGATTCAGCCGATACCATTGTCGATTACGCAGCCAGTCGTCACTGGCTCCCTGAAAAGTTTGCATCGCACCACTTCCATCTCGGCCCCATTGCATTTGACACAGGCGCCATCGCCTATCTCGTCTTCCTCGCCAGCCTTGTCTCCGTCATCCTCTACCGCTTCATCCGCGTCAGCGAGGTCGAACAGCGTTCCAGCGCCGAGATCTCCGCGGCCCGCAGCGTCCAGGCTCTGCTCATCCCCACCCAGCTCCCATCCAACAAGAACTTCATGCTCGAGAGCGCCTACCTGCCGGTCAACGGCGTAGGCGGCGACTTCTTTCAGGTCCTGCCGCTCAAAGACGATTCGCTCCTCATCGTGGTCGGCGACGTAAGCGGCAAAGGGCTGCAGGCCGCCATGAACTCCAGCACCCTTGTCGGCGCTCTGCGCAATGAGCTCTCCCACGACCCGGCAACCGTCCTCGAACACCTCAACCATGTCTTGCTCGGCGCCGTCTCCTCGCCAGGCGCCGTTCCAGAACTCGATGCCGCGCCCTGTTTCGCCACCTGCCTCTGCGCGCGCATCTATCCTGACGGTTCCTTGACCATTGCCAATGCCGGCCACCTCAGCCCTTATCGCGATGGCCGCGAGCTTGAACTGCCCCCCGGTCTGCCATTGGGCGTTATCGCCGACTCGCGCTACGAGCAGGCAAGCTTCCGACTCAACCGCGGCGACCGCCTCGTCTTTCTCTCGGACGGCGTCGTCGAGGCGATGAACGCCGACGGCGAACTCTTCGGCTTCGAGCGTACCCAGCAGGTCAGCAACGAGCCTGCCCGCTATATCGCGCAAACTGCCAAGCACTTTGGGCAGACCGACGACATCACCGTCGTCTCCCTCTACGTCGCCTCCCGCGCCGCCGAGCGCGTTGAAGAACCCACCCTCCAAACCAGCTGAAGACAGCTCGCGAAAGCCCATAGTCCGCACGAAAATGGGTACCCCATGTCTCGATTTTGAGACGTGGGAAAGCACAAATGTGTCAGGGCAAAGCCTCAGCGCGCCCGCCGTCCATGCCGTAGAATCACCATGAGCCGACTCCATGAGCGTCAAAGCCCTCTATCCCGGGACCTTCGACCCGCCCACCAACGGGCACATCGACCTCATCCAGCGCGGCTCCAAGCTCTTCGAACATCTCACCGTCGCCATTCTCAAAAACCCGGTTAAGAATCCCCTCTTCACCCTCGAAGAACGTGTCGAGATGCTCCGAGAATCCACCGGCGCCCTGGGCAACGTCTCCGTCGCCACCTTCGACGGCCTCATGGTTGAGTTCGCGCGCCACCTCGGAGCCACTGCTGTGCTGCGCGGCATTCGCGCCATCTCCGATTACGAGCATGAGTTTCAAATGGCGCTCATGAATCGCCGCCTCGCGCCCGAAATCGAAACCGTTTTCCTGCAGCCGGCCGGTCGCTACTCCTTCGTCAGCTCCCGCATGGTCAAGGAGGTCTTCGGCTTCGGCGGCGACGTCACCGGCCTCGTCCCCCCCAACGTCCTCAAGCGCCTCCGCACCCGCATCAACGGCGCTGGTTGATGCGTCTTCTTCTCCCCAGAGACAATAATGCAAATCTGCATTACAATGAAAGCAGTCGCAATCTCTCGGAGCCAACACCATGGCGAAACTGACAGTCACAGCCCGCGGCCAGGTCACCTTTCGTCGCGAGGTACTGCAGCATCTCGGCGTCAAGGCGGGCGAAAAGATCGAGTTGGAGCTGCTGCCCAACGGCCGCGGCGTCGTCCGCGCGGCTAGGCCCTCTGGCGCCATCGACGGCTTCCTCGGCGTGCTTGCAGGCAAGACAAAGAAGATCGCGACTCTCGATGAAATCAATGAGGCCGCAGCAAAAGGTTGGGCGGGGCTGAAGTGAAGATCACCGCCGACACCAACGTTCTCGTCCGCGCCGCCGTGCGGGATGACCGCAAGCAAGCCGACGCGGCGGCAAAGCTCCTCAAGAGCGCAAAATCCATCGCCGTGCCGTCCTCATGCCTTTGCGAATTCGTCTGGATCCTCGATCGCGTCTATGATTTCGGGCGCCAAGAGATTGCTTCGGCCATCGTGGCCCTCACCGACTCCGCCAATGTTGTCGTGAATCGTGCCGCCGTCGAAGCCGGCCTTGCGGTTCTCAGCGCGGGTGGCGACTTTGCCGATGGCGTCATCGCGCATGAAGGTCGCTGGCTCGGCGGCGAAGTGTTTGTCTCCTTCGACAAGCGCGCCGTCAGCCGCCTCGAACGCATCGGGATCCAGGCCCGCCTCCTGTCCTGATCCGGCCCATGAAAAACTGCGAGCCCTTCCTCGACACCTCCACTCCCGACCTCCCCGTGCGCGGCTTCCTCCACCGGCCCGACACCCCCACCGCCGCATCTCTCGTCCTCACCCACGGCGCAGGCTCCAACTGCCAGGCCACGCTCCTCGTCGCGCTCGCCGAAGCCTTCTGTGCCTCCGGTGTCACCGTTTTGCGCTGCGACCTGCCTTTCCGCCAATCCCGACCCACTGGCCCTCCACCCCGCGGCAGCGCCGAACGCGATCAGGCCGGACTGCGTGCCGCCGTCGCCGCTATGCGCCACACAAACGCGGGCCCCATCCTCCTCGGCGGCCATTCCTATGGAGGCCGCCAGGCCTCGATGCTTGCCGCTTCTGACTCGAATCTTGTCCCGGCCCTGCTCCTTCTCTCCTATCCCCTCCACCCGCCCAACCGCCCCGCCGAACTGCGTACGAGCCATTTCCCGAATCTCAAGACCCCGGCCCTCTTTGTCCACGGTATCCGCGATGGCTTCGCCTCCACAGCCGAGATGGAAGCAGCCCTCCAACAGATCCACGCACCCACCCAACTGCTCTCCATCCCCAGCGCCGGTCACGAACTCCTCACCCCGCGTAATCGCACCGATCTACCCCAGAACGTGGTCCACGCCTTTCTCGCCTTCAGCACGTTGCACGGCACCCTCTAGCCTCAAGCCAGACATCCACTTCACGGCCAGCTCTTCATCGCATTTATGCACCTGTAATCCAAAAAGCCTCCCGGCGCGGTACCCTTTCTCTCTGCCGTCTGATATGTTCTGTCGCAACAACCACACTCTTCGCCCGTTCAGGCGCCATTCATGGGGGTTTGACTATGCCATGCAATCCAGATGAGTTGCGGCACGTGCCGCTGTTTCAGCTACTCGACGACGACGAGGCCCGGGTACTCGCGGCGCAAATCGAAGTCCGGAAATTTTCTCCGCGCCAGCGCATCTTCAAGGCGGGCGATCAGGGCGAGCACGGATACGTCGTGCTTTCAGGCACGGTCCGGGTCACCACGGTCGACGAAGACAATCAGGAAGTTGTCGTCGATGCGCCGTCGCACGGCGAACTGTTCGGCTTCGCCTCAATGCTGCAGGAGTGCGAACATGAAACCACCGCCACGGCCAGTGATGAGGTTCAATGTCTCGAAATCGGCCGCGACGATCTGATGAAGTTGTTTGAGAAGCGTCCCCTGGCCGGCATGGACATGCTCACCGTGCAGGCCCGGCAATTCCACGCTGCACAGAAGCTGATTCGCAGCCGAACCCTCCGCAACCCGAACGAACTGATTGAAGATCAGTCCACCTTTGGCGAGCGCATTGCCGATTCTGTGGCGCGCTTCGGAGGCTCCTGGTTCTTCATCATCATCTTCGGCATCATCCTCGTCAGCTACTCGTCGCTCAATGTGGCGTTGAGGAATCAGGCTTGGGACCCCTATCCCTTCATCCTGCTCAACCTCTTCCTCTCCATGTTGGCCGCCATCCAGGCGCCCGTCATCATGATGAGCCAGAACCGCCAGGATACGAAGGACCGCCTTCGCAGCGAGCTGGACTTTGAAGTGAACCGGCGCGCCGAGACCGAGATTCAGGCCCTCGCACACAAGCTGAATCAACTCACAGAGAAGGTGGATGACGTTGCCGACATACTGCGCCAGCCGCCCTTGCCCGGCCAGAATAGGGAAGGGCGCGACGAGGTCCGGGGCTGATCCTCACCAACAGTTTCGCCCTCTCTGAAAATCTGTAAGAATAGAAGCATCATGACTGTTGCTGCTCCCGCCAAGACCTTCGCCGACCGTATCGGCCGCATTGAAGTTTCTGCCACCATGGCTGTTGCCGCCGAGGCGGCCAAACTGCGTGCCCAGGGCGCCAACCTCGTCGACTTCGGCGCCGGGGAACCGCATTTCCCTACCCCCCGCCACATCAAGGACGCGGCCATCGTCGCCATCGAAGCCAATTTCACGCGCTATACCGTTGTGCCCGGCATTCCCGACGTCCGCAAGGCCATCGTCGAGCGCCACGCCTGTGACTTCGGCTCCGATTACTCCATCGACGAAGCCATCTTCACCACCGGCGGCAAGCATGCGCTCTTCAACACAATCCAGATCCTCGTCGATCATGGCGACGAAGTTATCCTGCCCGTTCCTTACTGGGTCAGCTTCAAAGACATCATTCAGTACGCCGGGGGCAAGGTCGTCCTCCTCGAAACCAGCGAAGCTGAAAACTTCCGCATCACAGCCGACGCCATCGAGAAGGCCATCACGCCCCGTACCAAGGCCATCATCCTCAATTCGCCCTCGAATCCAGCCGGCTCCGTCGTCTCGGCTGAGGACCTCGAGCGCATCGTGCACCTCGCCCACGACCGCGGCATCTTTTTGCTCTTGGACGAGTGCTACGTCTACCTCAATTACGCCGGCAAGCCCGTCTCCGGCGGTTCCTTCACCTGGGCCAAGGACCACCTCGTGATCCTCGGCTCACTCTCCAAGACCTACTCCATGACCGGCTGGCGCGCCGGCTATGCCCTTGCCGCCAAGCCCATCGTTGCCAACCTCAGCAAGCTGCAGTCGCAGCAGACCTCGAACGCCACCAGCCTTGTACAAAAAGCCGCCATCGCCGCGGTTGCCGGCCCCCAGGACTGCGTCGCCCAGTTCCGCGCCGAGTTTATCGAGCTGCGCGACTACATGCTCGCCAAGCTTGCGACTATTCCCGGCATCACCTGCACCAAGCCGGAGGGCGCCTTCTACGTCTACCCCAACATCTCCGCGTATCTGGGCAAAACCGGGATTCAAACAGCGACGGAGTTGGCCACTCGCCTGCTCCATGAGGCCCACGTGGTTACCGTGCCCGGCGAGGCCTTCGGCACCTCAGAACACATCCGCATCTCCTATCCGGTCACCAAAGAAAGCATCGACGAAGGCACCAGGCGTATGAGCGAGTTCCTGACCCGTCTGACTTGAGTTCGCGGCCAGCAGCGTCGCACGCAAATGCCTTAGCAAAACGCTTTTCTCCAAGAGAGTGATATCGCTCACCTCCGGCAGGGAAATCTCTGCCGGGGGCTGGGCAAACCTATAGACAGTCGAGTAGGATGGGTTTTCCATGCCCAGCGCAATCGATTTTCGACCAGTCATTTTAGCCGGCGGCAGCGGCACACGCTTCTGGCCCCGCTCGCGTCGTGCCCACGCCAAGCAAGTCCTCGCGCTCGACGGCGAGCGCTCCATGATTCAGCAGACCGTCGAGCGTCTCAAGCCCATCGTCAAGGCCGAAAAAACCTGGGTCATCACCAACGAGTACCTGGCCCATGAGATCGCTGAGCAGCTCTCCGGCGTTCCGAAAAAGCAGATCATCCAGGAGCCGGTCGCGCGCAACACTGCGCCGGCCTGCGGTCTGGCCGCATTTCTCATCGAGCGCGAGAACCCAAACGCCATCCTGGGCGTCTTCCCTTCAGACCACGTCATTGCTGATGAACCGCGCTTCCTGAAGGCCCTTCACAAGGGCATCGTGCTCGCCGCAGCCGGAGACAATATCGTTGTCCTCGGCATCGAGCCCACCCGCCCCGAAACCGGCTACGGCTACATCGAAACCGGAGACGATTCAGCCGACGGGGACGCTCTGCACGTGCGCCGCTTTACTGAAAAGCCGAATCAGAATCGCGCCGAAGACTTTGTTGCAGCCGGCAATTATTTCTGGAACTCCGGCATGTTCCTCTGGTCGGCCCGCACCCTCGCCAATGCCGTCCGCGAGCACCTCCCTGAGACCGCGCCCCTGCTTGAGGCCATCGCCGCGGCCTTCGGTACCCCCGAGTTCGAGCGCGTCTTCCACGACCTCTACGCAAAATGCGAAAACATTTCGGTCGACTACGCCGTTCTCGAACCGCGCTCTGCCAAGGGCGAACACTTGTCCAACCTCTACTGCCTGCCCGCTGAATTCAGCTGGAACGATCTCGGCTCCTGGGCTTCGCTCTACGAGTACCAGCTCGAGTCGCGTCTGCGTGGCGATGGCGATGGCAATGTCGCTGAAACCGACGGCCATCTCGCGATCGAGGCAGGGAACAACTACATCTATTCTCCGAAAAAGTTTGTCGCCCTGGTCGGCGTCGAGAACCTCGTCATTGTCGATACCGAGGACGCGCTCCTGATAGCCCACCGCGACCACTCGCAGGACGTCGGCAAGATCGTCAAGGAACTCAGCCTCTCCGACCGCAGCGAACTGATCTAGTCCGCAGGTATCGCGCAGCATAAATCTCCATCAACAATCCGTGCTCCATCCTTTTCGCTTTTTCGGCGGAAAGGGTGGGAATCGCGGATGCACGTCAGTTACAGCAAAGCGGGACTCTCCTGTCGTTATTTACACTGATTCCAAGGAGCAAGGTCCGCTCAATGCCCCACCCCCAAATCAAATTCGGCACCGACGGCTGGCGCAGTGTCATTGCCGACGACTTCACCTTTGCCAACGTCCGCACTGCTGCCGAAGCCATCGCGGCTTACGTCCATGCCCGCATTGGTTCTGCCGACGAAGATCCGTCCAAGGGTCTCTGCATCGGCTACGACACCCGCTTCGGCTCCAAGGCCTTTGCGCGCGCCTGCGCTGAAGTCGTCGCCTCCACCGGCATCCCCGTCCTGCTCGCCAACGACATCACACCCACCCCCGCTCTCTCTTTTGGAGTGAGAGGACGCGGTGCTGCTGGTGGCATCATGATCACTTCCTCGCACAATCCCGCCCAGTGGAACGGCGTGAAGTACAAGGCCTGGTACGGCGGCTCTGGCAAGCCCTCCATCATCGCCGCCATCGAAACCTATCTCGGCAAGCCCGTGCCCCGTCCCGCAAAGCCCGCGCCCATCACCGAAGTCGATTTCCTCCCCGACTACCTCAAGGCCATCGAAAACTTTGCCGACCTCGGCCTCATCGCGAAATCCGGAAAGAAATTCGCCATCGATTCCATGTATGGCGCCGGCCTCACTATTATTTCCGACATCTTCACCCGCATCGGCGTCGATCACGTCCAGATTCGCGGCAACGTCAATCCGCTCTTTCCCGGCATCAACCCTGAGCCCATCGAGCCGCACATCCGCGCTCTCGGCGAGGCAACCGTCGCGCACCACTGCGACGCCGGCCTCTGTACCGACGGCGATGCCGACCGCATCGGCGCTACCGACGAACACGGCGAATTCGTTGACCCGCACAAAATCTTTTCCGTCCTGCTCAGTTGGGTTCTCAAACGCAAGGGCTGGCCCGGCGCTGTCACGCGCGCCTTCAATACGACAAAAATGCTGGACCGCATCTGCAAGAAACATGGCCGCGAACTCATCGAGCACGGCATCGGCTTCAAGTTCGTTTGCGACTACATGCTCGAGCGCGAAATTGTTATGGGCGGCGAGGAGTCCGGCGGCATCGGCTTCCAGCGCCATCTCCCCGAGCGCGATGGCCTGCTCAACGCACTGCTCCTCGCCAACGTCATGGCCGAAGAAGGCAAGACCCTTGGAGCACTCGTCGCCGACCTGCAGGCCGAGTACGGCGAGCATCAATACGGCCGCATCGACCTCCACATCGCCGACGACATCAAGAATGCCGCCATCGCCCGCGCCAGGGCCCTCAAGCCCGGCGACCCGGTCATCGCCGGCATGCCCATCCTTCGCCAGGAAACCCTCGACGGCGTCAAGTTTTACCTCGACAATCCTGAAGCCAAGATCAAACCCAATGCGGCTGAAACCTGGATCCTCTTCCGTGCCAGCGGCACCGAGCCGCTCATGCGCATCTACACCGAATCCACGTCGAAGCAAGCCGTCGCCAAACTCCTGGAAGCCGGTCGCAACTTTGCGCTGGGCCAGTAGCTCGCCGCATCGATCTGCACAATCTTGGGTGCCCCATCCTGCGCGCAGTCTCGCCGCGCGTAGGGTGGGATAGCGCGATTTCCCCAAGGAATCTTCCTTTTATCCCTGGGCTCAGTTCGGGAAGCGTATATCTCTCCCGCCGCGATTTCCCTAGCGACAACCCTCTTCGAATCGCGCTACACTGCATCTCCATCGGGGTCCGGGCCCACCGGACGTCCGCACGCAGGAGGTCGCATGCGCATCGACGACACCATTGGAACTGTGCTCAAAGGAAAAGGTCCGCACAAGATCCTGGCCATCGCGCCCGAGCATACCGTGTTCGAAGCCCTCGAAATCATGGCGCAGCACGACATCGGCGCCCTGCTTGTCTGCGTTGAAGAGCACCTGCTCGGCATCCTCTCCGAACGCGACTACGCGCGTAAATGCGCCCTCCTCGGCCACACTTCGAAGGAAACCACTGTCCAGGAAATCATGACCAGCCCAGCCCTCTCCGTCACCACGCGCCACACCGTCGACGGGTGCCTAGCCCTCATGACCGAGCATCACTTCCGCCATCTGCCCGTGGTCGAGCACGACCGCGTCATCGGTCTCGTTTCGATTGGAGATTTGGTGAAGTGGGTCATCAGCAGCCAGCAGCAGGCCATCGGCACCCTCGAAAGCTACATCACCGGCGGCTACCAGGCCTAGAATTTGCTGTCATCTTGACGATTGCATCGGCACGGACATGGGTGCCCTGCGTCTCGATTCTGAGACTTGGGAAAGCAAGAACCTCACGCGATCACAGCGATCTTCGCCCGCTTCCCGAGCCGCACAACGGTGCGTGCGGGAAGGGATCCCACCATCACGATGCCGCTGGTCGCCACGTCGCCATCTAGCTTGACCGCCTTCTCCGCAATCTTGCGATTCGCCTCAGCTCCGCTCGCCGCCAGCCCCAGCGCCACGAGCAGCTTCGGCAGCCGAATATGATTTGCTTCCGCTCCCGCCACGTCGGCATAGGAAATCAAAACCTCTTCGAGGTCCTCGGCCGTCTCCTTCTGCTGAAACATCCGCGCCCAGTTGGTTTCCGCTTCTTTTGCGGCAATGGCTCCGTGAAAGTCGGCTGTAATCGTATTGGCAAGGTGCTTCTTCATTGCCATCGGATGCGCCCGGCCCGCCGTCACATCCGCCTTGAGCGCTCCCACCTCCGAACTACGAAGATCGGTCAGAAGAAGAAAATACTTCCACATCAACTCATCGCTGATGCTCATCAACTTCCCGTACATCTCCGCCGGCGGCTCGTTAATGCCAATCGCATTATTGAGAGACTTGCTCATCTTCTGCACGCCGTCCAGGCCTTCCAGAATCGGCGTCATCAACACGATCTGCGGCTTCTGTCCGTAGTGCCGCTGCAGTTCGCGCCCGCACATCAAATTGAATTTCTGGTCGGTGCCCCCCAGCTCCACATCGCACTCCAGGCACACCGAGTCGTAGCCCTGCATTACCGGATACAGCATCTCGTGCAAACTGATTGGCTGCTCCGCCTGGAAGCGCTTGTGAAACTCATCGCGCTCCAGCATCTGGCTCACCGTAAAGTGCGCTGTCAGCCGGATCGTGTCCTCATACCCCAGCTTGCCCAGCCACTCCGAGTTGTACCGAACCTCCGTCGCCCTCTCATCGAGAATCTTGAAGACCTGCTCTTTATACGTGACTGCATTCTCGTCAATTTGAGAGCGCGTGAGCGCCTTGCGCGTCACGTTGCGTCCCGTCGGATCGCCGATCAGCGACGTGAAATCGCCGACCAGAAAAATTACGGTATGCCCCAGCTGCTGAAAGTGCCGCAGCTTGCGCATCAGCACCGTGTGCCCTAAGTGCAGATCCGGCGCAGTCGGGTCAAATCCCGCCTTCACGCGCAGTGGGCGGCCCGTCTTGCGGCTCTCTTCAAGACGCTCGCGTAAATCCGCCACGCGAATAATCTCTGCCGCGCCCTTCTGCAATAAATCCAACTGCTCATCGACTGCGAGAAACGTGATCATGCCGTCTTTCAGTATACGTTTCGTACACACGCGCCCTCAGGGCATCAGCAGCCTGTACACGGCTGAGGATTCCTCAGCCATACGCGCCGCGCGCTCGGCTGCCTGCTCAAGCCGCTCCACCTTGAAGCGCAGCTCCTGATTGGTTGCGAGTAATTCGCCAACCAGCGTCAGTAGCTGCTCCTCGCGCGCCTTGATCGCAGGGGGCACCGCGTCAGGCCCTCGAGAGGTTTCGTGCATGGCAATCTGCTCCATCCGCTGCGCCTCTCTCAAGCCTCATCGATCGCCCGCGCCGCGGCGTCGATTGCTTCGGCAATCTTGCCCACCTGTTCGGTGCTCAAGTCGCCTTGCTCCATGCGCATTTTCAGCGCGAGCTTCAGATTCATGATGGCGCGCTTGATCTGTGGTGAACGCCCGCGCCCGAAAACCTTGCCGGCTTCCTGCATCCGCCCGAAAATCGCTTTCAAAACCACGCGATTCGCCTTCAATAGCTCTTTGCCCTGGTCGGTCGCCGCATACAGCTTCTTGTTTCCCTCCGCCGACGTCACCGTCGCGAATCCTTCTTCCTCCAGCAACGTCAGCGTCGGATACACGACCCCTGGGCTTGGCGCATAGCCGCCCGAAAGCTTCTCCTCGATCGCCTTCATGATTTCGTAGCCGTAGCTGGGCTTGTCGGCGATCAGCTGCAGGATCACGAGACGTAGATGGCCGTTATCAAACATCCGCTCACGGCCTCCGCCGCCAAAGCCTTCCCAGCGACCTCGTCCGTGATCATCCCACCACCCACGCCCATGCCGATGCCGGCAATCGCCGGGCCCATGTTCGCTGCGTATTTCTCGAAAACGTTCAAACATTCTAGATCCTCCGATCTATCAAGATATATCTTACGATATATCGAAAATAGCTCGGAGTCAAGCCCGGCGCGGTCGCGATTCCGAGCGTCCTCGTGGGCTGCCTTCAATCCCCAAACATTTCACCGCGCTCTAACCTGCGCATCCTCTTCTTCTGCGACTTCCACAACTCGTTCCCATCCAAACCCCAGGAGAACACTCAACTATGTCCGTAGTCACAGGCCGTGCCATGCAGGTCCCCGCCGCCGGCGGAGCGTTTCAACTCGTCACCAGGCAATTCCCCGATCCCGGCCCCGGTCAGGTCCGCATCCGCGTCCAGGCCTGCGGCGTCTGCCACAGCGACTCGCTCACCAAGGAAGGCCTCTGGCCTGGCCTGCAGTTTCCCCGTGTCCCCGGCCACGAGATTGCGGGTGTCCTCGACGCCGTTGGTCCCGAAGTCCCCGTTTTCAAAGTTGGCCAGCGCGTTGGACTCGGCTGGCATGGCGGCCACTGCAACTACTGCACGCCCTGTCGTCGCGGCGACTTCATGCTCTGCGAAAACCAGCCCATCAGCGGCATCAACTACGACGGCGGCTATGCCGACTACGTCCTCGCTCCCGCCAACGCCATCGCTCTCATCCCCGACGATCTGAACGATGCCGATGCGGGTCCGCTGCTCTGCGCCGGCGTCACCACCTTCAACGCTCTGCGCAACAGCGGAGCGCGTACCGGCGACACCGTCGCCATCCTCGGCATCGGTGGCCTCGGCCACCTCGCCATCCAGTACGCAGCCAAGGCAGGCTATCGCACCGTCGCCGTGGCCCGCGGGCAGGACAAGGGCCCTCTCGCCAAGCAGCTCGGCGCCCACATCTACATCGACTCCACTACGCAAGAGCCCGCCAAGGAACTGCAGAAAATCGGCGGCGCCCACATCATCCTCTCCACCGTCACCAGTGCCAAAGCTCTGGAGTGGGTCATTGACGGCCTCGCCCCCGCCGGCAAATTCATCGTTGTCGGCGCACCCGATGGACCCGTCGTCATCAACCCCTTCCCGCTCCTCCTCGGCCGTCGTACCGTCGCCGGCTGGCCCTCCGGCACCGGCATGGATTCCGAAGACACCCTCAACTTCAGCGTCCTCGCCGGGGTCAAGCCCATGATCGAAACCTACCCCCTCGAGAAAGCCGAGGAAGCCTACGCCCGCATGATGAGCGGCCACGCCCGCTTCCGCGTCGTCCTCACAACAGGGAAGTAGGGATCAGGTTTCAGGGATCAGGGGTTCACAATCGCATGCGCGTCTTCTGACTCTTGATCCCGATCTCTTAAACTCAGGAGACTAGGGACTAGTCTCCAGCCCCTAGTCCCTGGTCTTTCCGTCCTTTCCTGACCCACCACCACCCGAAACCGATTACCGCCAGACCGCTCACCACCAGCAAGGCAGTCAGCGCGTGATGTTCCACAATCTGCACCGCGCCCGGCCCCAGCTTCAGCACCAGCAGCGACAAAATCATCCAGCGCACAAACCGCCCCGCCGCTACCGCCGCCATGTACGGCAAGATCCTCATTTCAAAAACGCCCGCGGCGAAGACGAAGATCTTCCACGGCGTCGGCGGCGGCAGCATCGACGGGATCATCACCGCCAGAAACTCCTGCCGCTCAAACCTGTCCCTCAGCCGGTCGAAGCGTTCGCGATTCACCCGCTTCAGCAGGAAAAGCTCTCCCCCGGCCCGCCCCAGGCCGTACGGGACCAGCCCCCCGATCGCCGACCCCCCCGCCGCCATCAGGCAATAGAGCCAGAACCGACCCTTGTCGTGCCACACCCACCCCGCGATCAGAATGTCCATCGGGATCGGAAGCGACGACGAATCCAGCAGCGCTGCCGCCGCCGCCCCCCATACCCCCAGCTTCAGCATCGCCGGCAGGATCACGAACTTCCATTGCGCCGCAAGTTTTACGAAAAACTGCTTCAAGCGGGTCTCTTTCCCTCTGCCGATCCGTCCATTCCAAGAGACCCATTGTACGATTTACAGTTTGCCGGCATGTGATTGGCTGCAACCCTCAAGGATGAGAAAATAGATAGGAAGGACTCCGGACGGCCCTCTGCCCGCGGCTCCCGTTGTGCGAATGCCCACCACAGAAACCCCAACCACCGCGAACGAGCCAAACGATCCCACCGGAGTCGGAATCGACCCGTTGGCGAACGGCAATGAAACCGCGCATTTAGAGGAAACCGCGCCTTCATCCGACGTACCGCCCCGCAAAGGCCGCTCTACCTCCCGCTGGGTCGACTACGACACCCACGAGCTGCTCGCGGTCATCAGCGACCTCGAAGACGAGCGGCGCTGGGCCCGCCTGCGCGAAGGCATCTGGCTCGCGATTCTCATCCACCTGCTCCTGCTGTCGGCGGTCACCTGGATCCCCAAATACATTCTGCGCGTGCCCCCGGTCGTGGACCCATTCGATGCCATCAACAAGCGCAAAGATCTGAACTACCTCGACTTGCCGCCCGACCTGATGCGCAAATACCAACAGCCCAAGGTCCAGGTCAAGCCGGTTCCTGAGAAGCAGCCCCAGATCGACAAGAAGACGCTCGAGGCGATGAACAAGCCCTCGCCCGCGCTGCTGCCCCCGCAGCCTGCGCCCAAGCTCGAACCCACGCCCCAGGTTGCGCCCCCCACGTCGCCAACCACCCAATCGCCCATCGAGTCGCCCCACCCGCAGGCTGTTCCGGCCCGCCCGAACTTTGCCATCGGTTCACAGAATCCTGCCGACGCCTTGCGCGATGCCATGCGCAGCGCCTCAAAGAATCCCGGCACAGACTCCGGCGCCCAGCCCACAGGCGGCTTGGCACGACACCCAGGCGCGGGAGCCGGCGGCGTCCAGATCCTCTCCGACACCCAGGGCGTCGACTTCAACTCCTGGCTCCATCGCTGGTACTACGAGACCGAGCACACCTGGGACCCACTCATTCCCGACGAGGTCAATGCGCCCATTCTCAAATCGGGTGCCGTGCAGATCCGCTTCAAGGTTCTGCCCAACGGCCAGGTCACCGACATGGTGCTCGAAGGCCGCTCCGGCGACACAGGCCTCGACCGCGCTGCGTGGGGCGCCATCACCGGCTCCAGCTACCCGCCACTCCCGCGTGAGTTCCACGGCCCGTACCTCGAGTTGCGCGCCCTCTTCCTCTACAACGAGCAGCAGAAATAACGCACGTAATCGCCTGGCATCGCGGGCCTGCCACGAGCCCGCTCACTCCCGTGTCCGTTCATCCCAATGTCCGTTCATTGTGGATGAGTTGTCATCCTGAGGATCCGCGCGCCTGGGGCCCCGATCGCACGTCGGTGCGAATGGGGTAAGCGGACCGAAGGATCTGCTTTTGCTTCTTCGCGCAGCACCAGTTCCCCGAGAAGACACAGACGAACTTACTCTACAAACGTCCCGTGATCCTTGGCATCGGCGAACAAGGGCGTCTCCGCTGTCTGCGCAACAAGCTCATCCGGCTCGGGCTCCCCATGCAGATGAATCCCATCCTGCTCCAGCAGCGCATCGTAAATCGGCGTCCTTCTCCAGTGCCGCGCCAGCGCAAACGCGCTCATGTTGGCGATCATCAGCGGCAGCACTAGTCCATAGCCGCGCGTCATCTCGAAAATAATCAGCACCGACGTCATCGGAGCGCGCACGATGCCCGCAAACACCGCGCCCATGCCCACCACCGCGAACGCGCCAATCGAATCGGACGAATGGTGAAACACCGTGACATCCAGATAGCCCACAGCACCGCCCAGCATGCCGCCCATAAAAAGCGCGGGCGCGAAGATACCGCCCGCTCCGCCGCTCGAATACGAAGTCACTGTTGCTGCCAGCTTCAGCACGCACAGCACGATCATCGCTGTCACTGGAATCGATCCGCTGAAGGCCAGCGTCAGCGTCTTGTAGGGGTCGCCTGCGATGCCGCCCAGGTGAAACAGCACAAGACCCGCCACCGCGAGTCCACCGGTCGCCGCTCCGCCCAATGCCGGATGCACCCACTTCGGCACACCCGTCAACCGTTTAAACCACGCCCTCAATCCCAACAGCGAGTCAGTAAACGCCACGGAGACGAGCGCTGCGAGCAAACCCAACAGTGCGTACCATACCAGCGAAGACGCGTTGCCCAATTCAAACGCCCGCGGCACGTGAAACACCGGATTCGCGCCCATCAGCGTATGCTCGACCACAGCCGCCAGCGCCGCGGCCACAATCACACCAGAAAGCATCGTCTGGTCCAAATCGCCAATCAGCTCTTCCAGTGTGAAGGTCACGGCCGCAATCGGCGCATTAAAGGCCGCGGCAATGCCGGCGGCCATGCCCACCGATGTCATGCGCCTGCGATTCTCTGGATTCAGCCGTGCCGCCCTCGCCAGCAGACTGCTCACACCCGCGCAAATGTGCACCGTCGGTCCCTCGACTCCCAGCGACCCCCCCGACCCGATCTGCAGCACGCACAGCACAAACTTCGCAATCGTCTCGCGCGCCGAGATAAACCCCGAGCGCAACGTAAACGCAACCTTCACCTGCGGAATGCCGCTGCCTGCGGCTGCAGGCGCGAAGTAGTAGAGGCCGAGTCCACACGCCAGGCCGCCGAGCGCCGGGCTCAAAATCGTCCACACAATCCAGGAATGATTCGCAGGGTCGGCGTGGCCCGCTGCGGCCCGCTCAATGAAGACTCCCTCGACCCACTGCACGCTCATGTGGAAGGCCACAGCCGCGAGTCCGCACAGACCGCCTGCCAGAATCGTGAACGCCAGCAGCCGCTGCCGCTCGTTCGGCATCCGCCGAATTAGCCACGCGATAAAGCGGGTGTAGAGTCCCGCCAACCAGACCCAGAAACTCAAAAGGGCATTGACCTCGCAGGAAAAGAGACACTTACCTTTCCAGTATAGGAGCTGCCTGAAATGGCCGCGTCAGCGGCAGTTAGCCCCACCGCAGGTGGATCGCATGAATTCCGCCAAATAATCCTTCCAGACCGCGGCCTCGGTATGCGTCCCGTGCCCGCGCGTCTGATCTGAAATCGGAATCAAAATAAACTTCCCGTGCGGAATGCGCTTCACCATCTTCTCCGCGATCCCCAGCTCCGGCGGATTGATGTAGTCATCCGCCGAATTGATCCATAACACCGGCGCCTTGATCTGCTCCAGCCGCGGGCTTGGATCGTAATTCCGGCTCGCATTCATGTAGTAAATCATGTTGTTCGCATCGGGGCTTGGCCGTGCCCAGTACCGGTCGACATACGCCTCGGCCGCATCGCGTGTAGGCGCCTGCTTCTGCATCACCAGCGGGCTCGATCCCATCACCATCACCAGTGCGTTTGCCAGCCGGAGTCCTTGCTCCGGTTCGGTTTTATATTCGCCGCCCATCCACGCCGGGTCCAGCTTGATCGCCTGGATCTCCATGTAGCGCATCATTCGATTCCGCCCGGCAATCTGTACCGGCAAGCACGCAAACGGCGCCAGCGCATCCATGAAGTCGGGATACGTCTCACCCCACACAAAGCTCTCCATGCAGCCCATCGACGTGCCTAGAATCAGCCGCAGATGATCCACCTTCATCTCGTCGAGCATCATCCTCTGGCCGCGCACCATGTCGTCGTAGTCGTAGGCAGGGAAGTGCGCATGCAATCCATCCGATGGCTTCGAGCTCTCGCCGTGGCCGATATCGTCCGGCAGGATGAGGAAGTACTTCGAAATATCGAGCACCCCGCCGGGCACAAACAGCACATCGGAGAAAAGCGGATTCAACAGCGAGTGTGCGTCGCCGCCCGTGCCATGCAGCAGCAGAACCGCATTGTCTACGTGCCCCGCGGCGTTGCGGTGCGGCGTGCCCAGCGTGAGGTAGTGCAGCTTCAGTTCCGGCAGCGTCTCGCCCGTGCCAAAGCGGAAGTTCGGCAACGTCACCGTGTCATCCGCCGTTGGCCACGGATGCGCCGCCGGCGGTGCGGGCTGGCCGCCTACAGCTGTTGCCAGACACGAAAAAAGCGTAGCTGCCAACAAAGCACGCGGCTCGCGCCAAAACATAGAAGGCCTCCGGGGATATTGGATTGTTGCGTCCGTTCGCTGCCAGTGTAACCAATGCGGTCAAATCGCCGCCGCAGGCCCCTTTCGGGTAACCCGGCTTTCGCGCTAAAATCTTGCTGTCCGCCATGCGTAGTCTTTCGGTCATCCCGGCTATGCCCGTGCCCAGGCGCTTTCGCCGTGGGCGTCCCGACCGTGGACGTCGCGTCTCCCTCTGACTGCTCCACCTCAGTTCAGATTCTCCGGATTCTGCTGTTCGAGTTACTGCGTCACCAGCTTGCCGCGAACCGGAGCGCTTAATCACGATCCAATCCGCGCGCTTCGCGGATAGAAGGGCTTCTCATGAATAGCTTCCAGAGTCGTGCCACTCTTCAGTCGGGCACCAGGTCCTACACCGTCTATCGCCTGCCCGCCCTCACCGCGCGCGGCTTCAATCTCAGCCGCCTTCCGTTCAGCCTCAAGATCCTGCTTGAAAACCTGCTGCGCCGCGAAGACGGCGTCAACGTCACCGCCGCCGACATCGAGTTCCTCGCCAACTGGGACGCCAAGGCCGAGCCAAGCCGCGAGATCGCCTACATGCCCGCACGCGTCCTCATGCAGGACTTCACCGGCGTTCCCGCCATCGTCGACCTGGGCGCGATGCGCGACGCCATCAAGACCCTCGGCGGCGATCCCGAGCGCGTCAATCCCCTGGTGCCCGCCGAGCTCGTCATCGACCACTCTGTCCAGGTCGACGAGTTCGGCACCGCTGGCTCCTACGACGCGAACGCCTTCCTCGAGTTCCAGCGCAACCGCGAGCGCTACGCCTTCCTCAAGTGGGGACAGACCGCCTTCCGCAACTTCACCGCCGTGCCCCCCGGCATGGGCATCTGCCATCAGGTCAATCTCGAATATCTCGCCCGCGTGGTCTTCACCACGGAGATTGAGGGCGAGCCTGCGGCATATCCCGACACTCTCGTTGGCACCGACTCGCACACCACCATGATCAACGGCCTCGGCGTGCTCGGCTGGGGCGTCGGCGGCATCGAGGCTGAAGCAGCCATGCTCGGCCAGCCCGTCTCCATGCTCGTGCCGCAGGTCGTCGGCTACAAGCTCACCGGCAAGCTGCGCGAAGGCGCAACCGCCACCGATCTTGTTCTCACCGTTACCCAGGCTCTGCGCAAGCTCGGCGTTGTCGGCAAGTTTGTAGAATTCTATGGGCCCGGAATAGCGGAGCTACCGCTCGCCGATCGCGCCACCATCAGCAACATGGCTCCCGAATACGGCGCCACCTGCGGCATCTTCCCCGTCGACGCGGAGACGCTGCGCTACCTGCGCCTCACCGGCCGCAACGAAGAGCAAATCGCATCTCGTCGAGGCCTATTACAAAGAACAAGGCCTCTTCCACACCGCCAGCTCGCCGGAGGCTGAGTACACGCAGACCCTGGAACTCGATCTCGGCGCTGTCGAGCCCAGCGTCGCCGGACCCAAGCGCCCGCAGGATCGCGTGCTGCTCAAAGACGCTGCCGCGAGCTTCGCGCAGCAGTTGCCCACGCTCCTCGCCCCAAGTGCCAAGCCACTCGGCACCCGCACAGCCGCGGCATGGGAGCGCACCACGACCGTCACCGACACGGCCGTCGCCGACAAGGCTCCGCTCCACGTCACCACCACAGTTAAAGAGCGCTTCGACATCGATCCCGATAAGTATCTCGATCACGGATCGGTCGTCATCGCCGCCATCACCAGCTGCACCAACACCTCGAATCCCTCGGTCATGATCGCCGCCGGCCTGCTCGCCAAGAAAGCCGTCGAGAAGGGCCTCACCGTTCCGCCATGGGTCAAGACCTCGCTCGCGCCCGGTTCACGCGTCGTCACCGACTACTACCAGAAGTCCGGCCTGCTGCCCTATCTCGAAAAGCTGCGCTTCAACGTCGTCGGCTACGGCTGCACCACCTGCATCGGCAACTCCGGCCCGCTGCCCGCCGACGTTTCCAAATCCATTGACGAGCACGGCCTCGTCGCCGTCAGCGTCCTCAGCGGCAATCGCAACTTCGAAGGCCGCGTCAACGTCGATGTGCGCGCCAACTACCTCATGAGTCCGCCGCTCGTCGTTGCCTACGCCCTCGCCGGCAAAATCGGTCACAACTTCGATACCGATCCGCTGGGCAAGGATCAGGCCGGCCAGCCCGTCTTCCTCAAAGACATCTGGCCAACGCAGCAGGAAGTCGCCGATTCCATCGCGAAGGGTCTCAGCAGTGAAAGCTTCCGCAAGGAATACGCCACCGTCAGTGACGGCGATGCCAACTGGCAGGGCCTCAGCTTTCCCACCGGCGACGTCTACAAGTGGGAACCGGACTCGACCTACATCCGCAAAGCGCCGTACTTCGACGGCATGCCTAAAACGCCGGCTCCCGTGACCGACATTCTCGGCGCGCGTGTGCTCGCTGTTCTGGGCGACTCGGTCACCACCGACCACATCTCGCCCGCAGGTTCCATCAAGGCTAATGGCCCGGCAGGGAAGTATCTTGCCGAGCATGGCGTCAAACCTGCGGACTTCAACTCCTACGGCTCGCGGCGCGGCAACCACGAAGTCATGGTCCGCGGCACCTTTGCCAATGTGCGTCTGCGGAACAAGCTCGCACCCGGCACCGAGGGCGGCGTCACGCGGCTCTTGCCCGAGGGCACTCAGATGTCCATCTTCGATGCCAGCGTTGTCTATGCCGAGCGCAAGGTTCCCCTTGTCATCCTCGCCGGCAAAGAATACGGCTCGGGCTCATCGCGCGACTGGGCTGCGAAGGGGCCAAAATTGCTGGGCGTCCGCGCAGTCATCGCGGAAAGCTTCGAGCGCATTCACCGCTCCAACCTCGTGGGCATGGGCATCCTGCCTCTGCAATTCGAAGACGGCCAGAATGTCGAGACCCTCGGCCTCACCGGCGAAGAAGTTTTTTCTTTTCCTGGATTAACTTCTCTGCTGAAGGAAAAGCTCGCCAACGGACGCACGCTTCAAGTCATTGCCACCAGCCCCAACGGCGACAAGAAGACGCTCCGCGCCTTGGTCCGCATCGATACGCCGCAGGAGATCGAATACTACGAGCACGGCGGCATCCTGCTCTACGTCCTGCGCCAGCTCGCCGCAAAGTAGCTCAATGAACGGTGAAGTGTCATCCTGAGAGCCCGCGTGCTTGGGGCCCCGATCGCACAAAAATGCGATTGGGGTAAGCGGGACGAAGGATCTGCTTTTCCGCCAACGACCCCGGGTGCCCCCGGTCTCGATTTTGAGACCAGGGAATGCAATACCTGTGCTCGCCGAAAGGCTGCCACTACGGATTCGAAATTTTCGGCGGATTAGGCGAAGGATACCGGCGCAGCGGTGCTTTGCGCGTCGACCGCCTCGGTTTGGCATCATCCGTCGCAGAAGTGGGGTCGGGCATCGACTCCTCGTGATGCGGCGCAAAGAAGCGCACGCCCTCCTTTTGTTCGCCCAGCACATGCAGCCGCAGAAAATTCGTCGACCCGGATTTGGTGCGCGTCCCGGCAACAATCGCGATCACCTCGCGATTCCGCACGTAGCCGTATTGCTCCAGCAGGCTCTCCGCAACATCGACCAGCGCCTCGGTCGAATTCACCTTGGGGCATCGAATCGGTATCGTGCCCCACAACAGATTCAGACGATTGATCGTGACTTCAATCGGGCTCAGCGCGAAAATCGGCGACGTCGGATGATACTTCGACAACTGCCGCGCCGTCGCGCCCGACTCCGTAAACAACGCGATGCCGCGCAAATCGAGATCGTCGGCTGCGTGCGCCGTGGCTTCGCAAATGGTCTCCGCGATCGACAAGTGACTCTGCCGCACCCGGGTCTCGGAGTAGTTCTCCTTTTCTTCCTTGATGTGCCGCTCGGCCTCGCTCACAATGCGCGCCATCATCGCCACCGCGTCCACCGGATACTTGCCCACCGCCGACTCGCCCGAAAGCATCACCGCATCCGTGCCGTCATACACGGCATTGGCAACGTCCGAGACCTCCGCGCGTGTCGGCCGCGGATTCTCAATCATCGATTCCAGCATCTGCGTCGCCGTGATCACCGGCTTGAAGTATTCCGACGCCCTACGGATGATGTGCTTCTGAATCGCCGGCACCTGTTCGGGCGGAACTTCGACGCCGAGATCGCCGCGCGCCACCATAATGCCGTCCGCCGCCAGCAGAATGCTGTCCAGATGTTCGATAGCCTGCGGCTTCTCAAGCTTCGCAATCACCCACGTCTCGCTGCCGTAGGCCGACACACGGTTCTTCACTAAACGCACATCTTCTGCGGTCCGCACAAACGAGACCGCAATCGCGTCCACGCCGTTCTTCAGCGCAAACTCCAGGTCCTCTGAGTCCTTGTCGGTCAGCGATGGAACCCGCACCGGAATGCCCGGCAGATTGATGCCCTTGTTTTCACCCAGCATGCCGCCGTTCACAATCTCGCACACCACATCCGCGCCAAGCACTTCGTGCACGCGCAACTCAATCAATCCGTCCGACAGCAGAATCCGCGAACCTTGTTCCACGTTCTCTGCAAGCGTCTTGAACGTGGTGCCCACCAGCGATGCCGTTCCCGGCACCTCGCGCGGCGTGATCGTCAAGCGGCCACCCGCCTTCAGCATCACCGACTGATGATCTTTCAATTTCGACGTGCGAATCTTCGGGCCCTGCAGATCGCCGAGGATGCACAACGGCTTCCGCTCCTCGCGCGACACCTTGCGAATCATTTGAATCAGCGCAAGCTTCTCCTCGTGCGTTCCATGCGAAAAATTCAAGCGCACCACATCTACGCCCGCGCGGACTAGTTCGCGAAAAACAGGTTCGGTGTTCGAAGCGGGCCCCAGCGTCGCTACAATTTTGGCGCGTCGTTGAATGGGGGATTCATTCAGGCTCGTTTCAGCGTGCGGCATCAAAATAACTCCAAAGGTGTTCGAGTGAGGGCTTGGGGTCGATGAGAGGACAATCCACTCGATTGTACATGGCGGGCGCTTAGGCATTGAATCGGCGCGAGTCGACGAAACCTTGAGGATGAAGAGTTACCGCGATCGACTGAACCACCTCGCGCTGGAGAGAATACCTCTACCGTCTTCGAGCCGCGCGCGGAAAATGACGCCATTCAGTTCTGCCCCCAACAGCGCGCTGAACGAGGTCAGATACAGCCAGACCAGCGTTGCGATTCCAGCGGCGAAAGGCCCGTAGAAGCGCGAGTAGTTGGCAATCGACGTGACATACCAGCCGAATGCCAGCGTGGCCGGGAACCAGACGACCGTGGCAGCAATTGCGCCCGGCATCACGCGCGACCAATGCTCCTTGCGCCGCGTGCCGAAGTGATAAAGCGCCACAAGCACCGTCAAGCTGGTCGCCAATGCAATTGCCCAGCGAACCATGCGCCAGAAGAAGAGAACCGCTAGGCGTAATTCGTGCGCCGCATTGTTCACCATCCAGTGCTCGATCTGATGCCCGAAGACGAGCAAAAGCGTGGCCAGCGCCAGCGGAACATGCACCATCGGCACCAGCAGGAGCGCTCGCAGACGTCGCTCCCAGAATCCCCATTCATCGCGCGGAAAACGATAGGCCCGCCGAAATCCCTCCATCAGCGAGAGCATCATGCCCAGCCCCGCAAACACGCTCAGCGCGAATGCCGGAAGAATGAGCCGCACCGATTGAATACGTCTCGCCTGCATCGAAGACGACAACAGGAAGTAGGTGTCGGCCGGCAAGACGTTCATGAATGCCACGCGAATCTGGCCAAGGATCGACGGGCCTTCAGGAACAAACGCGAGCAGAGCCGTCACCACCACCATGGTGGGGAACAGCATCAGCATTCCGGAATACGCCGCCGCCTTGGCGGTGTTGAGCATGTCATGCTGGAACGCCAGCCAGAGTGCTTTCCGGAATGAGATCACCCAACGCGCAACGCTCATTACAAGCCAGAGTAGAGCATTTGCGGTACTTTCGGCGATAGAGTGTTCTCCAATTGCTCTCGTGCGGAAGCACCTCAGCTAAGCGGCTCCTTCATCAGGAAGAGCCGCCTTGCTCGATATCCAAATGCCTCATGTGCATGGGAGAAAAGCTCTACCATCCACGGTTCGCCCCGCAGGAAGTGGGTCGGGTGGCGCTCCATGAAAATGAAATGAATGAATAGACTTCCGCGACCTGCCCTGGGACGACGGGCTCCTGGCCGGACGGCCAAAGCTCAAACGGTTTATCATGGCCGGGTTATGCAAAGCGCCTTTGCCCCCAAAGCCTCCTCGCTCTCGCTGCTCCTTCTTTTCGTTGCGCTGGTGCCCCCGTCGAGCCCGGCGCAAGCGCGGCCCGTTCCCAACCCCCAGCTCGCCTCAAAAGAGGTGAACGCGCGCACCGAGTCGCTCTTGAAGAAGATGACGCTCGAAGAAAAAATTGGCCAGCTCGTCCAGTACTCCGCCGGATTCGCGACCGGGCCTGCCGCTTCTAACCTCACCTATGACGACCTTGTCGCCAAAGGCCAGGTTGGCTCCATGCTCAATGTGGTCGGAGCGGAAAAGACAAATCACTACCAGCATATTGCGATGGAGAAATCGCGCCTGCACATCCCCATCCTCTTTGGACTCGATGTGATTCACGGCGACCACACCACGTTTCCCATTCCCCTGGCCGTTGCTGCAAGCTGGGATCCGCAGGCGGCCGAGACTGTCGCCCGCTCAGGCGCGGTCGAAGCGCGCGCCGACGGTATCGATTGGGTCTTCTCGCCCATGGTCGATATAGCCCGCGATCCGCGCTGGGGCCGCATCGTGGAGTCGAACGGCGAAGATCCATACCTTAGCTCCGTGATGGCGCGTGCTTGGGTCAAGGGCTATCAGCAGGGTGATCTTTCGAAGTTTGATTCGGTCGCGGCATGCGTCAAGCACTTTGCCGCGTACGGCGCCGCCATCGCCGGGCGCGATTACAACGCAACCGACATGAGCGAGCAAACGCTGCGCCAGGTCTACCTCCCGCCGTACCACGCTGCGGTAGAGGCGGGAGTGGCTACCGTCATGAGTTCTTTCAATTCCATCAACGGCATTCCGGCCACCGCCAACCCGCTCATCCTCACCCAGATCTTGCGCAGAGAGTGGGGCTTTGACGGCCTTGTGGTTTCTGATTGGGGCGCTGTCGGTGAGTTGAAGAACCACTCCATCGGCGACGGGCCAACCGTGGCGCGCAAGTCCCTTGAGGCGGGCGTGGACATGGACATGGAAGGCAATCTCTTCGGCACCACAATCGCGTCGCAGGTACGCTCCGGAAAAATTCCGGAGAGCGTCGTCGACGAAGCCGCTCGGCGAATTCTGCGCGTCAAATTCGCGCTGGGTCTCTTCGACCATCCATACACTGATCCGAGTCCTGTCTACGAGGCCACACCCGAGCGCCGCGCCGTAGCGCGCAAAGTTGCCGACGAAACGATAATCCTGCTCAAGAACGATCCCGTTGAGGGTGTGGGCGCGCTCTTGCCTCTTACCGCGAAGGCGAAGAAGATTGCGCTGATCGGGCCCAACGCCGATGATGCGCGTGATCTTCTCGGCGCATGGTCTGCCGGTGATCCAAAGAATGTCATCACCCTGAAGCAGGAACTGACCGACCGCCTCGGCGATCGGCTCACCTATGCCGTGGGCTGCGGCGCACTCGCAGGCGAAGACGAAAAGATTCTTGAGCGGGTCACCTTCGGCGGCTCTGTCGCCGGTTCATCGCCCCAGGCCGCTGCTGACGACGAGAAGAGCATTGCCGAAGCCGTCGAGATCGCCCGGCAGTCCGACGTTGCGATCCTCGCGCTCGGCGAGCCGGCCAATTGGATGGAGGGCGAAGCGTCAAGCCGCGTCCACCTCGGCTTCACGGGCAACCAGGAGAAGCTGCTCGAGGCGGTCGTCGCAACCGGAAAGCCCGTGATTCTTGTTGTCCTCGCCGGCCGGCCTCTCGAACTGAAGTGGGCTGCCGAGCATGTCTCCGCGATTCTCGAAGCCTGGAGCCCGGGCATCGAAGCTGGTCCATCCGTCGCCGATGTGCTCTTCGGCGACGTCAATCCGTCCGGCAAACTGCCGTCAAGTTTTCCGCGCGCCGTTGGACAGGAGCCGCTCTACTACGCGCAGCTCCCCACGGGCCGGCCAGCGCATGTTGACCTGACTCACATGCCGACCAACTCCGAAGAAAAATTTGTCTCGCGTTATGTCGACGAGCAGAATTCGGCTCTCTTTCCCTTCGGCTGGGGCTTGAGCTATACACGCTTCAGTTATGCGAAGCCGACGCTGAGTCGCACGGAAGTACCCTTGCAGGAAGTTCTCGCCGATCGGGGCGCGGTATCGACCGTTGGTGTCGACGTCACCAACACTGGCCGCGTTGCGGGAACCGAAGTCGTACAACTCTACATCCGCAACACCGAAGCCAGTGTCGAGCAGCCGGTCCGCGAACTGAAAGGCTTCGCCCGCGTCGAACTTGCGCCGGGCGAAACAAAACATCTGACGTTCCCACTTGGGTTCGATGAGCTGAGCTTCTACAACGTCGAAGTCAAGCGGACCGTGGAGCCAACAACGTATGACGTCTGGGTCGGCGGCAGCTCACTCGCCGATCAGAAAACAGATCTGAAGATTGTGGAGTGAGAACTAGACCTCGATCGCAATTGTCATGCCCGCAACGGTTGTGTCGAGCGATGCGGCGTTAATTGCAGTTTGCCTGAAGCGGCCTTTGCCGGGGCGACTATCCGCAGGCACTCACTACCACGCGAGTTTGCGAACGTAGGTCTGGGCTTCGTGCTGCCAATGCCAGGCGTCCGTCTCGCTGCACTTCAACTGAGCGCAATAGTTGGCCACTCCCGTCCAGTCTCCGGTCTCGCTTGCAATGGCGAGTCGAAGAGCATTGCCCGGGCTATTCGCCGCACCATTGAGAGCTTCGCGGCACGAAGGGGGAATGGGAATCTCCTCCAGGATCTGTTTCAGCGGGCGATCGAGCATCGCCTCAAGCAGAGAGAACAATCCGGTCAGATAGTAATTCGGTGTAGGCACCTTGAGATGACGGGCTACCTGCTCGCAGAAGCCGGCGCGGATCAGCGCGATGCGGATCAGCTCCTTTGACCGCGGTCCGGCGAGCCCAATCGCCGCCACGATCGAGACCCACTTTCGTATCTCGTCCGTACCGAGCAGGCCAAGCGCCTGCACAATCGATTCCACAGGATAGTTTCCCCGCGCCGCCGTGTTGATAAATCGAAGCAAACGGTAGGTGAGAGAAGGCTCCTGGCGAATTGCGCGCGCCATCTCCTGGATGTCGACCTCGGGTTGAAATGCCTGGCGCAGGATGTTGAGATAACCCAGGTGGGCGCTGGGCAGCGCTTTTGCGCGCAGTGTCTCCGGACGACAGAAGAAGTAACCCTGAAACAGCGTATAACCCATCTTCGCGGCCGCCTGAAACTGCTCGTGCGTTTCAACTTTCTCGGCCAGCAGCTGCACTCCAGACCGGCCAAAGCGCCGAGCGATTTCTTTCTGCTCCTTCTCATCCGTCAGCATGAAATCTACTTTGATAATGTCGGCCAGAGAGATCAGCTCGATTCTGTCCGTCGTCGAAACAATGTCGTCAACAGCAATCGTGTAGCCTTCCGCTTTCAGCTTGCGGCATTCGCTTAAAACTTCTTCGTCGGCCGGAACATCCTCGAGGATTTCCAACACGACAAGATCCCTGGGCAGCGTGCGCAGAACACCTGAACTGAGATGAGCGCGCGTGCAATTAATGAACGCCCGATATCCATCCGTAAACGAACCCGCTCCAAGCACCAGGGAGAGATCGAGTACCGACTGCGTTGCTCCCTCGCTGGCAAGATCGGCAAATGTCTGGGTGGGCCCCGAGCGGAAAAGCAATTCATAGCCGTAGAGCTGCTTCTTCTTGTTCAGGATGGGCTGGCGTGCCATGAATCGGAACTCGCTGCTGCCCTCCTGGGGCAGGTGCACCGATGCCTCGGGACCCGCAGGCGCTTTGCTCGAACTCACTTTCTGCGGTCCCATCGTACGTCTATTCCTCTTCGGCCCGAGTCGAGTCGTCGCCCCACGTCCCACAGACCTTCAGGCTGGTGTATACCAGCCCAGTCCACTTGCAAGTGATTTGGGTCACGTTCCAAGCACTGGAGTGTTGGCGGGCGCCAGGGGCTCTGTCTTCAGCAAGATGGCCCCTCTCGTTTCTTCAATCCTCACCGGCAGAACCGCGTCCCGCTCTTGAATACCGGCAGACAAATGCCTTGCCCGGCAGCTATCGAATCTCGAGCATCCGGTCCAGCGCCACCCGCGCCCATTGCTTCACGTTGGCGCGCACTGCGATCCGATTCACCACGCGTCCTTCCACCAGGTTCTCCAGCGCCCAGGCCAGATGCTGCGGACTGATGCGATACATCGTGGTGCACAGGCACCCCGTGTCATCCAGGGTGATAATTCGCTTGCCCTCGGCGGCAAAACGCCGCGCCATGCGATTTACCAGGTGGATCTCCGTGCCCACCGCAAACATGGTGCCCGCCGGAGCCTCTTCCACCAGGGCAATCAACCGTTCCGTCGAGCCCAGCGCGTCTGCTTTCTGGCAAACCTCCCAGCGGCACTCCGGATGAACGATCACCTGAATTCCCGGATACTTCGCGCGTACATGGTCCACATGGCTGGGCAGAAATCGCTGATGCACTGAGCAGTGGCCTTTCCACAAAAGCAGACGGCTCTGAGCAAGACTCTGTTTCGTCTGCCCGCCCTGCAGCCCCCAGGGATCCCACACCGTCATCTGGTCCAGCGGAATGTCCATCGCATACCCCGTGTTGCGCCCCAGATGCTGATCGGGCAAAAACAGAATTCGCTTGCCCCGCGCAAAGGCCCACTTGAAAGCCGCACCCGCATTCGACGAAGTGCACACCAGCCCGCCGCGTTCGCCGCAGAATGCCTTGATCGCGGCCGCCGAGTTCATATAAGTAATGGGCACGATCTCATCCGAAAAACCAAGGCGCGTCAGCACTTCCCAGCAATCTTCTACTTGCGAAATCTCCGCCATATCGGCCATCGAGCAGCCGGCGTTCAAGTCAGGCAGAATCACCTGCTGCCCCTCGTGGCCCAGCACATCCGCGCTCTCCGCCATAAAATGCACGCCGCAAAACACGATGTATTGCGCCTCGGTCTCCGCCGCAATTTTTGAGAGCTTGTAGCTGTCGCCGGTGTAGTCCGCGAAGCGGATCACTTCGTCGCGCTGATAATGGTGGCCCAGCAGGATCGTCGTTGCCCCCAGCCGTGCGCGTGCCTCGGCAATGCGCGCGTCCATGGTGTGGTCAGGCAGCGCCAGGTAGTTCTCGAGGCTGCAGGTGCTTGCGGCCTCCGGCAACGCCGCCGTTTGATCGTCGATTACCAGATTCACTGTAGTCCGCCTTCAGTCTGCGTCGTTACTTGCGAGAGCACAGACGGGGATGTTGAAAGCTCGGGCCATCGATCGGCCCCAGGCCGCAGCGGGCGCGCATACTCTCCTGCCGAAAACCTCTCCAGAACCAGGAAAAGAACCGCCCACGGGGTTGTTGCAGCCTTACCCAATTATAGATGTGCAGCTTTCGACTGGGATTCGCGAAGCTCCTGGCATGGCCTCTCCGCCCTTGTTTGTGACGGCCCTGCGCGGGCAGGTATCATTACCCTTCATGGGAACTCCGCCGCCAATCGAACTCGGCAGTCTCGGCATGGCCGACTCGCTGATTTTGATGGTCTTGGCGCTGGTCGTCTTCGGTCCCCGCCGCCTGCCCCAAATCGGCCGCCAAATCGGCAAGCTGATGTACGAGTTTCGCAAAGCTTCCAACGACTTCAAATTCCAGATGGAAGAGGAATTACGCCTTTCCGAAGATGCCGACCGGCGCAAAAAAGAAGAAGAAAAGCGCAAGCAGCAGGCTCAGGAATCGGTGTCAGCTCCTCCGGTCGTCGTGAATGCGCTCGAATCGCCTTATCCCGGCGAAACCCATTATCCCGAACTGACAGCGGCGGAATCGAAACCAGTGGAACCGGAGCCGCGCATTCTGCCCCCGTCAACCGGCGAGACCGTCGACCGCCGGCCCCCGTCAGCCGAACCCACCGACGCGCCGACGGACACAGCCGTTGCGGTACCCGAACACGCCTCGACTGCAACGTCCGTTGTGTCCAGTGAACCGGCAGCCGCCCCGGCGCCCGACAACGACTCCCCAGCCAGCCAAACGGTAAGCCACAATGGTTGATCCCACCGACCCGATTGGCAAAGCGCGGCAAGCAGTCACCGAACGCGCCGAACTCCCAGGCATGAGCCTGATGGAGCACCTCGACGAACTGCGCAAGCGCATCGTCCATGCCGCTCTCTATCTCGCCGCCGGCTTCATCGTCGCTTACATCTTTCACGAGCGGCTCTACGGCCTTATCCAGGAACCACTCGACCGCCTCCACATCAAGCTCAATTACACGCACCCCATGGACCCGCTGAACCTCTACCTGCAGGTCTCGCTCATTGGGGGCGCAATCCTCGCATCGCCCTTCATCCTCTATCAGGTCTGGCTCTTTATCGCTCCCGGCCTCTACCAAAAAGAGCGCCGCTTCGTCGTGCCCTTCATGGGCGCCACCGTTGGCCTCTTTCTCCTCGGCGCTGGCTTTGGCTACTTCTTCGTTCTTCCCGGCGCGCTCAAAATCCTCATCGTGCAATTCGGCAGCAAGTTCAATCCCATGGTCACTATCGAGGAATACACGGGGTTCTTCCTCTCCATCATCCTCGGCCTCGGCATCAGCTTTGAGATGCCCATCCTCATCTTCTTCCTCGCGCTCTTCGGCATCGTCAGCCCGCAGTTCCTCTGGAAGAACATTCGCTACGCCATCCTCGCTGTCTTCCTTGTGGCCGCCATCATCACGCCCAGCCCCGACCCCTGGACCATGTGCATCTATGCCATCCCCATGCTCTGCCTCTACCTCATCGGCATAGGCGTTGCCTGGTGGGTGCACCCCTCGCGCCGCAAAGCCAAACAGGCTGCTTCCTAAGCTGAGACCCGTCTCGCCTCAATTTCCCTGGAGTGCGATACCCCAATCCGCACGAAAATGGGTGCCCCATGTCTCGATTCTGAGACGCGGGAAACCACGAACCCCGCAGCGTCCTGTCGTCCACTCCAGTCCATCCCCCCCGCAGTGTCATCCTGAGAACCCGCATGCTTGGGGCCCCGCGGCCGACGCAGTCGGATGTGGGGTAAGCGGGTCGAAGGATCTGCTGTCTCGGGAGCACGGCGCCGACTGCTCCGCACAACCAACTTTCCCGATCCGGCAAACTCTTCCCCTCACCCCCTCATCGAACACCATGGAAGCAGTAATTTGCGAGGGACCCTGCCAACACCGATTCGATTCTTGTCTCTCATCGCCTTGATCTGCGCATGTGTTCCGTGTGTGCCTGCAGAACCCATTCCGGTTCGCTCTCAGCAGGGCACCGTGCATGGCTTCCTCGAGCTGCGTGCAGACGATGGCCGCGTGCTCGCTTCAGGAGACTCGATTCAGGTCGCCCACGGCGATCAGGTCACCGCGCGCGTCGTTTTCCGCTTCACAGATGGCTCCATCGACGATGAAACCACCGTCTACTTGCAGCACCGCAGCTTGCGCCTTATCTCCGATCGCCACATCCAGAAAGGCCCCTTCTTCCCCCATCCAATGGATGTCTTGATCGACTGCCGCAAGAACCAGGTCACGGTTCGATCCGCCGGAAAAAACGGCAAGGAAGAGGGAAGCGCGCAGCATCTCGACCTGCCCGCCGACCTGGCCAACGGGATGGTTCCTGTGATCGTCGCAAACAGAGCGCCCGGCGCCACACAGACAATCGTCCCCATGCTGGTGGCTACACCCAAACTGCGCCTGGTCAAGCTTGTGATCGCGCGTCAGGCCGAAGAGCCCTTCACCGTCGCAGGGACCTCGCACAAGTCCGTCCATTACGAGATCAAGATCGACCTCGGGGGCGTGGCAGCGGTGGCGGCGCCTATGCTTGGGAAGCAGCCCCCCAACATTCAACTATGGATCGTCGGTGGCGAAGCGCCAACGTTCCTTAGAGAACAAGGCCCAATCTATCCGGATGGTCCGCTCCTGAGCATCCGACTGGCAAGCCCGGTCTGGCCCGACTCCTCCGCCCAAAGCAAATAGCGCAACAAGAAGTTCGCAAGCCAACCTGTCATCCTGAGAACCCGCGTGCCTGGGGTAAGCGGGGATCCCCTGAACGAAGTGAAGGATCTGCGGGTCAGGATTTACCAATCCGCACGAAAATGGGTGCCCCATGTCTCGATTCTGAGACGTGGGAAACCACGAACCCCGCAGCGTCCTGTCGTCCACTGCAGTCCATCCCCCCCGCAGTGTCATCCTGAGAACCCGCATGCTTGGGGCCCCGCGGCCGACGCAGTCGGATGTGGGGTAAGCGGGTCGAAGGATCTGCGGGTCAGGATTTATCGATCCGCACCACCGCTGGATGCCCCATCCAAGCTCTGCTTGGGTGGGAAAGCAGGATCAGTGGCTCCCGAAGCGAACCTCGCACCCCATTGCAGAATATTCCCGCCAAACCGCTATCCTTAGAACTGCAGAACTAGAACTGCAGAACTGCGCGACGTCCGGCACGCAGCCAGAAAGCGCGTCCGGCCCCCGCTAAGTCGTTTGCGGAGAGGATTCTGCGGCTAACTCCAACCGGTAGAGGAATTTGGCGACCGCCGCTGTCGCCAACCTGAAGAAAAAAGGGAACTTGCTCCCAGAGACCGGGGGGGGAGGGGGTCCTCGATTACGGGCCAGCAAGCCGCATCCAGAAAGCCCCATTCAAGCTGTGCTTGGGTGGGAACCCAACCCCGGAAGGAAAGCATGAACTGGATTCATCAACGCGCTTTGGCTGGAATCGCTGCGGTCCTTCTGCTCTCTCTCAGCCCAATGGCCGCGCCCGCGCAGCAGCGCTTCAGCGGCGGCCGCGCCTACGACTACGCCCGCGACTTTGCCGCCATCGGCCCCCGCTGGCCCACGAGCGCAGGGCACATGAAAGCCGAGACGTTCCTTCGCGCGCATTTTCAGCATGACCAGCTGGAAGAGGACACCTTCACCGCCGACACACCCATCGGCCTCGTCAACATGCGCAACTTCATCGTGCGTTTCCCAGGCAAGAAAGATGGCGCCATCGTTCTCGCCACGCACTACGAGACCAACTACTACCTCAAAGACATCAACTTTGTCGGAGCCAACGACGGCGCAGCAACCACCGGCCTTCTCATGGCGATCGCCGACCAGTTGCGCGCCCGCACCGCCGGCGGCAAAAAGCTTGATGGCTACTCCGTCTGGCTCGTCTTCTTCGACGGCGAAGAGGCCATTCGCAGCTGGTCTGACTCTGACTCCACCTACGGCAGCCGGCATCTCGCCGCCAAGTGGGGACGCGACGGAACCCTCGCCCGCATCAAGGCCTTCCTGCTCGCCGACATGATTGGCGACAAGGACCTCGATATCGAGCGCGAAAGCCGTTCGACTGCCTGGCTCGTCGATCTGGTCGCGCAGGCCGCAAAGAAATTCGGCTACCAGCGCTATTTCTTTGAGCAGCAGGAAGCCGTCGACGACGACCACCTGCCCTTCGTCAAACGCGGCGTGCCCTCGATCGACATCATTGACCTCGACTACGGCCCCAATAACAGCTACCACCACACCGCACAGGACACGATGGACAAGATCAGCGCGCACAGCCTGCAAATCGATGGCGACGTCTTCCTCGAAACCATCCGCCTGATCAACCTGCGCTAGAACTGGTTGTACAAATCAGTTTTGTAACAGGGCACGACTTTTAGTCGTGCCGAAAGCGGCAGGAAAAGCGAGGGCTTTAGCCCCTGAGGGCGCAACCATCTCAGCCACGCGAATGGAAGACGACGATGCGATCCGTTGCGGACTCGCCCGCGGTCTCGAGCCACGGCTCCTCCGCAATCACGGAAGTACAAGGGCCATACGTGCAAACACGAATCGGACGCGCAGCCGCTTCGCTCCGCAGACGGTCAAGCACGTGTCGCAGGATGCTCCCCGCAAACGGCGTGTAGAGATAGAAGACCGTTCCGCTGGACAAATCGGCGGCGCGCGCATCCTGCGCCATAAACGTGGTCCGGTTCAGATTCAGCCGCTGCGCACATTCCCGCGCGCATTCAACATAGCTCGTCTCCAACTCGATCCCGATGCAGCGGGCCGGCGTGCAAATCGAAGCCAGCAGCGGAACATGGCCCAACCCCGAGCCAAGATCGACCAGAACATCGCTCGCCGTGAGCGCCGTCTGGCCGATCAGCGAGAAGATAAGCCGCGCCGGCGTGGGCTGATAAAACACCATCTCGGGCCTTCTCTCGATGTGTCTGTCTTCGGGCTCTTCGAGTTGCAGAACCCCGCCGGTCAGCTCGTCCAGATGGTCATAGCTCGAACCGCGGGCGACCTCGACCCCCTCATCGGTCGAATCAAGCAATCGCAGCAACGCCTCGGGCAAATCCCCCGACCGAATCTGCAATCGGATCGCTTCGTAGAGCTCTCGGTTCGCTGCGTCCAGCCGCGCACTGAGCGCCCGCGCCCGCCGATCGAGTGCGTTGGCAGAGCCCGATTGAAGGCCATCGGGAAAGCATGCATCCAGGCGATCGAGCCCGTCGAGCCGTGCGCGCAGACGATCCGGCTGAAGGAGCGAAGCATCGCTCTCCAATTCCTCAACAAGGCCAGCACGCGGATCGAGAATGGCCATGATCTCCCTTCGTTCAGTGCTAGGCTACAACCTCGAAGTAGGATCGTTTTCCTGCCGGAGGCGACGAAGCGCGCCCTCTGAAGTAGCATGGCTCTTATGATCGCCGGCGCATCGTGGGGTTGGTGGCTCGGGTTCCACGCAGCCGTGGTCCTGCTTCTGGCCGTCGATTTCCTCCTGCCATCGCAGCGTCGCGAGGCCGGGCCAACACAAAAGGCGGCCTGGGCCTGGACCGGCGTCCTTGTCGCTGCGTCCGCGCTCTTTGCCCTCTGGCTTGGCTGGTTTAAAGGGCGCCAGACAGCGCTTGAGTTCGTCGCCGGCTACACCATCGAGACTTCGCTCAGCATTGATAACCTCTTCGTCTTTCTCGTCCTGTTTCGCGGGTTCCGCATTCAGGCGCATCGCCAGCACACTGCCCTGCTCTGGGGTGTTGCCGGCGCGGTTGTATTGCGCGGGCTGTTCATTGCTATGGGCGTTACGCTCATCGATCGCTTCGGTTGGATCACCTGGGTCTTTGGCCTCTTTCTGCTGTACGCTGCATTTCGCATGGTGCGCGGCGGCTCTGCACATGCGGCCATTCCCGAGTGGATTCGCAAACTGCAGCCCGCCAAGGGTTCTCTGCTGCCCGTCATTCTCGCCGTCGAGTTTACCGATCTTCTTTTTGCAGTGGATTCAATCCCGGCCGTGTTGGCGATCAGCCGCAATCCGTTCGTCGTCTACACGTCGAACATTGCCGCGATTCTCGGGCTCCGTTCCCTCTACTTCGCCCTGGCGTCGTTGCTGGACCGCTTTCGCTACCTGCATTACGGGCTTGCCGCCCTGCTCGGTTTCATCGCCCTCAAGATGCTCGCCGCGCCGTGGATCGATGTGCCTGTCACCATCTCCCTCATGGTGATCGGCGGAATCCTGGGCGTCTTCGCCATCGTCTCCGCGACGTTTGGGCGCACCAAGGCGCCAAATTCAGCCGGCGGTACAGACCCGGACTTATAAGTCGTTGGTCGCGTTGACGACACGCTGTCAATCCCACAATTCGACAAGTCCACGGGGATTGGCCCGAGGGTCAATTTCATCGTATGCTGGAGGCAGGTCTTATGAAAACCTTTACCCTCGATGAAGCGCAGTCACTGCTTCCCGTGCTGGAAGCTTTGCTCAAGCGCGCGCAGGAGAGCAAGCAGGCCGCAGAGCAGGCTGAAGCCGTTATCACCACCCTGGCTCAGCGGATCTATGCCTCCGGCGGTATGCGCATCGACGTCGCCGCCGTCAGCAAGCAACGCGCCGAGGTCGAAAGCCACGCGCAGCGCATGCGCGAGACAGTCGCTGAAATCGATGCCATCGGAGTCCAGGTAAAAGACCTCGATGCCGGCCTTCTCGATTTTCCATGCCGCCTCGACGAAGAGATCGTGCTCCTCTGCTGGCGCAGCGGTGAAGCGGCGATCGAACACTGGCATACCGTCGAAGCGGGTTTTCAAGGGCGTCAGCCGGTCGATGAGCGCTTTCGCCGCCGTTCGAATTCCACCAACCGACCCAACTGATCCGGGCGATCGAGACCCCAGCCGAGGAAGACGTTCCTTGTTCATTGCCGAGCAGGAAGTCCGCACCCATCTCACGTATCAAGCGCTGATCCCGGCGATTCGGCAGGCGCTTCTCGACTACTCCGCAGGCCTTGTGGAACAGCCTCCACGCATGATTCTGCGCGCTGGAAATGATGAAGGCGTCAACAATGGCTGGTTCGCGGTGATGCCTGCGATTGCCGGCGATGTGATGGGCGTCAAGACCGTCACGTTCTATCCAGGCAACGCCGACCTCGGGCTTCCCACGCACATGGCCATCATCGAATTGCTCCGCCGCGCGACCGGTGAACCGCTCGCCGTGATGGATGGACGCCTGATCACGGAGATGCGCACCGCAGCCGTTTCTGCGGTCGCGTTTGCCGCCATCGCGCCTCTCCATTTTGCCGCGCCACCGACAACCCTCGGCATCCTGGGATCGGGCGTGCAGGCCCATGCGCATATTGAGGCGCTGCGCCACGTCTGGCCCGAGCTTGCCGAGATCCGCATCTGGAGCCGCACTTACGCAAATGCTGAACGGCTCGCCACGCAAACCGGCGCAAAGGCTGTCGCCATCGAAGACGCCACTGCTGCCGAGGTCGTCCTCACCGTTACCTCCGCGACCCAACCGGTGCTGCATGGCCGCTGGCTTGCACCCAATGCTCTTGTTTTAGCCGTAGGTGCAACCGGCGCGAGCTTGCGCGAGATGGACGACGACCTGATGCAATCGGCCTACGTTGTCGCCGAGTGCCGCGCCTGTGCTGAGCGCGAAGCGGGTGATGTGCGTCTCTCCGGCGCAACAGTTGCAGCCGAAATTGGCCAGGTCCTCGCTGATCCGAGAAAGGCCGCAATTCCCCTCGACCGGCGCGTTGTCTTCAAATCTGTCGGCATGGCTATTGAAGATCTCACCGCCGCTCGCCTGGTTTGGAGCGCGCACTCCGCCTTGTCAGGGAATTGAGATCGTCAGCGGAATGAGAACTCGCGCGCAAGCGAAATGCAAATCGCCTGCGTCCTTCTATCGAGCATCCAGTTGTGTTGGTGTGTCTTGCCAGATGCAAGGCACAGGCGCAAAGCGATACCCTGTTCGAGAGCGGAGGAGGTTGGTCGAGATGAAGCGCGCGTGGATCAAGATGGTGTTGTTGGCGCCCATGCTCCTGTCAGGCTGCAAAGGCTTTTGGAACCCCGCTGGCTCCGTCTTCACCCTCTCCAACAGCGGCGCCCTCAACGTGAGCCCAGGCGCCACCTCCGGCAACACAGCCACCATTACCGTAACCCCATCGAGCTCGTTTACTGGAACGGTCGACCTTACCTGCGCCGTCACGGCGCCATCCGGTGCTGCAAGTCCGGTCACGTGCAGCCTCTCTCCAACATCAGTCACCATCAGCAGCTCGACGCCGCAAACGGCTACGCTCACTGCGAGTACCACGTCCACGACCACTACCGGAAACTATGAAATTACGATGACCGGCACGTCCGGCAGCGCGACCGCGGCTACCGCGGTCTGCGTCACAGTAGGAACTTCCTCGGGCTCTTGCAGCTCTGCCAGCGCCAGCGGCAACTTTTATGTGCTCAGCGGCGCCTCGATTTCCGGCTACTCCATTCAAGCAGGCAGCGTGAAAGCGATCTCCAACAGCTCCTACAGCAATTTCACAGCCGCCTCCGCAATCGCCATCGCCCCCAGCGGAAACTTTCTGTATGTGGCCACCGGCAGTGGCATCTTCCTCTACACCATCAACACCAGCACCGGCGCGTTGTCGCAGGCGCAGGGTGATCCTGTCTCTTCCGATCCGCTGGCGGCGGCGATCCAGGTGGATCCTTCGGGCAAATGGCTGCTGGATGCCTCGGCGACAGGATCGCTTTCTGCTATCCCCATCGCTTCCTCCGGCGCACAGGACGCGAGCCGCACTTCTCAGTCGCAGCCACTGGCAGGCACCGCTGTTCGAGGCGGGATAGCAATCTCGCCGAACGGCGCGCTCGTCGCAGTTGCCCTGGGATCGGCCGGCACACAAGCGTTTCCATTGAATGCGGCGGACAGTACTTCCCCAATCGGAAATCCTTACAGCCCGATCACGAAGCCCTACGGCAGTGCCGGCGCCGCTGTTGCTGTAGCCATCGATCCCCTGAGCCGGCTTCTCTATATCGGCGAGACCGTGGCCTTCCCCAGCTCCACCACCAACTCGGGTGCACTGCGTGTCTTCGCTATAGCCTCGAACTCACTCAAGGAATTCACTTACACCAACAGCACGCCGTATGCGCCCGTCGGAACCGGACCCCACGCCATTCTGCCCGTTTCGACGGGCGGTTTTGTGTATGTGGCCGGTTGGCAAGGCGGGTCGGCAGGTGCGATTACCGGCTACACGGTCGGTACCTCCGCGCTAACGCAGCTCCCTGACACGTCTGCCACGGGAACTCTGCCCAATGGACTGGCGCAGGACAATAGTAAGAACTTCGTGCTGGCTGTCAGCGATAGTGGAACGACTCTTTCTGCATACACGTTTGATAGCGCCTCGGGCCAGTTCGGCTCCCCGCTCACGAACTCATCCGTGTCCAATCCGATCGCCATCGTCGCCGCGCCGTAGATTCAGCCGCGTTCGATCTGTTGCTTCGTGAGGGGCTCCTTCACACTGCACGCGGCGTTCCGTGCCTCTCATTTCCTCGGCGCAACGGCGATGCTATCCTCAAAGGGACCGCCTGTGGCTGTAAATACACGATTTTCCATCCCGAATGTCCCCTTTGTCAGGAGTTACACGTCCTGGGCCGGCTGCGCCCTTATCCTCGCCCTCCTGTCGCTTACAGTCGGATGTTCCCGGTTTAAGCTACGGCACGAGCAGCACGAGATGGTCTACGTCTGGACCCGCCAGATGTATCTGCGCGACCGCGTGGCCGCTGTCTCCAATCGCGTTTGCGAGGTCACGAACGGCGAGCCGCTCGAGGTCCTCGAGCATGCCCACCGCTTCTATCGCGTCAAAACACTCAAGAATGAAATCGGTTGGATTCCCGAGCGCGCCGTGATCGATGGCAAGGATTTCGATGCCTTTGCCCAGCTCACCAAACAGCACAAGAACGATCCTGTGGTGGCCAACGGCACCCTGCGCGATGACATTTATCTCCACGTAAGCCCGGGGCGCGACACCGACCGGTTCTATCTGTTAGCGGGCGCCGCCAAGGTCCAGATGCTGGTGCGCGCTTCGGTTGCGAAAAATGCCGGCGCAGCGCATCCGGCAGTCGTTTCCCGCGCAGAGACAGACAAGGGCGCGTCAAAGAAAGTGAATGGCGCTGATAAGGCTCCCGCCTCCAAGCCGGATGCAGATGAGCTCAAGCTGGATCCGGATCCGGCACCGGAACCGGAGGCCCCTCCGCTTGAGGACTGGTGGTTGATTCGCGACAGCCAGGGGCGTACAGGATGGGTGCTGGGGCGTCGTGTCGACGTCGATGTTCCCGATGATGTGGCGCAGTATGCCGAAGGACAGCGCATCGTGGGAGCCTACATCCTCACCAAGGTTCACGATGAAGAAGCCAACACGCCGAACCACGAAGTCTCAGAGTACGTCACCGCGATTGCGCCGCTTAAGTACGGCCTGCCGTACGATTTCGACCAGATCCGCGTTTTTACCTGGAGCGTGAAGAAGCATCGCTATGAGACTGCGTTTCGCATTCATCCGATTCAAGGCTTCTTCCCGGTGCGGGTCACATCCCAGCCCGCGCCCACAGGGACTGAGCCCGTCTTCAGCTTCCAGATCTCCAACTCGTCCGATCTCGCCATTGACCCCTCCACCGGCATTGCGCGGCCCGCGACCCCGCGTACCATCACCTATGCGATGCGCGATACTTCGGTGCACCGCATAGGGCCGGACATGGCGCCAATCCCGACCATGCATCAGCCGGGAGAGAAACAGAAGGCCAAATCCGCCAAAGCCAAGAAGCACCGCTGACTTTCGCGCGGTAAACGCCCTCGATTCCCCATTCAAATCGCCGTCGCGTCCTAATTGCAGAAAAATACCGCGTCATGGTGCACGCTGGTTGTGGGATGAATCTGAGCGCGACATCTGGATCGACAAAGAACATGCGTCGAAACGGCCTCAGGGATACCGGGGGGACCCCCACCCCCCCATCGCTAATAACCAGGAAGTCAATAACCGCCGTGCATAAAATCCGCGTGTGCCTTGCAGAACATTTCGCCTCTTTGCGGCCGCACTCTCGCCGCCACGCAAAGCGATTGCCTGGACAGCCTGCCCTGAGCCAGCGAAGGGCCCAGTCCTTACGTCAGCTTCCACGGCTCGCGATACGGGCGCGTCAGCAGGTCGCTCGCGCCAGGATCGTTGAGAATCGTCTCCTTCTCCACGTCCCAGTGAATCTTGCGTCCCGTCAGCATCGAGATCAATCCGAGATGGCCCGGGATCGTGGAGTGATGCGCAACTTGCACCGGTGTGATGGTGGGCTTGCGCGAGCGCACGCTGTCGAGAAAATTGCGCCGGTGCTCGTGCGACTCATACAACTTGACCTTGCGCAGATCGTCAGGCAGCGAATCGCCCTTGACCCAATCCGGGTTGGAGGCATCGAAGCCGCTGCGATCCACCCACACCCATCCGTCCGTGCCGATCCATTTCGTTCCCATGCTGAAGGCCGGTGAGCCGCCGGCAATCGTCATCGTCACGTCGCCTGCGTAGTGCGTCACTTCTTTGCGATACGTGCATTCCACCGTGTACTTAGTCGCCGTGTTCCACACCGCATCGGCAGCCGGGAACTCGCCGTGCGCTTCCACTTCGGATGGTCCCGACAAATCGAACCCGAGGCCCCAGTGAGCAATGTCTCCGTGGTGGCCGATCCAATCCAGAAGCTGGCCGCCGCCTGTGTTGTAGTTCCAGCGCCAGTTCTGGTAGACCCGCTGCTCGATGTAGGGCTCCATCTTCGACGGACCAATCCAGCGATCATAGTCGAAGTCCGCAGGCGGCTCGGTCACCGCAAGATTCCACGCCTTCGTCCCAGGCACAATCTGCGCGGGGCTCGTGATTTTGTCGGGAAGCACAGCGAGCCGCTTCAGCAGCGACGGAACCGTGCCGGGAAAATCGTGATGCCCGCCTGGCAGGCCGACTTCGACGTGCGTTACCGTTCCGATCAGCCCGTTACGAACAATCTCCGCAGCCTTGTGAAACTGCGGCAGAGAGCGCTGCCACGATCCCGTTTGCCAGATGACATTGTTCTTCTCAACTGCTTTCACAATCGCCTGCTGCTCGGCGATGGTACGCGCCAGTGGCTTCTCGCCGTAGATATCCTTTTTGCGATTCGCTGCTTCGGTGGCCACGATGGCGTGCCACTGATCGGGGATAGCGATCATGATGGCGTCGATGTCGTCGCGCGCGATGATTTCGCGGTAGTCGTGATAAGGTCGGCAATCCTTGTTGCCGTACGCGCCGTTGATCGTGTCCAACGCCATCTGCAAATGCTTCTGGTCGATGTCGCAGGCCGCCACAACCTGGCAGTCATGCTCGGCTAGAAAGGCCTTGGTGTTGGCTGGCCCCATCATGCCCCAGCCGATCACGCCAATGGTGATCCGATCTGACGCGTTGGTGCGGCCGCCAGCCCACGCCGTGCGCGACAGCGCTGCTGCAGCGCCGGCGGTCCAGATGAAATCTCTGCGGCTGATCGACGAAAGATAGTTGCGCACATCGCTCTTCATTCTTGTCTCCAACACTCCTCATCGCATGCCCGAATCCCGCTTCTCACGCGTCCCGGATTCATGAGCAGAAAACCCTGCGACCGAATGCAGAGGGAAGTCTATCGCACTGGCTCGACTCCAGGCTGAGAACGGGCCTTGGTCCGAGCCTCTGTCCGGACTATGTCCGGCTCAGTGCAACCAACCGGGCGCCGCTGGACTCAAACTCCTCGAGGATGTTCGATGCCGAGGGTGTGATTTGACTTCACGACTAACGAGGTTGGTCCTATGCGGTTGCTTAATTCTTTCTTCCGGTGTTTGGCGATCGCAGGCGCAGGCTCCCATCGATCCTTCGTTGCCCGAGGAGCCTATCCCAAACAGAGGTTTTGCTCTCTTTCCCTCCTTCGACGTTGTGCAGCAGACCGGCACGCCGGTGGCTCCGCTGGCGCCTCATCAGAAATTTGAGCTGGCGGCGCGCAGCATCGCCAATCCGACCTTGATTTTCCGCGCGGCGTTTGTCACAGGCTTCGATGAAGCCGCCAATGTCGGTCCCGACTACGGCCCCGGAGCTGCAGGCGCAGCCAAGCTGTTTGGCTACAATGCCACCAATGTCGCCACAACCTATTTCTTCTCGGAAGGGTTGTTGCCGGTCGTCTTTCATCAGGACCCGCGTTACTTTCGCAAAGGTTCCGGCACGGTCAAATCCCGCGTCTGGTGGGCCGCGCGCAGTGAGTTCGTCGGCTTCAACGACAAAGGAAAGCAGATGCCGAACTACTCCGTGATGCTCGGTTACTTTATGTCCACCGTCCTGAGCGCCGCCTATTTGCCGCCGCGCAATGTCTCGGTCGGAAAGACATTCGAAGGCTACGGCATCAAGCTGGCCAGCACCTGGGGCTTCAATATCCTGCATGAATACGGCGGCGTCGAACGATTGAAGCGGCTCATCCAGCAGCGACGGAACAAGGCGGACCACTAACTAGCGGGATCCTCAGTGGGCTTGCGAGAATGCGCTGGCCGGTACCGTGATCGAGCCCACGCGACCGGAGTTGCGATCGATCACCACGATGCGGGCTGAATCGAACTGCGTGTTCGCGGGAAGGTGTTCTTCAAACGGAATTCCATCCTTCATCGCCTTCTGATAGGTGCCGGGCAGCAAGCGCAGCCACAGAGACTTTCCGGTGACCCGGGCGTTGAATGTGGTGTCGTTGCGAAGGGCCAGAAAGATGTCGAGCTGATCTGTCCATCTCTCGTCGGCCTTGCTTTCGTTCTGCCGGCTCCCGTTATGCTGCGCCAGCGCCAGGTCGGTGCCGCGAATTTCCAGGCGGAGCGCCGGTCCTTTCTCAGTTGTCTCCGGGGTAGCTGTCAGGCTGATTTCCCCCGCGTCGCGCGGCTCCCAGATGGCCTGTTTGAAGCGATCCTTCAACGAAGCCGGATCCTTGGCATAGAGATAGCCGGTGCGATAGTGGAGACGAAGATCCCGTTTCGCGGCGAGCTTCACCGTGATCTGGTGGTAGGTGTCGTCCGCGGGCAGGTCGGGGCTGAAGCTGATCAGATACGCCGCTCGGCCGTCGGCAACGATCGAGTTGAGCTCGGCAGCAATATCTCCCGCGCGGCGCAGTGCACGGCCACCTGTTGCCTCGGCCAGCTCACGAAAAGTGGCGTCAATCGGGCGCGTATCCTGGTGCATTTGCGCCGTCACCCGGCCCGGCTTCATGCCCGGGGTTGCATCCCCCATCTGAATAGATGAGTCACGATCCGACTTCCCAATTGGGAGCACATTCCGGTTGCGCAGGTCCGCCGAAATGCCCCCTGCTTCAAGCTGCGAAGCATCGAGGGGATAGATGCTCACGTGGGCTTCATTCAGAGACTCGCGGGCATGCATGCTCAGCGGGTCGAGGTCTTTGACGCCCTTCTCTTCGCGTGTGGCGGCTTGCCCGCTCCAGTCGGCGAGCGCATTGTCACTTGATACCCAGACCAGAGACTTGTGCCCGGCGAGGGACGCAAGATGGTGCGCGATGGCCTCCAGGCGCATCAGCGCGTCTGCGCCCGGCGTGCTGCCCATGGAGCGCAACTTCGGATCGGCGCCATGTTTGGCCAGATCCGTTCTTGCCTGCCCGGAAACGCCGCCTTCCGGGTCGCTGCCGTCGTTTCCATTCACCGAAGCGAGATCGCTGTCATGTGGGACCCAATCGATGTGCTGACGGTTGCGCTGTTCTTCATCCTGGGCCTGCGCAAGATCCTGCGCGCTTGGCATCCAGTGCGTCAGCGTCGTGGCCACCGTCGCGTGGTCGATGGTTGGCTCAAGGAGAATCTGGAACCCATAGCTCTTCATGATGTAGAGAGCGACGCGTTCTTCCGGCTGCAGCGTTTTCAGGAAGCGCAGCATCTCCGATCGCGCATAGGTTAGATCGCCGAAGGCAACGTTGGAGGCATCAATCAGGAAGATGGTTGTGTTGGCCGTCGCCGGTGCCTGAGCCTGGTTTGTCGCGGCAGGGCGGTTCGAAAACGAGGCTGGCTCGGAGGCAGCGGCTGTAGCAGTCGGAATCGCAGTTGTGCTGGGAACAGCCTCGGTACTTGCCTGGTTGAAAAACCGAATCTCCTGCTTGCGGCCGTTGTCGTACACCTCCAGATCTTCCGGCTTGAGGTCTGTGACCGGGTGCCCCTTCTTGTCGTAAGCGATCAGGGCCACATCGACGAGGCGCGTCGTGGTGCGCAGCGTATAGCCGGTTGCGGAACCGTGTTGGGCTACCTGTTGATCGGCCGCGTCGGTGGGAAGTGGGGCAGCGGCCACGTCGAATTCGGGCACGGGCGGCTCGGTCGGTGCGGTTGGAGCCGCCACAGGAGGAGCGGGCGCCGGTGTAGCCGCGGCAGCGGTGGCTTGTTGGCTCTGCGGCGGCTCCGACTGCGCGAGGGGTGCCGTTGCATTCAGAGCCGCGGCAGCCTGGGCCAATGCGGCCTCCGCGGGGGTCAGCACGCGCGCGTCCGATCGGAACATGTGGTACTGCGTGAATGCAACCTCGTTCACCATGTTCCTTAGCGGCTGCAGCTGGCGCGCAAGGGCAAAGGCATAACGTGTGTCGAGCTGCAGCGCTTGCGCCAGCGTACTGGAAATACTGCGGATCGGGCAGCTATAGGACTTGCCTCCAATCTCAACCGGCCCGTACTCCACAAGGATCGCGGCTTTCACAATCGGCTCCGTGGGTTTAAGGTCTGCGATCAGGGTGATGCGCCGGATCGTTCCGGTTGCCGGGTCCACGGCGATCTCGCCCGTGTACCCAACAACTTTGTGGTAAGGAAATACGTTAGCGACCGAGGTTGGGCCCTCTTCTGCAACGCAGCAATAGTTCACTTCGTAGTGAGACTTCTCTTTCGCAACCGCGTAGCTGAAGACGGCCTCCGCTCCCAGAGTTCCTTGCTCCCAGTGGCCCCAGGCAAGCTTGCTCTGCGCGGCATCCAAAAGTACGTTGCTGAGAATGGGGCCGAAGACGCCCCACGTAGATAGCCCTTCCGTCGACCGAAGGGCGCTTTTATCGGCCTGTGGGGCGTCGGTGATTTCGCGCCCATTGCGATAGAGAACGGTCGTCTCGGTGCGGTTGACGAAATGCAGCGGCTCGTAGGGAATGGAGCCTCCCGGCCGCGGCAAATGCGGCGTGTCTTCAAAATGCGCGGTGTTGCGTGTCGCGAAGAAATTCGGCAACAGCGGAATCGCCTTGCTGACATAGGCGACCACCAGGCTCATCATGCGGCGCTGCTCCGCAAAGTCGGGAGCGGGTGTGGCAGGAATCTCGGCCTGCGGCAGGGCAAGGAACTCGGCTTGATCTGCCAGGGCCTGCAAAGCCTGCCTGCTTTTTTCGCCGGCTACGCTGCTCTGCATCCGGGTCAAAGACGCGGCAGTGAGGCGCTCCGTCAGTTCCACATTGGCGATCTGCCATGCCGCGTCGGTGTCGGATTTGCCGCGCAGCGTTGTGAGTGTCTGTCCCAGTTCCGCGACCGTCATGCGCTTTGCCGCGATCGCGGGAAGCGCCGTAGCGATCAAAGCAAGAAGGAGTGCAATCGTTCGTGCCATAACGTTCCCGCCTTACGCCCAACTCCCTTTGACACCCAGCGCGCACGAAACGCGCCTACGAATTCCGCGCGCGCTGGCCTGAACTTCATATGCAGGCCTATGGGAAGAGCAAGGCCGAGGCTAGGCCAACGATCGTTTTGTCGAAAGGGAGTATGTCACGGTGTGCTGTGACGAGATCGGCGGAAGGAAATTTCGTTCAGCCTCTGCGTCGCAGCTCGTGTTGCACAACGCGGAGCATCTCGCTTTCAGGTGCGGGTTTGCCAGTCCAGATTTCGAACTGGCGCGCTCCTTGCTGCACAAACATTTCGAGGCCGCTGATTACGGCGATCCCGCGCCCGTGGGCCAGTTTCAGCAGAGGCGTCTCGATGGGGTTGTACACCATGTCGAAAACGAGGTTTGCGTTCAGCTCGCTCTCGGCAATCGGCAGCACCTGCTTGTTGCCCTTCATGCCGCACGGCGTCGAGTTGATCAGCACATCGAACTTCTGCTTGGCAAAGACGTCGTGCTTCAGCGATTTTGCTTTTGCCTGCCGCGCCAGAGCCACGGCCTTCTCGTGGGTACGATTCACGATGAAGACTTCTGCACCCTGCTCCACGAGGCCAAACACGGCGGCACGCGCCGCACCGCCGGCGCCCAGCACCGCGACACGCGCGCCCTTGAGCCGCAGACGCTTTTCCAAGGGACGAAGCACTCCCGCGACATCGGTATTGAAGCCGTACAGCTTGCCGTCGGCGCCCGTGCGCAGCGTATTGCATGCGCCAATCTTCGCCGTAAGCGGGTCCATGTTGGCCAGGTGCGGCAGCACCTCTTCTTTGAGGGGCATGGTCACCGCCACGCCGGCCACGGGCAGTTCGCGGATCACGGTCAGAAGGTCGTCGAGCGAGCGCGGCTTGAGCGGAAGCATGACCGCATTCACGGTCTCGCGCCGAAAAGCTGTGTTGTGCATCAGCGGCGAGAGTGAGTGGGCAATGGGGTTACCGGCGACGCCAAAGATCCGCGTAGCCTGGTCCAAATGCTCCACGCGATAGAGATCCAGCAGGGCGCGCGCCGTCACCTGGCCGCTCGCCGTTTCAGCTCCATCTGCGAGCGAGGCGAACGTGAAAGCCGCGCCTGCCCTGGGTCCGAGCACGCGGCTCAGAAGCCCTTCCTCGCCCATCGCGATGCCAACCACATGCGCAGCGAGGGAGCGATCTTCGATAAGGCGAAGCACGGCGAGATTGTCGGCCAGCGACCGTGCAGTCGAGACGACCTTAACGTATTCGGGCTTAAAGCGCTCGATACGGTCGGCCGCCTGTTCCAGGCTGCGGGTCCGCGTGAAATCATGAAAACTGATGAGCAGCGCTGCGCCCGTCTCGCGGAGTTTCGCAATTTGCGCGGACTTCGCTTGCTCGGCCGATTCTACTTCCAGGTCGAGGATCTGGCAGCCGGCCGCGGCCGCGTCGGCCAGCAGGGCTAGCTCTGCCGCCAATGTGCCGACAAACTGGCCACCATTTTCCTTGCGCCTGCAGGTCGCAATTCCCGTCACATCTCTATGCTCTGAAAAGAATTGGCGCAGGTAGGCCATTGCCGCTGCAGGTTTAGGTAGCGAATCAAGCCGCAGCTCGATAAAGCGAGTGTCTTTGAGAGCCGCCTCGGCTCGATCCACCAACTCCGCCGGCGACGGAGCCTGGATGGCCACACAGATCTTGCCCACGCGCAACCGGAGTCCGGTCGGCGCCTGGGACGCGCTCGCTATGGTCGCCAAGGGGGTCATCACTCAATTGACGCATATTAGATGGGTTGCGGTGCGGATGCAACATAAGAAAGGGATACCGGAGTGCCGGCTTGCGCGCGGGCCGTCGGAGTCGGACCTGCCAGTTCCGGCGATTCGTGCCGCGAGATTGTTCCCCGCTCGGTCGTGGCGATCCGGGGGGCCGAACACAAGCGGAGCGGCCACTCCTCCCCTCCAAAGTGATTCTGGCAACCAGCCGGAGGCTCCGCAAGCGGTTGACGTCGACTCCATAAACGATTGTCTGCATGAGGCTTAGAGGTGCGAAGGAGGCTTCGTTTCAGGCTGCAATTCCCGAGCGCCGAGCCCCTCCGCCGTCACTTGTGGCACCCTAGACTCTGGAGGATTGACCCACGATGCCCGCTGGAACCCTGACCGCCGCTGTCGTTTCCGAGGATATTCATGTTTGGGAGGCGGGCGGAGCGGATTCCGCCGAGGCACTGTCGTTGTGGGTCGCCGGGCGCCTGGCCGCGCACGAGGCCGCGTTAGCCGCTCTGGTGGCTGTGGAAGGTCCGCGTACGCCGGAGAACTCCTTGCGGCTGTACGATGCAGCGATTGAGCAGTTGAGTCTGGCAGGATCTCAGGCTGGCGTTCTCAATTCAGTTGCCGCAGCCAAAGCGGTGCGCGACCAAGCGCAGATGGAAGCGCAGCGGGTGGCCATGGCGGGCAGCGCTCTCAGCCTGAATCGGGCCGTATACGACGCGCTCGCAGCCATCGATCTCACCGGCGCTGACGCCGCGACGCGTCACTACGTCGAGCGGACTCTGTTGGGCTATCGCCTCTCCGGCGTCGACAAGGATCAAGCGACACGCAACCGTCTGCAGGCGCTGCACGAGAAGGCGACAAAGCATTCTCTTGACTTCAGCCGCAACATTCAGGAGGGCGCCAAGACCATCGAGGCCTTGCCCTCGGAACTCGAGGGATTGCCAGCCGATTACATCGCGCGGCACGCAGCCAACGATCAGGGACGCGTGATTATGACCACCGATCCGCCGGACATGCAGCCGATCATGACCTTCGCCTCAAACGCAGCTCTGCGCGAGAGGATGTTCGTGGCCTACAACACGCGCGCGTATCCGGCCAACCAGCAAATTCTGCTCGATCTGCTGGCTACGCGGCAGCAGATCGCCGATATTCTCGGGTTCCGCAGCTGGGCGGACCTCGCGACTGCCGATCAGATGATGGGATCGGCAGCAAATGTGCGGACGTTTCTTGCCAAACTGAACGAGGCCAGCCGCGAAGGCGCGGAGCGCGAACACGAATTGATTCTCGATTACACGCGCAGCCGTGAGCCGGGCACGAAAGAGATCGACATCGTCAGCCGCGGTTATTGGTACGAGCAGTTCCGGCGCGCTCAATTCGACTTCGACTCGCAGTCTGTTCGGCCTTACTTCCCCTATGCGCAGGTCGAAGAGGGCGTGCTCGATACGGCTGCACACCTCTTCAAGATTGAGTTTCGCCGTTCATTGGCGCCGGCTTGGGATCCAGCCGTGTCTGCCTTCGACGTGATCGAGAACGGGGAACTGGTGGGCCGCTTCTATCTCGACATGCATCCGCGCGAGGGCAAGGACAAGTGGTTCTCTGCGGCGCCCATCGTCACCGGCGTCCGCGGCCGCTATCTGCCTGAGGCTGCCCTCATCTGCAATTTCCCCAAGGGCGACGATCAGGATCCGGGCCTTCTGCAGTACTCCGACGTGGTTACGTTCTTCCACGAATTCGGCCACCTGATGCATGCGATTCTCGGTGGACGCACCCAATGGGCCGGGCTCTCGGGCTTCGCAACCGAGGGGGACTTTATCGAAGTTCCATCGCAAATGCTCGAAGAGTTCTTTCGCGACGAGAAACTGCTGCAGACGTTTGCCAAGCACTACCGGACTGGCGAAGTGCTGCCTGCTGAAACCATCCAAAAAATGAAATTGGCCGGAGCCTTCGGGCGGGCGGACTGGGTGCGCGCACAGCTTTACTACACAACACTCTCGCTCGATCTGCACGACCAGGATTCAGCGAAACTGGACCTTGATGAGATCACCAAGCGCCTGTATCAAAGCCTGCAGCCCTGGACGTGGCATGAGGGAAATCGCATGTACGCCAGCTTTGGCCATCTCACCGGCTACTCCTCGAACTACTACACCTACGCCTTCGACAAGGTGATCGCACTCGATTTCTTTGCGCAGTTCGATCCAGCCGATCTGCTTGGCTGCGACGCGGGCGCAAAATATCGCACCACGGTGCTCGAGCAAGGCGGGTCAAAACCGGGAAGGGAAATGGTGCGTGACTTTCTCGGCCGCGACGAGGACTTCGCCGCCTTCTCGAAGTGGCTCAACGAGGAGTTTGAAGGCCAATTCCTCGCGGCGTCCGTTTAGCCTTCACGTGCGTCTCGCGGAATTGACAGAGCTTCATCGCATCGATGCACAGCACCTGGGTCATTTTCTGCATCGAATGGATGTATGGAGACGAACAGCCCGCAATGATCGCAGCCGATTTTCGCCGTATCGCTCTTAGCCTGGATGGTGCGGAGGAAGGTTCGCACATGGGCAACGCGGACTTCCGCGTCGGTGGGCGCATCTTTGCTACCCTGGCCTCCGTGAGGCAGGGCTTCGGCAACCTGATGCTGACGCCCGAGTTGCAGGCTGCGTTCGTTGCGGAGAGGCCTAACGTGTTTTCTCCCATCCCCGGAGGATGGGGCAAGAACGGGGCCACGCACATACGCCTTGCCGAAGCCGACGAGAGCTTGCTCGCGGGCGCGCTGCTCTCCGCATGGAAAGCGCGTGTGAACAAGAATCAGAAGGTTCGCGCAGACGCATCGGGTTCAGGAAGGCGTCGCCGGATCTCCACGCCGGAATCGATTGAGGCAGCGAACCGGCACAAGGCCGAACTCCGGGCGCGCCTGATCAGCCCTACGGCTCTGGAGAACGTGAAGAGACGCTACGGCCTCGACGAGTAGCGGAAGCTTGCCCTTGCATCCATGCCAGTGGAGACTTGCCGGGGTTGCGACGCGGCTTTTGCGGAAACTCCCGCGTGGGCTCTGAATTCTTAGCAACCTTTTTCCTGACTGCGGCGTCCTATGTTTAACAAGCAGAGGCTTCCCCGATTTATGGCCCATCCACGAAAGGTTTACTCCTTTTGAAGGTTCGTGAAAACGAACCTCTTCTCTTGACCCCCTCAGGACTCCCTCCCTCAAACGCCTCTCGAGCGGGCCTGCCGGAAGGCAGGCCCATTCGCTCTCCTTCCCCTTCGACTGATCGATTGCGCGTCTCCCGATAAAATAAGTTTGTGACGAACCGTTCGCCGCATACGACCAAATCTGCCTCCGATGTCCGGGAGGTCGATGCGATTTTCCGTTTAGCTGGCTTGGTGCGCAATCGGCGTGCGGGACAACCGCGTTCGCCTCGGCCTCGGCGAGATGGCGAGACGCCTGAAGAGCTCACGCCTCTCAAGCCAGTGCCGGTGTTGGCGTCAAACGGGCTTCCTCTCCTCCGGATTTCCGCTTGGCGCAAACTGCCCTGGCTCTGGCACGGTTTCACCACCCGCAAAGGCGGGGTCAGCAGGGTTTATTGCGCCGAGGGAGAGCCCGGCGAACTGAATCTTGGATTCACAGCGTCGGATGATCGCGCTCTCGTGGAAGAGAACCGCCGTCAGCTTGCTGAGGCCGTGACAGGGGATCCAGCGATGCAGCTTGTGACTGTGCGCCAGTTTCACTCGAATCTGTTGATCAAATCTCCAGGACACACGATTCAGTCAGGCTATCCATGCAAGGGCGATGGGCTTATGACCGCGCAAGCCGGCGTTCTTCTTGCCATCCAGACCGCTGACTGCATTCCAGTCCTGGTCGCGGATCGGAAACAGCGCGTCGTCGCAGCCTTCCACGCAGGCTGGCGCGGTACGGTGAGCAGGATTGTCGAGTCCGGGATCGGCAAGATGCGGCTCGAATTCAACGCAAACCCCAAAGACCTGGTCGCCGCTATCGGCCCAGGCATTGGTGCCTGCTGCTATGCGATTGGAGAAGAAGTTCTTTCGGCCTTCGAGTCCCAGTTCTCCTATGCCGCAGAACTTTTTCACGAGGTAGACGACACCGACGCGGTCCGCCAGAAGTACCCGATGCTCTTTCTGACCCAGCGCGCGCCTGGACACTCGCCAATCGGCCCCAGTCTCCACCTCGACCTGATCGAGGCCAATCGGCGTCAGCTTCTCGATGCCGGAGTTCCGAAGGGGGCGATTCATGTTGCGGGTGGCTGCACGAATTGCCACCCCGACCTGTTCTTCTCGCACCGCCGTTCACAGGGGCACGCTGGACGCATGATGAGCGTCATCGGCATCAAGCCGGAATAGGCCAATGGATATCGAGATGCGTTGCGGCTGAGCCGGGGAAGGCTGTGCGCGACGTTCAGGATGTGGCTTTTGCCGCTTCCGCCGGGTTCACCAGGTCGCGCAACTCCTTTGATGGCTTGAAGTAGGGGACGCGCTTCGCCGGAACCTCGACGCGCTCGCCTGTCTTCGGGTTCCGGCCGATTCGCGGGTTGCGCTGGCGAATCCGGAACGAGCCAAAACCGCGAATCTCGATCTTGTCGCCACTTTGCAGGGCGGAGATCACCGAATCAAACACCGTTTCTACAATGACTTCGCCATCGCGACGGGTAAGATCGCCGAGCCGGGTGACCTTCTCTACCAGATCTGCCTTTGTCATGTTGTTGAGACCTCCGCACATAGCATAATTCGGATTGTCCGCGTCCCGAGTCCAAAAATCAAGTTTGAACGACTGTTGCCCCTTTTAGATCAGCGACATGGCCGAAGGGTTGCCGCGATGAACTGTGCTTCTGCGGTATCATGACCATTGTCTTCTCCAAAAGCAAGTGGGTTGACGCGTTTTCAGGGGGCGGCCTGTGTCGCAGTTTCCGAAAATCAGCATTGTGATACCTGCTTTTAACGAAAGCGGCCGAATCCCTGCGACCCTCGACTCTGTCATCCAGTGTGTTCGCGCCCAGAAATGGGACGCGGAAATTATCGTAGTCAACGACGGATCTACCGATAATACCGCCCAATTGGTTCGCGATATTGCGCAGAACGCGCCTGAACTCCGTCTTCTTGAGAACCCAGGAAATCGCGGCAAGGGTTATGCCGTCCGCAACGGCGTACTTAACTCCCTTGGCGATATCGTGATGTTCACTGACTCCGACTTGTCAGCACCCATCATCGAGGCTGAGAGGCTTTTTGCGGCTATCGCCGCCGGCGCCGATATCGCCATTGGGTCCCGCTGGCTTGCTTCCAGCCGCCAGACACACCGCCAGCCGCTCTACCGGCAATTCTTCGGACGCTGCTTTAACGCAGTCTGCCGCATGGTCATGCGCCTCCCCTTTGCCGATACGCAATGCGGCTTTAAGGCTTTCACTCGCAGCGCGGCACAAACGGTCTTTCAGCTGCAAACCATCGAGCGCTGGGGCTTCGATCCTGAGATCCTTTTCATCGCGCTGAAGCGTGGATTCAAGGTTCAGGAGGTTCCGGTGAGCTGGGCGCACGATGAGCGGTCGAGAATGAGCTATCTGCGCGACGGTTTGCAGATGCTCAAAGAGCTCGTTACCGTCCGGTGGAATGCGCTCACCGGGCACTATAACCGGCGCATCGACGCGATTCTGCGCACCGGCGAGACGCGCTGAACACTGTCTACTTCACGCGCTTTGCGGTTAGATCCTCTGTGGCAAAATCTGCAACTTTCCGCGTGAATTTGATCTCGTCCCCATTGATCTTTCCCGTGTATGTGATGCGCAGATCGTTGCCTTGAAAATTGAACATCTCGACGAAGCTGATGGTATCTCCGTCAATCTTCCCGTCCTGAATCGCGGCTTCGCCATGCTCATTGATTGCCTTGCCCGTGACGGTTGCGCCATCCACATGGAATTCGTACGTGTATTTCTGCACCCCGATCTGGGTGTCGAACTCCGCCGTCCATTTGCCGTTGAAGTCGGCAGCAAAAGCCATCACTCCGGAGCAAGCCAGCAGGAGCAACGCGAGACCAATCCTTCGAACCATCTTTAATCCTCCAAAAAGAATCACTTCATTGTCGCGGCCAATTGTAGCGCCCGCGGGCGAGCGACTGCCCGTTTGCTGTCCTGGGCTGCTACTTGATCATCTTGCCTTCGCCAGGCTTCACGTCGCCGCAAACAGGGTTGACGAAGTGAGAAATCATCGACACGTTCACGGTTATAGGCTGCGGAAGCGCCGGGTCCGCAATCGTCATGACAACGGTGCCGTGCGAATGCTCCGCGCTGTCGATCAGGATATCGACGTGCGCGGTGTGCGTCCCGCGGGCCGACACGCAGGTCTGATCGAAGGCGATCTCGTGAGCGTCCTGATGCAGATTCGAGAGCGTGCAGCCGGTTTGCTGACGCGCATTGAAGCCCTGGATGTCGCTCTTCCACCTCTCGGGTGTGAGACACCCTTGTGTCGTGTGCGGACGTCCCATGGCGTTCGCCATGCCGGCCATCGGCGTGTTTTCGACTCCGGTGACGGTAGAAGTGGTGTCGGTTTCCCAAAGACCCATGGTGACAGGCGGCACTTCTGAGAGTTGAGTCTGGGTTTGAGCCATGCAGGTAAGTCTCGCCAGCCAGAGCAAGAGCAAACAGGTTCCCGTTCTTCCCATGGATGTGGTCATTGTTTTCGAGGTCCTTTGCGGAGGGAATAAAGACTCTTACCAGACACCGTGCAGTCGTTTGCCTTATATCACAGGGCCAGGATCGGCTGCCAGCAAAACAATGCTTCGTCATCGTGCTCGGATTGCAGAGAGCCCTCGAACTGCCGGTCGATACAGTCCCGGGTGTATCATGCCAAAAGCCCGAAGAAAGACGACGCAGGGCGCCCGCGATTGTGCTTCAGGCGAACGAGGCACACAGCTTCTTTCTTGCCCCCTTCGCAGTGCTCACGCTCGACATCCTGCCCGCCGAATCCGCGCAAAAAATGAACCGGGAAAGGACGAAAGTCATGACGAATCCGACGCTCCTCGTACTCGCGGCCGGCATGGGCTCCCGCTACGGTGGCATGAAGCAGATCGATCCGGTTGGACCGGATGGCGAAACCATCATGGATTACTCAATCTTCGACGCTCGACGGGCGGGCTTTGCCAAGGTCGTCTTTGTCATCCGCAAGGAGATCGAGCGGCAATTCAAAGAGACAATCGGCACGCGCTTCGATAAGCGGATGCCCGTGGAGTACGTCTTTCAGGAAATCGACAAGCTGGTGCCTGCGCAGGCCATGCCCTCGGGCCGCACCAAACCCTGGGGAACAACCCACGCCGTGCTGATGGCTTCCACTTCGATCCATGAGCCGTTTGCGGTGATCAACGCCGACGATTTTTATGGAGAAGCAAGTTTCCGCGCCATGGCGCGCCATCTTCAGGCCGGGTCGCCTGATTTCGCCATGGTTGGATTCGAACTGCGCAATACTCTCTCCGACTTCGGCTCAGTTTCGCGCGGCGTTTGCACCGTCGACGGCACTGGCTATCTCGGGCATATTGTCGAGCTGAAAAGCATCGAGCGTTTCGGCGGCCAGATTATCAATACCGACGCCGAGGGCAATGGCATCACACTGCGCGGAGACGAAACGGTTTCAATGAATCTCTGGGGATTTACACCAAACGTCTTCCCCCTCCTGCACGAATATTTCGACGAATTTCTCGAGCGCAATGCAGGGGACATGAAGGCCGAATGTTATATTCCCACAACAGTGAACGACTTGATTTCGTCGGGAGACGCCCGCGTAAAGGTACTCCGCTCAGCAGAATCCTGGTTCGGCGTGACCTATCGCGAAGACCGCCCCCGTGCGGTTGGGCACATTCAGCGCCTCGTGGAGGGCGGCTACTATCCAAAACGACTTTGGGCTTGAGGCTTCAGTTGGCGCCGCAGCGCGTCATTTTGCCATTGATGGGGATTTTGCAGGCGCCAAGCCGTATGGCAGTGGCCACATCAACGATTCCTACTGCGCTGTCTTCGACCGGGGCAGCCGGGCTGAGCGTTTCATTCTGCAGCGCATGAACCATCACATCTTCAGGGATCCCGTCGCCCTGATGGAAAACATTCAGCGCGTGACCGCCCATTTGGCTCAGCAATTGAAGGGACAAGCGGATTGCGATCGCCGCGTCCTTACCCTGATTCCAACCCGTGCGGGCCGCTTCTGGCACCGCGATGAAGAGGGCGCCTACTGGCGTGCGTACCGATTCATCCAGAACGCTACTTCCTACGACGCCGTGCAATCGCCAGACCAGGCGCACGAGGCTGCCCGGGCCTTCGGCAGGTTTCAGCAGATGCTCACCAGCCTGCCGGCCCCTCGGCTGCACGAGACGATTCCCGACTTCCACAACACGCCGAAACGCTTTGCTGCGCTCGAAAGAGCAATTGCGGCGGACGCCGTTGGCCGTGTCGCACAGGCCTGGCCCGAGATTGAATTCGCGCGGGAGCGTCAGTCGATCGTCGGTGTCCTGATCGACGCCAACCTGCCCGAGCGCGTCACCCATAACGACACAAAGTTCAATAATGTTCTTCTCGACGACGCCACCGGTGAAGGTCTGTGCGTCATCGATCTCGATACCGTCATGCCCGGGCTGGTCGCCTACGATTTCGGTGACATGGTGCGCACAACCACAAGCTCGGCCATGGAAGACGAACGCGATCTCAGCAAGGTGCGAATGGAGTTCCCCATGTTCGAGGGGCTGCTGCGCGGCTATCTCGAATCGGCCGGCGCGTTCCTCACCGCCGCTGAACGCGAGACGCTCGCCCTTTCAGGCAAACTCATCACCTTGGAAATAGGTATCCGTTTCCTCACCGATTTTCTGGGCGGCGACACCTACTTCAAGGTTCACCGCGAAGGACACAACCTCGACCGCTGCCGCACCCAATTCAAACTGGTCGAATCGATCGAGCAGCAAGAAGAAGCGATGAATGACCTGGTACGCCGCCTTTCCGAAGAATTGGCATAGGCGGTGGGGTACACTCATGCGCGATGAATAGTTTGAAGCGATCGCTGATCCTGCTCCTTGTTCTTGCGGGTGTCTCCTTCCCGCCCATTGCGATTAGCCAGTCTTCGCCGTCCATTACGCCGGCTCCCTACCAGGCAGCTTGGCAGGACCTCGAATTCGGTGTCATCGTGCATTTCTCCACGAACACCTTCCTCGACCGGGAATGGGGCGACGGCACAGCTAGTGCTGCCGATTTCAATCCTGCCCAGTTCGATCCCGACCAGTGGATGCGTGCGATTCGCGCTTCGGGCGCGAAGTATGTGGTGCTTGTGGCCAAACACCATGATGGCTTTTGCCTCTGGCCAACGCGTCAAACTGAATACTCCGTGCGCAGCAGCCCATGGCAGGAAGGCAAGGGCGACGTTGTGGGCGATGTTGCGCGCGCGGCAAGAAAGTACGGTCTCGGATTCGGGATCTATCTTTCCCCATGGGATCGCCACGAGCCGAAATACAAGGACAATGCCGCCTACGACGCCTATTACAACGCCGAGTTAGAGGAGCTGGCCTCAAGTTACGGCGACTTAGTCGAGTTCTGGCTCGATGGCGCCGGATCCGCAGGCCATGTCTATAACTTTGCCAAGATCATTGAGACGCTTCGAACCTATCAGCCGAATACGGTCGTCTTCGCCGATACGGCGCTCTTTGAGTACGGCGATGCGCGCTGGGTCGGCAACGAGGCAGGCACAGTCGGTTACGAGAACTGGAACGTGATCGATCGGCATGGGTACCTTCGCTGGCGTCCCGTGGAGGCCGATACGCCTCTGCGCAAAATGCACTGGTTCTGGCACCCAAACGACGAAGCCTCGCTCAAGTCCGTTGATGAGCTTCTTCAAATCTATGATGCGACAGTGGGTCGCGGCGCACAACTCATGCTCGGCATTGCGCCTGACAAGCGCGGTCTGATTCCCGAGGCCGACGCCAAACGCCTCGCTGAGTTTGGGGATGCGCTCCGTCACCGCGAAGCCGGCAACCTGGTTTTGCATCATCTGTCCGCGTCAGCGTCGATTGCGGCCGCTCTGGATGGCGATTCGGACACCTTCTGGTCGGCTCCACCCGGCTCGCATCATGCCGTACTCGAAGTCGACTTCGAGCACCCCGTAACCTTCGATCACGCCGTCACGATGGAGTGGCTCAACGACGGCCAGCACGTCGAAAAGTACAAGATCGAGATTTGGGATGAAAAATCGAGGCAGTGGAACCCAGTTGCCGGGGCGCAGGCAATCGGCCATAAAAAAATCGACGCCTTCGCACCGGTGATGGCATCCCGGGTGCGCCTGAACATCCTCTCCAGCACCGGGGAGGCGCACATCCGCGAATTCCAGCTTTATTCGTGGGGAACGGGAAGTCTGAAAAAGTAGAAGTGTCAGGCTTCAGGGTGCGAGGGCTTGTCCGTTTGAGGCCGACAGCCTGGGAATGCCAGCCGTCGATTGCGCGCCGAAACGACGCCCGGTTCGGGAAGCATTGATATCTCAGAGGTTTATGGTGGGCGCTGTGGGATTCGAACTTGAGCCGTGATGCGGGCGTCAGAGCCCGCAGGCGAAATCCTGACCCTGAACAACGAGAAGGGGAAGGACCTGCAGTGGTGGGCGCTGTAGGATTCGAACCTACGACTTCCACCGTGTGAAGGTGACACTCTACCGCTGAGTTAAGCGCCCAAAATGAGGTCGTTGCGACCTACGTAAGGTAGAGTAACACCAGCGACCCTTCGGGGCCAAAGCGGCACAATGGCCGCCTCTTGGACCGGCGCAAACGCCACGAATGTTCTGGAATTCCAGACCAACCCGCAACCCCAAGGTTCTAGTTCTGGACCCAGCAGGCTTTTGTCCCAAACCACGGTTCGCGGGCCCAGAGTTTACGGGCTTGGCATGGTCGGCGCTGGGGTGTCCCTGGACGACCTGCAGCTTTCCCTCCGGCTCAGGCTGGCTGGTTTTTTTTGCCCGTCGGACTGAGGAGAGGCGTTCCGGCGATCGGAGCGAGCCCCAAGAGCCCAGGAAGCCCCCCGAAAGTACTAATTCTGCTCAGGAAACCGGGGATTCGGCGCAACCTTCAGACCCGGACGGGGTTCCTGAAGATATGGCAACCCTGGTCCTGGACAAACCGGCACTGGGCAATGGACCGGCATCCCGATCCGGTGAACGCATCGGCCCCTTTCCTGCCATCAACTATGGCGCGGATGAGTCGAGCGACGCCGCTATTATGCTGCGGGTGGCAGCAGGGCGATGAGTCGGGCTTTAATTATCTGGTGGAAAAGCACTACCGGGCCATGATTCACTTTCTCTTCCGGATGGTCCGCAACCAGGCTGTTGCCGAAGAATTAGCGCAGGAGGTGTTCCTGCGCGTTTACCGCTCGCGCGAGAGCTACCGGGCCGAGGCCAAGTTCACCACCTGGCTCTACCGGATCGCGACCAACCTGGCGGTGAACCATGCGCGCGACACAAAGCACGAACGGTCGGCGCAGACGATTTATCTGGACCAGCCGGACGAAGAAACCGGCACAACGCCCGATGTGGCAGACGACGACCCGAACGTGGAGCAGAATCTGCTGCGCGACGAACGGATGGCGGCCATCCGGCAACACGTGATGGCCCTGCCCGAGCGGCAGCGGATGGCCGTCTTGATGCACAAGTATCAGGGGATGGATTACCGGCAGATCGGGGACGTACTGAAACTGAGCGAGTCGGCGACAAAATCGCTGCTCTTTCGCGCCTACCAGACGCTGCGGGACAAACTGAAGGATTTTGTATAGGGATCACAAGCCGGACCAAAGTTGAATGAAACCGGCGGGGAGTGGGGTGGTAGCAATGGAACCGAAGATGAAAACCTGTGCGGAGATGGAGACGAAGCTTGCGGATCTGCTGCTCGCTCCTGAAGCTGCGCCTGCCAAGGTGACAACTCATGTTGCGGATTGTGAGCCGTGCAGCGCCGAGCTCGACAAGCTGCGCGCGACTATGGCCCTGCTGGACACGTGGGAAGCACCCGAGCCAAGCCCTTACTTTCTTACCCGCCTGCAGGCGCGCCTCAACGAGGAGCGCCAGGCGGCGCCGGCCGGCTGGCTTGAACGCCTGCGCGCGCGGTTTGCATACGGTCCTCAGCTCCACACCCGGCCCTTGGCCGCGATGGCCTTGACGGTTGTACTTTTGCTGGGCGGCGGCACCTATCTTGGCATGACGAATTGGGATCAGCCGGTCGCTACAGCGCCTCAGGCTGCCGTTGTGCATGATCTGCAGACGCTGGATAATAACGCGCAACTGCTCGATCAGCTTGAATCGCTGTCGAGCACGGACAACAACACCGAGAACTGAGACGGGGTTTCTCAGCTCCGAAAAAGACCGGGCCAGGGGGCCGGGAGCGAATTCATGAAAGGGGCAATCAAGACGGGCGCCGAACGCGCGGCACGCGGAATGGCATCGGCACTCGCCATCACGCTCGTCCTGTGCCTGCCCACCGGTTCGGCACTGGGGCAGCATCCCGGTGCGCAGCGGCCGGCTTTCGGCACGCGGGCCTCAGGTATGCAGGCTCAACGCCGGCAGAGCCAACCCAGAATGAACGAACCCCGGATGAATCAGCCCCGTCCGGCCTTCCGCAATCCCGGCCAGCCCCTGCCGCAGTATCGCGGCTCAGGACGGCAAAGCGAAGGCTATCGGGCCATGCCGGGAACGCCGCCAATGACTGCTGTGCGCCCCGCAATGCCGAGTACCGGTTATCCCGGATTCACCCGTCCAGCCTACCCCAGCGCAGGGTCGGCCTATGCCCCTCCGGGTCATCTGGGTGCATGGCTGGATTCGCATCGCAATCTGCCGCCGCAGGACCAGCAGCGGATGCTGCGCAACGATCCGAGCTTTAATCGGTTACCGCCAACCCAACAGCAGAGGCTGGTGCAGCAGCTGAACCGCGTCGACCAGATGCCGGAAGCACAGCGTGAGCGTCGTTTGGCGCGCGCAGAGAATCTGGAGCGCCTGTCGCCGCAGGAGCGCACCCAAGTGCAGGATTCAGCGCGCCGTTGGACCACCTTGGCCCCCGACCGCCAGGGAGTCATGAAGAACGCATTTCGCGATCTGCGCAATGTTCCGCCCGACCAGCGCCAAACGGTTCTAAATTCGGCGCGCTATCAGAACGCTTTCAGCCCTGAAGAGCGTGGCATTCTGTCGAACATGCTGAGCGTCGAACCGTATCAGGCGCCACGGTAAGCCCATCGGCTATCGGTTCAATGGGACCGGCTCGCGCAACCGGATGTCGCGCGAACTTGCACCGACCTGAATCTCGAATGTTCCCGGATCGGCCTGCCAGGCCTTCGTTGCAGGATTCCAATACGAAAATGCAGAACGGTCCAGCCTGAATTCCACCCTTTTCGTCTCGCCCGGCTTCAGCTCGACGCGCTGAAACCCCTTCAACTCATGCTCTGGCCTGTCGATCTTCGCGTGGCCGTCGTGCACATAGACCTGAACGATCTCGGCACCGGCGCGCGAGCCGCTGTTCTTCACCTTCACGCTCACCGACGTGCCCTCCGACTTGACGCTTCCCGAAGACCGAATGAATTGCGCCACCTTTAGATCGCTGTACTCAAACTTCGTATAGCTCAGCCCAAAGCCAAACGGGAATTGCGGCTCCACCTTCTTCGTGTCGTAGTAGCGATAGCCGACATAGATGCCTTCGGCGTAATTTACCTCAAGGTCCTTGCCGGGATAATTCGCTGCTGCTGGGTTGTCCTCGTAACGCTTCGGCAGCGTCACCGGCAGCTTCCCCGACGGGTTGGCGTCGCCGAACAGAATCGCCGCCAGCGCATGCCCGCCCTCTTCGCCGCCGTACCACATGTCCAGGAGCGCCGGCGTCTGGTCGATCCACTTGGTCATCGTGACCGGGTCGCCGGTGTTGAGGACAACTACCGTGTGCGGGTTCGCCTTCTCGACAGCCTGGATCAACTCATCCTGACCCGCCGGCAAATCCATCGTCTTCACGTCGAACCCTTCTGACTCGAGCTTGTTGTATCGCCCCACAACCACTACGGCCACATCGGCTTTCGCGGCCGCGTCGGTTGCTTCCTTCAGCGCCTTGGCACGTGCCTCCGGCGTGTCCTGGGCCGGATCTTCGCCCTCCATGCTCACGCCCAGCGCATAGGTCACATGGATCGTGCTACCGGCTTTCTCCTTGATCCCATCCAGAGGTGCAATTGCATACTTCGGTCGCACCAGTGAACTGCCGCCACCACCCGTGCGCGCAACCGCAGCGTTCGGCCCAATCACGGCGATGGAATGAATCGAATGCTTGTCCAAAGGCAGAAGAAAATGCTCGTTCTTCAGCAACACAATGCCTTCTGTCGCGCCCTGCAATGCCACGGCCCGTTCTTCGGGCGTGTCCACTGCGCCGCCGCCCGCATGCGGATGGTCGAAGATGCCGCTCAAGAAAATCACGCGCAGAATCCGGCCAACGTTGTCATCGATGGTTGCTTCGGAAATATGGCCGGCCTTCACTTCGGTCAACACCTTTGCCGGTACGAGCCACCCGTCGCTGTTCCCCGAGGCTTGCGTCCGAGGGTTCGCTAACCATTTCTCCATCGGCGGCCCGCCGGGCATTTCCAGGTCCATCCCCGCATTCACCGTCGGCACTGTTGAGTACGTGCTACCCCAATCCGACACCACGAACCCCTTGAAGCCGAACTCCTGCTTCAGCACCTGATCTAGGAGGAAGTCATTCTCGGCGCAGTGCACTCCGTTCACCTTGTTGTAGGCCGACATCACGTTCCACACATTCGCTTCTTGCACCGCCGCTTTAAAGGCCGGCAGGTAAATCTCGTGCAGGGCACGCTCATCGATGGTCGCGTTCACGCGGTGGCGCTCGTATTCCTCATTGTTGGCGGCGAAGTGCTTCACCGAGGGGATCACGCCCTCGCCCTGCACTCCTTTGATATAGGCCACGCCAAGCTGCCCTGAAAGATATGGATCCTCGCCGTAGCCCTCAAAATTCCTGCCCCACAGCGGCTGGCGATTGATGTTCACCGTCGGTCCCAGGATCATGTCGCGTCCCAGAGCCTTGACCTCTTGCGCAATGGCCTGGCCTTCCCGTCGAACCAGCTCCGTATCCCATGTCGCGGCCATCGCCACGCCCGATGGGAACGAGGTCGTCTCAATCTTCACCACCACGTTGGCCGCACTGGTGATGGCTGAGCTGCCCAGCCACGACCGCACACCCATCGGCCCGTCTGCCATCTTGATCGCCGGAATACCCAGCCTCTCAATCGGCGCCGACTCCATCCAGCCCGATCCAGAAAGCATGGTCGCCTTCTCTTCGAGCGTCATACGCTTCAGTAAGTCGGCCGCGCGCTTTTCGGCCGGCAGACTTGCGTTCCTGTACGGTGCGTCCGCTGGGACCGTTGCGCCGTTCTGCGCATGGCCAGCCACCCCGGCAACAAGCAGCGCAAGAAACACGGCCGGACGGACAGAAAGCAAATTGGGCGAGATTGAATGCATCGACGGCCGCTCCTGGGGCAGGGAAAAGCCCGTGGCAAAATTCGCAGGCAATACTAGCCCATGCTCGGCACGTTCGCCAATGCGGAAGATTGCGCGATCAAACGTTTAAGCAGGCCTGGAGCAAAAACACTGCGCGGGTCCTTAGCTCTGATTTAGGTTCAGCGGCAGCCCGGTTGTGCCGTTCTCTTCTTCGCGAGCAGCCAGCAGCCAGCCCGCGCTCACCGCCAGCAGCAGGATCCCGAGGCCGGCCCGCACCCGCATCGATGGCCGCAGTACGATGAAACCCACTACATTTACGATCAGCGGAGTCACCACAAAACGCGTCGTCATGCGCACGGCCGACATGCGGCGCATAAGCCAGAAGAGCAGAAGCAATTCCGGCAGTTCGACGGCGGTTGTCCACGCGATCTCCAGTCCTACGACAGGATGACTCCACGTCGGGTGCTCACTTACCAGGCTGGCCGCAGCAAGCATCAAAGCGGAGGCTGCTCCGGCAATCGCTGCCACGGGCGAACCCGATTTGAGAGGCATTTCAGAGAGCGTGCGCACCGCCAGGCAGTTGGTCGCAGCAACGCAGGCTACGGCAAGCACGATGGCGAAGAACCCGGCCGCTCCCTGCCAGGTCCGCGGAATCACAAGAGGAAACACGCCCAGGGTTCCGATGACGCACCCCAAAGCGGCAAGCAACCCACCCTTGGCCTGCGATTCGGTCAAGCGCCCAAGATAGGGCTCAAACGCGACCGCGAACACTGGTGTGAGCGAATAAAGCGCCACGCGGGTGAGGTCGGGAATTTCGCTTTTTGATGCCTCGCCCAAAAGCGCGGGAACCACAAACAAGCCAAGCCCGATCAACACCGCATCCCATATGTTCCGGCCCTTCGGCCACTCGGCACCCAATACTGCGGTAAGTAACCATCCAACCACAGCCAATGCGCCAAGGTGGATCGCCTCCCGTTCAAAGGGAGGGATGTCCGCGGCGAATACACCCGGCATCAGATCGGAGCGCAACGACCCCATGGACCAAAGAAAACAGAGAATCAACAGCGCCGTTACCGGGACTGCCTCTCTGATGCTCTTTCCGCTTTCTGCTTTCATGGTCTCGATCAAACGATATCTGGCGCGGGGCTGACCTGCAACCCCTGAAGGTGGTGTCCTAACAATTAGGACACCACCACCCCTGAAGGCCTGAACTCGCCACTCGGTTACAATGAAGGTCGGGCTACTGCCGAATTTCTGCGTAGAGAAACGCAAGCACAGCAAGGAGTTTTCCCTTTATGGCGATTCCCGCCACTCAAATGCGTCCGGGCATGATCATCAAACATAACGAACAACTCCACCTGGTTTTCAAGGTCGAGCACCGCACCCCGGGCAATCTGCGCGCCTTTATTCAGGCCAAGCTGCGGAATCTCAAGTCCGGCGCTATGTTCGAGCACCGTTTCCGCTCCGCCGACGCCATCGACCGCGTTGTCGTAGACGAAATCCTAATGGAGTTCCTCTACGCCGACGGCGACGACTACTACTTCATGAACCCCATCGACTACGAGCAGACGGTTCTCAAGGGTTCCACTCTTGGCGATGCAGTGGAATACCTCACGCCCAATCTCCAGATCCACGTCAGTTACTACGACGGCCAGGCCGTCGGCATCGAGCTTCCCGGCACGGTTGAGCTGACCGTGGTTGAAACAGAGCCAGGCCTCAAATCGGCTACCGCCTCCAGCGTCACCAAGCCCGCAAAGACTGAAACCGGCCTCGTTGTCCAGGTCCCGCCCTTCATCAACGAAGGCGAGAAGATCAAGGTCGACACCAGCGAGGGCGCTTACCTCAGCCGAGCATGAGCTTCTTTTCAGCCAGATCAGCCAGCGCCGGGGCATTCCCCGGTGTTTCTGTTTTGCACCTCGTGGCCCAATACGCAATGGGCGATGGCGTGCTCGTGGCCATCCCGCTACCTGATTGTTTGCACGCCGGCAGAGCGGGGAACTAGCCTAACCTAAATAAGGCAAACCAAGCCCAATCGCTGGTCTGGAGAGCTGTGCTCCATGCTCGTTTTCATCTTCACTGCCTCGATGTTCCTGAGTGCGGTACTGCTCTTTCTTGTCGAACCCATGATCGCCAAGATGATGCTGCCGTCGCTGGGTGGTACTCCAGCAGTCTGGAACACATGTCTTGTCTTCTTTCAGGCGATGCTGCTGGCCGGCTATTTGTATGCACATGCCGCAATCAAGTGGCTTCGCCGCCGTTGGCAAATCTCCCTGCATGCCGTGCTGGTTCTCCTCCCCCTGGGGCTAGTCGGCCTTCTGCCGCTCCACCTTCCCTCTGCGTGGGCGCCACCCAGCCAGAGTAGCCCGATTCTTTGGATTTTCGCTGTGCTGCTCGTGTCCGTCGGCTTGCCGTTTTTCGTACTCTCCTCTACGACGCCAATGATGCAACGGTGGTTTGCGGAGTCCGGCCACAAACAGGGAGCCGATCCGTATTTCCTCTATGCAGCCAGCAACGCGGGCAGCATGATTGGCCTTCTCGCCTATCCCGTGCTCGTTGAGCCCCTGCTTGGGCTCGGCGGCCAAGCCCGTTCCTGGACTGTCGGCTATATCCTCTTTGTTGTTCTTACCATCGCCTGCGCCGCCATTGCCTGGCGCGGTCCAAGAATGATCCAGCCGCCGGCTTCGAATGACCCCCAAAGCCTCCCGATCATCAAATGGTCACAGCGTCTGCATTGGATTGCGCTCGCGTTTGTGCCCTCCAGCCTGATGCTCGGTGTGACAACTGCGCTCACCACCGATGTGCCTGCGATTCCACTTCTCTGGGTGTTATCGCTCGCCCTTTACCTGCTCAGTTTCGTTCTTGTGTTTGCCAAGCGGCCGCCGATCTCGCATCCGTGGTTGATACGGCGAGAGCCATTTCTCCTGCTCGCCGGGCTCATTCCTACCGTGTCGCAGACAAAACTCCCCTTCGCTGCGCAACTCATGCTCTATCTGGCCGTCCTGTTCGGTGTGGCAATGGTTTGTCATGGCCAACTTGCTCACTTGCGGCCTGGGGTCAGCCGTCTCACTGAGTTCTATCTCTGGATTTCCGTAGGTGGCGTGCTCGGAGGCCTGTTTAATTCGCTCCTCGCTCCCGTGATCTTTCGTTCCGTTCTTGAATTGCCACTCGTCCTGATCTTTGCCGCTTTCCTTCGACCCGATGCAGGCACTGCAGCGCTCACGCGCGCTCAGGAAGTCTGGGCAAAGCGCAACGACTGGCTTCTTCCGGTTGCTCTTTGCCTCTGCATGCTCGCGGTCATCTTTGGGCTTGCGCGCGCGGGGATCAAGCCGAGCCGTTCTTTAAACATTCTTATCTTCGGCTACTCGCTGCTGTGGTGCCTCAGTTTCGCCAAGCGGAGGTTGCGTTTTGTTGCCGGGCTCGCTGTCGTCGTCTTTGCAAGCTCCTTTTATGCCGGTCCGCTCGGTCAAGTGATTCACACCGATCGCAGCTTCTTCGGCGTGTCCCGGGTGACAACCGATTCAGCCGGCAAGTTCCATTACCTTTTCCACGGCGGCACGGTTCACGGAATCCAAAACCTCGACGCAGCAAGCAGCCGAATCCCGTTGACCTACTACGCTAGCAGCGGCCCTGCAGGACAGATCTTTCGCGCCGCACAAAACCGTATGCCGCAGGGCAACTGGGCAATCGTCGGACTCGGCGCCGGCTCCATGGCGTGCTATCTCGAGCCAGGCCAATCGCTCACTTATTACGAGATTGACCCCCTGGTGAAGCGCATTGCCGAAGACCCACAATACTTCACGTTTCTCTCGCAGTGCGCGCCTTCGGCAAATATCGTGCTCGGCGACGCGCGAATTCGCATGCGCGAAGCTCCAGACGTTCGCTATGGCCTCATCGTTCTCGATGCGTTCAGCGGCGACTCCATTCCCATGCATCTAATTACGCGAGAGGCGCTCGCGCTCTATCGGCGCAAGCTTGCCCCGCACGGCATCCTAGCCTTCCACATCACGAATCTTTACGTGCGACTGGCCCCCAAGCTCGATGACCTGGCGGCGGACGCTCAACTGACTTGCCTGATCGAAGACGATTCGAATCTTTCGCAGGCCCAGATAGATGCCGGAAAGTTTCCCTCAACCTGGCTTGTGATGGCGCTTGACCGGTCTGATCTGGCGGCCCTCACTTCAGATCCTGTAACCGGCGCGCGCTGGCAAGCTGTACCGCCGCACCCGCGCAGTAAAGTCTGGACGGACGATTACTCGAATTTGCTGAGCGCCATCCGCTGGAACTGATTCACAACCCGGTGATCGGCGGGTTGCACCAATCACCAAATTCGCCGTTCGTCACATAGAAGATTTTCTTGTTGCCTGCTCGCTTTCTCTCTGTGTTACAGTCAGTAACATCATGAAGAGCAATACTCCTTCCGGCCATGACCCCGTAGAGCTCGGTGAACTGGAACGCGGCATTCTTTCCATTGTTTGGCGCCTGGGCAAAGTCACTGCTGAGCAGGTTCGCGAAGAACTTGATCGCCCGCTGAAAGATTCGACGGTTCGCACCGTGCTGCGCCGGCTTGAAGAGAAGGGCTACGTCGCTCACTCCGTCGAGGATCGCACCTTTGTTTACAGTCCTGCCGAAACGCGCCAGCGGGTAGCCGGACGCGCCGTCAAGCGCATCGTCGACTGGTTTTGCGAGGGATCCGTCGAGGCGCTGCTGGTGGGTATGGTCGATTCCAAAGTCCTCGATCGCGCCGAACTGAGTCGTCTCGCCGAACGCATAGCCGCTGCGCAGAAAAGCGCGCCATCCAAAAAGAAGGAGTCCTAGCCATGATGCCAACGCTCGTCGAAGCGGCATTGCGCTCTTTGCTGTTAGCCCTTGCTGTCTGGGTGGGGTTGCGCGCCTTCCGCGTGCGTAATGTGCTGGCGCAAAAAACGGCCTGGGGATTGGTTCTCGCTTCGGCGATCAGCATGCCGCTGCTCGCGCCACTGGTTGCGCGCTGGCGGCCTTCTCCTGCCCTGGCTGCGCTGACTCTTCCTGCCGATCCAGTCGCCGCGCTCAAGAACCTCATCCCAATTGCTGCGAAGACCGACGGTGCTGCCGATACGGCTGTTCATCAAGCGGCAATCGAGCCTGTTCCGCAGCGGAAACAGGCCAAAACCCCCGAAAGTCACGCAGCATTTGCGAATGATTCCGCACCCGTCCCAACGGGCCACGTGCTGCTGTCCGCTCACACGTCGAACACCTCCAACTCTGCGCAAGCGGTCATCTCCTATGTCTATATGGGAGCGCCGGTGTCTCTGACGCCTGTGCCGCCGGTTCGTCTTCGTTCTGGCGTTTCAGTTGCTTCAATTGCGTTGCTGCTGTACACCAGTGTCGCCGCCGCATTGCTCCTTCGCGTGCTTTTCGGACTCGGTTCGGCGCTGCGCCTCTGGAGATCCGCTCTGCCCATAGCTCTCGATGAACTCCCGTTCGCTGAGAGATTGCGCGTCCGGAGTAGCCGAAGAATCCCTTCTCCGGTCACAATCGGCTCGGGCATTGTGCTTCCTGCCAACTACGTGGATTGGGACACCGAAAAGTTGCGCATCGTCCTCGCACATGAACGGTCCCATATCCGGCAAGGCGACTTTTACCTCCAGTTGCTCGCCGAGCTTTACGCCGCACTCGCGTGGTTCAGCCCACTCGGGTGGTGGCTCAAACGCACACTTTCAGATTTGGCAGAAACCATCAGCGATCGCGCCGGACTCGAGCAGGCCGCAAGCGGCACTTCGTACGCGCAGATCCTTCTTGAATTCGCGGCAGCGCCGCGCCCCACACCCATAGGAGTTGCCATGGCCCGTCAAGGTAGTCTCTCCCGCCGCATCGAGCGCTTGCTTAACGACGGCGCATTCCGCCAGGCTTTTGCCGGTGGGCGCCGCCGTGTCCTCATCGCTGTCCTGCTCGTTCCTGCTGCGCTCTTTGCCGCTACGGCCCTTGTCCGCGTGCAGGCCGCGCAGGATACACCGACTGCGCCAGCTCCTGCTGTGCCTTCCGCGCCATCCGCACAGATTGCGACTCCCGCGACACCTGTCGTCAATCCAGAACCTGCTTCAGAACCGACGTCGGAGACCGAGTCTTCGACGATCGTCGTGCAAACCAATGGCCCCCCTGCTCCTGAAGCAGTCGGCCCCGTTGCCCCCATGCCGCCTCTGCCCGAAGTTGAGGTCATTCGCATTCCCAAGGTCGTAGTAACCCCTAAGGTCGTTGTTACGCCCAGGGTCGTTGTCATTCCGCCGCTTCCGAGGGTCCCGCCGATACCGCCAATGGCGTTTGCGTTCGCGATTGCGCAAGACGAGGCTTCAACGTCGTCACATGGTTTTCGGTACGCGATCGGCGGCGATTCCTATGCCCTCATCAGCGGTGACAAGCGTGAGTCGATGAACTTATCTGGCGACATTCACACCAGCGATATCGACAAGGCGCGCGCGTTGGCACACGGCGATTTCCTTTGGTTCGCACATGAAGGGAAACAATACTTCGTCGACGATCCGTCGACCATTGCCCAGATCGAAGCAATGTACAAGCCGATGGAAGAGCTCGGTAAGCAGCAAGAAGCTTTGGGCCGCCAGCAGGAAGCGCTCGGCAACCAACAGGAGGAGCTCGGCCACCAGCAGGAACAGGCTAGTGTTCCCACTCCGGACCTGCGCAAAGAGATGGCCGAGATCACAGAAGCTATGGCCAAGCTGCAGGCCAAGCTGGGCAAGACCATTACCCAGGAAGAGCTAAGTGACCTCGAAGAGAAACTCGGCGATCTTCAGGGCCGGCTTGGCGAACTGCAAGGCGAGATGGGTTCCAGGCAGGGAGAATTTGGCGCGCAGCAAGGCAAGCTCGGTGAACAGCAGGGAAGGCTCGGAGCCGAGCAAGGTCGCCTGGGCGCTCAGCAGGGTCGGATCGCGATGGAAGCCGACCGCAAGGTGCACACGATCATCGAAGAGAGCTTACACAACGGGAAAGCGCACCCAGTCAACTAGGCTCATGGGGCGCCGCGAGAACTGCCGCCTACCCGATCGGTTGAAGTGGTTGGGAGATTTTGGTTCGCGCGGCACTGGCCAAGTTTGACCAGTGCCGTTTCTGCGCTACTTCCAGTTACCCATCAAAACAAAAGGCGCCCAGTAGAACGGATGGGAGAAGCCTGGCAAGGCGGAAGGGGCGGAGTCCTCAGTCAATAGGCCCCTGGAAGAGGTAGCGGCGAGCGGCCTGCCTGTTCCCCGGAGCAAATCGAGCTGCGCTTCGCGAAGGGCTTCGGATTTCGCTACTCTTCCTCCACCGCCAACCCATCGCTGATAAAAGTCGGACATGAACTGCCCGGTACTGCTGTCGTTCACGGGCCAGAGCGTAGAAAGAATGGCGTGGGCGCCTTTCAATTGAGCGGTGGTCGCGAGTCCATCAACCTCACGCCCATTTCCGCTATAACTGTTCACTCCTGTCTCGCAGGCAGAGAGGGTCAACAGCTCCGTATCGGTAAGGCTCAGGTTCAAGTTGTCGCGAAAGTCGGCGACGGTGAGATGGTATCCGGTGCCTTCACTGTCCTTGCCTGAGAGAAGAAGGTACGACTGGCTGTCGTCTCCGGGCTGCAGCACAAAGTGGCTCGCGATATGCACTACAGCATGCGGATTGCCCAGTTGATCTTCCATTGCCTTCTCGGTGAACTGGCCGTCGAGCAGAATGGTTCCCGGCAACACGCCACCTGCGCCCTGTACGCGCGGGTCCTTCACGATGTAGTTCAACTCGCTCACCACGGTCGGCAGCGGGCTCAGGCCATCCTGATACTTTCGTGAGATCCCCATGGCGACGGCACTGGTGTTCTCCAGCTCCGGCTTGCTTTGCAGAAAGGGAACGCTGGCGGGAGTAAAAGTGACGGTGTCGTATCTTTCAACCACGTAGCGCTTCCCATCGTAGAGAGCGGCCATGGGTATGTAGCGCAATGCACCGTCAAGAGACCACACCAGTGTCTGGGCTTTTGCCTGCTGCAAGTCGGCCTCAATGGGACCGATCAGGATGTTGTACAGTTCCTGTGCCTGCGGCCGCGGATCGTTCGCCGGGTTGCGAAGCACCTGTTGGAATGCAGCGATCTTCTGGTTCAGGGTGGTCTCGGCAATCTCATACTTCCGTCCGATTGCAGGACCCGTTCCGGTGATGACGATGACGCTGTAGCGGTCTTTTGCGACGGCCGTGTAGAGCGCCACTGTATGCGGGGCTCCTCGAATGATCTGATTCAGAATCGAGATGTTGCCCTTCACGTCGGCAACCTGGCGATTCGCCGCTCCCGAAGAAAACAGCGCATAAAGCCGAGAGTAGAATCCATCCAAACCGAGGTTCGCTCCTGAAAGCTGCTGCGAGAGCTGCTGGAATTCGCTCTCCTGCTCGGGGGTACGCGGGGCTGTCTTTTTTAGTTCAGCCCAGCGCAGTTCCCCGGTGACGATCTCCGTCGTCGACTTCTGATAATCCTCTTCTGCCTTCTGTTCCGCCGGAGTGAGCGCGAGCGGGCTAAGCGGATCGGTCTTCTCGCCGCGCACGTATTCGGCATACTCCTGTTGCTTGAGGAGATCGAGTACTTGCTGTGCCTCGGACAAACGCCCCAACCCGATCAGCAGATCGGCCAGGTTGCGATATGCGTCCGATCTGGAACGAAGGAAGCTCTTCTGTAAATCGTCGCCCAGGCCGCGCATTTCACCGCGCACCTGCTGGATCAGGTTCACAGCCTGCTTTCCGTAGTAAACCGCCAACCCCGGTTCCGACGACTGTTCCAGGCGCATCAGATTGCCATAGACCACGGCCGCCTGCAAAGTTTGGGATGTAGCTACCGCGACCGCCAGTGCCTGCTTGTACGCGTCAAGCGCCTTCTGCCGCTCGCCCTGGCGCGCGCGAAGAGAACCGATTTCATCCAGCGTCATCGACTGCCCGGAACGATCGTCGATGCGGTTCATGATCTCGAGCGCTTTGTTATACGAATCAAGCGCCTTTCCCGTTTCGCCTCGATCTCTGAAGATGTTTCCGAGGTTCTTCAAGGCGCGTCCTTCTACCCTTACGGCCTCAGTTTCCTTCAGTAGCGGGATCGCTCGATTCAAGCTGTCGAGCGCTTTTTCGTCCTGGCCCATGTCGTGATAAAGGCGTCCAAGATTGTTCAGGGCCATGCCTTGGTTTGCGCGGTCGCCTTGCTCTTGAAAAATCGCAAGCGCCTTCTCGTAGTCTTCAAGCGCCTTTTGATTTTCACCAAGATCGTAGTAGACGATGGCCAGGTTGTTGAGCACACTCGACTCGCCCTTGCGGTTCCCCAACTCTCTGAAGATTGCAAGCGCACGCTCACTGTAGTCGAGAGCTTCCTGCTCCTTTGACGCTTCACGGCATGCACCGCCCATGTCGGTCAGAATCATCGCTTCGCCCTGCCTGAGCTTGAGGGCCTGGGCAATGGAAAGGGCAGATGACAGGTTCTCCATGGCAGATTTCGTGTCCTCCGTCATGAGATAGATCTCACCGATGGCGAACAGCGCCGCGGCCTGCCGCCTGGCGTCGCCATCTGCGACAGCCTTCTTCAAGAGCGCCTGGAATTGATCGAGCCGCTCCTGGGTGGATGGAGACACCGCAGCGCCGGGGGCTGATGGCGGCGACGGTAGATTCTGCTGCGCAGCCCAACTCGCGCCGCTGGATAGCAGCCAAACAGCGAACACCCAGGCGCACCGGACTATTTGTCCGTCGAGAATTGTTCGTTTTTGCAGAACCAGCCTCGCTCGTTTTGATTCTGACGCATCAATCGAAGGGAGCTATGGGGAGGCTTAAGAATAAACCGGCCGCGCACAGGCTGCACAGGGGCTGAGGGGATGGAGGTCACGAGCGCCGAGCGTTTCGATCTCGTGGCGCTTCGCAAGCTTTGAATTCAAGGCTTCCAGAGAGTGCGGAGCCGAGGCTCCCCGCCTCACAGGCAGAGGTCGTGGAGCCCTCACTGTGGCAACTGCGATCGAATTAGGCCAGCGCTAAAACTGGACAGGTCTGGCTTCAAGCAAGGCCTCGATGGTGCCAAGGGCTTCCAAGACCTTGCCGGAAACAGGCGCGTCGACCTGGACGACGGCCAGAGCCTTCACCGGCTTCGTTCCCGCCCGCTCGCGGCCTAATGCAAAGTTCGCGATGTTCACCCCTTGTTCGCCGAGGATGGTGCCGATGCGGCCGATCACACCGGGCACATCGAGGTTGCGGCACACGAGGAGATTGCCTTCGAGCGGTGCCTCGATGTCGATGCCGTCGAATTCAAGTAACCGCGGCTGCTCGCCGTGAATGACGGTGGCGGTCGCGTGCCGCACGCCTGAGGCTGCGTGCAGCTCGATCGACAGCACGGTGGCGGCTCCGCCGCGATGGCTCTCGCGCTTGTCTTCGTGGATGCGGATGCCGCGCTCCTGGGCGACGGCTGCGGCGTTGATGCGGTTCACGTTTTCCGAGCCCTGCAGCAGGCCTTCAATCGCGGCGTTGCGCACGAGGTCGGTCTTGGCGTCGACCAGCGCACCCCCGTAGATCAGATGAATGGCGTCAATCCCGCCGTTGCCGGTTTGGGCGAGAAAGGAGCCGAGCCGTCCTGCAAGATCGATGAACGGCGCGAGCTGCACATACTCCTCATGACTGAGCGAGGGCAGATTGACGGCGTTCTGTACGACGCCGAGCTTGAGATACTCGCGCACTTGCATCGCGATCTGGATGCCAACGGCTTCCTGCGCCTCCGCAGTGGAGCCGGCGATGTGCGGCGTGAGAATGACGTTCTCGAATTCCAGAAAGGGTGAATCTTTGGGCGGTTCGACTGTGAAGACATCGAGTGCCGCGCCGGCAACCTGGCCCGACTTGAGCGCGGCAACGAGTGCGCCATCGTCTACCAACTCGCCGCGTGCGCAGTTGATGATGCGGACGCCCTTCTTCATCGTGGCGAGGGTCTTGGCGTTGATGACACCATGCGTCTGCGGCGTGAGTCCAACGTGCAGGGTGAGATAGTCTGCCTTGCCGAAGAGCTCGTCCATAGGCAAAAGAGCAATACCGTTTTCACGGGCGACTGCGGCGGAAACAAACGGATCGCTGCCGACGACTTCGAGGCCGAAGCCGCGGGCGCGCTTGGCGACTTCAAGGCCGATGCGGCCAAGGCCGAGAATGCCCAGTGTTTTGCCGCGCAGCTCCGCGCCTTGAAGACTCTTCTTCTCCCACTTGCCGGCGTGCATTGTGGCGTTGGCGGTAGGCAGCTTGCGCGCGAGGGCGAGCATGAGGCCGATGGTGAGCTCCGCGACAGCGACGGCGTTGGCGCCCGGGGTATTCATGACGACGATACCGCGGCGCGTAGCAGCTTCAGCGTCGATGTTGTCCACGCCCACCCCGGCGCGGCCAATGACGCGCAGCTTCGGTGCCGCCGCCATCAGTGCGTCGTCAACTTGCACCGCGGAGCGGACGACTAAGGCATCGGCATCCGCCAGCGCAGCCGGCAGTCCCTCCGGTAGCTTGTCATGTGTGAGTACTTCCCACCCCGGTTCGGCGGCAAACACGGCCAGCGTCGCGGGCGATACTTTTTCGGCGAGAACAATCTTCATCGCGTCACTCCTGTCTTGCTGCGTGGACTGATATTCGTCGAAGCGGATGGCGTTCTGCTCGCACAGCAACTCAAACATGCGCACTACGGCTGCGTGCGGTTTGCCTTCTCCCCGTTCGTACTTGGTAAGAGAGTTGGGATGGACTCCCAACTTCTCGGCCATCTGGTATTGAAAGAGATCGAGCTGCCGGCGCGCGATGATCAGCTTTTCTCCGAAAGTCAGGTCTGGCATAAGACAGCCCTCAGTTCGTAGTTCTTAGTTGTAGAACGGTGTTCGCTGCGCTTCGCGCGTGGTGCGGGAGTTAGCACGAGCTCGACGCCTTTCTAACTCCGCTAGCTCCGCTAACACCGCTCTCCACGCTATCCTTTCGCTGCTTCCGCGTACACTTTCTGCGCGGCTGCTACTGCTGTGCCGTATTCGACGGGCAGGCCCAGGGTGTCCTTGGCAATGTGCTCCATGGCGCCGAGCAGGGCAACCGTGTCGAGATAGTCAAAGAAGCCAAGGTGCGCAACGCGGAAGATCTTGCCCTGCATTTCGCCCTGGCCGTTGGCCGTGACCAGAGCGAACTTCGCCTTGAGTGTCTTGACCACGTCGCCGGAGTTCATCCCTTCAGGAACAGCGACCGCAGTGGCCGCAGCAGCAGGAGCGGTGGGCGCGAAGAGCGTGAAGCCCAGCGCGACAAGGCCGGCACGGGTCGCTGCGGCGTTGAGCTGAGCGTTGTCGATCAGCGTGATGCGCCCCTTCTCGAGATCGCCTCCGGCCTGGCTCGCGATGTAGTCGAGTGCTGCACCAAGACCGGCAACCAGCGCAACCGCGGGCGTGTAGGCGCTTTCGCCCTTGACCGCGTTCTTGCGTTCCTTGCGGAGATCGAAGTAATAGCGTGGATTCTTTGACGCCTCCATCGCCTTCCAGGCTTTTTCGCTGACACTGAGATACGCGAGGCCAGGCGGAATCATGACCGCCTTCTGCGACCCGCCGATAAGAACATCGATGCCCCATCCGTCCACGTCGAAATGCGTGGTCCCGAGGCCGGTGATGCCATCGACTACAAGCAGCGTGTTCGGGACGACCTCTTGAATCAACTTCGCGATGGCTTCGATATCGTGGCGAACGCAGGTCGAGGTTTCCGTAGCCTGCAGATAGACTGCACGGTGTTCCGGCTTGAGCGCGGCGCGAATCTCCTCGAGCTTGAAAGTCTCGCCGTACGGAGCCTTCACCACGTCAACGGCACAGCCGAAGGCCTTGGTGAGATCGACCCACCGCTCACCGAATTTGCCGGCGGTCAGCACAAGGACCTTATCGCCCGGCGAAGTCAGGTTCGAGACCGAGGCCTCCATTGCCCCAGTGCCGGAGGAGGAGAGCAGAAGCACATCGTTCTGGGTGCCGACGAAGACCTTCAGCTGGGCCAAAACCTTCTGATAGAGGGCGCGGAACTCAGGCGTGCGATGGTGCATGTCGGCCGCGGCCATGGCGAACTGGGCTGCAGGCAGCAGAGGCGTCGGTCCGGGCGTATACAAACGGGTCTTTCGGAACATGCTCTTCCCCCCTTTGACTGGTCTATCGGCTCACCAGTCTAAGAAATCACATAATACACAATTTTGTGGATTTTGTGAACAGAAGCTCGTTATTCTGGCGCACTCAATAAGATCCAGCGGAGCTCAACTGCAGTCCCTGCTGTGCATGCCGAGTTTTCGCGGTCGTCTGAAAGAAAGTGCAAGACGGCTCAAGCGACACATTATTCAGGGCAATGGCGGGACTATAGTGTGGACTGATCCAAAGGGAGACCCAGGTGAACAGGATTCTGAGCAGCCTCTATTTGAAGTTCAACGACCTGCTGGGCAGGGAAGGCGGCCAGGATCTCGTTGAGTATGCCCTGGTGGTGGCACTGATTGCGTTCGGTGCAGTGATATCGATGAAGGGTTTGTCCTCCGAGATCAAGATCGCGTTCGGAACGATCAGCAGCAATCTTGGCAGCAGCCTGTAGCGTCCTGGGCTGATTCTTCTCCACAGACAAATCGCATGACTCAGCCCAGGTGAACCCTCAGCGCCGAGGCTGGTGAGCAGGATCTTGTCGCCCCCATCACCGCCCTTGAAGCCAGTACAGGCTGGCACCACTCCGCTAAAATCAATTCTTTAGAAGGGAATCCAATGGTTGATCCTGGTGCACTCGCCGCGCATATCACTCAGTTGAGCATTGTCGCCCTGAAGGCGCACGATGCCGAACGTACCGGAACACTGCGCCTGATCAAGGCCGCGTTGATGAACAAGGCTCTGGAAAGAAACGCCGCACTCACGCCGGCAGAGGAGCAGCAGACCCTGGCGACGATGATCAAGCAGCGCCGCGACTCGATCGAGCAGTTCACGAAAGGGAACCGGCCCGAGCTGGCGGCAAAAGAGGCTGCCGAGATTGTTGTCATCGAAGAGTTTTTGCCCAAGGTGCTGGACGAGGCCGGGCTAAAGGCGCTTGTGACAGAGACTGTTGCCGAGCACGCTGCATCAAGCGGGCATGCGCCGACGCCCAAGGACATGGGACCGGTGATCAAGGCAGTGCAGGCGAAGATTCAGGCTAAAGGGCTGCGCGCCGAGGGGCGGGTGGTGAGCGAACTTGTGAAAGCGGCGCTGGCGGGTTAAGGCCGTGTGAATATCGCACGGACCCCTGGACGCGGTTTGGCCGAGGATTCTAGGATCGCCTTACGTTACGATCGAATGCGGACGCCGGAGAGTGGATGAATCTCCCCGATAAATTGGCAGCAGGTGCGTGCTTCCTTCTCATGCTGCTCGCTGGGACGTGCGTCAGGGCGCAGGGTCCACCCTTCCAGGTAGACGACCCGGTCCCGGTCGATTTTCGACACTACGAGTTCTATATCTTCGGCGCGGCCGATGGGACACCGGTGGCGATGGCCTCCACAGGGCCGGCGTTCGAGTTCAACTGGGGCGCGGTACCACGCGTGCAGCTGCATGCAATCCTGCCGTGGGGCGGCTACTTTCCTTCAAACAAGGCGATCTATGACCCGGCAGGCACGGGACCCAGTGCGTTCGGCCTCACCGACATGGAGCTGGGTGTGAAGCTGGCGATCATCAAAGAGACGAAGACAATCCCGCAGATCGGTACGTTCACCATGTTCGAGATGCCGACGGGGAATGCCGACAAAGGTCTCGGTGTTGGGAAGGTCTGGTACAAGCTGCCGGTGTGGCTGCAGAAGAACGAAGGCAAGTGGCTCTTCGATGGCGGCGCAGGCGAAGAGGTGGTGCCCCAGGCGGGCCTTCACGATTTTCCTTATGGCGGTTTTCTGGTGAAGCGCGAGATCAACGAGCGCCTGGAATTGGCGGCAGAGATTTTTTCGCACGGCGGCGAAGGCATTGCCGCGCCGCAGACGCAAGCTTCAACCATGATTGATGCCGGCGGCTACTGGCACCTGAAGAAGGAGCCGGATACGGAGTTTCTGTTTGCGTACGGCCACTCTGTCGCGGGGCAGACCGAGAACTACGCGTACGCGGGAATCTACTGGACCTGGGGCAAGGACGATAGGGGAACCGACAACAAAGACGCGCCGGATAAGAAAGCGGCGCTGGATGGCGCGCTCTATTCCAGGCAGATGACGAAGCGCGGCTTTTGAGCGGTGTAGGGCATACAGAGGAGCATCCACTCGATGGAGATAACGGCGCGCGGCCTATGGACGATGGTGCATGGCATGGGCTTCGGTGCACTTTATCTGCTGGCCTGCTCCGGCGCCCTCGTTGAGATATGGCTTCGCTACTCCCGGAGCGACATGTCGCCGATTTCAGAACGCGAGGAAGAGTTTGTCAGAGCCTATCTCCTTGGGATGACGGGCCTCGCGTGGATCGCGGTTCTCTCCGGCACGTACATCATTTATCCGTGGTATCGTGCTGTGCCTCCCACGGGCACCGTTAATCTGGCAGAGTATCCGCAGAGATTGCTTCAGTCGAGCCCTCTAACAAGCGGCTGGCACTCGGTCGGCATGGAATGGAAGGAGCATATTGCATGGCTCGTTCCAATTTCCATCACCATGGCGTTCGCGGTGTACAACAGGCATCGCCGTAACCTGAGAAATCATCCAGAGCTTCGCGCCACGGTTCTCGGCTTTATGCTGGCTTCATTTCTTGCTGCGGGAATAGCCGGCTTCTGGGGCGCCATGCTGAACAAACATGCGCCTGTTGGGGGAGGCCAAACGATGCGTCTTAGGCAAGGAGAGTCGCGATGAGCGGCAAGCCGGCCAGCGTGCCCGCGCCCGGCGTCAAGGCAATGACCAACGGTTTTGGCGCCGCCGCGGTTCTTGCAGCCGGTATTGGTTCGTTCATTCTTGCTGTTCTCGCGATTGCCGCGGACAAAGTAGGGGCAATCAGGAATGCGATGATCTTTTATCGCCCAACCGGGCCGCTGTCCGGCGTAACGACCACCGCAATTTTGGTTTGGATTGGCGTCTGGATTCTGCTCGAACGCCGCTGGAGCCATCGCAATGTCGCGATGAAGCAGGTAGGAGCGTTTGCATTTGGGCTTCTTGTGCTGAGTCTGCTGCTGACGTTTCCCCCGATCGCAGATCTTTTCTAAGTCAGATGAATTCGCGCTTTCGCTGACAGAAATGCCGGAGCAGGAAATCTGCTCCGGCTTTTCTGGTTATAGCTGTGTTTGCTCTAGTTCTGATCGTCGACGTAATGGCCGACCAGCACAGTGTTGCCGGAGGTTGGATCCTTTAAGAGCAGGCCCACCACGCGGACGTTGGCACCATCGGCGACGTCGGCGATGGCGGTCCACCCGTCGCGGAACTCGCAGTTGGGGGTCACGTAGACGGTGACAGTCTGAGGAATCAGAACGCCGGCGAATCCGTTGACCTGCATCTTGAAGCTTCCGTTGTTGACATTGAGGCTCCCCGGGACGACGGTGCCGTTGAAGCCCCAGTCGCGGAGCATGACGCGGTTGACCGTGACAGCCGAAGCGCTGGCAGCTCCTGACGCGGGTCCGCCGACAGCCACGTGCTGGCCTGGCAGCAGCCCACTCGGGTTGAAGAGGAATTGGGCGAGTGGTCCATGCCGCCAGTAGATAGAGAATTTCTCACTGCCGCTGAGATCTACGGTCGCGATGTTCCCAAGGCTGACGCCCGTGTTTGCCGGAAGAGTGCCGCGCACATACAGGTCGAAGCTGGTTGCGGGGCCCGTACTCGGAGTCACGTAGGTGACCTGACCGGCGGCGTAGAAGCCCGTGTCGGAGAGCAGAGCCACTTCGTCCGCATCGATCGTGGCATCGGCGCGATCAAGAGTCCCGGAGACCTCGACGATGCTGCTCGAGTTCAGCGAAGAGAGGCTGGCGCCGCCATCCCATTCCGTCTGCCCAGTCACGTTCACGGTGAATTGCCTTCCATGCGGTCCCTGAATCGTAAAGGTCTGAGCAGTGGAACTTGTGCTGATGACCGCCGCGATGAATTCGTCAATGTAGGCGCCAGGGTCGGAGTTGTTTACCGCCTTCACAGTGAAGGTCGGATTCACCGCTCCGGTGATGTTTCCACCCGAGTCGACCTCAATCGACTTGCGCAGGTCGAAGTCCATGTGCAGGCCGACAGGGGCGCCTGCCGTTGCAACGACCATGGGTTTCGTCAGCGGGAAGGTCAAGGATGTGGAGGACAGCGTCGCCGCTTCGGTCGTGATTTTTGGCTCGGCCGTGGTGGTGTCAAGATATCCCAGGGTCGCGGTGCCCAATCCGATGGACACGCAGTTGTATGTGCCTGCTGCCACATCGTTCATGTCAATGAGGGTCTGGAGGCCGTTGAAGCGGGCGAAGTCCACAGTCTGAGGGCTGATGAGCGAGATGCCCGTGCCGCTGCAATCGGTCGAGGTGAAGGCATTCATCCCCGCGAGCTGAACGCTGAAGGATGTAACGCTTGCCATGGGCGCATCGGTGCCAACCACGAATGAGGAGCCGGTAGGTGTGTTGGAGTTATTTCCGAGGTTGGATGTGGTTGTGACACCGCTACATCCGCCGAGAAAGAAGGAGCCGACGGTCAATGCCAGGATAGAGGGAAGATAAAGTCTCCCATGCATCTTTGAATCCATCATTAGATACATCTCTTTTCTGCAATTGTCCGTGGCCTCCACGGAACATCGCGGGAATTCGGCGCGCAGTCGAAAGTTCACTTGCGGACAAGTGGAAGAGCAGGCATGGATAAATCTCGAATACGAATGTGCTCTTTGAAAGCCGGAGGAATTGCTGACCTTCCTGTGTGCCTTGCTAACATCCAACCCCACAGAGCGTCGCTTAGTTGTGCGGTGTTGCAAGATTTTTCTGCGCGCCGATTACACCGGTAATCTGTGACGCGCGCGGTTCAGCAACTTCGTAACAATTCTTCCAGTCGATGTCATCGCGCCAGGGCAGCGCGCCGTCTATCTAAAAATCTCCGTATAGATTCATCCCGTTCCAGACCGATCGCAACTCCATAGGCGTAGCTGGCCTCTTCGCGTTTTCCTGTGCGTGCGAGCAGCTCTGCGCGTGCGGCCCACCATGGCTGATACTCGGCGAGGCGCGGGTCGCCGGCAAGGCTTTCGATGGCATCGAGGCCTGCTTGTGCGCCGTCTCGTTCAGCCACGGCAAGCGCACGATTCAGGGCGACGACGGGAGAGCGCGCATGCGCCAGCAACCCATCGTAAAGCTGAACCACCTCAGTCCAGTTCGCGCAGCCGGTGCGACGGCGCGCAACGTGCGCCGACTGGATCGCGCCCTCCAGTTGATAGCGGCCGGGCATCTTTGCGTCGCAGGCGCGCAGCAAGTACTGCTCGGCGTCTTCGATCATTGCTGCATTCCAATCCTCGAGGCGTTGCTCGGCCATCGGCACATATTCGCCGTAAGCGTCGCGGCGCGCACATCGGCGCGACTCGGCGTAGAGCATCAGCGCAAGAAGGCCCATGGCTTCGGGCTCGCGGGGGAGCAGCTCGGTGACCAGCCGGCCCAGGTAGATCGCTTCTTCGGCGAGGTCGCGCCGCGCGAGATCGGTGCCTGTTGCATCGATCCATCCTTCCGAGAAGGCCGCGTAGATCGCATCGAGCACGGTTTCGAGCCGGTCGCGGAGTTCCTCCCGCTCAGGGATGCGAAGAGGAATACCGGCCATGCGAATCTTCTGTTTCGCGCGCACCAGGCGCTGGCCCATGGCGGCCGGAGCCACAAGAAATGCGGAGGCGATCCGGGCTGCATCAAGGCCGAGCACGGCCTGCAGCATGAGTGGTGCGCGAATGCCGATTTCGATAGCAGGATGCGCACAGGCGAAAAGAAGGCCGAGCCGCTGATCGGGGAACTCCGTCTCATGTGCGGCAGCCGCCAGACCATCGGCCATGGTCTCGATATCTTCGGCCGCGACCTCGAGGCGCTGGCCGCGCACCCGGTCAAGGAACTTGCGACGCGCTACGGTAAGCAGCCAGGCTTCGGGGTTGTCGGGGCAGCCTCTGATGGGCCAGTCGGCGAGTGCCGCGGCGAAGGCGTCTGCAAGGGCGTCTTCGGCCGCGTCCACGTCCCGGGTGCGGGCGGCGAGATACGCCACCAGTTTGCCGTAACTGCGGCGCGCGGTTGCATCTGCGGTGCTACGTGCCTCCGCGCCGCTCCCGTTCAAGTTCATTTGCCTGGGCTCGACATGTCCCAGATGGCTCGAACTTCAACAACGCCATGGCCGACCCCGGGGCATCGACCCGCCCAGGAGAGAGCCGCGTCAAGATCGGGAACATCGATAAGGTAGTAGCCACCCAGCTGCTCTTTGGAGTCGGAGAAGGGGCCGTCCAGAATCTGTGTCTTGCCCTCGGTAGTGCGCAGGGTGGTGGCCGTGGCGCTGGGGCGCAAGCGGTTGGAGCTTTTGAGCGCGCCGGCCGCTTTGAGCGCTTCGGTATAGGCCATGTAGGCTGCGTAGCCCTGCTGCTGTTGTTGCGGTGTCATCTTTGCAAAGGCGCCTTCGTCCGCGTAGAGCGTGAGTAGATATTGCATGGGAATCCGTCCTCCGATTTGAATTGTAGGCGGCAATTTTTCAGCTGCCGATCGTATGACGCGCGAAGGCAAAGCGCTTCGACATTTCGCGGAAGGAATTTTGGAGTTTCTCTGGACGTGCGTCCCGGAAACGGCTTGAGGCGGCTTATTGCATCTGTCCGGCGGGCACGCACTTGAGCAAACCCAGCTCGGTTGCTACTCGTTCGAGTCGTGCACGGGTGCCCGCGTCGGGCGGAACCAGCGGAAGACGCACGAACTCATTGCACTTACCCATCAGGCTCAGAACTGTCTTGACGGGGCCGGGGTTGGAGTCCCAGAAATTTGCTTCAAAGAGAGTCGCGAACTTGCGCTCCAGGTCGCGAGCGGTGTCCCATTCGCCCCGTACCGCAGCCCGCACCATGGCGCTCACTTCGGCCGGCGCCTCGTTGGAGGCGACGCTGATGAGGCCGTGGGCCCCGATGCCGATCGTGGCCAGAGCAAGGTTGTCATCGCCTGAAAAGACACGGAACCCCGTCGGCATGCGATGGATGATTTTGCCGATTTGCGCGAGGTTGCCGCTGGCTTCCTTGATGGCCTGAATGTTGCCAGCCGATTCAGCAAGGCGCAGCACGGTCACCGGCTCCAGGTTGGCGGCAGTGCGCCCCGGAACGTTGTACAGGCAGACAGGAAGGGGATCGACCGTTTTCGCCAGGGCGAGGAAGTGCTGGAATTGGCCTTCCTGGTTCGGCTTGTTGTAATAAGGGTTGGCGGAAAGGACCGCGTCAATCCCCGGCACGGTCTGCAGCAGGGCGGCCTGCCGCAGCAGGGTGCGGGTCGAGTTGTGGGTGCATCCGGCCCAGACGGGGACCCTTCCAGCGGCGGCATCGACAACAATCCGTACAACCTCGAGCCACTCGGCCTCTTCCAGCGTCGCGGCCTCGCCCGTCGATCCGCAGGCCACAAGAAAGTCGATGCCTGCCTCGATTTGCCACCGCACCAGCGCGCGCAGGGCCGGTGCGTCGATCGCGCCGTCCGCCCGAAAAGGCGTGACAATTGCCGTGCCGCAACCTGTAGTTCTCATCAAAAGTGAGTGTATACCCGCTCTCCGTGGATAACAGGGTTGGGTTTCCTGACATGGGATTCCGCCTAGGAGGCGGGATGCATCTGGCCGGCGGGAGATTGCCTGTACTCCTCTTCGAGCATCGACATGAGAAGCAGGTTGCACCAGGATCCGTCACGGCAGGCTCCATCGCGCATGGTGCCTTCAACGACAAAACCCAGGCTCGTGTAGAGATGACGGGCGCGGGCGTTGTCCTCGTAGACATCGAGAAAAAGCCGGTGGGCACGCAATTCCTCGAAAGCCATCCGGGCGACCTCACGGAGGAGCTGGCGTCCGAGCCCCTGGCCCGGAGCTGCGACCACGATGCGCTTCAACTCGATGGCCTTAGAGTCTTCGCCTATGCCGCGCAGGATGACATAGCCCTGCAGCCTTTCGGGAGCCTCTTCGCTCACCAGGTAGCGGGTGTCGGGGTCGGCCATGGTGACACGATGGCGCTCTTCGCTCCATTGACCCACGAATTGGCGGGCAGCGGGTGTGCGTTCGAGCCTGATGATGCCGGGAAGGTCAGAGAAGCGCGCGGGCCGGAGGAGCATGAGAAATAGATTAATTGGTGCTCCGCTCAGGGTTTAGCCCGGACACCCACAAGCAAACCCTGTTCCAGATTGCAACCTGCCGGCCGAGGGCCCCCATGACCAAAGGCATGTCCGTGACCTCTTCGGGCAGTTCCACCGGTGCAGGCCCCGCGTATACCATTTCCATCACGAGGGAAATCCCACCAGAACTTGTATTGGTTAAGGGTCGAGTTGTCGGTGCTTCACGTTGAATAGATAAAGCTTCAACCTGCGATGTGGCAAAAACCAGAATCGCAGGCGGATGTTCTTTTTTCCCGCAGATTCTGTTGAATTCCGCATGCCGGGCCGATTGGATCGCCAGGGCCTCGCGGTGAGCGCATTGGGTGCGTGAGCCGGGGGCGAGAGGGCGCCGGGGCGTGGCAGGCAATTTCCCCTTGTGTTCGGCAAGAAGGATGAAGGACCTATGAGCGGCAGAACAGAGATGTCCACAACCCTTCAGGATCCCAACGTCGGAGCCGGCAGCGCAACCAGCGTCGTCATCGCGCTCATCGGACCCAACGCAACCCACCGCCGCGTGATGGCCAAGGCCCTCACAGGTGTCCCCGGGCGCACAGTACGCGAGTTCAACGATTATCCCGCGGGCCTCTCAGAGATCCCGAGCCTGATGGAAGAGGGATTCGACGTTGTGATGATCGACGTCGACAGCGATCAGAGCTATGCCCTCCAGATTGTGGAGACAATTGCGGCGTTCAACACCTCGATCGTGATGGTGTATTCCATGCGAAACGATGCGGACCTGCTGCGCGAATGCATGCGCGCGGGTGCCCGCGATTTTCTTCCGCTTCCCGTTGACACCGACGGCCAGGCGGAGCCGATCAGTGTGGTTGAGACACAGGCTGCCCCCGCGGCAGGGCCGCAGCAAAACGCTGCCGACTTCCCGCTGCACGAGGCGGAGGTCGTCGCGCCGCCAGTTGTGGCATCAGTGCCTGAGCCTGTAACCCATGAGCTTCCACCTGATCAGCCACTGAACCCCGCGGACTTTCTGCTCCCGGCTGCGCGGCCTGCGGCCCAGACTGACCCCGCATCCAATGGCGCCCCGTCGGAGCCGCCGTTCAACCCAGCCGACTTCCTTCTCCCCGGAGCCGAAATTGCTGCGCAGCGCGTCGTCGCACCCAAGTCCGGAGCGTACGAAGTTCCATCGCGGCAGCAATTTATCGAGCCGCCCCCGCCTGAGGCCCAGGCCGTTCACCAACCCTCCTACAAGGCTGGGCGGCAGACTCCCGAGATAAGTGCGCCGGCGCCGGATCCACTGATCCATGAACAGCCGATCCAGCATGCGTCGATCCAGCCAGATGAATTCCGGCGCAGCAATACCCCCCAACCCAAGCCGGAAGCAGCAGCTTCAAGCCAGTCTGCCGGAACGGATTTCAGTGCCTGGGACAGCCAGTGGATTCTTTCAGCGAAGAACTCCGCCAAGCCGGCCGATCTCCCGCCGAATGCCCCTGATCCGGTCGCGAAAAAGACGGAACGCGTCTCGGTGCCAAGCGGACCGCGCCTGGTCCAGAGAACGGCCCAGGAAGTCCAGGTTGAAGAGCAGCCACAGGCTTCCACACTCTTCCAACCCATCGACGCCGACAAGACTGCCCACCCACGCCCGCCATGGGTGCGATGGGCAATCTTCGCAGGCGTGCCGGTCCTTGTTGCCGGCCTGGCAATGCTGATCTTCATGACACCGTCGCGGCCCGGCATTCCTGCGAGTCAGGCCCAGCCTGTCGCGCCCCAGGGACTGCCTTCAGAGAATGGTGCAAATGGCCTCGGAGCGTCGCAAAAAACGTCCACGCAGACCAACCCCGCCAAGCCCTCGGCTGGGATCCCCGTCGCAGCGGATGAGAGCCAGCAAGCGACGAAACCCGTCGCAGCGGACATGATGAATGCGCAGCTCGCAGCTCCATCGCGGATCGCGGGCCAGGTCCAAAGACCCGATTCCGGTGAAGCGGCCCCCGATTCCTTTTCGCCAAATGCCATGGACAACGGATCCAACATGCCTGGCACGATCTTCGCCAACTCCGGCAATCTCAAAATTGTGCCAGGGGTTTCCGCGATCTCTGCCGGTGTGGCAGAAGGCATGCTCATTCACAGGACGGAACCCGTATATCCGGAGTTTGCGAAGAATGCCCACGTGAGCGGCACCGTGATGCTCGGCGGAGAGATTACAAAAACCGGCTCCCTTGCAGGACTTCACGTTCTGAGCGGACCACCCGTGCTCCGCGGGCCTGCTCTGGATGCGGTGAAGAACTGGCGCTATCGCCCCTACATGCTGAACAATCAGCCCGTCGAAGTGCAGACCACTATCAAGGTTATCTTCTCTCTCGACCGCCGCTAATTTCCGGGATGGGTTTGCGAGAGCAGGGCAAAGCGCCTATTGCGGCGCTTTCGCGCCTTCCTTGGCGCCATCGACCGCACCCTCGGTCGTGCTCTTGGTCTTGTGCCAGACTTTCTTGGTTCCATTCTTCGTAGCGTGGTAGACCTTTTTTGTGCCCTTCTTGGTGGCATGGCCGACGTCCTTGGCGGCGTCTTTGGTCTCGTGGCCGGCTTCCTTAATGTCTTGTTTTGCGCCGGTGTCTTGTTGACTCCATCCTAGGGCCGATCCGCTTGCCAAAACAGCCCCAAGAACCGCCAGTACTTGCAATCTTGTCTTCATAGTGAAAGAGGATTCCTTTTCTGCCTTTGGAGTTGGCTGGGATTGCAGAAAGTGGCAAAGGAAGGCCAAAGAAGGCCTAAAGCTGATCGAAGATTTCACGGAATTCCCACACGCCAGACTTGTCATTGAGCCATTCAGCTCCGCGAATTGCGCCCAAGGCGAAGCCACGCCGGGAATTGGCGTCATGGCGCAGCTCGAGGAGATCATATTCGCTGCGCGCGGTCACAGTGTGTTCTCCATTTGCGTCGCCCACGCGGTGCGATTCAATCGGCACTTCGATTCCTGGTTTTGCTGCGAGAAGAATCTCCTTGAGCGTGATGGCGGTCCCGGAAGGCGCGTCGAGCTTGGACGTGTGGTGCGTTTCGCTGATCGAGAAACGATAGCCGTCGAGGCGGGCCAGCTCGGCGGTGAGCCGGAAGAGCTTCTGCACGCCGATCGAAAAGTTGGTTCCGTAAAGCAAAGCCCCGTTGCGCCGGTAGGCAAGCTCTTTCATTTCGGCCAGCTGACCATACCATCCGGTGGTGCCAACCACAATACGGCGGCCAAGCGCGAGTACCGCTCGGATATTCTCGATTGCCGCGTCAGGGGTCGTGAAATCGATGACCACATCCACGCCCGCAAGATTAGGCGCTGTCAACGCCGAGGCGTGGGTATTCTCTTGGATGTCGTAGGCGCGAACGCCGTGGCCGCGCTCACGCGCAACTTCGGCTACAAGGGATCCGGTCTTGCCTTTACCAAGGACGAGGAAGAGCATTTGTTCTAAGCTCCGAACCGCTAACTCCTAGCTTCTCGCTAAGAGACTTCTGCTTTCTGGATTCCAATCGCACTGACTTCAACGCTTGAAGCCGCCAAGGCCCAAGGTTCTGGACCGGGCGCCGATGGGTCAATAACAAGCTAGCAGCTAGGAGCTGGAGGCTAGAAGCTGTTTCTTGTGGGCCTCCACGTCGAAAATGGCGGGGTCCGGATTCTGGAAGAACGCCGCGTGCAGCGACCGCACGGCCTCATCGGCATCTTCCTCTTCAATCATGAAGCTCATGTTGATTTCGCTCGCGCCCTGCGAAATCATGCGGACATTGACGTGGCGGATAGCCGAGAAAACCTGCGCGGCAATGCCGTTCTGTCCGCGGATGTCTTCGCCAACCATGCACACCAGGGCTTTCTTGCCCTCGTACTTCACATCGGCCAGGCGGCCGAGATCGGCAGCAATGGCGGGCAGTTTGTCGTTGGAATCGACGGTGAGCGAAACCGAGACTTCGCTGGTCGAGACCATATCGACCGGGCACTGGTGCTTATCGAAGATTGAGAAAATTTCACTGAGGTAGCCGTGTGTCATCAGCATGCGGCTGGCCACCACGTCGATGATCGACAGCTTCTTCTTGACGGCGATCGACTTGAACGGGCTCTTGCAATGCGGCGCGATGGAGATGATGCGTGTGCCCTCGTTGGAGGGGTTCCTGCTGTTAAGCACAAGTACTGGGATATTCTTCTTAACCGCAGGCAGGATAGTGGCCGGGTGCAGAACCTTGGCGCCGAAATAGGCCAGCTCGGCCGCTTCTTCAAAGCTGATCACCTTCACGCGTAGCGCCTCGGGGCAAACGCGGGGATCGCAGGTCATGATGCCGTCCACGTCTGTCCAAATCTCGATCGAGTCCGCATTCAGGGCGCCTCCCACCAGCGCGCCGGTGAAGTCTGAGCCGCCCCGACCCAGCGTGGTGGTGATGCCATCTTCATTGGAGGCGATGAAGCCGCCCATCACAGGAACCTTGTTGGCGTCGAGCAGAGGGCGCAGATGTTCCTCTGAGCGCTTTTCGATCTGGGTGTCCTGGGGAATTGCTTTTCCGAACTGCGAGTCGGTGACGATGATCTCGCGGGCGTCGACGTGCGCGGCGTCGATGCCGCGATCCCGAAAAGCGGCCGCGACGATACGGCTGGAAATACGTTCGCCGTAGCTGACAACCAGGTCAGAGATGCGCGGGGTGAGTTCGAGAATGGCGGCCAGACCGCGCAGGATTTCGTCGAGCGAATCGAACTTCTGATCGATGAGCGAAACGAGCTCGGCGGAGTCCTTGACCAGAGCGGCGGCGGTGTCGCGATGGCGGCAGCGAAGCCGCGAGCTGATGGCCAGAGCGCCCGTGCGATCGCCGCAGGCTGCAGCCGAGGCGGCCCGCAAAAGCTGATCCGTGACCTTGGCTAGTGCGCTGACGACGACGACGGGGCGCTTGCCCAGTGCGAGGCGTCCGGCTACGATGCCGGCGGTGCGGCTGATGGCAGCGGGATCTTCAACCGACGTGCCGCCGAATTTCATCACAACGATGCTCATGCAGCAGATTCCATGGTCATAGTCCGCTCAGGCCCGGGTGGCCGCTTCGGCAACCGGCTCGAGTTTGCCCAGGCTTGCCAGTAATTCGGCGTTCAAGATCGTGGCGCCGGCCGCGCCGCGTACGGTGTTGTGCGAGAGCAGAACGAACTTCCAGTCGAGCAGGCTGCACGGACGAAGGCGGCCAACCGTAACCGCCATGCCGCGCTCGCGATTGCGGTCGAGTCTCGGCTGCGGACGATCAGGCTGCGCGGCAAACTGCACCGGCTGCTTGGGCGCGAAGGGAAGATCGAGTCCTGCCAAAGGTTTGAAATCGTCCCACGCCGCACGAACCTCGTCCGCCGTCGCCTTCCTGCTGAGCTTGATCGACACGCACTCCGTGTGGCCGTCAACCACCGGCACGCGATTACAGTGGGCGGTGATCCTCGCAGGAAGCGGAAGCACGGAGTGCCCATCGAGCCGCCCCAGCAATTTCAGCGTCTCGGCTTCCATTTTTTCTTCTTCGCCGCCGATGTACGGCACAACGTTGTCGAGGATGTCCATCGACGCAACGCCGGGATAGCCCGCGCCGCTCACAGCCTGCATCGTGGTGACAAAAATCTGTTCAATGCCGAAGCGCTCTTCGAGCGGCTTGAGAGCCATCACGAGGCCGATCGTCGAGCAGTTGGGATTGGTCACCATGTAGCCTCCCGACTGCTTGCGCGAAGGCTGTTCTTCAATCAGATGCAGGTGCTCAGCGTTCACTTCTGGAATAACGAGCGGCACATTCGGCGTCATGCGGAAGGCGCTCGAGTTCGACAGCACGGCGCAGCCCGCGGCGGCGAATTTTGGTTCCAGCTCGCGCGCAAAGGCCGCATCCACCGAGGCGAAGATGATGTGCGGCGCGCCCGCAGGATCGGCAGGAGAGACGGGCACCTTCGCGATGCGCTCGGGCAGCGGCGTATCGAGCCGCCACTTCACAGCTTCGCCGTACAATTTGCCGCTGGAGCGATCGCTCGCAGCGAGCCACGCGATCTCGAACCACGGATGGTTTTCGAGGAGCTGAATATAGCGCTGGCCCACCATGCCGGTGGCGCCGAGGATGCCGATGGGGTGCTTGGTTTGCATGATCGTGAACACTTCAGTGTACCTGAACAGTGGACAGTGAGCAGTGAACAGTGGGCAGGAAACTGGACGCAGAGGTCACGTGCGAATTGGTTGCGTCGGCGCTATCCCATGGCCGCAAGGACGGCGTCAGCAAACTGGCTGGTTCCGGCAGTGCCGCCGACGTCGCGGGTGAGCGTCTTGCGCTCGGAGTAGACGGTCTCAAGAGCCTTATGCACTCTGTCGGCGGCGGCTTCCTCATCGAGATAGCGGAGCATCAGGACGGCCGATTGCAGCAGTGCCGTGGGGTTGGCCAGGTCTTTGCCGGCAATGTCAGGCGCCGAGCCGTGCACAGCTTCGAAGATGGCGCAGTCGTGGCCAAGGTTGGCGCCGGGCACCAGGCCCAGGCCGCCGACGAAGGCCGCACACAGGTCGCTGACGATGTCTCCGTAGAGGTTCTCAAGCAGCAGCGTGTCGTACTGGTACGGATTCATGACCAGCTGCATGCAGGTGTTGTCGATGATGTGCTCGCCGTAATAAATCTCAGGGAAACCCTCGGCAACCTTGCGGGCGCAGCGCAGAAACAGGCCGTCAGACAACTTCATGATGTTGGCCTTGTGGATGGAGTGGATCTTCTTGCGGCCGTGCTTGCGCGCGTATTCAAATGCAAACTTGGCAATGCGCGTCGAGCCTTTCTCGGTGATCACCTTGATGCTCTCGACGACGCCGGGCACGACCTCATGCTCCAGACCGACGTATTCGCCTTCAGTATTTTCGCGGACGATAATCAGGTCGACGCCGGGCCATTTCGATTCCAGGCCGGGAAGATTCTTGATGGGCCTGAAGTTGGCGAAGAGGTCGAACTTTTTGCGCAGTGTGACATTGATGCTCTTGAAGCCGCCGCCAATCGGCGTGGTCACAGGACCCTTGAGGGCGACCTTGTTGCGCTCGATGGATTCATAGAGCGCCGCGGGAATGTACTCGCCGAAGATCTCGAAGGCTTCAGCGCCGGCAGCGTGGCGGTCCCACTCGAACTTCACGCCGGTGGCTTCGAGGATGCGGACCACGGCCTGCGTGACTTCGGGCCCAATGCCGTCGCCGGGGATGAGGGTAATTTTGTGCGTCTTCGTCTCGGACATTCTTTTAAGCCTCTAGCTAACTGGCTTCTAGCTCTAGCTCCGAGGATACAGAATCGGCTTGGGACCCCTCCCCCCGGACTCTGGGCGCAAATTCCTCTACGGCAAGAGTTTAGAAGGCTGGCATCCGCCGCAAAGTACTCTCAATAAAGAAGTTAAGCCCCAGATTCCTCTCAGTAAAGGAGTTAGGGGCGCTTCTTCTGTGCGAGACGGGTTTACGAGCGCGTACGGGTGAATGGTTGCAGTTCTTATTGTGCCGGAAGCCGGGAAATAATCTGCAAAGGGCTTTGGCGGAGATTTGAGCCAGAGGCCCGTCTTCGGATTGGCCACAATCCAGGCACGACCGCGCGGACTCAAGGGATTGCCGCCGACATATCTGTGCAGATGCTCACGGCACAATACTCCGCGGCGGTGAACTAAGGGGTTTGCTTCTGCGGGAACCAACGAATCGACCGGAACGAACTGCTCCCGACTTCGGGGATGCTGAGCACTCCGTGCCCGTCAACGCAGAGGAGTTCGGAACCATTCCACTCGAGGAAGTTGTGTGAAGGGCGGCCCACGCGAACCGGTTCGGCAAGTGAGCGGAGGCAATGTCTGCAGCGGAGATTGCAATCAAGAGTCGCCCAATGAAATGCGATCAGACCAAGTGCCGCAAACAGAAGACTCTGCATCAAGAAGGATGGGAACGAAGGGAAGGGATGCAAGGGAGTGAAGAGGTCAACACTGAGAAGGAATGTGAATGGGAGGAGAAAGGCGATCTTGCAGGCATGGAAAATGTATCCCTTGATCTGGCTGCCAAGCGGAAGAGCGCGCACTTCAACAGAGATCCGCGATGTGAAGAGGCCGACAATCAGAGTCGGAAGGGATCCGCAGACGAAGGATGGCACTGAGGATTCGATCGTGGTGGCAAACGCCTTGAGATTACCGGCAAGTATGAAGACGGGGAGTGCAGCGACAGTCAGAAGCGTGGCCAGAAGGATGAGACATAGCGATGCGGATCCAGCGAGATTGCGGCGCCAACTCTCTTTCCGGAGCCAGGCGGCGTCGAGCAAAAGTCCAAGTACCAGGCTATGCTTACCGCACGCCGGGCCCCTGCTGTGCAGATGGCAGAGTTCTGCATGCCAGTGGCGAAGCCACTCCTCGCGGCTGGATTCGGGGACCAGGTGTTGACCGCAGCGAAGCAGAGCGTGGTCGCCAGGCGAAAGAGAAGAACAGGACAGAGGCGTCATGCAGTCTTCTCCGGAAGCAGCCGAGAGAGCAGAGGATAACGATCTGAAGCTGCTGAATTGGCCGCCTTTCCGGCTTCTGTGATGGTGTGATAGCGGCGCGATGGGCGGCCCCGTGCTTCGGCGGCAGCATCGGACTCCCAATGAGAATCAACGAGTTTGTCGCGTTCGAGCCGTCGAAGGGCTGGATATACGGTTCCGCTGGGTAGTCCGGTGACTTCCATGATTTCAAACCCAAAGCAGTAGCCAAGACTCAACGCTTTGAGGATGAGGGCGGCGCTATGGGACAAGCGTGGACTCATGAATTCGGAGTACAGAATAGCACGCTCATTATGTAGTATTCTATTGTATAGAATGCTACATAATGACGGAGCGTGAAAAAATGATCATCCGGGCTCGGGCAAATGGATGCTTGAACTGCATCTTAGGCGTGCTGTTCATGGCGGCTCTTCCGCTGTTGCGGTTATGCGCAGCAGAAACAGGCTCCGTTGCCAGAGCGAGCGATGACTACTTCAAGCCTCTGCTCGTATCCGGCCGCATCACCGCGGCGGTGTGCGTTATCGTCGATGGTGACAACCCTCCAGTTGTAAAGCTGTATGGGCCAGTCAATTCTGAAGGCTCATTGTGGCGAGTAGCTTCTGTTTCGAAGGTATTCACAGCAATTGCGATTATGCAGTTGGCTGAGCAGGGAAAGCTTCAGCTGGACGGGGACGTCAATAAGTACCTGAAGCATATTCAGGTTCCGAACACCTTTCCGCAGCCGATTACGATCCGCCAGTTGTTAATTCACCGTTCGGGACTTGATGATCGGTTTGTCGGCGACGGATTCCACTCGGGTCCGCAACCGGCCATTTCGCAGATCATGTCTGCAGCTTTGCCCAAGCGTGTCTATCCGCCTGACACGGTGGAACTCTATTCGAACTATGGATACGGGCTGCTTGGCGTTGTGATCGAGGATGTGACCGGGCAGCGGTTTGAAGACTACGTGAAGGCCAACGTGCTTCAGCCGATGGGGATGCGGGACAGTACATTCACCCAACCTCTTCCAGAACCTTCGCGCATGGCTCCGGGACGGTGGTTCTACCAGCGTTCAGCTCCCGCAGCGGCGCTTACCAGCAATCTAGACGACATGACCCGGTTCCTCACGTCCACACTTCAAGAGGACAAGCTCGTACTGAGCGCTCACTCCTTTGTGGAGATGACGGCCCGCCCCGATCCTGCGATCCGCATCCTTCATGGTTTGGGATATTGGACCGGCAATGATCGCGGGCATCACCTGGTCGGCGCAAGCGGAGACAGCGGTAGCTTTCACTCTGTGCTCATGGCATTTCCGGATGAGCATATTGGGTATTTCACTCTGGTCAGCGGTGGCGGCGATGCAGTTGCGTGGAACTTCTATGAGCAATTTGCCACTGTTAGCTTCGGACCCAAGACAACCCCAAAGGTTCATCCCGTCGCTGTAACGGGGATGACGCGCGCGAACGCGTCGCGCTTCGCTGGGTTCTATCGAACAGTGAGGTACCCGCACCACGATCTTTCGAAAACCTTCATCCTGACAGATCTGAAGCGCGTTTCAGTTGACCGCGATGGAGCGCTTCGCGTTTATGGGGCGCGGTGGCTACCAATAGGGCCTCTTGAATTCAGAAAAGAAGACGGATCTGACAAGTTGAGCTTTCAGACCGATGCATCCGGGCAAGTGCGGTTCCTGAACAGATCCGACGAGCGGATTTCCTGGTATGAATGCGGGTACGCGAACATCGCCTTCTACTTCATTTTCATCGGACTATTCATCTCCGGAGCGTGGAAGGGAAAGAAAATGATGCGATGGATTTCTGCGGTGGTTTTGCTCCATTGTGTCGGATGGCTGGGCGTCTGCCTGATGATTGGACCAGAAAACCTGATCTTTGGATTGCCCTTGGGATTGAAAGCACTTCTGCTCATCGGCACATTGCTGCCCTTGCTGGCAGCAGCCTCGATTTATGCAGCGTGGCGCAATCGAAGAACACTCAACTACATCTTGGCGGCTGCCGTTCTGGCTTATATCCCGTTCGTCAGCTATTGGAACCTCAAGTTGTAAATCGCCCGATAAACTGACCCCCTGGTGAATGATCGCCCAGGATAATCTCTAATGGATCGGACGTCGACGAATCGTAAATCACCAGCCGAGGAGCCAATTACTGCCGAAAAGTCGGCGTGTGACTAGTTATTCCTTTGCAAAGGAAGCGCCGCTCACTTCGAAATTGCTCTGAAGCTCAGAAGCCATTCGGCAGTCCCGGTCGCGAGGACGGAGCGCGCGGGAAGTTGATCTTGCGGGCGAGGATCTGATAGCGCGGATCGTCTTTCAGTGCGAGCAGATCGGGCTGAGACAGAATGGTGAGCACGTCGATATCTCTTCGTGAGTACGCGTCTTCCATGACATCGAGCGCCTCTTGCCTTCTGTCCATCAGCAGGCAGACTCGTGCCAGAAGTGGCGCGTGCGACTGGCCAGTCGCGTACGAGTGCTTCTCTTTTGAGTAGAGGGCTCGCAACAGGCCTTGGCGACCACCTTGCGTGTAGCCGGCGCCTGCCGAGGCGATGGTGTCGAGCAGCGCGGCATCGCCGCTGGATTGCGCGGCCAGCTGCCCTTCGGCAAGAAAAGAGATGTAGTCGCGCCGATCGAGGTCGATCTGCATGAGATAGGAATGCGGTGAATAGAATTCTGGAGCTGCCTGCTCGACTTCTTTGAGCAACTCGATGCCCTCTTGTGCGCGGCCCGCGTTGTAAAGCATCCAACCTTTGTCGGCCAGTGTGGCATGCGAGGTGGGATCGAGTTCCTGCGCCTTGTCCATCTGCGCCCGCGCCTCGGCAAAGCGGCCGCCCACGCTCAGCGCGTTGGCGTACCAGCGGCGCGCCTGCGGGTCTTTGGGATCGAGAGCAATGGCGCGGCGAAATTCCGCTTCTGCGTCGGCAAAATCCCAGACGCCGTACATCTGTGCAAACGCCAGGGCTCGATGCGCTTCGGCCAGGGAATCGTCAAGGGCCACTGCTTTTTTGGCGGCAGCGATGGCGCGCGGGAAGGCGTCGCTGTCGGCGTCAGTCGAGTACTCCCGCAGCAGGTCGTAGGTATCGGCTAGGCCTGCGTAGGCTCGGGCATCGGCTGGATTGTGAACGATGGCCTGGGTGAACAGGTCGAGGGCGCGATGCAGGCTTGCCGGCGTGCGCTGATCCCACTCGTAGCGGCCGCGCAGATAAAAGTCGCTCGCCGTGCGCCGCTCCGCATCGGAAACCGCTGGAGGCGCATCGGCCTTGGCATGGCCCCCGACAAGGCTGCGCAGGGCCCTGGCGAGAGGCACCGCCCGCACTCGGACGGCGACATCGAGGGTGACGGCTGCAAGAAGAAGGGCCACAGTAGCGAGCAGCCATTTTCGAGGGAGAAACGAGCGCAGGCGAGTCGTCGGTTGCACCGTGATGGGTTTTCCGTGCGGGTCAAGATGACGGAGGATCGGAGTCGAGATCGAGGCCGGGGCTGGAATTGAAGCAGGAACTGGAACCGGTTCCGCAATCGGATGTTGCTTAGCCGGTGGCTGACCCGTGTCCCCCACCTGATTTTCTGCCCCTGTGTTTCCCAGCCAGCGGTCCAGTTCGTTTGAGTACGCATACACCGACGTCTTCGCCGTGCCCGGCACACGGTGGACCGGGAGGCTGCGGTCTCTTCCCCAGCGCTTGACCGTTCGGTCGGTCTTGCCAAGATACCCGGCAATATCCTTCCACCCCACCAGTCGGGTACCCCGATCGGCGCGGACAGTTTCAGAAGGATTTGTGCGCAATCCATGCATAAAGAGCTCAAAATGAGGGACCTGACCCTATTTGTCCCTCATGCGACACCACATGTCCCTTTGAATGGCCTTGATTGAGCCCTCATGATAGCACTGGTGGTTTGCAGGCAAACCACACTCAGTTGTCCTCCCCCACCCATCGGTTTCGACAGCACGGCCCGTTGTTCTCCTCAACGGCGGACAGGAGCGAAGTTGGTCTTCTTTCAGGGGCGATTCGGAATGCGGTGTCCGGCCTTGAGCGCACAGAGATTCCTGCGAATATCGTGTACCTCTAAGCTGCACGCCGCGTTGATTGTGCCTTGGAGCCGGCATGATTGAGCATGAATGCCCCGCAGGGTGCGTATCCAGGAAAAGGGTGGGGAACGGCGAAGGAGAGGTCGAAGGTCTTCGCTCCGTAAGTCCCTCGGAGTTGCGGTTGACGCCGTTGATTCTGACTGCTTCACGCATGCAGGAAGAAGATCAGCTCCTGCTGTGCAGTGTGTGCGGCCGCGTCGTGCGCTGCTCGTTTGACTCTTACATTCTCCGCTTTCATCTGCAGTCGCTTGGGACCTACCATGCACATCAAGGCCAGTTTGAACCGGGACCCTGGCTGCAGAGCGAGATGGAGCGTCTGACTTTGGTCTCTCCCCGCAAGGGCGCGCGACTCTAGCAGGGAGCCCCTGGGCTCGACCAAATCGATCGGCGCGAGACTATTCCTTGCTACTGACCAGAGCGAACATGGCTCCCTGAGGGTCCTGGCCGTTGATGATCCAGCCTCCGCCGGGTACCTGCATCGGCCCGTTCACAATCTTCCCGCCACCGGATTCGACGCGCTTGATCGCTGCTTTGATCGAGTCGACGTTGAAATAGAAGCCCCAACATGAGGCAGGTATCTGGGGAGCTTTGGTCATCATTCCGCCGTCTCCCATGGCCTTCTGGTCGCCTTCATCGAAGATGCGATAGACGCCCATGGAGCCCATATCCATATCGCTGACCTTGGTCCAGCCAAAAAGCTTGTTGTAGAAGTCGAATCCCGCTTCGAGGTCAGTCGTGTAGAGCTCGTGCCAGCCAATGGTGCCGGGGGTCGGTGGAGCGGGGCGTTCCGGCGAGGGCATGTTCGGGTTGGGAGTGAAAACCACAATGGCTGCGCCCTGCGGGTCAGACATCACCGCGAAGCGAAGCATGCCGGGCACGTCCGTTGCCGGCTTCCATAGTTTGCCGCCGGCCTCGACAATCTTTTCGATATGCGCATCGACGTCGTCGACCGCGATATAGCCAATCCACGCGGTGTGTCCCGGGATGTTCAGCATGCCGGCGATTCCAACATTGCCGATGTTGAAGGTGGTGTACGGGGGGCCGTCCCCACCGGGCATCTCCTGGGTCGTCCAGCCCACAACGTCCGAGTAAAACTTGCCGGCTGCCTTCGGATCGCTGGTCATCAGTTCGTACCAGCCGAACTTTCCTTTGGGGGTAAACATGGCGAGAGCTCTCCTTGGTGCAGGCGCGCCAATGCGTCGGCAACGTCCCGGTGGACTGACAACGTTGATATCAACTTGATCAGCGTATGTCAATCGGGCCGAAGGTTAATTTTGATGCGGAGGATTGCGGAGGCTCCAAGCCGGTTCGGTGCGGAGTCCGAGCGGATCGTCGGCCGAGGCGAACAACTCGAAAAACTGCGTCCTGCAACCCGCGTTCGAGACACTATAATCGGCCACAGCTTCCTTGAACCGTTCCTGCGCGGTCGCGGTGCATCGAGACAAACCATGCTCGCGGCGCATCAATCCGAGCATCTCTCTGTTTGGATGCCTCGGTCAGAAACGGCCGTTCCAGAAGCGTAGCCCGTTCTTCCCCAGGGGGCATATGCGCAAGGTTTTTGTTCTGCTGTGCCTTTGCCTTCCAGCCGCGCTCTTCGCCGAGGATGTGAGCATTGCCCCTGGCCAGTGCGTCTGGCGCACCGGCGATGACCTTGCCTGGGCGGCCCCGACAATCGACGAGTCAGGCTGGCAGCGTTACTCAGCCTGGCAACAGAGCCCGTCTGAGCCGCAAATCTGGATTCGTTGTCACGCCGATCTTTTGTCTCTGCAAGGTGCGGCTCAGCCCGCGCTGCAGATTCGCCTTTACGCCGCGTATCAGGTGTTTGTGACTGGCAGCCTGATCGGCTCAGCCGGCGATCTGCGTAGTGGCCAATTCAGCCTCAACCTCATGCGCAACTGGCCCGTTCCGCGCGATCTGCCCGGCCCGTTCACGACCATCGCACTGCGCACCACCTGGCACTACACCTCCGCGGTGCCTTTCGGCCCTTACCCACCGTTCAGTTTGCTTGCCGGCAACCTCGACAACCTGCGCGATCACCGCAGCGCCGAAATCATCACGCAAAGCACGCGCCAATCCATTCCAGCCATCTGCTTCTGCATTGTGGGCATCGTTGGGCTGATTGTTCTCGGTCTTTGGTTCAATGACCGCAGCCGCCGCGAATTGCTTCTGCTGGGCATCAATTGCATTGCGCTCCCACCGATTTACATCAATTACATCGGTATTGCAGCGTTCCTCTCGTATCCAGTAGGCGCCTACTTCATGGTCTGGGCCATTCCCGCTTTCACAACCAATATTTGCCGCACGGTTTTCTTCTTCGTCCTCGCGCGCAAGCGCGTTCCCTGGTTCTTCTGGGGTCTCATCGCGACCGCCACCGGCATTCACTTCATTACAACGATGGTTCCTCTTCTGCCGCCAGCGCAGTCCCTCTGGCTCGATGCTCTGCGGGCACGCCAGCTCGGCGCCATCTCGCAATTTGCCTCGGTCCTCGAGTCGACTGCTCCCTTCTTCGCCTTCATGCCGTGGTCCAGCCTCTCGCGCCGCATGAAGCCGCTGGCCGCACTTTGCATGATGTGGGGAGTCACCATGATGGTGTTCTTCTTCGTGCGCTTTACGAGCGCCCATGTGCTCGGCATACCCGACTTGCAAGTCAGGTGGAGCAATACGGTTTCAGATTTCGAAGCGGTCGCCACGCTGGGCGTTCTCATTTTCTTGCTCGCACTGTTGTTTCGCGAGCAGCAGCAGACCGCGCGCGAACGCGCCGTGCTCGTGGGAGAAATGCAGGCGGCTCAGCAGGTGCAACGCCTTCTCGCGCCCTCTGTGCTTGACACCCTGCCGGGCCTCAGACTCGCCGCGGTTTTTCGCCCCTTCCGCGAGATCGGGGGCGATTTCTATAGCTGCCGGACTCTGCCGGGAAATCGCCAGCGCATCCTGCTGGGCGACGTGAGCGGCAAAGGTGCGGCAGCCGCCATGACCGCGGCCGTTCTGCTGGGTGCGGCGCAGGGGCGAGACGCAGATTCTCCGACCGCACTGCTTGAACATCTCAATCCAGTCCTGACGAACATGCGCCTGGGTGGATTTGCAACCTGCCTTTGCGCGGAGCTTTCCGCAACGGGTACCCTCACCCTGGCCAACGCCGGCCACATTCCCCCCTATCGTAACGGCGAAGAGATGAAGCTTGAATCCGGGCTGCCCCTCGGGATTACCGCGGATGCGACGTACAGCGAATTCACTTTTGATCTCTCCCCGGGAGAATCACTCACTTTCATCTCCGATGGAGTCGTCGAATCGCGTAATGCATTGGGCGAGCTGTTCGGCTTTGAGCGCACCGCCGCCATCTCTCACCAGGCCGCTGAAGAAATCGCCTCCGCTGCGCAGTCTTTCGGTCAGGAAGACGACATCACCGTCCTCAAACTCCATTTCGCGCCCGCTGAGGTGCTCCAGGGCTGAGATGAGTTCATGCCTTCGAGTCCGAGTCTTCAGCCCTTGCCGTTGGTGCGGTGCGAGCCGGAGCCTTTGCCGAGCCGTTTTTCTGAAAACCTCGGCCTGACGGAGAACCTGACGGATAAAGCGCCCCAACCCTTGCTCCGGAAAAATTCCCGAAAAAGGCGGGGTACTAAGGACCACACGGTTTTGAGGCCGCGCGACCCTGCGCTTCGGCTAGGCTTTTCCCTTAGTGCGATGCGAATCGAGCAGGCCTTCGAGCTCTTCCTTGAATTCGCTGACATCTTTGAAGTCGCGGTAGACCGACGCGAAGCGGATGTAGGCCACGGTGTCAAGGGTCTTGAGATGCTGCATGATGAGCTCGCCGATTTCGCTGGTGCTGCGCTCGCGCTCCGGAGCGTCGATCAGGTAGCTCTCGGTGGCGTCGACGATCTTTTCCAACTGGCCAGAAGAGACAGGCCTTTTTTCGACGGCGCGCAGCAGGCCGCGGAGAATCTTTTCACGGTCGAAGCGCTCGCGGCGCCCGTCCTTCTTGACGACCATGTAGGGTATCTCGTCGATGCGCTCGTAGGTGGTGAAGCGGCGATTGCACTTCTCGCACTCGCGGCGACGGCGGATGGAGTCTGCTTCCTTGCTCTCGCGCGAGTCGACAACGCGATCCTGCAAAAACCCGCAATAGGGACACTTCATGTTGGGACCATTCTAAGGCGTCAGGGGCAGGCGTGAGAGAAACCGAGAAGCAGAGAAACATTGCTCAGCTCAGAAACTCCACGATGGCGTTGACCACCGTCTGCTGCTCGTCTTCGCGCAACTCGGGGAAGAGGGGCAGGGCCAGCACTTCGCCGGCGGCGCGCTCGGCTTCAGGGAAATCGCCTTCGCGATAGCCGAGGCCTCGCAACGCTTCCTGCAGGTGAAGCGGAACGGGATAGTAAATCTCGGAGCCGATCTGGCGCTCGGCGAGGAAGGCGCGGAGTGCATCGCGACGCCGGGTGCGAAGGACGTATTGATGCCAGACATGTTTGCTGCCGGGCACCTCGTGGGGCAGGATGATGCCCTTGCCGGGATAGAGGCCGGATTCGGCCAGGCCGGCGGCGCGGAAAAGCGTGTCGTAGCGGGCCGCGATTTCCCGGCGGGCCTTGTTCCACTCATCGATGTATTTCAGCTTGACCTGGAGGATGGCGCCCTGGAAGCCATCCATGCGGGCGTTCCAGCCGATTTCGTCATGGTGATAGCGGCGGCGCATGCCGTGCTGGCGGAGCATGCGGGCGCGCTCGGCCAGCGCAGGAGAATTGGTGCTGACCATGCCCGCGTCGCCTGCGGCGCTGAGGTTTTTGGTGGGATAGAAGCTGAAGGCGGCGATGTCGCCGAGTCCGCCAACGGCTACGCGGCCTGACACAGCCCCAAAGGCTTGAGCGGCGTCCTCGACCAGTCGCAGGTTGCGGCTCTTGGCGATTCCAGCAAACCGGGCCATGTCAGCGGGCTGGCCATAGAGGTGTACCGGAAGGATCGCTTGGACAGCCTTGCCGTCTGGGCCGGCCAGGACAGTTTGGACGGCGACCGGATCGAGGTTGAAGGTGGCGGGATCGATGTCGCTGAGAATCGGGCGAGCTCCAGCGCGCACGATAGCGCTGACCGAGGCGAAGAAGCTGAAGGGTGTGGTGACCACCGCGGCTCCCGGCCCAATTTCAACAGAAGCGAGGGCCAGCCATAACGCGTCGGTGCCGGATGCGCATCCAACTGTGTGGGAAACGCCGAGATGGCGGGCGGCAGCGGTTTCAAAGGCGGCTACCGGCTCACCAAGGATAAACTGTTGCGTCTCCAGTACATGCCCGAGGGCTTCGAGGATTTCTCCGTGCAGGGGCGCGTACTGCCGCTTGAGGTCGAGCATGGGGACGGGTTGGGATTTGGAAGCGGAAGGCACAGGAGCGTGGGCTGGGTCGAGCACCCGAATATGGTAGCAGCCGCGCAACCAATCGTGTCCCAGCGGCGGGACGGCCCCCGGAATGGCCCTTCGGTGACCTCCCGGGCATGGAGCGGAGTTGAAAAGGTTAGGCAACCTCGCTATTGTTGACTCATTGCGGGACCAGGTGGAGCCGGGGATTCCGGCGCCGCCCCGCGTATTTGTTTTTTCACGCCAGCAAGAGATTTGCAGGCATTTCACAAATCTGGAAAGCGGGAGATCGGCACATGGAAAACAAGCCGGCACAGAATATTCAGGACACCTTCCTGAATACAGTTCGCAAAGACAAGACCCCCATCACGATCTACCTGGTCAGCGGTGTCAAGCTGACGGGCAAGATCCGCTCCTTTGACAAGTACTCCGTGCTGTTGGAGAACAACAGCCAGGAGCAACTGATCTTCAAGCATGCAATTTCCACGGTTGTCAGCAATCGGAGCGTGCTCCACACGGAGCATCGTCCGACGACGGCGCATACGGGTCTCGGCCCGTCCGCGGTACCGGCGCCTGCGCCGACAGTGGCGACGGCAGAGCAGCGATAGATCGTTGTTGCAAGCATTGTGAGCGTCCGCATGAAGTCGGGAGACGCGGCGGTCTCTATGCCCATTCCCGCGCCTTTCGGGGTTCAGGATAGGCATTCGAGCCGCGGCACGGAGCGCGCCGTACTTGTGAGTGTGGACTTCACGGTCCGCGCCTCGCGTAGTCGCGCCGGGCAGGCGGGTGCGCGCCTTGCCGCTTCATCTGCCGCAGACAGCTCTGAGCCGGATACCCCAAACAATCATGAACAGGGGAACATGCAGGAGAGCGCCCTGACGGCGGATGTGGGCGTTAAGAGAAGTCAGGGCGGCGCGCCGGGTTTTAGCGTCGAGGAGTCGCTCGAGGAATTCCGTGAGCTGGTGCTCAGCGCGGGTGCGGAGATTGCGGCGGAGTTGCTGCAGCGCCGCCCGCGGCCCGAACCTGCAACGCTGGTGGGGGCCGGCAAAGTGGAAGAGATTGCCGGAGTGGCAGCTTCAACGCATGCCGACCTGGTGCTGTTCGACCACGACCTCTCACCGACCCAGCTGCGCAATCTTGATGCGGCCATGCCGTGCCGGGTGCTGGATCGAACGCAGCTGATCCTCGATATTTTTGCCCGCCACGCACGCACCAGGGAAGGGCAGCTGCAGGTGGAACTGGCGCAGCTCGAGTACATGCTGCCCCGCCTGACAGGACGCGGCAAAGCGATGTCGCAGCTGGGCGGCGGCATTGGCACGCGCGGCCCCGGTGAAACGCAGCTGGAAACTGACCGCCGCAAGATTCAGCGCCGCATCGATCAAGTGAAAGTGGATCTGGAATCGGTGCGCCGGGTGCGTCGCCAGCAGCGGCAGCGGCGCGAGACCGTGCCGGTGCCGACGGTGGCGCTGGTGGGCTACACGAACGCGGGGAAGAGCACGCTGTTCAATTGCCTCACCGGGGCGCACGTGCTGCAGTCGTCCAAGATGTTTGCTACGCTCGATCCGAAACTGCGTGCCATTGAGCTGCCGAGCCGGCGCAAGGTGCTCTTGTCGGACACGGTGGGATTCATTCGCAACCTGCCGCACACCCTGGTGACAAGCTTTCGAGCCACTCTCGAAGAGGTGGAGCAGGCCGAGGTGCTGCTGCACGTGCGCGACGCCGCTTCAGGCTACGGCGAAGAACAAAAAGAGCAGGTAGAAAAGGTCCTGGCGGAGCTGGAAGCTCTGAAGAAGCCGCGCATCGAAGTGCTGAACAAGGCCGACCTGCTGGGAGAGCATGAGCGCGCTGGTTTGCTGTCGCGTGGCACTGCGCGCGAGGTGCTGGTTTCGGCGCGAACGGGCGAGGGCATGGATGCGCTGCGCGAGGCGATCGACCAGGCTCTGCACTCGGACCCGATTCTGGATGCGGAACTGCGGGTCCCGCAGGACGAGGGCGGGGTTCTGGCGGCGATCGAGGCGGGCATGGTGGTGCACACACGCGCCTATGCGGGAAACGTGGTGCGCCTCACGGTGAGCGGCCCTGCGTCGCTGCTGGGAAGGTTGCGGGCGTATCGCGTGCGGGACATGGGCGCGGAAGAGCCCGCTTGATTCGGCCCGCAGTTGCACGCACGGTTCGGCGGTCATCGTCGAGTCCCTTGGAGCGCCCCACCCGTGGCACACTAGGGCTGTGAGCGAGCAATCTCCCCCCAAGCCGCATGGCAAGTCCATTACAACGTTGTCGAGCCGCGAGATTTATCGCAATCGCTGGCTACGGCTGCGTGAGGACCGGATACTGCGTTCGAATGGGAAAGAGGGCATCTACAGCGTCGTTGACAAGGACGAGTGCGCGATTATTTTGCCCATCGAGAACGATCATGTGTGGCTGGTGGAGCAGTTTCGCTACACCATCCAGGAGCGTGCCTGGGAGTTGCCGCAAGGCGGCTGGGAAGAGGCAGTCGTTGACGCGGAGGAACTGGCCCGCGGGGAGCTGAAAGAGGAGACGGGGCTGCATGCCGAGCGGATGGTTTCACTCGGTTCGTTCTGGATCGCGTATGGCTTTGCGCGGCAGAAGCAGCATGTGTTTCTGGCATCGGGCCTGACGCAGGCAGAGACCGACCGCGACGCCGAGGAGCATGACCTTGTTGTGCGGCGCTTTGCGATCGCGGACTTTGAGCGGATGATGCGCGAGGGAACCATCGCGGACGCCAGCACGCTCGCGGCCTGGAGTCTTTATCAGCTTTGGACCCCGGGCCAAAAGTAACGCGCTTAATGTGAATTGGGCTTCAAGAAAACTCCAAACCTGATCGATAGTAGAACGGTGGGATCGCAAACTATGCGGTCCGTTGGAGCATTACGTGGCGCGCACGACGTCAAACCTGGGGCTGGAACAAGCGGACGAGGATTCGCGGGCGGACTCGCGCGGGGATTCGCGCGAACATGCGCACGCTGGAGCCAGGCTGATGGAGAGCTTGTGTGCGGCGGGTGAGTTTGTGCGGGCGCTGCGCGTGAAGCTGCGCTTTGGCGAATTGACGCGCTCGCCGCTGCACCTTTTGCGTCTGCAGGTGACGGAGACGGACGTGGAGTGCGATCTGCTGGCCAGGCAAGCGGACCGCTGGGATGAAGGGCTTTCGAGCAAAGTGCGGCAGAGGAACGAAGCGCAGCAAGCGCTGCGGGACGCGATCCAGGTGCGGGCCTTGCTCTTCAAGACCTTGCCGGGGCTGGAGCGCGGAGAGCTGCGCATTTATCGCGCAACGCAGAGCGGGCGCGAGCTGATTGCTGCAGGCCGTGTGGAGCGAAGAGATCGAGTCGTGCGCAATGTGCGGTCGCTGGCGATGCGCGCCAAGCTGCTCGGTTTCCAATTCAACTTCGAGGACGACGTGCTGTTACGGATGGCTCAGGAGCCGTACAAGGGCGCCGGGTGGTCTTCGGTCGCATAGTTCCTTACTGAGTGGGACCGTGGGGTCGGCATCAGGCCAACAAGGGGTCGACGCGGAAGCGCCGGAAGGCGGCAATCGTCAGCGCGATGAAAACCAACAGGGTGACAAGCTGCGCGATCTTGAACGGAGCCTCCGACTGCGTGGGGGCTAACGCCTTCAGTGCCGGCACCTTTTCAAACGACTGCACGATCAACACAAAGACGTTGAAGTAGAGAGCCACGGCGGCGGTGATGACATAGGTCCCGCGCCATACGCCGGCAAGACCCCGTCCATAGAGCGCGATAGTCGCGAGCAGAAGGATGACGAGCGACAGAATGCCGATGACGATGCCCGGTGTCACTCCTTTGAACGGGAAGAGAAAGCCGGTGACGCTCGTCAAAGCCGTGGTGACGAGAAACAGCTGGTTGATGGCGGGGAGCCTCCGGGCGCCGATCATACCGACGATCGCGACGAAGCCCGCGGCGATAGCGATCAGGCTGATCGCGACATGCAGGTAGGTGAAGGCAGCGAGACTCAATCCAAGAATCATGGTGCATTCCTTTCGCACTACAGGTATCCCGTTCGACGGGCAGGGCGGGAACGAACCGAGCCGCAATCGAACGGAAGTTCGGGTGGGCTCTGCGGAGAATTCCGTTTCGGGTGACCCAGTCCTCAGGGCCAGGACTCGGCTCAAGTCCGGATGGGGAAGCCTCTGAGAGGAATTAGCGTAGCACGGTTGATACGACTGGTCGTCAACAGAATTCCGACAGGCAGCGGGATGTCGCGCTCAATACAGAACAGACGGCATCCATGCGCCGGCCGGCTCGTTGTAGAGTCCGAGGGTCATCAGCGTCATCGGCTGGACAACGCGGAGACCGTTGACGAGGCACCAGCGCAGCACCGCGCTGTTGCGCGAGGGCAGCAGGATTCCCGGTCCGGCGAAGGAGTCTGCCGAAGCGATAAGGGCCTGTAAATCGACGTTAGTCTCGGCGGTTGTATGGCCGAAGAAAGCGAGAAAACTGGCATAGCCGGTGATGCGGCCGGCGCGCTCGACCACGATGGCGGTCTTGTGCAGGATGCCCTGGGCGAGCTCGATGGACCGATCGAATCCATGCACCTGGCGGGCGAGTGCATTGCAAGCTTCTAGGTCGCCGGGTTCAGCCGCGCGCACAGCGCACCCTGGAATCTGACGTTCGACGGTGCGGCCCTGCAGGCAGCAGAGGGGTTCGCGCACATCGAAGCCGAGGCCGGTGTAGAGCGCGAAGGAGCGGTTGTGAAATGCTGCCTGCACCAGGCGCATCCCAGCGGATCCACGCGCCACCGCACGATCCATCACCGCATGCATCATCTTCTTTCCCGCGCCGTGGTTTTGCACATGCGGGTCGACCGTAATCGGGCCGATACCGGCGATTGTCGAGCGCTCATCGAGGGCGTTGCTGCCGAGAATGCGGCCTTCGTGTTCCGCGACGACGCAGTAGAAGCCGGGCGTTGCGAACAAGGACGACATTAGACCGACAGCCGCTTCAGGGCCGGGGAAGTCACAGGGGAAGTTGTGTTCCGCGTTGATGGCGCTGAAAGCGTCGTAGCAGATTCTGCCGCAGACGGGACCGTCTTCCGGTGTGGCCTGCCGAATGACGACGTCCGTGGGGATACGGGATGACATCGGGTACCCTCCTGCATTTTGGCAAAAGTATACCGGCCAGGCAGGGACCTGATGCGGAAAAATGGCCGTTCAGCTTCGCTCTTCGACGGCGATCCAGTGCGTGGGGTATTCGGGGCCGATGTATTCGGCGCGCGGGCGGATAAGGCGGTTGTCGTCGAGCTGCTCGATGACGTGCGCCGCCCAGCCGGCAGTGCGGCTGATGGCGAAGATCGGCGTGTAGAGATCGATATCG
>CAVXDG010000016.1:0-40412 GCA_963760475.1 uncultured Acidobacteriaceae bacterium | reverse complement strand
TGAAACGCACGTTGCCGACGTTCCTGTTACGTCGACGCCATTTGAATCGCGCCTGCCGATGCCGTCTCCCGCGCACTGCAACCCCCGTCGTGGTTTCCGGCGCGACCCTTGGCGACCTCTTGCCCGAGTCGACATCGAAGTCCTCCATCCAGGCGAGCTCCGCGTCGATGCTCTCGATTTCCGAAGAGCAAATGGCGAAGGGAACCATCGCGCTGCCTCCGGTGAATCAGACCGGAAGGGGCAGTGAGACGGGCGCGCTTCGTCCAGGCAAGGAAGGAAACTCAACCCAATCGGGTACAAGCGACCCGCATAGCAACGGCGCTGAAAAAGGCACGCAGCTGAGCCAGGGGGCATCCGGCAACTCGCCCGGCCCCGCCGGCTCCCGCACCGGGAACAGCAATGGAGCTGGTGGCAATTCCGGCAATTCCAACGGGAAGACAGGGTCAGGTACTGGAGGCGGAGGCGATGGCACTGAGCCGACCTTCACGCGCATCACTCTGCCGCAAAACGGGACCTTTGGCGTCGTGGTTGTGGGAGCATCGATGGCCGATCAGTTTCCCGAGACATCGAAAGGCTGGACCCTGGGGGCGGCCGCGTGGTGTATTCGGTCTATCTCCATGTGGGTTTGTCGAAGAAGCTGGATTTTGCAGTACTCGCTTCCCAACAAGATGGAGGCCACAAACGCGGGCAACGTGAATCATATTGAGGCGCCATGGCCCACGTACATTGTTCGCCCCAGCGGTAGCCAGCCCAATGTAAATGCCGACGCGCTCATGGTGCACGGTTTTGTGAATGAAACCGGGCATTTTGAATCGCTCGCGCTGGTTTTTCCGCCGGAGTTCTCGCAGACGCGGCTGCTTTTGCAGGCCCTGTCGCAGTGGAAGTTCAGGCCCGCCAAGCACAATGGGCAAATCGCTCGAGTGGAAGTTCTGTTGATTATTCCTGAGGACGCAGACTAGTTCTGGTTCGAAGGTCGCGGTCGGACTGCGGCAAACACGCAATCAAGAACAAAGCCAGACGCGCTGTGATTCCAGCATCGAGGGAACAACAGGAATCGCTCGAGCAGACAGGCTTATCTGCCGGCGATCCGCAACTCCGCGGTCTCGTTTTTCAGCCGTTCGAGGAATCGATCGAGCGTCCTCTTGTCCGCTCCGTTTTCGCGCATCGATTCGCCGTTAGCGGCATTAGCGCTTTGGAGACCACGAACGCCAGTCCGAGTCCGTCGCTACCCCAGCGCACAACACGCGACTGCACGGCGATCGAGTCGTCGAGGTTCTTGCCGGAACTGTCGGTACGTTGCAATGTCATCAGAACCATGGTGCCGGGAAACCAGCGTTCCTCAGTAAGGACATAAAAGCCGCTTACGCTGATGTCGGCAATCTGGTAGGCGCGCGGCGTGCTGCCGGTCCAGTAGTAGGCGACCACCCCCGGCAAAGGCTGTCGCGGCGCGCGCCGACGATCCGAAGACAGCCAATTCTGAATCCAGGTTAAGAGCGAACCGCGCTTGCGGCTTCGACGCTGACTGTCCATCGCATCTGGCCCCTTGAGTGTATCTTCCTTATCGGGGATCGGCAGAGGGAGCCGGCAGAACTGCCATTCCCGGATGCTTCTCCCTTGTAGATAGAACCTGCGAGTCGAAGCTGAAGTAAATGAACCGGAAAGCCGCTCCAGACGGCGCTCCATTTCGTCGGCTACGCAGATCACCATCTGATCGCCGGGCTGGGTTTGCGAGGAGTAAATCGTATGGGCCGGGAGAACCAGAGCGCTCGCTGCTTCGTCCTGCATCGGCTCGGCGGTGGAAGTTAAGAACGACTCGATTTCCTGGATAACTCGGTAATCCTCATCAAGGTAGACCAGATCAACAGGAGAATGGCCTGGTGCGGGCAGAACTCCGCGGTAGGGTACCATCCACAAACCGCTGTCGGGTTTGACGCTTACCCTGTCGATTGACTCACGGACACTATCTGCCCCGGTATGGGCCACCGTAACTCCCAGGCTTAGGAAGCTTTCGCGCGTCTGGTTGTATACACAATATTTCTGAGCTTCCATATCTCCTCACCCTTTTCCGCGCGTGCGCAGGGCGTGCCGCTCTTCCATAATTTCGAATCGCAGTTATCAATTCAAGTCGTTCCCGATATCGATAACGGATGTTTCTAAATTGCTGGCCGGGTCCGTCCTGCTGGTGCTCATGTAAATGAGACAGCCAACTCCTGTGCTCCGAAGCGACGGAACTTCCGGCCGGCGGATGCGAATAGTGGATTCGCCGACTGCCTTACCGACCCGGTTGCTTGTCGTGCTTCAATTTCGATTGCTACTTAACCTTGGTGCGGCGGCGCTGGATCAGGATCACCAGCACAAGAACAAAAAGCACGCCGGCTGCAACCCGGATAATGGTCGTTGTGTCCATTGCGATACCCCCCCTTTCGCGAGTTTGGATCCATCTTGCTCATAGGGCACAAACTACGCCAAGCCCGACTGAATCCCAGATGAATGTTGAGTTACTTGATGCGCGTCCTGCGGCGCTGGATCAGGATCACCAGCACGAGAACGAAAAGCACTCCGGCAGCAGCCCGGATAAGTAGTGTTGTGTCCATCGTGTTACCTCCTTCTGATAGTCCCATCCGGCGTATCACTGGAGGTACGGCGCCCCAGGTCCACAGGATTCGATTGGCCGCTTCACTTCACGCGGCTGCGGCGGCGCTGGACCAAAAGGCCCAGAACCAGAACAAAAAGCACACCGGCAACTACCCGGATAAGTGTCGCGCTGTCCATCGATTCTTCCCCCTTCGTTTATTGACCAAATAGAGATTTGAACGAATCTGCCATTAAGATCACGGCAGGTCCAAGGACCACTACAAACAGAGAGGGAAAAATAAAGAAAACAAGCGGGAAGAGAAGCTTGACGGATAACTTCGCTGCTTTCTCTTCGATTTCCTGCACGCGCTTCGTGCGCAACGTGTCAGAGTGAACTCGCAGAGTCTTCGCAATACTCGTACCGAATTGTTCCGACTGCACGAGCATGGAAACCAGGTTACGAACGATATCGAGGCCGGTGCGGTCGGCAAGGTGCTTCCACGCATCGGAACGGATGCTGCCGGCCCTTTGTTCCAAAGCGACAACGCTTAGTTCGTCGCTCATCACGGGCTGGGAGATGCGCAACTCTTCGGCGGCTCGTGCCGTTGCCTGATCCAGGCTCAGTCCGGCCTCGACGCAGATCACCAGCATGTCCAGCACGTCCGGCAAACCCCGGCGTATCTTGGTTTGACGATTTGAGATCTGGCGGCCAAGCCAGAAATCCGGGGCCAGAAAGCCGATGCCCAGGCAGGCGATGTAAATGAAGAATGGGTTCTGCTTGGCAAAGCCGGTGACCGCGGCAATCAGGCACAGGAATAAGGGAACAACCACCTTGGCGCCATAGAAGAATTTCTGTGCCGATTCCTCGCGAAATCCGGCCCGGATGAGGCGCTGCTGGATCACGCCGACTTCGGCAGCGCTTCGAGGGATAACCTTTTCGAAGCGTTCCACCACGCCTTCAAGAACGTCGCGTGTATCGAGGATCGTCGTCTTCAGAGTCTTCTGCTGCTTCACCTGCGGATTGATCACGGAGGCGATACGCGCCTGAATCGTTTCGCGATAAAAGACGAGTAAGCCTGCGCTCAGGACCAGCAGGAATACCGCAAGAAATGATGCAATCGCAATACCCATACTTCCCCTTTACACGTCCATATTGACGATCTTGTGGATAATTAAGCCGCCCACTACGATCATGCCGCCCGCTGCATAGAGAAGCTTGAGTCCAATCTCGCGCGTCCACAGCAGGCTCATCATCTCGGGATTCACGAAGTACAGAGCGCATCCGAGAACGACCGGGAGAAATGTGAGAACCAATCCGGTGATTCGCCCCTGCGCCGTGTGGGTTCGCACCTGGCGCTTCAGCCTGAAGCGCTCTCGAATGACCTCGGAGGCCTTTTCAAGCACCTCAGCCAGGTTGCCGCCGCTCTCTTTCTGGATCAGGATGCCCGTGACAACAATACGCAGATCCTGCACGGGAACGCGGTTGGTCATGTTCTCCAGCGCAGTTTTTAGTTCCAGGCCGTAGTTCTGCTCGTCAAAGCAGACGCGAAACTCCGAGCCCACCGGGTCCGGGCACTCCCGAGTCACCAGGCCCAGGGCGGAGTTGAGACTATGACCTACGCGGAGAGCGCTGCAAATCAGATCGAGCGCCTCCGGCAGCCCCTCCTCAAACTTGTTCAGGCGCTGACTCCGCTTGAACATGACGAAGCCGATCGGCGCAAACCCGAAAGCCAGGCCGATAGCCAACCCGAACACGAGGTTGCCTGTGCGCCAGTAAACTATGTAGCCGGGAATCATGAACGCCACAAAGCACATCATCATGAGTCCGCCGACCGTCCACTTCAAATCGGCTTGATAGAGCAGTCGGCGCAGGCGCGGCGTCAACTCCACCTTGCGCAGTGCTTTGTCGACCCAGGGAATGGTGCTCAGCAACTCGTTCTTGCGCACGTCGACGAGAAGATCGGACATGTCCGTCTTCGACTTGCCCGTCGCCAGCGCGGAATCGAGGCGCGCCAACATCTCCCTGTCCTGCTTGGTCGCGCCGGTGCCCGTGGCGGCGAACAGCAGAGCGACCACCGCGAAGACCGCAATGAAAACAATAATGATAATCAGACCCATCGCTGCTGAACCCCCTCTCCGCTCAATTGACCTCGGTGACTCGCTCGAACAAGCTCGGTGGCAAGAAGATTCCCGCTGTCCGTAACTGCTCAAGGAAGCGGGGACGAATGCCGCTGGGCTTGAAGACGCCAAGCACCTTGCCGTTTGGCCCGATACCCTTCTTCTGGAACGAGAAAATTTCCTGCATGCTGATCACGTTCTCTTCCATGCCCGTGATCTCGTGAATGCTCACGCATTTGCGCGAGCCGTCGCTGAGACGTGTGCATTGGACAACGATGGTGATGGCTGCCGAGATCTGCTGCCGCACCGTTTTTTCCGGCAGGTTTAGGTTGGTCATCGCCACCATCGATTCGAGACGGCCCAGCGCGTCGCGCGCCGTGTTGGCGTGGACAGTGGTCATCGATCCCTCGTGCCCGGTATTCATGGCCTGGAGCATGTCGAAGGCTTCCTCGCCGCGGCACTCGCCGATCACGATGCGATCCGGACGCATACGAAGACAGTTGATGAGCAGCTGCCGTTGGCGAATCGCGCCTTGCCCTTCAACGTTGGGTGGACGGGTTTCCAGCCGAACAATATTCTCCTGCGCCAACTGCAATTCCGCCGCGTCTTCGATGGTGATGATGCGCTCGTTCTGCGGAATGTATTGCGACAGGATGTTGAGAAACGTTGTTTTGCCGGCGCCGGTGCCGCCGGAGATCAGGATGCTGAGGCGGGCGCGTACCGCCGACGAGAGCAGTTCCATCATCTCCGCCGAGATGCTTTTCAACTGGACGAGCTGGTTGGCTGCCAGGGGGCCGGTACCGAAGCGCCGGATCGAGAGCGAGGGTCCGTCCAGAGCCAGCGGCGGAATGATCGCGTTGACGCGCGATCCGTCGGGCAGACGCGCATCGACCATCGGGGAAGACTCGTCGACGCGGCGGCCCACGCGCGACACGATGCGGTCGATGATCTGCAAAAGATGGCGGTCGTCGCGGAACGAGGCATCCGCCCTGGTCAAGAGTCCGCCCCGCTCGATGAAGACATGGTCCTTGTCATTCACGAGAATATCCGAGATCTTCTGGTCCTTCAGCAACGGCTCAAGGGGACCGAGCCCGAATACCTCGTCCAGTAGATCGGTCTGGATCTTTTCCTGTTCGTCGAAACTCAGCGGTACTCGGCGATCGCTGATAATCTCGCTGATGATGCTCGACACGGCCTGGCGCGCCTGGTTCGAATTCACGCGCGACAATTTCTCCAGATCGAGCTTGGAAATCAGAGTGCGGTGGACTTCCGATTTAAAGTTCTCAAGATTTAAATGTTCCACGTCAAACCTTCCAATATTCGGGATAAGGGCCGAGTTCTCTATGAACCAAACAGACTGAATCCTTTTTTCTTTTCAACCTTGGCGGGCATGCCGCAAGCCGTTCTTGCCATATCCTGGATCGCGCGGGCAATCATCGAATCCTCAAGCGCCAGCGGTGTCGCCTCATTCTGCATGCGCCGCACCGTCACGTAGTCGCTGGGAATCTTCCACTGCACCGGACGCGTCAGAGCCTTCGAGATATGTTCTTCGTCCACGCCGCCCGAACGCGGCATGAAACGGTTGAGTACGATTTCGAGATTCGATCCGCCGTTCTTGAAGTACTCCGAGATCACGCGATGCGAGTTGCGCAGCTCGGGGATGCCAGCCTGCATCACCAGGTAAACGGTGTCGGCCTGGTCCACCAGGGTGGTTCCGCTCAGGTCGAAACGTGAGCCGGCGTCCACTACGACAAAATCGAAAGCGGTTCGCGCCACGGCCACCAGGCGCTCCATCGCTTCATTGCTCACTTCCACCTGCGGAAACTTGCCCGGAGCGGCAAGAACGCTGAGCCCCGAACTGTGCTTGGTTAGAAGCTTGGATAAAAAATTCTGATCGAGTCGCGTGTAATTCTGCAGAGCATCGACGGTGGAGAATTGCGGGGTGATCCCGAGGTTGAGGGCGGCATCGCCCAAGGGAAGGTCAAGATCGATCAGCACCGCGCTTTGCGCGCACTCCTGAACAAGCGAGACGGCGAAGTTGCAGGCCACAGTGGTGACGCCTGAACCGCCTTTGCCTCCGAGAAAGACGACGACCTTTCCCCCCGCCTTGTTGCTTGAAATGCGGGTAGTGGGTCGGCGCGCCGAAGCCCGCGAAAGAGCTTCGTTGAGCGGTCCCAGCGCAACAGGCTGGGCCAGAAACTCGCGCGCTCCCGCACGCATGCAGCTCATCAGCAGGTTGGGATCGTTGTTCATCGAGTACACCATCACGGTCACGGAGGGGTTGGCGGAGATCTCTTCCACCAGTTCCAGGGCTACTCGCTGGTCCCCGTCGAGGTCGATGATGTACACGTCGAAATTCTGTTCCATCATGTGTGGAACATCAGAAGTTTTGCTGGGGTAAGTAGGAAACTCCCGCACCGTCGAGCTACCCGAGCCGGCGAGGGCGTTGGCGACAATCCTCCTGCGATTTTCATTGGGGCCGATTAATGCAATCGACAGATCGCTCGCGCCAACCGATGTTTCTAAATCTTCAAAATGATTCTGCATTACCGATCTCTAGACTCCTGGGGTGCTTGCAGTGCTGCTCGTCCGGATTACCTGCTCTTCAACAGCTCTTCTTTCATCTCTCCAATTAAAACTATTGTCTCAGCCTGCGATGGCGAAGAACGAAACAAGCGTTCCGACGGCGATCGCTGGCGCATACGGCATCTTGCGCGCGTGCGGATTGGCAAGCGTATACTCCGACTCCCCGCCCTTCTGCCGCTTCTTCCATCCGAAAACTAAATCTCCCGTGCCCGAAAAGAGCTCTCCAATAAACCCGCCAAAGATGGCCCAAACCACCGCCATGATGCCACCCACGATTCCCGTCAAAATCAATGCCACAAACATCTGTCTGGGACCGATCCACGCGCCGATCGCGGCGCAGAGTTTCACGTCTCCCATCCCCATGCCGCCCATGAAAGCCAGCACGCCAAACAGCAACAACCCCAGTCCAGCACCCTCAAGACTTGGCACGATGCCGATTCCATGCCAACTCTTCGGAACAACTGACACAATCAACCCCACCGCCAGGAACGGCAATACAAGCCAGTTCGGGATGCGGCGGCTGCGTAGATCGGTAAATGTGGACACAGAGAGCACAAGAACAGTCGGCCACCACGCGATCGAGTGCAACTCGGACCCCCATCCCCTCTGTGAATACGAAATACTTCTCTATATATGCAATTGTCCCTCCAAATCATCATAAGTCAAGGTGTATTAATTCAATGCGATACACGGAAGGTATGACAAAAGAGTGTACACATTTGTTTACTCGCTTCCTGGGACGGTGAAGCGAGTGGGTTACACTTCGCAACCCTCTTCGCGGGGTATCCAAGTTAAAAACTGGTTGCTAACTCGCCAAAGGTCTAGTCCGATCGCACCGCAAGCAATTACTGCAAGTGCCTGCGCTGCAACGAAACTTCCGCACATTTTCAGCATTCCCGTTCGCCGATCGACGAAAACGAACAGCGGTCGCGCCTGCGGGTAGACTCTTTTGGGGAAGCTTGAAACGGTAGGGTTAGTGTACCGGTCGGTTCGTTCTGGAGGCCTCCAGCCCCGGCCCTCAACGTTACTTAGGTCAGGAACATACAGTCGCCATAGCTGAAGAATCGATAGCCATTGGCGACCGCGTGTTCGTACGCAGATAAAACCTGCGAGCGGCCCGCGAATGCACTCACCAGGATGAGGAGACTCGATTGCGGCAGATGGAAGTTAGTCAGCATCGCGTTGACGACACGAAACTCATATCCAGGATGAATGAAAATCTCTGTCTGACCTGCATGCGCCTCGATAAGGCCGGTGTCTGAGTGCGACGCCAGCGCCGATGCCTCAAGGGTGCGAACAACCGTTGTGCCAACTGCGATCACGCGCCGCCCTTCGCTCCGTGCCCGGTTCACCGCATCGGCCGTTGCGGCTGGCAGGGTGTAACTCTCGTGGTGCAGTCGAACGTCGGTGACCAGGTCGACGCGCAAAGGTGCAAAAGTTCCCAGGCCCACATGCAGGGTGACATAGGCAGTCTCGGCACCGCGGGCTCGAATCGATTCGAGCATTTTAGGGGTAAAGTGCAGGCCCGCGGTCGGAGCCGCAACCGACCCATGCTCGCGTGCAAACACTGTCTGATAACGTGCCCTGTCTTCCCCCGTATCGTCGCGATGGATGTAAGGGGGCAGCGGAATATGGCCGATCCGGTCCAGCGCGCCAAAGAAATCTTCGATGGGTGCGAAGCACAGCAAACGCTCGCCATACCCGCCGCGCTCCAGAACCTCTGCCTCTAGCACCATGGCACCTGTCGAATCAGGGAACACGAGTCGCTCGCCGATCGCGATCTTGCGCCCCGGCCGCACCAGGGCGCGCCACTCGTTCCGGCCCGCAGGTTCCGTAAGCATCACCTCAATGCGCCCCGTCGGCTTCTCCCGCTCGCGTTGCAGCGTGCGGCGTGCGTAGAGTCGCGCTGGGATCACGCGGCTGTCGTTGAACACCAGCAAGTCGCCGGGCCGCAAGAGGGAAGGGAACTCGCTGAACTGCGCATCGCGCAACCCTCCGGTCGCGCGTTCCGGACCCATTCCCCGATTGAGGACCAGCATGCGGCTTGTTCCCCGTTCGGCGGGAGGTTGCTGCGCAATCAACTCCGGGGGAAGGTGAAAGTCGAAGTCGGCAACGCGCAGTTCGTCTTCGTTGCCGGTCACGACGAAGCCTTTCCAAAATGAACGTAAGCGCGCTGGCGCGCGTGTTCAATCGTGGCCGTCAGAGCTTTGCGCCTCGGTTCGAATTCCTCGGTGGGCAAATCTGCGGGAACCTGCGTCCACTGCGCCCAGCTGACGCAGACCCGCGTAAACGGCCGGGGGACGAGAAACCGATCCCACGAACGCATCGTCCACGCCTTTTGCGGTTCCAGATGAAAGGCCCCAAGCGGCGCGCCCGTCATTTGCGCCAGTTTGATCGGCCCCATCTTGGTTTGGTAGATCGGCCCGCGCGGCCCATCCGCGGTAAAAATAGCGGTTCGGCCGGAATCAATGACGTGCGCCAACCCTAAGAGCCCTTCGCGGGCCCCGCGTGAACTGGAGCCGCGCACCGCGTCGAACCCAAACAACCGAAGAATCCGCGTAATCAGCTCGCCATCGAAACTCTGGCTGATCAGAATGACCGCGCCTGATCCGCGAAAATAGAACGCGCAGGGCAGCACGCACTGGTGCCAGAAGCAATAGATCTCCGGCCCCGCCTTCTGCCCTTCGCGCACCGGAACTACGCCTTCTTCAGCGATGACCTCGAACCGCCAGGTGCGGCCGACAATCGAGAGCAAGGCCCACACGATGCGCGGAACCATGGCCAGCACGATGCGTTGACCGAGGGTGAATTTTGGGCTTGCTTCGGCAGTCACTCTTTCGATTCTAGCGGTGTGCGCCGAGTGGTGCCGCCGGCGGAATCAGCTGTAGCGAATCCAGCGCAGCAGCTCCGGCAGCGTAGCGCGCTTGCCATACATCAGAATGCCCACGCGGTACAGACGCGTCGAGAACCAGAGCACCCCCAGGATGCTGAGCGCCAGCAAACCGATCGAAACCGCAAGCTGCCACAACGGCGGAATCTCGGAGGCCATGCGCAGAAACATGATCACCGGCGCCGTGGGCGGAAAGAACGACGCTGCCACCGACCAGAACGAATTGGAGTCGTTGATCACCAGCATGATCAGGGCAAAGCTCAGCCATGTGGGTGCGGCGGCGAGCGGCATGTACATCTGCAACTCCTGCTCCGTCTCGCAGGTTGCGGCAAGGCCCGCGAACAGCGAGCTGTAAAACAGATAGCCGAGGACAAAATAAACCGGAAAGAGAATTGCCTCGGTCCACGTGAAGTGCACCGCAAATTCACCGGTCATGATGGCCGTGGCGAGCGGCGAAATCAGCAGGACAGTCCCCGCCACCAGCCAGATGGCGATCTGCGTCAGGCCCACCGCGCCGACACCGATTAGCTTCCCCGCCAGCAGGTCGCCGGGCCGCGCAATCGCCAGCATCACTTCGAAGATGCGCGAGGTCTTCTCCTGGATGATCGAGCGAGCCACGTTCATGCCGTAGATCATCGTCGTCATCGAGAGCAGGAGGGCCATCACATAGCCCTTCCACAACGAGGCCTCCGCATTGGTCTTCACCAGGCTGCCGTCCTTCTTCACCTGGAAGGTCGTGAGCGGAACGCCATCCACCAGATTGTCGGCATCCTCCGGCTGCATGCCGCTGCCGATCAGCCGCTCGTCGAGCACCGCGTGCGTGAGCGCCGACTTGCAGCCGCGCCGGCAGTGATAAAGTCGCCCGACGATTGCGAGATGTACGAGCCGGTTGGCAGTCTTGCCCGGCTCGACCTCCACCCACAGCACCCCATCCAGCTGTTCTGCCTGGACCTGCGCGCACCAGCGCGGCACGCTGCTCCTCGGTCGGGTGAACCATCACATCCACGCGCGCCTTGGCCGTCCTTGTCGCCTACCAACTGATCGCGTATCTCGTCGGCAAGCGCAGAATTCGGCGCCGCAACCACCATGTGCCGGTTCGCGCCAAGGCCCAGGCTCGACAGATAGCCGACGCCGAGGATGAGCGCAAACACGGCCGGTAGGCCGACCGTCGTCATGCGAAAGGCGCGGCCGCGCACCTGTTCCAGGTACTCGCGGCGCGCAATCAGCAGCACGTTACGCATCGGCTTTGCCTCCCACCGTCCAGATGAAAATCTCTTCGAGCGACGGCTCCACCAATTCGAAGCGGTAAATCGTTGCGCCCGCCGAGGCCTCCTGCAACAACTTCTGCGCCTTGCCATGCGGCTTCAGCGTGATCTCGGCGTGGCCGGAGAAATTCTTCGCCTCGGCAATCTCAGCGCTCTTCAGAAACTCCGCGCTGCCTTCGAACTCGACGATCACATGATTGCGTTCGTAGCGCGACTTGATCTCGCGCATGCGGCCTGCAAGCACGGCCTCTCCGTTGTTCACCAGGCAAATCGAGTCGCAAAGCTTCTCTACCTGGTCCATGCGATGAGTTGAGAAGATAATAGCCTTGCCCTGATCTTTCAATTCCAGCAGCGTCTTCTCCAGCAATTTTGCATTCACCGGATCGAGGCCGCTGAAGGGCTCGTCCATCACGATCAGGCCCGGATCGTGCAGCAGCGACGCAATGAACTGAATCTTCTGCTGCATGCCTTTCGAAAGCTCTTCGGTTTTCTTCTGCAGGGTCTCGTCGATCTCTAAGCGCTTGGCCCAGTCTGTGGCCCGCTTGCGCGCTTCGGCCCGGCTCAATCCGTGCAGCTCACCAAAGAACACGAGCTGTTCGAGCACCTTCATCTTCTTGTAGAGGCCGCGCTCTTCGGGCAGGTAGCCGACGCGTTCGAGGCTGATGCGGTCAAATGGCTTGCCGAAGAGATTCACCTGGCCCGAGTCGGGCAGCGTAATGCCCATCATCATGCGGATCGTGCTTGTCTTGCCTGCGCCGTTCGGCCCCAGCAGCCCGAACATCTGGCCGGCCTCCACTTCAAGGCTCAATGCGCGCACCGCGACCTTGTTCTCGTAGGCCTTGGTGACGCGTACGAGTTCAACAACGGGCATCCATGCTCCTGCGGGTCGGGGAAGTGAGATCGGCGTGCTGCGTGCCACGATTCGCCCAAGTTTAGCAAAGCCCTCCAGTCAGAGGGCGCTCTTTCTAGTTGATGATGAGGCCTGGGTCGAGAAGAAGAGTTTAGGTGTGCTTGTTATATTCCGGGGGACCTGCCATCACCAGGGCGCTGCTTTTTTCTCCGTGAATATAGCGGCAGCACCAGTACGTTTCGTGCATCATCTTGTCGCCGACAGCTGAAAGCTCAAGGTATTGAATACGGCCGAAGAGAAATAATGTCTCCTGCCAGAGCTCCACCTTTTTCAGCACTTCGGGAGATTTGCAGATCGCGCCCAGGTCATCGCGATTGAGTGCCCAAATCCCGGTTGCTTCGCCAGGCAGCAGAACGATCGGCTCGGGCTCATCGCCGGCCTCTACCTTGGGGAACTCCGGCGGCTTCGTCAAGGCGGTTTCATCGACGGCGATCTTCACTTGGTCGACCGAGGAAACAATGCGCGCGGGGCTGCGGCCGCGATTCGAAGCCATTACCTTGAAGCTGTTTTCCATGGTCAGGAACGGCTCGACCGTCACCACGATCCATGGGCGCTCCGAGCTCGCAATAGCCTGGGCCAGCGCCAGCGCCGCGTTTGCGCTGTCCATTACCGCCTGGGTCGTCGAATTGCCGGCGACCAGGTGGCGATCGATGCTCTTCAGAGTGCGCAGCGCGAGCATGATGCCCACATAGCCCAGCACCGCAAGGACGATGGTCGCGCCCCAGGTGATCTGCTGACGCCATCCCCATTCCACCGGCGGCGGCGCCGGCGGATTTACGATGATCTGCGGTTGATTGCTTTGCTGGGTTGCTTCTTCCGGAGCGGCTGCCGGTGTGCTTCCATCGGCGGGAACAACGGCCTTGTGCGCAGGGCTCTGCGCAGCCGGCCGAGTCGCCGTCGTATCCGCTGCATCCTGTGCCGCGATGGCTGGCGCCGCATGCAGAAGAAAGAACAGCGCAAACAGTACCGCCAATCGCCTGGACATGATGACAGCACTATAGCAGTTCAATGGACGTCGTTCCGTGTGGGTTTCAAGAGGTTCCCAAGGTGCAACCGGGCGGGACACCTACGCTGAAGCGGACGCGGAGCCTTCTTCAGGCTCGAACACCAGGTCCGGTTCCGCAAGGCGAATCAGGCGATGCAGGTAGGCACGCGAGATGCCTAGGCTCCGCGCCGCGAGCGTCTTGTTGCCATTGTTTTCGCGCACCGCATCAATCGCGAGTTTCAACTTGTAGTCGCGCAGCTGACGCTCAAATGTGCATTCGGGATTGTATTCGCTGATGTCGATGACCTTGTCCCCGTGCATGTTCAAGGGAAGATCTTCGGGCCGGATGGTCACGCCGGGAGCAAGTATGATTGCTCGCTGAATCGTGTTTTCGAGCTCGCGCACGTTGCCCGGCCACGGACAGCTCTGCAGCATCGCCATCGCTTCCGGCGAGATCGACTGCATCGGCTTCTGAAACAGCTGCGCGTAGTGCTGCAGATAGTGGTTCGCAATCTGCGGAATATCTTCGGCGTGATCGGCCAGCGGCGGCGACACGATCTTCATTACGTTAATACGGTAATAAAGATCCTGGCGGAATTTGCCCTCTGCGACCAGCTTCGCAAGATCCTGATGCGTAGCAAAAATCAGGCGCGCTTTTAGCGGAATCAGTTTGCTGCTGCCCAGCCGGCTGAACTCCATCTGCTGCAGCACACGCAACAGTTTTACCTGCGTGTAGAGGCTCAGGTCGCCAATTTCATCCAGGAAGAGGGTTCCGTCCCGTGCCTGCTCAAAGTAGCCTTCGCGCGCTCCGACCGTCCCGGTGAAAGCTCCCTTTTCGTGCCCGAACAGTTCGGCTTCAATCAGGGTCTCGGGAATCGCCCCGCACGAGACCGCGACAAAAGGCTTCTCTGACCGCGAACCGAGATTATGGATTGCACGCGCTATAAGTTCCTTGCCCGTGCCGCTCTCGCCGGCCACCAGTACCGAGGCATTCAGGTTGGCAACCCGGTGCACGAGCTGGTAGACCTGTCGTATCGCTGAGCTTCCGCCAATGAGCCGGTCGCAATCGGTCGCTGTCTCCGCTTTTTGATGGACAGTTTGAAGCTGCCGGCGAAGCAGCGAGTTTTCGCTTGCCCGGCACAACATGGCTTTCAATTCGCGAATCGAGGGCGGTCGGCGGCAATAGCCGTAAGCTCCCAACCGTACTAACTCCACCGCCGTCGAGCGGAGGCCGTCATCCGCCATGATGATCGCCGGCAACGGATGGGTCAGAATGCGTCGCGAAGACTCAACCCGCTCCTTCATCGAACCATTGCTCGAGTTCAGGTCCAGAATTAGCGCGTCGGTTTCACCCGCGTCCACCAGGCGCGCGACATCCTCTTCGCTTGTCGCCAGATCCACATGGAATTCCTTTCCAAGGGCTGAGGCAAGCAAGGTTTGTAGCGCTCGATCTTCCGACAACAGGCCGATCCGAATCATAACGAACTGTCTCTTTCACTCGGGCCCCGGTTCAAAAGGGCATCTTTCAGGGAACGCTCCGCAACATGCAGGTCTCTGGCCGCTCCAAAAAACCCGGAGAGTCTGCAGATTGCTTCGTTACAGAAAACATTCAAATTAGACGTATCTCGTCAACTCTTTTGAAGACATCACTTGAACGTGATTTTCGACCGAGGGTACCCTGGGGTCAATACCCCAGCGGTGCAAACCACTAGCACGGAGGTAACCGGCGGTCTCGGATTTGCTCTGTGGGCCCCGGGCCTTCCCGTTCGATCCAATCAAAACAAAAGGGGGCCAAACCGAAAAGGCCGACCAGGATCCAAGCCCCCCGGACAGGCCCACGTTACCATCGATGGTCCGCTCGCGGCTTTTCGGAATCCAGCGACCATCGAACCCGAGAACCATCCGGGTACTGTAATGCTTATGGACGCTCCCACCGCTGAACCGGCTGTTGCCCCCCTGGGGACAACTGCGGAAAACCCCGCGCTCCGGCTTCGGCTCTATTCCCGGCACCTGATGAACCTGGCCATTCTTGTCATGCTGCCGATGGTCGCCGCGCCGACCCTGAACTACGCCCTCACCCTCATGGTCGACCCGGACATCTGGTGGCACCTGGCCAACGCGCGCATCCTCCTTACCCAGCACCACTTCATTCATACCGACCCCTACTCGTTCACTGCGATTGGGCAGCGTTGGATTAACTGGGAGTGGCTTTCGGAGATCCCCTACTGGTTCAGCTATCAGGCATTCGGCCTGCGGGGCATCTATCTCATTACCTGGGTGGCTCTCGCCGCCAACATGGTCTTTGTGTATTGGCGGGGATACTGGATGGGCCGCAGCGCCGACGCCGCCTTGTGGTCGGCTGCTATCGGTCTTATATTGATGACCGTCAACTCCGGTCCGCGCATGATCGAGTTCGCCTACCTCGCCATGTCTGCGGAACTTGCCATTCTCGAAGCTGCCAGCCGCGGCAACAAGCGCTGGCTCTGGTTGCTGCCCCCGCTGTTCTGCCTCTGGATCAACCTTCATGGAACCTATCTGATCGGCCTTGGACTGCTCGGTCTCTACATTGTGTGCGGATTGTTCTCGCTCCACGTCGGCGTCTTTCAGCAGGCCGCTTTTTCCCGCGCCGAACGCAATCAACTCATCGCCGTCTTCGCCGCCAGCGTACTTGCGGCGCTGCTCAATCCTTACGGTTGGCATCTGATGGGTCAGCCATTCGACATGATGTTCAACCAGAAGCTGAGCGTGGCCACCATTACCGAGTGGCAGCCGCTCAGCTTCTCGTCCTTCGAGGGCCGAGGCGCCCTGGTCGCCATCGTCGCCATGATTCTCGCCAACTGCGTACGCGGCCGCACCTGGAAGGTTCACGAGATGGCGATGGTCTTGTTTGCCTGGTATATGGCGATCGAACATCACCGGTTCACCTATCTCGCCGCGGTGATTACAACGCCCATGCTGGCCCGCGATCTAGCGCGCAGCTTTACGTCGAATGAGAAAGACGGCGATACGATTCCGTGGGCCAACGGTGTAATGACCGCCGGCGCCCTGTGCGTGATGCTGTATATGTTTCCCTCGCAGGCGGCATTGCAGAAGATGGTCAACATGATGTTCCCGATGCAGACCATCTCTGCGATCCAACCATCGTGGCGGACCTTTAACGTCGACTATGTCGGCGGGATGATGGCGCTGGAGTCGAAGTCCAGCTTCATGGATTCGCGGTTTGACAGCTTTGAGCATCTCGGCGTGATGCAGGACTCGCGGAGCATCATGCAGGGGTACGATGTGGTCGAGTTGTTTGACAAGTACCGCATCGATCATGCCTTGGTGAAGGATGGCCAGCCGGTCGCCTACCTGCTGGGGCGAACACCTGGCTGGACTCTGACAATGCATGAGAAAGCGTGGGAAGGCGAGTACCTTCTGTTTTCCAAGACACCCGCGGCTTCGGCAAGCCGGTAATGGCCAGACTTCCCGTCGCCAGGAACGGACACGGCAATACGCGTATGGACCGACAACCTACCGCGCTCGGAGAGGATTCAGGGTACGCACCCGCTGCCCTCAAGCCTGCGCAGGGAGTGCTCGCGCGCATCTTCACGCGCCACTTTTTCTACGCCGCCCTGCTGCTGGCTTTGCCTATCGCTTTTGGAGAAGGGTTAAATGCCCGCCTGACTCTCCTGCATGACCCGGATATCTGGTGGCACCTGGCCGACGCCCGGCTCCTGTTCAGCACCGGACACTTCATTCAAACGGAGCCCTACTCGTTCACCGTTGCCGGGCAGCCCTGGATCAATCCCGAGTGGCTGGCCGAGCTGCCCTACTGGTTGGGATATCGCGCCATCGGTTTCCGCGGCATCTATCTGGTCGCTTGGCTCGCCATCTGCGCGAATATCCTTCTGGTCTACTGGCGGTCGTTTCGCGCCACCCGCAGTGCCGATGCCTCCTTCTGGGCAGCAGGCATCGGTTTTGTGCAGATGGCTGTCAACGTAGGGCCTCGAACCATCCCTTTCGGCTACATGGCCTTGTCGCTGGAGATGCTGATACTCGAAGCTGCCGGCCGCGGCAACCGCCGGCTGCTCTGGCTCCTGCCTCCGCTGTTCTGTCTCTGGGGAAATCTGCATGGCACATGGCTGATTGGCCTGGCCCTGCTCGTGCTCTACGGCGCGGCCGGCTATGTGCGCATGGAAATGGGCGCACTGCAACAGCAGCCGCATCCCCCCGCGGATCAAAGGCAATTGGCGGCTGTCGTGCTGGCGAGTGTCGCCGCTCTCTTCGTTAATCCCTATGGCTGGCGTCTTGTCTGGAACCCGATGGACATGATGCTGAACCAGCACGTCAACATCACCACCGTGGCCGAGTGGAAACCTCTCAACGTTGGAACGCTCGAAGGGGCTACCCTGGTGATCGTCATCCTCCTCATGGTGCTCGCCAACCTCAAATGCGGACGCACCTGGAAGCTCTTTGATCTGGCGGTCGTGGTCTTCGGCTGCTACGCCGCTGTCGACCATGTCCGCTTCTTGTATCTTGCGGCGGTCTTGATTTGTCCGGCACTTGCCATGGATATTGCTCGCAGCTTCTCCGCGGAGCCCAACCAAAAGACAATTCCGGCGATGAACGCCCTTATCGCGGTCGCTGCGATGGGATTTGTTGCGGTGATGTTTCCTTCAGAAACGAAACTGCGGGCCAGGCTCTCGGACGAATTTCCGTTGCACCTGATTCGCGCAATTCAACCGGGATGGCGCACCTTCAACACAGACTTCGTGGGCGGCATGATGGCCTTCGAGTCGAGGCCAAGCCTGATCGATTCGCGCGTGGATACCTTCGAGCATCACGGCGTCCTGCAGAACTATCTGGGCGCCATGAATCTCGACCAATCCCTCGAGGTCCTGGACTTCTATCGCGTCGATCATGCTCTGCTGGCCGAGGGCCAGCCGCTGGCCTATCTGTTGAAGCACACACCCGGATGGTCCGTGCTGATGCGTGAAAAAACCGGGGAGGCCGACTACATTCTGCTGGCGAAGACCGCCAACAGCAATTCGGGCGCCTCCACCCAGACGAGGGTGTCGCCGCCAACCGCCCCCGCGCCATAGAGTTTGGAGCAGACAGACGCTTCTCAGCTTCGTGACCCGGAATATGTGATGCGAATCACAACTTCTAGACCCCTCACGATGGCACCATGCAAAATGGGCGTTGCGCCGGAAGCTTCGGCTCTGTTGCCGGAGCTTGAGTTTGAGGCGCACGGAGGTTTTGCTTGAAACTCGACCCATCTGCCTTTGTGGCCGACCAGGACCTCCTCGATGCACTTGAGAAGCACTCCACGACAGTTGTTTGTGATCAGGACCGCGTCCTTTTTCGCCAGGGCGACGAGCCTGCCGGCCTCTACGTTCTGCGCTCAGGATCGGCCACCCTGACCATGACCTCACTCACCGGCGAAGTCATCCTGAAGACCGCGGTTACGGCCGGGGCTCTACTCGGACTCCCCGGCTTCATTGGTGGGCAGCCATACTCGCTCACCGCACAGGTTTTGAAAGGCGCTCGTCTGGGTTATATCAACCGCGACGATTTTGCCGATCTGATGCTCGGGAACCCCTCGCTTTCAATCAAAGTGCTCAGCGTTCTGGCCGCTGAAGTGCGAAGCGCGCGCTCGGCGATCTCTCAAGCTTAGCGAGGATTCATAATCGACCCGGCACATCGCTGGGAGGCTCGCGGTTTTCCACGCCGCGGCTCACACACAGACGCCGACTCGCGCGATCCCGTGCTTTAGCATCCAAGGTGTGCCTGGTCTCGAAACTCCGGTGATGTACGTGCGCGGCGTCGGTCCGCGCGTCGCCGAAATGCTCGCCGCCAAAGACATCCATGACCGCCGAAGACCTGCTCTACCATCTGCCCTTTCGCTATGAGGACCGTCAGAATCCGCGCAGCCTCGACGAGCTCAAGCCCGGCGAAACCGCCAGCGTCATCGCCGAGGTGCGCGGCGCCGCGCTGCTGCGCACCCGCCGCATGCCCATCTTCGAGCTGACCATCGGCCAGGGCCGCCACGCGCTCAAGTGCCTCTGGTTCCACGGGACCTACCTCAACGGCAAATTTCACGCCGGCCAGACCGTCGCCGTCTACGGCAAAGTCGAGCCCTCGCGCTCCACCAGCAACTTCAAAATGATCCAGCCGCAGTTCGAACTGCTGCCCGACGCTAGCGACGACGCCGAAACGCGCCTGCTCGAGGTCGGCCGCATCACGCCGGTCTACGAGTCGCTGGGCGGAAGCCGCCTGGCCTCGCGCTGGCAGCGCAAGGTCATCTTCGACCTGCTCGAGTCGATGCGTGGCGCTGTCCCGGAGTGCCTTCCGCACCGATGCTTGCGCGCCTCGACCTGCCCGACCGCGAACGAGCCTTGCGCGAAGTCCACTTTCCGCCTGAAGGCACGCCGATGGCGCAACTGCAGGCATTCAGCACGCCGGCCCATCGCCGCCTCATCTTCGAAGAGCTGTTCTTCCTCGAACTCGGCCTCGAACTCAAGCGCCGCCGCATGAGCGAGCGCGCCGGCATCGCCTTCGCCACCACCGACAAGGTGCGCGAGGCCATCCGCGAGGTGCTGCCCTTCCATCCCACCGCCGCGCAGAAACGCGCCCTCGGCGAAATCGTCACCGACATGCGCCAGCCCAGCCCCATGCGCCGCCTGCTGCAGGGCGACGTCGGCTCCGGCAAAACCATCGTCGCGCTCCAGGCCATGCTCGTCGCCATCGAAAACGGCTACCAGGCCGCGCTGATGGCGCCCACCGAAATTCTCGCCACGCAGCACTATCTCGCCGCCCGCAAACTGCTCGAGCGCTCTTCGCGCCGCTACCGTGATCGTGCTGCTCACCGGCTCGCTCGACGACGATCGCAAGCGCGCCAACCGCGGCCTCATCAATCGCGGCGAAGCGCAGCTGGTCATCGGCACCCACGCCCTGATCGAAGAAAAAGTCGAGTTCGACCGCCTCGGCCTCGTCGTCGTCGACGAGCAGCACCGCTTCGGCGTCCTGCAGCGCTTCAAGCTGATGAAGAAGCCCAACCAGCCCGAGCCCGACGTGCTGGTCATGACCGCCACGCCCATTCCGCGCACCCTGGCGCTCTCGCTCTACGGCGACCTCGACGTCAGCGTCCTCGACGAGCTGCCGCCCGGCCGCACGCCCATCGTCACCCGCCGCGTGCCCGACGAGCGCGCCGACGAGGTCTGGGAGTTCGTCCGCAAGCAGGTGGCGCATGGGCGCCAGGCCTACATCGTCTACCCCGTCATCGAAGGCGCGCAAAGACGACCAGCCCGAACTCGACTTCTCGCACGACGACGCCAGTACGGCATCGGCAGCCGCAGAGCCGCAGCCCGCCCCGAAGCGCAAACCAGTGCGCGCAAAGGCAAAACAGCCGACGCTGTTCCCGAAAGCCGTGCCGCAGGAAGCCAACCCAGACGGCAAAATCGCGGCCTCAAGTCCGCCGTCGAAATGCACGAGAAGCTGCGCACCGGCCCGCTCGCCGGCCTGCGCGTCGGCCTGCTCCACGGCCGCCTCGACGCCGACGAAAAAGAAGTCATCATGCGCCGCTTCCAGCGCGGCGAAATCGACGTGCTCGTCGCCACCACCGTCATCGAAGTCGGCGTCGACGTTCCCAACGCCACCGTCATGGTCGTCGAGCACGCCGAGCGCTTCGGCCTGGCGCAGTTGCACCAGTTGCGCGGGCGCGTGGGCCGCGGCGCCGCCAAAAGCTACTGCATCCTCGATGACCGGCGCGCGCGTCTCGCAGCTGGCCGAAGAACGGCTCAACGCCATGGTCCGCACCCAGGACGGCTTCGAACTCGCCGAACTCGACCTCGTCATGCGCGGCCCCGGCGAGTTCTTCGGCACCCGCCAGGCGGGCCTGCCCGAGTTTCGCGTCGCCAACCTCGTCCGCGACCGCCAGTTGCTCGAACTCGCCAAACACGAGGCCGAGCGCTTCGCTCATCCCCAAAAGGGCATGGAACAGGAGGGGACAGAGGCGGAACGAGCGCGTGTGTGGGCTCACCTCAAAGAGGCGTGGCAGCGCAGATACGGCCTCGTCGAGGCCGGTTAAGTTGGTGGGTTGGATTGGATGGAAGTTCGATAAACCGGAAGGTATGTACAGCTGCCCACCTTGGTGAGATGGTTATCGCACCGAAGGTGGGCCTTCCCCTGAGACAACTATATGAGCCCCGTCCATCTAACTAACGTTCTATAGGGTCTAAACGACTGTAATTGAATTCAATGTACTGTAAGTTAGATAATCCCCAACAAAACTTATTTGCCTGATTCACTCGCTAGTAACGGGACCTTTTGTAGTACAGGCGTGAGCGCGAAGGTCAGCAGCAGCACCATCGGTCCTGCAACCACCAGCCACGCCGCCAGAGCATACCCGGCCGCATTTCCTGATGCGCATAGCATCTGCAGAGGGGAGCCGGTCAGGACCGGGGTCTTGAGTCCGTACTGCGGACCGGAAGAAAACATCCAGCCGCCCAACCGCATGTACGGCAGAATCAATGCGAACTGCAGCGGCATCGCCGCATAGTTAGCCGCCTGAATGGCCGGCACATTCAATCCGAACGCCATCGCGATCACTGCGCACAGGGCCGTCGGAATTCCGAACATTGGAAAACATCCGATGGCGAAGCCGAGCGCCAGGGTCAGAGCCAGTCGCCGCGGCGAAACACCCATCCGCAACCATCCGCCCACCCGGTCCTTCGCAACTGTCGTCCACTTTTCCATTGTCTTTAACCTAACGTTCAAGCACCAAAGCCGCATTGTCAGGCAATGAATCTTCAGTGAAGGTATCTACTTCTTCACTTGGACCGAGCATACGTCTGAACCAGGAAGAATGGCTCTACCACCTTTGGCGTAGAACGCCTTCCAAAGGTGCCATGACGGACGATTTGTTCAGATTCAAGACAGAAGGGAGTGGGGCCGGGGATCAAGCAATTCCGCGGAGAATGTTGAGTTCTTACAGCGCGGCCAGCACCTCACGCCTCGGCTTCCATCAGCGTCGAGATCCACACCACTAGGCGCTCCAGCACGCCGGAGAGACGCCGCTCCACCAGCCTGCCCGTCTCAAACACCTCTTCGTGGCTCAACGGGCGGTCGCTCATGCCGGCCGCCTTGTTGGTCACGCACGAGATTCCAAGCACCTCGATCCCCATGTGCCGCGCCACAATGGTCTCCGGCACAGTCGACATGCCCACCAGGTCCGCGCCCAGCGTCCGGAACGCGCGTATCTCTGCCGGCGTCTCGAAGCTTGGCCCGCTCACGGCAAGATAAACTCCCTCGGCAATCGTGATGCCTTCATCGTGCGCGGCTTGTTGCGCCAGCCCCCGCAACCGCTGCGAGTAGGCCTCCGTCATGTCAAAGAAGCGCAGTCCGGTGTTCTTCTTGCGCCCGAAGCGCGCGTCATTTGGACCCACCATCGGATTCCAGCCCATCATGTTGATGTGATCGGAGAGTGCGACCAGCTGGCCCAGTTCGTAGCTCTCCCGGATGCCGCCCGCTGCATTGGTCAGAATCACTGCCTCAATGCCCGCTGCGCCCAGCACGCGCATCGGGAACGTGACCTGCGCCTGGGTGTAGCCCTCGTAAAAATGCACACGCCCCTGCATCACCACCACCGGAGCCCCGCCTAAGCGTCCGGCCACAATGCGCCCGGCATGCCCCTCCACCGTCGATTGCGGAAAGTGGGGAATGTCGCTGTAGGGAATCACGACGCCTTCACTGACCCGGCTGGCGACTGCCCCAAGCCCGGATCCCAGGACCACTCCCACACGCGGCGTGAGCCTGCCCATCCTTGTCCGCAGGAATTTTGCTGCCTCGGCTACTTGATCGAAATACGTCATAAGCTAACCTTAGAAGTACCATTTTTCTCGATTTTACAAGCACGCGGTCCCGCGCATGTCCGCATGGCGGCCACCGCCAACCCGGTTGAATCGCATGGATCGCGCATCGTTTTAGACGGAGGTTTCCCCTGGATGTGCCGCAATATCAAAATTCTGTTCAACTTTGATCCACCCGTGACCGACGAAGAGATTCACGCCGCTTCGCTGCAGTTTGTGCGCAAGATCAGCGGCTTCACGCATCCGTCCAAAGCCAACGAAGAGGCGTTTGCCTGCGCAGTCAATGAGGTCGCCGCCGCTTCCAAGTGCCTGTTGCTTGCCCTCGAAACCACCGCTCCCGCGAAGAATCGCGAGGAAGAAGCGGCGAAGGCCAAGGCACGCAGCGTCGCCCGCTTCGGCGAGTGAGCGCCTCAGCTCAATTGTACGAACCTGCTGCAGAGAAAGAAAAACATGAAACAGATTGTCGCTGTCATCTTCGGGCTGGGCCTGTTGTGCAATGCGCTGCTCTTTGTGCCCCAGGCACTCGCGGTCTGGCGCAAGAAGACCGACGAAGGCATCTCCCTGATCACCTTCGGCGGCTTCAGCATCCTGCAGGCCATTGGCATTGTGCACGGCCTCTATCAACAGGACCTCTCACTGATCCTCGGTATGGCTGCAAGCCTGCTTAGTTGCGGTACGGTCACCGCTCTCACGCTCTTCTATCGCACGCGGCGCCTTCAGAAAAGCGGTTCATCGCACTGAGTTTCAAGGCGTTGCTCGTACTCGGCACTTGTGCCGAACGCGGGTGCCGCGCATCCAAATGCGCGTCGCACTCGCGACATCGTCACTCAGGCTTATCCCAGAAACATCCCGGCAATCGAAGCCGAAATCAAATTCGCCATCGTCCCCGCCAGCATCGCCCGCACGCCCAGCTTTGCCAGATCGTTGCGCCGCTCCGGAACCAGCGCGCCGATGCCGCCAATCTGCATGCCGATCGATCCGAGATTCGCAAACCCGCACAGCGCAAACGTCGCAATCGTGAACGACCGCGGCATCGAGCGTTGCCTTCTGCGCGCCCAGCGCGATGTAGGCAATCACTTCGTTCAGCGCCATGCGCGTGCCCAGCAGGTTGCCGATCGGCCATGCAATCGTGCCACGGCACGCCGATCAGCCACGCCACCGGCGCAAACACGAAGCCCAAGAATCTCGCCCAGGCTTGCCGGGAACCCAGTGGCAACCGCCATGCACGTGCACCCAGCCCAGCAGGCTGTCGAGCAGCGCCACCAGCGCCAGAAAACTGATCAGCATGATGGCCACATTCATCGCCAGCTTGCCGCCGTCGATGGTGCCGCGCGCAATCGCGCCAATCAGATTCTCGTCCGTGTGCACTTCGTCCTTCGGGAATCACGACCTTGCCTTCCGTCGCCGGAACTTCGGTCTCCGGCACCAGCATCTTGGCCATCAGAATCGTTCCCGGCGAAGTCATGATCACCGCCGACAGCAGATGCCGCGCCTCGACGCCCTGCGAAATGTACATGGCCATGATGCCGCCCGAGACATGCGCCATGCCGCTGGTCATGATCGTCATCAGCTCGCTGCGCGTGGCCTTCGACAAGAAACGGCCGGATCGTCAGCGGCGCTTCCGTCTGCCCCATGAAGATGCTGGCCGCCACGTTCATGCTCTCCGCGCCCGAGATGCGCATCGTCTTCAGCATCACCCACGCCATGCCGCGAATGATGATCTGCATCACGCCGATGTGATAAAGCACCGCGAAGAATGCCGAGATGAAGATGATCGTCGGCAACACCTGGAACGCGAAGATCGAGCCGCAGCGAAGTGTTGGGCGTGCCCAGCGCGCCAAACAGCACCTTCGTGCCCGCGGCTGTGTGCAGCGCCAGCATGTTGTTCACCACGCCGCCCGCCCAGGTCATCGCGCGCTGCCCGAAGTCGAAGCGCAGCACCAGAAATGCGAAGATCAATCTGCAGGCCCAAGCCCCATGCCACCGTGCGCCAGCGAATATGTCTGCGATCGGTCGAGCCCAGCCACGCCGCCAGCAGCACGGCCAGAATTCCCAGCACTCCCGTGAATCGACGCCAATGCGTCTCCTCCAGAAAAGAAGCGTTGCTTTCGAATACCTTATCAGCAACCGGCAAAGACACCGGCTCGACTCTGCAGCGCTGCCTTTCGCTCTGGTATCGTGAGAGGAGCCTTTCCGGTTCAGCCGGCGGGAAACACCTGCGCAAGAAACTCCTCGGCGGAGTCCTTCGTGAAGACGCGGTCGACCAGCGGAACCGCAGCCGGAGGATGTTCCTGTATCACGACAGCCTTCTTGAGCATCGCGACTGGCTCCGCCAGCATCGTCGGCTTCGTCGCGTACAGCGTCGCAAACGGCTGCCCCTTTTCCACACGCGCGCCGCGCCGCGCGTGGAACACAATACCCGCGTGCGGATCGACGGGCTCGCCGGCCTTCTCGCGGCCCGCTCCAGTGCGCTGCACGGCCCAGCCCAGCGCCGTCGTATCCATCTCCGCGACATACCCGCTTTCCCACGCCTCCACCACCTGCGTCGCGCCTGGTTTGTGAAACGCCTTCAGGTTCGTCGAAGACTGACAGATCGCCGCCCTGCGCCTCGACCATTTTCAAAAAAACTGCGAGTGCCGCTCCATCCGTCGAGCGCGGCCTCGGCCAGTTGATAGCCGTCCTCCGGCGTCGCCGCTTTGCCGCCCAGATGAATCATCCATCCGGCCAGAATGCAGCGACAGCTCGCGCAGGTCTTCGCTCTCCGCGCGGCCGCTCGCCGCGCAGCAGTTCCATGCATTCCACAATCTCAATCCAGTTGCCGGCCGCGCGACCCAGAGGCTGGCTCATATCGGTCAGCAGCGCCACAGTGCGCGTTCCCGCGGCCTCTGCCGTCGCCACCATCAGCGCCGCAAGATACTCCGCGTCTTCCTCGCTTGCGCAGAAAAGCGCCCGAGCCGGTCTTCACATCGAGCACCAGCGCGTCCAGTCCGGCCGCCAGCTTCTTGCTCAAAATCGACGCGCAGATCAGCCCCGGATTCTCCACCGTCGCCGTGCGGTCGCGCAGCGCATAGAGCACCCGGTCGGCCGGAACCAGCCGCGGCGTCTGGCTCACGATCGACGCGCCGCACTGCGCCAGCACCGCTCTCAAATTCCGCCAGCGTCAGCGCCGTGCGGTAGCCCGGAATCGACTCCAGCTTGTCCAGCGTGCCCGCCGGTGTGGCCCAGCGCGCGCCCGCTGATCATCGGCACGGCCACGCCGCAGGCCGCCGCCAGCGGAGCAACCAGAAAGCTTGTCTTGTCGCCCACCCCGCCGGTCGAGTGCTTGTCGACTGCGTTCTTGCCCAGCCGGCTGGCGATGAACTTCTCGCCCGAGTCGCGCATGGCCAGCGTCAGCGCGCGCGTCTCCTCCAGCGAGAGCCCGCGCAGCCACGCGGCCATCAGCCATGCCGCAAGCTGTTCCGGCGGAATCGACTCATCCGCCGCGCCCGCGGCCATAAACCCAATCTCGCGCGCATCCAGCGCGCCGCCGTCCCGCTTCTTCCGGATCAGATCGATCATGTGCAGCGGCAGCGGAGCCTGCCCGGCAGCGTCAGCGGCATCGCTCGTTGATTGCGCTCATGCGCTTGTTCCTCGTCTCTACTTCGAGCTTCAGCTCGACGTCGCCATGCGGCATCAGTTCAGCGAAAGGCATCAACACGCGGCGCCGTGCGGCTGAACGGGAAATGCAACCGGCGCATCGGATTCAGTGAACTCGGCCAGCATCTGCCGGCAGGCGCCGCAGGGTGGGCTCGCCGCTTCGTTCAGGTTGGCCACCGCCACGGCTCGCACGCGAATCCCCGGCCCGAATCGGGACACCGCCCGCACCAGCGCCGACCGCTCCGCGCAGATCGTCAGACCGTAGCTGACGTTCTCCACATTGGTTCCGGTCACGATCGCGCCGTTCGTCAGCCGCAGCGCCGCGCCCACTCTGAAACTGCGAGTAGGGCGAATAGGAGTTCGCGCCGCCGCCGTGACGCGCCGGTCCATCAAATTGCTGAGCGCCTTGTCCTGAGGCTTCTGTCATCGGGCCTCCGCGCAGATGCGCGAACTTTGAGGCTAATCGATTCCCTGCTGCCGCTGTACACCCAGGCCTCTCCCGGCGCGCAGGTTGGCGTCCGCTCAAGTTCTCCTCCCTCTCATCCGATAAAGCCAGTGGAGCTTGCCGCACCGCGATTCTTGCACCGGAAGCGGAGACAGTGGATGCAATGGATGAACTGACGAGAGAATTCCTGATCGAAAGCCAGGAAGGGCTGGACCGCATGGAGCGCTGCCTGACCGAGTCTTGAAGAGCGGCCCGGAGACGCCGCCCTGCTCGGCGAGATCTTCCGCTCCGTGCACACGATCAAGGGAACGACTGGATTTCTGGGCTTCAAGCGGCTGGAAAAGCTGGCCCACGCCGGCGAAAATCTGCTCGGCCTGCTGCGCGATGGTAAGCTGGCCGCCGACCGGCCCATCATCACCGGGCTGCTGCAGTCTGCTCGACGGCGCTGCGTTCGATTCTCAAGACGATCGAGGCTGAGGGCAGCGAGGGCGAAGGCGACGACGCGGCGCTGATCGCCAACTCGAAGAGTTGCAGTCAGCCCGTTCAGGAAGAAACAGCACGGCGGCCGGCCCGCGCGCAATGCGAGCGCAGCCAAGACGTCCGTGCCTCGCAAGCCGCGCTGCCCGCCTGAAGCGGCCTCCGCTCCTGCGCCGCTCGAGGCGCAGCGCTCCGCTCGCAACCGTCCCGTCGCCGGTCGCAGTTCCCGACGCTCCTGAAGCCGAGACGACGCGTCCCCGCAACGCGGCCGGCGACCACCGCAGCCGAAAGCACGCTGCGCGTCGACGTCGACCCTGCTCAACCGGATGATGAACCTGGTCGGCGAACTGGTGCTCACCCGCAACCAGGTGCTGCAGGCCACCGTCGGCCGATCCCAACATGACGCTGCTGTCGCGCCGCCTCGACATGGTCACGGCCGACCTGCGCGAGACCGTGATGAAGGCGCGCATGCAGCCGGTCTCGAACATCTTCTCCAAGATGCCGCGCATCGTGCGCGACCTCTCGCAGTCGCTCGGCCGCCGCGTGCGCCTGCAGATCGAGGGCCAGGACACCGAGCTCGACAAGAGCCTGCTCGAAGCCATCAAGGATCCGCTGACGCATGCGGTCCGCAACTCGCTCGATCACGGCATCGAGCCGCCGGAGGTGCGCGAGGCCGCAGGCAAGGATCCCGAAGGAACGCTCAAGCTTGCGCGCCATGCAGGAGGGCAGCCACGTCATCATCGAAGTCTCCGACGACGGCGCCGGCATTGCCGTCGAAAAGGTGCGCGCAGAAGGCCATCGAACGCGGCCTCATCGCCGCCGAACGCGCCGCGCAGCTCGTCGAGCGCGAACTGCTGCAACTGATCTTTCTTCCCGGCTTCTCCACCGCCGCCGCAGTCACCAACGTCAGCGGCCGCGGCGTGGGCATGGACGTGGTCCGCACCAACGTCGAGAAGATCGGCGGCAAGGTCGAGATCGACTCGCGCGCCGGCAAGGGAACCACGCTGCGCCTGCGCATTCCGCTCACGCTGGCCATCATTCCCGCGCTCATCGTGCGCAGCGTGAAGCAGAGCTTCGCGCTGCCGCAGGGCGCGCTCTCCGAACTGGTGCACATCCCGCCGGAGCAGGCCGCCACGGCGATCGAATGGATCGAAGATGCGCCGCTCTACCGGCTGCGCGGCAAGCTGCTGCCGCTGGTCTTTCTTGATCGGCTGCTGATGCCCGGCCGGCGAGCGCGACGTCGCGCGCGGAGCGCGACAACTTCATCGCCGTGCTCGATGCCGACGGCCGCCGCTTCGGCCTGGTCGTCGATGGGCTGGCCGATCCGGAAGAGATCGTCGTCAAGCCGCTCTCCGCGGTGCTCAAGGACATCGGCCTCTACTCCGGCGCAACCGTGCTGGGCAACGGCGATCTGGCGCTGATTCTCGATCCCGGAGCGATTGCCCTGAAAGCGGGAGTGACCATGAGCGGCGAAGAAGAAGCAGCGCGCGCCGCCGAGGACGAGGCAGCCGACACCGACCAAGGCCGCGGAGTACCTGCTGGTCGAGGTCGCCGGACGCCGGGCCGCGGTGCCGCTGGCCGACGTGCTGCGCATCGAGCAGATTCCGCTCTCGCGCATCGAGTACGTCGGCTACCGCCCGGTCCTCAACTTCGAAGGCCAGCTGCTGCCGGTCGAAGATTCCGGCGGCGTGCTGGCCGCCGCCGAGGACAATCCCGAGGCGCAGATCATTGTGGTCGTCTGCCGCGAAGGCAACCGCCACGTGGGCATCGCGGTCTCGCATGTGCTCGACGTGGCTGCCGGCGGCGACCTGTTCGAGGCCGGCACCAGCCAGCGCACCGGCGGCGTCACGCTGCTCAAGGAGTCGCGTCACCGGCGTCGTCGATCTGGGCGGCGTCGCCGATCTGCCTGGCAGATGCTCGGGTTCGAGAACCAGTGGAGCCCAGCTGCGGAGACACTGTCATGAGTCATCCGAATGCAGCCATGCGCCGCAAGGAGAAATCAGACCGCGGCGACTGGTGGAGATCTGCTCCGTGCGTCTGGGGCAGACCTCGTTCGGCGTGCCCATCACGCACATTCTGGAAATCGTCGGCTCCGCGCGGCCGCAGCCTGTTCCGCTGGCGCCCGGCTTTGTCGGCGGACTGGTGCACTATCGCGGCGACGTGCTCACCACCGTGAGCCTGCGCCAGTCTGCTGGGCCTGCCTCCGCTCGACGGGCCGCAGGACATTCTGGTGCTGGAAAGCCGGGCGGTTGCTTCGGTCTGCTGGTCGATTCCGTGGGCGAGGTGCTCACCGTCTCCTCCGCCGACCACGAACCCAATCCGTCGATCCTCGACGAGCGCGCGGCGCGATCTGTTCGCCGGCGCCTACAAGCTGAAAGAACGCCCTGCTGGTCATGCTCGATCCCGAGCGGCTCGACCCGGTGCGGCTCGGGCGCTGGCCGAAGCGGCCTAACGCTGCAGGAGGAACGTATGCGAGCACTGATTGTCGACGACTCCCGCTTTGTGAGCGGCTATCTGCGCGGCCTGCTCGAAGCAAAAGGGAATCGAGTGCGAAGAAGCCGCCGACGGCCAGGCCGGCGCTCGACCTGCTCCACGGCGAGCACGACCTTCGACCTCGCGCTGGTCGACTGGAACATGCCGGTCATGAACGGCCTGGAGATGCTCAAGCACCTGCGCGCCGAGGGCTTCAGCGGCGATCAAGGTCATGATGGTCACCACCGAGGCCGAAAACGACTTCATCGTGCGCGCCCTCGACGCCGGCGCCGACGAGTACCTGATGAAGCCCTTCGACGACGAGGCCCTGACCGAAAAGCTGGCCATGCTCGGCCTGGTGGAGGCCTGAATCGATGGCCGCCGACGCGCCGCACCCGCATTCTCATCGTCGACGACTCGGCCGTGATGCGCAGCCTGCTGCGCTCCGTCGTCGCTCCGATGCCCGGCTTGAAGTGGCCGGAACCGCGGCCGACGGCGACATCGGCGCTCGGCAGCCTCGACGATCATCCGTCCCGACCTGGTTCTGCTCGATGTCGAGATGCCGGTGATGGACGGCTTGGTCACCCTGCGCAAGCTGCGCGCGCGCGGACACAAGATGCCGGTCATCATGTGCAGCTCGCTGACCCAGCGCGGCGCCCGCGTCACCATTGAGGCTCTGGCCGGCGGCGCATCCGACTATGTCGCCAAGCCCACCGGCCAAGCCGGCCGGCGAGGCAATTCGGACGCGCTCGCCCAGGAGCTTCTGCCCAAGATCGCAGCGCTCGACCAGCCGTCTCGAGTCTGCCCCGCACGACGCATTCCTCTGGCGCCGCGGCGTCCCGGCACCGCTCCGACACTGCCCTTGCTCCGCGCGCACCGCAGGCGATCTCGGCCGTCGCCGACCGTCGTCGTCATCGGCGTCTCGACCGGCGGTCCGGCGGCGCTCGACGTTCTGCTGCCCGCGCTTCCGGCGAGCTTTCCCTTGCCCATCCTCATCGTGCAGCACATGCCGGAACTGTTTACCCGCCTCCTCGCCGAGCGCCTCAGCCAGCGCTGCCAGTCTCAAGGTGAGTGAGGCCGCCGAAGGCGATCCTGTCCGCCGCGGTCACATCTGCATCGCCCGCGGCAACTGGCATCTGGAGACTCTCGCGCCCTCGCGCGCAGGCTTGCCGGCCACCCTGCATCTGACCCAGGCGCCCCCCGAGAATCACTGCCGCCCCGCCGTCGATGTGCTCTTTCGCTCGGCGGCGGCACACTATGGCGCCGGCGTCCTCGCCGTCGTGCTCACCGGCATGGGCTCGGACGGCCTTGTCGGCGCGCGGCTGATTCGCGACCAGGGAGGTACCGTGCTCGCGCAGGACCAGGCCACCAGCACGGTCTGGGGCATGCCCGGCGCCGTGGCGCGCGCCGGACTGGCCCAGCGCGTTCTTCCCATGCTCGAAATTGCCCCTGAAATCCTTCGGCTTGCAAGCCGCACACAACCCAGCCGCAGTGATCTGCGCGAGGCGGTGGTTCAGTGATCAATGCAACAGCGAACGTCGACTACGGCTATCTGCGTCAGCTCGTCTTGCCGCCTCTCGCAGAACGTGCTCGACCCCTCGCGCGACTATCTCTTCGAGACCCGCCTCTCGAAGCTGCTGCGCAACCAGGGCATGACCCATCTGGAAGAACTCGTCGAACACCTCCGCATCCGCAAGAATCCGTCGCTCGAGCGCGCCATCGCCGAGGCGATGACCATCAACGAGACCAGCTTCTTTCGCGACAGGCGTCCCTTCGAACTGCTGCGCACCGAGTTGCTGCCCACCCTCATTGAAGCCCGCCGCGTCACGCGCACCCTTCGCTTCTGGAGCGCCGCCTGCTCCACCGGCCAGGAGGCTTACTCGATCGGCATGCTGCTGCGCGAACACTTCCCGCATCTCGCGACCTGGAACATTCGCATCGACGGCACTGATCTCTCCAGCGAGGTCGTCGAGCGCGCCCGCCGCGGCGCCTATCACCGCATCGAGATGAATCGCGGTCTGCCTGCCCGCTACGTCGTCCGCTACTTCGACCACATCGGCGAGGACTGGATCGCCAAAGAAGAGTTGCGTCATCTGTGCAACTTTCGGCAGGCCAACCTCTGCCAGCCGCCCCTGCCTTTCCACGAGCGGTTCGACGTCATCTTCCTGCGCAACGTCATGCTCTACTTCTCCCAGGAGACGCGGCGCACGCTCCTGGCCGGCATTCACCGCCTGCTCGCCCCCGACGGCATTCTTTTTCTTGGCTCCGCCGAGCAGCCCGCCGACCCCTCGCTCTGGAACGCGGTCCTGGCCGGGGGCACCTGCCACTTCCATCCGCGGACCGGCTCTTGACCGCTTTCACAGGCTTCCGGGCCACAACAGCCGCGCACCTCCAGCACTGTTGGATATGCCGAAAGTAATGCATGATTGCATCGAAAGGGGCAGCTATTCTGCTACAAAAGAGGGATTCTCAGGAGTAGAATCCTCTGGTGATCAGGCTGCTTTTGGCCCCTGCCAGCCCCTTTGGCAGTGAGGTCGCGGCGATAGAACTCAGCGGACCGCCTCATCCCAGGCCTAACACCGGAGTTCCAATGAATCTTGGCAATGGTTCGTCCCTCAAGCACTCGCCTCCCGATCGCCGTCGGAGTGAACGAAGAACCTCGCCCGAACTCGCCGCCTACCTGTGGGTCGGCACTCTCGCCAAATCGGCGAGCGTGCGCGACATCAGTTCCACCGGCGTTTATCTGCTGACCCGTGAGCGCTGGGCGCCCGGGGATGTGGTTTCTATGACGTTGCAGAGAAAAGGGCCCCTCGAGGGAAACTTCGAGCGTCGCGTTGCTGTGCAGGCAAGAGCCGTGCGCTGGGGGGACGATGGCGTTGCCATGTCCTTCGTGCTGCCCAACGGAGTGGATCTGCGCCTGTGGGAAAGCCCGCTGAAGAGCGCGGCCGAGCAAACCGAACCTGAAGACATTCTGCGCGAGTTTCGCATGGCCGGCGCCCTCGCTTTTCTACACCGCATCTGCCCTGAGGCCACTGAAGATCTGGGGCGCCTGTTGCGCGAAGGGCTCAGCAATTTCCGCGTCGCCAGCGCGATGGCCATCGTCCTCACCGCCGAACGAATGGTCTCGTTCGCGCCCAACGCCGATCGTCTCCGCGCGCCTGCCTCGCTGGTCCTGCGCATCGTTGAAGAAGGATCCTGGGCCGATGCCGAGTCCACCCAGCATCTCTGGGCCGGGTTGCTTGCCACCTCCTGCTCGCTCGGCGGCAATGACGATTCGAACCTCTCCTTTGTGAACATGCTTTGCCAGCTCACTGCCTCTCATGTCCGCATTCTGAGCGCCGCCTGCTCCAAGGCAACCAAGTTCATGACCGGTATCGAGCGAATTTCCTCGCGCCCCATCACGCTTTCGGCGCGCGAAATGATTCAGATTACCGGCTCGCGCGACATGATCCGCATTCAACGCGATCTGGAATATCTATCCGAGATAGGGCTGCTGACGACCTCGGCCCGAACCGAATCCTTTACGCCCATCGAAGGCACGGAGTTGGCGCCGACCGGCCTTGGCCTGAAGCTGTTTGCACGCTGCAGCGGGCACCGCGGCGCTACCCAGGAATTCTATGGAGTCGCGCGCTCGAGTCTCCTCAGAGAGTCTCAAGCGCTCATTCCCGACGAGACAGCTCACTGAGCATTCCTCGCGATTGATTGCTGAATCGACTACCCTTCGCTCAGCAACGCACTCACCGCGATCCGTAGTCGTTCGGTGATCTCGGCTACAGTTGCCTCGGGTCCGAAGCGTAGCGGCTCACCCACATGCACTTCAATCCTTCCTGAGCGAAACCATCCGCGACTTTGTGCTTTCAATTCCCCCAAGCCCCGAATCGCTACGGGCAACACCGGGGCGTGCGCCTGTTTCACTAACAGGCCGATTCCGGGCATGAAGCTCGCCAGCTCGCCAGCCTCTGAGCGCGTCCCCTCGGGAAACACCATCACGCGCATGCCGCGATCCAGTGCCTCGCCGGCATGCGCAAAGCTGCGCTGAAAATTGCGCCGACGCGGGAGTGGAAACACGTTGTAGAGCGCGGTAATCAGGAAATACGCCGCCGGCCCCAATAGCATGAACCGGCTCCGTCCAGCCGCTCGCTGGGGATTGCGGAAGTGCCGGTAATCCTCGAGCATCTCGCCGGACATGGCGAGCGCCATCCGCCGGCGCATCGCACCCGGCAGCGCGAATTCGATGAGCGGCCCGTCGAACGCCGTCACGTGGTTGCCGATCACCAGCATCGGTTCAGACACGTCGAACGCGCCGTTTCGAACCACCCGCGGCTTGGCCAAAAGACCCATCAGAGGCTGCGCGATTAGTTCCAGAAATGCCGACCGGATCCACGCCACCGGCGTCCACCACGGCCAGTGCGGATAGAGGCACGCCGAGTTTTCCCGCATGTCGCGTACCAGGTCTGTCGCCGCTGGCGAACCCTCCTGTTGAATCTCGCTTGTTTCATTCGCCGTCGCGGGTGAGCCTTGCTGCTTCCTGCTCCCTGTTTCCTGCTCCCTATTCCGTGATCTTCGGCCTCCGCCGTCGCCCCCTCCCGCCAGCGCGCGCAATTCTCCCAGTGTCCGCATCTCGTCAAGTGCGTGCTCGCTGGGCAGGACGCCGAGCCCTTCCTCCAGCGCGGCCGCCAGTTGCACGCGGCCCAGACTGTCCAAATGAAAATCCTCACTCAGACGCAGCTCATCGCCGCCCGCAGGATGCTCGCCAGCAACCTCCGCCACCAGCGCATACAGCCAGTCTCCGCGGCTCACGGTCGCGGTTCCCATCGCACCGTTGGTTTGAGCGTGGAACTTCTCTGCCACCCACGCCGCGACCACCTTGCGCCGCACTTTGCCGGTCGACGTGCGCGGCAAATCCGGCTCCGGCCACACCGCCCACCGGCGCACCTGCTGGAACTCGGCAAGCTGCGTATTGGCATGCTCCACCACCGTCGCTACCTCGCTCTCGTCGCCACGCATGGCCATCACCGCATAGGGCTCCGGACCGATCGCCGTCTCTGCTGGGACCACCACGCATCCACGCACGCCGTGCTCTTGTTCGATGACTGCTTCCAGATCCTCGGGGTAAATATTCACGCCTGCCGCGGTCACAATCACTTCGCTCTTGCGCCCCAGGAACTTCAGCTCACCGGTAGCCTGCTCCCCGGCAATGTCCCCCGTAGCCAGCCACTCGTCCTCCCGCACACGTAGCGCCCCGCCGCTCCATGTAGTGTTTGAGATCATGGCTCCGCGGACCAGCACCTCGCCGTCCGGACCGATCTTCACCTCGCGCCCTGGCAGTGGCTTGCCAATCGTCCCGCTCGATACGTGGAACGGATGATTCAGCGTGATCAGCGCCGTGGTCTCGGTCATGCCATAACCCTGCACTACCACCAGGCCCAGTGTGCTCCAGAACTGCTCCAGCGGCCGGGGCAGGGCGCCGCCCCCGGAGATCAGAGCCCAGAACTTCAGTCCCAGTCGTCGATGCACATCGCGAAACACCCACCACCTTAACCATGGATTCACGTCCTTGGCTGCTTCCACCCGCTCTGCCAATCCTGGGTTCGTCGATTCAAGATGCGCCTTCAGCAGCGCCATGACGCGCGGCACGGCGGCCAGCACGCTGATCTTCTCCCGCTTGATGGCCTCGATCAGCCGCGGCGCTGCCAGCCGATTCTCAAAATGCACCTCGGCGGCAAAGATTGCCGGCACCCACAACCCCATCGTCTGACCGAACACGTGGCTCAGCGGCAGCGTGTGCAGAAAGCGAAGTGGATGAAAAATCCGCTCGTACTGCATGTACCGCTGCGCACCACGCTCGATCGGATCTACGCTCGCCAGCACGTTGCCATGCGTATGCACGATACCCTTCGGTTCGCCCGTTGTTCCCGAGGTGAACAGAATCTGAAGCGGTGTGGAATGCTTCAACCCAGCCACCGGGCCCACTTCCAGCAAAGGCAGGGAATCAGCCCACTCCTCGAAGAACAGCTTGGGCCAGCGACACAGGTTTTTCACCAGCCCCGCATCGCCAACCACCAGTTTCGGTCCCACATCCTCCGCCACGCGTCGTGCGAACTCAACGCTGCCGTATGCGTCCAGAGGAACCGTCATTACCCCGCGCATCATAATGCCGTAGAACGACGCAACCCACTCGGCGCTGTTCTCCGCCCAAAGCACCACCCGATCGCCAGGTCCAATGCCTCGCTGTTCCAGCAAGGCTGCAAACCGTCCCGCCAGCCGCGCCATCTCCCCGTAGGTCGTCACCCGCCGCCGGTCTCCCTGCAAGAGGACCACCGCAATTTCGCGACCGAATCGGCGAAAGTCATCCAGAATTGTAGCGAGATGAGGGCGCATTCGTTCTCCCAGCTTAAGTTCCGAGTCTGCCCTGCAGAGAGCCTATGCTCTTCTGATTAAAGTGAATGTGCGAAGGATGCACAGACTGTGCCCGTGACCACGATTCACAACTGCTCGGCAGGCCCTAGAAGCGTTGACGCAGTCAGCCAATCTACGGTCTGGTTCCCTGGTCTCCTACCCCTAACGCCTGCAATCTTCGCTTCCTCTTCGCCGCACTCGCGCTATTCTCGTAGAGTCATGTCTGCCGAACGGCGCATCCCCAGACCGATCTCAGATCCTCAAGACCCGGCGGAGACTCCAGCGCACCCCTGTCTGCCCCGGAATGCGTCTCCGACCCGTTTGCCTGCTTTCATCCCGTCACGGCGGAGTGGTTCCGCGCCGTCTTTGACGCGCCCACCGCCCCGCAGCGGATGGGCTGGCCCGTCATCGCCCGCGGCGAAAGCGCCCTCATCCTGGCCCCCACCGGCACCGGCAAAACCCTCACCGCCTTTCTCTGGTGTCTTGACCGGCTCATGCTCCATCCCGCGACCGGCAGAGTGCGAACCAAGGCTGCCGCATCGTCTACGTTTCGCCGCTCAAGGCGCTCGCCGTCGACGTGGAGCGCAACCTGCGCTCGCCGCTCGCCGGCATGGCCAACATGGCCCGCCGCATGGGTGTCGCTTTCCACGAGCCCGCCATCAGCGTCCGCACCGGCGACACGCCGCAGCGCGAGCGCGCCCGCTTTCGCCGCCATCCGGCCGACATCCTCATCACCACGCCCGAGTCGCTCTACCTGCTGCTCACCTCGCAGGCCGCCGAGGCCCTGCGCACCGTCGACACCGTCATCATCGACGAGATTCACGCCCTCGTTCCCACCAAGCGCGGCGCGCATCTTGCCCTCTCGCTCGAGCGCCTTGAAGCCCTGACCAAACGCCGCCTCCAGCGCATCGGCCTCTCCGCCACTCAGCGTCCGCTTGAAGAAGTAGCGCGCTTCCTCGGCGGTGTGGAAATCCTGGGAAAAACTGGAACTCGAAAAGCCACAACCCTGCTGTCATCCGACATTTCAGATAATTCCAGGACCAAAGCTCAAGTTCTAGATGAGGCCTCGGAGCGATCCGTGACTGGCCTCGATTCCCCGACGCTGCGCCCCTTCGCTACCGTCCCGTCACCATCGTCAACGCCAGCGCGCCCAAGCAGCTCAAGCTCCGCATTGAAGTTCCGGTTGAAGACATGGCGCGCCTACGGCAGGGAGGAGATCCCCAGCGGGCCCGCCTCGCAGATGCCGCGCCGCGTCTCCATCTGGAACGCAATTCATCCGCGCCTGCTTGAAATCATTCGCGAGCGCAACTCCACCATCCTCTTCGTCAACAGCCGCCAGGTGGCCGAGCGGCTGGCCGGCGCGCTCAACGAACTGGCCGGCGAGCCCATCGCCCGCGCCCATCACGGCTCGCTCGCCGCCGCGCAGCGCTCCGTCATCGAAGAGCAGTTGAAGGCCGGCCAGATTCGCGCCCTCTGCGCCACCTCCACGCTCGAACTCGGCATCGACATGGGCGCCGTCGATCTCGTCATCCAGATCGAAGCGCCGCCCTCGGTCGCCAGCGGCATGCAGCGCATCGGCCGCGCCGGTCACCACGTGGACGCGGTCAGCGAAGGCATCCTCTTTCCCAAGTACCGCGCCGACCTCGTGGCCTGCGCCGCCGTCACCCGCGCCATGCACGAGGGCCACATCGAGTCCACGCGCTTCCCGCGCAACCCGCTCGACGTGCTCGCGCAGCAGCTGGTCGCCATCGTCGCCCACCCGCCCAGCGCTGCGCAGCCTCGCGCCACGAAGACTCGAGCGCAAGAAAGCTCGGCCTGCCCCGTCCGATTTCGCCGTCTTTCTGACGAAAGGGATGGGAGACCACAAACCTCAATCCGACGCGCCGACCCCAAGCCCGAAGTCAGCGTCGACTGCCTCTTCGACCTCGTCCGCCGCGCCGCTCCCTTCGGCGGCCTCACGCGCTCGAGCCTTTGAAGGCGTGCTCGATCTGCTCAGCGGCCGCTACCCCTCCGACGAATTCGCCGAACTCCGCCCGCGCCTCACCTGGGACCGCATCCGCAACGTCGTCACCGCCCGCGACGGCGCAGCCCGCCTCGCCATTCTCAACGCCGGCACCATTCCCGACCGCGGCCTCTACGGCGTCTTCCTCGCCTACAGCGAAGGCAAGGCCGTCCGCGTCGGCGAACTCGACGAAGAGATGGTCTTCGAGATCGCATCCCGGCGAGACCTTCATCCTCGGCGCATCCACCTGGCGCATCGTCGACATCACCCACGACCGCGTCCTCGTCACTCCCGCTCCCGGCGAGCCCGGCAAAATGCCTTTCTGGAAAGGCGACGGTCCCGGCCGTCCGCTCGAATTCGGCCGCCGCATCGGCGCGCTGGTGCGCGAACTGCGCGCGCTGCCCAAGCCCGCCGCGCTCACCCGCCTCGTCGCCGAACACGATCTCGATCCCGGCGCCGCGGAAAATCTGCTGCAGTTTCTCGCCGACCAGGAAGCCGCCACCGGCCAGGTGCCCGACGATCGCACCATCGTGATCGAGCGCGGCCGCGACGAACTCGGCGACTGGCGCGTCTGCGTGCTCACGCCCTTCGGCAGCCGCATCCACATTCCCTGGGCCATGGCGGTCAGCGCGCGCATCCGCGCCGCCGGCGGCCCTGAAGTGGAAACGCTCTGGGGCGACGACGGCTTCGTGCTGCGCTTTCCTGATACCGACGAGCCGCCCGATCCCGACTGGTTCCTCGTCGAATCCGCCGAAGCCATGCAGCTCGTCCTGCGCCAGCTTGGCTCGACCGCGCTCTTCGCCGGCCGCTTTCGCGAGGCCGCCGGCCGCGCGCTGCTGCTTGCCGCGCCGCCGTGCCGATGCAGCGCTCGCCGCTGTGGCAGCTGCGCAAGCGCTCCTACGATCTGCTCAGCGTCGCCTCGCGCTATCCGTCGTTCCCGCTGCTGCTCGAGGCCTATCGCGAATGCCTGCGCGACGTCTTCGACATGCCCGCGCTGATTGAAACCCTGCGCGCCATCGAGCAGCGCCAGCTCCGCGTCCACGTCGTCGAAACGCGCAAGCCTTCGCCCTTCGCCGCGTCGCTGCTCTTCAGCTACGTGGCCAACTTTCTCTACGACGGCGATGCGCCGCTGGCCGAGCGCCGCGCCCAGGCGCTCACCATCGATCAGGATCAGCTGCGCGAACTGCTCGGCGAAGCCGACCTGCGCGAACTGCTCGACGCCGACGCCATCGCCGAAGTGGAAGAGACCGCGCAGTGCCTCGCCGAAAACTATCGCGCGCGCTCCGCCGATGGCATTCACGATCTCTGCCTGCGTCTGGGCGATCTCTCGCGTGCAGAGATGGCGCGACGCGTTGCCGACCGACTCTGCTCGAATCGGTCGCCCGCCTCGTCCGTGCGCGCCGCCTGCTCGAACTGCGCATTGCCGGAGAACGCCGCCTGATCGCCGCCGAAGATGCGGCCCGCTATCGCGATGCCCTCGGCATCCCGCTGCCGCCCGGCCTTGCCGTCGCGCTGCTTGAGCCCGTCGCGCATCCCGTCCTCGAACTCGTCCGCCGCTTCGCCCGCACCCACGGCCCCTTCACGCTGCGCGAGGCCGCAGAGCGCTTTGCCCTCGATGCGGCCGCCGTTGAAAATGCGCTTCGCTCTCTTGCCGCAGAAGGGCGCGTCCTCGAAGGCGGTTTCCGTCCCGGCGGACTTCATCGCGAGTGGTGCGACGCGGAAATCCTGCGCCAGATTCGCCGCAAATCACTCGCCAAGCTGCGCCGCGAAGTCGAGCCCGTCGAGCAGCACACGCTGGCGCG
>CAVXDG010000015.1:0-682531 GCA_963760475.1 uncultured Acidobacteriaceae bacterium | reverse complement strand
TTCCCCCTATCCGATAAATGGTGGTCTGGGCTGATGCTGATCACAGTGTCAGCCGGAATGCGGGTCTACAATATACGCGGTCAACGTAGTGGAAGCAATTTGGTTGGGCTGCTGCCTAACCGGGCCTTCCTACGCGCGTGGCCATCTGGCAATCCTGAATAAAAGGACTTGCATCACAATATGTAAGAAGAAACAACCCATACTACAAATGCCCTCATGCTTGCCGCGGCTCGTCAACGCCGAAATCATTTCGGAGTCGACCGGTTGGTCAGTCAAGCATGTATATCGGTTGGCGCAGCTGCGCCAGATCCCTCATTACCGCATCGGTAGCACAGTCAGATTTGACCCGCAGGAAATCGCGGTGTGGCTGGAGTCTCACAGGATTGCGGCATAACCTGGCCCGGCGTCTGCAGCGTCGGGCTTTCCTTCTTTAATTCCATCTCACCCGGTTAACTACGTCCTGAAGTTGCACATTTTCGGCGGGTCTCAAATACCGCATCGTGCTCTCCAAATCGGAATGCCCCATCATGGCCTGCACCGTTCGAATATCCACTCCTGCGCGAAGAAGCTTCGTGCAGTAAGTCGCACGGAACTTGTGAAGATACCATCTTCCACATTCCTTGGATTTGCTCATGCAGCCATCGCATTCGGCGCAATTGAGCTTCGCAATTCTGACCAGCCGCTTTAGTGTGCGGAGCATGTGCCCATCTGGATGGCCCCGCAGCGAAAAAATGAGCGTATCGCGCCCTGCCTGTTCTTTCCTATAGGCCGCGAGTCGCTCCAGGATATCGTCGCTGAGCGGCAGCTCTCGCTCTTCGAAGTCCTTCAACCTGAAGCCGAACCGTTTCACCTTGGATTTGAGACTTAGGATCTTTTGATCTGGGTCGACGTCCTTCCACTCGAGGTACATCGCTTCCTGCTCCCTGACCCCGGTCTCGATGAAAACGCGAAAGAGCAAATTCTCTTTCGGCGAAGTCACGGCTGCGAAGAACGCGGTGAGCTCTTTGTCTGTGTAAATCTCTGGCATGGTCTTGTCGTACTTCGGCGGCTTTGGCAACGCTTTCGTGTCCAAGCCGCAAAACAGGAAAAATGCCTTTACACTCGCATGTCGATTGCTCACAGTCCGCTGGCTCATGCCACGGGCAAAGAGTGCTTTCTGAAAGGCTACGACATCCTGGGGACCAACTTCGTCCACGTATCGTCGCCCAGTCACCGCTGAGAAATTCTTTGCAAGCGAGTTCGTAAACTTCAGCAGCCTCCAGCGAACCCCTTGCGACGGTTGCATCGAGAAACTGTCTTAGCTGTGCGCTCAGAAGTTTGCGTTGAGGATCGATTGGTTCAACTTTGAGGTCAACTTTCTGAGCCGCGATAGACAGCGACAGTTGCGACTCTTTCTTCCGCCGCCTTGCCTCGGCCTCGGCAGGGCTGACTCCCTTCAATGGCTCAAAAGCAGGCTTGGGTCCTTTGCAATATCTGAGTGCGTAGTAGCCGACTCGATGCTTGACTTCGTTCCCGGCGACGACCGCTATGCCTGGCTTTACTCTCCCGTTTGGTGAGTATGCTGCGGGATAGTAGCGCCAACCTTCTTCGGTTTTCACACGCCTCATGAGCGCCACTCTGACGTTGACCACTGGTGACCTCGATCCCGAAAACTATAGCAACGCTATAGCACGGAGCATTGTGACGCTCGATACAATCTGAATCTAAATTACTTAGTGAGAATTTGGTTCGAATCCCCCTCTCTCCGCCAGCAAGACAAGTGGTTTATTATCAATAACTTAAATCGATACAATCCGTCCGATTCCGGGCCAATTCTGAACAAAGCTTCCACCGGAGAATTTCTCTCTCTGAGCCTTCCAGGACGTTCCGCCGCCTTTTCCCTAACCGGGGTCAGGGCAGTTGAACTTTTTGATCGACACTGATTTCCGAATAGCCGGTTATTCACTCAAGTGGGGTTCAGGCGACGAAGGAGTGGCACTCCAGTGCCGCTCGATGAGCGCGTTGGCCTGAATGCGTCAACTTACACATCAAATCTCGTATCAATTCTTATGACACCTGACGGCGACCCAAGTCTCGACCGGCGTATCTATCGTTTGTCAGGTGGAAAGATTGTCGAGCAATGGGGAATGCCAGATGTACAAGGCTTGATGACACAGTTGAAAACTTCCAGCGTCGACAAGCAGCGAGCCCCATAATCCTTCAATTACCACAAATGGTGCAATGTTCGGCCGGTGATACGGAAATCGCGGCGCCGGTGCGCAAAGTGTCTGAACAATTCTGTTGACACCCTCGCCGAATGAGTCCTACTATCCGGCGCACCAGTCGTTTTAGGACTTCCCCTTACATTTGCGAGTGGATCAAATACTCAATTGGTTGCCGGATGCAAAAAGGGCGCAACTCACGCATCTTCGCGCCTAACTAAACTCAGGTTTTGACCTGCAGGAGGTTCGTATGAACAAGGTAGTGAAATTGCTTGCAGTTCCAGCTCTGTTAATGAACAAGTCGAGACCAATTTTCAAATTGATGGGAGCTTTTGCTGCACTGGTCGCAATCGCCCTCACCGTTTTATTATTTTCGTTCAAAACTACCCACGTCAGCGCGAGGCCAGAATCTGATCGCGACCAGGATGAGAGCAAGGTCGAGATAGGTTTGGCAATCGCACCGGTTCCCCTCAACTTCGAAAGACGGGACAAAAGATTGGTTGGATTGGGGAGCTACATCGTCAACGCCCAATCCGACTGCAACGGGTGTCATAGCCAAGGTCCTGCGACCGAGTACATTGGCCCGGGGAACCCCTACCTCCTGACACCTCCCCACGGTCCATTCACCGGGACCCAGCAAGTCAATCCAGCCACCTACCTGGGCGGCGGCCGGGACTTCGGTCCGTTCGGTGTCAAATCGGAACTGCTCCACCTTTACTCCCGTAATTTGACCCCGGACAAGACTGGGCGTCCCGAGGGAGGCCACACGTTTGAGGAGTTCCTCACCATCCTTCGCAGTGGAAAAGACTACGATCAGATTCATCCAAACTGTACGGGAGCTCCCGATGGCAACTGCCTGTTGCCTCCGTTCAACGGGGATGTGCTGCAAGTGATGCCCTGGCCTGTTCATCAAAGCATGACGGAACACGACATCCGAGCCATCTACGAGTATCTAAGCGCCATTCCCTGCATCGACACAGACATTCCTGGCGCACCGGTTTTGCGAAACGACTGCAAGTAGACGGCAAGGAGTTCATTTCGTCCTATAGCGAAACTCGAGGGGCTGCCGATCTCGGAACACAGGGCGCGGCGTTCGTCCGCTGTTTTGCTCTTCGTGCTCGCCTTTGTGGTTGGCCTAATTGCCCTGGGGTCGTTGGCTCTTCGCTCAAAGCCTGGGACAAGTTGCTCAGGTATCGGCATTACGATTGCTGCGCTCATCGTAATGCCGATCCTGGCCTATCTCAAGCGCCGTGAGGCTCGCTTCAGCAAGAATGCAGCCTTGGCCGCCGATGCAGTGCAATCCGCTACTTGCGCCTATATTGCGCTCACCACTTTGGCTGGCCTCGCGTTAAACGCAGCCTTCCATATCCCATGGTTCGATTCGCTTGCCGCATTGGTAGCCATTCCAATTCTTATTAAGGAAGGCAGATTCGCTTGGCACGGGCACGGATGCTGCTGAGGCTGCTGTTGGATGGTGGGCCAACCGGAAGTAATCCCGAATCGACTTCGCTTCAGTTTGCGGTCATCCGACCAGAAGTCGCTATTTCAACATATCCTGTGGTCGAAAGGCCAACTGCCCGTAAGAGCAGAATCCTCGCTGAGTCGACCAGCGACACCTGACTACGGTAATACCGCGACGAAGTGAGGGGTGTCCCATTCTTTTGATTCGATAGTACACTTCCGTCAACATGGCGGATGATCAGAAAACAAGTGAGATCCGATGGTGGCTGCGTTGCATCATCGTCCCCCTGGGTATCGTGGGCATCTTCATTGTGTGGCTGGGATGTCGCACTCCGCAACAGCGAGCCAAGACTTCACAGGTTGTTGTATTGGCAGAGGCGAGTTTCCGACCTCGGGCGCTCCTCAACGCGGGCTCTAATATTCGGCGACCTAACTCGGTCTCGATCTCCGTTGAAGTTCGTCCAATTTCCATTCCCGAAGCTGTCGACTTTGTTCCCACCTTCGACGAGTTCTTGCTTGCATTTGATCGGAACGTTGTTCAGAGGATGGTTCTTCAGCATGGGGAAAGTGGGCGAACAGCGCACATTGAACTGAACGCTGAAGGTCCGCTCAACTATCGAGTGATTGCGAATCAGCATGAAGAAATGGGCCCTGATTCGCGCTGGCCGGGGAACCCGGGCCACTCCACGTTCGAGGGGACAGGAAGCATCGTTCTCCACAATCACGCGAAGTATCTCATCGTTTTAGGTAAAGGCACGAGCTACAAAGACCGCGTATCGATAAGAGAGATCAACTAGACATTCACGACCCGGCCCGCTCGATTCGGATGGCTGGGGCCTTCTTCGAATGGCTCTCAGTCGGACCGCTCGTTGAAACCTCGCCCGCTTAGGATTATTGGCACGCACCCGTCAGCGCGCGCTGCTTTGGTTGTTGCCTGCTTCGCGCCATTTCGTTAGCGGAAACATATTCTTGAGCGCAGCGTTGCCGTGCCTCGCGGACAGTGGACCTCGGATCTATCTGGCTTGGTCGGCTTTACACTCGCGTTGATACGTGTTCCGAGCGGGTGGTGGGCGATTGGGAAATTGCACGGCGATTAATAGCGATGTCGTTAATAATGTCCGTGTAATTTCTGGATTGAGGGTGACTCGGGCTACCCGGAAATCAATCGCTTGCTTTTTGGGCTATCTAGTGTGACTGCCCGAGATCGATGGTCAGTTGGTACTGAGGCACGAGAGCGAGATCCGTAAGATCGACGATCTGACCTTTGCCGGAGGGGATTCTATATTTGACCTCTACAAAAACTTGCGCGTCTTTACGCATTGGCAAGATCTGCAGATCAAGCGCGGTTTTGTCGATCTCCTGATGAAACCTTCGCAAGCCGATTCGCCAAGACTCGCCGTTATAAAAGTTGTCAGTTAAGAGCTTGCTGTCTGACTTGAGTCTTGCTACGTCCCCCTTATACTTCACATCGAGGAATAGTTCGCTGACTCCAACCCAGTCAGAGGGAGAAATAGTGATTTTCCATTTAGCTGCACGATCGAAATCTGCATCGCTCGGCGCTATAACAACAGCGTTTCTCCAGGGCACCGGAGGTCCCATTCGAGCCGGTGGCACATCGCCCGCCTTCGCCGATTGTTCAAAATGCATAGTTGGGTGGACCACCGGTAGCGAGGCGCTATAGGTTTGCCCGTCCTGACCGACCCGTTCGTCTAATTGAACGCTGCCACTGAGCTTCTCGTGAGTCGGTGGCCTGACTTGAAACTGGAAGTGATTGTCTCCATCCTGGTCAAGGAAGATGTGTTGCTCGTCGGCGTAGATCTGCGCGGTGGTGAATAGGATGTGCTGTCTATCGAGTGTCCCAATCTTCCATGCATTCTCTGCCTGCTTCTGGCTGAGGAGAACGATATTCGTGCGAATGCCATCCGCCTGCTGCAGCGTAATCGCAGGAGAGAGAGATGGCGTCATGCCGCTCACTATTGTGACGCCTTGTTGCGTTGCGACCGCGCCTGAGGCTGCGTGAAGTCGCACACGTTCTTTGTTGCTCCATGCAAATTCAGGCACGACACCGGCTGTGGCCACAAAGTAAAAGGTGGTCTCTTTGTCATTGTGAATCTGTGTAAACGGCTGCGCCGTTGCGTAGCGAAGCAACAAAGGGCCAACCCGCATGTTGAAGGGCCATATTCCATAACATCCTGAAGGAAGATCGACTGGTTGAGCGGGCAACGCAAGTGTGCCGGAGGGCAGCTCGATCTGTGCTTGGAAGCCGTTGCGCTGCGGCATGGATGTCCCACGTACGTAGTTGTTGAAGAATAAGAACCCACTATCGCCGTGCGATCGAACCATGATTCTTGCGACGGATAGGTCCGTTGGACCTGTGGGCAGAGCGCTTGGTGGATGGGTTGCCATCGGTGCGAGGGAAGGACCGAACTCCTGCATGAAATAGTTGAAGACCTTCAACTTGCGAAACACTTCGCGTTCCTGCCCAAATTCGCCTAGCGGAGCTTGAAAGTCGTACGACTTAACCGGCACGTCAGTGGGGTATTTCGTTGCCTGGGATTCCTGGAGCGTTGTCAACCTGCCGTCAGGGTTCTCGCCCCCTTGAAACATGTATGAACCGTAGAGATTGACGCCAGATCCAAGCATTACCGGCACCATCGCTGCAACGTCGTCAGGTTGAATGATTGGCCTGCGATTGTATGTGTCTTCGACTCCGCCACCCATTTCCGCTGTAATGAACGGGTAATCATACTGCTTGGCAGCGTGGTTCGCAGCGGCCATTGCCCCCATCATTCCCATGTCTCCTGTCACGCGGCTGTGTAGACGAAAAATATATACCTCTTGGGGCGGCAGGTTCTCAAGCGAGGCAAGCCAAGGCTGATCGGGATATCCCCCGAAGACTGCGATGGTTTGTCCATGAGGGACAACCGCGTTGTCCCAGCCCGTGACGGAATAAATGGGTACATCGATTCCGGCATCGATCGCCATTTTCTTCAATTGAATAATGTGTGCTTCGCCGGCGTTCGGGCCACGCGCAGCGTATTCGTTTTCAAGCTGAATGCCGATGACCGGACCCCCGTCCTTCCATAAAAGGCCTTTCAGCTGTTGTCCTACCTGTGCGAAATACTTTTGAACGTCGGAGAGATAAACGGGGTCATTCCGGCGGGTATTGTTCGTTTTCTGCAGAAGCCAGTCAGGAAATCCTCCGTTCCGTACTTCGCCGTGCGCCCACGGGCCAATGCGGGGATAGACATACATGCTGTGTTTTGCGCAAAGCTCGATGAAACGTCGAAAGTTGCGTTGACCGGACCAATCAAATTGGCCTTCGACCTCTTCATGGTGGATCCAGATGACGTAGGCTGCAATGATGGAGACCCCACCTTCTTTCATCTTCAAGATCTCTTCTTCCCACTGCGCCTCCGGAACACGCGAGAAATGAAACTCGCCCATAACAGGAAGCCATGGCTTACCGTCGAGCGTGAGGAAACGTTCGTTCATGCCTAGAACATGGCCGTCGGGACTCGCCGACGTCCCACCCCGAAAGGAAGTTGGCCCCGGAGGTGAAGACTGCGTCGCATCAACGGACAATTTAGATAGTGTCTGTCCGAAGGCAGCAGAAGTCATGGCCGCAGCGAAAAGAACTAAGGCAAGGACCGACGAAGAACGCGGCATAGAGTCGAACGGCATGAGCTCTCCCCCTTTAAAATCCAACTTCCAGCGGGCGGATGGATCCAGAACGCGCGGCGGAGTATTCAGGGTACATTCAGGACTCACTGAAAAAGCTGGAAATCCGCACTGGATTTCGGGAGGCGCGGCCCTCGGATAGATCTCCATGCTCTCGCGCATGGCTCCATCCTTGCGCGCCCGAAAAAGCGGACATATCACTTGCTATAAACACCGGACATATTACTAGCTAACGACATTGGGCTACTCGTCAGTTACTATTTCGATAATAGCCGGATGTCGGACTACTGCCGGGTTGAGGGTCACTCGACCGGAACTCCCGCCTTCGATTGCTGGCATTCATTCATGGTGACGAGTCGAAGGAGGATTCAAGGCCCATACGACACGCTAGAAGACGTTCTCGATTCGATGCGTACTAAAGTCGACCGGACAGAGGCGCCCGGCGACTTTAAATTTCCGCGAGCCGCTGGCAAGAAAGGAACTGTGCGCCCGGGCGACGCGATAAGGGGCCGATCGAGAAAGTCGCCCACAATCGAACCGGCGCCAGCGACGGGCGCCGCGATGGATCAGGAATCGAAGACCGGCGCCGAAAAAGGTGGCAGTTCTTCCACAAGCGGAGTGCCTCGCAAAGCATTCTATTGTTGAGCACTCTTCCTTTCTTTTCAGTTCGCCGATGTCGGCGGGATGAGTTGCTGTCTATCAGAACCCAGGGGCCGGAACCGTCTGAAATTCCTCTGTTATGAGATTGACAATTCCCTGTTCCGAAGGAAAAAGATCCCTGAAGAAATTGAGCACTGACAGGCCCATTTTCGCGAAAACCCAGGATTGGCCATGGGAAATGCAGATTGGGAGCGCGACGAGGGGCTCAGATTCCCTGTAGATTTCCCTGATCACGGGAATTTTCAAGGGAGAGCGGTTCGCACCAGACTCCCTCCACCGCCACCTTACAAAGCAGCCTTTTCCCTAATCAATCAAATACAACACAATAAAAAACTTAACCTCGCTAAATGCTGTGCGTGGCTGCGGTGGATGGGCTCAGGGTGTGCCTGATTCACTCGTTTTACCTTGCAAAATCGACCTTACCTTACAAAGGGCGATTGATTGTCGCCATTTCGAATCGGCCAGCCGTTCTCGGCACCCTTGTATCTTGTATTTTGATATCGATCGCTGAAATTCATCCAGGAACCCGTCAGAGGTTTGGGTGAGTAGCAGTGTCGGTTTAGACCTAAGGCTGCAAAGCAAAAGCGCGAATGAAGAGACTCTCCTCCTCAGTTCGCTGCGCGCAGGCTTCTTCTGGAGGAGCACCAGGTGTGCGGAATCTTGTCTCAGCACTTAGGAGAGGATTGTTCCTGGTTGAGGCGTCTGCCTGATCATCCTTCGTATCCAATCTCAACGATCTTCCGTGTGTGACCAGGTGTCTAGCAAAGGCTCCGAACCTTACGCGCTGACTGCACAAAACGATGGTGGTCAGAGCCCATAACACGCGGAGGCAAGTCGAAGCTCCGTGACAATCCTTTGACAAATTGAATGCAGGGTGCTGACACTCGGCTAGATCGAGGGCGCTACTTTGATTCCACGAGGGTTCCCGGCGGTGCAGAATGCCGTTACTCAAAAGGAATGTCCACCTTAGCCACAAAGTGCTTTCAGCATCGAAAACCAAGCGGGCTCGCTGCTGCGCTCAAACGATTCATCGACATCGCACTGGCGACAGTCATACTTACGTTGCTGGCGCCCCTGATGGCGCTTCTCGTCGTGTTGATCTTGCTGGATAGCTCGGGGCCCATTTTCTACACCTCTGAGCGAGTCGGGAAGGATGGTTATGCGTTTCCCTGCTTTAAGTTCAGGACGATGGTCAAGGACGCGGAATCTCTCAAAGCGCAGTTTGAGGCACTTAACGAGCGCGATTCCATCCTCTTCAAAGTGTCAAAGGATCCGCGCGTCACGCGCATCGGCGGGTTCCTGCGCAAATACAGTCTTGATGAACTACCACAACTTCTGAATGTTCTACGCGGAGAAATGAGCATCGTAGGACCGCGGCCCCCACTCGCCGCGGAAGTGGAGATGTATCAGCCGGAACACCTTGTGCGTCTCTCCGTTTTGCCGGGCATCACCGGGCTGTGGCAAATCGAGTCGCGCCGGAATCCGTCGTTTGCCAGCTATATCGCGCTCGATCGAAAGTACGTCGAAAACTGGAGCATCTGGCTCGATCTGAAGATTCTCGTCCGAACCGCGGCAGTTGTGTTTCGTGGCACTGGCTCATAAGCTGCATTCGTTTCCCTCCCCCGATGCAGCGAGACCTCCCGGTGGAATGACAAAGGAAAGACACATAGGTGACAAGAGGCGAAGAGCGTCTTCATATGCTGACAACGGTTCACGATTTTGTGGAGGTACTAACTGGAATGAAGCCCAAGAAGATCAGTTTCCTCTCGCGAGTGCCGAGTCTCTTCCTACTCTTCGCACTCCATCTTCCGGGGCAGACGCCTGGAACGGGCGCGATTCGCGGGACTGTCCTTGATCCGTCAGGTCGCCCGGTCTCGAATGCACAGGTCATCGCTCAAAATGAGGCCTCGCGCACAACGCGTGATGTGGTCACCGACGCTTCGGGCAACTTCATCGCGCCGCTGCTTGCTCCCGGCAAGTACTCTCTGGCCGTTAAAGCGGCAGGCTTCGAGCAGAAGGACTCGGGTTCCGTAGACGTTGTCGTAAGCGAGACGAGTACGGTTGAGTTCCATTTGGCAATCGCGAAGGCGGGGGTCACGATCGAGGTGACGGCAGATACGGGCATGGCGCAAACACAGAGTTCGTCGCTCGGACGCGCCGTCGATCAGGAAGCGATCGAAGCACTCCCGTTAGCCAATCGAAATTACACGCAGATTCTCTCTTTGTCTCCGGGCGTGGTGGTTGGACTGCCGGATGCAACAGCGCCTGGGCGAGCAACACAGGATGTGACTGCCAACGGGAACAAAACGACGGCGAATAACATCCAGTTCAATGGGATCGATGCAAACAACCTCGCGCAGAATTCTGCCGCGGCCGATGGCGAAGAAGTGGGCGTCGCGGTCCCTGCGCCGGACACGATTCAGGAATTCAAAGTGCAAACCGGCAACTACGACGCCGCGTACGGGCGTGGAACCGGTGCGAATGTCGACGTGGTCAGCCGCACGGGAAGCAATGCGTTTCATGGAACCGCGTGGGAATTCTTGCGCAACGATCTACTAAACGCAAATGACTTCTTTTCGAAACTCACTCAGCAGCCGCGGCCAATCCTTAAGCAGAACCAATTTGGGGTAGCTGTCGGCGGCCCGGTCTGGAGGAATAGGCTGTTTTTCTTCGGCGCCTATCAAGGGCTTCGGTCTAGCAATGGAGTTGGGGGTGAAACGTCCGCGATCCTGCCTCAGATCGGCGCAGATCGCTCGGCCTCAACACTCGGCGCACAGTTCTGCGCCTTTCCCACAGCCGCGGGCGGGACACAGGTGGCATGCGACGGGTCGAACATCAGTCCAGTGGCATTGGCACTTCTAAACTTTAAGTTCGCGAATGGTCAGTATGCAATTCCGACTCCTCAGGTAGGCCTACCCTCCACTGACCCAACGCAACCTCCGATCGGTGAATCCACCTTTGCACCACCGATTGCCTACGACGAGGACCAGTACACCGCGAATATCGATGAGACGGTCGCCGCTAAGAATCAACTCGCGGGAAGGTTCTTCTATTCGCGTGCCCCTACCACATTTCCCTTCTCACCGAACGCAGCCACGGTGCCCGGTTGGCCAACCAAGGAGCTCGACAAGAACGCGATGCTGGTGCTGTCGGACACACAGATTCTGAAGACGAACGCCGTGAATGTGGCTCGCTTTGGCTTCATGCGCTTTGATGGGATCTCTTCGATCTCAAATCCGATTCTGGCTTCTGACATCGGCACACAGTCTCCCACCGGTTCTACAGGAGGCACAGCAGCGGCTCCGGGAATTACGATCGACGGCCTATTCACAGTCGGTGATGCCGGAACGCCCTCACAATCTCAGGTAACGAACAGCTTCATCTGGCAGGACACACTTTCGCTTATTCATGGCCGTCATTCCATTCGCCTGGGCGCTGAGGTCAAGCGTCACCAGGTAGAGGTGCATGCCCCATTTTCGACCGATGGCCTTCTGGATATTCGAACGTTCAGTGACTTTCTTCTTGGGGAAAGTGCCGCACAGAATGGGAGCCCGACTGGCAGCAGCAACGTAACCACGAGCGGTGGTAGTTCAGGATTGTTTCGTAAGGACGAACGATATACCGACCTAGCGGGATTCTTTCAAGACGACTTCAGGTTGAATCCTCGCCTCACTTTGAACGTGGGTCTGCGTTATGAAGTATTCGGCGCGCCTTCGGACATTCACGGAGGGTTGGTGACCTTTGATCCCAGGATCGCGACTGCCTCGGCGCCAGCTGACGGGACCTTGAGCGGCTTTGTTGTGCCCTCGAATTTTGGAGGTGTGGTGCCCCCCGGCGTGCTCAAGTCATCTATCCCTGGAATCTGGCCAACCAACTACAGCGATGTGTCTCCGCGCGTGGGTTTCGCCTATCGTCTTTTAGGCAGGCCCACGATGCTCTTGCGTGGCGGATTTGGGATTTACTTTGACCGACTATCCGCGGGAACGGCGGAGAGCTTGCTGACCCAGGAGCCATTTGCGACCTTTCAATTCGCGTTTGGCCCGTCGAATGGTAGCGCGACGCTGCAGGCACCTTTCACCCCATTGTTGCCTGGTAACTCAAGCTATCCCATCTTTCTCCCGCGGATTCCAGGAGGCGGCCCGAGCATCTCCGCGGTATCGAGGAACACGACCGATCCATATACCGAGGAATACAACCTCAACACGCAAATTGAGCTGGCCCACGACTACTTAGTTGAAGTTGGCTATGTGGGAACAAGAACGCTTCATGTGGCGGGCAGCCTCGAATTCAACCAAGCCATGCTCGCCAGCCCTGAGAGCCCCGTGAACGGGGAAACGACAAATTCGGCTGCGAATGTGACCCAGCGCCTGCCTTTCACTGGAATTACTTCAGGTTCGCTGTATTCTGCGACCCAATTCTCCTCGAACTACAACTCGCTGCAGAGCAGCATCACGAAGCGGCTGAGTCATGGGTTGCAGTTCCTCGGGAGCTATACGTTCTCGAGAAATCTGGATGAAACGAGCGGCTCTTCGGGGAGCCAGGTATTTGAGCTGTGGCTCCTGACGAATGACCAGCGCAATCCTCGCCAGGGCTACGGCCTTACCGACTTCGATCGGGCGCACCGGGGTGTGCTGAGCTTGACGTACAGCATTCCTCGATTTCGGACGGCGCCGCGCCTCGTACGGTACGCGCTCGAAAATTGGCAGGCTTCCGGAATCTTCACTGCCCAATCCGGAACGCCGATCACGATCCTTGATCAGGGGGCTGGCGCCGTGTATGGAAACTTCCCTTTCGAGAACAGGGCCGAACTGAGCGGCGGCCGCATTGCAACTTCGGGATCGATCTACTCGCGGGTCCTGGGTCAATACCTCAATGCGGCAGCATTCACATCTGCCCCGGAAGCGCCGAATGGAACCAACTCTTCGGATACTGATTTCGGCAACAGCGGAGTTGGGATTGTCCGCGGGCCAGGCCAGCGCAATATCGACATCGCTTTCGAGCGCACAATTCCAGTTGTTGAGCCCCATAGTTTCCACTTCAGAGCGGAGTTCTTCAATCTAACCAATACTCCAAATTTTGCCAATCCGAATAACACGGTGAGTTCCGGCGCCTCCTTCGGGAGAATCACAGCCAAATCCAATAATCCGCGGATTATTCAGTTCGCGATGAGATACCAATTCTGATGCCCCCGAGAGAAAACGCCATGGCGACAACCCTGCAGGCCCTTCCGCAGCCGACACTAGAGATCTTGTCGATCGATGCCATACGATCGACTCTCGCGCGATCCAAGTCAATCGTCTTGGCAGATCCCGTATTGTCCCGCGTGGCGTTTCCGCATTCTGCGATGTTCTATCCTCTCGGGTTTCCGCTCCGGCTCTCGACAAATTGTGAACGCATTCTCGATCTTGCGGCAGATCTATGGGGTGCCTTTAAGCACGAATTTGATGTACCCACGATCCAACTGGAATTCGGCGTCGCAGATGGCCCAGCGCGCGAATGCCCCCCGACACCGACGAGCCACATTCGGAGGCATGTTTGTTCCGTCATTGCTGATGGTGAGAACTTCGCGATTTCAGATCTCTCCCAAGGCTTCTCAAATGTGTGGACCACTCGGGGCGTGCTGGAATATCCAAGCTATGTTCGATACTTTCTGCTCGAATCAACCGCGCTATGTCAGATCGCCATGCGCTTTACCACTCCGGTGCATGCTGCCTGTGTAGCGCTTGATGGATGCGGCATTCTGTTGTGCGGAGATTCGGGTGCTGGAAAGTCTACGCTCTCTTATGCCTGTGCTCAGGCGGGTTGGACCTATGTCACGGACGATGGCAGTTTCCTTGTGCATGGGCGAGAAGACGGACTTGTGGCGGGCAACTATACGAAATTTCGTTTTCGGCCATCTGCTGAAGCGCTGTTTCCGGAGTTGCATGGGCGAGAAACCATTCGGCGCGCAGGAAAGGGAAAACCATCAGTCGAAGTATCCACGGAACTCACACATGGGATAAAAACTTCGCCCACTGCCTATGCTCGATTCATCGTCTTCCTAAACCGGCGAACTGACGGTCGCCAGGAACTGATCCCCTTCCCGAAAGATGTTGCGCGCTACTTCATGCTCCAACAACTATGCAACGTGCCGAATTTTCAGTGCCAACAGGAAGAGATGGTCGATCAGTTGCTCAAGCGCGACGCCTTCGAGCTCTGTTATGGGGACCTTGACTGGGCGATTGAACGTCTCGCTCGATTGGCGCACGAGGGAAGTTAGTGGACAACGAGACCGATTCACCAGGGATCATAAAGAGGCTCAGCCTCGTTGCTCGGTCCTTCGCTTATGGAATCTTGACGCGGTTTGGACTCGGCTTCTGGAAGTTTTTCGCGGCGGCATTCTTTTTCGATCTTGGAATCGGTCTCTATTTCTTTCTCTTCAATCTCTATCTTGCCGATCTTCATTTCAACGAGAGGGCCATTGGATTGATCTCCGGATCCCTCACGCTCGGCAACGTTTTGGGTACCGTTCCGGCAATGATGATTGCGCGACGATCCGGCCTTCGTCATCTCCTGCTCTTCTGTTTCACTGCTACGCCACTTGTCTGCGTTTTCAGGACACTTCTTCTCTGGCCATCTGCCCAAATCGCGTTGGCGTTTCTCGCCGGAGTTGCCCTCTGCAGCTGGCCAATCTGCTTTTCACCGATGGTGGCGAGTCTGACAGACGAGAACAACCGAGTTTCCGGCTTTAGCGTCACCTTCGCGACAGGAATTGGACTTGGGGCGCTCGCAGGACTCACTGGAGGATACTTGCCAGGTATCCTTCAAAAATCGTTTCACGCCGGATCGGTTGCAGGGAGTCTCCGCATCGTTCTCCTGCTGGCTTGCGGGACGATTCTGCTTGGCATCGTTCCTCTCTTGAGGCTGCAGGTTAAGGCAAGCTCGAGATCGGAGAATCCGAGGATTCGCGTCTTCCACCCCTTGCTTCTATGGTTTCTTCCGCCGTTTGTGGTTTGGAGCATTGTCACCGGTTCCTTCCCCCCATTCGCTGCGATCTATCTGCAGCAGCATCTTGGAATGCCCCTCCGGTATGTGGGAGTCGCTTTTTCTGCGTCTCAGGTGGCTCAGGTCGCGGCGGTCCTCCTAGCGCCGCTACTGTATCGGAGGATTGGTAGCGTACTCGGCATTGCCTGCGTCCAGGCAGCTACCGCAATCTCGCTTTTCTGTATGGGAACAAGCCACGCTCTCTCATTCTCTATCGCTTGCTATCTCGGGTATACCGGACTGCAATGGATGAGCAATCCGGGTATCTACAGCTTCTTGATGAGCCGTATTCCCGAAGACGAGCGCACAACAGCTTCAGCGTTCCAAAACATGTCGGGCGCTCTTTGCCAGGCGGTTGCAGCGCCACTAACCGGCAGTTGCATTGTCCAATTCGGTTACCCGCCGGTGTTCTTCGGTCTTGGCGCAATTGCCCTTCTTAGCGCAGTTCTTTTTGTGAGCCTGCTCGGGTTTTCGGGACGCGATATCGCAAAAGTAACACTTCATCGAGCCCTTTGCGTCGATCCCGAGCCTTAGCTGTTGGATGAAGTTGCTGCTGTTCCCCGCCGACCTGACAATGCGATGACATTCATCTTACGGCGGTCTGACACCTATCTCCGCTTCCGGCACTAAGGTTGAGGTTGATGATCCACATCGCCGCCCAGAAGATCATTCGTAACAATCACGTGACAAATGCAGCCTTCGGAATGTTGGATTACCTGACCTATCCGCTAGGGATGCTCTTTGTCGCTCCCGTTGCATTGAGATACCTCGGCGCCGCCCATTATGGCGTTTTTTCGGTGGCAACAGCAACCGTGAGCACCGGCTCGATAATCGCCTCTGGGTTCGGCGACGCAAACATCCGTCTCATTTCGAAGTCAAGGGACAACGATTCAATCGGTCAAGTGCACACGGTACGGTGCGCCATGGGGATACACCTCGTGCTGGGAATCACAATAATGATGATCATCCTATCGATGGCCCCGCTCGCTGCGAAACACATTGCAGAATCCAACCAGGCACTTCAACGTGAATGCACATGGTCGTTGTCGATCGCGGGCCTCCTGGTTCTGCTCCGCGCCATTGAGACCGTGTGCATCAGCACGCAAAGAGGCTTTGAAGATTATGGCAAAGCAGTGAGGATCAGCCTCTCTGGCAGAATCGTCTCGCTTGCCTCCGTCGCGCTGTTCCCTTTGTTCGGCCTCAGCATCGTCGCAATCATGATCGCTTCCTTGTTTGTTGGGGTATCGAGCCTAGGCCTGCAGATCATTCAACTCGCGAAGCGATTCGATGTGCCATCTGTTTGGCCTGCATTTGATCGGACAATCTCGAGCGCGCTTTTGAGTTTTGGAGCTTTCACATGGATTCAAGCGGTCTCCGGTCTTGTTTTCGGCCAGGCAGACCGGTTGATTGCCGGCATTTCGATGGGCGCAACCGCCGTTGCATCGTATGCGATCTGCGTCCAAATGGCTCAGCCGATCTATGGGCTAGCGGCATCCGGGCTACACTTTCTCTTTCCCAACCTTTCAGCGCGAAGTGCGGGCAATGCCGCCGGAGCACAGCGCCGTGCTGTCTTCTTAGCGTTCGGAGCAAATCTCATAATGGTAGGTGCAACGGCGGGACTGTTGCTGACCTTCAGTCCATTCTTACTGAAACTGTGGGGTGGCGATACTCTGGCGCGATCCGGCCGTCTAGTTTTCCCGATCATCATCTGGAGCACCGCGCTCTCCGGGCTCGGCGTCACCGGCTCGTATGCGATGTTGGCACTAGGGCGCGTACGCGCGGTGACTTTACTCAATTTGACTGGCGGCGCGCTGATGATTTTCGCCATTTCCATTCTCCTTCCTCGCTACGGTCTGTACGGAATCGCAGTTGCACGACTCATATATGGCCCGATCACACTGCTTATCTACGTTCCCCTGTTGATCATGCTCTATCGCAGTTCTTCAACGACCACGCAGCCAGCCACTGGCAGTGTGGCTTGGGAAGAGGTATGAAATGAGCACTCAGACGACTGTCTCCGCTCCGTGTGCAATCGAATCTTGTGAAGAGCATGATCTAACCTTCGGCACGAGCCGGTCTCCTTGCGCAAACATTCTAGGAATTGAGGTAGACGCACTCAACATGGAGCTTGCGCTTGCTCGCCTGGCAGCGATGCTTCGCGCCGGCCGCAAAGGCTACGTCTGCACTATCAACGTCCATGGTGTAATGGATGCGCGACGCGATGCGGTGCTGGAGACAGTTTTTGCGAATGCCGCACTCAGAGTGCCAGACGGCATGCCCACCGCATGGGTAGGCCGCATCCAGGGACTTCGGCACATGCGACGCGTTGCAGGGCCCGATCTCATGTTTGAGGTATTCCATAGAAGGGAGTTCGCCGGCTACACTCACTTTCTTTATGGCGGCGAGAAAGGGGTTGCCGAGCAGCTTGCCATTTCCATCCGTAAGGCACTTCCGCAGGCGCAGATTGTTGGAACCTACACTCCGCCCTTTCGCGACCTGACGGAGGATGAAGAGCAAGAGCTATTTGCAAGAATTGACCGCTGTGCGCCTGACATGATCTGGGTCGGTTTAGGCGCCCCGAAGCAGGATCGGTTCATGTATCACTATCTGCCTCTATTGAGAACGCAGGTGATGATTGGTGTGGGCGCGGCGTTTAATTTTCATACCGGCCGGATCAAAGATAGCCCGGCTTGGGTTAAGCGTGCGGGCTTGCAGTGGGTACACCGATTAATCCAGGAGCCGCGCCGCCTATGGTTACGCTATCTCCGGGACAACCCGGCTTTCATCTGGAACATCGTGCTTCAACTCACAGGGCTTCGCAACTACCCATCGAACCTTGCATGAAACCAGCTTGCAGCGGGTCGATCGCGCGCAGAAAACGCATCCATGCATCTAGATTGAGAAAGACAATCGTGGGGGACCAAGCAGCTAGTAAGGCGGCTTCGAGTCCTGATCGTAGGGCTGTCCGAACTTATTCAAGTGGCCCTCGGGTTGCGTGGAGATCCCTGACGCATCGACGATTCCCAAATTCCCCGCTCCGGGGACAACGTTCACGCGCCGCATCAAGCGATCGAGAACAGGCTGCGTGAACCCTTCAATCCAAACGTGCATTTCATACTCGCCTGCGGGGACCTTGCGAATTACAAAATTCGAGTTCGAATCCGAAAGCCCGTACAGTCGAGTGGAGAGCGCCAGGACGACTGCGCTCATCTCCGGATGAATATTGCAGAAGATATAAGAGACTCCTTCCCGCGAAAAGTCGACCTCCTTGGCTGAGCCTGCCTCATACAAGCCGAGATCAAAGCGCTTTCCGTTGAATAGAGAGAAGACGTTGTGAAAGAAAGGGTCAGCGTTTGGAAATCGAACGATGCTTCCAACCGGAATAACCAGCAGGTGCGGATGAAACATCCTGTCTTTTTGCAGCAATGTGTAGCGTCCGTTAGGGGTGAACGTCTGCGGTGGGGTTCCCGATAACGGCTTCAACCAGAGGACAGCGACTGGCGGATGCGCTCCTGACCTAGGAGCCAAAACATTGACATGCGCTTGCACCTCGACAATAGCCTCTGGCCCCTTGCTTTGTGCACCCGCGACGAATCGGGCGAAAACTAGAGCCATCAGCGCGAGGCAATTACGGATTCGAGTCGGTCGGACCATCATGTTAGAACTTATACCCGGCTGCAATTCCGATAATGTCGCTTCCAGCTACGGATCCAATCACCGGCGACGAGTCGATACGGCGATATTCGAGAGAGAAGAGCAAGTAGGCACTGGGGCTATAGATGATATTGCCAGTGAACGTCCGATTCCGGGCCAGATTCTGGAAGACCGAAAATGCCGATGATGCGAAGGGACGAAGCTCACCGGCGGGGATGCTGTCGATACCAAAGGCTTCGTTTAGCTCGAACCGCTCACCGAGTCTTTGCTTCAATTGTGCCCAGCCGCCTACATCGTCAAGAGCGAGAAAATAGGAATCGGCTCCGTTGGAACGATACACATAGTCCTTATACGCGCCCGCGCCAAGTCCGCCGAGGGCAAGCCCGCGGTAGAAGCTCCCGCTCAAGTCCATGTGGGCGGGGAGCGGGAGACGCAGGTCCAGTGTACCGGCCCACGAATTGAAGCGAGTCCCCCCAAGGCTTCGATGCGGTGCAAAGAAGCCGCCCAATCCGACTTGGGGAGCGTGCTCGCCCGAACGACCAAGGAGTGAAACATGCGTCTCAATTCCAGGCCAACGACTCTGCTCTGCCGTGGGTGGAACTACCGGGTCTCCATTTGCGGGAACTCCGATTCGCGTGGATGGCGCATCCGGTACGTCGACGAGTGCAAACTGTGTCTGGAGGCTTATCGCTGATGAGACTGCGAGCTCATGCATCACACCGAATTGCGGAATCCAGTTCCATAAATTCCCTGACCATGCCAGCGCAGGCTCGGCCACGGAAGTGAGCGATTCTGGTGTGTTGGGACTGATGATGGGGCGGTCCAGCGAAAAGAACGCTTCAGTATGTGCCCAGTCAAGGGCGCCATGAGCCGTACGCAATCGCACGAAGTTAGTTCCGTAGCCCCCGGAGTATCCACCTGCGGCGGGAGCGCTCGCATTGAAGTCAATTCGCAAATCGCCATGACTGCGTGCGCCAAAGAGATGCGGCCCTCGTGCATCGAGTCCGAGAATCGTCTGGCGCATCGAGGCACCGGTGCTCCCTGACCCCGGGATCGCAAGAGCGGGCGTGTCAGCAGAGTCCACCGCTCTCGTATTCACGAACCCGTTCATCAGAATCAAGCCGCTTACTTTGACCGGATACTTAGATTCGGATTCCACCTTGGTCTGTTCCTGGACGGCTATCTGCGATTCCTCCATGTCTTGCCGTTCCCGCAGATCCTGTACTTGAGCTGCAAGCTTTGCCGCGGAGGTCTCCGTTTCCTCGACCTCCGTTTGTACCGGCCGAGACATCGCCTCATTTCCGCCCATTTGCTTCAGCAGTACGGCAAGCTCTTGACGCATCTCATCGAGTTGACGTCTCGACTCGTCCATTTGAGCCTGCACCCGATTCACGCTTTCGGTCAGTCGCTGTACACGCTGGCCAATATCTTCCTGCGCCTGGGCTCGGCCTGCCAACAGCAGCGCAACCCAACAGCAGCACAGTGCAGGAACATGCCCCTGGCCTTTCAATCGAATGCACCGAGACGAAGGGGTCTGTCTAGAGCATCGTTGATTCATGAAGTCCTCACCCGTGTTCGGTTTTCCAGCATGGCGGCTGGTGCATCAAGATGACCACGCGCGATCGAGAGCCTGAAGATAGTTTCTCCCGGGCGGGTACTGAGCAGGGTCACGTCGCCGCCGTGCTCTCTTGCAATGCACTGTGCAAGAGTTAGTCCAAGACCGGATCCCTTCTGTTTCCCTTCGCTCACAAACGGATCGAAGAGCGTGCCGCGAATCTGATCTGGAACCCCGTCTCCATTGTCCGCCACTTCAAGAATGATGTCCGCAGGATGGACCTCGACGGTCACGACGACTCGTAGTATGCCCGTGTTCGCGTGATTTGCCTGGCATGCGTTCAGCAAAAGGTTATAGACTGCTCGCTCAATTTGCTTTCCATCCACGACCGCGATCGTTTCTGAAGGGTTCTCACTTCGTACTGAGAGCTCCACTTTCGCGGCATCCGGATGGGCGCGCACGAGTGCCACTGCGCGATCTACGAGCGTCGACACCAGTTGATTGGAGCGCCGAATGCCGGGACCACTTCTGCTGAAGATAAGAAGCGACTCAAGCAACTCAGTGGTGCCGTCCACAGCTGTGCGGATTTCGTTGAGAATCTCGCTGCGCTCGTCATCTGACAACCGGCCTGACGCAAGGAATTCAGAATTAGCATAAATGGCGGCGAGATAGTGACGAAGATCATGAGAAACGGAGCTCGCCATGCGCCCAATGGTCGCGAGGCGCTCCGACTCGAGAAGTGCCTGGTTGGCCTGCAAGATTTCCCGTCGCATCCCCGCGAAAGCTGCGCTTAGCTCCCGTACTTCCATGGTTCCCCGATATGGCAGCAAATGAGAGCTGTCACCAGCCGCGAAAGCGCGAACGCCGGCGTCGAGTTCTTCCAGAGGCTTGGTAACGTAGCGAGAGAGGGCTGTCATTAATCCCGTGCCGAGGAGGAGAGCAACCAGCCCCGCGAGCAAGACCAAACGATCGACCTCGCGAATGGACCGTTCTTCCTGGTCAAGTGATTTTAATTCGATCAACTCAAGCGGAGCTGTGGCCCTCGCCGAGAGATCGCGACTGACCGCGAGATAGTGCTCGTTCCCTATGTTCACCGTGGTTGAGTCTGACGCAGGTTGCGGAGCCGGGAGCTGAACGCCTTCCCCCTTACCGCTGGGAATAGAGGCCAGGGAGCTGACGAGGACTTTCTGTCTGGTTTCGAAGATTGCCTCGACACCCGTTGTCCGGCTGAGCTGTGCGACGGTATCACGCTCGATTGCGAACCCGCTAACGACATATCCCAGAATCGTTCCCTCGGCTTGACTGCCAAAATAGAGAGGTTTCACCGAGCACGCGTAGAGGTGAACTCCACTGATCACGAAGGGGCGGGCGGGCGTGTTCAGGGCGGCCGCCAAATCCGATTTCAGCGCCGGCGAGGCTGGCGCTCCCTCAGCGAAGGCAGCGACAACGCGCCCATCCCGGTCTGCGACTGCGAATAGATCGTTTCTGCCAACTTTCCAGAACTCAACTGCACCATCTTCGATGGTCCGCTGATCGCTCGTCGTCATCAGCGCTTTCAGGCTTGGCAGGTCGGCGAGGAGCGAGTTCTCCCGATCGAGGGCGCGGATTCTCTGCGCCTGAATCTCTTCAAACGTTGCGATCGAATGGAGAAGATCTGCGGAGAGATTCGCCGTCACGGCACGTTGCAATTGACGACGAATGGCCAAGAGGCTGACCAAGGTAGCTGTAGCGAGAATGACGGCCGTCGCGGCAATCAGCAGGACACGTGTCCCGATGCCCCGATACTCCCGCGTATGAAACGCAAGCGGCTTGGAGCTTGCCTTGCTGCGCGCGGGGTCTAGCTGGTCATGGGACAAATTTGTATCCTGCACCGTAGATGGTCAAAAAGTGCCGGGGATTGGACGGATCCTGTTCCAGTTTCTGCCTGAGCTTCAATATCTGGTTATCAACAGTCCGAGTGGTGGGGTAACAATCGTATCCCCAGACCTCGTTCAGCAACTCTTCTCTGCTGAGGACGCGTTCAGCATTTGCGGTGAAGAACTTAAGGAGCCGAAACTCGTGAGACGTAAGCAGGATTGGCACTTCACCCCGAAAGGCCGTCATCTTCTGAAAATCAATCTCGCAATCAGCGAATCGATAAGTCAGCGCGGCAGACGGCTTCCGATGGCGTCGAATTGCTGCTTGAACACGCGCCATGAGCTCGCGAGGGCTGAAGGGTTTGGTCACGTAATCATCTGCTCCGAGTTCGAGCAGAAGAACCTTGTCAACTACTTCGGCGATGGCGCTCAGCACGATGACCGGAGTCTCGTTCGAGATCGCCTTCATGCTCTGGCATAGCTCGCGGCCGGACATTTCAGGCAGGATGAGGTCGAGAATAACTGCCACTGGCCGATGCGTTCGAAACATCGACAATCCCGTTTGCCCATCTCCGGCAGTGATGACCGCGTAATGCTCCCCGGCGAATAACCTCTGCAGCACTTTCTGCATGCGCGGGTCATCCTCGACTACAAGGATCGTGCCCAAGCGCGGCACCGGTGCGGGTTCTTCCCGTTCTGCGGGAGGAAGTTCCAGTTCCTTTGCCATTCTCCTATTCTCCACAAAAAGCTGAAGCTATCCCAGAAAAACAGGCAATAAATGACAAACAGATGACAATTGTTTGCACGTGGCTAACCCCTTCGAACGAGGGGAATACCGCCTCGTGTTCCCGCGTCGCCCTGACCTGCCCCCCCTGAGCTTAGGAACGAGCAGAATTCAGGACTGACGGGGCTTGTGAGCAGACGTCGGTACAGGATCATGTACTTCTCTGCAATCGCCTCAACCGCTAGCCACGGCATGGAAACGGGAGCTGCATGGGGTGCCTCCAAAGTCTCACGAATCGCTACGGAGAACCCTTCCAGTTCTTCGGTCCCGAGCCGAACATAGCGACACCTGCTTCCACCAACCTCTCGGAACGCCGGAATATCAGAGCATACGGTTTTGCACCCGGCAAGCAGTGCCTCCACCACCGGCAAGCCAAAGCCTTCAATAGTGGATGGAGCCAGGAGCAGTTCACAATTCCGATAGCACCACTGCAATTCTGAGTCAGACAATCCACTCAGCAGGACTACTCTTCGCTCAAGCCGGGCATCACGAATCTGGTTCTGGGTTCGAGCGGTTTCAGGTCCTGGAACCCCGACGATGACCATACGTGCCTCGGGGGGAAGGATGCCCTCTCTCAAAGCACGCTCAAACACTTTGACGGCCAGCGCGATGTTCTTATTGCGGCGGTGCTGCGCCATGCAAAGAATAAAAGCGCGACAACCGCGCAGCGCATGGGGACATTCCGCCCGTCGGATGGAAGGAGGCCCAACCCCGTTAAGGATGGTGACCGCCTTGCCGGCAGGTCCGTTTCCCAGCCAATGTCGCAAGCGTTCCCTTGTACTCTCTGAAACACATGCAATCGCATCCGACGACCGAAGGCACTGTCGAACCACCATCCGATTGAAACAACTCTTCAGAAGGCCGAAGTTCTCGGGAATATCAAACGAATACATATCGTGAAGGCTAACGACGACCGGGCATCTGAACGCCGCACGGGACATTGGCACTGGGTAGGCTAGATGGACGACATCAGCGTCAAGTTGTGTAGCGATGTAGGGTAACTCAGAGTAGTACCACCGATTACGACCAAGCGTGCCCCGGCTGATCTCGACCGCATGTATATTGAGCCTCGGGTCACTTCGAGCGACTGCATCCTCATATGCCTGTTTCTGCCAAGCGCCAACGACCATATGTACTTCGGTGACCTCGGCGCGTGTCAAAAGCCCTTGCACAACATTTGCCGAATGCCGCGACACGCCGTTCAAATGTGCGGGCGCCGATACAGCGACCATGACGATCTTCATGAAGGCACCCTCCCGGCCGATTGCCAGACCGTGCCCGAGACGCGGTTTGAAGAGGTCTGGCTCTTCGGAACGTGGATCTCGGCAACGATCGCGCTGAACATGGTGATCGCCCACAGCGGAAACAGCAAATCAAACGGCTCTGCTTCTGCGCATCCGCGAATGAGAACGAAGAGCATCAGACTGGCAAGAAGCGTCCTGCTTGTCCCGAGCGGGAGTCTGCGCAGGCTCCGACACACGCTTCCATACAAACCACAGAGCAGCCCCACCCCAACCACGCCGTAGGCAAAGAACTGCTGCAAGAGTTCATTTTCGGCATGCCGGGCTTCAAACTGCTCGTTGCCAAACGGTGGGAACACTCTCCACATGGCATCAAAGCCGTTGCCAAACCACGGCTTTTCCAAACTGGCTTGGAGACTATAGCTCCATATAGCCACGCGACCGGTCAGCGTCTGTGCCTGGTTTCCCGCGCTTGTATAGACGTCGTAATACGATTCGAAAAGACCCCAGAACACAAGAACGACAAGAGCCCCACCACCGACGATGCTCATCTTGGCCTTGCGGCTCATGGACCGGTTCAGGAGCAAGAAGAACCCTTCGCTCACAAGGAAGGCCACGAGGGTTGTCTTGCTAAGGCTCCTCACCAGGGTCAAAATCAGAAAGATGATTGCAGGTTTCCATTGGCCGTCTTTGCGCGACGCGAGATATTGTGCAAGGAAGACTGCAAACGCACAGAGGTTGCCGATCTGGTTTGTGTTGAAATACTCCGAGTCGCCTAGACGGAGATCCGCACCAACAGGCATCATCCATGCGACGAATGCAAGGACGGAAGTGGCGCATACAAAGCCCCTCATAAGGGAGTGAGCGACTTCAACGGCCGGATCTACGAGCAATATTGCATACACCAGAACTACGTCCGCGACGAGTCCACACCAATAAAGGAAGGACGCTGAGAGCGAAACGGTTCCACTCCATGCGAGACTGCAGCCCGAGTAAAGGAGGAACACCACGACCCAGCGAAAGCTCGTCTGACGCCGCAACGATTTCGCGGACCTCACAAAGGGGCCGGCGGCTTGAAAGGCGGCCAGGAGCAGCAAGGCAAACTCGCTCAACAGGTCCAAGGCGACTCCCACGCGAGGCTCCAGAACAAAGACTCGAACCGCCACCAACACCACAATGGCGCGAAACGAGAAATAGAACCCAACCAGGAACGGTATGAGACGTACCGTTTGAGTTGCACCGGGCACCTCCGGGAAGACGATAGAGTTTCGCAACTCCGAGCCACTGACCTCCGACCTCCCCGAATCGGCGCGCGCAGTCATTCCGTCTCTCCTCCGAACCGAGAGGCGCGGCGGACCATGCCTTGCCAGCCTTGGCAGATATCACTGGCCAGGATGCGCCGTGGATCCGTTGCACTCACGTTCATCCATCGTTGTTTTGCGCAAAGAAATACGCCGGTAGCGCCAACAGAGAGAAGCGTGAGGATTGCTGTGAGAAGAGCGCGCGGTGGAAAGGACTTCTTTTCCGGGATTCCTGGCGCATCTATGACATTCACGACGGGAACGTCTTTCGCTTCCTGGATGCGCGTAACTTCGTATTGCTGCGTCAGCAGTTCGAATACTGTCTCTTGCACGCGAACTTTCCGATAGAGATTGGCATAAGGGACAGCAAGGCGAGGAAGCTGACGCAGCGCCGGATAGAGCGCTTCGCTCTCGGCCTCATTCGAGTCACCGCGGTCAGTCTCCGCGATGGGCGCGAAAGGAACACGAGCGGACGTGCCTTCCATTTTCTGCAACTCACGTTTCAGATCAGTAACACGTGCCGCCGCGGCTCGAACGCGTACGTTGCCGTCCCCATAGATTTGCCGCAGAGAGTCCACTTCCCCTTGCGTTGCGATCAGCTCTCCCTGCAACTTCGCGCCCGCATCGACCATTGCATGCGTTTGCTCTTTAATATCGATCGTGGCATTGGTACTCGAGAAGTCACTGAGCGCCTCCTGCGCCCGTTCTAGTTCTGCCTGCACCGCGCTTAGGCGATGCTCAATGAACAGCCGCTCCTGGTGCGCCGACGACGTACTCGTCCGATTCACCAAGAGATTCAGCTCATCCAGATATGCTTGCGCCAGATCGCGCGCCCGTTGCGGGTTAGTGTCGACCACCGTCAGGCTAATGACCCCGCTTTTCTTGTCGTCCTCTATGATGGTGTGCCGTGCAAGGTATTTCGCCGTATCAATGCGGTAGCGTTTGTGATACGCATCCTGAAGCTGGAATCGGCTAATCAGATGGTCGGCAATGGTGCCACTTCGGAGAAGGCTGACATAGAGTGCGCCGCTGTTTCGCCCGCCGAGAAGGCTTGCAACAAGCCCGCCAATTCCCTCCAGTCCGTGTCCAGCGAGTGAGGCAAACATCGCTGCTCCTCCTCCGGAATTCTCCGGTGGCATAATGCGAGCCGTCGATTCATAGCGCTTCGGAATGATGAAGGCGATGAGCAGGCTCACGACAAAGGAAATGCAGGTGGCACGCACAAGTATGCGGCGATGGCTCCATAACAGCGACAGGTTCGCGACCCAGTTTGAATCTCCAGCTTCCATATCTTCAGCGGAGAGCTGAAGTGCTTTGCCGACCGGAATGCTTGCGTTCTGGGTTACCATGGGGCCCCTACAGTCCAGCAACAGCAGCCGTGATTGCGATCGACGCCGCAATTTGAGCGGCGCTCAGCAGATTGCGCCAGACGAGCGAAGCACCCACAATCTTTTGAGGCACAACGATGACGTCGCCCGGGTCGAGCCTTGTCGAAAGAACATCCCGGTCATACCACTCTCCCGAGTGCCTTCCAATCACCGACCCATTGGCGCGAATGATGAAAATCTCTTTTCTGTTTGCGATTCCTGTCGCTCCGCCTGCTCGCTGCAAATACCAGCCCGCCGTCTTCTGCGGTGCAAAGCTGATCGCGGCCGAGTTGTAGACCTGCCCGGTAATCAGGATGAACCCCGGTCTCTTCGGGACGCGGAGGACATCGCCGCTCCTGACCTCGATGTCAGCAGCGCTGCCCGCCCAGCTGTCGATGTCCGATGTCATGCGAATGACCAGCCGCCCCGTTGCAGGCTGGCTGCGCAAACGTGAGAGAACCTGCTCCTGCTGCTGCTGAATCAATTGCAGCGTTCCCGATTGATCGCCGCCTGCGATATTGGGCGAGAGACGCGCAGCGGCTGAGCTGGTCTCAATCTGCCGAATCAACTCTTCGCGGCTCTTCTCCTCGAGGACTCGGATCTCGGGGCGCGTTAGCACGGCGCCTCCCGGATATGCGGTCTCTCTGAACCCCCCGGCACGCCGCAGCAAATCACTGAGATGCTCGCCTTGTTGAAATCCGTAGCTGCCAGGGTGCGCTATCTCCCCTTCGATAATGATCGAGGCGCCGATGTCATCCCACCCGGTAATCTGGTGCACAGTGAGGACGTCCCCCGGCTTGAGCGTGGCGTCGGCGTCGGCGTCGCGATCGCCTTTCAACACGGCGTCCCCAATACGCAAATCACGTCGCACGCGCTCAATCCTGTCTCCATCGAGAACCTGGTAGCTGGCGAGATCGGCTGTCGTTGTGAGTGCGTCCCGTTTGAACCCACCTGCCATTCGGATGAGTTGAGCGGCACTCATTCCTTCTGAAAGCGCGTACGTGCCGGGTCGCAGAACTTCGCCGTGAACCGTGACGTTGGGCGGATCTTGTTCATAGCGGCCAAAGACGCGAACAGTGTCGAAGGGCCGGAGAGGCGGGTTGTCGTTACCAATCAGGGCCTCAGGCACACTGAAATTAACCGTCTCTGCGTGCAGATCGGGCGGCACCAGACGTACGATCTCGCCTTGTGCAGCCGGCTCTGGCAACAAATCCCCGTAGCTGCGCAAAACATCATTGAGCCGTATGCCATCGTGATATGGGAATCGACCAGGCCGTGCCACGTGGCCCTCGAGGTAGATCACACTCGTGCTGTATGCCAGGATGGGCGCCACCCACACCCGGTCGCCATCCTGAACCTTGAATGCCGCCACCGCGGCGCGCACAACGTCAAGTGGTTCTGACGATGAGACTCCAAGACTGACAGTCTCCCTTTGTTGATTCGTATCTATGCGCTCGACCTTGATGCGACTTAGATCCGCAGCGACCGTAATTCCACCCGCTTCTTCAAGCAACACATCAAGACTTGTCTCATGCAGAAGCTCGTAAATGGCCGGTCGCTTTACTGCTCCCTGCACGGCAACCTGTGGGCCGGCCGCGGGCACGAGCAGAGTGTCGCCGCTCTCAAGACGATCATCCTGAGCCTGCACTCCGCGCAAAAGAAAGTCGTACAAATCCATCTCACCTATGGGCTTTCCCTGGCGGATGTGCCTCAAGACCCGCAGAGAGCCGACGGCTGTCGGGCCTCCGGCTGCATAGAGAGCGCCCAACGGGGACGACAATGAACTGAGGTCGTAGGCGCCAGGGCGTTGCACATCACCGACCACATAAATGCGCATGGTCCGCAACTTCGCAACAGAAATGCCCACGTGGGCATCGCGGAATTGTTGCTTGAGCGCTCCCTCAACTGTGGCTTGCGCTTGATCGAGCGTTAGGCCTGCCAGACGAGTCTCGCCTGCTTCCGGCAGCATGATTTCTCCATTGCGATCAATCACCCGATTCAATGTTTGCGTGACGCCGCCCCAAAGATTGATTGTGAGGCTGTCTCCCGGGCCCAGCACATAGTCGGGTCTCACAGGAATCTCCAATGGCGGCGTGGACGAAGAGATCCCTGCACGCACGGCTGCGGTCAAATCGCGAGCAAGGAATACGTCGGACCCAAAACGCCTCAAGGCTTCATGAGTGGCGGGAACCTGGGTATAGAGATCTCGAAGTGAAAGCAGGTTGTACGGCGCGGGCTTGCGCAAGACCCGGGGCTCGCTCCTCGAGTTCTCAAGATTTCGGTCGACCGAGTTTGATTGGTCCGGGATCCGAGCTTCGCCTCTCAGCCTTTGCGCATCATTGAGAGCAGCCAACGGCGCAAGCGATGCGAGGTGTGGCCCACTATCCATGGGCATCGATGCATCCAACTGCGCTCTTGTGGTTCCGGTTCGGTCGACGGAATTGCTTTGCTCGGCACCAGCGTCCTGTAGATCCGCATCTGCTACGTACCCCCGCGCACGCAGGAAGGTCGTTATCGTCGCGCGAAGATCGCTGCTTGTCATGATCTGGCCGTAGATCATCTCGTCCGTGATCGCATCAGCCTGCAATGGGGTTCCTGTTTGCTGGGATGCCTCAGCAATCACGGACTTGAGCTCGATGATTACTTCTGGGTTTCTTTGCAGAATCGAAAGGATCTGAGCCGCGGACAGGGTAACGTTGGAGTTGCCAACTGCCGACTCGTCCAGCGGAGCCCCTGGCTCGGTGGTGTGACCACCCGCGCCGTTGGAATCCTGCGCGGTTGAGCTCGCGATCGTCTGCGCTGCTGCGGCGGCTCCAGACACTGTCGCCAAGGAGAGCACCCATGCAAGCAGTGACGGCTTGAGAATCGACAGCAAGCGTGCTGTCCGGAATGGATTGATCATGTGGCCGATCATCGTGGGGTCTCCGTAACGCGCCGTTGCCAGCGTGCAGATTCAACTGCGTACCTGAGACCTTCAACCAGATGAAAACAAATACGACCCAGAATATGGCCTATCTCGATGCGGTAACGTCTTAGCGTGGCCGGCATTGCCTCGTCTGGATTACCGCGTGTAATACGCGGCGGAAGATGAGTTGGAAAGACAAGCCGCCAGGCCTCTGCTGTCGACTCTCTGCTCTGGCTGAGTTCCCTTCGCAAGAGAAGATAGAGCTTGTTTCCCGGCGAGTCAGAATACAAGACACGTCGGCCGTAGAGGTCTATCCACAGTCGAGCAGCTTTTGGCAATCGCTCCGCTCTCCAAAGACGGCAGAGTTCCGGCATGACGCAGCCAAAAAGCGTCGTGGCAAGATGAGCGCTCGCAGCAATCGCGATGTCTGCCGACGGCTCGCGCTCACAAATAAACGCAACTTCATTCCAAAATTCGGCATCGTTGCGCCGAAACTGGATATGACGACAGAATTCGAGCACCCATGAAGTTCGCGTGTGCTCCCCACACAGATGTTTGAGGAGATGCTCTCCCTGTTGTATAAACGCGTCCGCGGCTGAAAGCGCTGGAATCATGACTCCGTTGCAGTTTCTTCTGCTCGCACGCGCGAGTTTGTTTACGCCCGCCGCCGTGGAAACGCTCGAGGTTGAGATCAAATGCACCTCGACCGAACGCAGCGAATGAATCCGGTACATGTTACGGATGTCTGGTTTGCCTAAGAGCCCGGCTTTGAATTCGAGCGTATTGCCGCTGACTGCACGAAGCACATAGCCGAACTCTTTGAGGATCCGCTTCACCGCGTCGCCTTGGTTCGTGGCGATCAGAAAATCAAGGTCAGTTTGCGAGCGAAGAGAGCCATCCGGAACTGATTCTGGAGTCAGGGTGGCGCCCTTTAAGAGCGCATGCAACACACCGTACTCATCCAGTGCATGGCTGATCGCGGACGCCTCCTGTAGCAAGTCCGCATTGCGCGTTCGATTTTCGATCAGGTCTTGCTCGAGCCGGAGCCGAATCGATTCGGGGAGGATACCTTTGAGATGGAGCTGAGCGAACCGGTCGAGAAGATAGAGGGCAAGCCCGCTTATGTCGAGCCAGTAGAGAATTCTCTCCCAGTCACGCAAGCCGAAACCTTCAAAGCGCGCCAGGACCTGTTCCGCCGGCAACGAAAAGCTCGCCACGACAGCGTCTTTCAGTCGCAGGAGACGACCGGAGCGAAACGCGAGATTGGGATCCTTCATGCTCATGGTTGTTAGTGACTGTACATTTCCGGTTCACCCTGGCTGCCTGCCGGCGGCAAGTGGCGAAGGTAAACAACGATTGACCAAATCTCCTCGTTGCTCAAGATCCCCTTGGACCCAGGCATTCCAGAGGGCGCGATACCATAATCGATCACCCATTTCAGCTGACCATCCGTGTAGTCCTGAACATTGGACGACGCAAGTGAGGGAACCGGAGGTGACATGCGATCCGCAAATGGCACGCCCGTGTTCTGCCCGTCACTTCCATGGCATGCGACGCAATAATGGGAAAAGGCTTCCCTTCCATCGGACAGCACTTCGGAACTTGCCGCGAGAGGGTTCTTCTGCCCTTTGTTCCCCACAAGTAGATGGTGCTTCGCGCTTTCTACAATCTGAGTTTCCGCTCGACCCGGAGGGTTCGCTTTGCACCCCAGTGCAGGCACGAGGATGATCGGCAGTGTGAGATATGCGAGGCCTCGCATGATCAGTCCACCACGTGAAGCGTGAGCGTCATAGATCCATGCCCGGCGCCGCAGAAGACAGAGCAGTGACCAGTAAATGTGCCGGTCTTGTTGGGGACGAAGTGGACCTCGCGGGTTGCACCCTTGCCAACATTAACCTCAACATTGAGATCTCGAAAACGGAGGCCGTGAGGAACATCCGCGCTCTTCAACACCAGATCGACGGGCTCACCTTTCTTCAGAGTGACCTCTGCGGGCACAAACTCGAAGCGTTTCGCGACGATTTCTACATGGCGGGTTAAAACCTCCGCGCAGAGCGCCTGACCGGTTGCTCCAAGCCAGATGAATACAAGGATCGTGAAGGCAAAAGCAGACTTTCTAGTTTTCATCAACAGGCCCTTCTCAGCAACATTGGAGGTGCTTGCGGTCGCGACGTCGCGTCGAACGGCGAAGAATACCACCCGTCTGACGCCCCAAGGCTAAGTCACCGAATGACGCCTTCTTCACGCTAACAATGGGCAGAAGGTCGGGTGTCATACGTGTGTCAGGAGATTGTCAACGATTTGTCTTGATTCGGTTGAGTCGAACTCGGCCCTTGGACAAAGGCCTTCTGCGAGGTCTACTGCATGAGGTGCAAGCCTTCATTGCATGGTACTTCCCGTTCCGTCCGAATGACATTCTCATTACATTCAGAAGACAGCCTTTTGACACGCCTGATCGGAGTCCGAAACAAGATAGAGCGTATGGTTCGCTTGATTGATCTGTTGATTCGGGTCCACAAATGGCTGACGGCTCCTGTCGTGCTGCTGGTAATCGCGCAGCTGGGCATGCGGCCCTCGTCCGCGCAAGACACGCCGCTGATTTCCGGAGGCGTCGGTTTTGTTACAAGTACCAACGGCGGAAGCACAACCTACATTCCACTCATCGAGCCGGTTCTCGCTGCTCCTTTAGGCCAGCACGTCTTAGTCGAAAGCCGTGCGAGTCTGCTCGAGCTTTTCTTTCCCAAAGGATCTGGACAACCTGGTTACACGCACTCGTCCTTTCTTGGTTTGTCCTATTTACAGGCGGACATCCTTGCCTCCTCTCATCTGACCTTTGTGGCGGGAGAGTTTCTGACGCCATTCGGAACATACAACGATCGTTTGACGCCGCTCTGGATTGGAAACTTTCAAGATGCGCCACTGATTTTTCCGATCGGAACCATGAGTTCCGGGTCGAGTGTTGGAGGAATGATGCGCGGCTCTGCGATCTCGAACCGACGCATCTCGCTTGACTACGCTGCCTATTTCTCTGCGGCGGGTACAAACCAGCAGTTTGCTGCACAGCGAGCTAGCGGCGGCCGAAGCAGCATCTATCTTCCTGAGAGTGGACTTGAAGTCGGCGCATCCTACGGACGCTTGCTGCAGGGCCCGCAGGCGAATGAATTCGGCGCACACCTCTGGTGGGAACCGATCGATAGCCCGTTCCGGCTGCGCACAGAGTATGCCCACGGTCCTCACTCCCATGGATATTGGGCGGAAGCAGACTACCGACTTTCCAGGTTCGGCAGCGACAGCGTAATCGGGCGACTGGAGCCAATCTTTCGCATGCAGCAAGCATTCCGTACCAGTCGCGATCCAAGCGATGGCTTGCCCTCAGCCGATACGGAGCGGGCCGATTTCGGTCTTGATTACCACTTAGCCCACGAGGTGCGAATCAATACCAGTTACACGCGCCAATTCTCGTCAACTGGCAACCGCAATCTTTGGGAAACAGGTATTGTCTATAGGTTCTTGTTTCCGACCTGGAAGGGAAAGTGATGCGCATCTTGAAATACGCCGGAGTCTTGACGGTCGCTTGCTCCTCGTTGCTGCTTCTGTCTCAGAGTGCTCGCCCTTCGGCGACAACGAGGTCCTCCCCCACAGCTTCGCACGGCAACCATGAGTCACCGCCTGCCGCGGTGCAGAGCGAGGGTGAGGCTGTCTTCAAGCAAAACTGCGTGCGCTGTCACACAGCTCCACAAGGTTTCTCCTCACATATCTCAGGAACCATTGTTCGCCACATGCGAGTGAGGGCGTCTCTGAGCCGCGAGGATGAGAGAGCATTGCTCAGATTTCTGAACCCCTAATGTTCATACAGTGATCCGCTGCGATACGTGATGGCCGACGGAGCGATGACGATGCGGTCTGTGCCGCACTCAGCTCACTCTTCAAATCGTCGATCTGCTTCTGGAGCGCATCGATCTTCTGCTCCACTGTTGGTTTCAGATCCGCTGTCGCACTCTCGCCCGACGCGGGCGCGACCTTGCCCTTGTCCGGCGCGGGAGGCGGATCAAGATGAGCCGTCAAATCAGATTGAGGCGACGTTCTGGCGCTTGACTGCCGAGACTGAGACTGCGGCCGAGCCTGAGGGGATTGCTCGGCAATGCTCAAAAACATACGAAGACAATAGATAGCCTTTAGGCGTTGTTTAGGCTCCACCAGCTACAGTTCTTCTTAATTATCTGAATGGAGCTTCACAATGACCACCCCGATTGTTATGTCCGCACTTGTCGGAGCCAGTGTTTCTTTCCTGGTTGCCGTCCTATTTAATTCATTGCGCGGCTTGAAGAGCGACAAAAAGGGAGCGGCCGAGTATCGGGCGAGGAAAGAACAAGTCTGGGAGTAGCCGCATCTTGGGGAGACGTGCGGCTCGAAGTTCGCAGAGGTGCTGCACCGTTGCCGGGCGGACGCTCCGGATACGGCACTTCGGAAGAGCTGCCGACATCTTTGCGCGCATTAACAATTGGGACGTAAGCCGATCGAGCGCTCCTCCATCACAATGCTCTTTCGACCTTCTCTTTGCGGGGCCTGGCAACCGCCAGCTTGCGCTCAATTGGATCGGCGATAGGGATAATACGCTTTGAAGCCTTTGACACAATGGGAATGATCGGCTTCAGCATGTTTTCCATGATTGAGAGGTCCGGCTTTCGCGAATTGTGCCCGGGAAATTGATCAAGAAGCACAACATTGAGCAGAGACTTGTTTACCCTGATTCGGCCATCATATTCAATGAAGCCGAGCTTGCGAAACCGATTCATAAAGAAGCTGACGCGCGAGCGTGTTGTCCCGATCATCTCCGCCAGTGTCTCCTGTGAAATAGGAGGGATGCAGGTATCCTGTTGTCCGGGCTTGCCGAATTCAGCCATCAGGAGGAGGATTCTTGCCAAGCGCTTTTCGCTGGAGTTGAAGAGCTGATCCACAAGATCGGCTTGAGTTCTCATGCTTCGCGCGAGCATGAACTTAAGAAAAAAATCGGCGAAGATCGGCTCGTCATTCAGGACTCTGCTCATTTCCTCGCGGCTGATCTTGAGCGCCGTGCAACTGTTGACGGCAGAGGCCGTCGCAAGACGCAATCCCGGAATCGCTGCCAGAGACTCCTCCCCTACAAAATCTCCCGTCGACAAGAGCGATATCGTCGCCTCTTTGCCCTTTTCAGAAACGACGGTGAGTTTTGCGCGCCCTCTTTGAAGATAGAAGACTGTATCCGCTGGATCGCCCTGGGAGAAGAAGTTATCCTTTGGCTCCAGTTCGACAATTCTCCGTCCCAGTCCGGCGCTGGCGAGAAACTCAGCGGACGTGAATGCAACTCTATTTCCATTGACAGCCAGTTACTTCCTCATTTCAGCGTTCTTGTTTGACATCGGGCGCTTGCGGAAGAGCGATCTCCAAGAGATACTCCAGCAACTTGCATGGCGGGAGAGGTAATGGAGCCCGGGGCGCAGCCGGCATTTCACAGTTGCTCACAGCCAAAGCAGTTCCGAGCCGCCCATCCTCAATGCGGCATCGAGATCGACTCACTCTTGCCCTAGATACAACTGCCTCGACTGAGCATGACATGTTTCGGGACGCAAGCCTGTTCTATTTTGCTCACTCCAGCATTGAGTTTTTACATCTGCTCAGTGGGCTCCAGGGCAATATGCCTCCGCGGGATCTTCAGGCCAAGGTCCGCCGCCGTCTTGAACCCTGGTGACGTCAACAATCCGGGAGCAGGAGAGTTTACGGCTTTAGAGCAAATATGACCATCCGGCATCTTCGCCTATCTGCCACGCTGAGTATGCGGCCGTTTCCAGCCGAGTGCGATTCCTCTTGAGTTCGCCTTGGCGGAAGATGACTGCCCGCAGAAGTGGCCTGATGCCTGTAGTCGCTCGGGCATATGGAGCAATCTCTATGACGGAATGCCGAATCGTTTCGATACTATCGATCACCGCATCTCTGCTCGTCATTCCGGGGCCAACACCCTACAGACATCCCTTCCCAGCTTCGGGGGGACTTGTAAAGCCGGCGTCCGTTGGGTGGGCCGCATATCGCTCATGAGCTTTCTTGCTCAGACTAGGGATTGTTCTCGCTTTAGTGTCAGAACTACCGTGTGCGCTTCCAATGCGCATCAAGCAATTGACATCGCGCATAGGTAGAAAAGGTATACGGATGAAGAAGTTCATCGCTTTAGTAGCAATCCTCGGACTGACGGGCATCGCCTGGGCAGATTCTGATCGTGAATCAACGGTTGACCGTCTGGATCATGCAGGCCTGGTCCTCCACGAGATTATGGCTGCGCCAGACCGTGGCATTCCGGAAGAAGTTCTGGAGCACGCGATGTGCGTGGCTGTGGTGCCTCACATGATCAAGGGCGGCTTCGTCTTCGGTGCTGAAAACGGCCGCGGCGTTGCGACGTGCCGCACCAAGGATGGATGGAGCGCACCTGCGTTCTTCGCCATCACCGGCGGCAGCTGGGGATTGCAGATCGGTGTTGAAGGCGTCGATCTGGTCATGATTATCCAGAACGAGAGGGGAATGCACCAGCTGCTCTCAAGCAAGTTCCAGCTGGGTGGCGACGCATCAGCTGCGGCAGGACCTGTGGGCCGCCACGCATCAGCGAATACGGATTGGAAGCTGAACACAGAGATTCTGACCTACTCGCGCGCCAGGGGTGCCTTTGCAGGCCTTACCCTAACCGGCGCTTCGATCCGGCGGGATAACGATTCCACAGACGCTATCTACGGGCGCCGTGTCTCGACCCGCTCCATTCTGACGGGCCGGGTCGCTGTACCTGCCTCCGCGCAATCGTTCCTCAATTCAGTCAGAAACGCCAAAGCCCAGGCCGTGGCCTCCAACTAGCTGCCGACTCTGAATGCACGCAGGCATCCTCGCAGATCCACGGTCGAGGATGCCTGCAATTCATGAAAGGAAACCACATGCTCTGGACAGTCCTTGTTGTCATCTTGTTACTGTGGGTTTTGGGCTTCAGTCTTCACATCGCGGGCGGGCTCATCCATTTGCTGCTCGTTGTTGCGCTGGTTGTGCTCATCTTCAACCTGTTGGTCGGACGTCGACGCACTCTGTAAAGAAATCGGCGGGCGAACTGGGGGACACTCGCTTGAGCCCGATCCCTCGCCGCTACCGCGGGATTCATTCCGGGAAAACACTCTCATTCAATCGTCTGGCTTACGATTCGACGCTCTTCAGCAGGCCTGCGGGAGCGCTTCGCGTTGCAGCTCGGCGAGGATCGCCTGAACAGCCCTGCCTGCGGCCGCCTCGACCACAGCCGACAGGCTCATTGAAATCGACTGCAGCGGGTCAATCGTAATCGCGTAGAGCACAATGCCGCGTCCCCCGCCCTGAATGTACAGCGCATCCAGCAGATCTTTTACGCCGATATCGTGTGCGGTCAGGGTCGGAGGAAAATCTCGCGAGAAGCGCGGCGTCGTTCGCGTAACCGTACCGATCGCGTTGCCGTCGGCAGCCGCATCTACGAGGATGATTCGATCGGCATTCTCGAGCGGCTCGAGCAGAAGAAAGCCTCCTGTGCCCCCGTCCAGGCACTCCACGCCTTCAGGCATGGCATGCTGTTCAAGGCTGCGCACAACGGCGACTCCTACACCCTCGTCCCCCATGAGAATGTTGCCCAGGCCAAGAACAAGGGTCTTCGCGCCGGCCGTCACTTCTTCTCCCGCTCGAACTTCCATCCCCCGATGATTGAGGACACAGTGCCGCGGCCTTCGATGTAATCGTGATAGAAGGCGAGGTAGACATGGACAATGACGAACGTGACAAAGAACCACAGGAACAAATGATGCCAGAAGCGCACTCCAAATTCGCCGCCTAGCAACGGCACCACCCAGACAAACATCCGCGGCAGCCAAGAGGTGCTCATGCTGGAATAGAGGGCGAAGCCGGTGATGGTCTGCGCCACAAAGGCCAGAAACGTAAAGAAATAGATCAGACCCGCGAGAGCGTTATGCCCTGTGGAGATGGGCCCGTGCAGCTTGGTTTCGAGCACGTCGGCCTTGATGACGTCGACAATCTCCTGGCGCTGCGCCCTCTTCAATGGGAAGAAGGCGGCCCAGCTCGAGTACTTGTTGCCTACAAAGCCCCAATACAGCCGCGCCAGAAAGTTGAAGACGTACACGAACGCCGAGGCAAAGTGGATAAAGCGCACCCAGCCAAACCAGTATTGCGTGTACGCTTCCCCCGCATAGAAGGCGCGAACAGGCGCGCCAATCAGATAGCCGGTGACACAGAGCAGCACCAGCGCAACGGCGTTGATCCAGTGGTAGACGCGTACCGGTAGTTCCCACACGTAGACGCGCCGGTACTCGACCGGCGTGTGTGCCACCGGAATATTGCTGTTTGCGCCAATGATTGGAGCACTCATAGCACCTACTCGAACGAAACCCTGTGCAGGTGCCGGCCTTCGGCATCATACAGATGCACGGAGCAGGCCAGGCACGGATCAAAGGAATGGATGGTGCGGAGGATTTCGACCGGCTGGTCCAGCTTCGCCACCGGCGTGCCGATCAGCGACTCTTCGAAAGCCGACCGCTGCTGCTTCGCATCGCGGGGCGAACCGTTCCAGGTCGTCGGGACAACAAGCTGGTAATTTTCAATCGCGCCGTTGTGAATCTTGATCCAATGCGCGAGTGCGCCGCGAGGCGCCTCCACCAGTCCTACACCTTCCGCATCCGCCGGCCAGCTTTTTGGCTCCCACCGCTCGCCGTTGAACGTCGACACTTCGTGAATCTTGACCCGCTCCATCAAGCGCGCATAGAAATCCTTGAGCCAGATCATGCCCAGCGCAGCATCCAGGCCGCGCGCCGCCGTGCGGCCCAGCGTGCTGAATAGCGCATCTACCGGCACACCGAGCTTTCCGAGCGTTTGCCCCACCAGCTCTTTCACGTCCGCGTGGCCCGCGGCATAGGAGACGAGCAGCCGCGCCAACGGACCCACCTCCATCGGATTTTCTTTCCACCGCGGTGTCTTCAGGAACGAGTACTTGTCGAAACCTTCCAGCGATTCAAATGGCGGCTTGGGTCCCGAGTAATTGATCTTCGTTTCACCGGCCCACGGATGCAGACCAGCATTGTCGCCGCCGTCGTAGCTGTACCAGGAATGCGCGATGTACTCCTTGATCTCCTGGCTATCCCGTGGATTCACTTCGTGCACCGTGCTCAGATCTCGATTAAGAACCGCACCCCGCGCATACTTGAATGATTGGATCTGGCCGTAACCCTGGGTCGGAAATTCTCCGTAGCTCAGATAGTTCTTGAGACCACCGCCGTACTTCGCCCAATCCTTATAGAACGAGGCCACGGCGAGCAGATCGGGAATGTAGACCTCGTTGACAAACTCATCTGCTTCCGCAATCAGCTGGGCCACAAGATTGAGGCGCTCGGAGTTGATCGCCGCCGGTTCATCCGTATCAATGGAGCAGGGCACGCCGCCAACCAGATAATTCGGGTGAGGGTTCTTTCCGCCGAAGACAGCATGAATCTTGACCACATTCTTCTGCCATTCGAGCGCGTCAAGATAGTGCGCTACGCCGATCAGATTCACTTCCGGTGGAAGCTTGTACGCCGGATGCCCCCAGTAGCCGTTGGCAAAAATACCCAGACCGCTATCCGCGAACCGTTTGATCTTTTCCTGCACCGAGGCAAAGTAAGCCGGCGTGTTCTTGTCCCAGCGCGAAAACGATCCGGCCAGCTCCGCCGCTTTTTTCGGATCAGCCTTGAGCGCGTTCACAATGTCGACCCAGTCCAGCGCATGCAGATGATAGAAGTGCACGACGTGGTCGTGTACATAGAGCGTGGCCATCATGATGTTGCGAATAATCTCAGCCGTGGGCGGTACCGCAATACCGATGGCGTCTTCGACCGCGCGCACGCTGGCCAGCGCGTGCACGGTAGTACATACGCCACACACACGCTCCGTGATAGCCCAGGCATCGCGCGGATCACGGCCGATCAGGATCTTCTCCAAGCCGCGAATCATGGTGCCTGCGCTGTAGGCGTCGGTAATTACGCCGTTCTCCACGACTGCTTCAATGCGCAGGTGGCCTTCAATCCGTGTCACTGGATCGACAACGATACGCGTCGCCATACTCTTTACGACTCCTTCTGATCTTCGGCGTGGACTTCAGCGATGACCTGTTTCTTGCGCACGTTGGTCGCCACCGCATGCGCGGCGACGCCTACCAGCGTAGTGAGCCCGACTGCAGCGCCGATGGTGTCCGCCGTGCTCTCGATGCCGAAGCCGGGCACCGAAGGCAGGTGCTGGTAAAGTGGCCCGTTATCCCAGAAGCCTTCTTCGCTGCAGCCAATGCATCCGTGTCCCGACTGGATCGGATAACTTGTGCCCTCATTCCACTTCACCACCGAGCAGGCGTTATAGGTTACCGGTCCGCGGCAACCCATCTTGTAAAGGCAATACCCCTTGCGCGCGTTCTCATCGTCGAACGACTCAACAAAGAGACCGGCATCATAATTGGCGCGCCGATAGCACGTGTCATGCACACGGCGGCCGTAGAACTCCTTGGGCCGGCCCTGGCTGTCGAGTGCCGGAATCTGCCCCAGCACCAGCAGGTGCGTTGCCACCGCCATCATTACGTCGGCAATCGGCGGACAACCAGGAACATTAATCACTGGCTTGTCCACAAGCTTGTGAATCGGCGTCGCTCCTGTAGGGTTCGGCTTGGCCGCCTGCACGCATCCATTCGATGCGCAACTACCCCACGCCACCACTGCGGCCGCGTCCTTCACTACGGTCTGCAGAATCGATTCGGCCGTCTTGCCGCCAATCATGCAGTACACTCCCCCGTCCGCCAAGGGAACCGCGCCTTCAACCAACACGATGTATTTACCCTTGTTGTTCTGGATCGTGTCGTTGAGGCTCTTCTCGGCCTGAAATCCCGATGCCGCCATCAGCGTTTCGGTGTAGTTCAGCGACAGCACGTCCAGCAGCGCGTCGACCACGATCGGGTGGGACGCCCGGATAAAGGACTCGCTGCAGCAGGTGCATTCCTGGAAATGCATCCATACCACCGCAGGTTTCTCCTTTTTGTCGAAGGCCGAGACCACCTGGCCCACGCCGCTCCGACCGAAGCCCGCTGCCATGGCTGCCGCCGTGCAGAACTGCAAAAAATCTCTGCGGCTGTAGCCCTTCTGCTCCATCGACCGCCAAATCGACTGCCCCATACCTACCCTCGCCTGTCCTCGTTCGCCGATCCTCATCGATCGGCCGGGACCGTCGCCTCCAAAACACACCGCCACAAACATCCTGATGGCTGCTTCGGGATTTCTTGAAGCGACGTGTCAGCTTAGTCAGGGGAAATCACGATAATCTGTGAGGCTCATCACAAGTCGAGGGGCATAAGGGGCGGAATCCTCAATGAAAGGCAGAGACCGACAAGCCGGTATCCGCAGAATCAAAGGGAATAGCTTCTAGTTTCCAGTCTGTCGGCGCACATGGGCGGCGCAGATCTTTATTGACCTGAGCACACTTGCTTTCAATGACACGACTGTCAAATAAGAGGAGACCGGACAACCAACGACTCAGTGGAAGAAGGGGCAAGACCCGACCGGGGTCCCGGAATCCGCCGACTTATGCGCCTTCGGAGAGCACTTTGGGCACATCGATCCCCAGCGCGGTCGCCAGATCGTGCTGGTGCTCCTGCTCCTGGACGATGATTTTACGCAGTTGCTCGGCGAGCGCGTAGTGACCTAAAGCCTCCGCCTGCTTGACGCGTTTCCGGTAGTTGCGAATGGTCTGCGTCTCGTTATCGAGATCGAAGCGCAACATCTCCTCAGGCTTCTTTGAGAGTTTCACTTCCTTCGGAGTCGCCGTCGGCATGCCTCCGAGGTAGTCGATCTGATCGGCCAGGATCAGGGCGTGCTGCAGTTCCTCAGCGGCGTGCAGCTTCAGCTCACCGGCAATCTGCATCCATTGGGCTCCGCTCAACACATTGCTGTACACGGTATAGGCGATGATTGCCTGGTACTCGCGGGCCAAATCTTCGTTGAGCGCATTGATCAGTTCCTGAACTGGCTTGTCCTGCTCCTTCTTCTTGGGCATGCTCCTCTTTCCCTCCAATAAGACGGCCTTGCCAAGCCATCAACACGGAATTGGATGCAGAAACCCTTCAGCCCGTTGGTTGAGGAGCCCAGTCCTGCGCCCGGCTACGGCTTCGCAGCCTCTGCCTCGGCCAGCCAGCCTCGCCGCAGTTTCTCTTGGGGAATACTCGACATGTACGGCTTGATGTCCAGAATCGGCGTCCCGTCCAGCATGTCGACACCGCGCACATGGAGCGCGCCACCGTCGCGGCGCAGTAGCTCGACCACGGTAAGCCCAATGGGATTGGGCCGTCGCGGAGAACGCGTGGCAAACACGCCGTGCGGCTGTCGATCGGTTGGCGGCATGCCGACCAGTTCGAAGCCGTCGACACGATCGAAAACCCACAGCACGAATAAATGGGAAAAGCCCTCAACGTCCTTCAATCCCGCCTCAAACTCCGGAAGAATCTCGAGCACGCCTTCGGCATCGTGCTTTGCTCCCAACCCCTTGGGGATTGCCGACGTCTCCTTGTAAGGGCTCCGAACAAATCCGATGGCTTGCGGCGTGAACATTGGCTTGCGCCTCCCGTCTCATCCTACGACGCGAAGCGGCGGCCTGCTCTCTCTTCGCTGTGCCCCCAAAAAGCACAAGGCCCGTGCAGCTTGGCACGGGCCCTGCGTGTTCGATGAAACACACTTAGTAAATAATCTTCAACGCGAACTGGAAGATCCGCGGCTCGAAGGTGCTGGTGATCTGCCCGCCGCTGGTGGGACTCCCAGTAATTGTCGACACTGGAACGGACCCACCTGTCGAGGCAGTCGCTGTCGTCGTTCCCTGCGATCCGCTGATGTTACCAGGCAAATAAAAGTTGGCGTGGTTGAACAGGTTGTAGACCTCGGTCCGGAACTCCACTTTCAGGTTTTCCAGCGGCGTGTTGAACTTCTTGTTGATGTTCAGATCGGTTTCATTGAAGACAGGCGTCCGGCCCGGGTTGCGCGACGCCGTCCCGAAAGGGCTGAGTACGCTGCCTGCGGCGTCCTTAATCGGCGGCACCACAAAGGCGCTGTAATTGATGTAGTTCACGTAGCCGGTGTTCGCCGCGCGATTGCTTGTGCCCTGCGAGACTTTCTTGCCGGGCACGATGTCAGGACGGTACTCATTGGCCCCGCGATAGGTGGCTGAGATCTGGGGCGACACCTGCTGGGCGGTATTCGGCGAATAGGTCAGGTTAAACGGCGTCCCCGCCTGCGACGTGTTGATCGCGCTCAACTGCCAGCCCCCGATCACGCTGTCTAGAATTCCGTTGGCACTTGACGCAAAGCGGCGTCCCCGCCCGAACGGGAGCTCATAAACCAGGCTCGTTACGTTGGCGAGGGGCAGGTTGTAGTCAGACTGTGCGTAGTCTGCCTTGAGGTTGTTGCCATCCTGAGGGCTCGGCGTATTGCCCTCGAGGGATGCCGATGCGTTGTCGAGAGCGTGCTCCCAGGTGAATGAGTTCAGAAGCGTCAGGCCCCCTACAAAGCGCTGTTCGTACCTCACCTGCAACGCGTTGTAGTTGGAGTAAAACTCATTGAGAGCTTCGGTTATGTCGCTGGGCCAGTTGCCATAGGGCCGAGCAAATCCAAGCGCAGGATTCTTCTGGTTTCCGTTCAGAAAGCCTTGCAGCTTGAGGCCGTGATTGCCGACATACGCTACGTCGAGAAGGGTATTCTTCGCTAACTGCTTCTGCACGCTCAGGAAGTAGTTCTCCACGTAGCTGTCTTTTGTATCTTTGGGGACCCAGGTGATGTTATCGGTAGCAGGATTGAACGTGGTCACCAGGCCGGTAGGGAATCCCTGGTCTGAACGTGACGTAGCAGCTTGGCGTGGTCGATCCGACTTGAATGATTTGCGCCGGGACCGGATTGCAATGGTTTGCCGCAGTCGGTGCCGGCTGAACCACCGCGGCGAACTGCGCCTGCGGGGCATTGATGGCGAGAATGTCGCCCGACCCGGCACGGGTGTAGTGCACATAGCCCGTGCCGAAACCGCCGCGAACCGAGATCGTCGGCGTGGGCGCGAATGCGAAGCCAACTCGCGGAGAGAAGTCGCTCCAGTCAGGATTCACAAGCGTCTTGCCGTACGTGCCGCCATGGCTCACCGGCGTGATGCCGTTGCCAGCCACTGCACCGGGGGTAATCGTCAGCACACTCTGCGAAGCCGGATCGAAGTTCGAAATGTTGTTCTTCCACTCGGAGTAAGGTGAGCCATACTCCCAGCGCACACCGAGGTTCAAGGTGAGGTTGGGCAGCACCTTCCAGTCGTCCTGGGCGTACGCGCTATCTAAAGTCTGGCGCAGATGAACCACGAAGTAGTTGGCCAGCTGGTAGCTGCTCGTGAGACCGAAGAGGAAGTCAGCCCAGTAGTTATCGGCAACCTTGGTGGAACTGGTTGCACTATAGCCGCCGCCATAGGTCCAGGAGCCATAGAGCGGGTTGTTGTCGTTGACCGCCATCCAGATGTGCTCGTACTCGTAGCCGAACTTGAGCGAATGCTTGCCCTTGACCCACGTGAAGTTCACCTTGGGATCGAGCAGCGCCGGGTTCTGCCATTGCGGGTTCGTGCTCTGGCGTCCAAACGTGGTGAAGTTGCTGATGGACACCTGGGGCAGACCGCCGGCGATTCCAGCAGGCACGGTTTGAAGGCCGGGAATCGTGAAGGCGTTCTGGCCGATCGAAAGCGTGTACTTTCCGGCCTTGGTGCGCGAAAGCCCGAGGCGTGCGTCGAGCACCTTGTTGGCGCCGAAAAGATGTGTGTAGCCGAGCGCGACCTGCTGGTCGAGAATGCGGATCTTGCCGTTGGCCGTGCTATCCAGCGGCAACGGAATCACCGGATAGTTCACCCCGGTCTCTTTGCGATCGCTGATGCGCAAGAACCACGAGGAAGCTGCCGACTGCTGGTAGTCCAGGCGAAGATCACCCTTGTCCGAGTTGTCGGTGAAAGGGACTTCCTTGGCGTAGTCGTTCGAGTTCAGCCCCGTCGTAGCTGACGCCAGATACGGGCAGCGTGCTGATGAATGGCTTGTAGTAGTTGATAATCTGAGCCGAAAGCGGATTGATAGCGGAGGCTGGAATCGCCGTCCCTTTCGGGTAAGTGATCCCCGTCAGCGGATTCTTGACGTCCACCACCAGGATTCCGTTGATCTCGTTCTGCGTCGGCAGCGTGTATACATACAGCGGCTTCAGTGTCTGGCGGAAGCCCTCGTAATCCACAAAGAAGAACAACTTGTTCTTGAGAATCGGGCCGCCGAAGTTCATCCCGAACTGGTTGCGGTTGAAAGTCGGGCTTCTGGAATGGCACGGATGTTCCCGGTGCTGCCGACAAGCGTTGGCTTGAAGAAGCCGGCGGCGTTGAGGTCAGTATTGCGCAGAAACTCGTAGGCGGTGCCGTGAAACGCATTGGTGCCGCTCGCGCGACGCCACATTGACGGTCGCACCCGAAGAGCGTCCGTACTCCGCGCTCTCATTGTTCGTCACCACGTTGAACTGCGGCAACCGAATCAGGTGCAATCGCGATGATCTGATTGTCAAAGCCCTGGTTGCTCTCGCCGTACGCGTTGTTATCCATGCCGTCGAGCAGGAAGTTGTTGAACATGCTGCGCTGGCCGTTCACGTTGTAGGCGCCGTGCGCGCACCAGGCTGCTAATGGAACTGGTGGTGGCGGCTGTCGGAGCCTGGCGCGAGCCCGTAACCAGGCCCAGCAAGTCAGAGAAGTTGCGGCTCACCAGCGGCAGCGCCTCCGTCTGATAGCCGGAGATCGATCTGGCCCCGTTCGCTGCTCGCTGTCTCAATCTGCAGGGCCACATCGCTCACTTCAACCGTCGTGGCGTTGGCCTGCCCCACATTCAGGGTCAGGTCGATGCGCTGGCGCGCCCCCACCGAAATTGAGATGTTCTTGGCTTGCGCCGGAGCAAACCCCGCCGCCACTGCCTCGATCGAGTAAACACCCACCCGCAGCGACGGAACCGAATAGTCGCCCGTGCCGCTGGTGGAGACCTTCGTTACCATTCCCGTACTCTCGTTGGTCACCGTGACAGTTGCATTGCTCACCACCGCGCCCGAAGCATCGCGTATGGTTCCCAGCAGGTTGCCATCCTCATATTGGGCGTTTGCCTTTGTGCCACTGAGCGCAATCACCAGGCCAAAAATGAAAACAATAGAGCGCACGATCTGGTTCTTCATCATGATGTGAGCGTAGAGGCCGTCATTCAATAATTCGTGAACTCACGATGAACGACATGTAAATCGGTGCCCAACACGGCGTGCACTTCGCAGCTTTCCACCGCGAAGGCTCGCCCACTCTTCTACTCAAAGTGGCAAAGCACAAGGCGTCTTTGAGATCAGAAGCGGTAGCCGGGCTTCAGCTCGCACCGGTATGCCTTCGAGCGCTCCGCATCCGTGCCGGTCCGCACCGAGCAGGTGGCCCAGCTCAGATACAGGTCTGGCCCCATCGGAAACACCATGGGCGCGCCATTCATCTCCGCCTCCAGGCTCACGCCTTCCTGCGTTGGCGGCACCGTGAAGTTGAGGGAGCGGTCAAAGATCACCGGGTACGAATGACGCACATGCGAACCCGTGGTTGTATGAATGACTTCGGCTTCCAGTAAAAACGTCGCCGTATCCGACCAGTTCAACGCCGAAACCTCAATCGTGCGGCCCGGCTGCTCAAAGCCGTTGGAGTCAATGCGCGTAAAAGGGCACGGCCCTGCAATGCACGATGCGCGTACGTTGCGAAACTCGTTGCCCTCGCCCGCGTCCAAGGTGACCGAGCCCCGCGTTGCCTTCCAGCTGCCATCCGGTGAACAGGGCGCTTCGTGCCGGCACGGGACATTTCCGCGGTTCGCCACCTGAAAGGTCCTGACCGCGCTCCCGATATCTTCCTCGCTCTGGAAGTTCTCCGTGTAGCGCACGCGAATATTCGACACCACCTGCATTGGCTTGCCGGGAAGCGCCGTCGAGGCGCTCGGAGTCTGCTCAGGCTCCAGCGCCGCGATAAATAGCCGTCGCAGCATCGATCGGAACTGAACCTTCAGCTCCATGTCGAGCGGCTTGTATCCCTCGTGGCGAAAACTTAGCGAGAGCGTCTGCCCTGGCCAGATCACTTCGGGGAACTTGATCTTGAAGGCCCCCGATGCATCGGAGCGGGTTTCAACCGACGTGTTTCCGCGCCTCACCTTCACCAGGGCGTCTGACAGCGGCAGTTCCTTCGCCGTGTCGCTATCCCTTCGAATAACGGCGCCTTGAAGCGTCATCAAGGTCGAATTCCACCGTCGCGCCCGCACCACCAGCACAGTCGCGGTGATCAGGGCAAGAACGCCGATAACTGCAAGGACCGCTATCCATCTCCAACGCATGAACGCTTTATCCGTCCGATCTAATTTTACCGTGCGTAACCCCACGCATCCCGGAACATCCCTGAGACGCATAAACATCTATAATCGGTATCTTCCGCGTCGTGCAGGCGCGCGTTCGGGAATACCATTCGTCAGGGAAGGAGCACGCTCATGCGCAAACCAGTCGGCGCGCGCACACTCGAGAAATCGCGCCGGAGACTGCTGCGCACCATGGCCGGCCTTTCACTCGGGCTGCCTGTCTCCGGCAACTCTATCTTTCCCATGCTCGCCGGAAGCCTGGCCGATGCGCAGGAACCCGAGCCGCACGCCAGTCCGGCGCCTCCACCCCAGCCCACACCGCTCTCGCCCGAAGACGACAAGTTCCTGAACGACCTCGAACTCGCCAACTTCCTCTTTTTCTGGGAACAGGCCGACCCCAACACCGGGCTCACCAAAGATCGCTGCAACGTCCGCACCAACGACACCACCCTCGCCGCCAGCATCGCCTCCACCGGCTTTGGCCTAACCGCCCTGTGCATCGGCGAAAAGCGAGGCTTCGTCAGCCGCGCCGACGCCCGTGCCCGCGTAGTCAACTCCCTCTCCTTCATCTGGCATAAGCTGCCCACCCATCGAGGCTTCTTCTTCCACTTCGCCAACATCAACACCGGCGAACGCATCTGGGACTCCGAAGTTTCTTCCGTCGATACCGCCATGCTGCTCTGCGGCATGCTCACATGCCGCCAGCACTTTCAAGATCACGACATCAATGAGCTATCGCGCGCCATCTTCGACCGCGTCGATTGGACCTGGCTCTCTGAAGACACTACCCTCCTCTCCCACGGTTGGAAGCCCGAGCAGGGCTTTATCCCCTCGCGCTGGGACCTCTACAGCGAGCTCATGATGATGTATCTCCTCGGCCTCGGCTCCACATCCCATCCCCTCAAGAGCGAAGCCTGGTTCGCCTGGAAACGTACGGTCTTCGAGTACGACGGACTCCGCTACATCGGCTCCTTCGCTCCCCTCTTCGTTCACCAGTATTCCCAGGCCTGGTTCGACTTCCGCGGCAAGCGCGATCGCTACGCCGACTACTTCAAGAACTCCGTCATCGCCACCGACGTCCACCGCCGCTTCTGCATCGAGATGAACCCCCAATTCTCCGACTACAGCAATGCCCTCTGGGGCATCACAGCGTCCGATTCCCAAAAAGGCTACGTCGTCTGGGGCGGACCACCCGCGATCGGGCCCATCGACGGCACCATTGCCCCCGCCGCTGCCGGCGGTTCGCTCCCCTTCCTTCCCGGCGCCACCATGCGCGTCCTCCGCACCATCCACGATCGCTATCCCAAAGCCTGGTGCCGCTACGGCTTTGTCGATGCCTTCAACCCCCTTACTGACTGGTATGACTCCGACGTCGTCGGCATCGATACCGGCATCACCATGCTCATGGCCGAGAATGCGCGGACAGGCTTTGTATGGGATACTTTTATGAAGAATCCTGAAGCGCAACGCGGAATGGCCAATGCAGGGTTCAAGCCATACCAGGCCTCCACTTCATCCTGAGCAATCGCTTTCATTCGCTTCATACGCTTCGCGCCGATTCCTTCCGGATTCCTCGTGTGGGAGCCGGCGCCGTAGTCGCTTACGAGTCATCTCAAACAACAAACTGGGTCAACCTTGCATCGCATCTAGCAGCGCACAGACTCTAGGACGCCGAGCAAAAATCAGAGCGTCGCAAGAACCTTGGTTCAGGAATCCGGTGCCTTACCCGCAACCTCGTCGGCCCGGAAGGGAGCCATGTCCTAAGCCATGAACGAGACGCACGTCAGCGGAGAGTCTCGCCCCGAACCTCCATCTCACGCCGATGGCCCAGGCAATGCCTGGGGCGATCGCCTGCGCGCACTCAAGAACGTGCCGCCGGTCCTGCACTTTGTCTGGGAGTCCGGTCCCTCCGTCGTTTTCTGGAACATCGCCATCCGCCTCGTGGTTGCCGTTCTGCCCGTGGGCATCGGCATCATCGGCCGCTACATTATCGATGGCGTCAATCGCATCCGTCTGCATCAGCCGCTGCCTGCGCACTTCTGGTGGCTCGTCGGCAGTGAAATGGGGCTCGCCGTCCTCACCGGCATCCTCTCCCGCTCGGTCGACTACTTTGACAATCTGCTCGCCGATCGCTACACCCACCACGTCAGCGTCGAAGTCATGCGCAAAGCCGCCGCCCTCGACGTCACCGTCTACGAAGACCCTGTCTTCTACGACCGGCTCGAGCGCGCCCGCGTACAGGCCACCGACCGCCTCGCCATGATCCAGCAGATGGGCCGCCTCATTCAGCAGTCCGTCACCGCTATCGCCTTTTCCGCAGTCCTCGTCTACTACTCGCCTTTCCTGCTCTTCCTGCTCATTGCCGGCATTGTCCCTGCCTTCCTCGGCGAAAGCCACTTCGCGTTCCTTACCTACGCCAAGAACTTCCGCCAGACACCCATCCGCCGCCAGATGGACTATCTGCGCCAGGTGGGCGGCAGCAAAGAAGCCGCCAAGGAACTCAAGCTCTTCAACCTCAGCGACTATCTCACCAATCGCTTCTCCGCCCTGTCGCAGCGCATCTACGAGGAGAACGTCGCTCTCAATCGCCGTCGCCTCTTCTGGGGCGGATTGCTTGCCATCGTCGGCCAGCTCGGCTACTACGGCGCCTACGGCTACAGCATCTATCGCACCATCCAGGGCCACTACAGCATCGGCGATCTCACCCTGATCACCACTGCCATCATGCAGGCCATGAGCAATATCCAGCAGGCCTTCTCCACCGCCTCCGGCGTCGCCGACCAGGCCCTCTTCCTCACCGACCTGCTCGCCTTCTTCGAGATGAAGCCCCGCGTCGAATCCAAGGTCAACGGCCTCAAAACCCCGCGTCCTATTGTCCGCGGATTTGAGTTCCGCAACGTTTCGTTCGCCTATCCCGGCACCACGCGGCGCGTCCTCAAGGACTTTAACTTCACCCTTCGCCCCGGCGAGCGCGTCGCCCTCATCGGCGAAAACGGCCAGGGCAAGACCACCATCGTCAAGCTCATCACGCGCCTCTACGATCCAACCGAGGGCGAGATTCTGCTCGACGGCATCGACCTGCGCGAGTACGACCTCGACGATCTGCACTCCGAAATCGGTGTCATCTTCCAGGACTTCATGCGCTACGAGATGACCGCCCGCGAAAACATCGCCGTCGGCCGTATCGAAGTCGCCTATGCGCCCGAAGAAATTGAATACGCCGCCGAGAAGAGCCTTGCCGCCAGCGTCATCGCCAAGCTCGACGGCGGCTACGACCAGATGCTCGGTCGCCGCTTTGAAGGAGGCGTCGACCTCTCCGGCGGCGAATGGCAGAAGATCGCGCTGGCACGCGCCTATCTGCGCGATGCGCAGCTGCTCATTCTCGACGAGCCCACCGCCTCGCTCGATGCGCGCAGCGAACTCGAAGTCTTCGAGCGTTTTGCTGAACTCACCTTCGGCAAGATGGCGCTCCTTATCTCGCATCGCTTCTCAACGGTCCGCATGGCCGACCGCATCGTCGTCCTTGAAGCAGGACAGCTCGTCGAAGAGGGAACACACGCCCAACTCATGGCGCTCGGAGGCCGCTACGCCGCCATGTTTGAAATGCAAGCCGCCAGCTATCGATGAACTACCATGAGTGAAGTCGCTCAAATCTTGAACCCCCAGCCTTTGCCCATCGACAACAGTCTCGAACCAGTGCGCAGCGCAGCGCGCGAAGCAGAGACATGGGACGTTCTGTATCACCCCGAAAATAATCGCTCGTTCGCCGCGCGCGTCGAGGCCAGGCGCAACGCTCTCAAGCAGCTCGAAGCCCAGCTCGCCCTGCTGCCCGCCCCCTCCGCCGACCAGGCCCGCGAGATTCCCTTCTACGCCGAACTAGTCGATCTGCGCGCCAATCCCCGCTCGCTGCGGACCGCCGTCACCGCCGTCTCCGATCGACCCCGCCTTGTTGCTCGCCTTCCCCGTGTCGTCACCGCGCAGGAAACAGAGGAGCCCCGCGTCGCGGCAATCGCCGAAACTTACCTGCGCGCCGTCGACAGCGCCTTCTCCGGCCCCTCGCTCTCCGCGTTCGTGCAAACCCTCCAGGCACGCGAACCTCTCACCGTCGAAGAACTCTGGTACATCGCTCCCTTCCTTAAGTTCGCGCTGCTTGAGCTGCTCGTCGATGAGGCGCTCACCATCCTTCGTTCACCTCAGTCCGTCGCCACGTCCAAGCTCTCCCTGCGCCTCAAAAGCCTGCGCACCATCACGAATACTGACTGGGTCTACCTCATCGAGCCGCTGATCATCCTCGATCAAAAGCTCCGCCTCGACCCCGCCCAGGCCTACACGCGCATGGATTTTGAGTCCCGCGAGCTCTATCGCAAGCGGATCTCGTTCGTCGCCCGCTTCTCCGATTGCACTGAGGTGCAAGTCGCCGAGATCGCGCTGAATCTCGCGCGCGAGGCCGTCGCCCGCAACGGGGAAGACCCGCGCATGCAGCTCCGCCGCCAGCACGTCGGCTACTACCTCATCGATAAGGGCTTCCCGCAGCTTTCCAATCGCATCGGGTTTCATCCGCCCATGCTTGACCGCATGCGGCGCTTCATCCACGAACACGGCGAAGACTTCTATATCACCGGTATTCAGATTGTCTCCATCCTCCTCATCGCAGCGATACTCTTCCCCATCCTGCCCCACTCCTCCGGCTTTATCGGACTCATCCTCGCGTTCGTACTGCTGCTCGTACCCGTGATGCAGGACGCGGTCGACCTGGCCAACAACAGCATCAGCACTCTCTACGATCCACAGCCGTTGCCCAAGTTCGACTTCCACGAAGCCATCCCCGCCGAGTGCACAACCCTGGTCGCAGTCCCATCTCTACTCCTCAACGAAGATCAGGTGCGCGAACTGGTCAGCGATCTCGAGGTCCGCTTCCTCGCCAATCGCGATCCCCATCTCCACTTCGCCTTGTTGACTGACCTGCCCGACGCCATCAGCGAGCCGCGCGACAAGGACTCCCACCCCCTCGTCGAGCTCGCCATTCGCCTGATCGATGAACTCAACGCCAAGTATTCTTCCCCAAAAAACGGACACTTTCTTCTTCTCCATCGCCATCGTGTCTTTAACCGCCGCCAGGGCGTGTGGATGGGCTGGGAGCGCAAACGCGGCAAGCTGCTCGATCTCAATAAGCTTCTCGCCGGCGATTTCGACGCCTTCCCGATTAAGGCAGGGCCCGCTCGAAGTCCTCCGCAGGGCCCGCTACGTTCTCACTCTCGACACCGACACGCAACTGCCGCGCGGTGCTGCGGCGCGCCTCATCGGCGCCATGGCCCATCCGTTGAACCAGGCGGTCATCGATCCCAAGCGCCGCATCGTCACGGAAGGCTACGGAATTCTGCAGCCGCGCGTCGGCATCGCCGTGCAGTCCGCCTCGCGCTCGCGCCTGGCCTCCATCTACTCCGGCCAGAGCGGCTTCGACATCTACACCCGCGCCATCTCCGACGCCTATCAGGATCTCTTCGGCGAAGGCATCTTCACCGGCAAAGGCATCTACGAGGTCGCCACCCTCCACGCCGTGCTCGAGCGCCGCTTCCCGCGCAATGCTCTGCTCAGCCACGACCTGATCGAGGGCGCCTACGCACGCGCCGGTCTGGTCACCGATGTCGAACTCATCGACGACTACCCCTCGCACTACAGCGCCTACAGCCGACGCAAACATCGCTGGGTACGCGGCGACTGGCAGATCGCCCAGTGGATGTTCTCCCACGTTCCCGACGAGTCCGGACAACTCGGCCCCAATCCCATCTCCTACATCTCGCGCTGGAAGATCTTCGACAATCTGCGCCGCTCGCTTCTCGACCCAGCGCTGCTCATTCTCTTCGTGGCCGGCTGGCTCGGCCTGCCCGGCGGACCGCTCTACTGGACGCTTGCCGTCCTCTTCCTTCTCTTCCTTCCGATTTTTCTTCAGCTCGGATTCGCCTTCGGCCGCAACTTTGCCAGCGAACACAAGCAGACCCTGGGCGAAATCTTTTCCGGTTTCGGCCATGGCGCTTTGGTCACGTTGCTCAACCTCATCTTCCTGCCCCACCAGATGATGCTCGCGCTCGATGCCATCATTCGCTCCATGGTGCGTGTCTTCGTCACCGGACAACGCCTACTCGAGTGGGAAACCGCCGCACAGTCGGAATCTAAATCCAAAACCCGTACACCCGTCGACCGCTACCTCGCAGTCTCGGTCCTGATCGCCATCGGCCTCGGCGTGCTTGTCTACTTCGTCGCGCCCCGCAAAAACGCTATCGAGTTTGCCGCCCCCATCCTGATTCTCTGGGCCTCTGTCAACATCGTTACTGCATGGCTCAACAAGCAACCGCAGGAGCAGCACCAGCGCCTTAATGCTTCTGACCGCGCCTACCTCATTGGGCATGCCCTCCGCATCTGGCGCTACTTCCATCAATTCGGCGCAGAACGCCACAACTACCTCATCCCCGACAACGTCGAGGAGGAAGGCCTCTTCGAGGCCGCCCGCGTCTCGCCCACCAATCTCGGTCTCCTGCTCAATGCCCGTCAGGCTGCGTGCGAGCTTGGCTTCATTACCGCACCCGAGTTCGTCAAGCTCACGCAGAGCACGCTCGCCACCTTCGCGCGCCTTGAGAAATTCCGCGGACACCTCTTCAACTGGTACGACACCCAATCCCTGCAGCCTCTCAATGGCCCGTCGTTTGTGTCATCGGTCGACAGCGGCAATCTCGTTGCCTCGCTCTATACGCTGCGCGCCGGCGCGCTCGACCTGATTGAGCGCCCCCTCTGCACGCAGCAGCTCTTCTCCGGCATTCGCGCGCACTGGGGCCTCATGCACAGCCAGGGCAAGCTGCCGTCGAAGCTCGCGGCGTTCTCCATGCCCGGCGCTGCTGCTCCTCTCGCCGATTCCATTACATGGCTCCAGAACGCTGAAGAGGCTCTGGCCGCTGCCACCACCTCACTTAAAACCCAGTTGCGCAACACCTGGTGGTATGCAGAAACGATTCACCGCATCGTCTCTGCGCGTTCGCTCATCCGCGATTACGCTCCCTGGATGCTGCCGGAGTTTGAAAAGCTGCGGATGATCCCCGAGCTCGGCTTGGGTCGCGCCGCTTCGCTCTCGATCGAAGACAGCATCCCCTTTGCCCAGAGTCTCGACGCCCGCCTGGCAAATGCCCAGAACACGCTCGTTCGCGAACCTGATGTTCTTCCTCTCACCCAGCAGTTGCGCGCCTCCTTGCCTGCCACCATTCAGAATCTGCGCGCCCTCGTCAGCAGCCTGCGCGCCGTTGCACAGGAAGCAGAGCGGCTCGCCGATGAGACTGAATTCGCCTTCCTCGTCGACCCCAACCGGCAGATCCTCTCCATCGGCTTCGACATGTCGAAGCAGAAGACCCACGAGGCCTGTTACGACATGCTCGCCTCCGAAGCCCGCATCGCCACTTTCCTCGCTGTCGCTCGCGGCGATCTCCATCAGGAAAGCTGGTTCAAGCTGGCCCGCGATTTCGCCCACGCCTACGGCCACTACTTGCTCCTCTCCTGGACAGGCACCATGTTCGAGTACCTCATGCCGTCGCTCTGGATGCGCAGCTTTTCCAACACCCTCATCGCACGCACCCAGGTCGCCTGCGTCGGCGTGCAACGCGACTTCGCTCGCTCCCTCGGCATTCCCTGGGGAATCTCCGAGTCCGGCTCCGCGCGCAAAGACGATGCGGGCCACTATCACTACCACGCCTACGGCATTCCCCAGATCGCCCTCTGGTTCGAGGCCACCGCCGGACCCGTCGTCTCGCCCTACTCCACCTTCCTCGCACTCGGCGTCGATTGCATCGATGCGCTCCATAACCTGCGCCGCATGGAGGCCTCCGGTTGGGTCGGAGCCTACGGCTTCTACGAATCGGCAGACTACATGGAATCCCTGCGCCGTCCCGCCCTCACCAAGGAATGGATGGCGCACCATCAGGGAATGTCCCTGCTCGCCGTCGTCAATCTCCTCTGCGATAACGTGGTGCAGCGATGGTTCCACGCCAATCCTCTTGTCCAATCCGCGGAGTTGCTGCTCCACGAAATGCCCACCAGCATTGGCGTCATGAAAAAGCGGCTCCAGGAGTTTGCGCCCGTTACTGTTGCGTCCACTCCCGCCAGACCCGCGCCCGCTGCCACAACCTAAACTGCGCCTCTCAACCTAACTCGGCACGTTTGCCGTGAAGCCGCGCCTGCACGCTGCACCTGCATGCCTGGACTGCCTGTTTAACCAGTTCGAACCAACCTGGGATGCCGAACCTGTGCCTCGTGTAGTACAACGGTCTACTGAAAACCGCCGCCCACGGCTCTCGCTCCCGAACAGCCGTTCCCCTCGCGTGCAGGAGAAAATCGCAATGCGCAGGCACATCGCTTCACTGCTCTTCCTTTCGCTGCTTCTCTTCGTCGCTCCCGCCGGCACGCTCTTCGCCGCATCCGGAAGCAATCCATTGGGCATCTTTGAAGGTCAGACCGACGTCGGCAGCGTCGTGCCGCCGGGCACACTTGCCTATAACTCCGGCGCCTATACCCTCACCGCTGCCGGCGCCAACATCTGGTCCACCACCGACGGCTTCTATTTTGTATGGAAGCAGGTCTCCGGCGACGTCTCTCTCACCGCCGACATCAACTTCTCCGATACTGCCGGCAGTCACGACCCGCATCGCAAGGCCGTACTTATGTTCCGCCAGACCCTCGATGCCGACGGCATCTACGCCGACGCGGCGCAGCATGGCTCCGGCATGACCGCGCTCCAGTACCGCCGGGCGCGCGGTGCCACAACCCAGGACATCGAGCTCAACATCGCCGCACCGCACCGCGTCCGTCTCGAAAAGCGCGGCGACAGCGTCACAATGTTCCTGAGTATGAACGGGGAGCCTCTGCATCAGGTCGGCGCCTCCATCAAGCTCCACCTCGACGGCTCGTTCTATGCCGGCATCGGCGTCTGCTCCCACAACAAGGACGTGACCGAGAAAGCCACCTTCGCCAATGTTGAATTCACTCCGCTCGCGTCCCCTGCGACGACCGCCAATCCTGTCCTCTACAGCACCCTTCAGACCATCAGCATTGAAGACAGCGCCCGCCGCGCTATCGTGATCGACACCGAACGAGCCCACTTCGAAGCACCGAACTGGTCACGCGACGGCAAGACCCTCATCTTCGATCGCGAGGGACAGATATGGACCGTCCCCGCAGAGGGTGGCGCTCCGGCACCGCTCAACACCGGCGCAACCATCCATTGCACCGGGAGTCACGGCCTCTCGCCCGACGGCAACTTACTTGCCATAACGTGCGGCATGCCCGACAAGCCTGAAAACCGCATCTACATCCTTCCGTCCACAGGCGGCACGCCGCGCCTCGTCACCGAGAATCCCAACTCCTATTTCCATAGCTGGTCGCCCGACGGCAAAACCATTCTCTTCACGCGACCAGACCACGGATCACTCAACGTCTATGCCATCTCCCCCGACGGCGGACCCGAGACCGCGCTCACCACCGGCAAGGGCGTCAGCGACGATCCCGACTACTCCCCGGACGGCAAATACATTTACTTCAACTCCGACCGCTCCGGCTCGATGGAGATCTGGCGCATGAACGCAGACGGCAGCCATCCCGAGCAGGTCACCTTCGACGAATTCCAGAATTGGACGCCGCATCCCTCTCCCGATGGCAAATCGATCCTCGTTCTCTCGTACTCCAAAGACACCACCGGACACCCGGCCAACAAGGACGTTGCCCTTCGTATTCTCAACGTGGCTGACGGAAAGCTTCGCGTGCTCGTCAACATCATTGGAGGCTCCGGCACCGACAACGTGCCCAACTGGGCTCCCGACGGCACGCACTTCGCCTTCGTCAGCTATCAGATGCTGCCTGCCGACAATACCGGCTCCAGCGAATAGCCTTGAAAGCATCGAGGGAGAAAACGCTGATGAAGACACTGCCCCTTCTCGCGACGCTTGCCGCGACACTGTTGCCCATCGCTGCTACAGCGCAGCACCCACCCATTCGCGTCCTTCTGCTCGATGGCGAAAGCGCCGGCGCCTACCACAATTGGAAACTCACCACGCCGGTTCTTCGCGAGATTCTGGAAGAGACGGGCCTCTTTGAGGTCACTGTCCTTACGGCGCCCACCCACGACGGCGATTTCAGCCAGTTCGATCCGCAGCTTGGCAAATTTCAGGCCATCGTCATGAACTACGACGGCCCGGACTGGCCTGAGAATCTGCGCGCGCAATTCGAGCAGTTCGTCGGCAACGGCGGCGGTCTCGTCATCGTTCACGCCGCAGACAACGGCTTTCCCAACTGGCCTGCGTATAACCTCATGACCGGGGTCGGTGGATGGCGCAACCGGACCGAGCAGGCTGGGCCGCACTGGTACTTCGACCAGAACAAACTCATCGGCGATCCCGCGCCAGGTCACGCCGGCAATCACGGCAATCGGCTTCCCTTCCAAATCACCGCGCGCGCTCCCGACCACCCCATCCTGCGCGGGCTCCCGCACATCTGGGTGCACACCGCCGACGAACTCTACGATTCCCTGCGCGGACCCGGCAAGAACATGACCGTCCTCGCTACCGCGCACTCCGACCCGGCGAACAAGGGCACCGGCCACGACGAGCCCATGGCCATGGTCCTGCAATACGGCAAGGGCCGCATCTTTCACACCCCCATGGGGCACGATGTTGCCGCGCTCAGTTGCGTGGGACTCGTTACCCTTCTCCAACGCGGCACTGAATGGGTCGCTACCGGCAAGGTCACGCAGAAAGTTCCTGCGAACTTTCCCACCGCCGACACCATCAGCACGCGCGCCGATATTCTCTCCATGGACCCGGATTTCCTGAAGGGTGCTGCACCCATCGCGCCCCATCCCGTCGCGCCCCGCGCACGCTAAAGCGGTTCCGCAGTTCACCCTTCATTTGCCCACCCGGGCTGGATTCGTTCCGGCTCTCCCCAAAATAGAAGACCCGGCCGTTTCAGGCCGGGTCTTCTAACTCCGCTCTTGCTTCGCTGTCATCGTTTCTGCTGAAACCGCGCGGCCGCGGACTCAGTAGTGGTTGTTGTTCATGTGCGACATCGCGCGCTCATAACCCCGGCGGAATCCATCGCGGTAGTCTTCGCGCAGGTTGCGCGCCACATGCGGATGACGAAACTCGTCACGATTTTCGACGTTCGGGGACCGGTGGTTGTCGAAATCCTTCCGCGCTCCTTCGATCCCATCATGGAATCCCTGCCGCTGTGCCTCACGGAACTCCTGCGGCGGCGCATCCCAGTCGTGATCGCCGTGATGATCGTCGCGATCCTGTGCAGCCGCAACCACTCCCGACCCTGCAGATGCTGCCATGGCATGTGCCTTGCTCGGGGTCAGGCACGTCAGCGAAAGAGCAAACATTGCAAGTACAAACCATCTCAGTTTCATCTTTGGAAACCTCCGTCCCAAGCCGTTGAGATGGTTTCCTCCAGTCGCACGTTGCCCGCTCCCTCCTAGAAATCCATCAACTCGTCCCGGCAAGCTCCGCACCGACCGCGCCAGAGCCGCTGGCGATGGCCTCTGACTTCCTCGCCGGGCAGGATATACTCTCCGCAACCTGACTCTGCTCACTCCCATGAGGCCGCACTGTATGCAGCAATCGATCCGCCTCTGCGCTTTCTCGCTCCTCCTCTTGCTTCCGCTCTGTTCGGCGCAAACCACGACCCGCAAAAAGACTGCGCCTCCCCCCAAGCCCGAACCGACTGAGTCCGACCTGGTCGAATACATTCGCGGCGCCCTTCTCTCCCTCAGCCCCGGCGATGGCATCAACGACAATCTCGACGTCCGCTATGACACCGGTACCAAGGTCTTCACCCTCACCACCCCCGCCGGGCATTGCGACCTCTCCGTCAGCGCGCTCAACCCCAACAACGCCGTCTGGGATGTCTTCGATCCCAGCGACAGCGAGCGCCAGCGCGAAAAACTTGTCCGCCTCACCATGGTCTCCGTCACCGGAAAGACCGCGCGCACCTGCTATGACAAGCTCGACCACGTCGATACGACGCTCATCGGCAACCGCGCGCGCTTCCTCTTCTCGCAGCCCAAAACCGATGACGTGCCGGATTTTCAGGGGAAGATGACCAAGGCACTCAAGAAACTGATCGCGCTCACAGGCGGTGCCGAAGAGAAAGAAATCTTCTAATTTCTCGAAGGAGATCGGCTGTTTTTGTTCAGCCCCCATCAGCACGAAAATGGCGCCCCATGTCCCTGTGTTGGGACGTGGGAAAGCACAAACCCCAATCGTTTCTCGTGGGAAATTCGAGACCTTCAGGTCACACCGATTCCAAAACTGCTGTAACCACGCGCAAGTTTAATTTCGTCGATCGCCAGAGACACGACCGCCCCCGATTGCTCGGAGGCGGCACTGCGTGAACAATGGCCCGCAAACCCTACCGAATCTGCGGCAACCTACTGGGCAGCTGCTTCTTCGGCCACCGGCTCGACAGCGGCGACAGCGTCGCCAAGCACCTGGACCTTGATGTGCGCCGTGACTTCGCGGTGCAGCTTGATAGCCACCGTGAAATCCCCGAGGCTCTTCAACGGATCAGACAGTTGGATCTTCCGGCGGTCGACTTCAAAACCCTTGCCGGCCAAATCGGCTGCAATATCCGCCGAAGTTACAGACCCGAAAAGTTGTCCGTTTTCGCCCGACTTACGGGTAAAGCTCAGGACCACGGGCTGCAGCTTGACCACCAGCTCTTCGGCCTGCACCTTCTCAGTCGCCGAGCGGCGCGCTGCAGATAACTTCATCTGTTCGATCACGCTCTTGTTTGCTTCTGTAGCCTGCATCGCCAGCTTGCGTGGCAGCAGGAAATTGCGGCCGTAGCCGTCGGCCACCTTCACCACATCGCCGCGGTGACCCAGATTGGCTACGTCTTCCTTCAGAATGACTTCCATCGTGAAATTCTCCAGTGTTCTTACGGCAGCGCACCCGGCAACTCGCCTGTCTCTTGGACCCCGTTCCCGTCCGAGGGTTGCGCCGCGCAGGATTCTATATCGGCATCCGAAGCATTGTCTTCTGCCTTGTCGAAACAAGAATGGCAGCCTCCCTACAACTTAAGCGCCATTGCTCTCCCAAGGCCCGAAGCCACTGCCTAGTGACGCGTTGCAAACGGCAGCAGCGCGATATTTCGCGCCTGCTTGATCGCCTTGGTCAGGCGACGCTGGTGCGTGGTGCAGACACCCGTCAGCCGCCGCGGCACAATCTTGCCGCGCTCAGCCACAAATCCCTGCAGCAACCGCACATCGCGGTAAGGAATCGCGTCGATCTTCTCCGTACAGAACTTGCACACCTTCTTGCGCCGGAAAAACTTGCCGCGTCCACCCGGGCCGCCCGGCCGTCCACCTTGCCGCGGTCCCGATCCACCCGAACTGTGTCCTCCCGAGCCGGATCCTCCCGTGCTCGGTCCCGAACTCGACCCTGCTCCTGCGCCCTCGGGCGCCCTGTTCGTTGTTTCTTCAGCCATGCTGTTTCCTCGATTACTCTCTTTGCTCTCGCGTCCTCACGGACACAAGAAGCGCAGCGTTTATCCGGCCAATGTCTGTGCGCCGGTAATCCTTGTCGATTCTCTTGAGCGGAACCAGAGTCGATGTACCCCGAAACCGCTCCATTTAAGTCGACGCGACCATCAGGAAGCGACGACCCCGCTCAAAACTCAAAGAGATTCCGCTACTCGGGCTCCGCTCTTTAGACCGTCGCCTGAATTGCTTCCGCAGCTTCAGCAGGTGCCGCTGCCGCCACAGGCGCAGCCACAGCTGCGTGTGCAGGCGCACTCGCCACCGGTTCCGAGCTCAGCTTCCGGCGCGTCCCGCGCAGAGCCTTCACCTTCGCCAGCCGCTTCTCTTCTTCGTCAATGCGCACTGTGATGAACTTGATCACCGGCTCCGAAACACGCAACCGGCGCTCCAGTTCCAGCACCACTGCGCCATTGGCCTCAACCGTCAGCAACACATAATTGCCGTCGTTGAACTTGCGCACCATGTAAGCAAGCTTGCGCCGGCCCATCTTCTCCACGTTCTTCACCGTCCCGCCACCATTGGTGACGGAGGTTGTGAAGCCGGCAATCAGCTTATCCACATCCTCTTCGACCGCATCGGGCCGAACAATGAACATCACTTCATACACACGCAACATCCGGTTTCCTTTTCCGCTGGACTCACTTTCCAGCTAACGCAGCTCTCGGTTTACGACTCTCAGTCCCTAATCCCGAGTCCCTGCGTTCTGTGCACTGTCCACTACTCACTGTCCACTGTCTTTGCGATTGAACTCGTTCATCGCCGGCCCTGGCCCCTCCCGGATAATGCGCCGCGTCGCCGCAGCCACCCGATCCAATACCTCATCCAGGACCGTCAACTCCGACTTCCGCAACGGCGACAGCAGATAATCTCTGCCAGGCCGTTTCGCTCCCGCCTCTTTTGCTTCCGCAGGTAGGTCGAATCCAACCCCGATCCTCAACCGCAACCACTCTTCACTGCCCAGAGCCGAAGTCACACTGCGAGCTCCGTTATGTCCCGCTGGCGAACCGCGCTCCCTGATCTTCAACGTCCCCAGTACCAGATCCAGCTCGTCGTAAATCACCAGCAAGTCCCGCGCCGGATCGGCTTCAAATTCCCGTACCAAAGCGGCCACCGAACTACCGCTCAGGTTCATAAACGTCTCCGGCTTGGCCAGAATCACCTCGCGCCCCCCAATACGGCAGGTCGCGGTCTGTGCCCGGCATCGCCGGTTCTGCGCCACAACGCCCTCTTGCGCGGCGATGCGGTCAATTGCCATGAACCCCGCATTATGCGGCGTCCACAGATATTCCAGGCCTGGATTGCCGAGCCCCACCACAACAAAAGGGCCACGGCGCCCGCCAACCTCAGAGTCCCCGGCGGGCAACTTCTGCCCGCTGGGATAGTCGTTCTGACTTGCCTCGGCCAAGGTCTACTTCTTTGCCCCAGCCTCGGGCTTCTTCGCACCTGCTGCTGCCTCCGGTTCGCCCTTGCCCTTCTTCGCCACTTCAGGCTCCGTCGGGCCGGCCTCACCAACAACCGCCGCCACAGCCTCAGCCGCCGGCGCCGCCTCTTCGCGGATCGAGATGACGTGCGCTACCGTCGCATCCTCGTCATTCAGATACTTGATCTTGTCGGAGTGCGGCAAATCGCTCACGCGCAGCGAGCCAAACATCGCCAGTTCGCTCACATCCACATCGACGTGATTCGGAATGTCCGCAGGCAGGCACTCAATCTCCACTTCGCGCAACACCTGATCCAGAATGCCGCCTTCGGCCTTTACACCGATCGGCGTGCCAATCAGCTTCACGCGCACGCTCACCGTCAGCACCTTATCCAGCGCAATCCGCTTCAGGTCGATATGGATCAGTTGATCCTTGATCGGCTCGCGCTGCCAGTCGACAATCATCGCCTTGGCCGCCGGCTCCACTCCCACGGCAACATCGAAAATCGTGTTGTGGCCCGTCTCGGAATACAGAATCCGAGAAATCTGCTTGGGGTCCACTTCAATGGCCACTGCTTCGTGACCGCCGCCATACAGCACGGCAGGGATCTTGCCCGCCACACGCACGCGGCGCGCGGCATTCTTGTTGAACTTGCCCTCGCGGGCCTTTGCTGTTACGACTTCAGGCATTTCCATCTCTCGTTTCTGTCATCGGGCACAGGCCGTTTCCGGTCCACTCCCTTTGTTGGAGGCCCAGGGTTCAGGGGTCAGAGATCAGGGGTCAGAAAAATTCTTACCTCTTGCTCATCAATGCCTGCCGCAGGCTCGTTATGTTCCGGTCACTGATCTCTGAAACCTGATCCCTGACCCCGTCTTTAAGAAAACAGCGTGCTCACGCTGGTCTCCATGTGAATGCTCTCGATGGCTGCGCCCAGCAGGCCCGCAATCGAAAGCACCTTCAGCTTTGCCAGCTTCTGGGCCGGTTCGCGCAACGGGATCGTGTCCGTCACCACCACCTGCTCCAACCGTGAATTTGCAATGCGCTCGATCGCCGGGCCCGACAGAACCGCATGGCTCGCACACGCATACACTGAAATCGCACCGGCGTTGTACAGCGCGTCCACCGTCTTCACCAGCGTTCCCGCTGTGTCGATAATGTCGTCGAGGATGAGGCACGTCTTGCCTGCCACATCGCCGATCACGTTCATCACTTCCGCAACGTTCATGTCTGTACGCCGCTTGTCCACAATCGACAACGGCGCGCCAATCTTCTGCGCAAAAAATCTTGCCCGTTCCACACCACCCGGGTCCGGCGAAACCACCATCAGGTTCGGTAGATGCAGCTCCCTGAAATATCCCACCAACACGGGGCTCGCATACAGGTGATCCACCGGAATGCTGAAAAAGCCCTGAATCTGTGCCGCATGCAAATCCACAAACAGCGCCCGGTTGGCTCCTGCCGTCGTCAGCAGATCCGCCACCAGCTTCGCGCTGATTGCCACGCGCGGCTTGTCTTTCCGATCCTGCCGCGCATAGCCGTAGTACGGAACGACCACCGTGATCCGCGCCGCCGATGCCCGCTTCAGCGCATCGATCATCACCAGCAACTCCACCAGGTGCTGGTCCACGGGATAGCACGTCGGCTGCACGACAAATACATCCACGCCGCGCACGTTCTCGAGCAGTTGGAAGAAGACTTCGCCATCCGCAAAGCGCTGCAGCTTGGCCTCGCCCACCGGTACGCCGATGTGCCGCCCGATCGCTTCCGCCAGCGGACGATTCGCGGTGCCCGAGAACAGCTTGAACCGCTTGTCCTCGCTCAGATTCCGCGTGCGCTTGCGCTCCGCAGCCGGCTTGGCATCCTTCGCCTTCGATTCGGGAGAGCCGCCCTTCGCGGCATCTTTTCCCGCGCCGTCCTTCGAGCCTTCCGGGCCGCCCGACTGCTGCTTGTCTTCCAACGTCTCCGACACCGTTCCCACGTCCATCCCAAGAACCTCCAAGCTGGTTGGCTTTGGCTGCTCAACTAAATCCAGAAACCGCAAATCCAGTGCTCACAAACTTTGGCTGGGCGACTAGGATTCGAACCTAGACAAGTGCCTCCAAAGGGCACTGTCCTACCATTAGACGATCGCCCAACACCCGCATCCTCACCGTGCCTGGATGCCCCACCGACAGCCGCTGGCGAGTCTCTCAACCCCTCAGCCGTACTGTCAATCACCCATTTACAGAAGCATTTCTCCCCAGTAAGCGCTGCGCGGAATCGTGCGTGTCAACTGACTGCGCACACCCGCCTGGTTCAGCCGCTCCTGGGCCGCTTCTGCATCTCCACGACTCTTGTACAAACCGAAAAGCGCCGAACCGGACCCCGACAACGAGGCATAAGTGGCCGCCTCCGGTTGATCCGAAGCCGCAAGAATGCGCTTGATTTCTGCAAGGGAAGGATGCTGGGGGAAAACAACTCGTTCGAAGTCGTTCTGGATCCAGCTACTGATCCCGGTGCGGACAAGCGCGGACTCTAGTGGTCCGGCCAGGTCTTCTCCCTCGGAGAAGACACCGGAGGAGCCAGCTCCCTGCTGCTCACCTCTCGGGATTCCTCCCGAAAAGGCGCTTGCATAGGCGCGGCTCAACTCACTTAGTTTAGCGGTACTGGCCTCGGCGGTCAAACCTTCCCGGATACAGAGCTCATCCCAGTCACGAAACGCCTGCGGAGTAGATACTCCCACCTCAGGAATCGCCACCACGCACCAAACCGGCTCGATGTCCGGCAGGGGATACACTTCCTGTCCCCGATTGACCCCCAGCACCGTTCCACCTATCAAGAACAAGGGCACGTCCGAGCCGACTTGGGTGGCCAGTGCAAGGCGCTGAGTAAAAAAGGTTCGCGTCCCTATGCCAATTTCTTCTCCCAGCCCCACGAGGGCCGCGACAGCATTCGCCGAACCCGCCCCTAGACCGCCTTGGATCGGCAAATTCTTTTGAATGTGGATTTGCACTTCAGTTTTGCGCTGCAAGACCTTCAGCGCAAGCTCAACCATCTTCCACGCCGTATTCCGGCTATCCAGCGGCACGCGCTCATCATTTGATGTGAGCCTGATCACCGTCTCGGCCGCCGGCTGCGCCGAAACCGTCACCACATCATGCAGTTCCAATGTCTGATAAACCGTCGTCAGCGCATGGAACCCATCCGGGCGCGGCGTCCCTATCCCCAGTCCCAGGTTGATCTTCGCGTGCGAGCGCACTTTGGTCGACATTCCGGTTCTCCGTACCGGTTCATTGTAGAAGCGAACCGCCCCACCCCTGCGCCATCCCTTCCAGATCAATGAACAAAGATCGCTGGCTTTTCGTATCAAAGAGGGTCACAATTCGAATCCTTAGGCGTTCTCTCCCATGCGGGCCGCAACCGGCCGTTGTACAAAGGAGGGCCCATGAGATTCTCCCCGAACCTCGCAACCATACGTCGTATCGCTCTCTTTGCCGGGCTGTCCTGCACCTCCCTGTGTGCCCCGATCCTCTTTGCCCAGATAGAGCCGCGCGACAACTCCTTCGTCTATCCACCAACGCCCATCTACCAGGCTCCGATGGTCGAGCGCTATGGCAAGCCCTACGTTATGGTCACCATTAACGGCAAGGGTCCCTTCCGCTTCGTCATCGATACCGGCACGGGCGGCGACGCTCTCGTCACCCCTGAGTTGGCGAGAGAACTCGGCCTGCCCACCGTCGGCCATGCCATGCTCAGCGACCCCAGCGGCCAGGGTGGCAAGCGCGCCCCCATTGTTTTGCTGGACACTCTCGAAGTCGCCGGCCTCCGGTTCACGGGCATTCGCGCCGTCAGCCACCCGTTCTTCGCAGAGGCAGGAACTTCCGAGGGACTCCTCGGCTTCACGCTCTTCCGCGATTACCTGCTCACCCTCGACTTTCCCAATCGCCTGGTCACCCTCAGCACCGGCGCGCTCGCGCCCGACGGTCTCAAATCCGTCCTGCCCTTCCGCATGCCCGACGGGGTGCCTGTCGCCAGCCTCAAGGTCGACGGCCTCGATCCGGTCGAAGCCCAGCTCGATTCCGGCGGCGGCGGCCTCATCCTCCCTGAAAAACTCGCTGCCCGCCTCAAATACGAAGTCGACCCTGTCCTCTTTGCCGCCGGCCGCTCCGTCTCCACGCGCTTTCAGCTCAAAGCCGCCAAGCTTGCCTCCGATGTCAAACTCGGCCGCTACACCTTTACTCACCCCGTCGTCGAAATCCACCCCGCCTTTCCGCTCGTGAATTTCGGATCGCCGCCCATGCAGATCTTTGCCATCACCTTCGACCAGAAAAACCGGCTGGTCCGCTTCGTCGCCAATCAAAAACGCTTCAGCCTCACCGCGCCCCCCGGCCCCACGCGCATGACCAACGCGCCGGCTTACAACCCGCCTCCACCCGGCCTCGTTCCGGTCGGCTGACGACTGCAGTCTGCTTTCGCTCCGGCCCAAATCCGCACAAAAATGGGTGCCCCATCCTTCGCGCACCTAGCGAAGGGTGGGAAAGCGAAAACCCAAACCGTCTCTCGCGAAGGCAGCCGAGCCCTCGAAACCTCGGCACCTCACCCATACACAGCCCGGCCCACCATCTCCCGAGCCGCCCGCAGGCTCTCCACCGCATCGCCCAGCGGCTTGAACTCCATTGCCAGCATGCGCCGGTATTTCAGCTCGATCAGCTTCTTGTAGATATTTGCGTAATTGATTTCGCCTGTGCCCGGCTCGTGCCGTCCCGGCACATCCGCCACGTGAATCAAACCGATCACGTCGATATTCTTTTCCAGCTTCTCGATCAGATTCCCTTCGGCGATCTGTTCGTGAAACAAATCGTAGAGAAATTGCACCTGCGGATGATTCACTGCGCGCACAATCTCGATCGCTTCTGCCGCCGACTGCAAAAAGTATTTCGGATTCTCCTCCGGGTCGATGCACTCCAGCAGCAGCCGCACCGGCTGCCCGTCAATCTGCTTGCCTTGCACCAGCGCCGCTGCCCGCTTCAGCGTCTCAATCGAACTCTGGTGCTGTGCCTCGCGCGAAAGTCCCGGCACGACGTTCCCCGATAGCGCTATCATCGCCGGACATCCCAACCTCTCCATCGGCTTCAGGGCCTCGCGCAGATCGTTCAGAAACGCATCGCGCGCCGACGGATCGGCAACCCCATGCGGCAATCCCGCCGTCGCGTCAAAGCGAATTCCCAGCCGCCTCTGCGCCGCATTCACCCGCGCAAACTCCGCGTCACTCCACTTCGCATACTCGCCCACCAGCTCCACGTTGGTGTAGCCCGCGGCGGCGATCTTCTCCAGACGTTGCTCGAACGGCAGTTCCTGGAACACCGTCCACAACATCACCGACAACGAAAACGGCCAGGCCGCAATCGGCGCCGGCAAACCACCCTCTGCTCTCGCAACAGCGGGCGTCGCCGCACCCATCGCACCTGCCGCCAATACCTGCGCAAACTCTCGCCGATTCATCCCTCGTGCCTCCGAACTTGATTCCCTATTCTCTATTCCCTATTCTCTAGCCCCTGTTCTTCTTCATCGCCTGCCAGTCCTTCTCCGTCTGGTCGGCGTAGGCCGAGCCAAACTTCCCCAGCGCTGCCGCGAATCCATCCCCACCTCCGATATAGCCCGCAATCATCTGCGGATCGCTCGACCGCGCATGACCGCGCGCCAGCAATTCTCCGCATATCTGCGCAAATGCCGCCAGCCCGCTCCCTGCCAGATCAGTCAGTTCGATCGAGCCCTTGTGATCGTTCAGCTGTCGCACCAGGTAGTCGCGCCCTTCCATCTGCGTCCAACCCAGAAATGGATCGGACTGCACCTGCATTGCGCGCTGACCTTCAACCACGCGCTGTCCGTTTTGGTGCGCCGGATGCGCCTCGGGCAGATATGCTGCATACGCCGACGGCGCCTCCTCCTTCATCTGCAGAAACAGGGGATCGCCGGGACCGTTTCCTTCAAAGTAAATGCAGTAGTCGCGCAGCCCCACCGATCCCGTTCCCACCACCTTGAACGCCACATCCACGGGCCGATACAGCGACAGCAGGTGCTGCCGCTGCGGTTCCAGCGTTGCTCGGTACGGACCTAGCGCCGCCAGCACCTTCACGGCCTGTGTCCCGGTCACGCGCGTCAGCATCGGCCTCATTTCTTTAAATCGCCGCGGCGTACCCGGCTTCCGCCCCACGGACGAAGACCTGTCCGTGGGGGCTCCGGGCTTCTTGCTCGCCGGCTCCGTCAACAGCTCCAGGGCGTGTACCGGCGTCGCGCGTTCTGCCTTCAACAGCGCATCGTGCACAGGCTCAATCGCTCCCATGCGATGCACCTGGTAGCGTCCCACCTCCAGCAGAGGCATTTCGGCAAATGCCCGCATCGTCGCGCAGTAGTGCGCAACAAACTCTTCCGCCGCCCCTCGCGCCGAAGCTTCCTTGTGCCCCGCCTCACGCCCCGCAAGCACCAGGGATGCCGCCATGCGCTTCAGGTCCCACTCGAACGGCCCCCGAATCGTCTCGTCGAAATCGTTGATGTCGAACACCAGCCGTCCATCGGGAGCCGCGAATGCGCCCAGGTTGCGCACATGCGCGTCGCCGCAGAGCTGAGCAACAATGCCCGTGTTCGGCCATCGCGCCAGATCCGACGCCATCACCGGCGCTGCTCCACGAAAATATGCCAACGCCGACACCGCCATCAGTTGATGTTTCAGCTTCAGCAGCGCTGGCAGCCTTCCCCGCTCCGCCCGCTTCAACAAGATCAGCGCCGAGACCGGCCGCGCCTTGCCGTCGCATTCCTCGTGCGCCTGGCGCGCCACCTGCTTGCGCCGCGCCTGCCCCTGTGCGCGTCTCTCTTCCGGTGTTGCCCAATGCATGTCCGCGACCATATACCGGCGCCCTGCCCTATGCAAATCAAACTCCCGCCATGCCAACCTATATGCCTATACGCCTGGACACTACCCGCATGGCGCACCTGCGCCCATGCGTGATTTAAACTGCAGTCTGAAAGCCCGCCATCTCGCTCCCCCCGCCTGGCGTTCAAACCTACCGGCTCTGGCCATGGAGGACCTCCCTTTGACGCGCACCCACGCGCTGTTGTCGACTGCCTCGCTTGCCTTCTTTGCCCCGGCCTTTGCGCTGAACCTTCTCGGTACACCGCTCCGCGCCCAGGCTCCCGCCATCCCCCTCACCGTCGAGAAAATCTTCGCCCACGGCCCCCTCATCGGCCGCCTGCCCGAAGACATCGAGTGGTCCCCTGATGGCAAACACCTTTCCTATCTCGATGGCGGCGAGCTCGTCGACCTCGATCCAGGCTCAGGAAAACCGCACGTCCTCGTCAGCCGCTCCAAAATCAAATCGCTTGAAGGTGCTCCCGCCTCTGAACAGGATCGCGATCACCGTGCCCGCTACGGCATGGCCGCTTATCAATGGGCCCCCGACTCCAACCACCTCCTCTTTGACACCAACGGCCACCTCTGGATGTACGACCTGCACAATGGAACCGGCGTCGAGATCGCGTTCACCGAGCAAGCCTCCGGGGACGATCCCAAGTTCTCGCCCAATGGCCAATATCTCTCCTTCCTCCACAATCACAGCCTCGCCGTTGTGCGTCTCAAGGATCCTGGCACCCCCCCGATACTCGTCGCTCCCACAACCAACGACTCCACTCTCAACGGTGAAGTTGACTGGGTCTATGAAGAAGAGCTCGACGTCCGCAGCAACCATTTCTGGTCGCCGGACTCGAAGAGTCTCGCGTTCCTGCAAATGAATGAGAGCGACGTGCCAGCCTATCCGCTTGCCGATTGGATTCCGACACACGCCGGCGTCGTTCGCCAGCACTATCCCCAGCCCGGCGACGACAACCCCGGTGTCCGCATCGGCATCGTCGGCGCGCAGGGCGGTCGCATTGCGTGGATCAAGCTACCCCTCAATCCCGGCCAGGACTACATCCCGCGCTTCGGTTGGGTCGATCGCAAAACGATCTGGGCCGAGGTCGTTCCGCGCGATCAGAAACACCGCATCCTCTACTTCGCCGATACCGCCGGCGGCGCCGTGCGTGAAGTCCTCAACATTTCCGATGAAAAATTCCTCGACGAAAACTACAACATCGACCTCGAAAACGGCTCGTTCGTCCTCACCCGATGGAGCGACGGCCACAATCACATCGATCTTTACAGCTACGACAAGAACAATCCCACCGGCTCCGTCGCCAAGCTCGAAAAACAGCTGACCTCCGGAAATTTCGAAGTCGGGGAAGTCGCGAATGTCGATTTCAAACGCAAGCTCGTCGACTACGCCTCAAACGAGGGCGATCCGCAACAGCAGCAGATCTGGCAGGTCAACTTCAACGGCGAACGCAAGCAGCTCAGCACCGGCCCCGGCAATCACCAGGCCAGCTTCGCACCCGACAGCAGCACCTTCAGCGACAAATACTCTTCGCGCATGAATCCGCCCACGCTCCAGCTGTGCCGCGACAGCAACGCCTGCCAGGCTTACTGGGCCACGCGCGCGCTCGATCCCTATGCCCTGCGCACGCCTGAATCCCTTGAAGTCAAAGCGCACGACGGCACCACCCTCTACGCAACCCTGCTACTCCCCACGAATGCAGGCAACGCGGCCAGCGTGCCCCTTATCGTCAATCCCTATGGGGGACCCGGCCCCCAGGGAGTCGCCGACAAATGGGCCGACGCCCTCCTGTTCGACGAACTCCTCGCCCAGCACGGCTTCGCTGTCCTGCATGCCGATAATCGTGGCACCGGTATGCGCGGCCGCGACTTCGCACAGGCCGCCTATCGCAACTTCGGCCCTGTCCAGTTTGAAGATCAGCTCACCGTCCTCGACGCTGCGCTCGCCCGCTACCCGCAGCTCGATCCCAAACGCCTCGGCTGGTGGGGCTGGAGCTGGGGCGGCACATTCACCCTCTACGCCCTCTCCCACTCCGATCGCTTCCGCGCCGGCGTCTCCGTCGCCCCCGTCACTGACTGGCGTAACTATGACTCCATCTACACCGAACGCTACATGGGCACGCCCACTGACTTCGCTTCCGGCTACAAGGAACTCTCCGTCATCAACTCCGCACGCGATCTCAAAGGGCATCTCCTGCTCGTGCACGGCACCGGCGATGACAACGTGCACTTCGAAAACACCATCCAGTACATTCAGAAACTCATTGAGGCCGACCTGCCCTACGACCTCCAGCTCTATCCGCGCAAAACACACTCCATTACCGGCCCCGATGTGCGCACCCATCTCTACACGCGCATCCTCGCCCACTTCGAGCAATACCTGATGCCGCCCGTTGAGTGATGGGGCGCTGATCGTGCCGGAATCCCACCTCCGCGCCAGAGGTGCAGCGTTTGTTAGCCCCGCGCTTCAGCGTGGGGAAAGATCGCGCAAATTCTGCTCCGAAGTCCCGTAGGAACGGCGCTCTCGGCCTCAATCCAATGTCAAACTACTTCTGCCGTCCTTTCATGGAGAACTCTAAAACAACCATGAGCTCCATCTCGAAATCCGTCGCCGCTGCACTCCTCCGCTCCGAAACCCAGCTGCTCGACCCCGCTTTCCGCCGCGATCGCTCCCGCGTCGCCGCGCTCCTCGCCCTCGACTTCATCGAAATAGGCGCGTCAGGCCGGGTGTGGTCTCGCGAAGCAATCCTCGACCAGCTCGCCACCGAGGACTACATGCCGCCCATCCTCGAAGACTTCGCCTGCCATCCCATCGAGGCGAACGTCGTGCTCGTCACCTACCGCACCGTGCGCACCGACGCCGCATCCGGCTGCCGCGAGACCACGCTCCGCAGCTCCCTCTGGATCAGGCAAGCCGAATCCGAACCATGGACCCTCCGCTTCCACCAGGGAACCCGCGCTCTCTGAAATTGGGAATTGAGCCCGGCCCATGGAATTGGGATTGTCCCTAGTCCCTCAGTCCCTTGCTCTTTCCACCAATAGAAAAAGGGGCTTTCGCCCCCATGTCTTTGCCTTGTTTTTCTATTCCCTATTCCCTAGTCCCTATTCCCTGCTTCTTCACACTTCCCGCCGCTTGAAGATCTCGTCCTTCTCGCGCGCCGGGCACTTCGTGCACTCCAGGCAGCACACCAGCAGAAAAGCCACTCCTACGGTGACCAGAAAGGCCAGGAGATTCGCATTTGCCGCAAGCCAGTGTGTCAAAGTACGCATAAGCTACACGTAGAAATAGACAACGCCCATCCCGGCGGGTTTACCAATGCGTTACTCACATCAACGCAATGTTGCTGGATAAAGGCGAGTCCAGTCTAGCACTCCTATGCTCTCTTAGATGTTGCGGAAAACCCTTGCGTAATGGCGAACAAAAAGCGAAAATATTCAAAATGGCTTCGGCTCCCATTCCGAACCTCATCCCGGACTCGGTTCCGGACCCAGTTCAGGACATCCCGCTTACCGCGGACCCCCTTGCACACGATGCCTTGCCCCTCGAAGCGCTGCAAGACGAGTGGCCACCCGAACTTGCCTTCCCCGTAGCCGCCGCTCCTGCTCCCGCCGGGCCCGACGCCACCGGAGACTCCGGCCCCTGCCTCAACTGGCTCTTCGTCGACCTCAACTCTTACTTCGCCTCCGTCGAGCAGGAAGTCCGCCCCGAGCTCCGCGGCCGCCCCGTCGCTGTCGTCCCCATGATGGCCGACACCACCAGTCTGCATCGCCGCCAGCTACGAGGCCAAAGCCTGCGGCGTCAAAACCGGCACCGTCGTCGGCGACGCCAAACGCATGTGCCCCGGCCTTGTTCTCGTTGAAGCCCGCCACGAAATCTACGTCGACTACCACCATCGCGTCGTCGAAGCTGTCGAAAGATGCCTCCCCGTCACCTCCGTCCTGTCCATCGACGAAATGGCTTGCCGTCTCATGGGCCGCGAACGGCCCTTGCGGGCGGCGTTGGAACTCGGGCTTCGAGTCAAGGCAACCATCCGTGACCGGGTCGGACCCACGCTCCGCAGCTCCGTCGGCCTCGCCACCAATCGCTACCTCGCCAAAATTGCCTCTGACATGGAGAAGCCTGACGGCCTCGTCGCCCTCCCCCTCGACATCCTCCCTGAAGCCCTCGCCCAGCTCTCTCTCCGCGACCTGCCCGGCATCGGCGCAAAAACAGAAAAGCGTCTCAACGCCAAAGGCATCCACACCATGCCCCAGCTCCTCGCCCTCAGCTGCGAACAAGCCGGCGAGCTCTGGGGATCGGTCTGGGGAGAACGCCTCTGGCACTGGCTGCGCGGCCAGGACTTCGACATGTCCGAGACCGAGCACCTCAAATCCATCAGCCACTCCCACGTGCTCGCGCCGGAAATGCGCACCGCGGACAAAGCCTGGGCCGTCGCCCACAAGCTCCTGCATAAGGCCGCCATGCGTCTGCGCGCCGGCCAGCTCTGGGCCAGCAGCATCGGCCTGGCCATAGGCTTCGCTGTCCCTCGCAGCGAAAAAGCGCCCGTGAGTCGCTTCGGCGTTCCCACCCGCGGCTGGCACAGCGAAATTCATTTGTCGGAATGTCAGGACAACCAGACCCTCATCGCCGCCCTCAGCCGCCTCTGGGCCAAACGGCCATCAGGAAGTGAATACGATCAGCCCTACTTCGTCGGCGTGCAGCTCACCGGCCTCATCCCCGACCGGCTCCACTCGCTCAACCTCTTCGACGCACTCGAAAACACCAAAAGCCGCGCCCGCCTTCTCGCCGCCATGGACGAGCTCAATCACAAATACGGCACCGGCGCCCTCGCCCCCGCAGCCATGCTTACCGCCTTCAAAGCCGCCCCCACACGCATAGCCTTCCACTCCATCCCCGACTTGTTCTGACGGGCCTGGCCTGCCTGGGGCCCTACGGGCGCACGAAGGGTGGGAACGCACAAACCCAAACCGTCTTGCCGGAGGGAGCCGAGGCTTTCAGGCCTCGGAAAAGCTACTGCCTCGATTTAGGGATTCGCCCAAGCCGCGGATCATGACCGAGAAGCAGATCGCAGGCGTGAAGTGCCTCGGTTTCGAACGCGGGACCGTCACTTGGAATCAAAAGCCAGTGGCCGATCTTGCCTGCCAGAAGCTCTATGGAACGGAGCGACGGGAATTCGCGGCGGAGGGTTCGATCCGCGGGGTTGACGGCCTCTGAAAGAACCAGCCAAACGCCGTTGTCGCGCGGAGATTTAGGGTGATCGCGCAGCATACACACAATGCGGTCGCCGATGTAGACGGCGAACCCCGAAAACATGCGACGCACCTCGGGATGCAAAGGAGCGAGAGCATCGAGAACAAATGCATGCGGCGGCTTCTGTTTTAAACGGGCAGTGCGGGCCATGGCTTCTTTGGGGACCACCATAGCAGATTCACCAAACGCCGAGGCCTGCAGACTTCGGAACACAGCCTAAGTCAGCCCCAGCATCACCGGCTCTAGGCAACAGGCAGCATCACCCGAAACTCCGTGCGCCCCGGCCGCGAATCCACCTCGATGGTGCCGTCGTTATGCCGCACCAGGCGCCTCACAATATCGAGCCCCAAACCCGTCCCGTGCCCCAACGGCTTGGTCGTAAAGAACGGGTCAAAAATCCGCGGCAGATCCTGCGCCGCAATACCCGGTCCATCGTCGATGACGCGCACAACCACCCGCGGACCTTCGCGGCGCGCATCCACTCCAACCCGCCCGCCGGCTCTGACCGCGTCCAGTGCGTTGTCGATCAGGTTTCCCCAGATCTGGTTCAACTCGCCCGCAAAGCCGCTCACGCAGGGCAGGTCGTCTTGCACCATCACAGATACCTCTGCCGACTTCTCGCGCGCCTTGGCATGCAGCACCGCCACCGTGTTCGCCAGGCTTGGCCCCAGATGCACCGGCTCCGCCACCATCGCCTGGTCCATGCTCGTGAATCCCTTCACCGCCATCACCAGGCCGGAGATGCGCATCGCCGCGCCCTGGATCCCTGAAGCCAATCGCCGCGCAGCACAACCCGCGCCGGCCCACCGCAGAACCGCGTTCAATGCGGGCCCAGACACTGTCGCCGCAAGCTGATCGAGCGCTGCGAAGGTCACCTCCGTGTCCGCCAGCTGCGCAGCATTCGCAGGATCCAATCGATGCGCGGCAAGCCAGTCGAAAAGCGCCTCTTCCCGGTCCGATTGCTCCAACGGACTCCGCGTTGCATGCACTTGGCGTGCTAGGCAAGCCGCGCGAATCGCATCCACAGCCGCCAGCTGAGCATCACTCAACTTAGCCTCGCCCAGCGCGCGCGTTGCCTTCTCGCAGTCTTCAAGACAATCTTCCAGCTGCGCTGCGCTGCGTTCAATTGCAGACGCCGGGTTATTTAATTCGTGGGCCAGGCCTGCCGAAAGCTTGCCCAGCGAAATCATCTTCTCGTTATGCAGTTCGCTCGATGTGAACAGCCGCGCCCGATCGAGCATCACGCCAACCAGGATCGATGTGATCTCGAAACACGCGCGCGTCAATGCGGGAAGCACCTCCCGCTTGACCACCAGAATCTCAGTCGGCTCCTGCGCGATCGCATCGCCCGGCGGGTTCACCAATCGCGAATAGGGCAGTACGCCCGACACTTCGCCTGTTCGCCATTCAATGATCTTCGAGGGACCGCCGCCCCGGTCCACGTAAAGCGCCACGTGCCCTGACAACAGCACGAAAAGTCCCTCCACTGGAACACCCTTGTGCGCCAGCACCTCACCGGCGCTCAGCTTGCGAAGTGACCCATGCGTCGCCAGCCACTCGAGCTCTTCCCGCGGCGCCACACCCAGCGTCTTGTGCTCTGTCAAACGATCAGTAATGTCTTGAACGATCACGTGTATTCCCGGCCCGACGGGCATCCTCTCAAGCGTGGCTCTGCCGTACCCCTGCTTACTGGGTACGCAGTTCGCAATTTGTGAAAAACCTCGGGAAAGAGAGAAACAATTGTAGCTCGGCGCGATCGAATCGGGGTGCCGACGCCGCTCCCTTTTCTCGTTCTCTGACCGCTGATCCGCTGTCAGATTCCTCCCCCTGCCCGTCACGATGAATCGACGCGGGTCCCATCCCAAGGAATAGTGCGAGGCAATCAACAAACATCGAAAGTGTGCCGAATTGAACAGATTGCACGCTCGATTGAGCATACAAATACCCTTCTAGCCCTCCCCTCAAGGGCATACGCGGAGTTGTCTGTTACTTCGGAGGTTGTCATGCCGCTCACAGTCCTCCTTGCGGTTGGTTTGGACTCATCCCTTTTCGAAAGCCAGCGGTCAGCCTGGCGATCCGCCGGCTATTACATCACTTCAGCTGGCTCCATCCGGGAGGGAATCGCTCAATTCCATGAAGGCGACTTCGACGTCGTTCTCTTGAGTCATTCCCTCCCCGCCGAAAGCCGCGAAAGGCTTGTCTTCCTGATTAGAGCCTCAGGCTCCCGTATCCCGGTGGTCTGCGTCTCCGAATCTTCAAGCAGCTTCGACAGCTTTGCCGATGCGACCATCCAGAATGGGCCGGACCATCTTCTGCAGGGAATCGAAAACCTGCTGAGCAAACGCGCACCTATGCCCACGGCATCGCCGGCCACGTAAAACCTAACCGAGTCCGCCATCCGCTCAAGCCTGTTCTCGCGTTGCGAATGCTCTTGCTCGACAAGACTCAAATGAAAGCCGATGAGGAAGATCGATGCGATCCTTGCAACTGATCCACGACCGAAAAAGGACAAATCGAGGCGCTCCGCCCAGACGAAGCGAAATCAACTTCCTCAAAGAAGAGATCCTGTTCCTCGAAAAATCCAAAATGGTCGAATTCCCAAACCTCACCGCGAACACCGCGGATGAGGACGCTCCCCGCTCGCCCTCGCACATAGGCAATTTTCTTCGGAGAATATCGGACAACGAGCGACGCAACTTTCAGTTGCTCGCAACGCCCATCCATTGCTTTCCCGGCAAGGTACTGATTGCAGAGGAACAGAAGCCCTGCAACATTCTTTTCCTGCTTGAAGGCGAAGTGAATATCTCGATGAACTCACCCAGTGGGCGGCAATTTCTCCTTTGGGTCGCCGGTGCCGGAGAGGTCCTGGGGCTCGCCTCTGCTATCTCCGGCGATTCATCCGAGCTAAGAGCCGTGGCGCGACGCTCTTGCAAAATTGCCTCACTGCATCGGCAAGACTTCCTCGCCTTCCTCCTGCAGCACCCTTCGGCATCCAACCACATCGCGCTTGAGCTAAGCCAGCACTGCAGGCGAATCTGCGAACGATTGCGCATCTTCGGACTCACAACGTCCGTGCCGGCGCGACTCGCGAGCCTGCTGCTCGAGTGGTGCAGAGACGGCCGCCAAACCGAAAACGGAACCGAGATGCGCTGCGTGCTGACCCAGGGAGAACTCGGCGATTGCATCGGAGCATCGCGCGAAACCATTACGCGCACGCTGACAGCCTTTAAGAATCGGGACCTGGTGCAAGCACACGGTTCAACCCTGATTGTCCGCAGTCGTACCGCCCTGGCAATTTACGCCGGCATCGAATCAGTTTCTGGCTGGAACGAATCAGCCTCCTGAAGCATCCGCTGCTGTATTTCTGATCTCTGAAACCTGGCCCTGTCTCCTATCCCCCGTATTGCGCGTCGCTCACCTGCTCCATCCAGTCGACTGTCTTCCCTTCAAGCTTTTCCTGGATAGCCGTATGCGTCATCGCCGTCGTGGGCGCCGCTCCATGCCAATGCTTCTCGCCCGGCGCAAACCACACCACATCGCCCGGCTTGATCTCCTCGACTGGCCCGCCCCAGCGTTGCGCCCGACCGCAGCCTGCCGTCACCACCAGCGTCTGTCCCAGCGGATGGGTGTGCCACGCCGTGCGCGCCCCCGGCTCAAACGTCACGCTTGCGCCCACCACCCGCGCCGGTTCCGGTGCCGTAAACAGCGGATCGATCCGCACTGTGCCCGTGAACCAGTCCGCCGGCCCCTTGCCCGAAGGCTGTGAGCCACTTCGCTTGATCTCCATTGCTTGTCCTCTCCCAACGCAAATCGGAAAGCGACTCTGGAAGCCGCTCCCCAGTCCATTCACAGTCCAGTCATCTTCTCGATGTGCTCCGGATACCGCGCGCCTTCCACCTTGATCGCCGCCGCCGCGCTCTCAATCTGTCCCAAATCGTCCACCGACAACTCAACCCCGACCGCTCCTATATTCTCTTCCAGCCGATGCAGCTTCGTCGTCCCGGGAATCGGCACAATCCACGGCTTCTGCGCCAGCAGCCAGGCCAGGGCAATCTGTGCCGGCGTCGCACCCTTCTTTTGCGCGATCGCTCCCAGCAGATCCACCAGCGCCTGGTTCGCCTTCATCGCCTCCGGGGTGAAACGCGGCAGCGTGCTCCGAAAATCGTCCTTGCCAAGCGTCGTGTGCTCGTCCATCTTCCCCGTCAGAAACCCCTTGCCCAGCGGGCTGTACGGAACGAAACCAATCCCCAGCTCTTCCAGCGTCGGCAGCACCTCTGCCTCCGGCCCGCGCGTCCAAAGCGAATACTCGCTCTGCACTGCCGTCACCGGCTGCACAGCATGGGCACGCCGAATCGTCTTGGCCGACGCCTCCGACATGCCAAAATGCTTCACCTTCCCCGCGTCAATCAGTTCCTTCACCGCGCCCGCCACATCTTCAATCGGCACCGCCGGGTCCACCCGGTGCTGGTAGAACAAATCAATCGCATCCACCTTTAAACGCTTCAGCGAGTTCTCCGCCACTTGCTTGATCCGCTCAGGCCGGCTGTTCAGACCCTGCCACCCCGGGCTTCCATCCAGGTTCAGATTGAAACCGAACTTGGTGGCGATCACCACCTTGCCCTTGAACGGAGAGAGCGCTTCACCCAGCAACTCCTCGTTCGTAAACGGCCCGTACACTTCGGCCGTGTCATAGAAATCGATCCCACGTTCCACCGATGCGCGCAGAAGAGCGATCATCTCCTGCTTATCCTTCGGCGGCCCGTAGCTGAAGCTCATCCCCATACAGCCCAGACCCAGCGCCGATACTTCCAAGTTGCTCTTTCCCAGTTTTCGCTTTTGCATCTTTCCCGACTCCTGTTCAACCTCGTTCTGATTCGTTGCCGCAATACGAAGAGGCGGTCCCGGCAGGCACGGCATTCACTCTGCCTTCAGCGATGCCATGTCGATCGAGAAGCGATACTTCACGTCCGACTTCAGCAGCCTCTCGTACGCTTCGTTGATCTTTTGAATCGGAATTACCTCAACATCCGATGTGATGTTGTGCTGGCTGCAGAAATCGAGCATCTCCTGCGTCTCGGCAATGCCCCCAATCAAGGAACCGGAAAAACTGCGGCGTGCGAAGATCAGACCGAAGACAGACACAGGCAGCGGCTTTTCCGGTGCGCCCACCATCGTGATATTCCCGTCGCGGCGCAGCATCTGGATGTACGCATTGATGTCGTGTTCTGCTGCAACGGCGTCGAGAATGAAATCGAAACTGCCCGCGTGCTTGGCCATCTCGTTCGCGTTGCGCGACACCACTACCTCATCGGCCCCCAGGCGGCGCGCGTCCTCTACCTTATTCGGCGAGGTGGTGAAGACGACGGTGTGGGCGCCCAATGCATGCGCAAACTTCACGCCCATGTGCCCCAGCCCGCCCAGGCCCACCACGCCCACCTTCTTGCCCTTCGTCACACCCCAGTGCCGCATCGGCGAGTACGTGGTAATCCCCGCACACAGCAGCGGCGCTGTGCCGGCCAGATCCAGGTTTGACGGCACCCGCAGCACAAAGCGCTCATTCACGACAATACTGTCGGAGTACCCGCCATAGGTGACGCCTCCCGTATGCCTGTCGGGAAAGTTGTAGGTCAGCGTCATGTTCGGGCAGAACTGTTCGAATCCCGCCTTGCACTCCGGGCACGTTGCATCCGAGTCCACAAGGCAGCCCACCGCGCCCAGATCCCCCGCCTTGAACTTCGTAACCGCCGAGCCGACCTTGGTCACGCGGCCCACAATCTCGTGGCCGGGAACGCAGGGATACACCGTCGGCATCATCCCGCTCCACTCGTTGCGTGCCTGGTGTAAATCGGAGTGGCAGATGCCGCAGAATAAGATTTCGATCTGGACATCGGTTGCAGTCGGATCGCGCCGCGCGATCGAAGTGGAAGCAAGCGGCGATGTTGCACTGGCAGCAGAATATGCTTTTGCGTTGTACATGATTTCCTTCGGACCTCTCGGGAGACGTTTTCGAGCGCGGTGCCCATTCTAGGCGCACCGCGAGTCCACATTCCAATCCAAAGACTAGGCAAAACAGCCTTCGAAGCGGTAGCCCGATTCTGCCAATCTCTTGCCTATTTCTGTCGATGCCTGCATTTTCGTGCACAGAAGCGAGAGTCGCGCGTTAACTTGGGTTGAAGGAGTCAAGCCGGTGAAAGCACCGAAACATCCGCACGAAGGCGTCGATCCAGCGGCCGTTGCCCTGCGGACACAGCTGGCCTCCAGCATTACCAATCGCGCGGTTGCTGAAGGAGACACCGCTACGCTCATCCCAGGCCTCCGCCTGTACCGCCGCTCCGCCGTCACGGCTTGTGCCTCGGCCGCGTATGAGCCCAGCCTGGTCGTCTTCGTGCAAGGGCAAAAACGCATCAACGTCGGAAAAACAATTCATATCTGCGACGGCTCAAACTTCCTTCTCACTTCGGTTGACTTGCCCGTCGTCAGCCAGGTGGTTGCGGCAACGCCGAAGGTCCCGCTGCTCGGTCTCGTCCTCAAACTCGAAATGCCCCTGGTCCGCGAAATCATCGCGCAGCAGGAGTTTCCTCTCCACGAGGGCTCAACCGACGCGCGCGCCATGGCCATCGGCGTCACGTCGCCCGACATCCTTGTTCCCTGCATCCGCCTCGTCAACCTGCTCGACGCTCCCCAGGACATTCCCTTTCTTGCCGGCCTCATTCAACGCGAAATCATCTACCGGCTCTTGCGCAGCCCACAAGGCAAACATCTCCGCGCCATCGCCACCCTCGGCGAACAGAGCCATCGCACATCCAAGGCAATCGAGTGGCTCCGGATGAATTACACCAAGCCGCTGCGCGTCGAAGAACTCGCGTCCATGGCCCGCATGGGTGTCTCCACGCTCCACCATCAGTTCCGGTCGCTCACCGCCATGAGCCCGCTGCAATATCAGAAGAATCTGCGCCTGCACGTGGCCCGCGAGCGCATGCTTAACGACGGCCTCGACGCCGCCAGCGCCGCGTTCGAGGTCGGCTACGAAAGTGCCAGCCAATTCAATCGCGAGTACAGCCGCTTCTTCGGCCAGCCTCCCATGCGCGACATCAAATCCCGCCGCCTCGCCGAGACCCCAGCAGCCGGCAACTGATCCCGCCGACCCAGACTTGCGGCATCGCGCATTCTTCGCTTTTCCACCGCAATGCTCCTGTACACTTGCCGCGGTCAGAGTTTCCCCTGAGTCAGGCTGACCAAATCTTGTCCCGAAAGAGAAAGAACATGAGCAAGAAGATGCGGAGTATTTGCGCGGGCGTGTGCGCGCTCGCACTGTCGACCCTCTGCGCCATTCCGTCTGCAGCGCAGGAGTCAGAGGTCAAAGAAAAACCAGCCTTGTACTCCTACATTGCCAACTGGCAGATTCCCAGGGCGCAATGGGGCGAGATGGAAAAAGCCAACGGGGCCGACAAAGCCGTCCTCGATAAAGCTCTCGCCGACGGAACCATCGTGGGCTACGGCAACGATGAGACTTTGATCCATCAGGCTGACGGCATCACCCACGATAACTGGTGGTCGGCCATGTCCATCGCTGGGCTGATCAAGGTGCTCGATGCGTTCTATGCTTCCGGCACTGTGACTTCGCCCGCACTCGCCAGCGCCACCAAGCACTCTGACGCCCTCCTCGTCAGCCACTACTACAACTGGCACTCCGGCGCCTACAAAACCAGCTACACGCACGTCGGATCGTACAAGCTCAAGGCCGACGCCCCCGACGATGCCGTCGATGCGGTCAGCAAGCAGATCGTGGTCCCCCTGCTTGAAAAACTGCTCGCCAGCGGCGCCATTCGCGAGTATGAAGTCGACACCGAAGCCATCCACACAACCTCGCCTGACAGGTTCTGGATTGTCTACGTCGCCTCCAGCCCCGAAGGCCTCGACACAGTCAACGCGGCGCTGGCTGAGAGCATCAAAGCCCACCCGCTCGACGGGGTTGCCTTCGGGTCCATTACCGAGTCGGATGCCCATCGCGATGAGCTCATCAAAGGTGAAGGCGTCTTCAAATAGAGCCTTGCCCCAACCCCGTGCGGCTGGCCCTCGTGCCGGCCGCAGCGGCCTGATACAGGCGGCGCCAATCCTCTTAGGCTGCGGCCGTTGCCGTCACCACCGCCTGCGCCCATCCCATCGCATTCCAATGCGACTCCGCCACAAAGTCCTCAGTCACGCGCAGCTCGGTGCACAAACGTGCGGTCTTCTCCCACTCCCCTGATTCCACCGCCAGCACCAGCTTGTAAATCGGGGCCAGGTTCCCCTCCTCATCCAGCAATGCCGAACGAAGGTCGGGCGACAGCGGAAGCGACTCCACAAGATTCGCCATCGGAATTCCTAGAACTGAATCCATCAACGACAGCAGACCCAGCAGAAACAGATCTGCTTCGCCGTGCTGCACCTTCGCTCCCAGCAACTCGCTGAAGCGGGCCCGCACCAGCGCCGAAAGCACCAGGTCCGAAGGCTTGTTTTGCGTCAGCTCAAGCATCACCGCTAAGCGGCACCAGCGGCGCAATTCGTCTTCGCCCAGAATCGACAGTGCATGCCGCAATGAGTGGATCTCGCTGCCGAAGGTGAAGAGCGGCGAGTTGAGATACCGCAACAGTCTGAAACAGAGCGTCGCATGCGTCTTCATCGCATCTTCCACCTTGACCAGGTCCAGCTCCGGCTTCGCAATCTCCTCCAGCAAACGTAGCGAAGTCGCTCGCGTCGACGATACGCCCCGCGACTTCATCGTCTCCGGCTTACGGAAGAAATAACCCTGAAAGTACTTGAAGCCCACCTTTTTCGCAGCCGCAAATTCCTCCCGCGTCTCCACCTTCTCCGCCAGCATCTGGCAGCTCGCGCTACCATACTTCTTCGCGATTGCAGCCGCTTCCTTCATCGAGGTTTGCTTCAGATCTACCTTGATGAAGTCCGCAAGGTGCGCAAGCGCCTCGCGCGGATCATCCACGCCAAAATCGTCCAGCGCGATCCTGTAGCCCGCCGCTTTCAGCTTGTCGCAGGCATGCAAAACCAACGCATCCGGCGTCACTGTCTCCAGAATTTCCACGACCACCCTGTCGGGTGGAAGTATCGTCACGTCGCCATTCAGAAGAATGTCGCGCGTGCAATTAATAAATGCCAGCAGCTTGTCGCAAAGCACGTCCAGTCCCTGCAGACTTGAAACGTCGATCACCGAGCGTGTCGCGTCGTTGGGATCGCTGCACTTGAAGTAGTTCTCGACGCCCGAGCGAAACAGCAGCTCGTACCCGATTACCTTTTCGTTGGCTGCGAGGATGGGCTGGCGCGCCGTATAGCGGATCGCCTGGCCGGCGTCCTGTGGCGAAGGAGGAATGGTCACTTTGCCTCCTTCGGGGGGATTTCAAACTTCATCGAACTGACACCTTTCATTACGGCCGTGCTGTCTCCAGCCACAGCCCTGCTTGCGCCAGCGCACTCTCACGCTGGGGAATACTCGTTGCTTTGTGAGCGGGTACAGCAGAGGGCAACGACTGAACGCGTACCGGGATAAAGTGAATCAACTGCTTACATCGTCCGAGACTCCCCGCGCTTCACCTTCCTGTAGCGAGGCATAGGCATACTTGCTAAGACGCGCCCAGCCACCCTTGAGCCGCGCGCAGGATCAAGAAAAAGAGTCTGGCCAAAAAACTCCACCATCCCTCTTCGCTGGGCGTCCAGCTCAGCTTTGTTCAGCGGGTCAATGCCAAACACTTCACCGAACAGGGGCGCATTCAGAAAATAAAATGTGTTGGCGCCCAGCACCGCGCCAATCGCCTGGCGCCAATGCATCTCCCTCAGTTCACCGGTTTCAATTCCTTGCTCAATCGTTTCCTTCATTCTTGTCAGCCACGGCGTGAACAGCTTTGCAGCCAGCAGCGAAGCGAATTCTCCGCCCCCGCTCCAGAATCGAAGCAGCTCCTGCTGCAATAACCGCTGTGCCTCCTGGTCGTGAATGTAGCGATCGAAGTGAATCACTGCCGCGCGTAACACGCGCTCCGCCGGGCTCGTCGATGACTTCAAAATCGCCGTTGAATACTGCACATATTCCTCAACAGCGTTCAAAATCACCGCTTCGTACAGGCCGCTCTTGCTTTTGAAGTAGTAATACAGCAACGAGGTGTTCACCTTTGCCGCATCCATGATCGCTACCGTACTCGCCCCGTCAAATCCCTTCTGACTGAACTCGCGGCTCGCCGCACGCAGAATTGCGCTCCTGGTGTGGTCTGCCTGCTCCCGGCGAATGGATGTCGCTCTTGCACGTGCACACATCGTTGATTGACAATTCTATCAACGAAGCAACTTGAATGCAGCTGAAATCTCCCCGTTTCTGATTCGGGCGTACCTCGATCTAACCGGAATAAACCGCCCCCATTCGCGCGATCTCGCAGCTAAGTTCCTTAAACCGTTTCGGTTGTAAATCGATTCAGTTGGAGGTTCGCCGCAATCGCCAGGATCTCGAACCCGGCCCCCTATCCCACATCGTGAAAACCCATGGAGAGCCGCACGCCCCCAGTTCTCCACCCAACCTCGCCAGCCCGCGAAACCCTCTTGCCATCTTCCGTTACTCGCTGTAGCATTTACTCTGCTACGCGCAGTAACACATGAGCAGGACTGCCATCGCACTTACTGCGCGCCTGGCGGCTCCAAACTTTCGAACTTTGTGTCGGTCCAACACGTATCTTTTGCATCCTCGCCCGCGCTCCCCTGCGGATAAGAAAGTAGAAGCGACCCCCATGGCCCGTGCTTGGCAGCCGGATTTTGAGCGACTCGTCGAAGAGCACCAGTCCATGGTGTTCTCCCTCGCCTGGCGCATGACCGGCGACCGCGGACTGGCCGAAGAGATCGCTCAGGATGTTTTTCTCGAATTGGACCGTCACATGACCCGCATCGAGTCACCTCAACACGCGCTCTTCTGGCTCCGCCGCGTGGCCATTAGTCGCGCTGCCGACGCCCTTCGCCGACGCCGCGTCCGCGGAGTCGACCTCTGGATCGAGATCGAAGAGAACCACGGCGCACCCCACGAAGAACGTTCGTCTCCCCTCGGCGCGCGCCTCGAGCAACTGCTTACCACGCTGCCCGAACCCCAGCGTGCCGCTCTCGTCCTCCGCTATCAGGAAGACCTGACCCCCGAAGAAATCGCAGCCACTCTCGAGTCCCCCCTCGCTACTGTCAAAAGCAACCTCCAGCGCGGATTGAAACTGCTCCGCGCCAAAGCCGAATGTCATTTGAAGGAGTACGTAAGGCCTGGAAAATCCCTGGGAGGAGCCCGAGCCGATGGATAACCCCACGCCAAAGAATGCACCCGGGCCGAGCGACGGGTTCGACGAATTCGAAGACAAGCTCAAGCAGGCTTTCCTGCGACGCCCCGCACCCCCCGGCCTCAAGCGCCGCATCCTCGACCAGCGCAACCGCCGCCGCACCGCCCGTCTGCACGATCGCGTCGTCCTCTGGCAGCGCCTCGCGGCCTGCCTCGTGCTCGCGGTCGTCCTCGGCGGCGCCCTCACCTGGCGTCACATTGACCAGCAGCGCAAAGGCGAAGCTGCACGCAACCAGGTACTCACTGCCCTGCGCATCACCACCCGCACTCTCAACCAGATTCAAGCTCGCCTCGCCGCGCGCGATAGCGACGAATAACAGGAAGACTATGAACTACTGCATCGCCACACTCCTACTCAGCGCCACGCTCGCCGCGCCGGCCCTTGCGCAGAACTCTCCTCTGCTCATCCCCCCGCAGCTTGAGAAGGACCTCGCCGCGCGCGCCTCCGATGTCACCGAGGTCACCCTCAACAAAAACATGCTCGCCTTTGCTTCTCAGTTCATGCACGGCAAAGACGACGACGATGCCGCCACCCGCCATCTCATCGAAGGCCTCGACAGCATTTACGTCCGCGATTACGAATTCGACAAGGAGGGCCAGTTCTCCCCTGATCAGATCGAGCAGCTGCGCCACTCCTTCCAAACCCCCGAGTGGTCCGCCATCGTCCATGAGCACGAGCGCCGCTCCGGTGAGTCGTCCGACATCCTCGTCAAAATGGTGAACGGAGAAAATCGCGGCATCTTTATCCTCTCCGTTGAACCGCGCGACATCTCCATCGTCCTCATCCTCGGACCCATCCGTCTCGACCAGCTCGCCAGCCTCCATGGCATCGGCGGCCTCCACGGTCTCGCCGACATCGAGCACGACACCCGCCCCCGCGATCGTGACAAGGAAAAGGAAAAAAACAAAGACAAAGATAAGGTCAAAAACAAAGACAAGAAGGACGGTGACCAATGAGACGTTTCCTCTGGATTCCCATCTGCTTCTTTGCGCTGGCCGTACCTGTTATCGTGCTCGCCGGCGGTGCCCAGGGCGGCTTCGACGGCGTAGTCAGTTCCATTGAAACCCGCTACCACGCCCACGCCGCGCGCATTCCCTTCCTCGGCCTCATCAGCCTCGTCGCCCGCAAATCCACGCATGAAGGTGTCGGCAGCATCCACGTAGCCCAGTTCGACAGCTTCCCCGCCGACATCGATGGCTCCGAACTCAATCAGATCGTCGAAGACAAGCTCGGCGCCGGCTGGGAGCGCGTCATTCGCGAAACCAGCCATCGTGAGGGTGGCGAACAGACCCTGATTTTCATGCGCCCCGAAGGTAATCGAATGGGACTCTTCATCGTCGACAAGGATCGCAACGAGCTCGATGTCGTTCAGGTCTCCGTCGACCCTCGTCATCTCGACGAAAACATCGACCAGTACACCCATCACCACGACAGCGACCACGACGAATCCAACTAAAGCCGAATCCAGCAGCGTGCAACCTCTGTCAGCATCACCGCGGATGCCCATCCAAGCGTCACTTGAGTGCGAAAGCCACGAACACAAACCGCCCCTCGCGGAGAGAGCACGAAGTAAGCCGAGGCCTTGAGGACTCGAAAAGAGTCGGCACGGAATCGGGTCTTCAGACCCGGCTCAATTGAGTGCTCTGGTCGTAGACGTCTTGCTTGGTAATCCCCCGGAGCACGTTTCCAGGCTCAGAGGGATGGAAACGCGAGTTGGAGATTTGGCATGCGTTGAGAGGTCTGCTCTCATCTCCCGAAATCCGAGTTTTCGCAATATGCAGCATGGACTCGCGGATCGCATCTTCGATTGGGCAGAGGTGGGAACGGTGCATCTGCACGCACCGCCCTACTATGAAAATGTGCGGGCACTGGTAAGCAGAAGTGTCTCCGAAAACAGCACGATGTTTCTGCCGTGGGGTGACGGTAGCGCCACAATCCCCCTGGTCGGCGCAGTGGACGTGTCTCATGTCGCGGCTGCCCTGCTGACGAATCCTGAGTTGCCTTCCGAACATGCGTACGATCTGATTGCTGCAATACCCACCGTCAAAGAGATCGTCGACACCGAGCGCCGGCGCGTGAGGCCCAGCTAAGCAGGGCCATCCGCCGCTCCAGCGTTTTTATCCGCCTGCACAATCAGGCAACATGGGGAGCCGCCGTCTACAACGTGGCCTCGATAGGGGCATGCTGGATCTTCGCCGAATTCCTCGCCAGCAGCGCAGATCGAAGACGAATCAAAACCGCGGAAAATGTCGACGCGTCACGTCCCGATCGGGTGGTTGCGTGATTGAGTAACGCCCCGGTACCCCCTACCCCCTGGGGGGGAGGTGCCCCATAAAGTGGGCAACTCTCTCTGCTTTCCTTGACGCTGAACAACCGCTTCCTGCACCGCCCGTCTCTATCTCCAATCAAGTCTTAGGACGATGAAATCTGAGAAGTGCGCAATCACACAGCAGCGATATTTTCTGCAAGTTCCGCAACACATGTGCTGGTCAACACAATTGTTCCACGTGGAACAATTTGAGCGATCCCATTCCGCCGCGCGAAGTGATCGCCTGGACGGATAGTCTTTCCACGTGGAACAATTTTCGTTGCCCAATGCTGTCCAATTCGCCACGCGAAGCGATCGCCTGGACGACCAGTCCTATCGAGGACGCCTCGCGCCCTCGCCGACCGGCTACCTGCACATCGGCCACGCGCGCACATTTTTCATTGCCTGCGAGCGCGCCCGCGCAGTAAACGGCACCCTCGTTCTCCGCATGGAAGACCTCGACGCCGAACGAAGCCGCTCTATCTATGTTGACGCTGCCCTCGAAGACCTGCACTGGCTTGGACTCGAATGGCACGAGGGCCCCGACATCGGCGGCACGTATGCTCCGTACACGCAGAGTCAGCGGTCCAATCTCTACCGGGCTGCGTGGCAGAAACTTCTCGACGGCAGATTTCTCTATCCCTGCCGCTGCTCACGCAAAGATCTTGCCGCTGCACTCAGCGCGCCGCACGAAGACGTCGATCCCGACGACGAGCCCATCTATCCAGGAACGTGCAGGCTCCTGCGGGACGCGGACCTCTGGATTAGGGCATCAACCAATCAAGAATCTGTTGCGGCGAACTGGCGCTTTCGCGTGCCCGACGGCGAGGTGATCGCCTTCAACGATCTGAACCTTGGGCCGCAATGTTTTGTCGCAGGGAAAGACTTCGGCGACTTCATTGTCTGGCGCCGCGATGGATCTCCGGCAGGTTGCGGCATTGCGAGTTATCAGCTGGCCTGCGTTGTCGATGATGCGGCGATGCAGATGACCGAAGTGGTGCGCGGCGCAGACTTGCTGAAATCGACGGCGCGCCAGATTCTACTCAACCGCGCGCTCGGGTTCAAAGATCCCGCGTGGTTTCATTGCGGTTTAGTCACCGATCGGGCAGGCAAGCGTCTCGCCAAGCGCCACGATGCGCTGAGCATTCGCACCTTGCGCGAGCGCGGCTTCTCGCCCGATGAGATTCTGCATGGAGATTTGTCGGAGATCGAAAACCGAATTCGCGCCGCCAAATAGAAGAGGCCCGGCCAGGATAGCGGCCGCGCCTCTTCGCGCTCATTTACTCACAGCGTATCGGCTCACTTTAGGCTAGTAACTCAGATGTAAGTCGACTCGCTCGCATTCTTATTGATGCTTGATGAATTTGCCGGTCTGCAGTTCGCGCATGGCCTGATCGAGCTGCGCCTGCGTGTTCATCACGATAGGGCCGTACCATGCGACCGGCTCTTCGAGTGGCTTGCCCGAGACGAGCAGGAAGCGAATGCCTTCGGGTCCAGCCTGTACGACGATTTCGTCGCCGCGATCAAAGAGAACAAGCGAATGGTTTTTCGCGTCGTACTTCGCTGCGGCATTGGGATCAATCGCCGACTCCGTAAGCACAGCTTGCGGATCGGATGCGTCGCGGAAGGTTCCGGCTCCGGCGAAAACATACGCAAACGCATTGCGCGCGACATCGACCTTGATCCGGCGCAGCTTGTTGGGCGGCACAGAGATGTCAACGTAGTTGGGATCGGCGGCGACGCCTTCAACGGGTCCGGTCTTTCCCCAGAAAGTGCCGCAGATGACGCGCGCTTTGGTGCCATCGTCTTCGGTCACTTCAGGAATCGCCGCGGACGGAATGTCCTGATAGCGCGGGTCCGTCATCTTCAGCGATGCGGGCAGGTTCGCCCACAACTGGAATCCGTGCATGCGGCCATTCGCATCGCCCTTCGGCATTTCCTGATGAAGGATTCCGCTGCCCGCAGTCATCCATTGCACGTCTCCGGCGGTCATGCGGCCTTTGTTGCCGAGGCTGTCGCCGTGCGCCACTTCGCCGGCAAGGACGTAGGTGATGGTCTCAATGCCGCGGTGCGGATGCCAGGGAAATCCGGCCAGGTAGTCTGCCGGATTTTCGTTGCGAAAATCGTCGAGCAGCAGGAACGGATCAAACTCCTTGGTTTTGCCGAAACCGAAGGCGCGTTGCAACTTCACGCCCGCTCCCTCGATGGTGGGCTTGGTTTCAAGAATCTGTTTCACAGCACGCAGGGACATTGAGACCTCCTGGAGCAACGGGGGATTGCTCGCTTCTATTGGCTTAGATTCACGAGGATGATATTCGTTGCAACAACTATCTAACGGAAGAGGCGGCGATGCAGGGGCCGGTTTGGGCTCGTCGCTTTCCCAGGTCTCAAAATTGAGACCTGGGGCACCCTTGTACGCGTCGATTGCTGCGAAGCTAAACATCTCTTTATCTTTGCTTTACGAACTGATGGGCCGCGAGAAGGATGGCGGCGCACCCCATGAAGGTGAGGACCAGGCCGTCGAGCCAGAGATCGCTGAACCCGGCGCCCCGGAGGATGATTCCGCGCAAAATCCGGATGTAGTAGGTGGTTGGGATGAGGCGGCTGATGCCCTGGAAGAACACGGGCATGTTCTCAATGAGGAAGATGTAGCCGGAGAGAAAGATCGACGGCAGGATGGTGCCCATGGCGAGTTGGAATGCTTCGGCCTGGGTTTGCGCTTTGGTGGAGATCAGCAGCCCGATGCCGAGCACCGTCAGCAAAAACGGAAGCGAAAGGGCGAGAAGGAGAGAGACATTGCCATGGATCGGAACCTGGAAGACGATCCGCATCACGGTGAGAACGGCACAGAGTTCGAGGAAAGCGAGAACGCCATACGGGATCATTTTGCCGACCATCAGGCCGAGGGGCGCCACGGGGGTCATCGTCAGCTGCTCGAGGGTGCCACGTTCGCGCTCGCGTACCAGGCTGAGAGCGATGAGCAAGATGGTCATAACCTGCAGCAGAATGCCGACGAGGCCGGGAACGAAGAAGTTTGCGGAGCGTGTAGCGGGGTTGTAGAGAACCGAGGGGCGCACATCGATGGGTAAATTGCCGGAGGGCAAGACGAGGGCGAGGGATTGCTGGAGTGCGACTCCGGTGGAAGTGCTGACTGCCTGCGCGGCGACAGAAGAGTCCGATCCGTCGACGAGCACGAGGACAGACGCGCTTGAACCGTCGAGCAGATGGCGGGCGTAGTCATAGGGGATGCGGATACCAACGCGGGCACGCCCGCTTCGGATGGCTCCATAGAGATCGTCGGGAGATTGCACGGAGCCACGCAGGGCAAAGACATCGGAAGCGGCAAAGCGCTCGAGCAGCTGGCGGCTCTCCTGCGTTTTCGACTCGTCCAAGACCACCGTCGAGATTTGGCGGATGTTGGTGTCGATCGCGAATCCGAAGAGGAACAACTGGAGCATAGGAATGAGGAGCGCGAAGAAAAGGGTGCCGCGGTCGCGCACGATGTGCAGCGCCTCTTTGCGGCACACGGGAACGAGTCCGCGAAACAGGCTGTTCATTGCGCACTCTCCATGATTTTGTAGGTGAGAGTGACAAAGATATCTTCTAGCGACGGCGTAATGGGCTCGATGGTGGCATGCGGGAGTTGAGCGCGCAGAGCATCCAATTGGCTGGTTTCAACGAGGGCATGAATCGACTGGCCGAAGATGGTGGCTTCGCGCACTCCAGGCAGGCCGCGCACGGAGTCAAGAATCGCCGACGCATTTTCTGTTCGGATCTGTAGACGTGCGGTTCCTGCCGGATTGGCGTCGGGCAGGCGCTGCAGTTCGGCAACGGTGCCGAGGGCGACGAGATTCGACATGTAGATATAGCCGACACGGCCGCAGCGCTCGGCTTCATCCATATAGTGGGTGGTGACGAAGAAAGTGACGCCCTGCCCGGAGAGGCGGAAGAGCAGGTCCCATAACGCACGGCGGGCGACGGGGTCGATGCCGGCGGTGGGCTCGTCGAGAAAGACAACCTCGGGCGAGTGAATGATGGCGCAGGCAAGGGCGAGCCGCTGCTTCCATCCGCCGGAGAGCTGACCGGCGCGGCGCTTGAGGTAGTGCTCGATGCCGGTGAGGGCCAGAACTTCTTCTTCGCGCTGCTTTGCTTTCTGGCCGTTGATCCCGTAGACGCCCGCGTAGAAGGCGATATTTTCCTCGACGGTCAGATCTTCATAGAGTCCGAATTTCTGCGACATATAGCCGACCCGGGATTTGATTTCCGCAGCGTCTTTGCGAATGTCCATGCCGAGGATGGTTCCACCGCCAGAGGAGGGACGGAGGAGTCCGCAGAGTGCCTTGATGATGGTGGTTTTGCCGGAGCCGTTGGGACCGAGGAAGCCGAAGATTTCGCCTTTATCGACGGAAAAGCTGACGTTGTTGACTGCGGTAAAAGAGCCGAAGCGAATGGTGAGGTGATCGGCGGTGATGGCGGCCGTCATTGCAGACGCACCGTGGCGGACATGCCGGACTTGAGGATTCCCTGGGGATTGTCGATGTAGATTTTGGCGCCAAAGACCTGGTGTTCGCGATCGCTGTGGGTTTGGACGTTGCGCGGCAGGAACTCAGCCTCGGAGGCGATTTGCCGCAAGTGTCCGGTGAAGGCCTGCCCGGCGAAGCTGTCGACATGAACGGTGGCGGGTTGATCGACGCGCAGGTGGGCGAGGCTAGTTTCAGGAATGTAGACCTTGACCCAGAGCTGCGAGGGTTCGAGGAGGGTGAGGACGATGCGCCCTGGGGGGACCAGATCACCGGGACGGAGGCTAACGACCTCGACCACAGCGTCGGCGGGAGCGATGAGCACGGCCTCTTTCAAGCGCGTATCGAGCTCTGCGACGCTGCTCTGGGCCTGGGCGAGCCGGCCGCCCGCGGCGGTGATGTCTTCTTTGCGAAAGCCTTTGCGGGCGAGGACAGCGGCGGATTGAGCCTGCGCATAGCGGGCCCCGGCGGAGCGCAGATCTTCAGCCCGGGTACCGGCCTGGAGCAGGGCAAAGCGCTGGCGCGCGGACTCGGCACGTTGCTTGGCAGCATCGCGCTTTTCGCGCGCGTCGTCGAATTGCTGATGCGAGATAGTATCGGTGGCCATGAGCTTCTGCATGCGCTGGAAGAAGGTTTCAGCGTTGACGGTGTCGGCCTCGGCGGCAGCGAGGTCGGCTTGCGCCTGGGCAATTTCCTGTGGACGAGGCCCGTTTTGCGCTGCATCAAGAGCAGCTTTCTGGGCATCGGCAGTGGCTTCGGCTTCGGCAATTTCTTCAGGCCGGTTGCCGCGCTGCATACGATCGAGGTCGGCTTGGGCCTGGACGAGCTGGGCTGCGGCCTGGGCACGCTGCGCTTTCAGCTCGTCGCATTCAAAGCGCACCAGAACTGCGCCCGCTTTGACCTGTTGGCCCTCTTCAACGAGGACGTCAGTGACGCGCCCGCCGACTTTTGAGCCAATCTGAATTTCGCGAGTTTCGACGGTGCCCGAGTACTCATATTGAGCGCGGCGCCCGATGAGCGCGTACGCGAGCCAGACCGCGGCCAGGAGCACGACTGCACCCGCTGCGATCGTAAATCGGCGGCGATTCATGCGACACCATCCAACACAAGTTGCAGGCGGTCGCGCATGGTTTCGACCAGCCAACGCTCGGCCACGCCCTCGCGCAGCAGCCACTCCAGCATGGTCGCCAGATACACAGCGAAGAGCGTCTCCGCGAGCCGCATGGATTTCTTTTTCTTACCGAGAATCGTAGTGAGGCTTCGAGTGAGCACTTCAATAGCTTGTTCGCGTGCAGCCAGCAAAAGGTTACGTGAGGCCGGGCCGAACACGGTTTCGAGCAGGAGCGGCTTGGACTGCGCGCTGATCCGGGCATTTTCGCGGGTCAGTTTGAGGAGGAGGTCCAGGACGCCTTCGAGCACGGAAGTGCCTGAAGCTTCAGCAAGAATGCGGCGGAGCCGCTCGGCGCGGGCCTCGGCGACGGAGCGCAGAAGGAGGTCCTTCTGGGGGAAGTAGTTGAAGAAGGTGGCGCGGGAGACACCGGCAGCGGCAGCGATTTTCTCAACCGGGACTGCCTCGTAGCCGTGCCGTGCGAAGAGGTCGAAGGCAACGCGCACAATCTCGGAGCGGGTGTGCTGCTTCTGCCGGTCGCGCAGGCGTTCTGGACTAGAGTTCATATTTTGGATTGTAGTCCAAGTTTATGAACGGAAGTTGGGCGGACGGCGGAGACCGGCATTTCCCAGGTCCCCAAGAGCGAGGGACCTGGGCACCCATGAAGACCGCGTTATGCCTTGATGAACTGGATGTCGAGGGTAATGGTGACGTCTTCGCCGACCAGGACGCCGCCGGTCTCGAGGGCCGAATTCCAGGTAAGGCCGAAGTCTTTGCGGTTGATGCGGGCGGTGGCGGAGAGGCCGATACGGGTGTTGCCCCAGGGATCTTTGCCGGGCGCGCTTGGGCCTTCCACCGCGAAGCTGACGGCGCGCGTGACGCCGTGCAGGGTCAGTTCGCCGACCACGGCGTGCTCGCCGGGCTCGGTGCGCTCCACTTCAGAGGACCTAAAGGTAAAGGCAGGGAACTTGTCGGCGTCGAAAAAGTCGGGACTCTTGAGATGGCCGTCGCGCTGCTCATCGCCGGTGCTGAGGCTGGTGACAGGAATGGTGGCTTCGATGCTCGAGCGCGCTGGATCGGCCTCGTTGAGCTTCAGGACGCCAGTGATTCCTTTGAAGGCGCCTTTCACGTTGGAGATCATCATGTGCTTGACCTTGAACTCAGCGGAGGAGTGGGCGGGATCGATGTTCCAAGTGGTGATGGCGGCTGGGGCGGTTGCGGTGGATGCGGTGGATGCGGTGGATGCGGTCATGGGTTTCTGTTCCTCTCAATTGACTTGGATGCGGCGGCGCGATATTCGTTGCAACAACTATTTTGCCGAGGCGACGGATTGCGGCCGGAACCGTGGAGATTGCACGTCTTTCGCAGGGGGTGTTTGCCGATCGAGGCAAAGATGTCTCTCCCACATCAGTAATGCTTCGAGCAGTTACGAATTACTTCGCGGCGCAATCAGAGGAGGGATTGTCGATCGCGGCGCGGTCCTGCATTCTCCTAATTGTGGCTCCCCCACAGCGTTCAATCGTTTTATCGCTGGTCGCGCTTGATTCAGTTTTTTCAGATCACCTCGTTCTTGAATGGGTTCAATAGAGGGGGCCAAATGAGGGACAACATTTACAGAATCGGCACACGCGTTGCGCGGTGCATTTCGGCCGATCGCGGCCAATCCATGACTGAGTACGCCCTTATATGCGCTCTCCTCGCTTTCGGAGCGACGGCGGGGTATCGAGGTTTGGCATCTGGCGTGGCAAGCGCATACAACCAGATCTCCTCGTTATTTGCCGCGAACCTGGGAGCGGACAGCGGGGGCGGTTTTCCTGCGGGTGGATCGGGCGGGTCGGGGGGATCGGGTTCAGGCGGGTCGGGTTCCGGCGGGTCGGGTTCCGGCGGGTCCGGGGGATCGGGGTCTGGCGGTTCGGGCGGATCAGGTTCGGGCGGATCAGGTTCTGGCGGGTCTGGCGGGTCGGGTTCGGGTGGATCCGGGGGATCGGGGTCTGGCGGATCAGGCTCGGGTGGGTCTGGCGGTTCGGGTTCGGGCGGTTCGGGCGGATCAGGGTCTGGCGGCTCGGGTGGTTCGGGTGGATCAGGTTCGGGTGGTTCTGGCGGGTCGGGTTCGGGCGGTTCAGGTGGTTCTGGGTCTGGCGGATCAGGTTCGGGCGGGTCCGGCGGCCCGGGCGGGCCTGGTGGTGGGCACGGTGGCGGTCCTGGTGGTCCAGGTCACGGTCATGGGCCAGGGTTCTAGGTTCTGCTTGCCGAGGAGAACTACTCCCAGCGCGCAGATTTGAGGGATAAAAAATAGATTAGAGATCAGGGGAAACAAACAGGCTCCCAGCTTTACCCAAAGCTGGGAGCCTGTTTGGCTCTGTGGGCCTCAGTACGTTTGAAGTTGGCAGCGGGCAAGGGAGGCGGCTCCTCGAACCGATGCAGCGCAGGGTTGCCTCGCGTGGTTTACCGGCGGAATCGCCGGCAAGGTTTCATGCTGGTCAGCAGTGCGGAGGGCGAAGGGCGCGGGTTCCACCTGAATGCTGTCGGGCTTTCCACCGCTTCCACACGAGCCCCACTGGGTGCGCCGTATGCTTGATTCAGCCCCGACGCGTGAGTGACTTCGCTCAAACCGTGAAACAGCAGGCCGACATCGTCAAGATCGTCGAAGGGTATATCCGCCTGCGCAAAGCAGGGGCGCAGAACTACTCGGGGCTGTGCCCGTTCCATAAAGAGAAGTCGCCATCGTTCAGCGTGCATGCAGTGCGGCAGTTTTTCCACTGCTTCGGGTGCGGCGTTTCAGGCGATGTGTTTTCGTTTGTGGGCAAGATCGAGAATGTCGGCTTTCCCGAGGCGGTGCGGATCGTGGCGCAGAAATGCGGGATACCACTGCCGAAGAGGGAATTTTCTTCTCCCGAAGAAGCCGCCGAGGCGCGGATGCGCGGCAAATTGCTGGATTTGCATGAGGCGGCGACGGCATGGTTTGAAGAGCAACTGAAGGGCCCGGAGGGCGCGCTGGCGCGTGAATACCTTGCAGGTCGTGGACTTTCGGAGGAGGGGATCAGGAAATTTAGAATCGGCTATGCGCCGGATAGCTTTCACGCGCTTCGGGACCGTCTGAAGGGCATGGCGGATGAGGAGACACTGCGGGCGAGCGGGTTATTCAGCGCGAAGGAAGCCGGGACGGGGCCGGACGGGCAGCCTCAGTTCGGACCGCTGTATGACCGGTTTCGCAAGCGCATCACCTTTCCCATTGCGAACGAGAGCGGGCGGGTGATCGCCTTCACGGCGCGGGCGCTGGAGGCGGGCGAAAAGGCGGGGGCCAAGTACATCAATTCGCCGGAGACACCGCTTTATTCGAAGAGCCTGGTGCTCTTCAATCTGGACAAGGCGAAGACGGCGATTCGGCAGGTGGAATTCGCGCTGCTGGTGGAGGGCCAGATGGACTGCATCAGCGTGTATCTGCGGGGGATCCAGAACGTGATTGCGACCAGCGGCACGGCGTTTACGCCGCAGCAGGTGGCGATTCTGAAGCGTCACACGTCGAACGTGGCCGTGAATTTCGATCCAGACACAGCAGGGGCGAACGCGGCGGAGAAGTCGATTGCGCTGCTGACGGAGGAGGGATTCGCGATCAAGATTGTGACCCTGGAGGACGGCCTCGATCCGGACCGCTACATCCGGGAGCGGGGTGTGGAGGCGTACACGACGGCGATCCGGGGGGCGCGGCGGCAGTCCGATTATCTGATCGAGCGGGCGCGTCAGATGTTTCCGGGAGCGAGCGCGGACCAGAAGGTGAAGGCGATGAACTTCCTGCTGCCGCATATTCGGCAGATGCCGGAGAAGCTGGCGCGGGATCAGTTTGCCGCCGATGCGGCACAAAAGCTGGGGATCGATTCAGCGGTGCTGCGGGAGGAGCTGCGGCAGGCAGCTTTGCGGCGGCGCGATCACATTGAAATTCGCGCGTCGGGGCTCACCGAGGTGGATCGGGTGTTGCTGCGGGCGTTGGCGATTACGGACCCCGAGCACCAAGAAGCGCGACGCATCGCCGCGGACGCTGTGACCAGCCAACCTGATCTTTTCGAGGGACTTGTATCATTCGAGGCGCTGCGCTCTTTGGCTCGGCGCGGGGCAGAGGACCCCATGGAGATGGTGGAGAACCAGGCCCAGATGGGCCTGCTGGCAGAGGCGCTGATGGGAGAAACGGGAGCGCCGTCGGCAGAGACCGTGGGGGGCGCGGTCGAGAGCGTGCAGAAGCGGCGGATTGAGAGTGAATTGAGGCAGATGCGGGCACAGATTGCGGAGGCCGAGCGGCGGGGCGACCACGCCGGATTGGCCATTCTTACGCAACAAAAGCTCGATCTGGACCGGACTTTGCGGCGGCTCCACGGCTGAGTCGGCGGGAATCGCCGCTGGGCGCCGATCTGCGACCACTCTTTGCAGCGTTGTTGCTGTTTTCGGCGTCTAAAGAAATGGGAATGAGTGGGCGACACGAGGGTGCCCAGTTCAATCTCGGCCCGGCAGAGGAATTGATGCCCCGCAAGACCTTGGCAAGGCAATTTGTTTGGCTTTGCCGAAGACCGGACCAATTGTGGTAATCTATTGATCTCTGTGAGGATGCGCGCCCCCTTTGCCCCACATATGAGCTTCGGCTCGCGGGCGACCAGGCGAAACCTGAAGCGCAGACATCCGATTCCGAGCGATGAATTGAGCCGCGTTGTTTTCTTTGCGGGGTACCGAAGGTGCGCCCAAATGCGCAACCGAGGTCCGGCAGGGTTTGCAGGCGCGCGAGAATAGCGCAGGATTGCAGAGCAACGCGGGTGAGAGGGATTGCCTGGGGAATGGGCCCCGGAAGCACGGCATACGGGTCATGCCGGAGAGAGCAGGATTGCATTGGCGACTAACGAAAAATTCGAAGACGATATCCAGAACCTGATCGAAACAGGAAAAGAGAAGGGCTATCTCACGTATGGCGACGTGAACGACATGTTGCCGGAGGAGATAGGCGGCTCGGCCGACGATCTGGATGATTTGATCACAACCATTGGAACCCAGGGCATCGACCTTTTGGACGCGCCGAAGTTCGGCAGCGAGAAGGATTTTGAACTGGAAGAGGGCGAAGATGTCGAACTTGACCTGACGCCTGGAACCCTGGAAAAGACCAACGACCCCGTCCGCATGTATCTGCGCGAGATGGGCACAGTGCCGCTGTTGACGCGCGAAGGCGAAGTGGAGATTGCCAAGCGCATCGAGCGCGGGCAGATGCGTGTGTTGAAGGCGATTTCGCGGTCGCCGATTGTAATTCGCGAGATTGTGGCGCTAGGCGAAGACTTGAAGCGCGGCGTGCGCAACGTAAAAGAAGTGGTGATCTTCGACGAGGAAGAGCTCACTGAAGATGTAGTGCAGGCGCGGGTGCGCTCGACAGTAACGCGCATTGAATCGCTGATCAAGCACCAGAAGAAGATCTCGCTTCTCGAAGAGAAGCAGGCGGCCGCGAACAGCAAGACCAGCCAGCGCGAACAGCGGCGGACACGCTGGGCGATTGCGCGCGAGAAGGTCTACGTATCGCGCATTGTGCGTGAACTGAAGTACACGGCCCTGGAGCGCAAGCGGCTGCTCGACAAGGTCAACAAGACTGTCGATACAATGCGCACACTGGAACGGCAGATCCGCTCGCTCGATCAGAAGTACGACGCCTCGAAGAGCGAGGAGCTGAAGAAGGAATATCGGCGCCAGCAGAAGAACTGCAAGCTCGATCTGGAAAAGATCGAGGGTGACGCGGGCGTGTCCATTGCCGAACTGAAGCGCACGCAGCGCGAGATGATCCAGGGCGACATGGACGCGGAGCAGGCGAAGCGGGAGTTGATTGAAGCCAATCTTCGTCTTGTGGTTTCGATCGCAAAGAAGTACACGAACCGCGGCTTGCAGTTCCTTGACCTGATTCAGGAAGGCAACATTGGCCTGATGAAGGCGGTTGACAAGTTTGAGTATCGGCGCGGCTACAAGTTTTCGACCTATGCCACGTGGTGGATTCGGCAGGCAATTACGCGCGCGATTGCGGACCAGGCACGAACGATCCGCATTCCAGTGCACATGATCGAGACGATCAACAAGTTGATTCGCACCAGCCGCCAGCTGGTGCAGGAACTGGGCCGCGAACCTTCAAGCGAAGAGATTGCGCGGCGCATGGATATTCCTGTAGCGAAGGTGCGCAAGGTGCTGAAGATTGCGCAGGAACCGATTTCGCTGGAGACGCCGATTGGCGAAGAAGAAGACTCACACCTCGGCGACTTCATCGAAGATCGCCAGGCTGTGTCGCCTTCAGAAGCAGTGATCAGCGTGAACCTGAAGGAATACACCTCGCAGGTTCTGCGCACATTGACGCCACGCGAGGAGCGGGTAATCAAGATGCGCTTCGGCCTCGAAGATGGCTCGGAGCACACGCTGGAAGAAGTAGGACAAAGCTTCCAGGTCACGCGCGAGCGCATCCGGCAAATCGAAGCGAAGGCGCTGCGCAAGCTGCGTCATCCTTCGCGCAGCCGCAAGCTAAAGGCGTTTGTGGACGGCGTAAAAGAAATGTAGCCCCCCCCTGCGCCACCTGCGGTGGGGCCACACGCGCCACCTGCGGTGGGGCTGGACGCGCTTCGCGCCTTGCTGCATCCAGTTCTTACAAGGTAGAAGTCAAGCCGCGATCCCAAGCGATGAGATTGCGGCTTTTTTGTTTCATCTTTGGGGTTGTGGCCTGGGGTGTTGTCCTCGACTGCGATTCAAGACCTGCGTGTTACACTTTGCCTCGCTCCCTGATTCCTTATCCTGTCGAGGTCCGCTTTCCATGCGTGTATTCCTGTCTTTGCTCATTGCAGGTCTTTCGCTTCTTGGTGTCACCCCCACCGCGGCCTTTGCGCAGGCCGCCGCGCCCGCACGCACGCTGGTTCGTGCGGGGCATCTGCTCGATGTCCGCACCGGAAAGATCCTTGACGCGCAGACGATCGTCGTCGCAGGAGAGCGCATTGTTTCGATTGCGCCGACGGCTTCGACGCCCGCCACCGCCGGCGATGCGGTCATCGATCTCGGGATGCTTACGGTTCTGCCGGGACTGATCGACGTTCATACGCACCTGACCGGCAATCCCGACTTCGATCCATTCAAAGAAGTCACGGATACCGATGCGAAAGATGCGATTACCGGGGTGGTGAATGCGCGCACGACTCTGCTGGCAGGATTCACGACGGTGCGCAACGTGGGCGCCTCAGGATTTGTCGATGTGGATTTGCGCGATGCGATTAACGCCGGGCAGATTCCGGGCCCGCATATGCTGGTGAGCGGGCCGCCGCTTGGGATTACGGGCGGGCACTGCGACGAGAACCTGCTGCCGATCCACTATCACGAGGTGGGCGACGGCGTGGCCGATGGGATTGCCGGGGTGCAGCACATGGTGCGGCAGAACATCAAGTACGGCGCCGATGTGATCAAGATCTGCGCGACCGGCGGCGTGTTGTCGAAGGGCGACGATCCGCAGGCCTCGCAATACACGCTCGAGGAGATGAAGGCGATTGTCGCGGACGCGCATCGCCTGGGCCGCAAAGTTGCCGCGCATGCGCATGGAGCGCAGGGCATTCTGTGGGCCAGCGAGGCGGGAGTGGACTCGATCGAGCATGGCAGCTACATCGACGAGCCGGCGATTGAAGTGATGAAGAAAAACGGTACTTACCTTGTGCCCACTCTCTATCTCGAAGACTGGATGCTCGAGTACGGGAAGCTGCCGGCGTTTTACCAGCAGAAGATGAAAGACGTGTCGGCAGTGGCGAAGAAGAATATCCGTCATGCGTACGAATCGGGTGTAAAGATTGCGCTGGGGACGGACGCAGCGGTGTACCCGCACGGCCTCAACGGGCACGAGCTGGAGGTCTACGTGCGCGATCTTGGCATGAAGCCTCTGGAAGCGATCCAAAGCGCAACGGTGAACGCGTCGGACTTGCTGGGCTGGAGCGATCGCGTTGGATCAGTTGACCCGGGCAAGTGGGCAGATCTCGTAGCGGTCGAGGGCAACCCGCTCGCGGACGTAAAGCTGCTGCAGGATGTGAAGTTCGTGATGAAGGCTGGAGTGGTGTACAAAGGCGGCACGAAGTAGGGGGAATTCTTTAGCGGGAAAGAGCCGCGGTCTTCGGATCGCGGCTCTTTTGTTGATCGGAAAGCTTCGCTGGCGCGAGCCGTCTTTCTACGCAGGGCGGGGCGCGCAGATAAAAAAGGCCGCGGCGACTGCCCGAAGGCTGCCGCCGCGGAAACGCCGGCACGGCTATTCGAACGTCTGCCCTGGCACGGCAATGTGGTTGGTCACGCTGAAGACGCCGGGGACGCTAGTGGCCTGCGTGTAGGCCACCTGGCGGTCGAGGTTATTGAGTACGACGCCAGCCAGCTCCACATGGCCGTTCTCGACCACGATCCGGATCGGAGCCTGCGGATCAAGCGCGTACTTTTGCAGGACCGGGCTGCCATAAATCGCCTGCGCCAGCCTGATGCGGAGATTGTCGTCGAGGAGCGATACGGGCGCGACGCCAATCTCATCGACAACGTCTTTCACGCCGGCTGTAGTGGCAACAATCGCGAGCGCGGAGTCGCGGTCAGGATAGTCGCGGACATTGCCGGAGAGTGTGACCAGGCCATTCTTGACGTCGACACCAAGGTTGTTAAAGACGATTCCGTAGCCAATGCGATCGTAGCGCAGCTTGTTCGCGAGGTTCTCGCGCACTTCGCTGTCGGCGATGGCTGGGCCGCCAACCTGGATATGGTTGCGCACTCCATCGACGGTCTTCACTTTGCGAACACGCTTCTCTGCGTTCACTTTGTCGATGTAGAGCGGCACGGTTCCCGCGAGAGTCACGATGCCCTCGTCGGCGGCGACAGTGACGGAACGGAAGTTGTCTTTCTTCTGCAGTTGTGTCGAGGCGAGGTCAGCGATGCTACGATCCTTCGAATTGGTTTCAGCGACGGCCAGCGAGGATAAAGCAATTCCAGCCAGGAGGAACAATGAGCAAACAGTCTTCTTCATGACGATCTCCTTTTCTTTTTTGAAGTACCCGAGCCGTCGTGGTGGAGCAGCGAACGGCCCGGGCGGATTTCTACGTTGTTAGTTGTGCGAGGCGATGGGCAGGCCAGCCTGGTGGCCCTTGAGCTGCGCGTCGCTGTAATCGGATGTGGCGTCAGCAATCTGGACCAGGGCATCCGCGTGCGTGGTCATATTGGCGACAAGTCCCCCGTATTCCGGGTCGAGGATCGCGGGATGACCATGCTGGCTGGTATTGCGATTGAGGATGGCCTCGTTGGTGTTGGCCGCCAGGGTTGCAGCGGAGGTGCGCATCTGGTCGATGGCGACCTGATTCCACTCGGGAAGATCGGGCTTCAGCTCGTCCAGACGATCGAAGGCCGGCTTCAGATTCTCGTTGATGTGGGTAGCAATACGCTGCAGCTTGATCTGGTGGGACTGCTTGCTGAACTGGCTGTTGCGCTGCGCCACGCTCAAGTTCTCAGCTTCATTGTGGATCTTCCGAGAGATTACCTCGATTGAACGAGTGAGCTGCATGGCTTCCTTGCGAGCCTTGGTCTGTTGGGGAAGTTCGGCGGCCGCGAAGACGGGCAGCAACAGAGCGATCGAAAAAGCCCAGGCGGCGTTCTTGAAAGTGTTGTTCATGATGCTCTCCTTTGACCCTTGCCTCTGGCAGGGCATGCCTCGAGAAGTGCACGGGGCGTGCCAATTGACGGTCGCTGAAAAATAAGATCTTAGGTCGATGGGGGCGTTAGAATTTCTGAACACAGGCGGGTTCTTGTTCAAAGATTTGAACGAAGCTTCAAACCCCGATTCCCCGGGCAGCACGGAGCCAATCGAGCGGCCGCGCGATTGGGTTGGGAAAGAGCGGTTGCGATGCTGACCGACGTAGCGCCCCAGAGGCTTCCCCAAAGCCTGATGGTGTCAGCCGACTTCCCGTCGTTTCGCCGGCAGGAAACGGTGCTTGCATGCCTGAACCTAATCCTGCAGATCTCGCTGTTTCTGGCGCAGCTGTACTGGCCGCAGTACCTGGGCCGGCCGCACCTGCCTACCCTCGCGGTATTGGGAACCGGGGTGGCGACCAACCTGATCGAGCTGTTCTGGCTGGGAAGGCGCGAAGAACTGAGTGCGGCGGCGGCGACACGTCTGACCTGGACAATGATTGTGGTCAATATCGCAGTGGCGTTTGGCCTGGCCTCATTTTCGTACAAGCAGGACGTGCAGTACTTCACGTTGATGCTTCCCCCGATTCTGCAGGCGGCGTTCCGGCTGTCTCTGGCGGCAACTATTCTGACGGTGGCCATCAGTGACAGCCTGATCTTCTTTTGGGTGTGGTCCTACGCGCGAGCCCATGCGCCGGCAGACCCCAACGAATTCATCGAGGCGGGGACGGTGGCGCTGATCTATGCGGTGACGGGCCTGCTGGTGTGGACGCTGGTGAACCATCTGCGACACAAGCAGGCGGAGCTGGCTTTCAGCCTCTCGGAACTGGAGAGAACCCAGTCCCGCTTGAAGGCTGAGGAACGGCTGGCGGCGGTGGGGCGCTTTTCGAGCGCTATTGCTCACGAGATTCGCAATCCTGTTGCGATGATTTCCAGTGCGCTCGCGACTGCCTCCAACTACGGCTTTGGCGCAGCGGAGAGCCAGGAAATGTATGCAATCGCGACCAAGGAGGCGGGTCGGCTGGAGCGGCTGACGACGGACTTCCTGGTGTACGCGCGTCCGCGCGTACCGGCGAAGATGCGAAGCGACCTGGGGGAGAGCATTGGCTACATCGCTGAGATTTGCAAACCGCGCGCTGCGGGCAAAGACGTTGACGTGGTGTGCGAGTACCCTGAAGGACTCTGGGCCGAGGTTGACAGCGGTCAGCTGCAGCAAGCGCTTTTGAACCTGGCGATGAACGCCATTGAAGCGTCGCAACCGGGGGCCAGGGTACAGTTGCGCGGCCGCCGCGCCGGCAATCAGGTTTTGATCGACGTGGAGAACGGAAACGGGCCGATTGCGCCGAATGTGGCAGCGTGTGTTTTTGAGCCATTTTTCACAACCCGGCCAAGCGGCACGGGGCTGGGCCTGGCCATCGCACGCAATATTTTGATCGCGCATGGCGGAGAATTAGCGTTGACGCACAACGATGCGGAGACGATTCGATTCACCGTGTCGCTGCCCATCGGCACAAACGATGAAGGAGGCGCGCCGTGAGCAGGATTCTGATTGTGGACGATGAGAGCAACATGCGCAGGATCCTCGCGTCGAACCTGGCGTTGGATCGGCATATGGTGACGGAAGCGTCTGGTGTCTCAGAGGCAGTGGGCCATCTGGCAATGAATCGCTTTGACGCGGTGGTCACCGACCAGAAGATGAAGGATGGCGAGGGATTGGAGGTGCTGGCGCGGGCCAAGGAGATTGATGCGGCGATGGCAGTGGTGATGCTGACTGCGTTTGCGACGGTCGAGCTGGCGGTCGAGAGCATGCGCCAGGGGGCATTCGATTTCATCACCAAGCCGTTTCAGCCTGAGGTAGTGCGCGCGACCGTGCGCCGCGCGTGCGAGCACACGCAACTGCTGCGCGAGAACGGGCTACTGCGACTCACGGTGGACCGGCTTGAGGGCAGCGACGAGATCTTCGGCAACAGCGAAGCTACGCAGACCGTGCGGCAGATGATTGCGCGCGTAGCGCCCACCAACGCGACAGTGCTGATCACCGGCGAAACCGGGACCGGCAAAGAGCTGGTGGCGCGCGCCATCCACAAGAGAAGCGAGCGGGCGACCAAGCCGTTTGTGGCGGTCAACTGCGCCGCCTTCACCGAGACGCTGTTGGAGAGCGAACTTTTCGGTCACGAGAAGGGTTCCTTCACCGGGGCCGACCGGCTCAGGCAGGGTCTATTCGAAGCTGCTCACGAGGGCACGCTTTTCCTCGACGAGGCGGGCGAGATGTCGCTTGCGACGCAAGCCAAGCTGCTGCGAGTGCTCGCGGAAGGGAAGATTCTAAGAGTCGGGTCAACCAAGCCACGCGATGTGGATGTGCGCGTGGTTGCTGCGACACATCGCAACCTGGAAGAGCGCGTGAAGGAAGGCACGTTTCGCCAGGACCTCTATTATCGGCTGGCCGTGGTGCCCATTCACCTGGCGCCCTTGCGAGAGAGACGCGACGATATTCCCGGGCTTGTTGAGCTGTTTGCGCGGCGGGCGGCACGCGATCTAAAGGTGCCCCTACGCCCCCTCCGGCCCGAAGCTATTGAAAAGCTGAGGCTATACGATTTTCCGGGAAACATACGCGAGTTGCGCAACCTGATTGAGCGGGCATTCATTTTGTCGGCGCAACCGGAGATCGGGCCGCAGGATTTTCCATTTGCCGTTGCTTCAAACCCAGGAGCGAATTCTACGGCAACGTACGAGGCGTGGATCGATGCCCTGCCCGAGTCCGTCGCGCTGCGGAAGGTGCTTGAGGACGTGGAGAAAGGGTTGATTGTGCGGGCGCTGAACGCAAGCGGATCGGTACAGGCCGAGGCGGCGCGGCGGCTGCAGCTCTCGCGCAGCGACCTGGCTTACAAGCTGGCAAAATTCGACATTAAGCCGACGACCTAAGGCCGGGCCGCGCATTGATCTCTCTGCGCGTCTTCATTTACCCGTCTGACGCAAATGCCCTTTCAGGTCTGCTCGTCACAAGAACTCGTGAGGGCATGAATTACTGCTTGCCATCTCTCGCGAGGCTCTGCTAAAACGTTTTTGCTCGATATTTACCGCCACTTCTTGCGGGAGAAAGAAAGGCACACATGAAGAACATCACGCGCCGTCAATTTGGCAAAGGGGTCACCGCTTCGGCTTTGGCGGCCTATGCCGGTGTTTCGCTTCCCAGGCTCGCCTTCGGCGAACCCAAGGCACTGAGCTACCCCAAGAGCTTTTTGTGGGGATGCGCTACGGCGGCCTACCAGGTAGAAGGCGGCGCGAAGGATGACGGGCGCGGACCGTCGATCTGGGATACGTTCTCGCATACACCGGGCAAGACGTATCACGGCGAGACGGGCGATGTGGCCGACGACACCTACCATCTCTACAAGGAAGATGTGCAGCTGCTGAAGGCGCTGGGCGTGAGCACGTATCGGATGTCAATCTCGTGGTCGCGCGTGATTCCAGACGGCGCGGGCAAGCCCAACCCGAAGGGCCTGGACTACTACCATCGCGTTGTTGACGAACTGCTGAAGAACGACATCACTCCCTATGTGACGCTGTTCCACTGGGATCTTCCGCAGGCGCTCGACGGCGGCTGGCAGAATCGGGCGACAGCAAAGTCGTTTGCGGATTATGCGGCATACGTGACAAAGCAGTTGGGCGACCGCGTGCATCATTGGATGACGACCAACGAGTTTGTCTGCTTCACCGATCTTGGCTACCAGGTTGGCCAATTTGCGCCGGGTCTGAAGCTGCCGGCCGCGCAGGTGAACCAGGTGCGGCATCACGGCATTCTGGCGCACGGGCTTGCGGTGCAGGCGATTCGGGCCAACACGCCGAGCGGAACGCAGGTAGGTCTCGCCGAGAATGCGCGGGTTTTTGTCCCGGTGATCGAGACGCCGGAGCACATCGAGGCTGCTCAAAAGGCGACGCGCTTCGGGAACGCGCCTTTCCTCACAGCGGTGATGGAAGGCAAGTATCCGAGCGAGTATCTGCAGCACGAGGGTGCGAACGCACCCAAGGTTGAAGAAGGGGATCTAAAAGCGATTGGCAGCGCGCTCGACTTCGTCGGGCTGAACATTTATGTGCCGGAGTATGCACGCGCCGACGACTCGCCCCTTGGCTTCGTCATCGAACAGAATCCTTCTTCGTACCCGCACATGTATTCGCCGTGGCTCACGCTGGGGCCGGAGTGCATCTACTGGGGCGTACGTAATGTGTTCGATCTTTGGAAGCCGAAGGGAATTTACATCACGGAAAACGGGACATCTTCAGATGATGTGCTGACACCGGCAGGGCGCGTGGAAGATGTGGATCGCATCATGTATCTGCGCAACCACCTGACGCACTTGCATCGCGCGGTCGTGGATGGCTATCCGGTGAAGGGATACTTCCTGTGGAGCCTGCTGGACAACTTCGAGTGGGCCGATGGGTTCAGCAAGCGGTTCGGCCTTCACTACGTTGACTTCAAGACATTGAAGCGCACGCCGAAGTTAAGCGCGGAGTGGTACAAGGACGTGATCGCGAAGAACGCGGTGGTGTAGAGCATTCTTGCGAGGCGGGCGCAGCTCCTAAGCGCCCGCTTCGATTTCTGCGATGTCTTCTGCGTTGAGCTTGATTGCCTCAGCCGCCATGTTCTCTTCAAGGTGCTTGACGTTGGATGTGCCCGGAATGGGGAGCATGACGGGCGAGCGATGGAGCAGGCCCGCCAGCAGGAGTTGGGGGACGGTCGCCTTGTGGCGGGCGGCAATATTGGCGAGCTTTTCCGCCGAGGGATGGTCGTGGCGGAGGGCTTTTCCGCCGACCATGGGGTACCAGGGCAGAAAAGCGATGCCCCGCTGCTCGCACCAGGCGAGGGTGCCCTCGTGTCGACGGTCGGCGAGTGAATAGCGATTCTGCACCGAAACGATCTTCACGATATTCTGCGCTTCTTCAATCTGCGCAGGCGTCACTTCGCTGAGCCCGATGTGACGAATCTTGCCTTGTTCCTGCATCTGGCGGAGCGCGCCCAGAGACTCTTCGAGAGGGGTGCGTGGGTCAATACGATGCAGTTGGTAGAGGTCGATGCGTTCGAGTTTGAGCCGGCGCAGGCTCATCTCGACGCACTGGATTAAATAGCCGGCACGACCGACGTATTCAGTCTTTGCGGGACCCTGCCGTGTGATGCCGCCTTTGGTAGCGATGACGAGGCCGGGTGGATAGGGGTGAAGGGCTTCGGCGATGAGGCTCTCGGCAATCTCAGGGCCGTAGGCGTCGGCGGTATCGATCAAATTGACGCCTAGTTCGACGGCACGGCGGAGCACGCGGCGCGCCTCGGCTGGATCTGCGGGTTCGCCCCATGCGCCTTCACCGACCAGGCGCATGGTGCCGTAGCCGAGGCGGCGGACCGGCAAATCGCCTCCGAGGGCAAAGGTCGTATGGGCTGAAGCCGAGAAAGAGGTCATCGCAGCTTTGATGCTACGGCACCGGGGCGGGCACGGTACTCCTGGGAACTGTTGACCAAGCGATCTCGTATGGTTAAATGCAGGGTACGCGAGGCGAAGTGATGACCAGCACGGCTTATCCCAATGCGCAGGCAATCTTTTACCACCAGTACGAAACTGTGCGCCGTGACGAAGTGGTAGGGATTCTACTGGCGCTCTTTCTGGGCACCTTTGGCATTCACCACTTTTATCTGCGCCGCACGGGTCTGGGCGTCCTCTATTGCTGCTTTTTCTGGACGGGCATCACGTCGGTCCTCGGGGTCGTGGAGTGCTTTTTTATGCCGGGGCGGGTGCGGGAATTCAACGCGATCCAAGCGGCGGGGATTGCTGCGGCGCTGGGCATGAACGCGCCACCGATGGGCTGGCCGGTGAGCGTGACTGTGAATATGCCGCCGGCGTCATACGCACAGTCTGTTCAAGGGGTGACGCAGCCGGAGACGCTGACGGCGTGCAAGCACTGCCAGCGGACGAACCCGCAGGGAGCACGATTCTGCGCGGGGTGTGGGACGGCGCTGTAGGGTCAGGTTTCAGAGAGCAGGGGTCAGAGAACGACTGGGCCCGCAGCGAAATGGAATGAGGATGCGCGTGGGAACAACGTACCGCGCTGTACTGCTCGCCAAAAAGGGCGGACCTGGAGCTCTTCAGGTTGTGGACCTGCCCTTGGCTCAACCTGGCCCGGGCCAACTTCGTATCCGTGTCGAGGCGGCAGGCGTAGGCGCAACCGACCTGATGATGTTGAAGGGCAACTATCCCTTCGCGCCGAAGATCCCCTTGGTTCTAGGCTATGAAGTTGCGGGGATCGTTGATGCGATCGGCGACGGGGTACGCGGATTCGCGGCGGGCCAGCGCGTTGCGGCGCTCACCGTCTACGGCGCATTTGCCGAATTCCTCACGCGGGAAGCCGAACACTTCCTGCCTATTCCAGATGGTGTCTCGCCGCGCGATGCAGCTGCAGTCATCCTGAACTATGGCACTGCATGGCAGATGATTCATCGCGTCGCGAAGGTGCAGGCGGGCCAGACCGCACTGGTGACGGGTGCCTCCGGAGGTGTGGGCACCGCAGCGCTGCAATTGCTCAAGCTGGCTGGAGTGAAGACCTATGGCGCGGCATCGCTCAAGAAGCATGCCATCGTGCGCTCGCTCGGCGCGGTGCCCATCGACTACAAACAAGGATCGATCGATCAGTTGGTGCGCATCTTCGAGCCCGACGGCGTGGACTACGTTTTCGACGCAGTGGGCGGAGCGAATATCGGCAGGTGCATTCGCGCGCTGCGCAGGGGGGGCATGGTAGTTGGCTTCGGCTTCATGGACGCCCCTGGTGTTCTGCCCAAGATCGCCATGTTCAGCAATCTCTTCATCGGCGCGCGCCTACGCGGACGGCGCGGCGATTTCTATGGCATCAGTGCGCTTTATAAGAAGAACCCCAAACCGCTGTGGGAAGACCTGCCCAAGATCTTCGCACTCCTCGCGGAAAAGAAGATCGATCCAATGATCACGCACACCTTCCCACTGCTCGAAGCGCGAAAAGCCATCGAGCTGCTGGCGGGCGGTTCGGTTGAAGGCAAGATTGTTCTGACCGTTGCGTAGCAGCTGCTCGGTCGATAAGCAGGATTACATATTGGCGTGGCCGGAGCGCATGGATTCATTGAACTGCGGTTTGGTGAAGTTGAGGGCTGCTTCGAGGGCGGCCTGATACTCCGCTGCGCGAGCCATCAACGCCGGCGTGGCGGCAGCGAATTCGCCTTCGAGAACCAGCAGACCTTCACCAGCCTCGTGGCCGGCCATGCGGAGCAGATCGACTTCGGTGGTATTGAGATACTGCGCGTCGCGCGGATCGGCAATCCAGACCGGCTTGCTTTCGCCCAGGACGCCGGAGAGCCAGTAGACCTTGCGCAGAAGATATTCCAGACGCTCGGCGTCGTTGGTCTCAGTAAAGAGGAACTTCTTTTGCCAGCGGCTGTAGTAGCGTGTGGTGACCGGGACCGGCTGGCGATTGCCGGACTTTACAAATTCGAGCTGGCCGAGGTCGACGGTCTTGCGGATGGCGTTATAAACGAAGGTTTCTGCGTAGGGCTGCTCCATGGCGGGAACGATTTCGGCAAAGGTCACGGTAACTGAGGCCGCCACCTTGGCGTGGAGGTTGTGCGCGCCGCCGTCGGCCAGGTGCATTTCGCCATGAGCGATATAGGTGTCGGCACCGGAGGTAGAGCGATGAAAGGGCCACTGGAATTTGCCGAAGGCAATAGGCAAGCCGGCGAGGGTGACGTAGCACTCGGGCCGTGGATTGCGCAGGCGCCTGGCCTCGGCTGCCAGGTGCGCCGTCATTTCCGGCAGCAGGTTGGGCTTGTCGAACACGAAAGCTTCGCTGAGTTCGAGCTGGAGCGATCGATCGGCTGCGTCGGGGAGGCCTAGCTGAAAGATGGTGGTCGGTTCACCGTTGAAGTCTTTGCCTGTGGCAACGGACTGGACGGTGAGGCCGGCCTGCGCGGCAGCCGCTTTAAGCGATGAAACTAGAGTGTCTTTCGATTGTGTTGCCATGGTTGGGGATCCCTGCTTGAAATCGTTGCACATTCATTCTACGGGAGCGCTTTGGAAAGATGCGCCGGGGCACACTCGCGCGAACGCGCTGAAAGGCAAGGTTGGTCAGCTGCTACACTGGCATCCCCGCCGATTCGCCTGTTGCCTATGCCTTTTCACTTCACATCAGCTTTCTATCTTGTTGCGCGGTGCATCTCCTCTTTCTTGTTGGCGATGGCCGTCCTCTGCCCGGACGTGGCCCGGGCGTCGCAAGCCACACGCGGGCTCGAAGCTCTTGTACCGCAGGCGCCCGCGCCCGCCCAGCTCGGCGACTTCTACGCGCTTGTGATCGGCATCGACAGTTATCAGCCGCCGCTCAGCCCGCTCAAAACAGCCGTGAACGACGCCCAAGCCGTGGGAGACCTGCTGCATAAGGGCTACGGCTTCCAAGTACAGTATTTGCTGGACAAGGATGCGACACGGTTTAACATTCTCGACGCGCTCGCCAGGTACGAAGGCGTGCTGAAGCCGGCTGACAGCCTGCTGGTTTACTACGCGGGGCACGGCTACCTCGATCCCGGCACGCGCCGCGCCTACTGGATGCCGGTGGATGCGAATTCGAAGTCCAGCCCGAACCGCATTATCAGCGACGATCTGATGAACGAGGTGAGCGATGTACCCGCGCGTCATGTGCTGGTGATTTCGGACAGCTGCTACTCGGGGGACCTGGCCAGTACGCGTGGGGTAGATGAAGGGGACCTGGCTGGCGGGCGTGCGACGACGGTGGCGCGCATGCTCGGCCGGCGGTCGCGCAACCTGATGGCCAGCGGCGGAGACGAGCCGGTATCGGATGCGGGCGGCAGCGACCACTCCGTCTTTGCGGCGGTGCTGCTGCGTTCACTTGCCGAGGACGACCATGGAATGTTCACGGCCAGCGGCTTGTTCTATGGCTCGATCAAAGACCTGGTGGTAGGCAAATCGCAGCAGACGCCGGAGTACGCGGTGATTCCCGACTCGGCGCATGACGGCGGCGACTTTGTATTTGTCAGAACCGGAAAGACTTCATCGCGAGCAAAGACCGTGCCGTCGGAGGTAGCGGCGGCGATTGCAACGGCGGCGGCCGAGCCTCTGCCCTCGCGTGCGAATTCCAACGCCCCTGTTGCCGGATCCGCCGACCTGCGGAAAGCAGTCGACGCGATGCGGATGACTGTTCCCAATATCGGTGCGGCACTTGCGTCTGCCGATGTGAATTTTCTGAAGGACGTGACGGCAGCGGGGATTAGTTCGTCGGTGATCGAGGAGGCTTTGCGGCAGAAGTCGGCCGACGGCAAGCGCACAGTGGCGCACGAGTTCTTTCAGAACACTTCGAATTCGAAGGAAGCGATGGACTGGCTCAATGGAGCGCTAGGGGCCGGTCTTGATCCAAATATGACGTTGCCGAGCGATTACTACGAACAGGAGGGGCTGTTGACCGCTGCGATGCGGGCTTCTAATCCCGCGGCGGTCAAGCTACTGCTGAAGCATGGCGCCAGCCCGCACGCCTATCAGAACCTATTCTTGACGAGTTATCCTGAGCCCCGCTTTCTCTATCCTCTGCAAACCATCGCACAAGACGACCGGATGGATTTGTCTGAAAAGCAGGCGTTGACGAAGGCGTTTCTCGATGCGGGAGCAGTTGTGCCGGATCCGGCGCCGATCAATCCCAGCGGAAAGGCCATCCCGATCGAAGAGGCGCAGCAGATCCAGACAAAGACTGCGAGCGCGCTTGGGATGAAGCTGCCGCCCTCGCCGCTTTGCTGCAAGACACCGGGGCCAATCTGCAAGGAGGCCTCACAGCGCACGGGAGAGGACTGGTGCTCGATTGTTGCGAAGATGCCGACCCGCCTCAACGTGGACTTCTCGAAGAAGCCGGACGATGGGCCGATCTGGGATGTGGAGTTACGCTACCTGCTGGGCGTGAGCGGCAACAAGGCTTATTTCATGGGCCTGCGCGACCTGCATTCGTCGTATACATCCGTGGCCTACGTGCTCATCGAGGTATCGAAAGATGCGTCCAGCTGGACAGTGCTGAGTTTCATGGCGCCGCAGGCGGGGATGGGAATCTGCAAGAAGGATGAGCCGGGCGACACAGGGGAGCCTCCTGAGTATTGCTGGCGGCGGATCCCGATCCATCGCATTGCGGGAACGGACCAGATGCGGTTCGATCAGTGGGACCTTACCTGGAACATCCAGAAGTGAACTGAGCCTGAGTCCTGTTCCAATTGCCCTGCTAGACTAACCGGGAAACTCAGGAGCTTTAGCCCCCATGCGCCGGATCGCCGCTGCAATGCTGTTGTTCTTTTTGCCCTCTTCGTGCGTGTTTGGACAGGCATCCCCTTCCGCATCAGCCACGGCAAAGGCCAGTCTCTCCCCCGAAGCGAAGGCGGCCCTGGTGCGACTGGGGGGCCAGATGATGCTGGCCGGCAAAGCGTATGCCTACGATCGGGAGCTGGCGGACGAGATTGGGCCGCGGCTAACGGGCTCGGCGAACTACAACAAGGCCGTCGACTGGGCTGTTGCTGAGTTCCAGCGGATCGGTTTGAGCAACGTGCATCGCGAGGGTTGGGAGCTCGGGGCGGCGTGGGAGCCGGAGACATGGGCAACAGGGAGCATCGTCTCTCCGCTGGAGCAGCGCTTGCACCTGGAGAGCGATGGCTGGAGCCCTTCGACGCCGGCGGGCGGAGTTCGCGGCAAGATCTATTACCTTGACGCCATTACGGAAGACGTGGTGAAGGCCAAGGCGAGTGAGATCAAGGATTCGATTGTCCTGGTGGATCGCAACTCATTCCACGACGACTCGAACCAGTTCGACAAGATGCTTGATGCGCTGGACTTGCTGCCGGGGGAGGGAGCCCGCGCGCTGCTGTTGGGTTCCGGCGCGGTGAATAATGTTGCCGACATGTTTGGTCTGACGTGCTGCTCGGGCAAGCTGGCGAGTCTGCCGGTAGGCAACGTGGGCCGCGAAGACTCCCTGCTGCTGAAGCGCCTTCTCGAGCAAGGTCCGGTAGAGGTGGAATTCAGTTTTACCAACCGCATTCGCGAGCATGTTGATGTCGACAATGTGGTCGCTGAGATTCCCGGAAGCGATGCGAACGGCGAGTACGTGGTTGTGGGCGGGCATCTGGACTCGTGGCAGTTGGGAACGGGTGCGGAAGACAACGGGACCGGTGCAGCTTCAGTGATCGCAGTGGCGCAGGGCATTATGGCAAGCGGGCTGAAGCCCAGGCGCACCCTGCGTTTCGTGCTCTTTGGCGGCGAAGAAGAGGGTCTGCTGGGCTCGATCCGCTATGTGCGCGCTCACCAAAATGAATTGGACAAATGTGCCGGTGTGTTCATTACCGACACCGGGTCGGAAGCGCCGAAAGGCTGGTTCGTGTTTGGCCGCGCCGACGAACAGAAGGCGTTGCAGGCGATTGCCCCGGTCCTCGAGCCGCTCGATGCCGCAGGAGTTTCGAATGATGGCCGCTTCGCATTTGCAACGGACCAAGGGCCCTTCCTGATTCACGGGATACCGTCGTTTGTGCTGTGGACGGGTGGGGAGAAGTATCGAAACCTGCACCACAAACCCAGCGACACCTTCGACAAGGTGGACGAGCGCGATCTGAATCTGGGCGCGGCGGTGGTGGGTATCACTGCGTTCGCGTTCGCCGATGCTTCAACGGCGCTGCCTCACTTGAATGCGGCAGATGTGGATGAACAGTTGAAGAAGATGAAGGCGTATGACGAATTCAAGGATATGCAGGCGCATCATGAGTTCTGAGGCCCGTTTGCGCGGGGGCGGCGGGGGCGCGGATCGAGGCCCACGGGTACAATACTGACTGTGCCGTCTGCAGCCACTTCGCCCATCATTCTCGCCGAAAAACTGACCAAGGTTTATTCCACCGGGCGCATCCAGGTTCCCGCGGTGCGGGGGGTTTCGTTCGAAGTGGAAGCGGGCGAGTTCGTGGCCATCGTCGGGCCTTCCGGGTCGGGCAAATCGACACTTTTTTATTTACTGGGCGGCCTGACGCGCGCCACCGAAGGGCGGATCCTGATTGACGGCACCGACTTTGCGACTCTGAATGACGGGGAACGCACGCGTCTGCGCAAACATCGGATCGGCTTCGTGTTCCAGAAATTCAATCTGCTGCCGACACTTACGGCGATGGGCAATATCGAGATTGCCTACGAGATCAGCGGGCGCACGGAGCCAATGGATCGCGGCTATCTGGATCATCTGAGCGAGCTGCTTTCGATCAGCGGACGGCTGGACCACAGGCCGTCAGAGCTGAGCGGCGGCGAGCAGCAGAGGGTGGCAATTGCCCGCGCCCTGATCACGCGGCCGGCAATCGTGCTGGCGGATGAACCGACCGGCAATCTGGATACCAAGAACTCCGACGCGGTGTTGAATATGCTGCTGCGATCGAATCAAGAACTGGGACAAACGACGCTGATGATTACGCACAATCCAGAGGCGGCATCGATTGCGGGGCGGATCCTCTACATGCGAGACGGAGAAATTGTGCGGATCGAGGCAGGGGCGGGCCGGAACGGCGGAAAAGGCAGCTTAAACGGTGCATCTGCCACAGTTTGACCTGTCCTTGGTCCCCCGGTATACTCAGGTTGCAGCACGCGGGAGTAGCTCAGTGGTAGAGCATCGCCTTGCCAAGGCGAGGGTCGCGAGTTCAAATCTCGTCTCCCGCTCCAATCCGCCCTCCGGCGCCAGCCGGATTGGCTACGGCGGTTGGGGCGATCCAAGAAAGACAGCCCTGCCAAGGCGCGGTACCCAAGTGGTAAGGGAGAGGTCTGCAAAACCTTTATGCGTCGGTTCGATCCCGACCCGCGCCTCCAACTTTTCTGTTTAAGCTCGAAGAGACGATTCGTTTATGCACTCATAGCGCACCCATACGTGGGTGTGTTTTTATTTGCGATTGGGTGCAGTGAGTGGTGAATCGGCCCGAAAGGAATTACCCAATGAAAACTGAATTCCTCAAGCTGCGGTGCACCGCCGGTGTCCTCATCCTCGCGGCTATTCTCGGAGCTGACCTGGGCGCTCAGGACACTCATTCTGCTCCGAAAGGACAACAGATTCCTCCGCCGCCGTGCTTCACGATGCATGGCGCATGGGAAGGCGGATACGTGCCTTGCACCGCTTTCAGTCATCGCGAGTGGCTTGCCGATATCACGCACTGGCGCGATGAACGGCGCATCCGCATCGGTTACGATCCCTCGCGCTACGAAATGCCGCGGCTGCAATGGGCTCAACACAGTTTTATCCAGCCACAGATGATGGTGCACGACCGCTATTTCTATGATCCGGTTGCGGGCAAATACACGGTGGACCGGTATCTCGACGATCTTGAGAAGCGCTACGGCGGCATCGATGCTGTCCTGATCTGGGCAACCTATCCCAACATGGGTATCGATGACCGCAATCAGCACGACATGGTCCGCTCCATGCCTGGTGGACTTGCGGGGCTGAAGCAGATGATTGCGGATTTTCATCGGCGCGGCGTGAAGGTTCTGTTCCCGATGATGATGTGGGATCAAGGAACGAGAGACCCGGGAACGGAGTGGCCTGCGGCTATCGCGAACTTGATGAAGCAGATTGATGCAGATGGGATCAATGGCGACACGCAGGATGGCGTTCCGCTGGCGTTTTCGCTGGCAGCTGTCAAGGTGGGCCACCCGCTTGCCTTTGAGCCGGAAGGTGGCCCGAGCGATGAAGCTTTGGCTTGGAATGTGCTGACGTGGGGCCAGTACGTGTTTCAGTTCGTTCCTACAGTGGACAAGTATCGCTGGCTTGAGCCGCGCCACCAGGTAAATATTCAAGGCCGCTGGAATCGCGACAAAACGGATGACTTGCAATATGCCTTCTTTAACGGAGAAGGCTGGGAGAGTTGGGAAAATGTCTGGGGCATTTGGAATGGAGTCACACCGCGGGACGGAGAGGCAACGCGCCGCGTGGCAACCATCGAGCGGGCTGTTTCTCCGTTCTTCGCGAGCCGGGATTGGGAGCCGCTTTACCCCATGCTGCGATACGGCGTCTTCGCAAGCCGCTGGCCGCTTGAAGGCCAGACTCTCTGGACCATCGTCAACCGCAATGAATACGAAGTTGATGGGCATCAGATGACAGCGGCGTACACGCCGGGTCTACGTTATTTCGATCTTTACCATGGCGTGGAACTGAAGCCCGAAATAAAGGACGATCAAGTTGTGCTGTCGTTCTCCACTGAGAGTCACGGCTATGCAGCGGTCCTTGCAACTGCAGGCGAGCTTGAACCGAAGTTCAGGGATCTGATGGAGAAGATGAAGGGCATGACGGTGAAGCCTTTGTCCACTTACTCGCATGAGTGGCATGCGCTAGCGCAGCAACTGGTCGAGATTCCAGGTTCAGCACCGGCCGCATCAGTACCAGCAGGAATGATTCGGATTGAAGGCGGCGATTACTTGTTCCGCGTGCAAGGTATTGAGATCGAGGGGTTCAACGATGTCGGGGTCGACGTTCAGTATCCATGGGAAGACAGTCCCCGGCGGTTTCATGAACACAGCATGCGGATAGAGCCGTTCTATATCGACACGTACCCGGTGACGAACGCTGAGTTCAAGCAGTTTCTCGATGCGACGCACTATCACCCCAAAGACGATCTCAACTTTCTAAAGGACTGGGAAAAAGGTTCCTATCCCGATGGATGGGCCAACAAGCCGGTAACCTGGGTGTCGATCGAGGATGCCCGCGAGTATGCGAAATGGGCTGGGAAGCGACTTCCCCACGAGTGGGAGTGGCAGTACGCCGCCCAGGGCAACGATGGACGACTCTATCCGTGGGGAAACTGCGATTGGCTTGCGGCATTGAGTGAAGGCGCCGCTGCCTGTCCCGAGCAGGTTAACCCTGCGAACGCTCCGGCGCCGGTTCCGGATAAGGGCCGCACACTGCTTGCGCCAAGCGATGTCGATGCGCATCCCCGCGGAGCCAGCCCGTTCGGCGTAATGGACATGGCAGGAAACGTATGGCAATGGACCGACGAGTACGTTGACGAGCACACGCGCGCGGCCATTGTGCGGGGAGGCAGCCACTATCAGCCACAAGGCTCAATCTGGTACTTCCCTCAGGCCTACAGAAACGAACAGCATGGAAAACTGCTTCTGATGGCTCCCAGCTACGACCGTTCGGGGACTCTTGGATTCCGTTGTGTCAAAGACGCACAATAACTGGCGTCTTACCGGAAGGCCGGGCTACCGGGTGTCCACTGCGGCGCCAGTTGAACGGCCTGACGGATGGCTTCGATCAGGCTGCGCTCGTCGGCTTTCCCGGTTCCCGCGATGTCGAAAGCCGTGCCGTGATCGACAGACGTTCTTACCACCGGCAGGCCAATGGTGATGTTTACGCCGGACTCGATGCCAAGAACCTTGACGGGGCCGTGGCCCTGGTCGTGGTACATGGCGATCACGAGATCAAAATCTCCGCGCTGAGCTCGAAAGAACAGCGTATCTGCCGGCAGAGGGCCTTCGACGTTCCAGCCGAGCTTGCGGCAGGCCGCGATGGCGGGCACGATCTTCTCTTCCTCCTCGCCGTGCCCGAACAGCCCGTTCTCGCCGGCATGCGGATTGATGCCGCAGACGCCGATGTGGGGATTCAAGATGCCAGTTTTTTCTAGCGCCTGGTGTCCGCGCGCAATGGTCCGCTCGACCAAGCCTGGCTCGATGCGTGCGATTGCGTCGATCAACCCGATATGCGTGGTTACGTGGAGCACCTTCATCTTTGGAGTCGTCAGCATCATGGAGACTTCATGGGTTCCCGTGAGGTACGCGAGAAGCTCGGTGTGGCCGGGAAACTTGTGGCCGGCGGACTGCAGGGCTTCCTTATTCAGGGGAGCAGTGCAGATGGCAGCAGCCTTTCCCTCCATGGCGAGACGAGCTGCGACCTCTAGATAGCGATACGCGGCCTCGCCGGCTTCACGGGAGAGCTTGCCCCAGGGCAGGTCGGCCGGAATGAGTTCGAGATCGACGCAGTCGACGACGTCCGATTCGAAACGAGCCTCCTCAGGACGAGAAGCAGGAATGCTGCGGACCTTGAGCCGCACGCCTGCGATCTCTGCCGCGGCCCGTAGCCGTTGCGCATCGCCGATGACGAGCGGACAACAGAGTGCGTGGACTTCGGGGTGCGCGAGGCTCTTCATGATGACTTCGGGCCCTACCCCAGCGGCGTCGCCCATCGTGATGGCAAGAATTGGTTTCGGCATATCAGCTTTCTCGTGAGACGGTCGGCCTCTGTGCTTCAGACCGCGAAGTGCGTTCTAGTTTTTGCAGAAACTCCCGGCAGCGAACAAGCGTCCGGGGGGATCCGAATGCGCCCGCCTTGGTGAGGACCGGAAACTGAGGCCACCTGTCGGCGATTGAGAACGGGAGACCCGGCTCGACCTCGCCAAGCAGCCGCAGGCTTCGGATTCCGAGGTCGTCAAGAATTGCCCTTGCGGTTTCTCCTCCAGTGGCTACAAGACCTCCAAGGAGTGGCGCGCAGGGTGCAATCAATTTTGAAAGTGCCTGGGTAAGAATCCGCGTTTCATTGGCGGTGCATCGTTCGCTCCCATCCAACAAAACCAGCACATCTCGATTGGATTGCAGACCCTTGAGGATAGGCAAAGCGGCGGCTTGAGAATTGAGTAGCATCGCGGAAGCTACGCGCACTGTAAACACATTCGGTATGGCCGCGAGCACGCTCGCTTGCTCGCGCGTCACCGATGCCCCACTACCTACGACAAATAGCGTCGGGCCCACCGCGAAGTCTACCGGCGCTGCGCTGCTGGTTCCAACAAAACCGGCGGCATGGGGAAGGTGCGATGCGAGGCCGGCAGATCCAGCCCACACCGCGTCTTCACCAAGGAACATCGAGGCTTCCGCAATGGCGCGAAGGTCGTCGTCTGTCTCGGCATCGCAAAGGACCACGTCCGCTTCCCGCACAAGCTTTGCCATCGCATTTTGGAGGGCGCTCAAGCTGCGACGCACGGTGGCGATCTCGATGACGCAGCAAGAGAGCCCGGCCTCGGCAAGAAGCGCAGAGATGTCCGATTGCGGTGCGTGCGTTTCATCTTTCCAAAGATCGGTTTCGTGCAATGGGCGGCCATGGACGAATTGCCGTCCACCGATGGTGGTACGGCCCTGCGCTGGGAGCGCCGGAGCCATGATCATGGCAACCTTTTTATCGTCCGGCATCAGGCTGCGACGCATGCGCAGTACCGCGGCAAGTTCCGTCGCCATGTTGCCGCGCAGGGTTGAATCCAGCTTCTTGAAGAGCAGGCAAGGGGCATCGAGGGCGCCGCGCGTCTGGCAAATGCGGAGCAGATCAGACGTTGCTGCGGCGGCTTGCGCGGACGAGAGGCATCGTGTGTCAGCGTCAATGGAGAGGATATCGGTGTCGGGCCAGCAAGGAGCGCTGTGTTGGGGTGCATGCAGGACGACTGTGGCGCTGACGCCTTGCGCTGCGCAAGCTGCGGCGCAGTCGGCAGCGCCGGTCAGATCATCGGCGATCATCACCATTTTTGCCATGCATCAGATCCTGGAGACAGGCGGCGTATCGACGTTCGATGAGACTCGTGAGGACCACCACGCCGTGAGAAACGGCGCCGCAATCGAGGTGACGATCACGCTGCACGCTACGAGCACGGTGGCAGACGCGGCCGCCGGAATATATTTTGGATTCGACGCGGCAACCAGCGCGGGAACAGCGGCGGCATTGCCTGCGGTTGCGGATGCGGCGATACCCGCGGTTCCGTTTCCGCCGATCAATCGATCTGCGATCACGAGGAAACAGCCGGAGACCAGCGCCACGCCGATGCCGAGCGCAACCCCCGCCAGACCTGCCGTCCACACCAGCTTCAGATTCAGGGTTGCACCGAGCGCGAAGGCGAAGAATGGTATGAGCATGGGCGCTGCGTTGCCCAGAAATTTGCGGAGCTCGGGATCGAGGTTGCCCAGCAGCATACCGACTGCGAGCGGCAGAATGGCGCCGACAAGCGTTTGCCAGGGAAACGCGGACAGGCCTGCCACACCGAGGGTGATCATGGTGAAAAACGGACCGGATTCAAGCGCCATGACGGAGTAGGAGGCCGCATCTTCGGGCCGTCCATATTGATTGATGAGCGCCATATACAACCCGCCGTTGGTGTCGTTGATTGCGGCCACAACGGCCAGCGTTGAGAACCCTGCAAACCATCCCGACGCGACGGGCTGGATGCCGATCCAATGCCCGACCAGAACCCCCACAGCGATTCCGAGCAGCACTTTGGTTCCCAGCAGCACCCCGCCTTTGCGCAAAACGCGAGGCAGGGATGCGACCGACACCTCGCTTCCGATGCAGACAAAGAAGACCGCGAGGATGGGCAACGAGCCGGTGAAAAGAGCTCCGGTAAAAGAGCCGAAGAAGCTTGGCGCGTGGGGCGCAAACGTGGCCAGGACCGCGCCCGCGGCGAGCGGCAGAGTCATCATGCCGCCGGGGATGCGATCGATGGTGCTCTTGATGGGTATCGACATGAGCGCCGGGACACCTTTTGTGATTGGGTTCGGGTTCGAAGTGGGGCTGAATCCAAATCAGTTTGTTGCCCATCCATCATACGCATCGCGGGCAGCAGTTCCCGATCACGGACATGAGGTGAGCGCAAGCTGCACATCTGATTCGTTCGCCTTCGAAGAGGGCTTCAACTCGAGATTGGTAGGGTCGCAATCACACGCTCGCTCCAACTGACGCTTGAACCCGCGCAAATGTATAGGGGCCATCGGGAATGAGAAGTATTTTCGATCCTTTTGGAAGCCCCGCAGTTGCTGCCGAGACGGCGTCTTCAAGGCTGGGGAAGTACTGACTTCGCAGCAGTCCGAGATCCTCACTCTTGACCCCGGGGGTGTAGAAGAAGAGGTTGCTCGACAGGCTTGCGATGGCCAGTTTCTCGAGTTGCCATTGGTCGATCTCGACTGGAGCGTGGAGGGTTTCATTAAGGAACGTCCCGAACGACTGCAGGCTGCGGAGCTTCTTCGAGAATTCCTCTGAGCCGACACCTTCGGCGCACTCGGCGACGACCAGAATTCTTCCGCCGCGTTTGAGCAGATGCTGCGCCGCCGTAATGGCCTTGACGCTCTGATAGAACGTGAGGTCGAGAGGAAAGCCCGAGGCACTGGTAATGACCAGGTCTGCGGCTCGATCGATCTGCTCAAGGGAGGATTCCTTGAGGAAGCGCACGCCGGCGGCATGGGCAAGGACGGGATCTCCGGCAAAAACTCCAGAGATCTGCCTGTCGCGGGTCAACGTGACATCGAGGATGAAGTCGTGATGCGCGATGTGGGCGATCTCGAGCAGCTCGGCATGGAGTGGATTCCCATCGATGGACCCTTCGGTAGCGAGGGGTTCGCGCATGAAGCGAGGCGAGTGGATGGCCTTGATTGTGGCTTCGGCTGCGACGCCTGGAACGACCAGTTTTCGTCCACCTGAAAAGCCAGCCATGAGGTGCTGCTCGATGAAGCCGAGGGTAATGCGCAGATCGGCATCGACGAAATCGCTATGGATGAAGACGGGAGTCCCGCGTTTGGTGGTTCCCAGGTCGCGATGCTGCCCACGGGCTCGGGCATCGTTGCTTACGACCCGGTAGGACTTCGCAATGTCTGGGCCGAGAATCTGCTCCAACTCCGTTGGGGTGGCGCCGCGATGCAGGCCAGTTGCGATCAGAATCGTAATTCCGTCGCGATTGATGCCGGCCTGGTGGAGGCGGGCGAGGATGGGCGGTAGAGTGACGGAATTGGGCGCAGGGCGGGTAATGTCGCAGACCACGATGGCAACAGTCTTTTTGCCCCGCGCTAACTCGACGAGCGGACGGCTTCCCAGCGGATGATCGAGAGCGTCGTTGAATGCCGCATTGACATCGGGGAGCGGCGCAGCACTTTTGCACTCGAGGACTGCGCAATCGAAAGCGGCAGGCGCCGAAATGTCAATTCCCGTTTTTCCGAAGGCAAATCTTGTCATCATTTACGCAATATCCCCTGCGAGTGCGATCCGAAGCGGCGCAGACTTGGTGTGCACATTGAAAGTGCTTCGTCAGGATTGTCTCAAAGTGCGGGCCACGAAGATACAGAACCGAAGATTCCAAGCCCCTTTCGTGCGTGGATATTGGGGCCGCATCAGGAACCCATCAAGAACCCATGAAGAAGCGGCAAAACTATACCTAGGGATAGTTGTATTGGCAGAGCCCTACCCCTACTCTTCTGAGAAAGCGATCGCCCACCACCGCAAAGGTTTGCCCACAGGTTCATTAGGGCAGCCTATTCCCTCGCGGGGGATGTGGTCGCCGGCTACATCTGAACGCTCTTTGCGACCTTCAAAAAACCTGACCTGGTACGCGGGTAAGCGAACTTACCGCGACGTCACAGACGTGTCTCTCAAGAGGAACATTGAACCTACAAGCATTGCTGATCGAGCTGCTTTTATCGGGTTTCTTTGCCGTGGCTTGCTTTCGTGCAAGAGGGACGGCACCGAGCCTGCACGGCCTTGCGCCGCAAAACCTCTTCGCCCTGACCGACCGTCTGGAGCGACTGCGTCGCTCACGTTGGCAATGGTTCGCCATTGTTCTGGTTCTCGTGGTGGTCCGTCTCCAAGTGAAAACCCCGATCGTGGCTGAGCTTACTGGCTTGGTTCAGTTCATCTTGTTTCTTGCTTTGCCCACGCAGAAGAACGCCACAGGGGTTCTTCGCCGCTCGTGACTTTGTAAAGCATACGCGCCACTGCGATGGACCGATTCTGAGAGATTCGGCTGCCGATGGGGCAGGCAGTAGCCTTCGTTTTACTGTTCTAACGCTGAGGAAGTTTCTAACTGCAACAACATGGAGGAGGGCAGTACATGGCGGCAACAACATCACAAGGCAAAGCATTCACGCTATTCATGACGGGGCTGACAGCAGCCTGCGCCGGAATCGCATTCTTCTCGTCCGCGGGCGGCAAGGGGGCTCTGTTTCTAGGTCTCGTTGCGCTTGCAGTCTCTTTGGGTATGTTCTTCAAACTGAAGCCGCTGGAGGGAAAGACTGCTCTCGGCTCGCAACCCGCCGCGATGAAACTGATCGGGGTGGTACTGGCGCTGGGGGGATGGGTCGTGGTTCTCTTCGGGCTGCACCTGACGGCGAGTGTTTCCGGAAGGATGATTACGTCGCTGGTCGGCTTTGCCATCACGCTCGTAGGCGTCCTGTATGTGCTGCCGACGGCGGCAAGCAAGAACGCGATATGGAAGGCGTAACGGCACAATCCCCGCATTCCCCAGCGATGATCAACCCCACCATGGAGCTGAACTGATGAGAATTGCTCGCATTGCATCCTGCATCTGTACTCTTGCGCTTGTGTTTGCGGCTGGCGCAGGGATTGTGGCTCGCGCGGACGCTGCACCCTCGGCGTCGGCGGCGGAGCTGAAGGACACGGCCGGAAAGGCGCCAACAACCGCTACACTCGCCAACGGAGACCCCGGCGGCGCACTCACCGGCACCATCAACGACGTGCCGGTTGGAGACACCAAGGCCGGACTCACGCTGGGCGATGTAGCCAACCAGGTGGGCCAGAACAAGGTCGCCGTCAACTTTACCTGGACACTGATCACGGGCTTCCTGGTCATGTTCATGCAGGCGGGATTCGCGATGGTCGAGGCTGGCCTTTGTCGCGTGAAGAACGCCAACCATACCTACATGATGAATTTCTTCGTGTATGCGTGCGGCTTGTTCGCCTACTGGATTATCGGCTTTGCGATCCAGATGGGCGGCGCGGCGGGCAATGGAAATCTGGGCGGCCTGCAGCCGCTAATCGGCGAGCATCCGCTCTCGATCTTCGGCACCAACTGGGGCATCTTCGGGCAGAGCGGCATGTTTCTCGCCGGTCACACCTACGATGTCGGCGTGATGGTCATCTTCCTTTTCCAGATGGTCTTCATGGACACCGCGCTGACGATTGTGACGGGAGCTGCAGCCGAGCGCTGGAAGTTCATGACCTTCGCGGTTTCATCGGTGTTGATGGGAGCATTCACCTACCCGCTGTTCGCCAACTGGGCATGGGGTGGCGGATGGTTGTCGCAGCTCGGAGTGAATGCCGGGCTAGGCAAGGGCTATTGCGACTTCGCCGGCTCGGGCGTGGTCCACGCCGTGGGCGGCATCACCGCGCTGGCGGTGGCTATGATCATCGGACCGCGTATCGGCAAGTTCAATCGCGATGGATCGGCAAACGCAATCATCGGCCACGATATCTCGGCCGTGTTGATCGGGTGCTTCATTCTGGCCTTCGGCTGGTTCGGATTCAACCCGGGCAGCACCTTGGGCGCATCGGCAGCCGGTTGCCTGCGCATCGGCTCTGTCGCGGTGAACACGATGCTCGCAGGCTGCACAGGAACCTTCGGCGCGCTGCTCTACATGTGGTCGCTGAAAGGCAAGCCGGACGCCTCAATGAGCGCCAATGGTCTGCTGGCAGGCCTGGTGGCAATCACGGCACCCAGCGGATTCGTGAACCCGACGGGCAGCGCGATCATCGGCTTTATCGCCGGGGTGCTGGTTTGCGTGAGCGTCTCCTTTGTTGAGAACAAGCTCAAGGTCGACGATCCGGTCGGTGCGATCTCAGTGCACGGAACCTGCGGACTGTGGGGCGTGCTTTCGGTGGGTCTGTTTGCCGATGGCACCAGCAACTACGGCGGCTCATGGAACGGAGTCACCGGCTCGGTCACCGGCCTCTTCTATGGCGACGCCAGCCAACTTGTGGCTCAGATAGTGGGCATCAGCACGCTGGTCGGCTTCGTGTTCAGCTTCAGTTTCATTCTCAACTGGGTGCTGGACATCATCCTCGGTCAGCGAGTATCGGCTGCAACAGAAGTTGCCGGTCTCGATTTGCCTGAGATGGGCCAGCTCGGTTATCCGGAGTTTGTTTTCCGCGCCGAGCCCGATTTCCTCGCGGCTGCCGAACACGCGGCTGTCGCTTAAGTTTGCCGAAATGGCATTCTCCTGGTGCAGCAAGGCCGATTCTGCCAAAGCCTTGCTGCCCCCTTTTTTCAGTGGACCCCCTGGAGTTTTCACAATGGAGAAGATTGCAGCTCGTGCCCCCGTAGACGAAGATATGTTTTTAATTCCGCAGGCACAGGACTCGCTTGCGCTGCCCGCTGTTCTTGGGCATAAGGTCGCAAGGACCTTGGAGCGGATGTTCCGCGACCCCCGCGTGCTGGAGCCTCATGAACGAGGCGATTTGATTGCGCAGTTGAGGAAAACGGTGGCCATGGCCCCGCAGGTTCCCGAAACTCGCGTTTTGCTGGGCATGGCGCTCTGCGTCGATCTGCAGGCCCAGGAAGCCATGGAAGAAATGCGCGAAGCGGTGAAGCTAGATCCGGATTGCTTTATCGCGCGGTTGAAATTCGGTGAACTGCTGATGCGCCTGCGCGTCTGCGACCAGGCAGCCGAGCACACGCACCGTGCGGCACAACTTGCGTCGAACGACATGCAGTCGGAACTCGCACGAAAACAGGCGGCGACGATCCGCACCATGCAGCGCGAAGGAATTGAACGCGGAGGCTACGGAGGCTTGCTCGGGCGCGTTTTTCGTTTCGGACGCAAACGGCAGCATCAAGATATCGCACCGGTTCTAGTTGGCACCAAGTAGGGGAGAATGCCGGCAACTCTGCAATTGGCACTGCTGATCGCAATACTTCTTCCAGCGGGAAAAATCGTCGCTTCCATCAGTTCGCGCTTCGGGATTCCTGCGATCCTCGGGGAGTTGTTGGTGGGCGTCGTGGCAGGCCCCGGTTGCCTGAACATGCTGCACATGCACCTGTTCAGCGGAACGCCTGCTGCTGACTCTTTTCTTCTCCTTGCTCAAATCGGCGGCTTTGTTCTGATGTTCATTGCCGGTCTCGAGACCGACATCGACCGCATGCGCGAAGCCAGCGCCACGGCTTTTCTTGTCGCTCTCTCCGGCGTCATCTGGCCGTTCTTTCTGGGCGCGGGAGCAGCGCATCTCCTCGGTCTCCCCTGGAGCAGTTCCTGGTTTCTAGGCGGCGCCTTAACCGCCACGAGTGTATCCATCTCTGCGCGCACGCTGATGGACGCGGGCAAGATGACGTCACCCGAGGCGGCCGTCATTCTTGGCGCGGCGGTCATCGATGACGTGATGGGACTGTTCGTGCTGGCTTTTCTCGCGGCGTCCTGCAGCACGAGCACAAGTTCGTTTGGCGTGGCGCCGATGTTATCCACCTGGCTGCAAGGACATGTCCCGTGGGCCGCGCAACATCCGCTCTTCGTGCAGATGACGCTGATCGCGATCTGCGTCACCACATTCTTTGTTGTTGCGTTCGGCGCTGCTCAGCGGTGGGTCGATCCGCTTATGCGCGTTCTGCGCAAGATCGATGCCAATGAAGCGGTCACGAGCTGCGTGCTGGCGCTGGTGCTGCTCTTCGCTGTAAGCGCGGAGTGGCTGGGCAGTGTTGCTGGAATTACCGGAGCCTACCTGCTTGGGTATGTCTTTGCCGGTGCGAAGCTCAAGACGCTCATTGAGCGCACGTTTTACGCAATCGGCCATGGACTGCTGATTCCGCTTTTCTTCGTCTCAATTGGCCTCTCAAGCAACTTCCGCGCCCTGGGTGGGCACTGGCTCCTGCTTGGCGTCATCTTTCTGATTGCCGTAGTGAGCAAGCTGGTGGGCTGCGGCATGGCGGCCCTGGGAATGGGGATGGGGACGGTCCGCAGTTTCCGCGTGGGCTGTGGCATGATCTCCCGGGGCGAGGTGGGGTTGATTGTGACCGCGATGGGTGCAAGCACCGGCATCTTCAAGGAACCGGAAGTTGCTGTGATGGTCACGGTGGTTCTGCTGACGACGCTCATTACACCGCTCATTATGCGCGGCGCGTTCATGATCTATTGCCCTGAGGATGCCGAAGAGGAGAGCTCCTCATCGCCGGGACCCGTTCAGCTCTCGTCGATTTCGGATTCACGCGTCGAGGCCTGATTCTCCGAGTAGATCGACTTTGCAGCGGCGGCGACGGGAAGCGCAAACCCGATCGTGAGCCGGTTTCCGTCGGGAAGAATGTCGTAGGCCAGCGATTCTGCGAAGCGGTGCAGGAGATGAATGCCATTTCCGCCAGGTTGAATCGTTTCGAGGCTGGCGGGGCCTGCAGTGTCATTGCGCAAAGCTGGGTCGGCCGGAACAAAGGGCGGCGCTTTGTCGTCGATCCGGAAAAAGAGTGACCCCCCTGCGACCGACGTCTTGAGGACGATGGGGTGCCCGGGCTCATTCCGATAGCCGTGCATAACCACGTTGGCCAATGCCTCTTCCATGCACAATTGGATGGCGAATCGGGAATCCGCGCTAAAGCTGTACCGATTGGCGACCGTCTCAATCCATGGCACGACCCGGCTCAACTCGCTGAGCTTGCTGTCCAGTTCCAGACGGTCTTGCGGATGATCCCAGAGCGTCTCAGGCTCCCCGTGGGCGGCGTGAGCCTGGTGGGTGTGGAGGTTCGGCTTCGCTAGCACAGCGCTGCAACCGCAGCGTTGAGATCGTGAAAGATGGGGATGATCTCATCGACCCTGCTGGCCTTTAGAACCTCTTCGACCATGGGAACGGGGCTGAATAGCGCAACCTTGCCGCCGCGGCGCGTAACCGCCTGCGCGGGGATGATGATCGAGCGCAGTCCCATCGAGCCCAGGAATGAGACCTTGCTGAGATCGATCAGGAGAAACTTGCTGCTGCCGGCCAGCACGTTCATGCGCAGGTCCACGGCCGCCGCGCCCTGAATGTCAAGACGCCCGTCCAGAAGAACCCGGGTGATGCCACCCTCGATGGACTCGGTCGAGATTGTCATGCTGCTTCCTTTCGGTATGGATGGGCTCCGGCGGTGGATTGCCGATGAGTCTCGCTCATCCTAACCGGCGATTGTTAACGGCTGGTTACGCGGGACGTGTCTCGGTCGCCGCTGCGAGCACTCCAGCACCCGTATAGCGGACGACAAGAAGGGTGATATCGTCGGACTGGGCAACGCCCGCGGTGAACTTCTCAAGCGCGCCAAGGATTCCATCCTTGATGTCGCCCAGGGAGGAATCTTGATGCCGGGCGAGCTCTTGTTTGAGCAGCTCATCCCCAAATTGCTTCTCGTCACGATTTTCAGCTTCAGAGACTCCGTCGGTGTAGAACACCAGCGTGTCCTGGGGTTGGAGCTGAATGCGCTCCGCCTCAAAAGTGGCTTGTTCGATCAAGCCGACCGGGAAGGAACCACCGGTGCAGAGCTCGCTGACCTGCCCCTGGCGCAGCAGCAAGGGCGAGGGGTGGCTGGCACGGACGAATTCGAGCATGCCATCGGGGCTGATGAGTCCGAAGAACATGGTTGCGTAGCGGCCCACGGCATCGCGAGTGCAGAGAAAGCGGTTGAGGTGGTTGAAGACCTTGACCGGGTCGACGCCGAGGGTCATGCCGGAGAGAGCCCCCTGCAGCATGGTGGTGAGCAGCGCAGCGCCGAGGCCTTTGCCGGCAACATCTGCTATCAACAGCGCGATGCGTCCGTCTTCTAGAGGGCAAACATCGAAATAGTCGCCGCCGACTTCGTAGCAGGGGTGGTGGACTCCGGTGACCGCGAGATGCGGAAAGTCCTGCAGCCCCTGCGGTACGAGGGCCTGCTGAATTTGGCGCGCAATATTCAGTTCCTGCTCGAGACGCTGGCGCTCGCGCTCGCGCTCGATGAGCCGGGCGTTATCGAGGATGCTTGCGGCCTGCGCGCCAAGGGCATCGAGGATCTGGCGATCGAGCGCTGAAAAGGTGGCGGCACGCTTGGAATCGAGATAGATGACGCCCAGCAACTTACGCTTTGAGGCTCCTCCGCGGGGCGCGCCGAAGAGGGGAATGACGACCGCGGAGCGCAACAGCTGCATCACTACGCTGTGCGCACCCTGCAAGTTCATGTCGGCAAAGTTCAGGTCTTCGTTGATCACCGCGGATTCAAGCTCGATGGCCCTGCCGAGTACGGACCGGCTGGGGTTCATCGTTTCAGGCGCAAGAATTTCGCCGTCGCGCCCGCGGCCCACCTTGACCTGCAACGCGCCGGACTCATCGGGCTCGAGCAGCATTCCGCGGTCGGCGTGGGTAATGGAAATGGCATGATCGAGCATGGCGGCGAGCACAGACTCCAGCGGAAGCTGGGAGTGCATGAGGGACGTGACCTCAAGCAGAAGCCTGAGCCCATTCAGTTCGTCGGCGGAGTCGTTGGCCTTGAAGCTAATCAGGCTCCGCAGCCTTGTCTCGGCCTGGAGCTGGGAAATCTCTTCAGACGGCAGGCGAAAGACGAGCTGGCATCCGTCGTCGGTCCCGAGACGGATCCGGTCGCCATTGGCAAGCGTTCTTGTCTTTGTGGGGAGGCCGTTGATGAAGACGCCGTCGCGCTGACCTCGATCTTCGATGAGCAAACCGGAGGGGCCGGCGGAAATGGCTGCGCATTTACGCGAGATCCGCATGTCATCGAGAGAGAGGTGGTTGCCGTTCTCTCTGCCTCGTCCGATGAAGAACGGGAGGTCATCGACCGGAACCACCTGCGCGGGACGGTCGGAAAATGCGACCTCGATATATGCGTGAACAGAAGCGGGCGATTCAGACATGGCTTGTGTGAGTGCATTCTAGCAGCGCCTGAATCGAGCGGCGATGGATGGAACGGGGCGTGGGTTGGGGTCGCTTTAAGGCATGGCGAATTTTGGGCTGGATTTGTCCAAATATCTTGACAATCCACAATGCGATCAATAGTTTTGAAGCTCACTACTCCTTCGAGGCTTCCCCAACGAAAGTGCAAACCGCACGCTAACGATGCGGCAGGAAAAGCCCGAAAAGTAGTGGTTCTCCCCCCCAAGGACAATTTGATCACCCGCTTCGGCAGGACCCGGGATGGTTGGGATAGTGTCGAGCGACAATGCGCTACGGCGTTGACGGAAAAGGCTTTGCCTGACTCCCGGCCACGCTGGGTGTGTCTGTGTTTTTACCGGGTCAGGGCCCTAAAAGGAGAACCATGATTTTGCGCGCAACGGAACCAGGCACAGCTCATTCCCACGGATTCGCTTTCAAGGAAACCTCAAAGATGACTAACGAGTCCGCTGGCTCGGCTTCCGGAGTGCGGTACGCGAGGCTGCGCCCTCGCTTGATTGTGATTCTGTGCGGTATCTTTCTCGCGACTCTTTTCGCTTTGCGGAGCCCGGCGCAGCAGATCAATTACCCGGACTTCAACACTCCTCAAGCTGCGACTGGGCAGACGTCGACGACCTGCGGCTCGGGTACGACGAATGTTCTGTTTTGCTTCAATTCGGTGGGAACTGGGCTCAGCTTCGTCCAGGATACTTACCCGCTGGCGATTGATCCCAACGCAAGCACCGATGGAGGCACGGGCAGCACCAACTATGCGCTGCAGTTGACAGCGGCCCAGGGAGGCCAAGCCTCGAGCGTGTGGTACACAATCCCGCAGAATGTCGCGAACGGATTCACTGCCTGGTATGCCGTCAGACTCACGGCTTCGTCTCTAGGAGGAAACTGCTGCACCGCCGATGGACTCGCCTTCGTCATCCAAAACGCTGCCGGCGGCCAGACCGACTCCATCACAAAAAGCCTTGAAGCCGGTTCGGGAGTCACCGTTGTTGGCGGTGCCGGCGGCGGCATCGGATACGCGGGCATCGACAACAGCGTCGCTCTCGAAATGGACACATTCTATAACAAGCCGATTGACCCCGACGATGGCTACGGCAACGACGATAACCACATGGCTCTGCAGAGCTGCGGGCCCGGCGTCGCCAACTCCCCTGCGCACCAAGGTGGGCCGAACTGTCTGATCGCTCTCGGCGGCGTGGGCGCTCTCGCTTCGAACCCGAAAAGTTCCGCGACCGGCAGCACGGTTTATCTCCCCGACGGCCATCCGCATCAGGTTGTCATCGTATACAACGGCCCCAACGACTCGAACCCGAAAACCATTTCTGTGTATCTCGATCCGACGTTCAACGCGGGGACACACACGCCTATCGCCGGTTCGGTGCCTGTGTTCTCGGGGCCGTTCGACATCACGCAGTACATCAATCTGAGCAATGGGACTGCCTACATCGGTTTCACCGCCGCCACCGGCGCTAACTACGAGCAGCATGAGCTGATGGGATTCAGCTTCACGCCGCACGTTCAATCCGAAGTGACAGTCCCCAGCCTGGCTGGGTTGACGGATACAGCTGCGGAGGCGGCCATCGCAGCTGCCAATCTGACTCTGGGCACCGCAACGATGCAACCAAGCACAGTAATCCCTGCCGGCATTGTCATCGATCAGACCCCACTCGCGGGCACACAGGCGATTGCCGGATCGCCCGTAAGCTTCGACGTCTCCAGCGGTCCGCCGCAGGTGCAGGTTCCCTACGTGGTTGGGTTGACGCAGGATGAAGCGACGAATGCGATCAATGCAGCGCAATTGGTGTTGGGAACGGTGAGCACGCAATCCAGCAACATGCCTCTGGGCACGGTCACCGGCCAGAGCCCGGCCAGCGGGAGCGCCAATTTAGGATCCGCGGTGAACCTGGTCATCTCCAGCGGACCGCAAGCCTCTGCGCCCAACCCCCTCACACTGCAGAACAACTACTTCGTCACCGGGGACTATGCCACTGCGGGGGTTTCCCTTCGGGGAACGGGCACGAGCGGACAAGGAACCATCCACATCCCCAATCGCACCGAAAGCAGCCAGGGTGTTCCCGACGGCGCCGATATTCTGGCCGTCTACCTCTACTGGGCGACGCTTGAGAATACAGCGACGGCCTCGGGAGCCAATGGCACCTTCCTTGGGTACGCCATCGCCGGCCAGCAGATCGGGACCGATCAGCCGAACCCGGACAATTCCATGAACGGTACCTTGCGCGTCTATCGTGCCGACGTGAACGCCTATCTTCCGGGGGGAACCAACGGGATCCGGTCCGGCTCGGGTGACTTTAAGATCTCTCTGCCCGACAGCGGAGGAACCGGGTTCCCGACCGCCGAGGGCGCCAGCCTGGTGGTCATCTACCGTGTCCTGTCGAAAGACTTCCCGCTGAAGTCCATCGTGATCTACGACGGTTCGGCGTTGTCCACAGGCACCACGCAGAATATCGCCGGATTCTATGACGCAGCCGTGGGCGGAACGAACCCCGCCCCCCAACTGACCAGCCTCTACGCCACCAAAGGAGCCTGGAACACCAGCTCCAGCACTCCCGCACTCGCCGCAAATGCGGATCACTACGGCGCGACGCTGAATGCCAACAACGCCTATGCGGCGGTCATTCTCAGCACGCCAGTGGCGAACAGCGATAACGACGGCATTCTGGATGCATGGAAGGCGGGCCCCCCGGCTGGTGTGGACGATCCCCATGCTGGCAATCCGGGCTATTACGACGTGAAGACCGGCTTGTGGGTGCCATTGCCGGGCGCGACGCATGGCCAGAAGGACCTGTTCGTGCAACTCGACTACATGTGCGGCATTGTGAAATCGGATGGAACATGCGATTCCTCCGGAGAGAATCTGTTCCCCTCACCGGACGCGACGGGGAAGGATCCGCTGGCGATGGTGCAGCAGGCTTTCGCCACCAACGGAGTGCACCTGCATCTTCAGATTGGCAATGCGGTACCGGAAGACACCTGCACCGACACTGCGGGCCAACTGTGCGAGTTCCCCGGCCAGCCGGGCGTGATCAGCTGGAAGAACAGCCTGGAAATCTCGAAGCTGTGGCCGCGCAATCTGATTGCCTGCGCGACAGGTGGCGATTGCACAGCTCGTTTCCCCTACGGGCAGAAGGACAGCTATCACTACGTTCTGTTCGGGCACTCCCTGGCGATCCCGGCGTGGAATTCGCGTTTCGGCAGCTTGGTATCAATCAACAGTACAGCCGGTGGCCAAACCATCATTACGACCGCCGACCGAGGCACGGGGAGCACCTGCCCCAGCCGCATTACCCTCTCCGGCGTTCTCGGGGACCCCAGCCTCAACGGGATCTATGACAAGCCGAGCTGCACGGATACCAAGACAATCGCCTTCACGACTCCTTCCGGCGCCCGCACATGGAATTATCCCAACCCAGACTTGCCTGAGCCGGTCATCGGTCTCACGTCGGGCACGATTACGAGCATCTCGGGATACTCCGATTTGGGCGGCGCCGATTCTGCCGTGACGCTGGGACTTTGGTTGACCGCCACGAATCAGGACATGAGCAAACGCGCCAACGTCATCGCGGGCACGCTGTTCCACGAGATCGGGCACACCCTTGGCTTGAGCCACGGCGGACTTTACTACGACGGCGCGTCCGGTAGCTACCTGCCGACGTTCGAAGCCAATTGCAAGCCGAACTATCAGAGCTCGATGAACTACCTCTTCCAACTGGATGGGGTGGGACCGAATCAAGCCGTCGCTTTCTCGAACCAGACGCTCGTCACCTTGGACGAAACGTCACCGGTAGGGTCGCTCACCGACGGCAGCAACCCCGCGACTTTCCCAACTTCGGCCTGGTACGTTCCCTACGTATCCGGCTCGCCGGCCAGCCCTGCCACGCGGCATTGCGACGGTTCTCCGCTAAATAACGATTCGGCTTACCGAGTGGATGCGCCGATTGCACCCATCACTCCGGCCTGGACGGCTTCGCAGGACATCAACTTCGATGGCCAGGTGAATACGCAGATGCGGGGATTCAACGATTGGGCCAGCATCGATCTGCGGCAGGTAGGCGCTACTGGGGGTGAATTCGCATCGCTGGCAAGCGTGCTTTCGTTTGGATCGACGGCACCAACGAACGTCGGGATAGGTGGAACGGCGAACGTGGGCGCTGGCGGGACCGTCACCCTGGGCAGTGGAGGGACAGTCGCGCTGGGCAGCGGCGGTACCGTCACCCTGGGCAGCGGTGGAACCATTGCGCTCGGCATCGCTGGGACGGTCACGCTGGGAAGCGGTGGAACGGTCACCCTCGGAAGCGGCGGTACAGTGACGCCGAGCATCGGTGGAACGGTCGCGCTGGGCAGCGGCGGCACCGTGACCATCAACGGGAGCGCGGTCATCACAGACGGCGGCACGGTGACCCAGGTTTCGTCGGGAGGCATCTTCTCGATCGGGAGCGGCGGCACCATTGCGCTGGGCAGCGGTGGCACGGTGACGCTGGGCAGCGGTGGAACTGTGACACTGGGGAGTGGCGGCACTATCGCATTGGGCAGTGGCGGGACGGTCGCGCTTGGCAGCGGCGGGACGGTCGCGCTGGGCAGCGGCGGCACAGTCACCCTGGGCAGCGGTGGTACGGTCACTCTTGGCAGCGGCGGTACAGTCACTCTCGGCAGCGGTGGTACGGTGTCCGGGAGCGGAGGAGGCACCATCGCGTTGGGTAGCGGTGGAACAGTCGCGCTCGGCAGCGGCGGCACGGTAACACTCGGCAGCGGCGGCAGTGTAACGATCAGCAGTGCCGGTGGGACTGTGACGCTTGGTAGTGGTGGGACGGTCACTCTCGGCAGCGGTGGAACGGTGACCCTCGGGAGCGGCGGCACCGTGACTCTGGGCAGCGGCGGGACTTTCGTCCCCACGGGAGGCGGAACTCCTGTCTCGTTCGGCCCAGGTCCCTTTAACACAGGCAGCGGTGGAACCATCACGTTGGGGAGCGGCGGTACGGTTGCCTTGGGCAGTGGGGGGACCGTGGCTCTGGGCAGTGGCGGCACCGTCACGCTGGGCAGCGGCGGAACCGTGACACTCGGCAGCGGCGGTACCGTAACTCTGGGCAGTGGTGGAACCGTAGCGCTGGGCAGCGGCGGCATTAGCACTCTGGGCGGCGGAGGTACTGTGGCGCTGGGCAGTGGAGGCACCGTTGCGTTAGGTAGCGGCGGCACAATTGCCTTGGGCAGCGGAGGTACTGTTGCGCTAGGAAGCGGCGGCACTGTGACCCTGGGCAGCGGCGGCTCCCTTTCGACGGAGCTGACGTATGAAACCGCCAATTCGATTGTTCGCCCGCCGTCAAACCCGACGGAGACGCCGATACCGGCGGGTGGTGTGAGGATCGACTGGACAGCGCCGTCCTTTGGCGTGGTGCAGTCCTACACCGTCTATCGCAGCTCCAATGGAGCCACGCCGAGCGTGATCGGCACTGTCACCGGCAATCCGCCAGTGACGGAGTTTATTGACACGAACCCGGATACAACGTCTGCGACCGTGGTGTACACGATCGGGACGAACCTCGTTCCGGACACAGACACCATGACGACACGTCAGAGTCCACCCTCGCAGCCGGCGGTGCTGAAGAATGACCAGAGCATCACGCTGGGCACATTGCCGATTTCTGCTCTCGTGACGACGCAGACCACGGTGACTGCAACTGCGTTGTCGAATGGCACCCCGAATGGTTTACAGGTGAACTTCAGCACGACGGGACCCTGCGCCATCGTGAACCAGTCGATTACTGCCGGTGTTTCTTCAGCGACCGTGGCTTTGAACGCCACGGGCAGCTGCGCCATCACCGCGGCGCAACCGGGCGGTACGACCTACAACGCCGCCAAGTCGGTGTCGGGATCGTTCCCGATCCTGCCGTCGTCGGCGGCGCAGACGATCAACTTCACCACGCTTCCTCCTTCGACGGCCGCGTACCAGAGCAGCTTCAAGGTGGTGGCTACGGCCTCCAGCGGACTTCCGGTGACCTTTACCAGCGCCGGGGTTTGCAGCAACGTCGGTGCCACCTACACCATGACCAACAGCACGGGAACCTGCTCAGTGTTTGCGAACCAGGCCGGCAGTACGACCTACGCACCGGCACCGCAGGTGACCAAGACAGTGACCGCGACCGGGCCACTGGTGAGTGTGTCGCCTTCGGCGATTAACTTCGGCACGGTGTATCTGGGAAGCATCACGACGAAGAACATCACTGTGACCAATACCGGGTCGGGACCCCTTACCGTCAACCAGCCTCTGCTTGCGATTGTGAAGGGAGGCAATTCCAACGAATTCGTCGCAGTGAATCTCTGCCCGAAACCGCTGGCAGCCGGAAAGAGCTGCACAATCACGATTGCCTTTGTCGCGGGTCCGTACTACACACCGCAAACCGCAACTCTGCAGATCATGGACAACGCACCCGGCAGTCCGCAGCCGGTAACGCTCAGCGCGCTGGTTATCGCGCCGTTTGCAAGCTTCAATCCGACGAGCCTGAACTTCGGGACTGTGAAGCACGCCACCAGCAGCACGCAGAACGTGACACTCAGCAACCCGGGAGGCACGCCCTTGATCTTCAGCGGCGCGGGCATCAGCGTTAAGGGGACAAACGCAACGAGCTTTGTGCAAAGCAATAACTGCGGAAGCTCGCTTGGAGCGGGGGCGAAGTGCACGATTGCGATCAAGTTCACGCCCTCGGCAACGGGCACGTTCAGCGCCAGCTTGACGGTGGTGGACAACGCACAAGCCGGCGGCGGGACGCAGACTGTCGCGCTTTCAGGGAAGGGAAATTAGGGGGCCTGTCTCGCTTTCGTTGCCCGAAAGAACAGAAGCAGATTCTTCGCTCACCACCCCCGAACTCTGCCCCAAGAAGCAAAGACCGCTTCTTGGGGACCCCATGAAAAGCGAACGGGATGATCGTGGGTTGCGACCTCCCACCCATTCGCCAGGAAAAAAGCGAATGGAGGGGGCACGGTGCGTCCGCGATACCACGGTTTATTTCAGAAGGACAAGCTCTGTTTTTATTGGCCGACGCGGTGGCGGAGTTCGGGAACCAGCGGATCTTCTGACGACTGACCGCGGATGCTGAGATAGGTCTTATAGAAATCCGCGAAGCCCTCGCTCTTCATTCCTTCCCGCACGCGTCCCTGGTAGTAATACAGGGGCGGGAAGTAGGCATACGTCGGCACGTTGTCATCAAACAGTTCGATGGCTTCGCCGCGGCGCTTCAAGCATTGATCGAACTCCGAGTCAGCCTCGGTAAACGCTCCGGCTTCGAGGTAGGCCCGCCCCAGTTCGAAGCGGCCGATCCAAGTATCCAGCAGCGCATTTGCGGCTGTGATCTGCTGAATTGCTTCCCTGGCATCTTTCCGTTTCAGAGCGATCAACCCGGCGACGATCTTGCCATAAGCCTGCGGCTCGCTCGACAGCTCTGAAGAGAGGCTCGTGGCCAGCTTTTGCGCTTTCGCAAGGTCTCCGGCATCGACATAGGCGATGGCTGCCAGGAACTTAATCGAGGACGACTTGCTATTGTCTAACGCCTTGCCGATGTCGGAGAGAGCTTCGGCCTGGTGTCCCTGCAACTGCTCGATATTGGCAAGCGCCGCATACTTCCTTGCGGCGCTATCCGCCATCTTGGCCGTCGCATCCGCGGCCGCTCCAGCGGTGAGCAGGCGCGCTGCCTCCGCATACCTGCCTTGATAGGCAGCAAGGTCGGCGAGGCCGGCGTTGGCGGTCGAGACGCCAAGCGGACCAGACTTCTCGAGCTCATGGTAATTTTGCGCGGCCTTGTCGGTCTGTCCTTGCCCAAGCTCGGCTTCGGCGAGGATCAGGTATCCCAGCGAAGCCGACGGACTGATCTGCAGGGCAGTGCGCGCTTCTTTTTCGCTCTCAGCAAAATCTCCTGCAAAGGCACTGATGAATGCCAGGTTCAGCCGCGGCCCCACTCCCTTGGGAACAATCTCAACTGCGTGCTGGGCGGCTTCAAGCGCCTTGGGTGCATTGCGCAACTGCACATAGCAACTGGCAAGGTTGTTCTGACCGACGCGATCAGCGGGATAGTGCGTAACCAGCTGCGAGTATTCCTGAACGCAGTTCTGCCAGTCACCGGTGGTGAGATAGTAGAGCCCGCGATTGCGATAGCGTTCCCGCTCGGTCATGCGGTCGACGTGTTCCATCGCCAACTTCATATACTTCACGGCATCGCTGGATCTGCCCAGGTTCTGAGCCATGGCCGCCATGCCGGAGTAGGCCCGCGCAAACTTTGGATCCAGTTCTGCCGCCTTCTGGAAGGAGTTGAACGCCTCCTGGAACCTGCCCTCGAATTGCTCCTCGACACCGAGAGCATCCTGGTGCACCGCCTCAAGGGATGCCGCGATAAAACCGCCGCTGACCTCGCCAAACTGCACCGAGGCGGGCGTATTGTCGCCCAGGGCCTGCCGAATAGGCGCAACCAGTTTGGGAAGACTGCTTAGAATCTCCTGCTTGTTGGTCACGGTCACGTCTGATCGCGCAATCACTTTACCGCTGACAGCGTCGAGGGCGATCGCCGTAATGTCGTACTGGTCGCCGCGCAGGCTGATGTCGCCCGTAACCACGGCGTTAACGCCCTGGTTCACCGCGACCAGGCGCGCTGACTGCTCGTCGAGGTTGTCGGTGGGATGAGCGAGTTTCTCTGCTTGCTTGCGCGCATCTCCGCGGCTATAGGCGTTGATGAAGCTCGCGCCTTCCAAAGCCACATTGAGCATCGGCTCCAGAGTGTTGTCCAAGAGCGGGTCGCCGGTGTGGTTCGCGAAGTCTGCCACCAGCACTGAGACCGAGGTGGGCGGCGCGGCTTTTGGGGCCGTCTGCCTTCGGGTGGCGTACCAGGCAACTGCAGCCGCGATAGACACAATCGAAACTCCGACGAAGGCGAGCCGTGGCCAGGGAAGCTCTCGAATGCGGTTCATGCGCCGTCGCGCTGAGGAAGCAGAGACCCTCTTTCCGCCCTTGCCTTGCCATGCAAGGAGATCGGCATCCAGCTCGTCCGCACTCTGGTAGCGGTTTGCCGGCTCTTTTTCAAGACATTTGGCAACGATGTTGCTCAGCGAGCCGGGAATATTGCTATCGACATTCACCAACGACAGAGCGCGTTCCTGTGTGCGCTTCAGTAAACTCGCGATCACGCTCTCGGAATAAAAAGGAGTGGTCCCGGTGAGCAGCTCATAGAGGATGAGGCCGACGGTGAAGATATCGGAGCTGGCCTTCACATCCATGCCCTGGGCCTGCTCCGGAGACATATATTCGATGGTCCCGAGCATCGCGCCTGTGCGGGTCATTCCGTCGCCGGAGAAGGTGCGCGCCAAGCCAAAGTCCATGACCACCACGCGTCCGCTTTTGTCGAGCATGATGTTGCCCGGCTTCAGATCGCGGTGGATGATTCCTTCACGGTGAGCCGCGGCCAGCCCGCTGGCGACCTGCTCCATGATGTCGACCGCTTCCGCTACTGGGAGCTTCCCTCGTTGTTTCAAGATGCGCAGCAGATCCTCACCCTGGAGGTATTCCATCGTGATGAACTTCACGCCCTGGGCTTCTCCCAGATCATAAATGCGGATCACGTTGCGATGAGTGACCTTTGACGAGAGCAGGAGCTCCTGTTTGAAGCGGGCGAGGATTTCGGGATTGGCAGCCATCTCGGGCCGGATGACTTTCAAGGCCACTATCCGATCCACCTCACGGTCAGCGGCCTTGTACACGGCGCCCATTCCGCCCTCACCGAGGAGTGCGAGAATCTCGTAGCGATTGCCGAGAAGGGTCCCTTCCTGGAAGAGGATCGCATTTCCACCTGCGCCATCGCCGCTGATGACTGTGGGGCTTTGGCGCACGGGGCTCCCAGAGACGATGGTGGCTCCGCCGGTCACGATCGTCGCGCTGATATCCCGGTGTTGCCCGGCGTCACTGGGCGTAGCTGGCGGCGACTGTTGTGCCAGCGGATCGGAGTCTGCGCGGAGGGGAGAGGTTGAAATGACGGTTGCGCCGGGATCGGGCGAGGCTGCGTGACCTGGAAGGGGCGCGGAACTCTCGGGCGGAACGGACAAAACAGGGGCGCGTACGCCTTGCGGCGCGGGATCTCCGGGAACGCGCGTTTTGTTGCCCCCCGAGGGAATCTCGTCCATAGCGCTCGCCAGTTATTAAAACTTAAAGAAACCTAACACCCGGCCCAAGAGGGGGGTAGGGAACGGTGGGACGGGTATCGTACTGAAGTATAAATGATTTCGCAACATTTTCGTTTACAGAACTCGTCGCACATCGGCGCAGAAGCTCACGGAAGTGCGCGCCATCGCCGCGAAAATTGGCCTGTTCCGCCGGGCTTGAAGTTGACTCGAAGAGAGCGGACGAGATGCGCTACTTCTTCGCGCGCTTGTAGAACGGCAACGGTACCTGTTTGGCGCGAACGCGGTTGCCGCGGCACTCGACGAAAACCTCGGCACCGCTTTGAGCAACGGAAGTGGGCACAAGTGCCATGGCGATGTTGGTCTTGAGGAAGGGCGCAGGCGAACCGGATGTGACCGTGCCGATGCGCTCCCCGTCGACAGACAGTACGGAGTACCCGTCGCGACCAATCCCTCGTTCCAACATTTGGAGCCCGACAATCTTGCGTTCTGGCCCGCCTCTTGCCTGCTCCTGAAGCAGCGCATCGCGTCCAATAAAGGAACCCTTGTCGAGCTTGAGCCAGCGGTCCAGCCCTGCTTCGAGGACGTTGACGTCTTCAGAGATTTCATGGCCGTAGAGGCTCATGCCCGCTTCGAGACGCAGTGTATTCCGCGCGCCGAGTCCGCACGGACGGATGCCAAACTCCGATCCGGCCTCGAGCAAAGCGTTCCACATTTTTACGGTGGTGGCTTCATCGGAAGGAATGTAGACCTCGAAACCGTCCTCTCCGCTGTAGCCGGTGCGCGCGATCAGAACGTTGTACACGCCGGCAACCTGGCCGAATGTGAACCAGTAGTTTTTGATGGCTCCAAGGTCGACCTTAGTCAGTTTCTGCAGAGTCTCGAGCGCGCGCGGGCCCTGGAGGGCGAGTTGCGAGTAGTAGCTTGAGTAGTCGTTGAGGTGGATGCTGGGGAACGAGCCGACCTGCTGGCGAATCCAGGCAAGGTCTTTGTCCTTGGTGCCGGCATTGACCACCAGCAGATAATCGTTTTCGCCAATGCGGTGGACGAGTATGTCGTCGACGAACGTCCCATTCGGGGTGAGCAGCGCTGAGTAGTGCGCCTGGCCGTCTTTGAGGCGGGAGGCATCATTCATGGTGATGTGCTGCACGGCGGCGAGCGAGCCGGGACCTCTAAACTGAATCTCGCCCATGTGGCTTACGTCGAAGATGCCAACAGCGGTGCGGACTGCGAGGTGCTCAGCGATGAGGCCGCCGCCGTTACCCGGGTATTCGACAGGCATATCCCATCCGCCGAAGTCGACCATTTTGGCCTTGAGGGCGCGATGGGTGGCGTTGAGAGCGGTCTTTTTGAGTGCCGGAGCGACGGGTGCGGAGGGAGTAGCCATGAGAGTAATCTACTCTAACCTTGAGGCAACTTCGATGAACCGATCTGCCGCTTGCGATGGGATGAAATGAGCCCTGTTCGTGGAATCATGATGTTGATCGCCTCGGGGTTCGCTTTCTATCAAGGCTGGACGATGCCGCCGGGGCGCCACGCCGCTTTGGCATTTGGATTGGGGACGCTGGCCCTGGGCCTGGCAGTGTGGCATCTGGCGCAGGCACGAAAATCCTCACGAATTCCCCGGTTGTAGCCAGCTCCGACGAGAGCCCTGGGCAGAAAGGATCTGGATTCGATGCTGACTCTCTATAACGTGATTCAAGGCCGCAGCACGAGCGGCTGGCCGCGCTAAGCGACGGCTTTTTCGCGCGATGACTCTGCTGGTGCTGGATCTTCACATTCCGACAGCGGCGCAGGTGCACAGCGAGCACGAATTGCTTGCGGCTCCTTGCGCCATGGGTCCACAGTGGCTGACCTCTGGGATGAGTTTTTTGACGCTGGGAATTTTCTGGGCCAGCAGCAGACGCAGCTGAACCATATCGGCGAAGGCACACGCGATCTGACCTGGATTCATCTAGGATTTCTATTTGCGATCACGCTGATGCCGCTATCGACGCTGCTCCTCGCCGAGTCCATCGAGTACAGGCTGGCGCTGGGATTGTATTGGCTGACAGCAACTGGCTCAGCATCGCGGTGATTGTGCTTGTGCAGCTGAATTATGCGATTGCGCCAATCGGTCGCAGACGCGCGTGAATTAGACAATGCCAGCGAAACAATCTCGTCGCGGTCGCGTTTGACCTTGTACGGCCCAGTACTGCGGGAGTGGCCTGCGGGGAATCGATCATGAATGCGATGGCGAAGACACCGAAAGATATCCATCGGTTTTACTCCGGATGGGCGGACCTGGGTCGCGCCGATCACTTCGGCATCCTGCTTGTGGGCCTTGTCGTGGCCTGCCTCGCGACGTGGGTTCTGCTCCGCGGGAATGACAAAGACGCAGTGTAGTAGGCACTGTGTCCCACGGTCTATTTGCGCCGCGCGCGCCAGAAGGAACTGACTCCCAGATACAAGAAGACAACAACCACGAGGGCGGACGCAACAAAGGTTCTGTGGTCGGGGCCGTGAGCATAGCTCATTCGAGCACGCCAGAGCGTGGGAGTGAAAACGAGTACCGGCAGGAGGAAGAAAACGCCGGTAACCTCAAGCCAGAGAATGCCGCCGACGCGGCGAAAGGGCTTCAGAAATCCGCCCAGGCCGCGGGAAAGGCCACCGGTGGCTTTCACGGTCGCCTGACGCCCCGCAGCGAACCCGTTGGACCCGCGATTGACCGGACCCTGGGGGCCGGGGGAGGCCGTGCCGGGTTGGCTGGCGGTCAGGCGCTGACCGGCAACACGGCCTGCCACTCGCAATCCGATTCCAAGTACGCGGCCAACGGCTTCCGGTCTCATTTCGATATGATGGTAACAGTGGGACAGCCGCCCCGCTTTGCACAAATGCAAGTGCAATCGCAGTTGCCCCTCCGCTTGCTATGGAAGTAAGGTAGAACAATCTCACGCCGTTCGTTGCGCATGCATCGCGCCGGCAGACGTTTTGGAGGCTTAGTTGACATCACGACTGCGCGAATTGATCCAACAACTCGGTGAGGCGATCCACGAATCGGTGATCGAGAGCGAGCAGATCGCGGGTGTTGTCCAGGACATTCGTCGTCATGGCTTCGACGTGCTGCTGATGCTGGAGGCGACGATCGGCCTCAACGAGGTCTCCAAAGAGACGGACGAGCCGGAGGCCGGCGCCGAGGGTGGAGTTGAGGGCGCTCCCTTCACCAAGAACGACGTGAACTTTCTGCGTTCGCTGCGGATCTCAGTCGAAGGCGAAGATGAAGAAGACGACAAGCCGGAGAACAACGAAGCCCAATCCTAGGTCGCCCCGATCGATCCTCCCAGAACCTAGCTGCGCCAGTGCAATTCCACCGGTCCATTCATCGGATGCGTCGCCGGCGTGCCGCTGGCGACGGCATCGAGCCGTGCCTGCTTCAGCGCGAAGTACCACTTGGCCGGCTTGTCGGCGTCATCGATCAACATCAGGCTCGGATTGTGCTTGAGGCCTTCGGCCTGCTGAATCATCGTGACTTGATCCTGGCGCACAAACCTGGCCCCGAAGAACTTCGCAATTGGGGTAAGGAACGGAACGTGATAGAAGACGTTCCAGGCAGCAATGACGTCGATGCGGCACGTAGAGCCGGTCACTGGAGTTACGGTGGTGAGGCTTGAGAACCATTTGTCGCCGCAGCGAATCACCTCAGTGCGGCGGTTGGGCAGCGTGAAATCGATGGTGGTTTCGACGGGCTGGCCGTAGACGCCGAGAAGCTTGTAGGGAGCGGAGTTGGCGCTGGGCGCGTGGGCGCTCATGCGGAAGCCTTCTGGAATTGGCTCGAAGCGCTTGGTCTTCTCGCGGATGCTCGAGCGGCTGCGCCACCACCATGCCTGGTGCACGAAGGGGCCATGGGCAGGGTCCATCAGGCCGATGATGCCGTGGTCCACATTGCAGGGCAGGTCGGCAGTGAGAAAGGCCGCACGGAAGCGCGGGCTGAACTTCGCGAGCTCAGGCACCGGCCTCACGCCGTGCGGGCGTCTTCCGCTCCCAGGGCTCGGGACAAAGACCCACGCATGGCCATCGCGCTCTTCGCAGGGGAAAGCGGTGGCGTAGATCTTGGTGGAGTCGAGGTGGTCCTGGCTTGAGAGCGATGGGATCAATTCACAGCGGCCGCTGCAGGGCTCGAACTCCCAGCCGTGATAGCGGCAGGTGACACGTTGGCCATTGAACCAGCCATCGCTCAAGGGAATTCCTCGATGCGGGCAACTGTCGCGCATGGCAAAGAGCTCCCCGCTGTTTAATCTCCCAAGGACCAGAGGGATATTCAGGAGCATGGCCTTGGCGAGGCTTCCTTTGCGCAACGTATCGGTGCGGAGAGCCGGGTACCAGTCGTCATAAAGCAGGGTGGCAGTGGGACCCTGAATGGGAACGCCCGCCTCGGTTGTCGTCACGAATGGCATGTGGCACTCACCATAGCATTTTGGCCGGGGGGTGCGCCAAATGAGCCTATGGACATGCGTCGGCTGGACTCGGAGACATGACGGCTCTCGCGGCGATTCGTCACAAACAAGTCTCCTTCTCCTTGACAGCTTAGGAAAGCGGCGCTAATCTCCTAATCAAATTAGGAGAGCCTATGGGCGACCAGGCACAATTGCTTCCAGGAACACTCGACCTGTTGATTCTCAAGGCTGTCTCACTTGGCCCTCTGCATGGCTACGGAGTTCTGCTGCGCATCGGTCAAATCTCCGGCAGCGCACTTCTCATCGAGCAAGGCGCACTGTATCCCGCATTGTTTCGGCTGGTGCGGCAGGGCTTGCTGAAAGCGAGTTGGGGTGTCTCCGATAACAACCGCCGCGCCAAGTTTTATGAACTGACAACTGCGGGACGGAAACGTCTCCGCGAAGAACAGGCCGGGTGGAACCGTCTTGCCGCGGCGATGACTTCAGCTCTTGCTGCGCGACCGGAGGAAGTATGAGCCCCCTTGCATACCTGCGCTCGGCTGCAGCTCATTGGTTTCGTCGTGGCAGGACTTCGGCGGAGATGGACGAGGAGCTTGGCTCGCATATCGCACTGCGTGCTGATGATTTGGAGCGCGGCGGCTTGACGCGAGCAGAGGCGGAGCGGCGGGCGCGCATCGAGTTTGGCGGGCGCGAGCGTTACAAGGAGGAGAGCTACGAAGCGCTGGGCGGGCATTTCATGCAGACGCTCATTCAAGATGTGCGATTTGCGCTGAGGATTCTACGCAAGTCAAAGGGGTTCACGGTTGCCGCGGTGGTGACGCTGGCACTGGCCATCGGGGCGAACGCGGTGGTGTTTGGAGTGCTGGATGCGCTGCTGCTACACACGATCAACGTGCCCGATGCGAAGAGCCTGTACGGAACGCAGTACGGCGCCGACCTGGGATTCCAGTCCTACCCGAGCTACGTCGATCTTCGCGACCGCAACCATAGCTTTGAGGATCTGGCCGCGTTCAACTTTACGCTGGGCACAGCCATCGATCCCGGCAACGACCCGAGAGTGGCCAGCGGTTTTTCGACCACGGGAAACTACTTCACGGTGTTGGATGTGCACCCTTATCTGGGTCGGCTGTACACAGCGGTGGATGAGCGTGGGCCGGCAAGCGCGCCGTATCTGGTGCTGAGCTACGGGTATTGGCACTCGCGGTTTCAGGACGATCGCGGCATCATCGGGCGCGTTGTACGTGTCAACAAGCATCCATTCACCGTGATCGGTGTAACCCCGCCCGAGTTTCACGGAACGATCATGTTTGTCTCGCCGGATTTCTTTGTGCCGGTTGTGGAGCAGGAGGTGATCGGCGGAAATTCGCTGACCGACCGGGCAAACAATGCAGCCCTGTTCGAAACATTCGGGCATTTGAAGCCGGGCGTGACGCAGCAGCAAGCCGAAGCGGACGTAAACCGTGTTGCGACGGAGTTGGCGAATGCGTATCCAAAGGAATTTGAAGCGAAGCATATGGTCGTAGGTCGGACGGGGCTGTCGGCCTTCAGCGGACCTGTGCATGGGTTCGTTGCGGCGTTAATGGCGCTGGCCACGATGATCCTGCTGGCTGCGTGCGCCAATCTGGGTGGTTTGTTTGCAGCGCATGCTTCAGACCGAGCGCGCGAAGTGGCGCTGCGCCTGGCGCTGGGGTCGACGCGGAAGAGAATTCTGCGGCAGTTGTTGACCGAGGCAGTGTTGATCGCGCTGACCGGAGGAACGCTGGGGGTACTCGGAGGGATGCCGCTTCTGCGCAGGCTGAGCACCTGGCAGCCTTTCGCGGGGGCGCCGATCCACATTCCTGTAACGATGGACGTCCGGATTTACGCGGTCGCGCTGGCGCTCTCATTGATCAGTGGACTGTTATTCGGGATCGTGCCGGTGCGGCAGGTGATGCGGTCGCACCCCTACGAGGTGGTCAAGGCAGGGTCCATGACCCGAGTGGGGCGCAAGGTTACGGTGCGCGACATTCTGCTGGTGGTGCAGATCGCGATTTGTGCACTGCTGGTGACGGCCTCACTGGTGGCGGTGCGCGGACTAATGCGGAGCGTGAACGCAAGCGTCGGCTTTGAGCCACGCAATACCATGCTCGCTGGCGTAAACCTTGCAACGGTGGGATACAGCGGGAAGCAGATTCCGCAATTCAATCGGAGGATGCTCGACGCCATGGCAGCGATTCCTGGGGTCGAGGCCGTGGGTTTGGTGAACAACTATCCACCGCTGGTGTACACGGCCGCATTTCGCGAGAAGGTATTCAACGAACAGACACGAGATCGGACTGCGTCGAGCATGGCGCTCTCTCCGTTCCGCTTCAATGTTTCGCCGGGCTACTTAAAGGCTGCGGGAACAATGCTGCTTGCCGGCAGGGATTTCACCTGGCGTGACGATAAGAGCGTGCCGGTGCCGGCGCTGGCGAATCAGCAATTTGTGCTGCGGATGTTCGGGAGCACGAACCGGGCAATGGGAAAGCGCTTCCGCATCGGCGATGGAACCCTGGTTGAGATTGTGGGTCTGGTGGAGGATGGCAAATACCTTTCGCTAACCGAGGAGCCGGAGCCGGCCATCCTGATGCCGTCGATGCTTTACGACGATCCGCAAAGCTATTTAGTTGTGCGCTCGACGCGCGATCCGCAGCAACTGCAGAAGCTGATGCGCGCGAAGCTCAGTGAACTTGACGCCGGGCTCCCGGTAGACATCCAGAGCTGGAATCAGTTGCTGGAGGTGGTGCAGTTTCCGGCAAAAGTGGCCACCATGGCGCTGGGTGCGCTGGGCATCATGGGAGCCATCCTGTCAATCGCGGGCATCTTCGGGATGGCAGCCTATTCCGTCAGCAAGCGGATGCGCGAACTCGGCATTCGTGTAGCCCTTGGCGCGAAGCGGAGCCAGGTGCTGAGCGCAGGGTTGGGACGCGCTGTCAAGCTGCTGGCGTGCGGTTCTGTTGCAGGTCTGGTGCTGGGCCTGCTGGCGACACGGGTGCTGGAGTCGATTGTGTATCTGGCAACCCCGCGCGACCCTCTGGTGCTGGCGGGCGTGGTACTCGCCATGGCCCTGCTGGGACTGCTGGCCACGTGGATTCCCGCGCAGCGGGCGCTCTCGATTAATCCCATCATCCTGCTGCGCGAGGAGTAGCTGCGTCAACGTTGGGCAAGGAGCGCCGAGGTCGGCACGGTCACAGAACCGATGCGGCCGGAGTTTACATCCACGACGACAACGCGCAGCGATCCGTTATTCCCTTGCTTGGTATCGAGCCTTTCATCGAACGTAAGGCCTTCCTTCATGGCTCGCCGATAGGTTTCGGACTTCAGTCGCAGCCCTACGGTCAGGCCCGAGACCTTGGCATGCAGTGTTTCCTGATCACGCCGGACGAGAAAGATATCGAGCTTGCCCGTCCAGATCGCATTTTGCTTGGTCAGGTTTAGATCAGATCCCGCGACCGTGACGCGCAGCGCGCTGCCGACCGCATCAGTAACAAGTTTTGACGTGATGGCAATTTCGGTGGCATCCACTGGATCCCAGACCGTCTGCGCGAAACGTTGCTTGAGCGAGTTCGGTTCCTTGTCGTAGAGATAGCCGGAACGAAAGCGCAGCGTTGCGTCGCGATGGCCGACTAGCTTAACGATCAGCCGATGGTATTGGCCGTCAGCGGCCATACTCGGCGAGAAGCCAAGCAGATAGGTGGCGTGCGCGTCTGCCACGACTGAGTCGAGCTCACCGATGATATTGCTGGAGCGGCGGAATGTGCGGCCGCCGGTAGCGTCGGCGACTTCACGAAAGACGCCCTGGATGGAATGCATGTCCTGCTGGGCCTGGGCATCGAGATGGCCTGCCCTGCCGAAATCACGTTCGCCGCCAAAGATGTTGATCGGCTGACCAGACTGAATTTCGGTTCCCTCCATCGGCTGCTCTTGAACCGGGTTGCGCTGGAAGGTCGGCGTAAGGACCACGTTGTTTCTGCCAATTTCTGCACTGACGACGTTGACTTCGAGCCGGGAGGCGTCGAGTGGGTAGACACTGACGTGGGCCTTGTTCATGGCCTCCTGTGCGCGGAGAGCCGTGGGCTCGATGTTGCGGCTACCCTTGTCGAGATTGAAGGAGAGCTTGTTCCAGTCAGCCAGAGCGTTGTCGCTGGTGACCCAGACAAGGTTTTTGTGGCCGGGCAATGCGCCAAGGTGATGGGCGACGCTGACCAGAAGGTCGAGGGCGTTGGGGACGGGTCTGCTGCCCAGCTCGCGCATCTTAGGATCGAGGGCTTCAGTCTGCGCGCCACTGTCCATGGTGTAGTTGCCGTTGACGCTGAGAAGATCTTCAGGACTGTGAACGGTCTCGAACTGTTGGCGGTTGCGCTGTTCCTCGTTCTGCGCGTTGGCCATATCCTGCGCGGTGGGCATCCATCTTGCGAGCATCGCGGCGAGCGCGGCGTGGTCGGTGGTTGCCTCATGCAGCACCTTATAGGCGTGATACTGCATGGTGTAGAGGGCCACCCTCTCGCCGGAGGGGAGCGTCTGCAGGAAGTGAACCATCTGCTGGCGCGCGTCGGCGAAATCGTTAAACGAGAGGTTGCTTCCATCCACGAGAAGAACCACGGTGTTGCCTTCAGTTTTGCGGGCAAGGGCTTCGGCCGAATGATTCGAGAATTCGGCAGGCGCTGGAGCAGCGGCAGGCTCTGCGGCGGGTGCGGGCGCCTGCAAATCTGAATCGGTCTGGGCGAAGGAGCGAACCTCCTGCTTGACACCGTTGTCGTAGACCTCAAAGTCTTCTGGCTTGAGGTTGGTGATCGGATGGCCTTTTTTATCGAGGGCCACGACATTCACGTCCACCAGGCGCGCGTTGATCCGCAAGGTGAGGCCTGAGGTTTCAGAGGCGGTCTGATTCTGATTGGCAGGAATGTCGGGGAGCCCCGTCGCTTCGCCGGTGCTGATCTCCGGTGCTTCTCCGTCGGCGCTGGAGGTGGACGCATTCGCAGCGACGTCTCCGCTCGCAGACTCGGCTGGCTTCCGTGCGGGAGCGTCCGCGAGTTCCACATCTTCGGGCACCATGTCGGTGTCAGCAGACTTAGGCAAGGTTGCATCGGGTGCAAGGCCGGCGGCGCGCTCCTCTGCTCCAGAGAGAACGCGCGATTCAGCCCGGAACAGATGGTACTTCTCAAACTCGACGTGGTTGAGCATCATCTGGCGCGGACCCATCGCCACCCAGGAGTGTCCGCTGGGATCCTGCAGGTTGCGCAGCGTCCGGGCAACGGAGATCGAGACGCTGCGCACGGGGCACATGTACGTTTTTCCCCCGAGCTCGACCGGACCGTACTCGACAGCGGTCGCGGCGCGCGAAATGGGATCATCCAGGTTCAGCTCCGCTTCCACCGTAAGGCGCACGATCACGCCGGTCGCCGGATCGACGCTGATCTGCCCGTGGTAGGCACTCATCTCCTGGAACGGCTGGCTCTCGAGTCCATACGCTTCAGCCACGCAGCAGTAGCGGACCTCGTAGTGCGATTTGTCCTTGGGTACCGCGTAACGGTAGGTCGCGACGGGCCCGGTTGCGCCTGGCTCCCAGTGATCCCAGCCAAGCGTGTTCTCGGCTGCATCCAGCAACACCAAGCCGAGGATTGGCCCGAAGGCTCCCCACGACCGCAGCCCCTGGTCGCCCGCAGGTGTTTTCTGCGCTTTCACGCGGCCTGGCTCTACAATTTCCTCGCCGTCGCGATAGAGAACATTGGCATGCACGATGCGCACAGCATGCAGGGAATCGGTCTCGTCGAGTCCTGTGCCATGCGCTGTTCCCGGAAAATCCTCAAAATGGGTGGTGGTTCGTCCGGCGTAGAAGTGGGGTAATTGCGGAATTGTATTACTGACGTACGTTGCCACCTGCCCCATCATGCGGCGTTGCTCGGCCAGGCTCGGGGCGGGCAGACCTGGAATCTCCGAGGACGGAGGTTCGAGGAAGGCGGAGCGATCTGCGAGGCCTAACAGGGCGCGCTGAGAGCGCGGTCCTGGCATGCTTGCCTGCCAGTGCTCGACGCGCTTTGGAGAGAAGCGCTCAGTGAGTTGAAGATCGCCGAGCTGAGCGGCAAAATCATTGTCAGAAACGCCCTGTGCTTTCGACAGCACGGTCTCCAGTTGCTCGACGTTTACGCGCTCGATGGCAAGAGCGGGTAAGGCCATTCCGGCAGAGAGTACGAGTACAGCCCAGGTACGAATCACATTCGCCTCCAGAATTCTGTTTGCAAGGGGGAACTGCCAGGCTGCGCGGCGGTTTTGATGCGTATCTTCCCGCCTGCGTTCCTGTTTCTTTGATGGCCGCCATTTTACGGCGGTTAGGCAATTGTTTCACTCAGAAAGATAGCGAAATGGACGTAACCCGAGTTGAACCGGCTTGAGGAACGGCAAAGAAAGGAGTTGGCCCAATGCAACGGGAAGAGATACCGGGGCGCAAAGGGATCAAGCCGGCGGTTCAGTGACAATGTGGTGACAATTGCATCGGCCGCTTCAGCGGGCGCCTGTGGAGAGGCGACCGCCATATCAGCACGGCCGAGGCCGCAGGATCTGCACCAGCCGGTCTTCATTTACGGCGGTAGGAATTCCCTGACGGCTCCAATGCTTTCTGCAGCCGGGATAGTCGAGGGGCACGCATTGTGAGGCAATGCGGCGGCCGCGCATCTCATAGCCACCGGGCAGAATGTTGAGCAGGCAAGCCACAGCGATTACGCCTACAGACGGATGATGTTGCCATCGTGTCAGCCAACGGCTGAACCCGCTGGTGTGGGGCACGATATACACGCTCGCGCCGAGATTACGCATGCGTCGGGTAATATCGTTGACGGCACACTCCGGATCGCAGCCAGAGCAGGTGATATCGACGCCGTCGGTGCGAGCCTGGCAGGTGGCGGCCCGCGCGCCACGCATGCATGCGGGCACCAGCACAACTTTCTCGGTTGTGTGATCGAAGGCCTCGCGCAGGCCACGGTTCATGATCTCGGCTGCAACCATGTTGAGGTGGTACTCCGCGGGCGGCCGGCCGCAGAAGAGCCGGTCTTCTCTCAACCCGCGATGCGGAAACTCGACGGCAAGAAATCTCCCAACCTGCGCGGTGTACTCCCCAAGCTGTCCAGCGACCTCCTGCTCGAAGCTACGGAACATCTCGACCGCAATGCTCATCCAGTGAGCGGCTTTCTCGGGCCGCAGCTGAGCAAGGTAGCTGCGCCAGTTCTCCAGACGCAAGGCTTCCTGCTCAAATTCGCCGGTCGCGTGCAGCCATCGAATCAGTTCGGAGACGCGGCTTAAAGTTGGCGCGGGAGGTTCCTGCTGTTCTCCGTCAATGAGAGGCAATTTCCATGCGTAGGAAAGGGCCGTGCGCAGTTGATCGGCCACGGGCTTCGCCAGCGGGAAACGCCGCCGCAGGGCGACAAGCGCACGCCCCGTTTCAACTATCCATCGGGGCGTCGCAGCGGCGGTGCAGCCGTAGTGTTTCCACAGCATACCCAGGGTCAGAAACTCAAAGGCATATTCGCCGCGGCTGCGCTGTGGCTCTTCGAGGAACTCGAGCACGTGCCGGATATAGCCATCCAGGAGAACACCTGCGCGCGCTTCAATCATCTCCACCCATGCGTCGGCGAGGCAATCCACTTCGGCGTAAAACGCGTCGGATCTTCCTAAAGAACTGCGCAGATCGTAGACGGGCAGGGGATGGGAGGAACGAACCGGGCGCGCCGAAGAGCTGCCTTCGAGAGGCGGCGGTAACGCCGAATGCACGTTCAACTCAGGCTGGTTCAATCTGGGCTGAAATGTGCCGGGAACTTGCATGACACGTCTTTCCGCCATCGCCCGGGCGCATCAAGCCCCAGGTAACAACAAAGGATCATACGCGCGGAGTCGAAGCTCTGTTCCGTGATCATTCGAGCCCTGGAAAGGACGTGTCCGATTTCGGACAGGCTGTGCGCCGCCGAACGAAGGAGGCAGTGATCTGCCTCACACGCACCAAACTAACCCACTTGCCGAGAGCGTCTTGACCTTTGTGCGTTCTGGCACCGCGCGTGCTCCTATGAAGACATACATTCTCATTCACCTGGATGTATGCGGGAGGCACCGTATGGCTGGACTGTTTCAGGACGTCCGCTATGCACTCCGGCAGCTTCGCAAGAGCCCTGGGTTCGCGATCACTGCCGTTCTGATGCTGGCGTTGGGAATCTGCGCCAACAGCACCGTATTCAGCTGGATTGATGGCACGATGCTGCATCCGATTCCGGGCGCGCGCGAGACGAGCCGCCTGGTCAGCGTGCAGCGGGGCGAGTGGAACATCTCGCCGGCTCCGCCACTCTCGTATCCCGATTACCGCGATCTGCGCGAGCGGAATCACAGCTTTGAGGGCCTCCTGGCGTACAACCACGACTGGATCACGCTGACTGGCGGGGGAGAGGCGCCGGAGCGGATCTATCTTGCCAATGTGTCGTCGAACTTTTTTGACTTGCTGGGAGTGAAGCCTGCGCTGGGTCGGTTCTTTCTGCCAGAAGAAGAGACGCGCCCGGACGCGGTGCCGTGTGTGGTGTTGAGTCACTCGTTGTGGAAGACGCGCTACGCGGGCGACCCGTCAATCGTGGGCAAGTCGATCGAAATTGCGCGCCACCCGGTGACGGTGATTGGCGTAGCGCCGGAAGGGTTCATCGGGGCGATGCCGGGAATTCGTCAGGATATGTGGGCGACGCTCAACCCCATCGGGGCAAACAACTGGAGGATGACGCATCGCAACGTGAACTGGCTGAACGTAGTAGGAAGGCTGCGACCGGGAGCGAGCCGGGACAAAGCAACGCAGGATCTGGAAACGATCATGCGCCAGGTTGTGGCGGCCTATCCGAACGATCATCTGGGAGTGAATACGATTACGCTGGACCCGTTGTGGCGGTCGCCCTTCGGGGCGAACGGTTACATGGCGCAATCGTTGCCCATTCTGCTGGCGATTGCCGGCGTGGTGTTACTGCTGACGTGCGCCAACGTGGCGACACTGACCCTTGTGCGGTTTGTGTCGCGGCGGCGTGAGATCGCAATCCGGCAATCCCTGGGTGCGGGACGCATACTGCTGGTGCGCCAAATGGTGATCGAGGGGGTACTCGTTTCACTCTGTGCCGGAGCCGCCGCCCTGCTGCTGACCATGGGGACAGCCAAGACATTCGCGCGCTTCATTCCGCCAAATTCCAATCCGATCGCGCTGAACGGGACGATAGACCAGTACGTTGTGTGGGGGATCGGTGTTTTGACGATCCTGGCCGGCATGCTGTGCGGCGCCCTTCCGGCATGGCGGTCGTCGCGCGTGCCCGCAGCAGAGGTGCTAAAGGAGGAATCGGCCAGCGTTTCGGGGGGATCCCACAACCGGCACTTGCTCAACGGGCTGGTGGTGGTGCAGATTGCCCTGTCTCTGGCGTTGCTGGTGTGCTCTGCCTTGTTTCTGCGTACCCTGCGAAACATCGCGAGCGCGAATCCGGGATTTGAACAAGATCATGTACTGACTGCTTCGGTGGGCCTGGGTATCGCCGGTTACTCGCATGATGAGGCACAGGTAATCCGTCACCGGATTCTCGACCGCGTGGGGGCATTGCAGGGCGTGGCGGTCGCTTCGCTCACCGACTGGGTTCCGATGAGTTTTTCTCGAAAAACTGTGGACGCGTTTCCGGAAGGTTATGCGCCGCACCCCCATGAATCCCTCGAGGTGCGCAGGGCCGATGTGTCGCCTGGCTACTTTGAGACTCTGGGTATGCAGATTGTGGAGGGCCGCGATTTTGCGCCGGACGATAACGAAAAAACGCCTCGGGTGATCATCGTCGATCAAGTGGCTGCCAACCGTTACTGGCCGGGACAAGATCCTTTGGGGAGGAAGCTCTCGATTTGGGGTCACGCCTTCGCGGTTGTAGGCGTGGTGCGCAACTCGAAACATGCGTTTGTGAGTGAGCGGCCAGAGCCCATGATTTACCTGAGCTATTTCCAGGAAGCAGACAACGAGACGATCGTGCAGGTGAAAACGACTGGCAATCCGGCAGACATGGCTGCAGCGGTCGAGCGTGCGATCCACGAGATTGACAGGCAGCTTCCCGTGTTCGACGTGCGCACGATGAGTGAAACGACACAGATGGCAAATATCTTTGTAGTCATGCAGAGCACACTCGCAGGGATGTTTGCGGTGGTTGCGCTGATCCTGGCGGCTACGGGCATCTATGGACTGGTGGCTTACCGGACGGAGCTGCGCACCCACGAAATCGGGATTCGGGTTGCGCTGGGCGCGGGACGTGGAGATGTGTTGCGGCTGGTGTTGCTGCAGGGGATTCGGCTGACGGCGATCGGCCTGGCACTTGGGCTTGTGCTCGCATTTGCGCTGGCGCACCTGATGCGAGGGCTTCTCTACGGGGTCTCCGCCACCGATCCATTGACCGCCGCCTGCGTGACGGCTCTGCTGGCGTCGATTGCAATTCTTGCTGCATACCTGCCGGCGCGCAAGGCCATGCATGTCGATCCAGTTACAGCGATTCGAGCGCAATAGAGAAGGGGCAACACATGTGCCCCCCCCTTATTCCCTCAATCCTCTGGACTCGACGACGACTCTACATACCGCCGCGGCTGGCGGGTGGGACGATGCCATTCATGCGCAGGTACTCGACCATCTGGCCGTAGTGATCCATGAAGTGGGCGATCCCGAAGGCCGCCATGCCCCCGCGCGTGCCATTCTGCGTCATGACAAAGGCGTTCTCGGGCGTGATTCCGTCGACGTAAGCGTGGGCTTGCGTAAACGAGTCCTTGAGCGCTTGGACGATTTCGGCTTTTGTCTTGAGATTTTTGATGGCGTCGCTCTTGGCCTTCGCGTCTGCCTCGCTGACGCCCGGGTTGCCGAAGAAGTAGTAGTTCGCGTCGGCGACATGCTTGACCTGGTCGGCGAAAGTGCGGACGCCTTTGAACTCACCTGCTGTGGTTGGCGGCGCAAAATTGTACTTGTCTTCTGGCATGGCCTCGGCGGCACCCACGAATTCGCTTTCCAACATGCTTAAGAGACGGCCATAGACCTGAGCTGGAGGCATAAGGGTGCCCACGGCCGGCTTGGCTGGGGCAGCAGGTGCCTGCGCAAAAGCTAGCGTGGACGGCGCGGCCAACAGGCAACAACACGCCAGGATGGGAGGAACGATCTGAGTGAGGATGCGCATGAAATCTCTCCTAGTCTTTTTCTTGAATGTCTTGCAATTGCCCCGGCGGTGCCGGGCGCCTTCGCACACTGAACGCCGCGAGAATTTCGAGCAGCCGGGGAATACCACTGCACGAACACGCGCGTGAAGGGACTCTAGCAGACGGTCGCCGTGGGGCGATAGCGTGCTTTGGTGAATCTGTTGTGGGCCGTGACGCAAGCCCTGTAGGCCGGCAAATTTGTGACGAATTGCTATTCCACTGAGGACGGGTCTTCGAGCTTCTTCAGCACGCCCTTTCGGACGACAAACCTCTCGCCGCGCCAGACCACGGTATTGGACCCGAAGCCTGCGACCCACAGGCCCAGCGCAAGGACGTCGCGGAAGGGTAGAAGCCACAGGTTCGGGAGCACATCGTGATCACCAAGCACCTCTGCGCCGGCGACCATGGCCAGGGTAAGTCGGAGAAAGAAACTCAAGCCGAGTATCCAGAGGCTCAGTGGACTCACGCCGCTGGCAATGACATTCAGACTGGCCCATCCAAAGCCATAGGTGAAGATGAGCCCAACGTATCCCGACGGCCGCGCGTCGCGGACGGTCCTGAGCCAGCGTAATTGGTGATCCACAAAACCTCGCCAGGTATAGGGTGGCGTACTCGTCTCGACAACCTCAGCGCTCAGAGCCACGGAGTAGCCGGCCTGCACAACGCGCGCGCCAAGTTCGTAATCGTCGGCAAGATGGTCTACCAGAGCGGCAAACCCGCCAATGCGCTCAAGAGCCTCGCGGCGCACGGCAAGAGTTGAGCCAAGGCCGTACCGTAAACCGCCTTCGATCATGCGGGAGAGCAGGACGCTAGGCTGAAAGTCGGTTGCAATTCCGAGCGCTTCCAGACGCGAGGGCAGGGTTGTACGGGCCCGACCGCGATAGAGCGCCGTCACCAGACCCACCGGCTCCATGACGATCACTGTCGGGAGCCGCGGCTGCGAAAACCCAATCAGTACCCGCTCGAGGTAATGCGGGGAAACGGCGATATCGGAGTCGCTGATCAGCAGGAACTCATGCTGCGCATGGGGCACGAGCTGCGCCAGAGTGCTTACCTTACCATTCGCGCCGAGGCGCTCGCGGCACTCGATGAGGCGGATGGCATGCGTTGGGAACTCACGTTGGAGCTGTTGCACTGCTTCGACTGCGGGGTCGTCCAGAGAGGAGACGCCAAAAAGGATTTCGTAGGGAGCGGAGTAAATTTGCAAGCAGTGGCTGCGGAAAGCTTCGAGCATGCCGGGGTCAACGCCCTTAAGCGACTTGAGAATACTGACGCTGGGAGAAAAGGGTGCCAGGGGCCTACGGCGCGCAGAAATATAGAGGCGTGCGGCGAGGAGCGCTGCAATAAAGTAGCCCATGCCGGCCACGGCCAGCGCCGAGGTCGCCACTTCCACGGCCAGGGCCAGAGCGTGCGGCATCAAGAGCTAGTTTAGCGGATGGGCACCGTGCAGTGGAGAGTAGTGGTGGTCAATTCGTGAAACATTGCATCGGCTTCCGTCTCGACTGCTTTTTCTGCCGATCCAGAACTTTTTACTTCGCGCGGCATGTGACCGCTGGAAAGATTTGTGAGCGCCCGCCGCCGAGTTCAACACGCGGTGCCGCAACAGGGGAGGAGACTCTCATGACCAAGTGCACTTACTTCCGCCGGAGTGCGTGGGTATTGTTTTCGTTGGCTGCGATGACCCTGGGCATCGCGTACGCGGCTGATTCGGTCCAATTCCCTGACACCTTTCGCCGCTGGGTGCATATCGGAACCGGAGTCGTGCTGCCGGATGCCAACCCGATGTTCAAGAGCGAAGAGGGAATGCACCACGTGTTTGCGAACGAAAAGGCTGCCGACGGCTACGCCTCCGGTAACTTCGCCGACGGCTCCATCATCGTGTATGAACTGCGAGCCTCCCAACAAAAGGACGGGATCATCGCCGAGGGCGATCGGAAGAGAGTCGATGTGATGATCAAGGATTCAGGGCGCTACGCGAGCACTGGCGGATGGCGGTTCGAGCGGTTCTGGGGCAACGACCAGACGCAAGACGCGTTGCACGACTCAGGCGCATCGTGCTTTCAATGCCACTCCAAGGCCAACGCGCATGGGTTTGTTTTCAGCCAGCTTCATTGAGGCCTTACTCGTACCGCAGAGCCTCGATCGGATCGAGTGATGCGGCCTTCCACGCTGGGTAGATGCCGAAGAGCAGCCCGATAGCGCAGGACACCGCAAAGGAGATCAGGACCCACGTCGCCGAGAGTGCCGCGTGCAGGAACGACACGGCATAGTGCAAGATCAGCGTAAAGAGCGAACCGGCCAGAATTCCCAGCACACCGCCGACCGCGCAGAGGGTGACTGCTTCGACAGTGAACTGCAGAAGGATGTTGCGTCGCGTAGCGCCAATGGCTTTGCGGATGCCGATTTCGCGGGTGCGTTCCGTGACGGAAACCAACATGATGTTCATCACCCCAACGCCCCCAACCATCAGGCCGACCGATGAGACGGCGACCATGAAGAGAAATAGTCCTCCGGTGAGCGAATTCCAGAGTCGCGTCAGCGAATCGGGTCCGAAGATCGCGAAATTGTCGTCCTGCTCGGTGCGCACGCCGCGCCGCCGGCGGAGCAGTTCGCGAAGCTCGTCTGTCACCAGCGCCTTGTGAGCCACGTCGTCGTACTTGATTGTGATCCAGAAGTCCTTGATCTCTGGATGCAGCATGCGAAATGTCTGGAGCGGGAAATAGGCGGCATTGTCTTGCGTGTTGCGCCCGCTGCCGAAGGGCTGGGGCTGCTTGTCGAGCACGCCAATGACCGTAAAGATGTCCCCCTCGCACTCCACGTCCTTGCCAATGGGCGATTCGCCCGGAAAGAGGTCTTCTGCCGCGTCGTGCCCAAGCACGAGAACCTTAGCCGAGCGCTCCTCTTCAGACTCGGTCCAAAGCCTGCCCTCGATCAACTCGATGTCCGTTGTCTCCTTTACGGCGGTCGTGTTTCCGTTCAGAATTGTGTTTTGGATCTTATGTGTCCCGTGCTTGAGGGAGACGCTGCCCAGGCCGGTCTGAAAGTTCTGATAGAAGAGGCCGGGATCAACCGCAACGACAAAGGGGAGTGAGCGCATGGCGATTCCGTCCTCGTAGGTGAGTTGCTTGCGATTCAACTCCGCGGTCGTGGGTCGCTGTCCGAAGGGTTCGAAGCGGAAGACCCATAAATCGTTGGTTCCCAGCGAACGGACGAACTGGTCGATGTTGGTATTGAGGCCGTTGATGGCCGACGAGATCAGAATCACCGTCGAAATGCCGATGGAGATGCCGAGGATGGTCAACCCCGAGCGCAACTTGTTTTTGCGCAGGGTGTCGAGTGCCAGGCGAACCGATTCTCGTGAATTGCCGAAGACCATGATTACAACTCCGCCCGCAGCGCGGTGATGGGATCGAGTTGTGCAGCTTTGTGCGCCGGATAGACGCCGAAAAAGATGCCGACTGCCGTGGCCACAAACAGACTGAGCAGGATCGACCAGATCTGCACGGACGATGGAAAAGCGATGATGAGGGTGATGGATTTCGCCAGGACAATTCCGGCCACAACTCCAATGAGGCCGCCGACCATCGACATGGTTGCGGACTCGATGATGAATTGCAGCAGGATATCGCGCCGGCGCGCGCCAAGCGCCTTGCGCACGCCAATCTCGCGGGTGCGCTCGGTAACGGAAACCAGCATGATGTTCATAATCACGATGCCCCCGATAACCAGCGAGATGCCGGCGATGGCCGCAACGACGGCACCGAAGCTATTGAGGATCTTGCCGAGAAGGTTTTGAAATGTTGCGCTGGTGTCGATCGAGAATGTGTCGATCGCCTCCGGAGCAAGGTGACGGCGGATACGCATGATCGTGCGCAGTTGGTCCGAGACCACGTCCATCACCGCGCCGCCGCCGCCGGCGTCCACATAAATATCGAGACTAGCGTGCGCGCCAAACTGCTGCAAGAACGCGGTGAGGGGGACTGCGACCCAGTTGTCCATGCTCTGGCCCAGCATTTTACCCTGCCGTTCGCCGACGCCAATGATGGTGTAGGGCGCGCCCGCGACGCGAATCTCCTTGCCCAGCGGATCGCCTGGACCGAGCAGGTTATCGACCACGTCGGACCCGACAATTGCAACATGCGCGCTGTGCGTGTCTTCAATTTCGGTAAACGAGCGGCCCAACTCGATATTGAGATTCGACAGCGCCGGCATGGTCCACGTCCAGCCACGAATGTCGGTGTCGGTACTGGAGTGGTTGCCGTAGATCACGCTCCCCGTGGTATTGCGGCGTGCGCCAACCGACACGCAGGAGCGGCATTCGGACGAGACGGTACGGTAGTCGTCCAGAGTAATATCGCGCCGTTTCTGGAATTCCAGGTACTCATCGATGGTGATGAAGGTTTGCGGCATTTTGCTGATCGTGACCACGTCGGCGCCGTAGGTGTTGATCTTGGTGGTCACAAAATTCTTCGCGCCATTGGTCAGCGTAACGACCATAATGACCGACGCCACGCCGATCATGACGCCCAGCAGCGTGAGAACGCTGCGCATCTTGTTGGCCCAGAGAGACTGGAGTGCCAGTTTGACTGCTTCGATCAGTTCCATGACAAATCTCCGCGGCACGAAGAGATTGCGCTGGGACCGCATTCCGTCACATGGTAGACGTACGTCCGGTGTTCGAGTGCGATGGGACGGCAGCTGACTGCACTGCGGTTTTGATCGATGACCATTGATCCGCTTTCCGGTTCATCTATTCATACCGCAAAGCTTCGATTGGGTCTAGATTGGCGGCTTTCCACGCTGGATAGATACCGAAGACGAGGCCGATGGCGCAGGAGACGCCGAAGCCCACCAGCACCCAAAGTACGGAGAGCGTTGCAGGCAGGCCGATCGGCAGAAAGTAGACGATCCATGTGAATACAGCGCCGACCAGCAGGCCGATGATGCCACCCACCGCAGAAAGGGTAATCGCCTCGGTAGTGAACTGCGTGAGAATTGCCCCTCTGGTGGCGCCGACGGCTTTGCGCACGCCGATCTCCCGGGTTCGCTCGGTCACGCTGACCAGCATGATGTTCATCACGCCGACGCCGCCGACCATCAGGCCGACGCTCGAAACGGCGATCATGAAAAGAACCAGGCTTCCGGTAAGCTGGCCCCACAACTTGGAGAGCGAATCGGGTCCGAAAATCTCGAAGTTATCTTCGGCCTGGACCTTTACCCTGCGGCGAATGCGCAACAGCTCGCGAACTTCTTCCTGAACCAGGGCCTTGTTTCGTTGGTCATCGTATTTGACGCCGATATACATATCCTTAATTTCCGGGTAGAGGTAATGGAACGTTCCCAGGGGGAAATAGACGCCATTGTCCGCGGGATTCTTCCCCGAGCCGAAAGGCTGCTTGCGCTTATCAATGACGCCGATAACGGTGTAGAGCCCGGTGGCAACATTCACATCCTTGCCGATGGGGTTTTCGATGCCGAATAAGTCTTCGGCTGTGTCGTGACCCAGCAGACACACATGCGCGTGCCGCTGATCCTCGCCGTCGGTCCAGAAACGGCCTTCCAGCATCGCCAGTTCCGAGGTCATTTCAAGCTGCGCGGTTGAACCGGCAAGAAATGCCCCCGAAACCTTCTTGCCGTTGTACTTCACGCTGACGTCACCCACGTGGAATTGCTGATTGACATGCTGGTAGGTTCCGTCGACGGCGACGACGTGGGCCAAATCGCGCAAGGCAAGCACGTCCTCGAGTGTCAGCTTCTTGCGGGTCAGCATTTCTGTAGTGGGCCGAACCCCGATCAACGGCATGTGGAATACCCAGATGACGTTCGAGCCCATGGCGGTGACCCAGTCGGAGACGCGCTTATTCACGCCGTTGATCACGGAGGAGATGGTGATGACCGTGCTGACGCCGATGACGATGCCGAGCACCGTCAATCCGGAGCGCAGCTTATTGGCTCTCAGGGTTTCCAGCGCCAGCTTGATTGACTCGCGGGTTTGCCCTCTTGCCATAGGCCCCTTTCAGGAACGGTGGGCAGTGGAACAAAACTGGCGCGATTCTAATCCTCAGGTTCGATTGGACTGTGTGACGGCTGCCGCTTCGGTTGCTACTCGTACCGCAAGGCTTCGATTGGGTCGAGATTGGCTGCTTTCCACGCGGGATAGATACCGAAGACGAGGCCGATGGCGCAGGAGACGCCGAAGCCCGTCAGGATCCACACCGTGGAAACGCTTGCAGGAAGACCGATGGGCAGAAAATAGATGATCCAGGTAAGCACGGAACCGATGAGGACGCCGATCACACCACCCACGGCACAGAGTGTGACCGCTTCGGTGGTGAACTGGGTCAGCAGCATGCGCTTGGTGGCCCCGATTGCCTTGCGCACCCCGATCTCGCGGGTTCGCTCGGTGACGCTGACCAGCATGATATTCATCACTCCGACGCCGCCAACCATCAGGCCAACGCTAGAAACCGCGATCATGAAGAGGACGAGGCCGCCGGTGAGCTGGCCCCACAGTTTCGAAAGCGTGTCGGGGCCGAAAATCTCAAAATCATCCGGCGCCTCGACGCGGACTTTGCGGCGAATCCGCAACATCTCGCGAATCTCCTCCTGCACCAGCGCCTTGTTCTTGGGGTCGTCGTACTTCACGCTGACCCACATGTCCTTATCTTCCGGATGCAGGTTGTGGAAGGTGCCGAGGGGAAAGATGGCCATATTGTCGTTTGGGTTCTTGCCGCCGCCAAACGGCTGCTTGCGCTTTTCGAGCACACCGATGACTGTGTACAGGCCCGTCTCGATATTTACTTCCTTGCCAACGGCGGGCTGGTCCCCAAAGAGCTGCTCCCATGTGTCGTGACCCAGCATGATTACGTGCGCGCCACGTTGATCCTCATCATCTGTATAGAGACGGCCTTCCTGCAGCGCGATGTCGCTCACCAATGACATCTCGGCGGTAGAACCTTGAAGAATCGTGCCCGCGACCTTCTTGCCCTGGTACTTTACGCTGACCTGCCCCACGCGGAACTGGCCGGTATGTTGAAAGCCTCCGTCAGCCGCCGCGACGTGGGGAAGCGTGCGGAGGGCCAGAACATCGTCGAGCGTAAGCTTCTTGCGCGCCAGCATCTCTGTCGTCGGTCGCACGCCGATGACCGGCATGTGGAAGACCCAGATCACGTTGGTGCCGAGTGAACTCACCCAGTCGGAGACACGATTGTTCAGCCCGTTGATCACCGACGAAATCGTAATAACCGTGGTGACGCCAATAACGATGCCGAGAACAGTCAAGCCGGAGCGCAGCTTGTTCGTCCTCAGGGTGTCGAGGGCCATTTTCACGGATTCGCGGGTTTGTCCTTGCGCCATAAAAGCAGTTCCTAGCTGCTAGCCTCTAGCTCCTAGCTCGCTGTGCTTGGGCTGAGCCACAGCGTAACAACAGAGCAGCGTGTAGTTCGATAAACAAGCTAGCCGCTGGGAGCTAGCAGTTAGCGGCTGCTTTTCTCACATTTCGGCTCGCAGGGCGACCACTGGATCGAGGCGTGCCGCCTTGCTGGCCGGATACACCCCGAAGAAGATACCTACCGCCCCGGCCAGCAGGAGCCCCAGGAAGATCGCCCAGAGCGGAACTGCGGTTGGGAACCCAACCACAATCGTGATCAGTTTGCCCACCAGAACTCCGCTTAGAACACCGATCGCTCCGCCCACCAGCGCCAGAGACGCACTCTCGATTAAGAACTGCATCAACACGTCTCTCTGCTTGGCGCCCAGCGCCTTGCGCACACCAATTTCACGGGTGCGCTCGGTAACGCTTACGAGCATGATGTTCATGATGACGACGCCGCCCACGACGAGGGCAATAGAGGCCAGACCCAGCACGACCCACGCAAAGAGCGAACTGATCTGCTTCCAGATATCGAGAAATGTGTCGTTGGTTTCAAGATCGAAGTCATCCGGCTTGCCCGGAGCGTTGTGACGACGCGTTCGCATTAACACCCGCGCCTGGTCTTCGGCACGCTCCATCGTAAGCGCATTGCCACCGGTCCGCGCATAAATGTCCACCGAGTCGTTGTACCCATAGACCTGCTGATACGCGGTGATCGGGATGGCCACCCAGTTATCCTGCGACTGCCCCAGCGTTTTGCCTTGCCGATCACCGACACCCACAATCGTGTACGGGATGCCGTCGACGCGGATCTCTTTGCCGATGGGATCACCTTCGCCGAGCAGGTTATCGACGATATCGTATCCCACGATGACGCTCTTGGTGGCGTGCTCCTCGTCGCCAGGCGTGAAGCCGCGGCCCAGCGCAATATCGATATTGTTCAGCGAGAGCATGGTCCACGTGTACCCGCGGACGCTGGTGTTATTGCTGGAGTGCCCATTGGCGACAACATTGGTGGACTTCTGAAGCAGTGCGCCTACTTCAGTGCATTCGTCGCAGGCGTCCTTGACTGCCTGGTAGTCCTCAATCCGAATGATTTTCCTCTTCTGGTAGCTCAGGTATTCCTCGGCACTGAAGATCACGCTGGGCATGCGGGTAATCGTGAACACGTCGGCTCCGTACCCGGAGAGCTTGGTACTGACATATTTGTTGGCGCCGTTGACGAGCGTGATGACCATGATGACCGACGCAACGCCCATAACGACGCCGATGAGCGTCAGAATAGAGCGCAGCTTGTTACCCCATAGCGATTGCAGCGCGAGCTTAAAGGCCTCGATCAGCTTCATGGTTTGCTCGGTTTCCCTGTCTTCAGTGTACGCAAAGGATGGCCCGGACTCGCGCCCGGTGCGGACCGCGATCGGCGATGAGGCCGCGTATCCCCTATCTGTTCATACGCGAATGGGCAAGCGACGGTTCCCGCTGTTGATAGGGACGAATAGCGAGGCGCGCAAGACGCAGTTTCCGATCGGTGCCGCGGGCCCATTGAAAGCCCAGCCCTCGCACTCTTCTATCCCTATCCAGCTGAGCAAGAGGGGGTTACCTGCTCTTCATGCTCTCTCATCCCTCCGGAAGAATGTCGTGATCGCGCGCCATCCAGACGTAGAGGGTTGGCATCAGAAACACGCCGATAACCAGGTTGGCGATCAAGCCGCCCACAATCACAATCGCGAAAGGCCGCTGCGAATCGGAACCAATGGCATGCGAGAGCGCTGCGGGCAGCAGGCCAAGAGTGGCGACAAGCATAGTCATCATCACCGGACGCAAACGCTGCACGGCGCCCTCGATCGCAGCTTCAATCGTCTGTTCCTCGCTTGGCGGTTCCGTCACCTGGCGCCGCGCGCGCAACTGGTTGATGAACTCGATCATGATGACGCCAGTTTCGACGGAGACTCCAAAGAGCGCGAGAAATCCCACTGCAGAAGAAACCGAAAAGTTGGTGTGCGTCAGAAACAACGCCAGCGGACCGCCGACAGAAGCAAGAATGACAGACACCAGTACAAGCATCGACCACTTGTACGAGCGAAACATGGTGTACAGGATCAGAAAGATCACCAGCACCGTAATAGGAATCACCAGAGCCATGCGCTTGTCCGCCCGTTTCTGGCTGGCATATTCACCAGCCCACTCCATGTGATAGCCGGTGGGCAGCTTCACATTCTGCTCGACCTTGCGAATTGTCTCCTCGACCGTGGAGCCAAGGTCCCGGCCCACGACAGAAAACTTGATCGCAATATACCGCTGGCCGCCTTCGCGGTTAATCGCTTCGGCTCCATCATCGGTGGAGATGCGAGTTAGTTGCGCGAGTGAGACTCGCTCGCCAGAGGGAGCCAGCAAGCGGATATTCTCGATGGCTTGGCGCGTGTCGCGATATGGCTTTTGATAGCGCAGCGTCACATCGAAGCGTGCTTCGCCCTGCTGCACCTGGGTTACGGCATTCGATCCGACTGCGGTCTGAATGGCATCCTGGATGTCGGCCACGTTGATGCCCCAGCGTGCTGCAGCGTCGCGGTCCACTTTGAAGTTGAGATTTGGCTGACCGACGATCCTGAAGATGCCGAGGTCGCTGACGCCGCGCACCGTGGCCATCTGCGATTGAATCGTCTCGGCAGTACGTTCGAGCGTGCGAAGATCGTCGCCGTAGAGTTTTAGCGCAAGCTCGCCTTTGACGCCGGAGACCGCCTCTTCCATGTTGTCGCTGATGGGCTGAGAGAAATTCCAAATGACGCCGGGAAACTTCTCCAGCTCCTGGTCCATCGCGTCAATCAGCGCTTCCTTATTCTGGTGGAAGACAGGACGCCACTGATTCTTCGGCTTGAGGTCGACGAAGTACTCGGTATTGAAGAATCCCGCCGTATCCGTGCCATCGTCAGGACGACCCACCTGGCTCACAACCTGCGTCACTTCAGGAAACGACGCCATGACCACGCGCACCTTGTTAGTGAAGTCGATGCTGGCCGAGGGTCCCTCACTGGGCGGCAATGTTCCGCGCACCCAGAGCGATCCCTCGTCGAGATGGGGTAGGAACTCTGACCCGATTGGCCCGCCAAAGGTGAGATACAAGGCAACCAGGAACAATGCTACCGAGATGCCGAGTGTGATGTTGCGGTGGACGATGGCTGTACGCACCGCTACGCGATAATTCTCAACCAGCCAGCGCATCAAGGGGTTTTCCCATTCCTTGGCTCCTTTGCGAAAAGCAAGGCCCGCCATAACGGGAGCAATAAGGATGGCAAAGACCAGTGCCCCGACGAGGGCAAACGTGACGGTCCAGGCCATGGGTTTGAAGAGTCGGCCTTCCACGGCCTCGAGCGTGAAGATCGGCAGATACGAGGTAATGATGATGCCGCGCGCGAAGAACACGGGACGCTGGACCTCGTGTGCTGCGTCGCGGATGCGGTCCGCCGGCGTTCGCCCATCTTCGCTTTGCGAGAGGTGACGAACGATGTTCTCGACCATCACCACGCTCCCGTCCACCACCATACCGAAATCCAGGGCGCCCAGAGAAAGAAGGTTCGCCGGAATGTGGGCGAGATCGAGACAGATGGCCGCAAAGAGCAGCGCAAATGGAATGGTGAGTGCCACGATGATGGCGCCGCGCACGTTTCCCAGAAAGGCGAGAAGAATGATTACGACAAGGATCACGCCGGCGCTCAGATTGTTTTCGACCGTGTCTACGGTGAACTTCACCAGGTCGGAGCGATCGAGAAATGGCGATACCTTGACACCCTTCGGCAGAATCCCGTTGTTCAGCTTCTCTGTCTCAGCGTGGATGCCTTGCAGAACGGGGTCGGAGTCCACTCCCTTTTGCAGCAGCACAATGCCTTCGACGGTGTCGGGGTTGTCGACGATTGTTCCATCGGCGCGGTGAATGGCGCGCCCGATTTGCCCGAGCCGAATCTTGGGACCCTGCACCACCGTGGCAATATCGCGAATCCGCACAGGTGCGCCATTCTGCGACTTGACGACGGTACGTTCAATGTCCTGCACACTGGTGTAGAGACCAAGCGACTGCACATTGATCTGTTGCGCGCCTTCTTCGATAAAGCTGCCGCCGCCATTTGTGTTGTTCGCTGCGAGCTGTTGTTCGATCTGGCCGATGGAAAGCCCGTACGAAACCAGCTTTTCGGGATCCAGCAGAATCTGATACTCCTTGGTCGGGCCTCCGAAACTGGAGACATCTACAACGCCGGGAACGCTCTTGAAGGACTTTTCGAGAAGCCAATCCTCGAGCGATTTCTTTTCCATTACGTCATAAGCGGGATTCGAGCTCTCCAGTGTGTACCAGTAGATTTGCCCAACAGGACTCCAGTCAGTGCCCATTTGGGGAACCAGGCCGGCAGGTAGACTCACCTGGTTGAGCCGCTCCAGAACATGCTCGCGATTGATGTCGCTCGTGGAGCTGTCGTCGAAGACGAGCATCAGACTCGACAATCCGGCTAGCGTTGTTGAACGCAAATGGGTCAGGTGCGGAATGCCTGCCATCTGAATTTCAACCGGCACCGTCACCTGGCGCTCGATCTCCTCGGCGCTGCGGCCCGGCCATTGGGTGATGATCTGCACGTAGTTGTTGGCGACGTCGGGATATGCCTCGATGGGAAGGTTGCGAAACGAGATGACACCCCACGCAGTAAGCACAAGTACGCCGCCGAGAACCATCCAGCGGTTCCTTAGAGCGAAATCGACGAATGCGCGCAGCATCTATTGATTCCCCGCTGTCTCAAGCAAGAGGGCGTGTGCCACGACTTGCTGCCCGGGTTGAATGCCGGAGAGGATTTGCTGGCGATCACCGCCAACAATCTCTCCTGCCCGCACCTCGACTCGCTTGAACTGACTTCCGCCGGCTGGCATGTAGACCCAGTCACGATCGTGCAGATGCAGCACAGCATCCGCGGGCACCACGGCGAATTGCGCCTTGCTCTTGCTGGCGAACGTCGCCGTGGCGAACATGCCGAGCCGCAGAAATCCCGGGTTGGCCACCTGAATGCGCACCTTGGCGGTGCGGAGGTTGGGATCGAGCACCGGACCTATATCGCTGATCCGGCCTTTCAGCTCGCGGTCTGGATAACCATTGACGCGAATACTGGCCTGCTGGCCTGACTGCAGTTTGGGTAGATCGTTTTCATAGACGTCGCAGAGAATCCAAACGGTGCTGAGGTCGGCAATCGTAAACGCCGTAGACGATCCGGAGAGCGTGACGCCTGCCGCCGCGGCGTTGGTCACGTTCTGCCCGATAATCACACCGGAGATGGGCGCATAGACCAGCACAATGTTGCTGGGATGACTCTTGTCGACGCCGAGAATCTTCAGTTGCGCATCGGCGGCGTCCAGGTCGGCCTTGGCATCGTTCTCGCTCGCTTCTGCTTGTTCAAGCGCACTCTGCGCGATGGCTCCGTGCTGCATCAGATCCTTGGCACGAACGTAAGCAGCGTTGGCAAGGTGCTCGTCGTTGGCAGCCTTGAGGTAAGCGTTGAAGGCATTGGTGACGTCCGCGCTTTCCACGCTGAAGAGCTGTTGCCCTTTCTTCACGTTGTCATCCAGGCGGGCACGGATATCGACGACTCGCCCATTTGCGAGCGAGATCACGGGCACCTCGCGCGAGATGTCGGGCGCAACCGTCCCGGTCGCGGTCAATTGCGCGGCTGCCTCCATTTGTCCGGCCTCGACAACCGGGAAACGCGCAGCATCCTTGCTGTCGACTGTGAGCAGGTTCATATCTTCCACCTGGATCACCTTGGCCGGTGGCGGCGCGGGGTCGCCCTTCTCTTTGCTGGCGCAGCCGGTGAGCATCGTCAGCAGTACGATCGTGGCCGGGAGCGATTTGACCCAGGCCACATTAGGAAACCTTGTCATGGAAGCACCTCGCGCCCTACGGCCAGGTTGAGCTGCGCCGCGGCGGTCATGTAGGAACCGATGAGTTGGAGATAGGCAAGCTGCACAGCGCGATAGTCACTTTGCGCGTTCAGGAAATCCATCAGGGATGCGCCGCCGTGCTGGTAGGAGTAGGTGATCGTATCGCGCACCCGTGTGGCCTGGTCCTTGTATTTATCTCGATACGGTTTCAACAGCGTGAGATTGCTTTCGACCTGCGCATAAGCCGAGTCGACATCGCTGAATACCTGTGCGCGCACCGCTTCACTCGATTGCCGGCTGCGGTCAATGTCGATCAGCGCCCGCTGCTTCTCACCCTGGTTGCGATCAAAGATGCGGAGAGGGATATTAACGCTGGCACCCACCGTTTGTGTGGCCTGCGGATTGTTGTTCGACGAGTTATACGTGTACCATCCGCTGATGGTCGGATCGGCTGAACCATTGGCAACCGCCAGCTTGTGATTTGTTTGGGCCTGCTCGATCGTTTCGATTGCAGCGCGCAAATCCGGGCGTGTATCCAGCGCATCCCGGTGGAAATCCTCGAGCGGTTGCAACGCATCATTGAAATCAAACGCGCCCGTCACGTCAAATGTCTCGACCGGCGATCTTTCGTTGAGCAGCTGCTGCAATTGAATCTTGGCGGTGCGCAAAGAAACGATTGCCGATTGCATCTCGGCTTCGTATTGAACTCGCTGCAATTCGATCCGGTCCAAATCGATTTGAGCCATGTCGCCATCTTTCAAGCGGACTTGGCTGATCTCGATGATGTGGTCGTAGTACTCCAGTTCGGCTCGAGCCAGCTCCAGTACGGCTTTGGCCTGGAGCAGGTTGATGAAGGCTCCGCGGAGCGTGAACTCCAGAGTGCGCGCTAAATCATTGTGCTCGGCCTCGGCGATGCGCGTGCCTTCGCGCGCGCTGTCCACTCGCAGTTCGCGCTTGCGACCTCGCTCATGCAGATAGCTGAGCGTAGGAACAATGTCAGTTCCTGCAAACGGTTTCCAGACACCGTTGTGTGGGGTAAGTTGCGTGCCATCGGTTGCTAGGGTGAATTGCGGATTGGGGCGGAGGAATGCCGTGACTTCATCGGCACGCATCTCTTGCACGCCGAGGGCATCGGCCTTCAGTGCAGGATTGTCCGATTCAAAGCGGGCCTTCACCTGATCCCAGGAGAGGGGCTGCTGCGCAGAGCAAACTGCTGCGACCCATAGCAGCGAAAGGCCCGCCGGCCATTGCCGGGAGTGTCGTCGATGGTTCATATGCTTCCTTGATCCCGCAGCAAACGCACGAGCGGCGCGGGAGGTGCTAGCGAATGGAAAGGGAAGGGTCGATCGGGCGATTAAACGGTAGGCGGGGGACGGTTCTGGATGCGGCCCATGGGGGGGCGCTCGACGGGGAGAGAAGAGCGGAAGTGGGGCGCAGTGGTGCGCTCACAGCGGTTTGCGAGGCCTGCAAACGTCGTTGCCGGCAGGTCAGCCACCGGGAAGCACGCATGCGCGGCCGCTGCAAGATGGTCGCGGCGCACGCTGGAGTCCGTCTCCGCAGGATTCTGAAGCGACCAGAGATCGTCACTCACTGAAATGACGGGGAACAGGATAACAATCAGCATGGCGAGGGCCATGAATGCTAAGCGCCGCTCGCTCTTCTCGCGCCGGTCAAACCGGAGCCAGAGGCACAGGCAGAACAACGCCAGCAATGCCCAGGCGGAATTGAGAAAAACTTCCATGCTTACGACAAATTGTATAACGCACGCTTTTGCGGAGGCTCATGCTGCCGAAAAAGAGACCCCTTTGCCAGCCCGGTCTTGGTTGACTTCTGGCCGCACAGTCTCCGATCAGCAAAGAATCGCGATCAAGCAGACAGCGGAGAGAGTTTGTACGGTGCGCCTTGTAACCTCCTGTACCGCTGGCGCTGTTCGACTGCCGGCTGGGCTAAGCGAACGCCTCAGAAAGCGAAGCGGCCGCCGAACTGGAACTGGCGTGGGCTGTTGACGGTTTGCGTAATCTGGCCAAAAGTTGCTGCCTCTGCCGGGTTCGACGTAACCTGTGTGATATCTGGAGCGCCAGGCATGCCAAGCTGGGCGCGATTGGCGATGTTGTAGGAAGAGATTTCAAGCCGTATATCGCGTTCCTTTCCCAGCGAGAAATGCTTGTAGAGGGAGAAATCGAAATCCTGCGCGCCCATCGTCCGTACGTGGTCGAGATAGGCGGGCGCACTGCCGGCGACAAACGGGCTTGCGGGAATGGCAAAGCAGCTCGCGTTGAACCATGTGGCTGCTGTATGCGGGGCTCCGTGGCTCGGGTCGCAAACCAGGTCTGAACGCTGGTTGAAGTAAGATGGCGCGACTCCCGAAGTTGGCGATGCGATGGGAACGCCGGTGCTGAGGTAGGCAATTGCATTCACTGTCCATCCGCCGAGAACGGCGTCGCTCACGCCGGTAAGGTTCAATGCGCGCCCTCTGCCGACAGGCAGATCGTACGAAACATTCCCTGTGAATTGATACTTCACATCCTGCGGGCTGATGGAGTGCTCGATGTTGAGGTTGCGCCAATCCTGGGCGGACCCCAGATGCGATCCGACGAAGCCCAGCGGCGGATTGCCATCGTCCGTCATCAACTTTGCCCAGGTGAAGCTGGCCAGCGCAGTAAAGTGCTGTGTCAGGCGCTTCTGGAGTTTCGTTTGCAGCGAGCTGTACTCCGAGTCGCCGCCGGGATATCCGTGCACGACCACGCCGTTCCCCGAACCATAGTTGCCGTTACCGTACTGCGGGAATGGTTGCAGAGAAACCCACAAGGGGACTGCGGCGGCCCCAGAGTTCGCATTTGTGACCGGCTGAATCGGCGCCCACTGATTTGCAACCGTTAGACACGCGGGATCGGAGGGGTCGACGCACAGAGAGGCGCCGTAGCTCGCAATCGTTCCGAGGTCCAGTGTATTCAGATCGGCCGTTCCCAGCGGTAGAAAGAGCCCGCGGCTGCCGACGTAGCCCGCACTCAGGACGATCTGATGGGGCAACTCATACTCCAGCCCGAAATTGAAGTTGTAGGTGAGCGGCGTGCGCTGGGATCGCAGCATCGTGTTGAGCGAGAGTCCCAGATTATTCGCCAATCCCGTTGGTGGAGCTGAGAATTGCGCCACGACTCCATTGGGAAATGGATTGCTGATCGAGTAGGGCCCTGTTGAACCTGGCGCCGCGCTGCCTGCGCCCGTTGCGCATCCGTCGGTTCCATTGATCACGGTGTTGCCGTCCGCGTTGTAACAGGTCGCGTTCCATTGCGTGTCCGCTGAGAATCCGTCACTATTGAGTCCAACGCCGCCCACCATATGTGGGCTGGGCCCGTAGTAGAAGCCGCCTCCGCCGCGAACCACCAGCCGATCAACCGGCTGCCATGAGAAGGCGAGACGAGGCGCAAGGTCTTTCAGGTTCGCCGTGAACGGGGTTCTGCTTCCACTGCCCGCATAGATTTCGGCGCCAGCGTAAGAGACCCCGCTCACCGAGTTGGTTGCCTTGGGATTGAAGTATTCAAGCCGGTTGTGCCGCTCCGTCTTGCCGCCGAAGATGTCCCATCGCAGGCCTGCCGTGAGAGTGAATTTCGGAGTGAGATGGTAGGTATCTTCGACGAAGGCAGCGTAGTATGGGCTCGCTTCCGCAGCAAACAGATCCTTCGTGAAGTTTGGATAGCCATCGGACTCAGTGCCTGGCACCGTCCCCTGACCCACGAGGAACGAAGCAAAGTCACTGCCGCCCGTTGCCGAACTCACCGTCTGATCGGTGGCGGAGATGTCGAACGCGTACGAACCGGAAGGCGCAGGTGGCTGCCCGACGTTGAGAAATCTCTTCATGTACTCGAAGCCGGTTGAGATCTCGTGTTTACCCTTCAGCTTGGTGATCGAGACATTGGCATCGCTGTTTTCGCTGGCGTACTGAAAAGTGTTGTAGTTGGCCGTGCCGCCAATCCCGCCGCCCACGTCGTTGAAAATCACGAAGGGCAGGAGCTTGTACACCTCCTCAGAGGCCAGTGAAGATGGGAACCCGAGCGTGGCGATATCGAAACCAACTTGTCTCGGGTCGCCGCCCTGATTCTCATAGTGGCGTGTGAAGGAATAGCGCAGCTGGAGGAACGTCGTTCCGTTCAGAGTGAGATCGTCACCCAGCAAGACGTTGCGTCCATTCGTAACGTTCTGAGCATAGTTCAGGTCCCACATGTTTCCGAACGCGTTGAAGGTGGACGTGAACAGGCGGTCAAATGAGAATCGACCGAAGATCCGCTGCCTTTCACTCTGGGCCCAGTCCATCCGAACGTCGAAGCGACGAGCTGTGGTCGGGTCGAGTCCGGGCAGATACAGATTATTCACCGCGCCGGTCGGGTCTGCATCGCAGGATGCGCCGACATTGCACTTTGGAAACTCAGAGAGGAACTTCAGTGCGATGGGGTTGGGGTTGGGGATGATGTTGTTGGTAAAGGGCTGCCGGGTGCCGTCGGGGTTGTCGGGTACAAGCGGGTTGTAAATAGTGAAACTGTCGGCCGAAAAATCGCCGGTGCGCTCTGCGCTTGTGGGAACAGTGAAAGTATTCGAGCCGTCGAACTGCTGCTGCTGCGTGTCCTCGTAGTCCGCGAATACAAATAGTTTGTCGTGCAGGATCGGGCCGCCGATAGAGCCCCCTTCCTGATAACGATGGAATGCGGGTGGAGTGTTGGACTGCCCGTTGATCAGCTGGCTTTGCTTATTGAAGTAGTCGTTGGCCGCGAGAACGTCAGGACGAAAGACCCCGAAGGCATCACCATGCCACCGGTTTGAACCCGACTTGGTCACGAGGCTGATGACTCCGGCACCGCCGCTCTGATAGGACGCGGGCGTATTCTGCGTTTCGACGCGCGTCTCCTGTACGCCATCCTCGGGAATGTCCAGAGCCGGAATAATGGCGCCCACATTGTTTTCAGCGACGCCGATGGGACTGCCGTCGACCATGTAATAGACCGAACCGACAATCGCCCCATTGATCGTGTACGAAGAGACATCCACACCCGGCCGACCGCTGGAGATGTTCTGAATGGCAAATGAGCTGGAGGAATTTGGGGCGCCGTTGGCAGGAGTGACGCCCGCGCTGAGTTGAATGAGGTCGAAAACGTTGCGCGTAAGCAGCGGGACTCGATCGATTGTTTCCGAAGAGATCAACTGACCGACGGTGGAATTGCTGGTATCTACCAACGAAGCCGCTTCATTGACGGTGACAACCTCATTGACTCCGCCGACGGCGAGCTTGAGATTGACGGTCGTCACCTGGTCGAGTGTCACCGCAATATTCTTCTCGATCAGTGTCTCGAAACCTTTTGCGCCGACGGTGATCTGATACTTGCCTGGCGAAAGTGATACGAATGAGTAAACGCCGGCGTCAGTTGAAACTGTTGAAAGCTTGATGCCTTTGGCCTGATCCTGGGCGGTTACCTTCGCTGCGGGAACTATGGCGCCCGATGGGTCGGTGACGAGACCGCTGATGGAGCCTCGACCTGCCTGGGCGAGAGAGGCAACGGCGCTCGACAAGAGCACTGCTCCGACGAAGGATCTCCATGTTGCAGAGGAGGCGGCGATCGCTCTGAGATTCATGATTTGTCCCCGGCCAAAAGAATTTTATTCAAACGTTTGAATCTTAGTGAAAAGACTGTAAAATTGATCTCTCTTCGTGTCAAGGAAAATCGGCGTGGCTACTCCGACTCCATAAAGGCCGGGCCGATCGAACGAGTTCATTGGTTTCGTGCTCGCAAAGTGAATAGCTGCAGATCACTGCACCTTGGAGGTGGGGGCGTGGGTAGACGTAAAACTGGTCACGTTACGCTGCTCGATGTCGCCAAGGCATGCGGGTATTCCGTCTCCACCGTGTCCATCGTGTTGAGTGAAGCACCGCTCTCCCGGAACGTCGCGGCGGCGACACGTGAGCGCATTCGCAAGATGGCGCAGCAGCTCGGCTATCATCCAGACGCCCATGCACGCTCGCTGCGCCGCCGGCATAGCCAGACAATCGCCGTGCTGGCATACGACCTTTCGGATCCATTCTGCATACCCATCGTTCGAGGCATCCAGGCGGGGCTGCAGCCTGTAAGTTATCTGCCTCTGCTGATGGATGCGCAAACGCAACGCAGACTCTTCGATAACTACTTGAAGATGGTTCTGGAGAGGCGCGCAGAGGGCGTCATCGTCGTCGCGAGCTGGATCTTCGAAGAGACAAACCTGCTTGCTGACATTGAAAAAAACCAGGTGCCCATTGTGATTGTGGGGCGCGATCTGACTGGTCGAAAGTTCAGCTCCCTGCTGGTGGATAACGAAGCCGGCGGCGCACTGGCCTTGAGGCATCTGGCCGATCTAGGGCATCGGAAGATCGCGGCGATACGCGGTCCCGAAGAACTCTTCGACAGCGAGCCGCGCTGGGAAGGGGTACTCCGGGCTGCGGGTGATGCCGGCATTCAAATCGATCCGCGCCTTGTGTTTCAGCTTCCAAATCTGAATGACCCAGCCTCGGGGTTTGAAGGCGGGTTGAGCTTTGCGAGGCAGATGCTAGAGACCCGGCAGCCGTTCACCGCGGTTCTAGCTTTCGACGATTTGACTGCGCTGGGAGTCGTTCGCGGGTTGACCGAGGCGGGCCTTCGAGTGCCTGAAGACTGCTCGGTTATTGGCTTCGACAATGTGCTTCCAGCGATCGTGGCGACGCCGGGGATGACGACCATTCGCCAGCCTCTGCGAGAAATGGGGTTGCTGGCGGCTCAATGGAGTGTGCAAGCGATCGAAGCGCGCGAGCAAGGGCAAAAAGTCCCCGTTCATTTACACCGGGCTGCCCCAGAATTGGTGGTGCGCCGATCCACGGCAATTGCCACTGCCCCAAAATCCCCTTCCCGGAAATCGAAATGAACTTGACATCCGCTGGCGCTTGGGATATTTCCTTAATTCAAACGATTGAATAAATCGGCGAGCTTCCGGAGCACCGGCGCATTCTACGGACTCGATCCGACCATTGAGTGCGAATCAGAAAATGCGAGAGGACATGAAGAGAGCGACCTTGGCGTGCATTCTAAGTGTGGCAGCGTGTGCGGCGAGTGTCGACGCGTCGACCGTAACCAATTTGCGCGACGATTGGCGTTTGCAATCGGCCTGTAAGATTCAAGCCACTGGCGAGATGATTGCTGGCCCCGGGATCGACATTGACGGCTGGCTCAAGACGGCGGTTCCCAGCACCGTCCTCGCGGCCCAGGTTAGCTCCGGCCAGATTCCCGATCCTTATTTCGGCGACAATCTAAGACAGATTGCGGGTACCGGTTATCCCCTCGGTCAGAACTTCGCGAACCTTCCCATGCCGTCTGACAGTCCCTATCGCTGCGGATGGTGGTACCGCAAAGAATTCATCCTTCCAGCATCCTCATCGAGCGACGGGCGCATTCGGTTGCACTTCGGTGGCATTAACTATCGTGGTGAGATCTGGCTCAACGGGAAAAAGGTTGCGGACTCCAGTACGGTGGCCGGCGCATATCGAATCTACGATTTCGATGTGACTGACCTGATCAAGGCCGGCGCGACAAACGTGCTCGCAGTTGAAACAACTGCTCCCACAGAGAAGGACCTGGGCATCAACTGGGTCGACTGGAATCCCTGTCCGCCGGACAAGGATATGGGTCTTTGGGGTGAGGTCAATCTGATCGAAAGCGGCCCGGTGTCGCTGCGTTCGCCAATGGTGACAACCCACTTCAGCGATGGTGATCTTAAGATCGCAGAGCTCACTGTCTATGCTGAGCTCCACAACGCAACCGAAAAGCCGGTGAGGGGTGTGGTCGCAGGAACGGTCGCAGGTGTGCGCGTAGAACAACCGATCGAACTGGCGCCCCACGAGGATCGCACCGTCCTCTTTGCTCCAGCATCCTTCGCGCAACTCAATGTCCATGAGCCGAAGCTATGGTGGCCCTACCAGATGGGCGAACCGCATCTCGAACGACTGACGATGAGCTTCAGCTCTGCCGGCCGGATCATGGACGAGCAGAGTATTGACTTCGGGATTCGTGAGGTCACTTCGGAAAATAACGCTACCGGCGGACGGCTCTTTCGCGTAAATGGAAAGCCCATTCTGATTCGCGGCGGCGGCTGGTCTCAGGATATGCTGTTGCGCGCCGACTCCAAGCGTCTTCGCGATCAGTTCCGAATGGTCCGCGATATCGGGCTGAACACAATACGCCTTGAAGGCAAGCTCGACACGGAAGACTTCTTTCAACTCGCCGATCAGCAAGGCATTCTTGTCATGCTCGGCTGGTGTTGTTGCGACCACTGGGAACATTGGAAGGATTGGACCCCGGAAGACCTGCACATTGCAACGTCCTCCCTTCGCGCACAACTTCTCCGTCTGCGCCAACATGCGAGCCTGCTCGTATGGCTGAATGGAAGCGACAATCCTCCGCCCGCCGATGTGGAGAAGGCCTATCTGCAGGTGGAAGCCGAGACGCACTGGCCCAACCCGATTCTCTCATCGGCAACGAGCACGCCGACCACCGTGACTGGTGAAAGCGGCGTCAAGATGACAGGTCCGTACGACTACGTGGCACCGAGCTATTGGTACCTGGATCAGCACAATGGCGGCGCCTTCGGCTTCAATACCGAGACCAGTCCCGGACCGGCAATCCCCTCACTTGCCAGCCGCCGCAAATTTCTGGCGGATCCAGAGGCGTGGCCGCCCTCGCCGACGTGGTCCCTGCACAACGGCGGTGGAGAGTTCCTCAACTTGAAAGTGTTCGATGAGGCGATGGCATCCGTATACGCCACGCCGCATTCGAGCGCGGAGTATGAGCGCATCGCGCAGACGATGGAATACGATTCGGAACGCGCGATGTACGAGGCCTACGGCAAGAACAAATATGTGTCGACCGGCGTCATCCAGTGGATGCTGAACAATGCATGGCCGTCGATGATCTGGCATCTTTACGACTACTATCTCGATGCCGGCGCCGGTTACTACGCGGCGAAAAAGGCTTGTGAGCCTCTCCACATCCAGTATTCCTATGATGACCAATCGATAGTGGTGGTCAACAGCACCTACGGAGCACCTGCGAAACTGCATGCAAGCGTGAAGGTACACAATCTCGCATGGAAAGAGTTGTATGGCGCGGAGGGTGATTTGACATCTGCACCGGACAGCGCGCAACGCATATTCTCGCTTCCGGGGGGCCTCTTTCTCGGAAGCGACCATCTTCTTTTCGTCGAACTCGCATTGGCCGACCCAACCGGGAGAACCGTCAGTCGCAACTTCTATTGGGTGCCGACGACGACGACCACGTTCGACTGGCCTCGCACCGACTACACGCATACACCTGCTAGCCGCCATGAAGACCTGACGGCTCTCGCGCACCTGCCGCAGGCGGTCGTTCAAACCTATGCCGAAATAGAGACCACCCCCGAAGGGAAGCAAGTGCGGTTGCGTCTGAAGAATACATCCGACTCGATTGCGTTTCAGATTCATGCGGATGTGCGAACCGCTCAGGGAGAACTGATTGCCCCAGCTTTCTGGACAGACAACTGGATTGAGCTGGCGCCTGGAGAGTCGACAACGCTGAAGGCCGTATTGCCGGAAAGCGATGCGGCGCTGCCGACCATACATGTCGAGGGTTGGAATGTGGCAGCCACTGCACTGACGCCTGTCTTAGCCTCCGCTTCACGCTGAGAAAAGTCATGGCGGGCTCCCCTGGACAGAGCGAACTCGAGACAGCCGGCCTCAAGCGGAGCCTCCGCTTCTGGAATATGGTTTTGCACGGCATCATTCTGATTCAGCCAACTGCACCGATGCCCGGTTTCCGCGTCATCTATAAAGAGGCGCATGGCGGCTCCGCATTCCTCTATGTCGGAAATGAGATTCACGCCACCGTTTTGCCCGGAGAGGCCGTATGACGCGAGCACTCGGATCCAGGCCGCGCTCAGAGCGCCAATTTGATGTGACCTTGGCGGGAGATACCGCCCTTGATCTTCTGATGTATGGCCTGCCCGACGATTTGCCCCCGGAACGGGAGCTACTGGCAGACGCAATCGCGATTCGCGTGGGCGGTTCCGCCGCGATCACGGCGCATAATCTCGCCGCGCTGGGAAACAGAGTCGGCTTCATTACTGCGGTCTCCGAAGATGATCTCGGCCGCTTTTGTTTGTCTGAATTGCGCGAGGCAGGCGTTGACCTCTCTCGTTGCGTGCCCGCTCACGGGGTTCCGGCCGCGGTGACCGTACATCTGCAGCACAAGAAGCTCAGGCATATGTTCACGTATGCCGGTCCAACCTGCGAGCTGACTTTTGACGGGCTCGATGTTGGCTATTTGGCACAATCGCAACACTTCCACATGTCCTCGTATTACCTGCAGCGCGCGCTGACGCCGCGCATTCCCGAGCTCTTTGCCGAACTGAAGAAGGCTGGCGTCACCCTCTCGCTCGATCCGAATGACGATCCCTCGCAGAAATGGGACCGCGGAATTCTAGAAGCGATCCGACAGGTTGACATCTTGATGCCGAATGAGCGGGAGGCCTGTCTGCTTGCCGGAGAGCCTGATTTAGATCGTGCGATCGCGCACTTACGTGAATGGGTGCCTCTGCTCGTCGTCAAACTTGGATCGGATGGCGCCACAGCTTTCAGCGGGCAGCAGTGCTGGCATATGCCCGCTGATCGGGCACAGGTTGTCGACGCCATTGGTGCCGGCGACAGTTTCAACACTGGATTCCTGCACGCCTGGATTCGTGGATATCCGATCGACAAGGCGCTGACCCTCGGAAGCAAAATCGCTTCGCTATCGGTTACCGACAGTGGCGGCACAAGCGCCTTCCGGAAGAAAAGCACCTGGCTCGCGCAACTCGCCAAAGGCGGAAACTACCAGGACGTCTCCATGCCAGCCGGCGATCCGCAAGATTGGTAAGCACATCTCGGGTGCGCTTCTCTGCACCCTCAGTCGACCCGATTTCGAAGAGTGGGAATCGGTTCGGCAGGTGAGCGCGAGCAATCGTTTATTTCGCACGCGCACAGGCATCATGAGCGGGCCGCACGGCAAGCCGATGCTTCCTCTCTTGCAGCCGTTGCAGAAGAATCGCAGACCTTCGGACTGTCCAGTTCTTCAGTTGCGAGGGAACGATCTCTAAAGAATTGCTCTGGCTACCGACTCCAGCGGCAGTATCTTGTCGACTCCCCCGAGTTTGATTGCCTCCTTGGGCATGCCGAAGACGATGCATGTAGCCTCGTCCTGAGCGATGGTTTTGGCGCCGGCTTGCTTCATCTCAAGCATGCCGCGCGCACCGTCATCGCCCATCCCCGTCAGGATTACTCCCACCGCGTTTCGCCCGGCGTATCGGGCAGCGGAGCGAAATAGCACGTCGACCGACGGCCGGTGACGGCATACCAGCGGGCCGTCCTTGATCTCAACAAAGTAGCGCGCCCCGCTGCGCTTGAGAAGCATATGATGATTCCCCGGCGCAATCAGCGCTCGCCCGCGAATCACGGTGTCATTGGTCTCGGCTTCTTTCACTGTGATGGCACACAGGCCGTCCAGCCGCTGTGCAAAGGCGCGCGTAAACAACTCCGGCATATGCTGCACGATCACGATTCCGGGAGTGTCCGCGGGCAGCGACTCAAGCACCGTTTTCAGCGCTTCAGTTCCGCCTGTAGACGCGCCGATCACTACCACTTTTTCGGTGGTTTCGACCATTGCGTGAGTGGCCTGCGAGAGAATACAGTCGGCGTTAAGCTTGGGCTCGACCCTGTGGCTGGGCTTTAAAGAGCCCAGCCTGGCGGCCGCAGCGGACTTCACAGCATTGCAGATTTCGATTCGTGAGTCTTCAAGAAACTGCTTCGTGCCCATCTTGGGTTTAGTGATAATCTCCACCGCGCCGTACTCCAGCGCACGGAAAGTGCTCTGTGCGCCCTCATCGGCCAGGCTTGAACAAATCACCACGGGAATTGGATGCTGACTCATCAGCTTCTTCAGGAAGGTCAGGCCGTCCATGCGCGGCATCTCGATGTCCAGCGTGATTACGTCCGGCACCTGCTCGGCGATCCTTTCGGCGGCCACAAATGGGTCTCCGGCTGTTGCAATTACCTCAATCTCCGGGTCGGACTCGAGCACCTCGTGCAGCGTCTGGCGAACCACGGCGGAGTCGTCAACAATCAGAACGCGGATCTTCGGTATGCTCATAGGCTGAACCTCATTGATTCATTTCAACTCTCATTGGCGCACTTTGCTGGCTGCCACTTTGCCTTGAGAACCGTTTCAGGAGTGCCTCTGTAGGAGCACTTCACCAGTTTGTGTATTGAAGTAAATGTTGATGCCGCGCTTCCCTCCCAAAGAAGAAGCAACAATGGCGAATCCTTCTTCTTCCAGTAATTTCATCGCGACCTCAATGTTCAATTTGCCCACCGTGGGCCGTGCCGCATCGTTGATCATCAGCAGCACATCCCCGCCGCCGAAGAGCTTCACCTCAACCTCGCTGCGCCGTGCGCCCAGCGCATCGAACTGGCGCGCCAGATCGCGAATCGCAAAATCTACATACCGGAGGCTCGCAGAGCGCGTTGTCGTCGAGGACTGCTTGACAGGCATGCGCGGCAGCATCGGATGACAGAGCGCACCCGCCCCCAGCCGCGGAATCCTGAAAGCAATGCCCACACAAGAACCTAATAAGGTTCGCAGCATCGTCGGCTCCCTGACCAGGCGCGACTCCCCCGGCTGCAGGTAGATTTCGGGCAGCACCTTGTTGACCATCCGGTCAACCTCTGCCTTCGGTCCTCCGGTAAAGCGCTGGAGCCACCGGCGCCAATGGAAGATTCATGTCGTGCAGGGTCTCGGCATGACCCACAAACATATACCCGCCCGGCAAAAGACAATTGGAAAGCCTCTGCAGAATCCGCTCCTGAGTCTGGCGGTCAAAGTAGATGATGACGTTGCGGCAGAAGATCGCGTCGAACTTCTCGACAACACCGTAGTCGGCATCCATGAAATTCAAACGGCGAAACTCGATCTGACGTCGCAACTCCGGCACAGCTCGCTGCTGATCGGAGCCGGGCGTGCGGCTGCGCATGAAGTACTTGCGACGGAGGATAGGCGATACCGGCTCCACAACGTTATTCGAATAGACGCCCAGCTCGGCCTTCTCTAAAACGATGTTGGAAATATCGCTGGCCATAATGCGGAAACGGAAACCCGGATGCGTCTTCGCATACTCGCTCAGCACAATGGCCATTGTGTACGGCTCTTCCCCGGTTGAACATCCCGCACTCCAGATCGTGAATTGCCTTCCGCCGATCCGCTCGGCCAGCTCAGGCAGCGCTTTTTCAACCAGAAAATCAAAATGCGCCGACTCGCGAAAGAAGTCGGTCTTGTTGGTCGTCACTACGTCGATCAAGTGAACGATCTCATCCTTCAGCCCCTCATGTCCAAAGAGATACTCGCAATACTGGCCGTACGATTTAAGGTCGAGTACCTTCAAGCGCCGCTTGATCCGCACCTCGAGCATGGTCTTGCGTTCCGTGCCCAGGTGAATGCCGGCCTCGGCATAGATCAACTCGCAGAGGCGGCCGTAGTCTTTTCCTGAAATCGATTCGTCGTGTGTGCTCATACTGTGAACGGGGCGGTATGACCCGCCCCGTCTCCCCCTTTATGCAGCCACTTCTTCCAGTTGCCTGTCCGCAACCTGCTTTTCCATACTCTGCTTGGAGGCTTCCGGTTTGGCAGCTTCCTGTCCGCGAACTACTGAAAGCTCCTCGGCCGAGAAGACGCGATCGATGTCCAGAATCATGATGAACTGGGTATCGCGCTTTCCCATTCCCTTGATGAAATCGGTCCTGATCTGGGTTCCGATTCTAGGCGCCGGCTGAATCTGATCCGGCTCGAGATCGATCACCTCCTCGACCGAATCAGTAAGTGCGCCGATGACAGTCGATTCGTCGTCCAGCAGCACCTCGACAACAACGATGCAGGTGTTGCGCGTGCTCTCGGTCTTGGTCATCTCGAAGCAGAGCCTGAGATCGACGACCGGGACCACGCTGCCGCGAAGATTGATGACCCCGGCCATGAAGTCCGGCGTCCGGGGTATCTTGGTGATCGTAGTCAGGTCGAGCACCTCTCTTACCTTCGCCACATCGGTGGCGAAGATCTCGTTGCCGAGCTTGAAGGTGAGATACTGCCGAGTCTCCGTGATTTCGCTAACGCTCATACTTGAACTCCTCTCTCATCCTGAAGACATGGCGCGGATCGCTTTGCGCTCCGCGCCTGACCGGTCAGTAACGCTCGAACTCTCCATCCAACTCATCGTGTTTGTCTTTGAGCCGGAGATTGACTCCGCCGCTTGCGGTCTTCGCGCCTGGTGAGGCATGGCCCATTGGCTTCACTGGAAGAGCCGATGCGCCCTGGGCAGGTCTCGCGGCTTTTGAGCCCGCTCCCTTCCGCCCCGAGCCGCCTGCGTCTCCGGTGTGGAAGAAGCCCAGCGCGCTGACCAGTTGATCGGATTGGCCGGTCAGTTCCTCAGTCGTCGAAGCCATCTCCTCGCTGGCGGAGGCATTCTGCTGAATCACTTTCTCCAATTGCTGCAGCGCCTTGTTGATCTGCTCGGCACCCGTGTCTTGCTCCTTGCTGGCGGCGGTGATCTCCTGCACCAGTTCGGCGGTGCGCTGAATATCGGGAACGAGCTTGTCAAGCATTTCACCCGACTTCTCCGAAACCCTCAGCGTGGTCGACGAGAGTTGGTTGATCTCTGCTGCTGCCTTCTGGCTGCGCTCGGCCAGCTTGCGCACCTCGGCCGCCACCACGGCAAAGCCCTTGCCATGCTCCCCGGCGCGCGCCGCCTCAATCGCTGCATTTAGCGCTAGCAGGTTAGTCTGGCGGGCAATCTCCTCGATGATCGAGATCTTGTTGGCAATCTCCTTCATCGCAGCGACGGCTTCGAGAACCGACTTGCCGCTCTCCTGGGCGTCCTTGGCGCTTTTGTTCGCGATCTTGTCGGTCTGCTGCGCGTTGTCGGCGTTCTGCTTTATGTTCGAGACCATCTCCTCCATCGAGGAAGATGCCTCCTCGGCCGCCGCCGCCTGCGCGCTGGCTCCTTTTGACACCTGGACAGATGCTGTTGAGATGGACTGGCTAGCAGCCGCCACTTCACCGGCAATCCCCCTGATGTCAGTGACCGTCCGCGTCAGCCCGCTGACCATCGCCGCAAGCGCCTGCATCAATTTATCCTGCGGTGAACGATCGCGAAGCTCCACCGTCAGGTTGCCGTTCGCGACCTCTTCGGCTGCTGCAGTGATCTCGTTCATGGCGACGATGAGTGTGTTCAGGTTGTTCTTGATAAGGTTGAAGTCGCCGTTGTACGTATCTGTGATCTGCGACGGGATGTCTCCCTTGCTGATCTGCTCGACGTACTTTGCGGATACATTCAGGGGCCCGATAACCGCGTCGAGAGTGTCGTTCACCCCTTCTACGATCTTTCGATAGTCGCCCTGGTGTTTGCTGGCGTCCGCGCGAGTGGAGAGTCTTCCTTCGACCGCGGCCTTCACCAGCGCACCGGCATCTGAGACCAGCGCGTTGACTGCGTCGATGCAGGTGTTGAGGTTGTTCTTGATGGTGTTGAAGTCGCCGTTATAAGTGTCGGTAATCCGGGCAGGAATGTCGCCTTTGCTGATGCGGTCAACGTAGTTGGCGGAGACATTCAACGGCGCGATGATGGCGTCGAGAATTCCATTGACCCCGCGCACGATCTCAGCGTATGCGCCTTTGAACTGATCGTACTTTCCGCGCTCGACGAGATGGCCTTCCTTGGCGGCGTCGGTAAGCCGGGCAAGTTCCTTCTGAAGCCCTTGCAGCACAAAGGCTACAGTGTTGATCGCCTGCTTCATCTTCTCGTGATCGCCTTTGTAGGTCTGCGAGATCAGCTCGTCGATTTTTCCGTTCGAGACCTGCGCCAGAATGCGATTGCCCTCGCCAATGGGAAGCAGAATCGCGTCCAGCATGGTATTCACGCCGCGCACAATCTCCGCATACGCTCCCTGGAACTGCTCCGGCTTGCCGCGCTCGGAAAGCTGACCCTCCTTGGAAGCATCGGTCAATCGCACCAGTTCCTTCTGCAACCCCTGCAGCACTTGGGCCACATTATTGATCCCCAGCTTCATCTTCTCGTGGTCGCCTTTGTAGGTCTGCGCGATCAACTCGTCGATCTTGCCGTTCGAAACCTGGGCCAGAATGCGATTGCCCTCGCCGATGGGTAGAAGAATTGCGTCCAGCATGACGTTGACGCCGCGAATAATCTCAGCGTAGGCGCCGTGGAACTGCTCCGGCTTGCCGCGCTCGGAAAGCTGTCCCTCTTTGGACGCCTCGGTCAGCCTCCCCATTTCTCTTTCCAGGGCCTGAACAACGACTGCCACATGATTGACGGCAACCTTCATCTTCTCGTGGTCGCCCTGATAGGTCTGCGTGATCAACTCGTCGATCTTGCCGCTCGAAATCTGCGCGAGAACCCGGTTGCCCTCGCCGATGGGCAGGAGAATCGCGTCCAGCATCTCGTTGACGCTCTGGATCATCTCGCGATGGACGCCGTTGAAGATGGTTGCCTTGCCACGCTCCGAGAGTCGCCCTTCTTTGGACGCGTCCACCAGGCGCATGATCTCCTGCAAGACAAGCGTCGAGTCGTCATCGGTCAGAGGAGCCTTGGCGCTCACCCGTTCATGAGCTCCGTCTCCGTTTCCGACCTTTCCGTTGCCGTCGCCATGCAGCTTCCGGCCTTCTCTTACCAATGTTGTACTCGCCATGAAACCCGCTCCGCTCTTCGCTGGAATTCGACCGTTCCCATCCGTTCAACCGCTCGCCGTGAGATTTCGGAACAGAAGGAATGCGAAACTCAGCCTGTTGAACCGTTGTTTGATGTGCGCTGGCGTTCGATCCAGCACCGACGATGCCTAAGTGACTGTTTGCGCCGCGGCCTTCCCTTCCTGGTCGCCTGTTCGGAGCGCGGCCCTCGCAGGCCGGCCGCGCGCGCTGTGCGAGATAGCTCGCACCGCATCCTGCACCAGGCGTTCCGGGTCGAGAATCAACGCCACCGTTCCGTTGCCCAGAATGGTTGCGCCGCAGACCAGCTGCACATGCCGGTAGAACCGGCCTAAATTCTTGATCACCGTCTGGCAGTTGCCCAGTACCTGGTCCACAACAAAGCCGTAGCGCCCTCCCTCGGTCTGAACCACCATGATCTGTTCGATCTCCGGGCGCGGGGTGTGAATATTGAAGTGTTCGCGCAGGCGAATGTAGGGAACGATCTCCCCGCGCACATTGGCCATATGCTTGCCGTTGGCAATTTCAATGTCTGCGCGGGTCAGCTCGATGCACTCCAGAATGTTCGCCAGCGGCAGCACAAAACAGGCATCGCCAAGACTCACCAACAGGCCATCGATGATAGCCAGGGTCAGCGGCAGGCGCAGCGTCACTCTCGCGCCCAGGCCGGGCTCGCTAGCCACGTCGATCGATCCTCGCAGGCTGTCGACGCGCTGCCGCACCACGTCCATCCCCACACCACGGCCGGAAACATCTGTGACCTGCTTGGCCGTCGAGAAGCCGGGTTGAAAAAGCAACGCGAAGGTCTCGCTCTCGGTGAGTTGGGCCCCGGCGGCCACCAGGCCCTGCTCGACGGCGCGCTTCTGCACCGCCTCGGCGTCGATGCCGCCGCCATCGTCCGAGACCTCGATCAGCACGCTCGCCCCGGAGTGCCGCGCGGAGAGATGAATCGTCGCCGTGGCTCGCTTGCCTCGGGCCGCGCGAAGATCGGGCGGCTCGATGCCATGGTCCATGCTGTTGCGGATCAGATGCATCAGAGGATCGCCTAACTGATCGATGACAGTTTTGTCCAGCTCCGTGTCCGCGCCTTCGATAGTCAGCTCAACATTCTTTCCCAGGTCGCGCGCCAGATCATGCACCAGGCGGCGGAACTTCTCAAAAGTTGCGCGAATGGGCATCATGCGGATGTTCATCGAGTTCTCGCGCAGGGACGACGTCAACCGTTCGATCTCCTCGGAAACCAACGCAATCTCGATATCGTCGCGCTGCGCTGCGAGCTCGCTCAACCGAGCCTGCACCGTCACCAGTTCGCCCACCAGATTTACAAATTGATCCAGCTTGGCGGCGGGAACGCGCAGACTTGATGCTTGGTCGGGTGCATCATAGGCGCGGCGTCCGCCGGAGGTGACGCGCTTGTCTTCGAGCGCTCTGGCTGTCCGATCGGCCTCGCCGCCAGCCGCGGAGGGCGACCGGGCGGCTTGGAGGGCTTCAGCTGAGTCCGGAAGGGACTCCGCACCGGATTGGGGGCTCGCAGCGGAATTGATCGTCAGCTCGCAACAGTCTTCGACAAAGATGAAGACATCGCGAATCGCATCGCGCTCCGCTGCCGTAGCCAGCACCATCTCCCAGCTCACATGGCAGCGCTCCGAATCCAATTCGCTTAGAGGTGGAAGCGCCGCCATGCTGGCCCTCACCGAAAGCCCTCCCAGCTGGCTCAGTTCGCGCAGCAGCAACAGAGGATTGGCGCCATTCAACATGAAATCCGCGCCGGGAGCAAAGTGGATCGACCACTCCCGCATCTGGCCCGTGCCGGTTCCTAAACCGGCTTCGGATCCAACATCGCAACCAGCATCGCCGCCGTCCTTGAGCGCTACTGTCTTCTCCTCGGCATCCTGCTTCTCCGGCTTTCCAGTCAAATGCCGCACCTTGGCCAGAATCTGCGCACAGGCAGCGGGGTCCGCTTGAGGCGCACTGGCTACACCCTCTTCAAGCATCGCGCGAATCTGATCGAGCGCCGAGAGAGTCAAGTCAATCAGCTCGGGGCTGATTTGCAGCCGTCCGTTGCGCACCTCGTCGAAGGCGTTCTCCAGGTTATGCGTGAAGGTGGCAAGATTCTCGAAGCCGAACATTGCGCCCGAACCCTTGATTGTGTGAAGAGCGCGGAAGACGCGTCCTACCAGCTCCACGTCGCTGCGGTTCTCGTTCAATTCCAGCAGAGCCGATTCCAAATCGACGAGAACCTCGCGACCCTCTTCTCTAAAGGCAGTCTTGAACTGGTCGGCCTTGCTTGCCATTGACACGCACCCACCCCGCTTGTTTATCTGCCATCCACAGGAGCCAGGAACTGCTGAAGACCAGCACTGCCGAGAGACGATGAGACTTGCTCCTGCAGCGTGCCAGAGAGCGTGAACGCCACACCGGCCCTTTCTGAGGCTCGCCTTGCTGCCCAGATCAGTTGCACCGCGGTTACATCCATGTCGGTGGCGCCTTCGAGCGCAACTCTGATTTCCTTTTCGGAGCCGAGCGCCTGAAGCAACAACTTCTTGAACTCCACCGCCGAGGCAATGTCGATCGCGCCTTCGAGGCGTATTACACTCGACTTCTTGCTTTGCTTCAGAGTGACTCCCACTTCCGTCTCCTGTAGTCGATTACCCCTTGCCTTACCGTTCGAATCCTCCTGCGGATTCTAAGCAACGATCAGATCCGACCAGCCATAACGCTCGAATCGTTTTCTTGAGAGATTGACCCCGGCATAGCCTGCCACCACCAGTTCAAACATCGTGAAGTCTCTTCCTGATGGGTTAGCCTTCCGTCCTAGAGCCCGACGAGGCCCGGTCGGCGTGCCGCGGAGCAACTCCTGTTCATCGGCATTTGTGGATCAAGCCATCAATTACATGTTGGTCAATGTTCATTGACCCTTGTCGACCCCTTCCGATGACCTGCCAACGCGGGCATTGCGAAAATCTCTACAAGAACCCTATCGGTGAAGCAGGCAGGGAAAGGAATCAATCGAACAGTGAGGTTGAAAAAACCTCCGCCTGTCTTCCGGAATGAGGGCCATCTCCCAATGCGGGAATCTGCAATCGGGAGCCCGCTCGTCTTTTCTTTGATTGGACCGATATATCGATCGCCGGAAAAAACCGCCTGGTGATACCTGAAGACCCTGATGATCTGGAGCAGTAAATACTCAGTCGGCGTGGATGCGCCGGACAATCGGCACAAAGACAGATGAACAGCTCGAACGAACCTCATGCAGCATCGATGCGAGGCAAAGCGAAGCAGGTGCCGGTTCGCTGCTACACCATTTTGTCTCGCTGGCCAACCAGCATTTCTCCGTTGAGGAGATGTACATGGAGTCGATCAGAAATGGCCGGGCACGCGCCAAACACCTGGAACCTTCGGTGGGGTGGCCGAGTTTGTTTCACGCCACGAAAAGGAAGACACAACGCCGTCCACCCAATTGCTCTGCCTCGTACTGGACTGGACTGGACTGGCTCACCAAGTATCGGCAGGTCGAAGATCAAGAGAGATGCCAAGTGCCTGAGCGCGCAGCGTGGCTTTGATGTTGTCTGCAAACGCCGGTGCGAGCGTTTCGCATTCGCTAAGCTTCCGGCAAATGATGCCGATGAACGTGAAGTATCTCCGATTTGCACGATCCGCATTTGTTGAGTTGCGCCCCTGCTTGGAGAATGCTCAACAATCTATACCGCTAGGAAGCCTCGATGACAATGAAGATTCTCGTCGTAGACGATTCGGTCACCATGGTGATGAGCCTCAAGACCACTCTGACCATGAACGGTTTTGAAGTTGAGACAGCCAACAACGGCCAGGCTGCGCTTGACAAGTTGAGTACCGGAATCAAGCCCAATCTGATCGTCACCGACATCAATATGCCGGTGATGGGGGGCCTGGAGCTGATCGGCAGAGTGCGCGCCTTGCCCGGGTTCAAATTCATCCCCATCCTCACCCTGACCACGGAGAGCGATAACGCCAAACGCGATCTGGGCAAGCGCGCCGGCGCCACTGGCTGGATCGTCAAGCCGGTATCGGGCGATGACCTGATCAGGGTCATCAAGAAGGTCTTGCCGGGAGCATAAGAGCATGGCGTCTGCGACGTATCAAGAAGTGCCAAGGATTTCCTCCGAGAATGCTGCCCTCAGGGGCGGCAACCAAGGTGAGGCCGCGTCAGGATGCAAGAAACGCCTGTGCCTGGCCCGCAACCGACTGCTGCTTGAGACGGCGATCGGTCTCACCTGCGCTCTGCTGTTCTACCTCTCGCTACTTTATTTACAGGGTCCCGCTCTGATTCCCTATCGCAACCAGACTGCCGAACTCCTGCTGCTGCTCATCGTTGTTCCGCTGATGATTACCGAATGGATGAACTGGGTTCAGGCGCGCCGTGGAATTGCCGAGCTCGGAATTGTTGGAACCCTCAGCAAAGCTGACCTGGCACAGGTTGGAGCTCAGCGATTGGCCATGAGAGACGAGTTGAAGAGTTCCAGGCCATTCATCGAAGTGATGCACAATCAGATTGGCGATTCGCTTGCCGAATCCGAATGCGAAGTCGTCGAGGTGATCGAGCAGATCGGCATCCTGAATGCCAAGGCAACCAGGCAAAGAGAGCACATCGCCGAATCCATCAAAAGTGGCAAGGCTTTGACGGAGAGCATCCATCTCAGAGTCGAGAACAACAAGCAGATTATCGCTGCCATCGATATGCAGCTGGGGGCGCAGAACGACGACTTCAGGAATAACTTTCAGCGGATACATGGACTCTCGCAAGAGGTGCGGGCATTGATGCCGTTGATTGAAGTCATCACATCCATCGCCCAACAAACCAACCTGCTGGCCCTGAATGCAGAGATCGAGGCAGCGCACGCCGGCAAGGCCGGCAAAGGATTTGCCGTCGTGGCCTTCGAAGTGAGAAAGCTCGCCGTACTTTCCACCAAGGCCGCTTCTGATATTTCGACCAAGATCCACGCAACCTGCAAGAGAGTGGATGAAGAGATGGCCAGCGCCAGGGAATCGCTCGAACAACACGAGGCGAGCGCCGCGATGAATCATCTGGTGACCGATCTGGGCCAGATGCAGGCAGAGTTCGCCGGCAACAGCCAATTGCTTCTCGATGTGATTACCGGTGTCAATCAAAACTACGAAGAGAGCGTCAGCCGGCTGACGCAAGCGCTTGGACATATCCAGTTTCAGGACGTAATGAGGCAGAGAATGGAGCATGTGCAGGAGGCGCTCGTGGAGATGCGTGAACATTTGCAGCAACTGTCCGATGAGCTGGCAGATTTTGGCGAGGGGAAAGCCGATCACACTTTCACGGAGATGCTGGAGGCCCATAAAAGCAGATACAGAATGGCCAGCCAGACAGTGACCCACCTTGCCGTGGCCGGGGGAGAAAACCGTCAGGACCCTAGCCGGCCCGCGATTGAACTTTTTTGATTATCTGCAGGGCGAGCGTTTTTAGATTGGCCTCGCCAGTGGCGCGCTGCAGAAGATTCCCTCGCGTATAGAACCCATCAACATAATCCAATTCGGTGTGCACTTTTTCACGCCCTTGCGCATTCCGCTGCGCTTAGGTCACAAAGATTTTGCCGCTCATTGTAGGACTTGAATGGGGGAGACGGGCCTAAGCCCAAAAAGTCTCCTGGTCCTCGCTGGATTCCGCAGGCGCTCTTTGCTGGTTCACCTCTCCGTGTTCATCGCAGTCGCCGTTTGCCCCGGAGTGGGAGTAGTGGCTGCTTCTCATCGCATGGGCCACCGGAACGCCTGCAACTGTCAGCTCACGATCAACGCAACCAAAATCGCTGCGATCCAGTCCAATGTCCTGCGCGCGAAGATCCAGCAGGGTTCGCAGAAACATGCCGGCCACTGAGAGAAGAACGAGCGAGAGCATCACCTGGAGGACGATCAGCACCTTCGGCAGCAAACGGTAGGACCGCGCAGCTGTGCCTCCTGAAGTGCGCGCGTTGCATTCAGCGCTCCCGCCACGCTGGTGCGCGATCCGCACAAAGCCGGGGCGATTCCGAACACAGCGGCCGTCTATGCCTGACCATCTCCATGCTTCTTATTTCCGCGCGTGCTTCACGCTCTGCGGCCTCGCGGCTCAATCCGTCCCGCATCTTGTGTTCCACGGCCGACTCGCGGAAACTCCGTACGTCGGCCTCAATCTCGGCATTGCGCTTGCCCGGACGGAGGAGCGACTTGATACCAGTCAAAACGCTTCGCAGCAGCATCTGTACTCCTCTTTCTATGCTTCGAGAATTCTGTTGATGGCCGCAATCTGATGACCCCATTGCTGACGCTCCTCTTCAAGCGCTTTCCTGCCGCGCTTGGTAAGTACGTAGTATTTGGCCTGGCGATTGTTTTCTGACGTGCGCCACTCGGTCTTGACATGGCCTGCACGTTCCATGCGGCTCAAGGCCGGCAGAAGCGATCCCGGATTAACCCGGAAGACTCCGTCGCTGATCTATTCAATGCGCAAGGCGATCCCGTAGCCGTGCATCGGGTCGAGGGCCAGTGTCTTGAGCACAAGCATTTCGAGAGTTCCCTGCACTAGGTCCCGGGCTTGGTCGGTCATCGTCTCTCTCCACTAGATAATCTTGATACCCTATAGCCCGTACTCATCTAGATTGTCAAAGGCAAGGATTCGCTCGAATAGTCGCCGCCGATCGAAAGAGATCTCCTACTTCAAATCCGGAGGTTCGCAAATTGGTCCTCCAATACGACGCAGCGTTAGAAAGTCCTCCTGAGTTCTCACTCGAAGGGCAGGTTACGAAATTCCAGTCGCCATGGCGACTTAAAAGGTCGTCGCTCGTTTAGTCTTCATGAATGGTACCCGTGACCGAATTGCGACCCTTGAAGAAACGAATGCGCGCAATGAAGGTTGGAGTGGCCCCTTTCTTGAACGCGGAGGATTTATGAAGAAGTCGGTCAAGATCGGTCTCGCTGCAGCCATAGCATTACCACTACTCGCAGCAGCAACCATTCGCCTCTTCGTGGACGCCAACACTTTTCGTCCTGCGATCGAGAGCCGACTTACCGCGGCCCTTTCTCGCAAGGTCACCCTCGGCGATCTGAGCCTCTCCGTCATGACAGGAAGCCTGGTGGCGAATGATCTCGCCATAGCCGAAGACCCGAAGTTCGGCCAGACTCCATTCTTCACCGCCAAACGATTGCGCATTGGCGTTCAGATGAAGCCGCTCATCTTCAACCGTCAGCTAATTGTGCGGAGTTTTGAGATCGATGCTCCCCAAATCCATCTGATCCGCGCCGAGGATGGCACTTGGAACTTCGCGACCCTGAGCCACGGCGCTGCTTCTCAGAACACTCAGGCGGACACTTCACCCGATCTTCCCGTCGGCATCATCACCATCAAAGACGGAAGCGCCACAATAGAGAAGCTGCCCTTGCAGAGAAATCCCCAGATCTACGACCATCTCGACGTGAAATTGGAGCACTTCTCCCTGGCAGCGGCTTTTCCCTTCACGGTTAGCGCCTCGTTGCCCGGCGACGGCAAAGTGGCGGTCTCCGGAATCGTCGGGCCTATCAATCCGCAAGACGCCGCCGCCACCACCTTCGACGCGCAGGTCGCCATCCAGCACCTGGACCCCGTCGTCGCCGGGTACGTCGACCCAGCGGCTGGAATCTCGATGATCGGTGGCCTCGACGCCCACATCGTCTCAGACGGAACGGATGTCACCAGCGACGGCAAAGTTCACGCCGAGCACCTCATCCTGCTCAAAGGCGGCAAGGCCGCCCCGCATCCTGTCGATATCCACTATCAAGTTAGTCACTCCCTCAAGGGCAACCGTGGCCAAGTCTCCGATCTCTCCCTTCAGACCGGCGCTGTTGCTATTCACATCAAGGGCACCTATCAACTCGCCGCAAACGTGCCAGTCTTCGATCTCAAGCTACTGGCCCAGAGTGTCCCAGTCGACGGCCTGCAGGCGCTTATGCCCGCCGTCGGGGTAAAGTTCCCCAACGACGCCACCCTTAAGGGTGGAACGCTGTCGGCCAACTTCGGTATCAAGGGCTCGGCAAAAGACAACGTCATCGTCGGCTCCTACGAGATCAAGAATACGCAGTTGGTTGGGTACGATCTCGGCTCCAAGATCGTTGGCATCGCCGCCCTGGGTGGCATCAAGACCGGCGATACCACCGCCATCGAGATTTCGCGCGCCGACATGCGCATCACCAAAGCAGGCACCGAGAGCACGAATATCTATTCGGTACTTCCTGCCCTCGGCGAGTCTACCGGCAGCGGCACAGTGTCTCCCTCCGGCGAGCTTAACTATCCACTTGATCTCCAAAGTCACGAACGCCAAAGGACTCAATAAAGTTGGGGTAAGTATCCTGACAAAGCTCAACAGCACATCGGCTGCCGACAAGCCGTCGACTGCCACCGGGATCCCCATCAATATCACCGGCACAGCGGAGAACCCCGTCATCACCGCGGATGTCAACGGCCTGGTTAAAGGCAACGCCGCAGCTCTACGCAGCAAAGGCAGCGACCTTCTCCATAAGACCGGCCTCTCGAATCTCTTCGGCAAGAAAAACAATTCTTCTTCGACCAGCCCGACAAAATGATTGCAGTGCGCTACAACAGCTCAGAAATGTGGGCTCCACTGCAAAGCGAATTGAAGAAGACTAGAGTAGATAAGGTTTGGCTACAGAACCAAGTTGAGGGGTTGACCGACGCTTGCATTAGAGCGGCGGCGGTAACGGTCGGATGATCCGACCACGAAGATCGAAAGCGGGGGAAATGCACAAATCAATCGATTGGCCCAGGAAGGCTTCGCCGGTGCGGCATAGCAATAGGAGGTTCTTTGCTTTGGTTGCGCTGGCTGCGCTGATCCTTTTCGGAGGGCGAACTGTATTGTCCTATTGGGTTTCGTTGCTCTGGTTCGGGTCGCTTGGGTACGGGGAGGTGTTTGCAAGGCAGTTGACTTTACAGTGGGGGATCTTCGCGGCTTTTGCCGCAATTACGTTCTGCGCACTTTATGGAGCATTTGTCCTTATCAACCGAGCGCATCGCAACGATTTGCCACTCGATCACACAATCGTCTTCGGCGGCCGGGAACTGAATCTATCCGTTCAGCCTGTCCTGCGTTTCATCGCAATCGCCGGTTCCGTGGTGATTGGACTCATCACCGGCGGCGCCATGGCCTCAGAGTGGCCGACACTGGCGTTATTTTGGTTCGCTCCTGCAGGAGCCGGCGCCACCGTCGATCCCATCTTCGGCAAGCCGCTGAACTTTTTTCTCTTTACATTACCGGCATGGAACCTCCTCGCGGGGTGGCTGCTTACAATCGCCGTGATCACGTGCTTGTTAGCCGGCTTGTTCATTCTCATCACCTCTGGATCGCGCGCTATGGGCGAGCGGAGCGCGAGCTACTTACCGTTGCCCTGGCGAGGACTTCTAGCGGCAGTTGCATTCTTGTTGTTCGCCCTCGGCATTCGAACGTATCTGGGCCGTTTCGCGCAACTGTATGAGCATCACACGATATTCGACGGTGTAACTTACACGGGTGCGCACGTGACGCTAACCGGCGCGTTGTTTATCGGGGCGGCCCTTTTGCTCGGCGCCATCATCTCCGCGATTAGCGCCGTCTGGGCTCCGCGTGTCCGTTGGCTGATCGCATCCATTGTTTTGGCGGTGATTTGTTTTGCGGCCGTCGGCGTCGTTGGCTGGTATGTGAACAGCTTTCTAGTCAAGCCGAATGAATTGGTGCGAGAGCGTCCCTACATTGCCTACAACATCGAGATGACGCGGAAGGCTTTTGGCCTGGATCGTTTCGTGCAGCGCGTATTTCCCGCCGAAACCACTGTCGGGGCAGCCGATCCAGGCAACAATCAGGCCACGCTTCAGAACATCCGACTGTGGGACTGGCACGCATTGCAGGACACGCTGCGCCAGATTCAGGAAATCCGCACATACTATGACTTTCCTGATATCGATATTGACCGCTACACGATCGACGGCAGAACGCAGGAAGTGATGCTCGCCGCCCGTGAACTGAATGTTGACAAGCTCCCCGAGAGCAGCCGCAACTGGATCAACGAGAAACTGATCTATACGCATGGCTACGGCATCACCATGAACCCCGTGAACGGGTTCACGCAAGAGGGGCTGCCCACGCTGCTGCTGAGTAACATGCCGGTGCAAAGTACGGTGAAGGGCCTCAATGTCGCACGTCCGGAGATTTACTTCGGACAACTGACCGACACCGATGTCTACGTGAAGACACGGCAGCAGGAATTCAACTATCCGCAAGGGGACACCAACAACCTGACGTCTTACCAGGGCGATGGCGGCATCGAGGTAGGCGGATTCCTGCGTCGCGTTCTGCTGGCCTTCGATCGCGGCGACCTGGCTAAGTTGCCATTCAGCGATGACGTGACTTCGCAGAGCCGCCTTCTCATGAAGCGCAACGTGCGCGATCGTGCTGCGGCGCTGGCGCCCTTCCTGACTTTTGAACAGGACCCGTACATCGTGATCGGCGAAGACGGCCGCCTTTCGTGGATCATGGACGCATTCACAACGACGAGCAATTACCCCTATGCGACGCACTATGGCCTCGGCAATGACTCCGTCAACTACATGCGCAATAGCGTCAAGGTGGTGATTGACGCCTACAACGGCGCAACGATGTTTTACGTTTTCGATACGCAAGATCCGATCCTCGATGCGTATCGGCGCATCTTTCCCAGCCTGTTCAAGGATGCCGCCGCGATGCCGGCAGACCTGCGCAAGCATCTTCGCTACCCCGAGTCGCTGCTCAAGTTACAGGCAGACGTTTATGGCCTCTATCACATGACTGACCCTGCGGTGTTCTATAACCGCGAGGACTTGTGGACCGTGGCCAGTGAAGTTGGGATGGGCGACGGCGGCGAGCAGTCTACGCTGGCAATGCGGCCCAATTTTGTGCTCATGAAACTGCCCGGAGAAGCCAGCGAAGAGTTCGTTGAAATCCTTCCCTTCACGCCTGCAAATCGCAATAATCTGATTGGCTGGATCGGGGCCCGCTGCGATGGCGAACATTACGGTACGTCAGTGGTGTACGACTTTCCTAAGACCAAACTCGTAGATGGACCCTTGCAGATCGAGGCGCGCATCGATCAGAATGCTCAGCTCTCCGGTCAACTGACTCTGTGGAACCAACAGGGCTCGCATGTGCGTCGCGGGAGCTTGCTGGTGATTCCATCCGGCCGCGCGCTGCTTTATGCTGAACCCATTTATCTGCAGGCGGAGCGCAGCCCCATGCCCGAGCTGCGCCTGGTTGTGCTCGCGCTGCAGGACCGGCTCGCCTACGGCCCGACATTCGAGGCAGCACTCACTTCCCTTTTTGGCGGAACCGTCTCCTCGCTTAGCTCGAGCGAGACGCCTCATCCCGCTGCCGAACCGGGCGCAGCACCCCAACCGGCGACCGATCTTCATGGACTCATTGCAGACGCGGCCAAGGATCTCGAGAACTACCAGCGGCTGACCGCCGAGGGCAAGCTGGGAGAGGCAGGAAAGAAGCTCGACGATTTGAAGAGCGTGCTCAACCGGTTGAATGCGCTTCAACGATAGCTCTAAATGCATTCTGAGCAGATCGCCACCAACCGGACTGTGTGGTCCGCGGATGGTACGAGTTCTATGAGCGGTCGAACGTGCGATAGATTCCAATTGATGTTTCAGTACTCCCCCAAGGGATTCTTACGATCGCTACAGCGGGCTGGATAAACCCAGCTTGACAATTCAAATCAGGAGAGTATTATCTCCTAGATAGGAGGTTGCGATTTGGCAACCGCACTCAGCTATCCGGCTACAATCTACGTTCCGGAGCCGCTTGTTGACTTCAACGCATTTGAGGAGCGGAAGAGGCTCAGTTCATCTTCTCTCATCATGTTCTTTAATATGATGAAGATATGGAAGGTGCGTGACGAGGATGCGAAGATGCTGCTCGGCGGGATCTCCAATGGCCCGTACTACGAGATGAAGAAGAACCCGCGAGATAAGGTCCTGGACATTGACCAGATGTTCAGGGTCTCGTACCTGCTCGGCATCTTCAAGGCGATCAATATCCTGCATGGCCAGGAGCTGGCTGATGAATGGGTTCGGCTTCCCAACTCGAACATTCTGTTTGGTGGGAAAGCTCCGCTTGAATACATGATTTCCGGCGGCTTGCCCGCCATGCAGAACGTGCGCAGGCTGCTTGATGCCCGACGTGGAGGCGTGTAAACGGTGGCGCATGTCGGTAGAATTCCACGCGGGAGGGCAAATGCTCTCCCGCTTCTTTCTGAGATCGCCTTCAAAAACACGAAACGTCTCATCCCGTCGAAGTACAGCATCAACGAGGAGAGCGTGCTTGCCCGGTTGGCGCCAAATAGCGAGGTTCTTCAGGACGGCTTTCAGGTTGAGAGCAGAACCAACGACAGATTGATTGCCGACATGGGAGGGCTGCCGGGAATAACGCCGCATGAGCTTGTTGCGAATGTTCCTTGCGCAAGCATCATCAACGCGGCATTCACTCACGCGCGGCCTGAAGGCTCCCGTTTCAACGGTCCAGATCGTGGCGCCTGGTATGCCGCAAAGAGCGTCAAGACATCACAGGCTGAGGTTTCCTACCACCAAACGCTGGCGCTCTCGGAAGTTCGACGCTACAAGGATGAGATCACCTGCGACGAATACATGGCTGATTTCATTGGTGAATTCCACGACCTGTTTAAGAGCCCTGAATTCGCCGCGGCGCTCGACCCTGACAGCTACAAAGCTTCACAGCGGCTGGCGGGGGAACTGCTGGAGAAAGGGTCACTTGGAATTGTCTATCCAAGCGTGCGCGCGGCTGGTGTTTGCCTGGTTTGTTTCAGGCCGGCACTGGTCACACACGTGCGCAAGGGCCGAACGTTTAGGTTCCGTTGGTCTGGGAGCCCGAAACCCACCATTGAGCTTGTGGAAGGCTAGAGAACTGGCTATTAGGATTCACTGGCTTATGAAAAGGACGTTAGCAAGTAGGCGACCGCAGTCTCTGTTTCAGGGAGGATGAACGATGCAAGAGTTAAAACCGTCTACAACCCTGGCTTTGCTCTCTCTGTTGGCTATCGGTTTTTGTGAAACGTTTGCCGCGCGAGGACTGGTGGGCAAACCACACGGCGGCACTGTTTCGTTCCAGGTGGCTGTGCTGGATGCGAATGGAACATCTGTCGCGGGAGACAGGGGACACGCAGCGGGTGCGCATTCGATGAGCCGGGAGTACAAACCGGGGGATCGAATTGAAGTGACAGGTCCGCAGCGAATGGCCGTGCGCCTCGACGAGAAGATGCCGGAGTGCCTGCTCTATCTTGCGGATTCGGCGCGAGGAAAGTTCAGCTACGAGGTACCATACGGACGCGCCGAACAGCAGACGGGGAGCGCCTATGCGCCCGAGAGCTTTGCCGGAAGTTCGCACACGGTGACTGTGCGCCCGCTGAATGAGCAGGAGAAGACCGGCTATCGAAACCTTGCGGCGAATCCATGCGATGAACTAGAGCCGGAGGAGGGTCCGGGGCAGGCTTATCCGCACAGCAGCACCAATAGCTATTCGAGAAATCTGTATGACTTTGCCGCGAGGAATGCGATCGATGGAGTATCGGAAAACGGGCATCATGGCGTGTGGCCGTACCAGTCATGGGGACCGGGGCTGCGGCTGGACTTGTGGTGGAAGCTGGATTTTGGCAGGCCTGTCGATCTGGACAAGATACGGCTAATGGTGCGCGCAGATTTTCCGCATGACAGCTATTGGAAGAGCGCGGTGGTGGAGTTCTCGGATGGGAGCATGGTTCCGATTCAGATTACCAATTCTTCCAAGTTTCAGGAGTTCAGTTTTCCGACGCGACATGTCTCGTGGTTTCGCATTCACGATCTGATTCCGGAGGATCCGGCGCGGTGGTGCGCTTTCATTGAGGTTGAGGCTTGGGGGTATGATCTGCCATGATGCGCAACAAGCATTTCGAGATGCGAGGGCCGCATGGGTGAGACGAAGCGCATTCTGGTGACTGGCGCAACAGGGAAAGTTGGCCGGACATTTATCGATCGATTTCTGGCCGATCCTGCGTTCGAAGCGTTTACCTTGCGGGCGCTCTGTCACAACCGCCTTTTGGATCCTCGGCCTCGGCTGGAGATTGTGAAGGGATCGCTGGAGAATCGCGAGGACGCAAATGAGGCGGTGCGGGATACGACGCATGTGCTGCATTTGGCAACATCGAAGGAGACGCCGGAAAGCGTGATGGATGTGGCGGTGAAAGGCATCTTCTGGCTGCTAGAGGCGTGCCGCATCAGCCCGACGTTTCAACAATTCCTTCTGATTGGCGGTGACAACAGCCTCGGGCACTTTGTGTATCCGCATCCGATCCCTGTGACGGAGACCCAAAAGCATACCTCTTATGCGGGTTGCTATGCCCTATCGAAAGTTCTGGATGAAGTAATTCTGGAGCAGTATTACATTCAATATGGATTGGCCGGGTGCTGCCTGCGTGCGCCGTGGATCATGGAGAAAGACGATTTCCGGTATCAGCTTTCGTTTGGCGAAGATGTGTTTGGCGGGCCGCGATGGCGCGATCTTGTTGGTGCCGAAAAGGCGGATGAGTATTTGCGCGTAAAGACTGTTCCAGTGATGCTCGATCCGCAAGGCTTGCCTGTAAAGCGCAACTTTGTGCATGTGGAAGATCTGATTGCGGCGATACTGGGGGCGATCGATCATCCGAAGGCACATCAACAAACCTTCAACATCTGCATGGATGAGCCTGTAGATTATGGCGAACTTGCTGCGTATCTAGCAAAGTCGCGCGGTTTGCCTTCGGTGCCGGTACCCACCCAATATCATTCGAACTGGCTGGACAATGCCAAGGCCAAGTTTCTTCTGGGCTGGCGGCCAATGTACGATCTTAAGAAAATGACGGACGCCGCGTGGGAGTATCGGCGCAGTGAGGACGATCCGCGAATTGTCTGGTATCCCGGTTGAGTGAAGTAATCTGGTGATCCGAGTACCGAAGATCTCAATGCTGGAAAGTTGAACGGTGCTAAGGCTCCGGATGACTACCTGGGACTGACCGCTGAAGGCAAGTTGGGAGAGGCCGTAAAGAAACTCGACGAATTGAAGAGCGAGATCAGCCGGTTCAATTCGCTTTCCGGCTTCGCCATTAAGAACCATAGCTCTGAGGTCGTCAAATCGGAGGTGGTCGACGGCGTCTCGTGAACGTGTCGTTGCCTGCGCTATTCGATCGAACTCATTAAGTAGCTAAATATCAGCGTCGACCGGCACCTTCTCGGCATCAATGTGTATATGAGTATGACTCTTTACGTTTGATGTTGAAACCGGTGACAAAATCCATCATGTGAGTGAGTTTTGGACCCAAGTTGGACCCTGAGGTCAATAGATGTCCTACTGCAGTTTTCTAAGGTATTGATTTAGGTGAATTTGATTGGTTGCGGGGGGCTGGATTTGAACCAGCGACCTTTGGGTTATGAGTCGGTCAAAGACCACTGATTCAAAACAAGATCAACTACTTGGCTCGGCAGAATTCGGCAAACTGCGGCGGACTCTGCAACCCCCGCGCAACCACAAACTGAAATAGCTATTCAAAAGCAAGAGGTCTATAACGCCGGCAGATCTGAATGGCTGGGCGGCTTCGGCTCAACCTTTAGTCGGATTGATAGCTGTGAGAGTGCGATCCCATTCAAATACCAGAGTCCCAATCCCCTCGCAAACAGTGCAAAGCAGGCGTCAGACTCTTCCTGAGTTCCAAATCACAGCTCGAACCGCACCTTGCTTATCTGGCCTCAGGCGCTTCTGGTCCGCCTGAAGGACGATCATCCCGTTTCGAATTGGCACCCATAAGCTGATTGAATGATAAAATGAATACATTGAATACTCGATTACATAATTGCATGAATGATTGAATCATGTCATAATCACCTCATTGTTGAACAGACTGCGAGGGAAGAAGATGGCAACCATGAATCAGCAACTCTTGGATCTTCGCGACGAGTACGCTAGCCACCTGGAAACTGCCGAGCACCAACTTAAGGAACTTCAGGCGAGGATCGCCGAATGGAGAGGGAAGATTAACGCCATTAACACCCTCACCGGTACTGAACCCGACGTTGACGCGGAGAACGAGGCGGAGATTGCCGAGCCAGAGGATGAGACTTCGGATGACGGAGCATTTACGCCTGTATTGGCTTACTGGAAGCCCATTCTGCAGGTTCTCGTCGAAATGGGCGGGCGTGGCAAGCGGAGGAACGTGGTTAACGCCACAGGCGAGAAGATGAAGGGAATTCTTACGTCTGCCGACTACGGCAAGCTGCCGAAGTCTGGCTGGACTCGCTGGCGCAACCGGGTTGCGTGGCAGGCAAGCAACATGCGGGCGCAGGGCTTGATGAAGAACGACTCACCCAGAGGAATCTGGGAAATCTCGGACGCTGGTCGCCAATGGCTCGGTAGGGATTAGCGTCGAGTATTGTCAGGAAAATGGGCGGAGCTCCTGCTTCGCCCCATTCCTATTTGGGATCAGGAACGGTCAGGCCGGCCACGAATAGTCGAAACCAAATGCAACTCAGGCGCAACCTCTCACTGAAGCTGCTCCTGACGATTGAACGCAACAAGTTGATTTGATTGGTTGCGGGGGCTGGATTTGAACCAGCGACCTTTGGGTTATGAGCCCAACGAGCTACCGGGCTGCTCCACCCCGCAGTTACAGTTTAGCAACACCGATGAGGGGGTCAAATGACTGACTGCGCAGGGAATGTCCGCGATCCGGTACACTGCTGAGAATCCTGGTAATCGCAGCGAGGAACCCTGCGCATGTCGCATCTCTATGTTGCTGTTCTGGCCGTCATTGTCGTCGTGCTCTGCTGGCAGTGGCGCTCTATCGCACTTCGCAGGTCAAGACCAAGGCCGACTACCTCGTCGCCGGCCGCTCGCTGCCGGCCGTCGTTCTGGTGCTCACGCTGCTGACCTCGTGGATTGGCGCAGGATCGCTCTTTGCCGGCGCTGAGAACGCCTACCGCAACGGCTTTGCCGCGCTGTGGCAGCCGGCCGGCGGATGGCTGGGACTGCTGCTCATCTACTTCATCGCGCCGCGTGCGCGCAAGTTCGCGCAGTTCACGCTGCCCGACCTGCTCGAAGCCCGCTACAACCAGACGGCGCGCGTGCTGGGCACCTTCGCCATTCTGTTTGCCTATGTGGGCATCACCAGCTATCAGTTCAAGGGCGGCGGCAACGTGCTGCATCTCATCTTTCCCGATGCGGTGACGCCGGAACTCGGCACCTACATCATTGCCGCATTCGTCATCGTCACCACGGCGCTGGCGGGCATGTCGTCCGTGGCCTATATGGATGTGGCCATCGGATCGCTGGTCACCGTCATCTGCATCATCGCCACGCCCATGCTCTTTTTCAAAGCTGGCGGATGGACTGGCCTGCACGCTGCGCTGCCTGCGTACGCACTTTCAGGTGCTCGGCAACCTGACTTTCGTGCGCGCGCTGGAGTTCCTGGTGCCGACCATGCTGCTGATGCTCGGGCAACCAGGTGATGTACCAGAAATTCTTCTCGGCCAAAACCGAGCGAGACGCGCGCATTTCCGTGGTCGGGTGGATTCTGGGCACTGTTGCTGCTCGAAACGCTGATCGTAGCCATTGCCGTCTTCGGCTCGGCGCTCTATCCCACTGGCGAAGTGGCGCGCCAACCTTACGAGATCATTCCCTACACAGCGCGTCACGGGCTGCCCGCGCTGATGGGCGCTCTGCTGCTGGGCGCGGTCTTTGCCAAGGTGATCTCGACTGCATCCAACTATCTCTTCTCGCCGGCCACCAACCTGATCAACGACGTCTTTGTCCGCTACATGGCGCCGGGCGCTTCGAATAAGCGCGTCCTGATCGTCTCGCGGCTGGCCGTTGTGCTGCTTGGGCTGCTGGGCGCTCTACCAGGCCGTCTATGCGCAGAGCATTCTGGAAAAGATGCTCTGGGCCTACACCATCTACTCGGCCGCACTGACGCCGGTAGTGCTGGCGGCGTTCTATTCAAAACGAGTAACGGCCTGGGGCGCGGTGGCCGCCATCGGCGCGGGCACGGTGGTGACGCTGGCGTGGGATTTGCCCGGCGTCAGGACGCTCTTTCCACCCGATGCTCGCCCAGCGCGATGCCATCTTTCCTGCGCTGTTTATCGCCGTTGCAGCCATGATCGTCGTGAGCCTGTTCACTCCCAAGCCCGATGAGGCCCATCTCGCACAATTTGCGGACTGAGCAGCATCGCACGGGCAAGGCGCCACGGGTCGCCTAAACTGGAACGTGGACGATCGCATGCCAACACGCCCCTGCTGGGTCGAGATTCGGACCCGCACTTTTGAAGAAAACTATCGATTCCTTGCCGCAGCCGTCGCACCGCAAGCTCAACTGCTGGCCATCGTCAAGGCCGACGCGTACGGGCACTGGCCTCGCGATCTGCGCCCCGGCAGCGGTAAGAGCCGGGGCGCCGTGGCTCGGCGTCACCAGCGTGGAAGAGGGCGTTGCCGTGCGCTCCGTCTGCCCCGACCCGCAGATCCTGGTCATCAGCGGCGTATTTCGCGGCCAGGGCCCTGCAGCCCTCCAGCACAGGCTGACCCCGGTTGCATGGGAACCCTGGCACCTCGATGAACTGGAAGCCGCGGGCCGCGCCGCCGGGGCTGCTCGAGGTTCGATTCCTGTGCATCTTGAGATCGACACCGGCATGAGCCGCCAGGGTGTGAGCCTTGCCGATCTGGCTCCGCTTCTTGCGCGCTTCGAAGTCGGGTCGCCGCTGAAGCTCGATGGCCTGATGACCCATCTCTTCGCAGCCGACGAGGCAGGCGGCGCCGTCACCGCCGAGCAGCTGACCCGGCTGCAACGTGCACTGGAACAGGTGAAGTCAGACGCCTTGCACCCCTCGTGGCTCAACGTTGGTAATTCCGCCGCCTCTCTTTCCGGCCAGGCGACCGCCATCGCAGAACTGGCCGCGCGCTACGGGATGAAAGCCCTGCTTCGGCCCGGCTTGGCGCTGTATGGCCTCGTGCCTGAGTTCGATTCGAATTTCGAAGGCTCTGGACCTTCAATCCTCGCCGCGGCGCGCACCCTCCTGCAACCCGTCTTGAGTTGGAAAACGCAGGTCGTCGGTACACGCACGGTCCCGGCAGGCTCGGTCGTTGGATATAACGGCACCTTCGTCGCGACCGAGCCGATGCAGCTCGCGCTCCTCGCCGCCGGCTATGGGGACGGCCTCGACCGCAGGCTCGGCAACCGATTCAGCCTCCTCGTGCGCGGCCAGCCTGCGCCGCTCGTCGGACGCATCAGTATGGACCAGGCTGTGCTTGACGTGACGGAAATCGATGAAGTCAAAACCGGAGACGAAGTCGTAATCATTGGCTCGCAAGGCGAAAAGACGATTACCGCCTTCGATCATGCGCACGCGGCAGGCACGATCGCCTGGGAGATCTTCACCCGCATTGCGGAGCGCGTTCGCGCGCATCGCAATCTAACTGCAATCTCCGACGGTCCCTATGGCGCGGCTCACCGGCGCGCCGCCGCACTCCTGCAGCCCAGCCGCCGCTACCGTGCAGTCGATCATCGCCTCGAACCCCATCGTTGAGTTCAACAGCATGTGGTAAAGACCGCGGGCGCACCACTCCTGCTGGTAGAACTTGCGGATCACGGCGGCGCGGCGCTTGTCTGAAGCGGCAATCAGCTGATCAGCCTGCTGGGCCTTCTCTGGAAACGTGCGCGCGAACCATTCCCGCTTGGACTTGGCGGTGGCGTAAACAAAAACGTGAAAGCAGCCCGGAACGCAGGACAAGGCGCAAGCCGCACCCCGCCCCACCAGCACGCAGTTCCCGCCCTTGGCCGCACGCTCAATTTCTTTCCGGATCAAGGTCAGCATCCGCTCGGAGTCAAACACCTGATCCTCGCCGAGTCCCGTCATAGGATAGGCCGAGTCGTGCCAGAAGACCTTGCCGTAGCGGTAGTACCAGGGATCGAGACGTTCATCGTACTTCGCGGCCAGTTCAGGAGAAATCCCGGCTATCTTCGCCGCTCCGCACACTAACTCCGAGTCCAATAACTCCCATCCAAGACGAAGCGCAAGCTCACGCGCAAACTCACCGCCCCTCGACCCGTACTCCCGTTCCACAGTGATGACTTTGATCGGCGAAAGTCCCATAGGCAAACGATCCCCCGCGAGTGGAGCATACAACGAATCGGGACATTTTCGCCAAATGCTTTCGGAAGTCTCGCCCTTGAGGCAGTTGCCGCCCCTGGAAACCTCCTGCACCCAATCAGACGATAGCCCCGCGAGCAGACGAGATATCCGGCGAACGCGGCTCGTCACAAACTCCAGCTCCATACCTTGACGGTCTACAACTGTCCTTGTAGATTGTCTAGGCATGGGCAAGCCAAGCGATCTCGTTCAAGGCACTCTCGATCTCCTCATCCTTAAGACCCTTCAGCCCGAAGCGATGCATGGCTGGGCCATTGCCAAGCGCATACAGCAGATCTCCGGCGAAGTTCTGCAGGTGCAGCAGGGCTCCCTGTATCCCGCATTGCATCGCCTGGAACACCAGGGATGGATCAAAGCCAAATGGCAGGAGAGTGAGACCGGGCGTCAGGCGAAGTTTTATGCGCTCACGATGCCTGGGCGCAAGCAGTTGGAAGCAGAGACGGCCAATTGGAACCGCCTGTCCACCGCAATCAACTTGATCGTCAGCGAAGCCTAAGCGCCTAGAGCGGGACAGACGGCGCTTCCGCGCCCCAGTTTAGCCTCCTAAGTTGGTGCCCCGGAACCTGAATCGAGCCCGCCGAATGCCGGGGTTTTAGCTCTGAGAAGGCGGAATGCACATTGACACGGCACGAGGAGAGATCAAATGCGGTGGCTAACAAAACTCAAAATGAGATTGCAGAGTTTGTTCCGGCGCGGTGAATCCGGCGCGAAGTTGGATGAAGAGTTGAGCTTTCATCTCGAACGCCAGATCGCTGAGAACGTTGCCGCCGGGATGACCGCCAAAGAAGCACGATACTCGGCTTTGCGCGCATTCGGCAATCCCGCGCTGCTGCGCGACCAGACCCGTGCCACCTGGAGTTGGACGTGGCTTGAATCAATAGTCCGCGACGCGCGTTTCGTGGCTCTTGGGATTCGGCGCAGACCGGGGTTTGCGCTGACGGTGGTGGGCACGCTCGCGCTCGGCATTGGCGCGGCGTCGGCGATGTTCACCGTAGTGGATCACGTGTTGTTGCGGGCTGTGCCTTATCGCGATGCCGGGCGGCTGGCGATGATTCGAACGACGGACGGCTCGGAACACACATCGGGGACACCGTGGGTGGATCTCGAACAGTGGCGCGCGCAGAGCCGCTCCTTCAACCAGATCGAATTCTCTACCCAGATGGGCGGACGCAATTTTCTTCAGGGCCCCAACGCCGCACTCGAGATCGATGGAGAGCGCGTCAGTCCCGGGCTCTTCGGCATGCTGGGTGCGGTGCCGGCACTGGGCAGTGGCTTTTTCTCTGAGTCGAACAAAAATGCGGGGACGATCATCTTGAGCGACGCGGTGTGGAAGGAAGTGTTCGCGGGCGATCGGGGCATCCTCGGCAAAGCAGTGCGGATCAACAACGACCCCTATACCGTGGTTGGTGTGATGCCGCCGCGTTTCCGCTATCCGGTCGCCAGGAACCTCACCGCGCCGCAGCAGGTCTGGGTTCCCATCCAGCTCGGGGCGGACGATCGCACGCGGTCCTTCAAGGCATCGCAGTACACCGCGCTGGGGCGCCTGCGGCCGGGCGTGAATGTGCAGCAGGCCCTCGCGGAAATGCTGCTCGTGCAGAGGCGGCTCGCCGCGCTCTATACAGACGAAGTTCTGCGCAGGGATCACACCTCGGTGCGGGTTGAATTTTATGGCGACGCGCTGGTCGACAAAGACATACGCAGAGCGCTCCTCGCTTTGCTGGCGGCGTCAGGAATTCTGTGGCTGATCGCAAGCCTGAATGCGACGAACCTGTTTCTGGCGCGCAGCACGAGCCGGCAGCGGGAGAGCGCGATGCGCTTGGCGCTGGGAGCAAGCCGCGGACGGTTGATGCAATCCACGCTGGTAGAAGGCCTGATCCTGAGTGGTATGGCCGTGGTGCTGGGCGTGGGACTGGCGATGGGGTCGGTACAGTTGCTGGCGCGCGGGTTCAGCCAGATCCTGCCGGTGCCTATTCCTGCCGCGCCGGATGCGAGAATTCTGCTGGCTCTGCTCGGCCTGACGGTGCTGACGACACTAGTTGCGGCAGCATGGCCAGCTTTGCTCACGGCGCGCACCTCGGTAGGGTCGGCGATCAAGCAAGGCGGAGCGCGGACAGGCTCGTCGCGGCGCCAGCATCGCATGCGCGGCGCGCTGGTGGCGGCGGAGATCGCAATGTCGCTTACTTTACTGGTGACCTGCGGACTGCTGCTGCGCACGATCTACGCGCTGCGGCATGTTCCGCTGGGCTATCGCACCGACCACATCGTGGTGGCGCATCTAAGCATTCCGTCGTTTCGTTACGAGAACGAGAACCTTCCACAACTCCTCTATACACCCCTCCTGGAGCGCGTGCAGCATCTGCATGGCGTAGAGAGCGCCGGACTCACGAGCGAAGTTCCGCTTGGGAACACCTTCTCCGTGACGCTTGGGCTTTATCGAGATGGCAAGGTGGTGAGCGGCCGGATGAACATCGTGAGCCCTGAGATTCAGTCGATCTTCGGTTTCAAAATGCTTGCCGGCCGATACTTTGCGAAGACCGACACGCCGACCTCAGAGCAGGTGGTCGTGGTGAACCCCGCATTTGCGCGGCTTTACGCTCCAGATAAGCAAGAACCCGACTCGATCGTCCGCTCCAAGTTCAAGTTTTGGAGCTTCCGCAAAGGCGTCGACACGCACATCGTCGGGGTGATCGACAACCAGCGGCAGGACAAGGTCAGCAACGATTCACTGCCCGAAGTGCAAATCTGCTTGTGCCAGGTCACGCCGGATAGCGGGGTCTATGGACCGTCTACCGGCGGCATGGATCTGGCGGTGCGGACGGAGCGGCCGATGAACGAGATCGTTCCCGAACTGCGGGAGGTGTTGAGGCAGGCCAGTCCCGAGTTGCAAAGCGCGAACATTACAACCATGGATCGGATGGTCGAGGACTCGTACGGCAGCCAGCGTCTGGCGGCGCATCTGCTGGAGATTTTCGGCGGCTGTGCGCTTGCGCTGTGCATGGCAGGACTCTACGGGCTGCTCACGTATGTGGTCTCCCAGCGAACGCGAGAACTGGGTGTGCGTATCGCGCTGGGAGCCAACCGCGGTGACCTTTTGTGGATGGTGATTAGCCAGGCCGGTGTGATGCTGGTTGCGGGTGTAGTTGTTGGCATGGGGCTTTCGTTCGCATCGGGGAAGCTGGTGGGCCGATTCCTCTACGGCGTGAGCGCGCACGATGCATGGACGATGATTGCGGCTCCGGTGCTGTTGCTGTTTGTCGGCCTGTTCGCGGCATATCTGCCGGCGCAACGTGCAGCCAGTGTCGATCCGATGGAAGCGCTGCGCGCCGAGTAACCTGCTCACTCCCCCCGTCCAGGCCTTGCGAAGCGAATGAACGTTCGTTCTAGTTTGGCAGGGGCTACAGCGGTTTCGCTTCAAGTGCTCACAGAACCGATACAGCTGAGTGCTTTTTTCTCAAGAAAAAGCCGCCTTGCAAGCTGCAACGGTGTCAACATGTGAAGCGGAACCGCTCTAGCACGAGGCAAACAAAAAGAGCGCGAATGCCGAAGCCTCGCGCCCTTTCCGCGTGATTGCAGGTCCTCAGTGTTCTTATTGCGAAACCGGTTCTGCGGGTGGCGCCTTCGGTGCCTTCAAGTGAGGCGCGTTCGCCGTCGGTGGCGTAGGCGGCGACGGCGGAGCGATCGGGAATCCCGATCCCTTCTTGATGCGCAGATCCCCCACATCGGCAACCAGGGTAATCTTGCTTTGGCCTGAGCCAATCTTCCCGCTGACCGTTTTGCTCTCGTCGCCGCTGATCGCGAGCTCATAGTCTGAGACGATATCCCCGTTGTGGGTGCGGCCATCGACAGTTGCCGAGGCGTTCGGTGGCAGCGTTACTTCAACGTCGCCCTTGCCGTTCTTGGCTTCGACGCTGTACGGACCGGCCGGCTCAATCGAGATCTGGCCGTGGCTGTTGTCCACAAATGTGTCCCCATAAATCTGGCTCAGATCCACATCCTTGGCATGCGTGGTTACGCGAACCTCGCCCCTGGCTTCGGTTACGCGCAAGTCGTCCGAGTTCAAGGTCATATCGCCAGGCAGTGCAGCCACCTGCAGTTCAGTTACAGATGTGTGCAAATGCAGCGGGCCGGACACATTCTCCATGTGCACATCGCCAAAGATTTCGCCGCTCACGACGACCTTCCCCTTAATTTCGGAGAAAGTCACATCGTTGCAGTTGCCGTCCGCCGTCAAGTCGCCGTCGATTCCATGGGCCGAAAAATCTCCCCGGTCATTCGAGAAATGCACCTGCACCGAGCCGTGAATTGTGCTCAGACGAACGTCGCCATGACTTGATGTCACGGTTGCTCCCCCGCCCAACCCTGCTGCAGTCACATCTCCGTGTCCGGCGATTACGGTCACCTGCGCACCCTTCGGCACAGTGACGGCCAGATTCAAGCGCCCGCTGTTGTTGCTCTCCGATTTCACCAGCACCGTATTACCGCTGACCGTCACATGAGCCTGCTCCGCATCGAAGATGCGCTTGGCCTCACTGTCGGAGTTGGCAAAAGCGATCTGATGCGCCTGCACTTGCACTTCATTGGCATCGGCGGCTGTCACGCTCACATCGCCCCGCGGGTTTTCAATCTGCACTACAGCGTTTGCTGGAACCTGAGTGTTCAGAACTTGCTGGTCCTGGTCTCGTTCCGGCAGCCCAAGGATGTTGAAGAAATTGTCGCCGTCGTGATCGCCCCATTGTGCCCGCAAGGGTCCCCATATCCCGTTCCATCCTGAAGCGCCCAGGCCCAGCAGGGCCAGCAGGATCAGGATCCCAACAAAACCGCCCCCGCGATGTACCGGCGTCGTGCGACGCATGTCCAACGCCCATTCGCCCAGCAGCGCAAGCCCCGCGGCAATCAGCAGAAGAGGCCACCAATGCCCGTACCAGGTCCAGAAATTCGAGGTCGAGATGTGGCCGGTGTAAATCAGCAGCCCCACAACCCCGATCCCTATCAGGATGATGGGGCCAACCACGGAGGGCACATGCGGAATATAGGTGCCGCCGTAGCCGGCCTTCCATGCGTGCCGTTGCGCCTTCCATGCTTCGCGCTGCGCGCGCCATGCGGCACGCTGCTGCTCGCGATACACCCGCCACTGCGTGCGCGGGTCATAGGGCGGAACTCCGCCCGGGGGCGTGTAAGGAGGCTGGCTGCTCATGACTGTCCTCCCGTCGTGCCCCCGCCCAGGTCTTGCGGCGGAGCCGGAACCATCGAGCTTCCGGGCTGCGCGGGAGGCTGTCCCGTGACCGGAACACCGGGCGTCCCGGCGCCGTACGCGTAGGGCGACCCAGGATACATCGGCTCATCGCCTGCAGCCGCGAGAGCCGCGCGCTGCGCCAGCTTCAGCACTCCAATCAGAATCAGAAACAAGGGCAGGAAAATACTCCAGCTCACAAGGTCCGCCTGGTGCAAGAGCGCAACAACTCCCAGAAGCAGCAGGATCGAAGGGCCGGTCAGTCGGCGGATCAGAATATAGCGGTTCATTGAGAGCCTCCTCGCGAGTCGGGGTCCCCTTGGACAGGTCCTCGTCCATGGGGTGAGGATTCACTGACGCGGCGAATGATGAGCCACGCGCCCAGCGCAATGAAGATGAGCGGCCACAGGAAATGCACAAAGCGTTCAGCGAGGTAGCCCATCTGGTTCAGCAGCAGAATCAAACCGAAGCCGATCAGGATGAGCGCGCCTATGGGTTCCTTGCGCTTCCAGCTCATTGGGGGCACGGGAGGCACCGGCGGAATCGGAGGCACTCCCTGCCCCGCAAATCCAGGACCTCTGAATCCAGGGTCTGTGAATCCGGGAGCGGGTGTGTAGGGCGGCGGGGGCGGATAGGCCCCTGGCCCAGGAGGCGAATAGGGTGCGCCATAAGGTGCCTGATAAGTTCCCGCAGGAGGCGCGCCTGGAGTGGGGGTTCCCATCGGCGGCTGTTGCCCGGGATAATGCGTGCGGCCCCCGAGACTGAGCCAATTGCCGACCTCATTCAAGCCCAGCGGGTCCGGCAGAGGCTGGCCATCGCGCCGCGCAACCGCCGTGTGGTAGGCCTCGAAGGACTGATAAAGAACCCAGGCGCCAATGAAGATTCCGAAGATTCCGTAGTGGTCCGTGATGCTGATCAGCACCGCGAAGATCACGACGTGGATCAGGCCCTTGAAGAATTGGCCGTTGTACATCGCGCCGACGCCGGGAATAATGCCCAGCACCGCGGCAGCCACCGGATTGGGGCCGCTCGGAGGAGGTGCGACAAACGGCTGCTGGAAGTTTTGCCAGGCTGTCGAGCAGGGCTCACACTGAATCTGCCCTCCTGGCGCGGTGCGAACGCAGTTGGCGCAGAGCGCCTTGCCGCAGTTCTGGCAGAACGATGTTGCCGCGACACCACTGTGGTTTACGCAGTCCATACTGTGCTCCTTTCCCGTCGTGACCTTGCGGAGCCGCCTAGAGCAGAGCTGCCGTTGAAGTGAGTGCCGGGTTCAAGTAACGCAAGAGAATTTCGATTCAGCTCCGGCTTCGGTTGATCTGAAAGCGAGAAAGCTGTCTCGAGATAGTCAAAGGGATCATTGGCCGCCGGTACTCCGGATTGTTGCGGAGGATCGACCCGTGAGCCGCCATCCTTGCGCGGAGAATTCTGCTTCGATTCCCCCGGAGTGGCCGGCTGCACGTTGTTCTGCGGCTGGTTCTGGCCTTCGCCCTGCGTCGAGCGGCGCAGTTCGCGCATGCGCGACTGCACCTCATACACCAGGCGAAGGTGATCGTAATAGCGAATGATCGGCGTCGAAGCCATCGTCAGCCGCCGCTCCATAAAAGAGCGAATCGCGCTGGGCCGAAGGTTCGAAACCCGCAGATCCGAGAGGCGGACGCCGGTCAGGTTCAGAGTGAGAGCGATCGAGAAGAATGCCATCGCCACCGTCATCATCAGCCGGGGCTCGGCAAAGCGGCGTACGCGCGCCATAAAACCGGGACGCTGCCAGGGCTGCGGCATGGGCAACACATCGTTGCCGGTCACCAGACCATAGCCCGCCACTTGCCCCGGACCGGTGGCCGCCAGAATCTTATCCAGCAGGCCCTCCGGTATTTCCGGCTCGGGCGAGAGAAATTCCAGCCATTCGCGTCCGCGCCGCGATTCCTCGAACAGCGCTGTGCAGGCCTTGCAAGTCGCCATGTGCGAGGCAAAAGTTGCCTCATCCTCTGGCCTCAGCAGCCCATCCAGGGCATCGGCCAGCAGGGTCTCCCACTGGCCGCAGGCCGGTGAGTTCGGAATGTGTGTGCTGCTCGCCATGGTTACATTACCTCCCGTTTATTACGTTCCAGCAGGCGCGCAAGTTCCGCGCGGCCCCTGCTGATACGGGACTTTACGGTACCTTCGGGGATGCCCAGCACCTGGGCAATTTCCTTGTAGTCCAGATCCTGCAAATCTCTTAGAATGACGGCTTCCCGCAGCTCTACGCTGACATGCGACAACGCGTTTTGCACCATCTTGGATATTTCTTTTTGCGCCGCGGATTCATGGGGCGACGGACCTGCCGAAACCAGCCTGTCCACCGGCCGCAATTCGTCGGTCCCGTCCCACCCCTCGTCCAGAGAACCGGTAGCGCGCAGATTCCGCGTACGGCGGAAGTTATCCACCAGCAGGTTGCGGGTCATGGTCGTGATCCAGACCTGCAGGCTGCCGCGGCCCATGTCAAAGCTGGAGAGGTTCGAGTAAATCTTCAGGAAAACGTCCTGCGTCAGGTCTTCTGCGTCTGCGGAGTTTCCCGTGAACCGATAGCAAAGCCCGTAGACACGCCGGTGATGCGTGCGGACCAGTTCGGCCCATGCGCCGGAATCCCCGTCCATGCAGCGGCGGACAACTTGGGACCAGTCGATCTCCAGCGGTCGTACCTCCTCGCGCGCGGCGCGAGTCCGCTGCGGCCCAGCGATGGCGGCAGCAGGATTTCCCTGGGGCTTCCCGCTGTGTCCGCGGGCGCCCTCCTCAGGGGGCTGGAAACTGCGCCTAGCCGACCTGGGCGGGGCGGCCAGCCCGATCATGCTCCAGCTTAATGTAACCGCACATGCCATGACGGGCTATACGCATCATTTTGTTGTGCAGTTCCCTCTCTGGCACGGCGCGGACAATTAACCTTCATAATGGTCGCGCCTGCGCGGTCCCGTAACTTTTTCGCCTCTCTTTCATCTGATCAAGTGGATGTCACGGAGAGCCAGCCCCAGAGGATCGAGGGGCTAGCCGCGAAGGCTGGCTGTGGGGCCCAGGAGAGGTCGCAAAAGATGGGTTCATCGAGGTTTCTTGCTTTAACTGTGACCGGGGTCTTTATCCTCATGGCCGCATTCTTCGTTACCCGCACGGTTAAGGCGTCAGGGGGCACACCCATTCCACCGGCATCCGCCGACGACAGCCTGGCAGGCTCCCATGGCCGTGAAACGGCAGTCTTTGCCGGCGGCTGCTTCTGGGGTGCGCAGTCTGTCTTCGAGCGCGTCAAAGGTGTGATCGACACGACCGTGGGCTACTCCGGCGGATCGGCGAACACAGCCACCTACGACCAGGTCACCACCGAAACCACGGGCCACGCGGAGTCCATCCGCATCGTGTACGACCCCTCGAAGATCACGTACGGTCAGTTGCTGCGTCTCTTTTTCTCCGTCGCGCACGATCCCACCCAGCTCAACCGCCAGGGTCCCGACGTCGGCACGTCGTACCGCTCGGTCATCTTCTACGCCAGCGAGGAGCAGAAGCGCATTAGCCAGGCCTACATCGCCCAGCTCGATGCCGCGCATGTTTTCCCGAAGCCGATTGTCACCCAGGTTGTTCCGCTCAAGGGCTTTTACGACGCCGAGTCCTATCACCAGCACTACGCGGATCAGAACCCCGGCAACCCGTACATCCTGATCTGCGACCGGCCCAAGGTCGAAGCGCTCAAGCAGCAGTTCCCCGAGCTCTTCGACGACCACCAGAGAAAGTAAGGCCCCGGCCCGAATCCAGGTGTGGCTCGTAGCTCGGCTTCATTCAATGCGCAGTGCACGCACCGGATCGATAGACGCGGCACGCCGGGCCGGAACCAGCCCCGCAATCGCTGCCGCCACGCTGAGAATTGCGATCGCCACCGCCATCACTTCGAAGTTGACGCTCGTGATCTGATAGAGCTGCGATTTGACGTAACGCACGCAGAGCATGCCTACTGGTGCGCCAATCGCGAGTCCAACCAGCGCCTGCAGCATCGCGCCGCGCATCACCATCGCGACCACGCGGCTGCGCTCGGCGCCGAGAGCCATGCGGATGCCGATCTCCGGCGTGCGGCGTACGACGGTATAGGCCGTCACACCGTAGAGCCCGATCGCGGCGAGCAGCAGCGCCAATCCGCCAAAAAGAGACGTCAGTCGCGCGATCAGGCGCTCTTCTGTGAAGCTGTCGTCGATCTGCTGCTGGAAAGTCTGAAACTTCACGATCGTCAGATTCGGATTGATGCCGGTGAGTGTAGTCAACGCAAGTTTCTCCATCCCGGGGATGGGGCGATCGGTCTCGATTACGATCGCGCCGGCGTACAGCGATAGATCCTTCTCGACCGGCTCGTCATTGCTTGTTGGCCGCTGCGTCAAGGGGACAAAGTACATTGCGTGGTCCTTCCAGTAAACGCTTGTATAGGTCGTATCTTCCACGACTCCGACAATCTCGTAGGAAGCGTCTTTGCCCGTGTCCGGAAAACCAAACCGATGGCCAATCGGATTCCGCGTGCCGAAAAACTGCTTCACAAACTCTCGGTTCACAACCGCAACGGGGGGCGCAGCAAGAGTGTCTGTCGGCCTGAATCCGCGGCCCATCACGACATGCGTGCCCACCGAATCGAAATACTCGGCATTCCCTTTCACCCATGAAGCACCTTTATTGGGATCCGGCTGACCCTGGATCTTCACCCCGGTACTCCAGTTGTTTTCTTCCATCGGCGTGTAGGTGGCAAGCCCCACCTTCACCACACCCGGCAGAGCATGAAAGCGATCCTCGATCGTGCGGTACAGCGGTTCAACCTGCGTTGTCGCGTAACCAGCGGCTTGCGGGTTGACGTGGATGATGTAGCGGTTACTGGCATTCAGCTTCATGTCGGTGTTCTGCAGCTTGTTCAGGCTTTGCGTAAAAAGCCCCGCGGCAACCAGCAGGACCAGCGAGAGTGCCGCCTGCAGAACGACCAGCCCCCGCTGCAGCATCGAGGCGCCCTGTGCCGTGGTGCGTGCATTGGAGCGCAGTGCTTCGGCCGGTTGCGCGCGCGCCGCCATCCACGCGGGGGCAATCCCGAATAGGATGCCGGTCAAAAGCGAAAGTCCGAGAGCGAACCCGATGACCGTAGGCGATGGCGCCGCGTGGATGGGCACGTTCTGCTGACCTGGAAACGCCAGGCGAAGCAGCATCTGCGCACCGAGAACCGACACACCCAATCCCAGGAGGCCGCCGAGGCCGGCAAGCAGAACGCTCTCCGTGAGCAGCTGGCGAATAATGCGGCTGCGTTGCGCGCCGAGTGCTGAACGAATCGACATCTCCGCGCGGCGACTCATGCCCCTGACCAGCATCAGGTTGGCAATATTCGCGCAGGCGACCAGCAGCACCAGCGCTGCAATCCATGTCAGCAGGTGAAGATGATCCTTGTACTCATCCTGCATATTCTGGATGCCGCCCCCGCCCGGCGACAGCACGACGTGCGCACGCTCCAAAGCCTTCTTGTTCTTCTGGTCTTGAAACATTTTGAGCGTTGCAAATTGCTTGCGAAGCAGCGCACTGGTCTTCTGCTCCAGGGCCTTCACTGAGACTCCGGGCCTGACGCGGCCAATCAAATACGCCCATTCCACCGCGGGGTCGCGCTCGTACGGCGCGCCAATCACCGCGTCCATCGACTCCAGGGGCAGGTAGTATTTCGGTGGCTGGCTGGAGAGCCGATCCCCGTAAAAGCCTTGCGGAGCAATGCCGACGATCGTCACCGATTTGGTGTTCATCCAGAATGTGGCGCCCACAACCGCAGCGTCCTTGTTGTAATCCTGTTTCCAGGCCTCGTAACTCATCACGGCGGTAATGGGTGAGCCCTTCTGATCGTCCGAATCCACGAAAAAACGGCCCGCAGTGGGCGTCAATCCGAAAACCCTGAAGTAATTGCCGGAGACGAAGGTGCCCATGACAGACTGAGCGAGAGTCTGCGCACCTTCGCGGCGGACCGTGATCGGCCGCCAGGCGTAACCGGACTCCATCGCCGCCAGTTCCTCAAACTCGGGGAGATTCTTCTTGAGCAGGTAATACGTGTCGGTCGCGAAGAGCGAGTAATCCGCGGTATCGGTGTTGATGCCGCCGTTGACGCAGCAGTCGTCCCGATCACCGATGCGGATCAGGGTCTTGGGATTCGCAACGGGTAGATTTCGCAGCAGCACAGAATTGACCAGCGTGAAGATGGCCGAATTGGCGCCGATCCCCAGGGCCAGGGTCAACAGCACGGTGATGGTGAAACCTGGCGCCTTGCGCAACTGGCGTAATGCATACCCAAGATCCTGAAGTAAAACCCGCATCCCTAACCTCCAGACACACGCTTGACTGCAGAGAACAGGAGCACGTCGGCTTCCACTGAAATCCCGTTCCCGTGCGCACGAAAGAGAGGGCTTAACGGCCCAGCCGGTCATATGTTACGGATCGTAACGTTCGAAAGCGAGAAGACGTGTTCGAAAACGAACACATCGCACCCTCTCGTTGGAACTAATACCGCTCCAGAAACTCCGGATCCACCGGATTCTCGAACAGAGAGGCATCGCGCGTCACGATCGTCAGCCCCGACGGCGTCACAAAGTATCGCCGCTTGTCCTCGATTGGGTCGTACCCGATCACCGTTCCTTCGGGAATGTGCACATCGCGGTCGATGATCGCCCGCCGGATCCGGCAGTGCCGGCCGATATTCACGTGCGAGAAGATGATGCTCGCGTCCACGTCCGAATACGAGTTCACGCGCACGTCCTGCGACAGCACGGAGTTCGACACCGACGCACCCGAGATGATCACGCCTGCCGTGATGACCGAGTTCACCGCCATGCCCGTTCGGCCCGGCTCGCCGAACACGAACTTCGCCGGCGGATACTGCCGTACGCCGCGTGCGCATCGGCCAGCTCTTGTCGTACAGGTTGAACATCGGCGACACCGAGCACAGGTCCATGTTGGCGTCGTAGTACGCATCCAGCGTCCCCACGTCGCGCCAGTAAAGCGCCTGCTGCTTGTTCTCGTCGACAAAGCTGTAGGCCATCATCTTTTTCTTGCCCAGCAGTTGGGCAGGATGTTGTGGCCGAAGTCGTGCTTCGATTCGCGGGTCCTCCGCGTCGGCGATCAGTGCCTTCAGCAGCATTCGGTGTTGAAGATGTAAATGCCCATCGAGGCGTCCACCGCATTGGGATTGAACGGCGAGCGCACGGTTGGTGGTCGCCGGCTTCTCCTGGAAGCCGACCACCTCGCCGCTTGGGCGCCACCTCCACCACGCCGAACTGCTTCACCTCATCCGGCGAAATCGGCAGCGTCGCGAGCGTCACGTCTGCGCCCGTTGCTCCTGGTGGTACTCGAGCATCCGGCTGTAATCCATCTTGTAGATGTGATCGCCGGAGAGAATGATGACGTGCGACGGCTGCTCGCTGCCGATCGAATAGATGTTCTGGTAGACCGCGTCGGCCGTGCCCATGTACCAGTTGCCGCCGGTACGCTGCATGGGCGGCAGCAGCTCGAAAAACTCGCCCAGTTCCTGCGCCACAATCCCGGTCCAGCCTTCGCGGATGTGCCGGTTCAGAGAGAGCGCCTTGTACTGGGTAAGGACGTAGACCCTGCGCAAGCCCGGAGTTGATGCAGTTGGATAGCGTGATGTCGATGATGCGATAGTGGCCGCCGAACGGAACCGCCGGCTTGGCGCGGTCGCGCGTCAGCGGGAAGAGCCGTTCCCCGGCACCGCCTGCAAGCAAAACGCCCAGTGTGTCCCTCATGTCCGTATCAACCCTGCTTTCTGTTGTTTACCCGGCCACATTCGAGCAGCGCAAGCCCCCGGCAAACGAACCATGGACTTCCTCACAACGGCGAAAAAGCAACTGATCCTCGCCGAACGGTGGAGAATACCACACGCGTGCAAGATGCGCAGCCCATCCAATGTAGACCGCGACGCTTCCGGGAAGAAAGAAAAAACAGGAAAAGAAAGAGAGGCGGGTAACTGCCTCCTCGACCCATCGGTCCATGGGCCCAAGCTGACAAACTCCGCAGGGGCTTCGCGCTAACGTCTCTTCTTGAACCGGTACTCTGCGCCAACTGAGATCGCGAAGTTTACATCCGTCTGCGTTGTCTTCGGTCCGTAGTTGATCCCGTAGCGCGTGATCACCGCATCCGGGGTGATACGGAAAACCCAGCGCGCTGAACGGTTCAGGTCGAAGTGACCACCCAGAATCGCTGCGGGCGCAATCTGGTCGTTATAGAAGTCGACGACCGACGGAGAATGCCCGCGCAGATCCTGTTCGAAGTTGCCGTAGGCTCCGCCGAACAGCGCATGCGCGATCAGAGCACCGTGCTTGTTGTGCGGCCCCAGCCACTCCGGCCCGCCCACGAAGAAATACTGGCTCACGAACGGTCCGTTGATGCTGTAGGGATTCGCCGCGGCCCCGCTGGTGCCCAAATAGGCTCTGCCCGAGCCCTCGATACCCCAGTGGCGGCTCAGCCAATACGAGCCCGACAGGTCCAGCCCGCCCAGATTCGATCCCTGCAGCAGAGTCGGACCAGCCTTCATGTGGTCGTACGCCAGACCCAGCGACAGGTCGTAGCGATTGTCGTAGTGCACTCCAGCGAGTGGATCGACAACGACATAAGCACCGTTCACAGGCGACTGAGGCGGAGCGCTCGAGGTCTGTGCCTCGCAAAACGGCGCTGCAGACCATACCAAAGCTGCCACTGCAGCGAGAGCAGAAAAACTTACTGGGAAACGCATCACCTCCCAGCTTACAGGACCATGCTGGGAGCGGACAACGCGCCGTCTCTGCGGCAATTCAGGTTCATCCATCGGGCGCTCGGTCGAAACAGGTTTGAGATTGGGCTGCAAGAGAGGCCTTGCTTGTAGACGCCCGGGAACACAGAGGGTTTGCAGAGAGCCTTGATCAACCTTATGGCGTGCAGCGCTCGGCCCATTCGGCGTAGACCAGGTAGCGCACGGTTTTGAGCGTCTCCAGCACGCTGGTCGCCACTGTCTTGAGCTCCGATTGCGGGGTCAGGGGCGGCGCGGCCCGCATACGCCATTGCATCGGCTGTTGCCCGAAGATCATTGCGGCCCGGGGCAGATGATAGACGCTCGAAACAACTTCAGCTGAACGCCACCCATGCGCCTTCATGATCCGTTCCGCGTAGCAGGCGTTCTCAATCGTATCCATTGCCCGTGGCTCGACAAAGATAGCGGACTCCGGAATCCCTTGCGACTCCGCCACCCGCGCCATCACATCTGCCTCGACAAACCCATGCCTTGTCGGCCCGCCCGTCACAATCATCCGCGGCGCTGCGCCTCGCATATACTCCCGCACCCCTTCCATCACATGTGCCAGCTGCTGGGGCGTTGGGTTCCCGTCCGAGTCGACCGGGCTGCCCAGCACAACAATCGCGTCGAACCGGGCAAGGTTCGTATTCGACAACGGCGCGAATGCGCGCGCCAGCACAGCCCACACGGCAAGGGCAACCACCAGCACCACCGCTCCCAAAATGAGGCGCCTGCGCCACGACGGCTTGGATCGCCGCTTCGGCGTGGCAGTGTGCCGTCGACGCCTGCGTACGGGTCTCTGCTGCCGCAACGGCCGGGGAGGGGGCAATCCTGGCAAAGAATACGTCTCCAGCTTTCCACTGTAGCGCGCCCGGCCGGCGCCCGCTGGTGGCCGCGCAAACAACGAAAAACAAACTATCTAGCCCAGCCTCGCGGCTTCTCCCCACGCCGACAGCACAATCTCACCGAGCGCCTTCCGGGTGCGGGGCGACGCCTCCTGCGCGATCAACTGCTCGTTTTGAAGGGCCGACGGCTCTCCCTGATACCCAAGGGCCATCACCGACCCAATTTCAAATTCCTCCGGAATCCCAAGCGCCTCTCTGGCGATGGCCTTATCGAAGCCACCCATCTGATGGGTCGCCAGCCCCAGCACCCTGGCCTGCAGCGTGATAAAGCCAGATGCCGCTCCCAGATCGAACAGCGCGAAGCCATTGGGCGTGTTGTTGTGGCTGAAGTGCTTCCGCGCCGTGCCCAGAATTAACACCGGGGCCTTCGATGCCCACGTCTGATTGAAGGGCATCAGCGCAGAGACGATCTTCCTGTAGGTCTCGGAGCCCTGCAGGCCCACAACGAAGCGCCACGGCTGCTCGTTGTACGAGGACGGCGCCCACCGCGCAGCCTCGAAGACCTTGCGCAGATCCGCGAGACTGACCTCGCGATTAGAAAATGAGCGCGGGCTCCAGCGCTCCCTGATCGCCGCCAGCACTTCTTCCGTGATCGCCGCTTGCTTCAGTTGCCCCAACTCACTTGCAGAAAAAGTCACGCAGCACCTCACTCTTGGTTCAAGAGCTTGAAGATTAGGTCCGTCGAGGGGGTCTTCCCCCGGCCCAGGCCCTACGGATAAATCCGATGCAGTGTGCGCGCAAACGGAATTGTCTCGCGCACATGATCAAGAGCGCAGATCCATGCCACCAGTCGCTCGATTCCCATGCCAAACCCAGCGTGCGGGACCGACCCATACCGGCGCAGGTCCAGATACCACTGGAACGCCTCCATCGGCAACTTATGATGCTCGATGCGGCTCTTCAGCAGCTCGTAGCTGGCCACGCGCTGCGACCCGCCGATCACTTCGCCGTAACCCTCCGGCGCCAGCACGTCCACGCACAGCGCAAAGTTTGCATCCTTCGGATCAGGCTCCATGTAGAACGCCTTCACCGCCGCCGGATAGCGATGCACCATCACCGGCCGGTCGAACTGCGAGCTCAGCCACGTCTCATCCGGCGATCCAAAATCGTTGCCGTACTCGAACGGCTGCTCGAGCTCGCCCTTCGCGTGTGCCTCGTTCAACATCTTCGCGGCTTCGTCGTAGCGCAGGCGTGGAAATGGAGGCAGAATGGTTTTCAACTTCTCAGGGTCGCGCCCAATCACCTGTAACTCCGCCGCGCGGTTCTTCAGCACGCTCTGCACGATGTGCGAGATGAAATTCTCCGCCAGCTCCATCAGTCCATCGAGATCGCAGTACGCAACTTCCGGCTCAATCATCCAGAACTCCGTCAGATGTCGCCGGGTCTTCGACTTCTCCGCGCGAAACGTTGGGCCGAAACTGTACACCTTGCCCAGCGCCAGCGCCGTCGCCTCAATGTAGAGCTGGCCTGACTGCGTCAAGAACGCCGGATCGCCGAAATAGTCCACCGGAAACAGCGTCGATGTGCCCTCACAAGCCGCAGGCGTCAGAATCGGCGGATCGGTGCGAATAAAGCCATTGCTGTCGAAGTATTCCTGCGCGGCCCGCATGATCTCGGCGCGAATCCGCAGGATCGCCGACTGCCGCGGCGATCGCACCCACAGATGCCGGTGCTCCATCAGAAAATCGACGCCATGTTCTTTCAGCGTGATCGGATAGGGATCCGACTCAGGCACACGCTGCACCACCTGCACGTCTTCGACGTCGAGCTCGAAGCCGCCCGGCGCGCGCTTGTCGGCACGCACTTTGCCGGTGACGATGACACTCGATTCCTGCGTCAAACCTTTGAGCGCCTCGAAGACCGCGGGCGGAACGCTCTTCACATGCGCGACGCCCTGCACCGTGCCGGTTCCATCGCGGAAGATGGGAAACAGCAGCTTGCCGCTCTCGCGCAAGTTGTAGAGCCACCCATGCAAAGTGACGGACTCGCCCTCATGCTGGCCCAGCGTGGCGATCGTAGCATCGGGTGCAGTTGGCTTGATGGGTGTGTCAGATGCAGGAGCGGGGGTGATTTCTTCAGGCATGATGTACAGGCTCTCTTCTAAGCCGCGATGCAAGCACCGCACTGACCTTTAGAATAACGCCTCAGTGCGCCCAACCATTGGCAGAGCCCGCCCTACGCAGTGGTCCGCTGCGAGCAATGCTGGCCGCGTCCTCGGTGCTTGATTTATCGTCCAATGAATATGGCAAACGCTCCGGCCACCATTCCTCATCCCACGCTCGAAGCAGAAGAAGTCTATCGTCGCTGGCTTCAGTTTCTGGATGACGAGTTCATCCGGCACTGCTCGCCCGAGCGCCGGGCCGAGATCGTGCGCGACCAGCTCTACCAGCTTTATCTCGGCCGACCGCACGGCGGCAAACTCAACGTCACCCTTACCAGCGAGCTGCCAGGCAACGTGTTGAGCCTGTCGCTCGATCCGGAGAACGTGACCCTCGAGGCCGAGCACTTCAGCGACGTCGATGCGGAGCGGTTTGCACGCCGCAAGCCGCTGCTCTGGTTCTGGCAGATGTTCGACCGCTCGCCCATCGGCCTGAATCACTGGCTGGGCCTGCGCTTCCGTTGCATGCTGGGGCGCCACATCTTCGACCACATGGGGACGGGCGTCAAAATCTTCCACGGCGTCGATCTCACCTACGGCTACAACCTCTCCATTGGCGACGGCGTTGTCATCCGCCAACGCGCGCTGCTCAATGATCGCGGCGGCATCAAGATCGGCAAGAACGCCGTCATCGGCTCCTTCGCACGTGTCTTCTCCCACATTCATCTGCCCGACGATCCCGATGGCGTCAAGCTTGCCCCGGTCGAGATAGGCGAGGGTGCCCGCATCGGAAGCCACGAGATCGTGATGGCCGGCAGCAGGATTGCGCCGGGCTCGGTCATCGGCCACTTCCCCGCCGATCGCAGGTAAGCGCAACGGCTGCCCATGCTACCCTGAGCTTTCATTACTCCTGGAGCGCTCGTTTTGTCATCCGCGGCCTTCACCTTTGCCCTGTTCGAGTTCGTTCTGCTCATCTTCTCTCTGAGCTTTCATGAGTGTTCCCACGCATGGATGGCCTCGCGCCTCGGAGACCAGACCGCCCGTCTCGCAGGGCGCGTGACGCTGAACCCTATCTACCACGTCGATCCCGTCGGAACCCTCCTGTTCCCCGGCCTTGCCATCTTTGGCCCCCTCATCGGATTCGGCATGTTTGGCGGCATGCTCATCGGCTGGGCTAAGCCCACCCCGGTCATCAGCCGCAACTTCCAGAAGATACGTCGCGACGAAAACCTGGTCACTCTTGCCGGCCCCGTTTCGAACCTCATCCTCGCCGTCCTTGCACTCGTCATGCTGCTGGTCATCTGCCATGCGGTGCCGGGTTCAGCAGAATCCCCAAGCGGCCGCGACGTTGTCCTCTACACCTTCCGCCTAACTCTCCTCGAAGGCGTCAGCCCGGCCTTGCAGGCCGCGGTTCTGCTGGGTGTCGCAGCCATTCAGATCAATCTTTCCCTTTTCGTTTTCAATCTCTTTCCCATCCCGCCGCTCGATGGCAGCCACCTCGTGCGCAACGCGCTCCCCTATAACGCCATGCAGGCCTACGATCGCATTCCTTTCTGGGTCAACTGGCTGCTCATGATCCTCGTTGGCGGCACCATCATGCGCATCGTGCTCACACCCGCATTCGCAATGATCGGGTTTGTGCTGACCCACGCGTAGCCCGACACGCGCGCCCGGGGCCAGCGATCCCGCTACAATAATTCCAAGCCCTCCTTTGGCCTGCGTAGCAGATCAATGCGGCTCCATCTCACGTGCACCACTCCGGAAACCGACCGACAGAATGTCCGATCAGCCCACTTCGAATTCCCGGCCCCGCGTCCTCAGCGGCATGCGCCCCACAGGCAGGCTCCACCTCGGCAACTACATGGGAGCGCTCGCCAACTGGGTCAAGCTGCAAGACAGCGGCCAGTACGAGTGCTACTTCTTCATCGCCGACGTGCACGCCCTCACCACGGACTACGCCGACACCTCGAACATCGCACCCAATGTGCGCGAAGTCGCCTACGATTTCCTCGCCGCCGGGCTCGATCCGAAGCGCAGCACGATCTTCATCCAGAGCCACGTGAAGCAGCACTTTGAACTGCCCATGTATCTCGGCATGATCTCGCCGCTCAGTTGGCTTGAGCGGGTGCCCAGCTACAAAGAGATGCAGGAGAACCTCGAGCACAAGGACCTGACCACCTACGGTTTCCTTGGCTATCCGGTACTGATGGCGTCTGACATTCTGCTCTATCAGCCCAAGTACGTCCCGGTGGGTCAGGATCAGCAGGCGCACGTAGAGCTCACGCGTGAGCTGGCGCGGCGCTTCAATCACTACTACCCGCTTGACGGTCGTGACGTGCTGCCCGAACCCGACGTCCTTCTCACGCCATCGCCCAAGCTACCCGGCACCGACGGCCGCAAGATGTCGAAGAGCTACGGCAACACCATCCTGATCTCCGATCCGGAGCCCGAGGTTCGCAAAAAGCTCAAGACCATGGTCACGGACCCTGCCCGCGTGCGCCGCACCGATCCTGGCGATCCCGACAAATGCCCCGTCGGCGACCTGCACAAAGTCTTCTCGACGCCGGAAACGCTCGCCAAGGTGTACGACGGCTGCCGCTCCGCCGGCATCGGATGTATTGAGTGCAAGGGCTGGGCAGCCGATGCGCTGGTGCAGCTTCTGAATCCGATCCAGGAACGCCGAGCAAGCCTTCGCGAAGACGAAGTGGAAGCTATCCTGAAAGAAGGCTCGGAACGGGCCGCTGCGCGCGCCGAGCAGACAATGGTTGAAGTGCGCTCCGCGATGAAGATGCCTGCCTGATCGGCGATGCCCCGTCAAGTGCGCACACTAGAGGATCGGAAGTAGAAAACGCAGTGACCCAAGACTCCCCCAACCCGGAAACCACGCCCCGCGCTCCCGTGCAAGAGCCCGAGCCCGCCTCCGCGCCGATTCATGAGCCGGAGCCCGGCCCCGTTCCGCTCTCCGATCCCGAGCCGCCGAAAGAACCGAATCCCGACTCTGAACCGGACGACAACCCGCCGCAGAAAGCATTGCAAGGCGAAGCGCTGTCCTCCCAAGGCGGAGCACCCACGTTGGTGCTGACATCGCCGCCTGCCCTGCCAGACAAGGCAGCCAAGCCGACTCCGAAGACCAGGAAGACTGAAAACGGCCCCGAGCAATCGCCCTTCTCCGTCACCGTCGGCGCGGTCTACGATGGCCCCCTCGACCTGCTGCTGGATCTTATCCGCAAGCAGGACATCGACATCTACGACATCCCCATTGCGAAGATCACCGCGCAGTTTCTCGCTTATGTCAACCAGCTCAAGGCCACCGACGTCGACGTGGCCGGTGAGTTTATTTACACGGCCTCGCTGCTCATCCACATCAAAAGCAAGATGCTGTTGCCGCGCGCACCCTCGGGACCCGAAGATGCGTCTGAAGATCCACGCCGCGAACTGGTTGAACGCCTTCTCGAGCACGAGCGCTTCAAAAACGCGGCCCAGATGCTGCAGCAGAAGCAGATGCTCGAAGCCGCTACCTGGTCCAGCCCCGGCATGCGTGAGTTCAAAGAAGATGCCGCAGCCGAGCCGGAGATGGCCGCAGACACCGACGACCTCGTCCGCATCTTCCGCGACATTCTCGACCGCGCCCGCAACCGACCCATCTTCAACGTCGATGAGGATTCCGTCACCGTGGGCCAGATGATCCAGTTCCTTGGCCGCCGGCTCACTATGGAAGACAAGCCCATCGCCCTGCGCCGTCTGCTCAGCCACTCCAAGTCAGAACGCGCACTGGTCGCCATGTTCCTGGCACTCCTCGAACTGGTCCGGCTGCAGGCCATCCTGCTCCGCCAGGACCGCGCCTTCTCCGAAATCTTCATCAAGAAGCATTCCGGCTTCGACGCGGTCATGAATGAGGGCTTCTTGAACGCCCGCGACGACTGGAAATAAAGCACTTCAGAGCCAAGCCTACTGCGTTATAACTTATGTTATACTTCCTCTGAGCGAGAGGAGACCCTGTATGGCTACAGCAAAAATCATTCCCGTCGGCAACTCTGCCGGCATCATTCTCCCCAAAGAGATTCTCGCGAGAATGAACGTCGAGAAGGGTGACACCCTGTATATCGTGGAGAGCCCTCAAGGCATTCGATTGATCCCATTCGACCAGGAGTTTGCCACCCAGATGGAGGCGGCACGCGAGGTCATGCGCGAGAATCGTGATGTGCTGCAAAGGCTCGCCGAGTGATCGAGCCCCTTTGGGTTCGGCAAGACGTAGTCCTCGCGATGCACGAAGAGTCTTTGAAACTGCATGGGGGGGGGCCCGAAGGGGTGCGCGATATGGGCCTGCTCGAATCGGCGCTGGCACGCCCGAAAAACCTGCTTGCCTACTCCGAACAGCCGCCATCGCTCGCTCAGCTTGCTGCCGCCTATGCGAAAGGCACTGCCGCCAATCATCCTTTTGTGGATGGAAACAAACGCGCCGCGTTCACAGTGTCGGTTACATTTCTGCTCTTGAATGGACTCATGCTTACTGCGTCCAAAGAGGATCGTGTTCTGACGTTTTGGGCCCTCGCCGACGGCTCGCTATCGGAAGAACAGCTTGCTGATCGGTTCGCGCGCCACACAGCGGCTCGCTGAGACGGGGCATTCGCTCGCTCCTGAAGTATCCCGTATCGTGCTTATCCACAACGTCTTACAGAATGAAGTCTCGCCTTTGTCTACCCTGCTTCGCTCCCCGAATCGTGTAGAATCAACGTAACGAGCACAATCCCCGGGCTCGTTGGAACGAACAGTCGCGCTCAAATGCGATTGTCGGGGTTTTATGCAAACCTCTGAATCCGCCGCTTACCTGTTCTGCCCCAAGCTCGCTCTCTTCTATTTCCCAAAATCTTCTCTCATGCAGCCGATGCATCGCGTTGCGCGCAACTGGTCGAAGGATTTCTGATGGCCACCGCAGAAATCGTTCCCGCTGGTACAGCGCTCGCCGGTTCGAAGATTGACCACGAGCCGAGTCGCAAGCCAAATCGCAAAATCGATCGACAGGCCGGCTTCATCAGCATTGCCGCTTTTGTCGCAGCATGCGCGGTAAGCATTGCGTACATCGTGCGTCACGTTGCGCAAGACCTTGATTCCGCCTCTGCGACCAGTTCCAGGTCCCTTCTGCTGCTCGGCTCTGCGCTCGTCATCGCGCTCGGTTTCGAGTTCGTGAATGGATTTCATGACACCGCCAATGCCGTCGCGCCCGTCATCTACACCCACTCGCTGGAGCCGGGTCTCGCCGTTGTCTGGTCTGGCCTCTGCAACCTCGCCGGCGTTCTCTTCTCGACCGGAACCGTAGCCTTTGCTGTGGTTACACTCCTGCCCGTTGAGCTGATCCTCAAGGTCAGCTCCGGTGCCGGATTCTCAATGGTGTTCGCACTGCTGATTGCGGCGATACTTTGGAACCTCGGCACGTGGTGGCTGGGGCTCCCGGCTTCAAGCTCGCACACGCTGGTCGGATCCATCATGGGCGTGGGTCTTGCGAATCAACTGATGAGCCCTCACACCGGCACTTCGGGAGTGGACTGGGATCAGGCCACCAAGGTCCTGAAGGCGCTGTTGTTTTCCCCCCTGCTCGGCTTCACGCTTGCCGCCCTGCTCATCCTCGCGTCCAAAGCGCTCCTCCGGTTTCCCGAACTGTACAAGCCTCCGAAAAACGAGGAACCGCCCCCGTTTCCGATCCGCTTGCTGATGGTGCTCACCTGCACCGGCGTAAGTTTCTTCCACGGTTCGAACGACGGTCAGAAGGGCATGGGATTGATCATGCTCATCCTGATCGGCACAGTGCCCACCGCCTATGCGCTCAACCATGGCATGGGCCCATCGCAGGTACAGCAGTTCATTTCTGCGTCAGAACAGACGGTGCAGATCCTCAATCGGCATGTCGATCCGCGCGGCGCCGTCGCCTCCTCAGCAAGCGACGAGCTGACGAACTACATCCGGGCAAAACGCCTGCAACCCGGCACACTCGCCGCCATGCGCACCTTGGTCGAGGAAATGAGCCGCCAGGCAGCCGCTGCGAAGGATTTCAGAACCCTGCCGCCGCAGGAGCAATCGAAACTGCGCAACGACATGTACGTCGTCGGCGAAGCTCTGCGGCTGATGCAGAAATCAAACGACCCGGCGCTTACGCGGGAAGAACGAAAGATCCTCGGCGTCTACAAGAGCGAGATCGATCACGCAACAAAGTTCATCCCCGCATGGGTCAAAGTCGCCGTGGCCCTGGGGCTCGGCCTGGGAACAATGGTGGGCTGGAAGCGCATCGTGATTACGGTCGGCGAGAAGATTGGCAAGCAGCCGCTCACGTATGCCCAGGGCGCAGCTGCGGGCATTGTGGCCATGGGAACAATCTTCGCGGCAGACCAGTTCGGACTGCCGGTCAGCACCACGCATATCCTCAGTTCGGGGATCGCAGGAACCATGACCGCGAACGGAAACGGCGTTCGCCTGCGAACTGTGTGCCATATCGCAGCCGGCTGGGTGTGCACGCTGCCGGCCGCTGCAGTGCTCTCCGCCAGCCTCTACTGGCTATTCCGACACTTCGCCTGATCGCGGCTGCGCCCGCCTTGAGCACGCAGTTTGATCCGCGCCCCGGACGCGCGCCGCAATTCGTCGCCTTTCTTCCGCAAATTTATACGCCATTCATTTGGGTGGGGTATCCATGGTGAGTCTGGTTCTGCCGCCCCCGCGTACCCGGACTTCTTCCCACCTCACACCTTGGAGTTTCCCTATGGCTGACATCGCAACAACAGCCGGCACGCTTCCTCATGGCGGATCGCTGCTCGACAAGAAGTCTCATAAATTCCCCGCGTGGATCAGCGGCGCCATCGTTCTGGTGGCGCTCGTCGGCGGCCTCGGCTACGTGGGCTTCAACATCGCGGGCGACCTGGGCAACGTCACCAACACCAGCACCTGGGCCTACGTCCTGTTGGCAACGGCGCTTCTCATTGCCCTCGGATTCGAATTCGTCAACGGATTCCACGACACCGCGAACGCCGTTGCAACGGTCATCTACACCCACTCGCTCGAGCCCAACATGGCCGTCGTCTGGTCCGGCCTCTGCAACCTCGTCGGCGTGCTGACGTCTGCGGGAACCGTCGCCTTCACCATCATCACCTTGCTGCCGGTCGAGTTGATCCTCAAGGTCAGTTCCGGCGCTGGATTTTCCATGGTCTTCGCCCTGCTGATTGCCGCGATTCTGTGGAACATGGGCACCTGGTATCTAGGACTGCCTGCATCGAGCACGCACACCATGACCGGCTCCATCATCGGCGTGGGTGTTGCCAACCAGTTGATGTCGAACTCCGCGTCGGGCACTTCGGGCGTCGACTGGGAGCAGGCCACCAAGGTCTTCAAAGTCCTCCTGATTTCGCCGCTTGTCGGCTTCGGCTGTGCGGCGCTCCTCTTCTTGCTCGCCAAGGCCTTCGTCAAGTATCCGGAGCTCTATCAGGCTCCCAAAGACAACACACCTCCACCGTGGCCCATCCGCCTGCTCCTGGTGCTTACCTGCACCGGCGTCAGTTTCTTCCACGGATCGAATGATGGCCAGAAAGGCATGGGCCTCATCATGCTCATCCTCATCGGCACCGTTCCCACGGCCTATGCCCTGAATCATACGGTCGGCGCCAAAGATATCCAGGACTTCATCGCCGCTTCAGAACAGGTGATTTCGATCGTGGACCGTCACGTCGAAAAGAACGCGATCATGAATGGCGATCCGCGCACCGAGCTCACCGACTATCTGCGCACCAAGAAGCTGGGGCCGGCCACCATGACCGCTTTGCGCGAAAACATCCGCGACCTCGAAGGCGACGTCAAGGCCTATGGCGATTACAAACACGTGCCCGCAAATCTGCAAAGCAACGTCCGCAACGACATGTACGTGACCAGCGAGACCCTGCGCCTCATGGCCAAGTCAAAGAATCCCAAATTCACCACCGACGAATCTGCGGCTCTCAACAACTACAAGTCCAAGGTCGACAAAGCCACGAAGTTCATTCCTCCCTGGGTCAAGGTGGCTGTTGCACTTGCCCTCGGCATGGGCACCATGGTCGGTTGGAAGCGCATCGTCGTCACCGTCGGCGAAAAGATTGGCAAGGAGCACCTGACCTACGCGCAGGGCGCTACCGCCGAGCTGGTTGCCATGTTCACCATCTTCGCTGCAGACAACTTCGGCCTGCCGGTCAGCACCACCCATGTCCTCAGCTCGGGCGTGGCGGGAACCATGGCGGCCAACAAGAGCGGCTTGCAGTTCTCCACCATTCGCAACATCGCCGCGGCCTGGGTCTTTACGCTTCCCGCTGCAGCAATCCTCTCCGGGGGGCTGTTTGTGCTGTTTCGCCAATTCTCCAACTAGCAAACTGCCAATCTCGTGGGGACAGGTCTCGACCTGTCCCCGTTTCTTTGCCCAAACAAATACCGCGCCCCACGAGAAATTTCTCCGGTATAGTGGCTGCTATCCCGCTTCTACGCATTCAGACAGGAGAACGTTATGGCTGTTCTTTGTGCAAAGTGTGGTGCCGAGGTTTCTCCAGGTGCCCAATTCTGCGCGGCCTGCGGAACCCCTGTGGCCCAGGCCGCCGCACCGGCATCTTCAGGCTTCACGCCCGTCAACATTCCCGTCATCCCCGTCCAAGCGGCCGCTCCATCGCAACCCGTGGCCAGTTCTCCTCCCCTCACCGGCTACACACCCGTTGCTGCAGCGCCCCCTCCCGCCTACATCCCTCCTCCGCCGCCTCCAGGGGGCGTGGTGCAGACCAGCAGCGGCGGCGGGGGCGGAGCCATCAAAATCATCCTCATTGTCCTCGCCATCGTAATCGGCCTTGGCATTCTTGGCGCCGGTGCCGTCGGCTTCTTCGTGTGGCGCGTAGCCCACTCCTTCCACGTCAATGGAAAGAACGGCCAGGTCACCATCAACACGCCCGGCGGCAGCGTCTCTACCAGCAGCGCCTCCAGCTTCACTTCAGACGAGCTGGGTACGGATATCTATCCTGGCGCGCAGGCTACCGCCGGTGGCATGCGCATGAATCTGCCCAGCGGCTCGGTCATCTCCGGCGTCTTCACAACATCGGATTCGAAGGACCAGGTTCTTAGCTTCTACAAAAGCAAATTCGGCAGCGAAGCCTCCGTCTTCGACGCCGACGACAGTGCCATGGTCACGGCCAAAAAGGGCGATCACGAGTCCGTCATGGTCACCATTTCGGCCAAGCCCTCTGAGAACGACGGCAAGACCAAGATCTCCATCGTCCACACCAGGACCAACCGGCCCTCGTAGCCCACTCAAGCAACTCATTCCTCCACAGGGCGCCCGTTCAAAGGGCGCCCTTCTCTTTCTCCCCGATTTCCTCACCCCGCCGCGCGCCTCTCACTCCGTGCAATCCGGTACCATACCTTTAGGTACTTATTGTTGTGAGTCTCAAAGCCAAACTGGAAGCCGTTATCTACGCCGCCGAGGAGCCAGTCACCCTCTCTCAGCTTGCCGCACTGTTTGCCACCGAAGCCCTGGAATGGAAAGCTGAGCAGGACGCAGCAGCCGCTGCCTCGGCCGCCTCCGAAGTGCCAGCCCAGCTTCCAATGATCGACGAAGGGCTGTCCTATCTCGGACTGGAGCAAACTCCCGCCTTCTACACCGCCTCCGCGCCGGAGCAGGTTGCGACAGAACCGACCGTTGAAGAAGCGGCTCAAGCCTCGGATTCCGAAGCGCCGGCGCTCCCCCAGGAATCCGAATCCGCTCCTGTAACGAACGAGGCTCCCGACCCTGAAGCCGAGGCCAAGCGCCTTGCGCGCCAGCGCGACCGCGAAGTCAAAACGATTCTTCGCCGGATTCTCGACGAGCTGATTGCCTCCTACACCGCCGACGAGCGCGGCATCGAAATTCGCGAGATTGCCGGCGGCTATCGCATGGCCACAAAACCGGAGTGCCACGACGCCGTGCGCCTCTTGATCAAGAGCCTCAAGCCGCCTATGAGGCTCTCTCTGCCCGCGCTTGAGACGCTCGCCGTCATTGCATACAAACAGCCCGTTACTGCTCCGGAAGTCAGCGAAATCCGCGGCGTCGAATCCGTGGGTGTGCTCGGCTCGCTTCTTGCCCGCAAGCTCATCGCCACTGCTGGCCGCAAACAGGTCATCGGCCGCCCCATCCTCTACAAGACAACCAAAGAGTTTCTGCTTCGCTTCGGCCTCAAAGACGTCACGGAGCTTCCGTCGATGGAAGAGTTCGAAAAAATGGCAGCCATCGAGCTGGCCGAATCTGAAGCTGAAGAAGCAGGCGAACAAACAACCGGTCCCGAACTGTGCGAGAACGCGCCCGAAGACGACTCCGAACCACCCGCCGCCTCCACTTCCCTTGTTCCACAAGCCGGCTCAACGCCGCAGGATGACGAAGCATCCAATGAACACGCAGCTGAGGCTGCGCCGCATGACTGACGAAAACAAGCACCCCGCCGACGGACCCGAACAGGAAATCAAATCCGACGCCGCCGAACTCCTTCCCGCTGTATCCGCCTCAGACGACGCCACCGCTCGCGGCCTTGAAGAGGACGACGGTGACAGCTCAGGATTATCGGCCACCGAATCTCCGGCTGAAGACGAACCCCTCGCCGCGGAAGAGGAAGAGGCTCCGGCGACCAGAGGCGCGCTCGCTGCGCGTGAAGCCCCGGCACCCAAGCTCGAGCGCCTGCAAAAGATCCTTGCCCAGGCCGGCGTTGCCAGCCGCCGCCATGCAGAAGAGATGATCACCGGCGGTCGCATTCAGGTTAACGGTAAGATCGTCACCACGCTTGGCTCCAAGGCCGACGCCGCCCGCGATCACATTCGCGTCGATGGCAAGCTGCTGCAGGGCGCCGAGCGCCTGCGCTACTTCATGCTCAACAAGCCCCGCGGCTTTGTCACCACCGTGACCGACCCCGAGGGCCGTCCCACCGTGATGCAGTTCTTCGCAAAGGAAAACGAGCGCCTCTACCCTGTCGGCCGCCTCGACTACCTGAGCGAAGGCTTGCTCGTGATCACCAACGACGGCGAGCTCGCCAATCAGCTCACCAAGGCTGCCTCCGGCGTCGAAAAGACTTATCTTGTCAAAGTCGCTGGGCAGCCAGCCGAGGAGGCGCTCGACCGCCTGCGTGAGGGCGTCTCGATCGACCGCGGCAGTCCGGAACAGCGCGAGAAAGTTCGGACAGCGCCGGCCCGCATTCGCCAGGTGCGTAAAGGTGACAACCCCTGGTACGAAGTGATCCTCATCGAGGGCCGCAATCGCGAGCTGCGCAAGATGTTCGAGGAAATAGGCCATCACGTCGAGAAGATTCGGCGCGTAGGCTACGGCCCCCTCGTCCTTGATGTCGAGCCAGGTAAGCTCCGCGAACTGCAACCGGAAGAGGTGCAGGCACTGCGCCTCACCGCTGCCGGCAAGCTCAAGCCCCGCCGACCCAAAACGACAAAACTGCTGCCGAAAGATGCGGGCAAGACCGTCTCGTTCGAAGACAAGAAGCGCGGCGGCCGCGGCCCCGTGCGCGATGCAGAACATCAGAGCAAGGAAGACCGGCAAGCCTATGGGGGAGGCCGCCCGTCACCCTCCACAGACCGAGGAGCCCGGCCCGCAACGGATCGGCCTTTCCGTCCGGCGGATGATCGCCCCGCCCGTCCATCAGGCACCCGGACGGCAAGCGACAGGTCGCAGCGCTTCGAACCCGGATCGCGCGGACGCAGCCCCGGACCCAAGATGGGACGCGGTTCAGACCGTAGCCCGGGCCGCCCCGGCTATCCGGCGCGAGGAGGCGAAGGATATAGCGCCCGCCGTCCCGCTGGCCCTGGTTCGCATGGGCCAAGCACAAGCCGGCCCGGCGCTGGAGGGCCTGGCGCACATAGACCGGGTGCGACTAGACCCGATGCGAGTCGACCGGACAGAGGCAGAACGGGTTCCTATGGACCTCCCGCCGACCGGCGCGACGAACCCCGTCCGAGCGGTGGTGGATTCTCGAAGGGGCCTCGCGGTCCCGAGCGCCCCTTCACAGGCAGGCGTCCAGACAGTGGAGCTCCGCGCCCGCCACAGCGGTCTGGATTCCCCACGAAGCCGAGCTTCAGAGCAAAGCCCGGATTTGCAGCAAAGCCGGGATTCTCGGCCAAACCCGACTTCCCGAAGAAGCCAGGCTTTCCCGCAAAGCCCAACTTTGCCGCAAAGAAGGATTTCACCGACGAGCCAAGACCCGCCGGCAAGATCCGCCTTGAGATCACGCCGGAATTCGATCAGCCTTCCCGGGCGTCGGAACGCGAAGCACCCGCACGGAAGCCATTCCCTGACCGCGGCTCGAATCCCAGTCGATCCTCTTCCCGCCCTCCCTCGCGCAGTTTTGATCGCCCCGCTTCCTCCGGCCGGCGCGACTCCCGGCCCGCCTCACCTGGACGCGAACGAGGAGGATTCTCCGATCGCCCGAGATCTGCGAGCCCACGTCCGCCACGTCCGACTAGCCCGGCAAGCCAGGACGGGCCCCCTCGGACATTCCGCCCGGCATCGGGCAGACCGAGCCCAGGTAGACCCGGCTCAAGCAGGACCGGACCAGGCAGATCGAGTTCCTCAGGCCCAGGCTTTCGCGGCAAACCCTCAGGAGGCGCGAAACGCGGCCCTGGAGGCGGCTCCGGCTTTCGCGGCAAACCGGCCGGGGGTGCGAAACGCTCACCGGCAGGCAAACGCAGCGGGCCCGTACGCGGGACCAAGCGCCCCGGCGGCAAAGGCAATTCCGGAAAAAAGCGCACCTAAGCTGCCTGAACCAGCACGAATATGGGTGCCCGGTTCCGGGGTCACCACAGCCAGATCTTCGTCCGCGGGCAGTTAGCCCCGCGCTTCACAAGCTATTCCGAAACTGGGGTCGGCTCTTCGGCAGGGAGGGAGCAGAGGCCTTCAGGCCTCTGAGTCAAGCGCAAATCAAAGGGGGGCTTGAGCCCCGGATCTTGTCTTTGTTTCGTCGCAGCCGGAACCTTTCTGGTTTGTCGTTCCTCAAAGACACCCGCGCCGCTAGGCGCAGTGGTTGTTAGCCCCGCGCTTCACAAGCTATTCCGAAACTGGGGTCGGCACTTCGGCAGGGAAGGAGCAGAGGTCCTCAGGCCTCTGAGTCAAGCGCAAATCAAAGAGGGGGGCTTTAGCCCCGGATTCCGTCTTTGTTTCGTTGCAGCCGGAGCCATTCTGGTTAGTCGTTCCCAAAGACACCCGCGCAATAGGCGCAGCGGTTATTAGCCCCGCGCTGCAGCGTGGGGGCGGCGAAACCAACAATTCGCTGGGAGTCCCGTAGGGACGGCGCTCAAATGTGCTCCTTGTTACCAAACACCGCTCCGTGCATCTGATCTGGTATGAGCACTGAAAAGGCAACATTTGGCGCCGGCTGTTTCTGGGGAGTCGAATCGGCATTCGCGGCCATCCCCGGTGTCACCGCAACCGCTGTCGGCTACGAAGGCGGCTCCCTTGAGCGCCCCACCTACAAAGACGTCTGCACCGATCAAACAGGCCACGCTGAAGTGGTCGAACTCGATTTCGACCCTGCGCTGGTGACCTACGAAAAGCTCCTCGACGCGTTCTTCAGCCTGCACGATCCGACTACGCCGAATCGCCAGGGACCGGACTGGGGCAGCCAGTATCGCTCAGCCATCTTCTTTCACTCGCCCGAGCAAGAGGTACAGGCCCGCGCCAAGATCGAGCAGCTCACCGCCGAAGGCAGCTTCAAGCCCAGGCGCATCGTCACCAGGGTCGAACCGGCGCAAACCTTCTGGCGCGCTGAGGAGTATCACCAGAAGTATCTCGAGAAGCGCGGCCAGACCAGCTGCCACATCTGAAAAACGGGGAATCGGGAGCAGCTGAAAATAAAGAGCGATAAGGCCGGTGAAGTCGAAAGCACACGGTTGCGGAGCGGGCGCTCCGGCTTTCATGCCACGGTTAAAACTCTGAGGGGGATTTGGCGCTACGGCCTGCTCTTCCCCAGCCACCATGCCTTGACGAACTTCCAGTGGATATAAACCGAGTGATTCAGATGCAGAAGAAGGCCCTCGCGCCCATCCAGGAACCCGAGCCTGAAAATGTAGTTATACACAAACGTCGCGATCGGATTCAGCATTGCATTCCAGACAAATGCAGGCAGAGAACGACTCGTCCGACCATCGCGATAGAGCAGCTGCGCAATCTCGCTGCTGTACCGCCCCATGTGCTCGAGATAGATTGCTAGTGTCGGGTACGCATAGTGAAGCATGTCGTGTTTCAGCGTGCCGCGCGCGCCCGTGAACTGCGGCGTCGAATGCGGACCGACGCCTTCGCTCAATCGCGCCGAACCACGCTTGAACAGCCTCAATTTGTGATCGGGATAGAAACCACCGTGCCGAATCCACCGGCCGAAATACAGGTTGAGCCGCGGAATCCAGTAGGCATCGTACTTCGGCTCGCCATCGAGAAGCCTGCGTATTTCCGCCTGCAGTTCGGGCGTCAAGACCTCGTCGGCATCCAGCAGCAGGATCCACTCGGATGTGCACAGGTCAAGCGCGACATTCTTCTGTTCGCCGTGCCCCCCAAATGCGTGATGGCTCGTTTTCGCGCCGAACGATTGAGCAATTTCAAGCGTTCGATCTGCTGACCCCGAATCGACGATGATGACCTCATCCACCCACCGGACGCTCTCCAGCGTTCGAGGAAGATTGGCCTCCTCGTTCATCGCGATCATGGCGACGGAAAGAGTCTTGCGCACGAGGGAAGGATAAATCAGCGCGGCCGGGGAACTCCCAACTTCATCAGGTCGCGGCTCCCACGATAAGGCCCCGCCTCAAACAACCACTTTGGCGCATCTACAAGATGACCTGCCGGACAGACAAGATCGTCCCAGCGCCACTTCGCTGCAAACAGCTTCACGTTATCTTCGGTGAACTCGGCGTCGAAGGTGACAAAGAAAGGCAACGGAAAGACACACGTCTCTTCCTGGCACGGGAGCGAGTCGAGCAGCACGGTTTTGCCTTTGGGGTGCGCAGGCACAAACTTGTGACGCGTATCGTAGCCGTGGCATCCGCGGAACAAAGAATACGCGGCGGCATGCCCGCACGAAGAGCACACCGTGCCAATGGAGCGCGCCTCGATCCGGCGAATCGCCGGCCCGCCGAATACCAAGCCGACGCTCTCGTGCGGCAGCAGGATCGGTAGACCGCACCAGGTGCAAAAAAAACAGCAATGCGGAATTTCCGTTTCGACCGGATGCTCGACTGGGTGCACAGTGTTCGGTTCCGCAGCCTCGCGGTCTGGATACTCAGATGATCCTTGCCTCGCTCGCTCAGAATCGGGAGACGAGAATATACCAATGTGTTGGCCGACGGAGCGCAGTATATTCATCGCGTCTTCCTCCAGTTTCCTGGGCCCTGCTGGAGGCTTCTCCTCCGGAGGATACAAAGCCCGATGAATCCATTCTTCTCCAATAAAATCAATTGCAAATGCTACTTAGGGGCTAATTACTTGAAGTTACGAATGCGAGTTACTGATACCCTTGGATGACTTAGATTCACGTGACCAAAGACTGCGGAACTGTTTCCTTCGGCGATACTTTAGAGAGATGACCTGGTGAATCGCAACCTGCGCCTGCGCATCGGCGACATGGAACCATGTCATTTTCGCATCGCCGATGGAAACTTGAATGGAGCCTGCAATGAAGGTGTTGGTCTTTGGAGCAACGGGCATGGTCGGCCACGGCGTACTCCTGGAGTGTCTCCGCGATCCAGGAATCGAACAGGTCGTCACCATCGGTCGCACCGCCACCGGCCTGCGCGATCTCAAGCTGCGTGAAATCGTGCATCGCGATCTGCTTGACTACTCCGGAATGGAGGAGACGCTCTCGGGATTCGACGCCTGCTTCTTCTGCCTTGGTGTCGCCTCGGCAGGTATGAAAGAGGCCGACTACGAACGCATCACCTACGGCTTCACTCTCGCCGCCGCTGAATTGCTCTGCCGCTCCAATCCCGGCTTGACGTTCATCTACGTGTCCGGCTCCGGCACCGACAGCTCCGAAAAAGGCCGCGCCATGTGGGCACGCGTCAAAGGACGCACTGAGAACGCCTTGCTCCGCCTGCCGTTCAAGGCCTACATGTTCCGGCCAGGCTTCATTCGGCCGCTCGACGGCATTCAGTCAAAGACCCCGCTGTATCGAGCTTTCTACAAAGTACTCGGCCCGGTCATGCCCCTGCTCCATCGCGCCTTCCCCAACCAGATTCTCTCTACCCGCGAAATCGGCCAGGCCATGCTCGCCGTGGCACGCCATGGCTATGCCAAGCACATCCTCGAAACCGGCGATATCCGGCGCGTCGTTGGACCACGCTCCCCGCGCTGATCGCTCTCGGGATTGGCAACAAGCTCTCCGCCGCCATGGTAGAGTGAGATTCCACGGAGGTCCGGGATGGCCGCTGGAATTCAGCTTCCAGGCAGTGGCGAAACCATCGAGTTGCAGCAGCAGGTCGCGCGCCTGCAGGCTTTGCTTGAAGCCTCGCGGCAGGTGCACTCCACCATTCGCGAAGATGAAGTCCTTGAGCAGACGCTGCGCATTGTGGTGCGCGAGCTCGAAATGGCCGGAGCCGCTTTCCCCAGCGTTGGTCTGGCCTACGGGAATGTGAAGGATCTCAACCTCGGCGACGGCGCGGGGGCGGCACAGCCCATCTATCTCCTGCAGGATCGCGAAGGCCGCCGCATGACCGAGCTCGTCGTGGCGCCGCCCGATGGCCGCGAACTCACCATTTACGAAGCCGACTTTCTCGAAGGCCTCACCCTTCAGGCAGCCGTCGCGCTTGAAAATGCCCGCAACCACGAGCGCAACCTGCAGTGGGCACGCGTACAACAGGATCTCGATGCCGCCCGCAACATCCAGCGCTCGCTCCTGCCTCAGAAGCTCCCCTCAATCGCCGGCTATTCCGTCGCCTTTCGATCCGTTACTTGCTATGAAGTAGGCGGCGATTACCTTGACATCGTCGAGCAGCCCGATGGCAGCCTGCTGTTGGTGGTCGCCGATGTGGCGGGCAAGGGAATGGCCTCCGCCATCATGTCCACCAGTTTTCGCGCCGCCTTCCGCGCCATTGCCATCACCGGCATGCCGCTCGACGAACTGGCCACTCAGATGAACCAGCACCACTGGACTGAAGGCGAAGAAGCACGCCGCCGCTATGTCACGGCTATCTTCATGCGGCTCAAACCCGAGTCGGGCGAAATCGAGGTTGTGAATGCCGGCCATAACCCCGGCTTTGTTCTCGATTCCCTTGGTCGGACCATCCAGTTCGAGTCCACCGGCACCCCTCTTGGCCTGCTTCCTGGCATGCATTACTCCAGCGAGAAGTATGTGTTTACACCCGGCGCCAGGCTACTCTTTTATACCGACGGCTTGACCGAAGTTTTTCATGGCGAAGAGGAATTCGGGCCGGAAAGGCTGCTGAATGTGTTTTCGACGTGCCCGGCATATCAAGCGGATGATATCCTCGGGGCGTTGTGGACAGCGATCGGTGAGTTTGCCCAGGGTGAGAAACAGGGCGACGACATGACTGCCCTCGCGCTGTGTCGGGAGGCGAGGTAAGGCATGGGGAGCAAGGCATGACCAACGTGAAATCCACCAGCGTGGAAGTGAGACTGCCCTCGCGGCTTGGCTATGAGAAAGTAGCCATGAGCACAGCTGCTGCAGTCGCCAAGCTGATGGGTTTCAAAGAGGATCGCGTCGAAGATCTCAAGACCGCCGTCGCCGAAGCATGCATCAATGCAATCGAGCATGGCAATCTACTCAATGAGGGACTCTCGGTCGGCGTGGTCTTGTCCTCAGTCGACGACGCCCTCGAAGTCAAAGTCATCGACGACGGTAAGGGACTCAGGAAGATGCCCATCAAACCTGACATCGACCGCAAGATTCATGGCGAAGAAGATCCCCGCGGCATGGGCATGTTCCTCATTCAGGCCCTCGTCGACGAAGCCGAATGGGTCAAGGGCACCAACGGCAAAAGCAGCTATGTGCGGCTTGTTATTCGCCTCGACAAAGAAGCAGACTAACGCTCAATCGGAGACACGAGATCGTGCAGACTGAAACCAAAGCGCGCGTCGACCAGCTCAATTCCCCGGCCGGACACCCGGTCACCGTCTTGCGTTATGAGGGCGACATCGCCAGCACTTCAAAAGAAGCTGTGCTGGGCACCTACCAGAGCTTGCCCAAACAGACCGCCAAGCTGGTGCTGCTCGACTTCACCAAGGTTGACTACATCAACTCGAGCGGCATCGCCCTGGTCATCCAGATGCTCATTGAGGCCTCAAACTCCGGCCAGAAGGTCTATGCCTTCGGACTCTCGGCCCACTTCACCAAGGTCTTCACCATGGTCGGCATCACAAAGTACGCGGGGCTCTTCCCCACCCAGGCCGAAGCCCTCGCCGCGCTCTGATCTCGCGCACACCGCGCTCCGCTTCACCCTCTTCGCAGACAAACACACCTTCGGGCAAGCACTCCCGAAGGTGTACTATTTTTGCAACTCAGCGGCTCGCTGTGCGGCGAACTTGGGTCCCCGTTTCCTTATCTCTCTGCAGAGAAGGCCCGTAGGCGTCCGCCCCGTAAGCGAACGAAGGCGGAACTTGATGGTCTCGTTGGGCGCCTGAGTCGTCACGCAAGAAGATGAACGGCCGATTCAAGGTGCGAATGGTTGCAGAGTTGGCGGTGCTGTTGTGCTGCCCGTGTCTGGGTGCCCAGCGGCTCTCTGATCTCTCTCCGCCTGCGCCTCTTCCACCCCACTCGACCCTTGTCCTTGGATTTCTGGGCGGGTATGAAACCTGGAACGATACCCACAGAAGCGTCCGCCGTCTGGCCTTGGAACTGCGCCGGCGGCCCGGCGTGTACGCCGACACGATCTCAAATCATCGCCGCAGCGTCGCTCTTGAGCTGATCCGCCGCGCGCTCGATGCCAACCACAACGGCCGACTCGATCCCGAAGAAAAGTCTGCCGCCCGGATCATCCTTTACGGCCAGAGCTGGGGGGGAGCCGCGGCAATTCTAACCGCGCGCGATCTCGAGCGGCTTGGCATTCCAGTTCTACTCACGGTGCAGGTCGACAGCGTGGGACTTCGCGATCAGGTCGTTCCCGCAAACGTCCGAGCTGCCGTCAACTTCTACCAGCACGATCCCCTCACGGTTCAAGGTCGCGGTGAGATTCGGGCCGCCGATCCGACAAAGACAGCCATCCTCGGGAACTTTCATTTGTCCTATATCTTTCGCTCTATAGATGAAACCGACGCCTCCTGGGCCCGACGCACATTCGGAGGCAGCCACGCCAAGATGGAGCTCGATCCGTCCGTCTGGCACCAGGTTGAGCAGTACATTTCCGACGCACTCACAAGGAGATGACCGTGGCACGCATTGCTTTTCTCGCTCTTCTGCTCGCAGCGCCCCTCTGGGCACAAACTCGCGAACTCGATCTGCAGCCGGCGAGTGGATGGGTCGATACCGGCATCGCTCTCAACGCCGGTGACACCATCCACATCAGCGCAACCGGTACTCTGCAATACTCCGACGCACGCCAGTCGAACGGTCCTGAAGGTCTGCCACGCGGCTTCATTGACCTGGTGCGGAATTTACCGCTCAACGATGCGGGCCGCGGCACTGTAGTCGGACGCGTTGGAACAAGCGAAGCCGCTCGACCGTTCCTCGTCGGCAGTCTCTTCTCGGGCACGGCGCGCATCGCAGGCGAGCTTTATGTCGCCGTCAATCAATCGGGGATGGACAATGCAACCGGCACCTACCACATCACGGCAGGACGCTCCGCGGGATCCATCGCGTCGACCCCGGCCGTCGTCAATGTTCCTGCGTTTCCGCAGAGCCTTATCGACTCCATTCCCCGCCGGGTCAGCGACCCCAACGGCGCGCCCGGGGATCGCGTCAATTTCATCCTCATCGGTTCGCAGGATCAAGTACAGTCTGCGCTCAAAGCCGCAGGATGGGTGACTGTGGACCGCAGCGACAAGGATGCTGTGATGCGAGGGCTCTTCGCCAGCCTCTCAAAAGAAGCGTACGTGACCATGCCGATGAGTGAGTTGCGCCTCTTCGGGCGCGCCCAGGACTTTGGCTATGCCCAGGCTGACCCGCTGCGCGTCGTCGCGTCCCGTCATCACTTCAGAATTTGGAAAGCGCCGTTCGATCTGCAGGGGCAAACGGTCTGGGTTGGCGCGGGCACACACGATATTGGTTTTGATCGCGATCAACGTAACAACGGAATCACTCACAAGATCGATCCCAACACCGACGGCGAGCGCGATTACATTCGCGACGGATTGACGCAGACCGGTATGGTTGTCAAATCCGCTTACATCACTCCCACCGACCCGGTCCTCACCGCTCGCACCGCCACCGGGGAGGAGTTCCATTCCGACGGACAGACGCTCCTTGTCTATCTTGCCGCGGCTGCTGGAAATGACGCGGCGGCCTTCGGAGATGTCTTCTGCTCCGTGCTCAAGCAAAACAATCCGGGAGGCGGCACATGGGGTCTTTGCTCACGCTACATTGACTTGCCGGGAAGGGAAGACCTGAAGCTCGCTACCTTCTCCACAAAATATCGTGTCCTCATCGTGCCCGGAATCCTCAGCTCCTGCGTCTCCGATACACCTGCATTCAAAGAAGGCCAGGACTCCCTGAAAACGCAATACGGCTTGGACGTCGCGCTCCTGACGGCACCCAACGATTCCAGCGAATCGAATGCGAAACTCATCGGCCAGTATCTGCGCGAGCATTCTGCCGGCGATCCAAGGAAGTTCATCCTGATCGGCTACAGCAAGGGTGCCCCCGATATTCAGGTCGCACTCGCGCAAGAAGCCGGCATCCTTGAGCATGTGGCCGCTTTTATCAGCGTCGCCGGAGCCTCAGGGGGATCGCCGGTCGCCGATCTCCTTCCTCAAATTGCGGAGAAATATATGAAGTACTCGATTCCAGGCTGTCAGGGCGACCTGTCAACGGGATTCAAGAGCCTGCAGCGCGCCACCCGCCGTGCCTTTCTCGCCGCCCATCCCAGTTCCGGTGTACCCACCTACTCCCTTGTCGCGAAATCCGACCAAACAACCACATCCAAATCCCTCCTTGAATCCTGGCGCCTGCTCTCAACCTATGGGCCCACGGAAGATGGCCAGCTCTTGAAGGACGATGCGATCGTGCCGGGCGCGAAATTCCTTGGAGCCGCGCTTGGAGACCACTTTGCGGTGGCCTTACCCTTTGACAAGTCCACCAATTCGACGATCCGCTCCGAGATGGACAAGACCGTCTTTCCGCGCGCCGCGCTGCTTGAATCGTTGCTTCGCTTCGTCGCCGCGGATTTGAATCAGTAGAACCGAGGACAAGGGACGGCGAGCTTCACCGAATCTTCGAACCGGGCCTTCGATTAGCGCTCGTGTCCGTCCGCGGAACGACTAGCTTTCAACATCGATGACGACCTTCCCCGGCGCACCTTTTCCGACAAGGGCATGGGCGGCTTCGATGTCGGCGGTCGAAAAGTGCTGCTTATTCAGAAGCGGCGTCAGCTTGCCTGCTTCGGCGAACGCCGCGGCCTGGGCAAGTATCCTGCCATGTTGTGCCCTGCCTTTGCCTGTAATCAATGGGTACAAAGTGAAAACACCGGAGTACGTGGCTCCGCGAAACGAAAGCGGAGCAAGGGAGTGCGTGCCCCACCCGAGGCAGCTCAAGACATGGCCCGTGTACTGCTTCACGGCCTTGAAAGAAGCGTCCAGCGTCGTACCCCCCACGGTGTCATAGACAATGTCAAACCCCTGTCCACCCGTCGAAGCAGCAACATAGTCTTCAACCGATGCCGACCGATAGTCAATCGGAGACGCTCCATACGATTCGACGATCGCCCTCTTCTCTGCAGATACGGTAGCGAACACCTCTGCCCCGAAAGCACGCGCGATCTGCACCGCTACATGGCCCACTCCTCCGGCGCCGGCATGGATTAGCACCGTCTGCCCCGCGTGTACCTTCGCGCGGTCGACGAGACCCTCCCACGCAGTGATTGTGCTCAAGGGAAGAGCCGCAGCCTGGCGCATGGTCAGGTTCTTGGGCTTGTGTGCCAGCAGGTCGGCATCGGCCACGATCAATTGCGCGAGCGTCCCTTGAAGACCGCCGACGCCTCCCACCATGCCATACACCGTGTCACCCGGCCCGAATGAGGTGACGCCAGGACCAACCTCCTCTACCGTCCCTGCCATATCGAGACCGAGCACGGCAGGAAGAGGCTGCCGGGCATGTGCAGCCTCACCGGCGCGAATCTTCGTATCAAGCGGATTCGCTCCGCTGGCCGCAATCCTCACAAGAACCTGGTTAGCCCCTGGTTTCGCGCGAGGTATATCTGTCTCGCAAAACCCTCCTCCGGATACCTCCACACGCCAACCTTTGTAATTCATCGCCGTCCCCTAATCTCCGCAACGCGCAGTTTCGGTGTTTATTCCGCTCTTCCATTTTCAATCCTTTTGCCGGTTTTCGTCTCTCAACGGGGGGACAAGTCATGATTCAGCAAGCCCCCTGCTCATCCGCGTAAAATCGTTCTATGGATCTGGAGGCAATGCAGGCCGCCCTGCGCGACGCCGGACACGACGGCTGGCTCTTTTACGATCATCATCACCGCGATCCCATCGCGGCCCATATCCTTGGCCTCGATCAGAAGGCTCACATTACGCGTCGCTGGTACTATTTCATTCCCGCTCACGGAGAGCCGCGCAAACTGGTACATCGCGTTGAGCAGGGCCGCCTCGATGCGCTCCCCGGCACCAAAGGTCTCTACTCGAGCTGGCTCGAACTCGCAGGGGGCCTTGAAGCGATGCTCAGCGGCACCACCACAATTGCCATGCAGTACTCGCCCAACAACGCCATCATGTATGTCTCCATGGTCGACGCGGGTACGGTTGAATTTCTTCGCGGCCTGGGCAAACAGATCGTCTCCTCCGCAGACCTCGTGAGCCACTTCGAAGCCGTCCTGAGCGAAGAACAGGTTGCCAGTCATACAGTCGCCCAGAAAGCCATCGATCGCATTCTCGAAGAAGGGTGGAAGGAGATCGCCCGCCGCGTTCGCCCACCTGCCGCATCCCACCGCATTCCCACATACACTGAATTCGATCATGTGCAGTGGCTCAGCAAAGCCATGAACCGCGAAGGGCTGGTATGGGAGAATGGGCCCAACGTCAGCGTGAATGCCAACAGCTCCGACTCGCACTACGAGCCCACCGCTGCCTGCTGCGCTCCCATCCGTGCTGGCGACTTCATGTTGATCGACATCTGGGGCCGGGTCGACCAGGCCGACAGCGTGTTCTACGACGTGACCTGGACCGGCGCTGTGGGCCGCGAGCCCACCGCGCGCGAACAACTTGTCTTCACCACCGTGCGCAAAGCCCGCGATGCCGCAATCGCCTTAGTCGAATCGGCCTTCGCTGAGGGCCGTGGCATGTACGGCTATGAGGCCGACGACGCGGCCCGCGGCGTGATCTTCGCTGCCGGCTTCGCGCAATACTTCACGCACCGAACTGGACACAACATCGCCCACGAACTGCACGGTCCCGGCGCTCACCTCGACAACCTCGAGACCCACGACGAGCGCCTGCTGCTGCCCTACACCTGCTTCTCCGTCGAGCCCGGAATTTACCTGCCTGAATTCGGCGTGCGCAGCGAAGTCGATATGATGACCTCAGAAACCAAGGCCTGGGTCACCGGCAGAATCCAAACCGAACTCGTCCGCATCTAGGATCGATCCGGCAAACGAGCAGCGGCACTGGAACAAATCATCCGTCCCAGTGCGTTATAGTCGAAGAGGCATGGCAGCATCACCCAACAACACCCCTGGAGCCGCCAAAACAGCGCCGCAGGGCTTCGTCTATCTACCTTTGATCGTTGGCTGGCTTGTACCGGGCGCAGGGCATTTCCTGGTGCGCAAGCCGGGCCGCGGCGCGCTACTGGCCCTGTCGATCCTGTCCATGTTCGTGCTTGGCCTCGCCATGCAGGGCAAGGTCTACTCGAGCGCCCACGATATCCTCGACATCCTCGGCCTCGTTGGCGATCTGGGCAGCGGCCTGCTCTATATCGTGAGCCGCGTGCTCGGCCTGGGAGCAGACTCGGTACAGATCACCACTGCAGACTACGGCACCCGGTTCATCGTCATCGCCGGCCTGCTGAACGTGATCGCGGCTGTCGACGCGCATAACCTGCGCACGGGGAGGAAGCCCGCCTGATGTTCGCGCCTTCCCACTTCACCGCTGTGCTCCTGTTTGCCCTCTGCGCCTCGGTCGTCTTCGGCATCACCCAGCGCGAAACGCCGCAGCGCATGGTCCGCTATGGTCTCTATTGCTTCCTGCTCTTTGTGGGATCAGCCATCGTGCTCAGCTGGATCATGTACTTCATCGCGCGGTGAGCGCCAATCGATCTGCCCTACTCGTTCTCGGCCCGCTCCCACACCGCCGCATCGAAAGTGTGCCGGTTCTCATACCCCTCTGACTTGTAGAGCTCGATCGCATCGCGGTTGGCTTCCGTCACCGTGAGGGAGATCTCGCTCACCCCAAGCCGCATGAATTGTGTGGCGGTCAGAGAGAGCAGCATCCGCGCCAGCCCGCGCCGCCGATGCTCAGGATGCACACACAATTGAGTGATGTGCCCGCTTTCGGGGCTCACGCGCGAACCCAGCACCAGCGCCACCAGTTCGCGGCTCGCGCGATCGACCACCACATGCGAGGCTACCGGCGAAAATGTGCCGCAACCGGCGTACCGGACGATGTTATGCAGGAAACGCAGCGATCCATGCACCGAGTGATACTGATCGTTGATCAGGCTGTCCGGATGCTCTTGATACGCAGTCGATATCAGCCGCGCCGCGGCGTTCAAATCTTCCTCGCGCCAGGGCCGTAGCTCCAGTCCCGCAGGCACATCGGTGCTCGCACGATTCCATCGCCCGGCCAGCTGCTGCACCATGAAAAGCCGATGGAACACCTTGAATCCAGACTTGAGAAAACTGCCGGCGTGAACTCCGGCACGATGCAGCAGAAGCTGCGACTCGATCCGGTTCACCTGGGGTGAATTCAGCAGCGTCTCCAACAGATGCTTCAGTAGCGTCTCTTCGATCTCATAGGCTGGCTCGGTCGCGCCACTCGCCGGCACGTCGGCCTCCGGGTTCAGCCCAGGCAGCGCGAAAACGTCGCCAATGACGGCCTTGCTCTCCTCGTAGACGCAAAAGGCATAGCCCGTCACTTGCCCCGACTCCAGCGCTGCATAGCCCGGCAGCATGTGGCTGTCGATATACTGCATCAGCAACTTCGAAGATGCGCGGTAGTCCCAGTGCAGGCGTTCCATCCAGAGCTCGCTCTCTACCTCGAGCACAGGGCGAAGCACTGGTGCCCCGAAGTGCCGCAGATCGAGAATCTCAAAAGAAACGTTGGCTGCCATTCTTCTTTTCCAGGATGCCTCCAGGACGCCCCCGGCGCGGTATCGATGCAGCCTGGAAACCCTTTCCGCCGCGCCCGTCTCCGGCGATCGGCTTTTGAGTCACTGTGCCACGAAGATGGAGAGACTACAAATTGAACTCCAGCTTATCTTTGCAGAACGTTTGCCGCCATCACTTGCGGCCTACCAGGTACACTTCGAGTCCCTGCTCGGGCCATGTAAACAACGGCACGTACGCGCGGCCCTCCAAATATTCTCCAAGGGCATCCTGCGTGTGCAGATCGGCGCCGCCCCGCCCGGTTACGCGGGCCACCAGCAAATGCTCTTCGTTCGGCACGCCACTCTCTTCATAGTTGACGACCTGATGGTTGCGATAGAAGGCAAGGCCGAACTCCACATCGCGGCGCACCTTGAATACTGCCACCGTCTCGTCGGCCGGGGCCAGCCCTGCCAGCCGGTCGGCCAGCGGGCGTGCCGAGTAGGAGCGATCCAGCAATTCTGCAACGTGTTTCGAGGCCCCTACCGCCGGAATCCCAATGAACGGCCCAATCCCATACAGAAACAACATCAAGACAATCAGAACCGCAGTCGTCGCCAGGCGCAACCGGGCCACACCAAAGCCATGGACCACGACGAGAATTAGCAGAGAAGCCCCGATCGAAGCAAGAACGGCTGCCAGTATGGCGTGCGTGGGCGGCAGGCTCGCCCCATGCGCCACAAACCACGGCAGCAGAAACGCCGCCAGACATAGAACTCCACTCAGCAGAGAGTGCCCCAGCAGGATCCAGAAGTTCAACCCGGTCCGCCGACAGCGAAACAGGTAGTCACCGGTCAGAATTGTCAACGGAGGGATAGAGGGAAGAATGTAGCCAGGGAGCTTGGATTGAGAGAAGGTGAAGAAGACAATCGGGATCAGCGCCCAAAGAACCAGAAACTCAGGAAACGCATCCCCGGGGCGCTTGGGGAGTGGCTTGCCCGTTCGCGAGTGCCGCAGTCTCCACTCGGCCACCGAAGTCAGGATGCCGTCGACCAGGGCCCGCACAGCAACCACGGTCCACGGCATAAGCGCCAACACAACAACCACCAGGTAGTACCAGATCGGTTGCTGATGTTCGTAGCGGTTGGTCGCGAAGCGCTCCAGGTTGTGTTCCAGAAAGAATTCCCTGAAGAAGGTTGGATTCTCGTATTGCACCGCGACAAACCAGGGCAGAACGATGGCGAAGTAGAGCAGAACACCCGGCCACCAGAAGGACCGCTTCAGGATCGACCACTCGTTGCGCAGGGCCGCAAACGCCACCACAATCAGGATGGCCAGGAACGGAGCCACCGGCCCTTTCGCCAACGTCGCAACCCCCGTAAAGAAATAGATATCGAAGAGCCAGAACTTCGAGTCCGTCTCATACCACGCATACCAGCCCAGCAGCCCGATGCAGAAGGGTGCCGCCATCTGCATATCCGTTGAGGCCCCGCGCGAAAAGCCGATAATCCCCGTGCAGGCCACCGTAATAATCGCTGCATCCAGGTGCCCACCGCGCCGGAAGCGCCGCATGTGCAGGTAAATCAGGGCCACCATGATGAACGCAAACGTCGCGGAGGGCAGTCGCGCGCTCCAATCGTGCACGCCAAAATCCTGGAAGACAAACATCGCGCGCCAGTAATACAGGGCCGGCTTTTCCAGCCACGGATGGCCGTAGAGATAAGGCGTAATGCAGGCGACCAGACGGCCCTTGAGGGTGTGTGCGGAGTCGAACCGGGCCAGCATCTCGTGCGCAATCTGCGCGTAGCGTGGCTCGTCAGCACCTACCAGGCCCAGACCATCGCCGCCCAGCAGCGGTGTGACTCCGTACAGAATGAAGAAGACCGCGAACGCAACAAAGACTGTCGCTTCGCACACAGTGGCCCAGTTCGGTAGCTTCCTGCGCGCCCCATCCGTCGATTCCGGAACTGATGATCCCAGCACAGTCTCCACGTCCAGAAGTTCTCCACTCGGTCTCACCCGCACAGCACGCGGCGCGGATCTTTCAACCTTTGCAGGGGAGCGGGGAACTCCATGTGAACAGTTGAGGGTGAACAGTTGAGGTCTCGCCCGATCCAGGCGGAAATACGGCCTGAGGGCATCTTGGAGCGGCCGCTCGCTCGTGGTCTCGGCCAAACCAAGGCTAACAGATTGGAACCGGGCCTCAACCGGGCTCCACCGCCAGCCCGGCGACGATTGGCCGCAGTTCACCAAGAATTTTGTCGAGGGCGCCGGCGAGCGGTCCATCCACTGTGCACCCGGCTGCGTTTTCGTGCCCGCCTCCGCCCAGGCTCTCGGCAATAGAGGCCACGTTGATCTTGCCCTTGCTGCGCAAACTCATCTGAATGCGTCGCTCCGGCAGCTCGCGCAAAAAAACGGCTGCCTCCACATCCGCGATGGCGAGCGCGTAGTTCACGATCCCCTCGCAGTCCTCTTCCGCAGCGCAGGTTCGCACCATGTCGTGATGCGTCACCCACAGCCACGCCAGCCTCCCCTCGCGGTGCAGGTTGTTCAGCGCCGTGCCGAGCAACAGCAGTTTCGACATGGGAGTACTGAAATAGATGTCTTGCGCGATCCGGATCGGGTTCGCGCCCGCCTGCACCAGCTTTGCCGCCAGCTCGAGCGTCGAGGCTCGTACCCCGCCATAGATAAAACCGCCCGTGTCGGTCAGTAGTGTGGTGTACAGGCAGGTCGCAATCTCCGGAGTAACCACCGCTCCGGCGGCTTGGATGAGTCGATACACCAGCTCGCCGACACTCGCCGCTTCGCGGTCAATCCAGTTCACCCGGCCCCACGCGCGACCGCTGGCGTGGTGGTCGATGTTGACAACCGGATACGATTCCAGCCCGCGCAAACGGGTCCGCTCAAAACTGTCGCACTCCAGCAGAATGGCCGCATCGTAGCGGCCGTGCACACGAAGAGCAGTGCGCATGCCGCCCGACCCCGGAAGTTTGCGATAGACCGCCGGGATCCGATCCGCAGTGACCAGGTCAGCGCGCTTGCCAAGCTGCTCAAGAAACATGCCCATCGCCAGCACACTGCCCACGGCATCGCCGTCAGGACGCGAATGCGAACAGACCAGGAAGCGTTCCCCCTCGCGAATCACCTGCAGAATGGTCTGCAGCGGATCGACGCCCTCAGACACAGACGGATCCATCACGATGGGGCGAGAGTCGTCCATGCGCCTATTCCACGCGTGCTTTCTGCCGTCTGCGTGAGCGGCCCATAAGCTCTTCAATACGCGCCTGAAAGCGCCCCGAACGGTCGGCGAAAAAGCTCAGCTCGGGTACATGACGCACACCCATCCGCTCCTTAAGCTCAAAGCGAATATGCCCCTTGGCCGACTCCAGACCGGCAACCGTCTCCTCTTCGGCTTTCGTAATATCGGGTACCGCGCTATCCACGGCGACGTAGACCCGCGCCGACTTGCCGCCCGGATTCAGCACCACCTCGCTGACGTAGCAGAAAGCGATGCGCGAATCGGACAGCTCGCCCTCGATCATGGCGCCTATCTCTTCGCGCAGCGTCTCCGCTACGCGGTCCTGATGGTGCTTGCGCCCCCTATGCTCCGGCATACGTTGTCCCTTCCCCAGGTAAACCCCTCAGGATACCAGAATGGTTAAGAGTTGGAGGCGGAATGGGTAGTGTCCTAACAACAACGCACTCTTAGGACACCACCGGCGGAATGAGCGGTGTCCTGATTGTGCGGAGTTAGGACCTGGCGCGCCACATGGACAGCTTTCTGCCCGGTGCGGCAATCACCGCATCAGATCTCTCAACCGCCACATTTCACGAACCCGGAGTAGAATGCCCTATGTCCCGCTTCAGCAGGTTCCACGTGCTCTACTCTGCCGAACCCAAACCCGGCAGGAAGTATCGCCAGATCGTGGCTGGGCCGTCCGAAGATCTTCTTTTCTACGAAGTTCGCATTTTCGAGGGCGACTCAGTCCAGATGAACCCCGACTTTAACGCCATCACAGGTATGGAGTATTACTCCCACGACACCGTTGATGCAGCGAACAAGGACGCGGACCAGGAGCGCGACCGAAGCCTTGCCGCGGGCTGGATCCTCTACGAAGCACCCGGTCGCTGAACGGCCCGCAGCCGTTTCCCACTCCTCATTCAAATTGATGTTCCGGATTGTCGGCTTCGTCGCGAAGTGCTCAGGAGTGCAAACTGGCCCTTGAATCCCGCCGCATCTGCTCCGGCGTCTCTCGCTGCAGCTGGAGCGCACATTGCTGCGCATCCCGCACCAATTCGCGAATAGTGGCGCGCTCCTCAACGTCCAAGGCCAGTTCGATCTTGTTCAACTTCTCTAGAAGGACAACAGTATTCATGGCAATCATTTACCTGTTTCGTGCAGTCTTACACCGGGCCAGACAGATAGATGTGACACGGCGCACTCGGTTTGATCCCGCTCTTTAGCGGCCTGCCGCTAGCCCTGTCACCTGCACCGCATCGGAGCGCTCCAAGTATCTGAATACTCGACAGATCCGCCTTGGCATCGCCTAGCTCTCGACGTATTCCCAGAACGCGTCCGCCAGCTCCGCTCCCAGCTCGTTCGTCATGCGCCGGGCTCCGCGCTCCACCTCTTCCATCAGGCCATGGAGATAGTCGCGGGAACGCGAGATCGCCACCACGCCCAGGGTCGCCGACTGCCAGGTTACCGCTTCGTCCAGCTCGGCAACCGAGACATTGAAACCCTGACGCAGCTGGTCCTTCATCGAACGAACCACTTGCCGCCTGTCTTTCAGCGACTGGGCGTGCTCAATGCGAAGTTCGAGCGTGAGTTGAGCGACAGGCATCGTACGCGGCCAGCGTGCCGCAGTTGGCAGCATTCTAGAGCAAGAAGCTCACAAATGAGAGCAACAATAAGTCCTAGCAGAAAGAAGCCGCCTCGTATCAGCGCAGCAGCGCAAACGCAACCACGGTCTCGCCGTCGTCTTCCGCTTGCGTAACAAGCTGCTCTTCGATCTCCCAGGGCACGGGCATCTCGCAGGCCGCAATCTCTTGCTCGCTCGCTCCCACAAAGCACAACTCGCAACAGCCCAGCGCGTCGCCTTCCCCCATCCTTGTCGGCGGGCCAAAGACACGGCAGGTCATCGGTCGACCGGCATACACATCGCAAAGACCCGACTCCGGGTTCAAGGCCGGACAAGCCGCATCCTGCGCAAATTCCTCGAAGCGCGCCTGATCCTCTTCCGAGGTCCCCAGTATCCCTGTCACAGGATCACCGGGAAAATCCGGGCCAAACTCCGCGACCCACGCCTGGGCGCGTCTTTGTACCGCCTCCAAAGTGGAGGAGGCTGCTGCATGCAATGCGTCGCGCAGGCGCGCGGCATCGAGTGCGTTGATTGCGAAAGCGCCGTGGCAGCATTGCGTGCAGCCTGGCCGGCAGGCAAGCCAGGAACCAGCACGATCCGACGCCTCAGCCAGAGCAGCATCCATAATTTGCACGAGCTGAGCGTCCGCCGCCGGCAGGTCCATGGCACCTAGCTTAGCGGATTGCCGGAGATCGCGTTTCGCGTTACTCTGCCCGCGGAGGGATCTGATGCCGACCACTCGAAGCACCATCCTGCCCACGCTGCGCTATCGTGACGCTCCAGCCGCAATCGACTGGCTATGCACGGTCTTCGGATTTGAGAAGCACGCGGTCTATCCGGGCCCCAACAACACCATCGGCCACGCAGAACTCAAGCTGGGCGGTGGCATGATTATGCTCGGGTCGCACAAGGACAACGCCGATGGGCACGGCTTCAAGTCACCGGCCGATCTCGGCGGCTATGAGACGCGCGGCGCATACATCATCGTCGACGACGTCGATGCTGTCTATGAGCGCGCCAAGGCCGCGGAAGGATCAATCATCCGCGAGATGCAGAACACCGGCTACGGCAGCCGCGAATTCGCTGTGAAGGACCCGGAAGGCAACTCGTGGAGCGTGGGAACCTACGATCCGTGGAAAGTGCAAAGCTGAGGATTGCCAGAGATCGATAAATTAAAATCCTCGGAGTGCCTGCGACCGAACGGGACGCCGCGCGCGGTGCCGCGCTAGACTTCTTTGCGGGACTTCCCTGGAGGTTTTGTGCGCCTGGCACGCTTTTTGTTTTGCACGCTGTTTTCGGCCTCGATGGCTCTCGCCGCGCAGGCACAGCTCCCCCGCTTGCTTGTCGCGCAAAAAGGCGATTCGAGTCTGGCCATCGTCGATCCTGCGACCGGAATGGTCCTCGCCTCGGTCGCCGAGGGCGGCATCACCGGGCACGAAGTGATCGCCTCGCGGGACGGACGCACCGCCTACGTACCCATCTACGGCAATTCCGGCGTGGGCAAACCGGGAACCGACGGCAGCAAGCTCGTCGCCATCGACCTCGCCGCTCAAAAGGTCGTGGGTAAGCTCGATTTCGAGCATGGCGTGCGTCCGCACTGCCCGCTCATCGGCCCCAAAGACGGGATGCTCTACGTGACCACGGAACTCGACAAAACCGTGTCGATGATTGACCCAAAGACGCTAAAGATTGTCGGAACCATTTCAACCGGTCAGCCGGAAAGCCACATGCTCGCGCTATCCCATGATGGCCGCCGCGGCTACACCGCCAACGTAGGGCCGGGCACCGTTTCCGTGCTCGATATTGCGGCACGCAAAACGCTCAAAGTGATTCCGATTTCGAGCAACACGCAGCGCATTGCCATCTCGAACGACGACCGCTGGGTGTTTACGGCCGACCAGAGCAAGCCTCAAATTGCCGTGATCGACACCAGGACAAACTCCGTCGCGCGCTGGGTGCCGCTCGAGGCCACAGGCTACGGCAGCGCCCCCACGCCGGACGGCCACTGGCTTCTGATGGCGTTGCCCGACGTCAATAAGGTCGCAGTCATCGACTTGAAGACGATGCTGCCTGCCCCCTCAATCGCAGTCTGCACCAATCCACAAGAGGTTCTGGTGCGCCCCGACGGAAAAGTCGCCTACGTCTCCTGCATGAGCAGCGATCAGGTCGCCGAAATCGATATTGCCAGTTGGAAAGTCACGCGCATGATCGCCACGGGCAAATCGACCGATGGACTGGCCTGGGCGGCGGGGCAGTGAAGCGCAGCGAAGCATTCAGCGGCTTTTAGTCTTGCATCTTTGCCACAGGCCCATCGAGCAGCGGATGATCGAGACCGGACACGATTGCACCGGGCTTGCCCTTCAGATCAAAAACGACGATTTCGTTCTCGCCTTCCCTCAGCCATACGCCGGGCACATATAAGGTCTGCTGCGGCCCGATGTCCCAGAAGCGGCCGATGGCATGACCGTTGATCCATACCGCGCCCTTGCCCAAGGCGCGCACATCGAGGAAAGTGTCGCCTGTCTTGGCGAGTGTGAAGTGTCCACGCTCAAAGCACGGCCCGCTGCACGCCGCTTGATTGAACGAAAGCCGATCAGGCCCCTTCATCGGCAACGGAGAGATTGCCCAGCCTTCAAGCGGCTTGCCCTGCCACAAGACTTGTTTCGTGATCCCCGCGCGCTCGCCCCGCAGCACAATGGAGAAGTTCACGCGGCCTGAATCTTCGACAAGGATGTCCAACTGCTGCCCCGCGTGCGCGACATGCAATGGAAGTGACATCTTACCGAGCCGCCGATCGAGACTCCCCACAAGCGCGCCATCGAGATAGACACGGGCGTAGCTGTGCAGCTGGTCAAGCTCCAGATCGCCGTCGCCTGCGGTTTTCAGCGTTGTCCGATACAAGATGTAGCCGAAGTTCTGCCCGACGTCCTCCATCGTGAGCGGCTGATCGGACTTGACCGGCTCGGGCAGCATGCTCCACAACGAACGCGATGCATCGAGCTTGATCTCTGGAATCACGATCGGCGCCGGCGTCTCCGGAATCGGCGGCGGTTCAACGCCCGTTGCCTTGGCGATGATGTCGCGGAAGGCGAGATACTTGGGCGTCGGCCGCCCACTTTCATCCAGAGTCGCCTGGTAGTCGTAGCTGGTCACGTCGGGCTCATAGTTCTTGCCATCGGAGTTGGCTCCGCTCATGAAGCCAAAGCTCGTTCCGCCATGAAACATGTACACGCTGACGGAGTAGCCCTGGTTTACCATCCAGCGAAATTCGTCGATCTGCTGCTGCGCATCGCGCTCTTCGTGCTTGCCGCCCCAGTGGTCAAACCATCCATCCCAGTACTCGCCGGCCATGGGCGGTTGCCCCGGGCGCATCTTTAGAACTTGCTCGAAGGATTTCTTCGCCTCGCCCGTGCCGAAATTCACAGCCGCGGGTAAGTCGGCGAAGGAACCTTTGGGCATCTGCTCCGCACCGTCGGCGGTATAAAGCTGCGCATCACGGAAGCCGCTGTCTTGAATGAGCTGCCGGATCTGGCCCAGATAATGGCGGTCGTCGCCAAAGCTGCCATACTCGTTTTCGATCTGCACCATAATGATGGGGCCGCCGCGGCCGATCTGCAGAGGCGCAAGCTCCTGGCCCAGACGGTGCATCCAGCGCGAAGCCGCTTCGATGAAATTCGGATCGTCACTGCGCACCACCATCGAGTGATCCTTGAGCAGCCACGCGGGGAATCCACCGAACTCCCACTCCGCACAACTGTAGGGGCCGGGGCGCAGGTTCACGTAGAGCCCTTCCTGCTGAGCCTCGCGCACAAACTCGGCGACGTCGTTGTTGCCGCTGAAGTCGTAGATGCCCGGCTCGGGCTCATGCACGTTCCAGAACACGTAGGTGGTGATGGTGTTCAGGCCCATCGCCTTGGCCTTGCGCAGCCGGTCGCGCCAGTAGGCACGCGGGACGCGGGCGTAGTGCATCTCGCCGGCAAGAACGCGGAAGGGCTTTCCATCGAGAGCGAAGTGATCGCCCTCCGCACGAAAGCTGTGTCCGGTGGCGGGTATCCCCTGGGCCCCACTGATGGAGGGCGCGGCAAGGGCGGCAGCAAACAGAATTCCAGCAAGTGAAAACGTTCTCATAGCGGACCTTCTGGACTATAGAGCATTTCGCCTGCCTATGACTGCTTTGACGGCCGGATACCGGAACCCGGCAGCCGCTCAGATCCTCCCCCAACCGGACATTACTTTTGTTTTCGCTGGTTACCTCGCCAGACCTCCTCTCTGAGAGACGCTGTGTTCTGATGAAGTCTGTTCAACACGGGTCATCCATAAACTGTCGAGGGGTCCGCAGAGACTCTGCGCTATCAGTGGAACGAGATCACCCCAGACTAGTTCCGACCCGCACGACGGGGCGTCCGACAATTTGCTTCCCTCTTCCCCGCTTCTGCAGCGCCCCATAACGAACACAATCGAGCTGCACTCTCCTGCCAGGAGCATCCATGAGACCCTCATCTGATCGCCTGCTCGCTCCCTTTCGCGCCCTCTTTATCGCGATGCTTGTCGGCGCGCTCTCCTTCTTGACCGGTTGCTCTGGATTCAAGGTGACCGACCCAGGCTACTTTGCCGCCATCTCTGCTTCCGCGGCCACTATTCGAGTGAATCAGCAGCTCCAGATCGTCAATAACGCCAAGGCCACCGGCGTTCCGCTTGCTTTCGCCGTCAATGGCATCGTGGGCGGCAACTCGATCCTCGGCACCATCGACAGCAATGGCATGTATACCGCGCCGGCCATCGTGCCTCTTCCGAACAATGTCACCATCACCAGCTCGGCGCCGAGCCACCCCGAGTATCCCCCGGGCTCCGTTGCCTTGAGCGTGCTCAACCCGATCCCGATTCTCACCTCCGTCACGCCTACCGGCTTCTCTGAAGGCGTCACGACCGTGACCGTGGCAGGCTCCCAGTTCGTCTATGGCGCGCAGATCTCGTGGAACGGAACCGCGGTGACCACCACCTACATCTCCTCGACGCAGCTGGCTGCCTCCATCGCCGCGCCCAATCCCGGCACCTTCCCGTTGCTCGTCACAAACCCCGATCCCGGATCAGCCAACTCCGCAAGCGTCAACGTTAAGGTGGCTCCCGGAAAGGTCGAACTCAAGCTCCAAACCTCCGAAGGAGCCGACGTACGTGTCACCAACTCGATCAGCTTTGGGCTTGAGGTGACTGGAACCACGAACACCGGCGTGACGCTGGCGGTCAATGGAGTTGCGGGTGGCAACGCGACCGTTGGCACAGCTGTCTTCAATACAAACGGGTCCATTACCTACACCGCGCCGGCCGTCGTGCCCACGCCGAACAACGTGGTTCAGTTGACGGTGGTCAGCGTTGACGATCCTACCGTCGGGATCAATCACAATATCTCGGTTCTGAATCCAATACCGATCCTTACCTCAGCCAATCCGACCTCATTCAATGTGGGCTCTTCGCAGGTCGTTCTCACCGGAGCCGACTTCATTACCGGCGCAAAGGTGCTGATGAACGGCGCGCCGATGCCAACTACCTTCAATAGCGGCACCCAGCTCACCGCCACCATCAACCCAACCCAGCCCGGCGATCTCGATCTGCAGGTGCTCAACCCCAGCCCCGGCCCCGCCACCTCGGCCGATCTCATCGCCCAGGTACAAGGCACGCCGCCTGCCCTGCTTGTCAGCCATGAGGACGCCGCGCGCTTCTTGGATCAGGCCACCTTCGGCGCCACCGATGCCGACATCCACACCCTCTCCCTCATCGGCTACCAGGCCTGGCTCAGCCAGCAGTTCGCCCTGCCGCAGACCCTGCAGGAGCCCGCAGTCGAACAGGCTCTGATCTTGGACAACGATCCGTGCGCCGCTGCCGACGTCAAGTGCAATGCCGCGCTCTTCGTTCAAAACAATCAAGGTGAAGTTTTCGTTCAGAATCAGTTCTGGCAGAACAGTCTCTCCTCTTCTGACGAACTGCGCCAGCGCGTGCAATATGCTCTCTCCGAACAATTCGTCATCTCCGGAACCAATCCCCAGGTGCAGGACATGCCGCGCGGCGAAGCAAACTACTACGATCTTCTCGGCACCGATGCCTTCGGCAACTTCCGCCAGCTCCTGCAGGACGTGACCCTGAACCCCATGATGGGTCAGTTCCTCTCTATGCAGGGCAACGACAAAGGCAACGCCACCACCGATCCGGATGAAAACTACGCGCGCGAAATCATGCAGCTGCTCACAATCGGGCTCTGGCAGTTGAATGACGACGGAACCCAGAAGCTCGACGGCACCGGCGCGCCCATTCCCACCTATTCGAATACCGACGTCCAGGGACTAGCCAAGGTCTTTACCGGCTTCAGCTGGAATATCCCAGGTAACAGCACGGACACCGCCTGGTCCAGCTGCTGCATCTACGTTGGCACTGGCTTCGGCGAAGACCTTCTGCCCATGCAGAGCTTCCCCGGACATCACTCCACCGCAGAGAAGGACTTTCTCGGCGTCACCATCGCTGCATCCGCCACACCGGATCCTGATGGCGACCTGAAGATCGCGCTCGATACGCTCTTCAACCATCCGAATCTGCCCGCATTCTTTTCCAAGCAGATGATCGCGCACCTCGTCACCAGCAACCCGAGTCCCGGATACGTCAGCCGTGTGGCCGCCGTTTTCAAAGACAACGGCCAGGGCGTGCGCGGCGACCTTAAGGCGGTCATCACTGCCATCCTGCTCGATCCTGAAGCCCGCGATTCCGCCGGCGCCGTGACTAATCCCAAGTACGGTAAGGTGCGCGAGGCCCTCGTCCGCTATACGGAGTGGGCGCGTGCCTTCACTGCGCAGTCCCGAAACGGTGGCTACTACCTCGGCAGCACTGAAGACATGATCTGGGGACTCGGCGAAATGCCGCTACGCTCCCCCACCGTCTTTAACTGGTTCGCTCCCGGCTATGTCCCGCCAGGCACCAGCATCGAAGCCGCTGGCCTGGTTGGGCCGGAATTCCAGATGACCAACGTGACCAGTGTCGTGGGCTTCCTCAACTACGTCCAAAACGCGATCGGGGCCGATGCAAAGGATGGTCCCGACGTCTTTGCCGCCTACGACGCGGAGCTTGGACTGGCAGCCACGCCAACAGCGTTGGTCGATCGCATCAACCTGCTTCTGATGGCAGGGCAGATGAACAGCACGCTCGAAACCGAAATCGTGAATGCCGTCAGCGCAATCAACGTCCCAACCAGTGGCGATCCCAACGCAATCAATGCCGCCCTGGCCGCTCGCGTCCAGACAGCGATTTACCTCACCATCGCATCGCCCGACTACACCGCTCAACAATAGGAGCCCACAATGTGCAAGGTTGATCACACCCGGCGGCAGTTTTTAAGGACGGCTTCGTTCGCCTCCATGGCGGGCATTTCGGCCAGTCCCTTCCTCCTCGAGCTCAACTCACTCGCCGCCATGGCGCAGAGTACCGGCACGACGGACTATAAGGCCCTCGTCTGCGTCTTCCTCCAGGGCGGCAACGACGGCCACGGCACCGTGATCGCCACGGACCCCGATTCGTTTTCGGCCTTCACGCAGGCGCGGCAGGGAGCCCCGGGCCTCGCCTATCCGCAGTCGGAACTGCTGCCCATCACTCTCAGGACCCCGCAGAGCGGCCGCACCTTCGCTCTCAATCCGGCGCTCACCGGCGTCCAGAACCTGTTCAATGCCGGCCGCGCTGCCATCGTCGCCAATACCGGCACCCTGGTCGTTCCCGCCACCAAGGCCCAGGTCCAGGCCAACTCCGTCCCGTTGCCCGATTCGCTCTTCTCGCACTTCGATCAGACCGCGGCATGGCAAGCCATCGCGTCCAATGGCGGCAGCTCCGAGCACGTCGGTTGGGGCGGCAGCGTCGCTGACCTCATCGAGAGCATGAACATGAACTCCAATTCCATGTTCACCTGCATCTCCACAGCCGGCATCGCGCTCTTCCTCTCGGGCCAGACCTCTTTCCAGCTCAACGTCACACCCGCCGGCCCGATTCCGATCTCCGGTTTGGCCAATGCTCCGTTCGGCAATCCCGCCGGCACCACGGCACTCTCCTCGATCCTCAGCGCCGACGAAACCAACCTCTTCGCAAAGGAATACGAGGTCGTGGTTCAGCGTTCGATCCAGGCTCAGGCAACCCTCAAGAGCGCCATGCTCCCAGCGGGTCCAGGCGGCGTGCCCAATCCGGCGCAGTATCTAGATCCCATGACCAACAAGCTCGTCGACAACCCGTTCGCCGCGTCGATGCAGACCGTCGCTCGAATCATTGGTGGTCGCGCCTCCCTCGGCGTCACGCGCCAGATCTTCTATGTCCAGCTCGGCAGCTTCGACACCCACGACGGCCAGGCCGTGCAACACGCGCGCCTGCTCACCCAGCTCGGTCAGGCGCTCGAATACTTCGACGGCCTCATGACCACCTTTGGCCTCAACGACTCGGTCACCACCTTCACCGCATCCGACTTCGGGCGCACCCTCACCTCCAACAGCGACGGCACCGATCACGGATGGGGCAGCCACCACTTCGTCGTCGGCGGCGCCGTCAAGGGCCAGGACATGTACGGCCAGTACCCTGTCGTCGGCGCCAATCAGGCCAACGACGTCGGAGCGGGCCGCCTCATTCCCACCACCTCCGTCGATCAGTATGCGGGGTCACTCGCGCGCTGGTTCGGCCTCTCCGATGGACAGGTACGGACCGTCTTTCCCAACTTCGGCAACTTCGGCTCCAGCCCCTATCTGGGATTCCTGGGATAGCCCGCTCACAAACCTTTCCACACAGGCAAACAGAAAGGCCGAGGCATTCCGCCTCGGCCTTTTCTTCTCGAGCGATGCCTTTCAAACCTGCATCACTTCGGCTTCTTTCTTGCGCGAGAGCTCTTCCATGCGAAGAATCTCGTCATTCGTCATCTTCTGCACCTCTTCGAGCGCCCGCTTCTCCTCGTCCTCGCTGATCTTCTTGTCCTTCGCCAGCTTCTTCAAGGCATCGTTGCCGTCGCGGCGCACGTTGCGGATTGCCGTCCGATGCTCTTCCAAGACCCTGTTCAAGTGCTTCACCACATCGCGCCGCCGCTCCTCGGTCATCGGTGGAACCGGCACGCGCACCACTTTGCCGTCGGAGAGCGGATTGAACCCCAGATCGGAGGTTTGAATGGCCTTCTCGATATCTTTCAGCGAGGTCGGGTCCCAGGGTGAAATCAAAATCAGTTGCGGCTCCGGCGCCGACACCTGCGCAATCTGGCTGATCGGCGTGGGTGTGCCGTAGTAGTCCACCTTGATCTGGTCCAGCATGTGTACGCTTGCCCGGCCCGTGCGCGTTGCCGCCAGGTTCCCCTGGAATCCGCTCACCGCCTGGTCCATACGCCGTTTCAAGTCGGCTGAAAGTTCTTTCAGTGCCGGGATCCCGGCCATCGTTGAGACTGCCATCGTTCTCCTCGTTTCGCCAACACTATAGTACGGCGTTCCTCCAGCTTAAGGGCCGTTTCCTGCCCTGGGCAAGCTGCCCTTTTTACTCCTCGAACGTCCTTTTCTATGTTCCCTTCTCCGGAGTGCGCAATTCCGGACCCGCCGTGCAGAAAGGCGGCCCTTATGCATTGGACGAAATGGTCCTGGTTGGCGTTTGCTGGCGGACTGGTGGTTGTGGTCGTTGCGTGGATTCTCTTTGCGCCCGAGATCCTCGCCCTGCACCGCTAAGAGCCGCCGCCGGCTGACCGGCGCAATCAGCGCGCTCCTCTATGAGACCGAGGTGGTCACTACTACTGCTGCCGACGAACCGACGCTGCCTGCTCATGCGCGTGATAGCTCGACCGCACCAGCGGTCCCGACTCCACATGCCGGAATCCCATCTTGAGGGCTTCGCTCTTGAGCTCCGCAAACTCGCGTGGCGTATAAAGACGCGTCATCGGCAGGTGATTGCGAGACGGCCTAAGATACTGCCCGATCGTCAGAATGTCGCAGCCCACGGCCGAGAGGTCGCGAAAGACACTGAGCAGCTCGTGAGTCTCTTCTCCGATCCCCACCATCACGCCCGACTTGGTCGTCCCTCCAGGGTTGATCTCCTTTGAATAGCGCAACAACTCGAGACTCCGCTCGTACCGCGCCCCCGACCGCACCACGCGATACAACCGCGGCACCGTCTCCGTGTTGTGGTTCAGGACTTCGGGCCGCGCCTCCACCACAATTCGAATCGCGTCTTTGTCGCCTTGAAAATCCGGGATCAGGACTTCAACGCGGCACCCCGGCGCCTGCTGCCGGATCTCCTCAATCACCATCGCAAACACGCGCGCCCCGCCGACGAGATCGTCGTCGCGATTCACGCTCGTGACCACTGCGTGGAGCAGCCCCAACTGGGCCACTGCCTTCGCGAGCCGCCGCGGCTCGTCGAAATCGATTGGCTCCGGGCGTCCCTTGGGTACCGCGCAAAATCCGCAGCGCCGCGTGCACAGGTTGCCCAGCATCATGAATGTCGCCGTCTTGTGATGCCAGCACTCGCCGATGTTCGGGCACTGCGCGCTCTCGCACACCGTGTGCAGGCCCAGCGACCGGGCGAGACGTTTCAGCTCGTGATAGTTTTCGCCCACAGGAGCGCGCGCTTTCAACCACTCCGGTTTGGGAGCGGGAGACTTCCGCGCAGACTCAATCTGCACTAATTCCATCTCCCACTATTGTAACCAGCGCCCGCGATCAAGGTTGATACACTGCGCACATGCTCCATGCTGTGGCGCGACGAATCCCCACTCTACTGCTTGCGCTCGGATGTACGACAGCTCTGGGTCAGTCGTCCTACCAACCCGCCCCATCCGCAGCCGATCAGTCTGCCCCGGTCTTCAAACAGCTCCGCCATGACTGGGCACACAATATCCATGCGAAGCAGATCGACGCCGCAGTGGCCGCATACGCGCCCGATGCCGACTTCGTTCAACCCGGCGGCAGCGTCGTCCATGGCAGTGCAGCGATTCGCGCGCTCTATGAGACCGTCACCGCAGCGTACGACAGCGATATCGCCTTCAACTCCGCGCGCATCGACAACACCAGCGACCAGGCAATTGACTCCGGCACCTATCGCGAGATTCTCGGGGAACATGCCACCGGTAAGCGCCAACTGCTGAGCGGCACCTATCGCACCATCTACCGCCGCACAAGCGAAGGCCATTGGCTGATCGCACGCCAGGAGTGGACCGTTGGACCCGACGCTCCCGTGGCAATGAACCTCGATCCTCATCCGGTCGTCGCGCTTACCTTCGATGACCTGCCCGCAGTCGGCACCCTCCCACCGGATACCAATCGCACCAAGATCCTCGCCGCTCTCGCCGCCGAGCTCAAGGCCAACCATCTCGAAGGCACCTACGGATTCGTCAACGCCATCAAGCTTGAGAACGATTCCGACGCGCAGCAGGCGCTTCACGTCTGGCTCGATTCGGGCATGAACATCGGCAGCCACACCTGGTCGCACGTCTCCATCACCGACCACCCCGCCGAGATCTTCGAGCAGGAGATCGCGAAGAACGAATCGGCTCTCGAGACCTACGGCCAGACCCGCGACTGGCGTTGGTTCCGCTATCCCTTCCTATGGGAAGGCGAGACGCTGGAGAAGCGCCGCGCCGTCCGTCGCAACCTAGCCGAGCATCGTTACCGCATTGCTCAGGTCTCCATCGACTTCGAAGACTACGCATGGAACGATGGCTACAGCCGCTGCTCGGCGAAGCAGGACACCAGCGCCATCGATTGGCTCAAGCAGAGCTATCTCGAAGCAGCGCGTGAATACATCACGCTCGGCCGCGAGGAGCAGATCATTGCCTTTGGCCATGAAATTCCCAACGTGCTGCTGCTCCATGGCACAGCGTTCACCACCCTCATGCTCCCGCAGCTTCTTGATCAACTGCGGTCAGAAGGCTTCAGCTTCGACGCTCTGGCAGACGTGGAGAAAGATCCCGCCTACGCCATTGACCCCGATGCCGCGCTCAGATATGGCGGGACGTTACCCGATCAATTCATGGACTCCCGCCACCTTCAGTATCCGCCCTTTCAGCCCAAGCCCTTCGACAAGCTGAAGACGATCTGTAACTGAGGCGCGTCGGCATTACTCCGCCTGTTTCTTCGTCTCCCCTGCAGCCGGCGTCGCAGGCGCTGGCGGGGGTTTCAGATACTTATCCCACCATGCCAGCCACCGCTCATAGCGGTCGCGGATATAACTTGGCTTGGTGAAGCCATGAAACTGCCCCGGATACACCACTAACTCCGTCGGCCGTCCCAGCGACTTCAGCGCCTGGTACATCTGCTCGCCGCCCAGCAGCGGCACATTCATGTCTGACGTCCCACCCATGAACAACATGGGCGTGTGCACCCGCTTGTCGACTTCAAGAAACGGATAGCTCATCTTGAGGTAGAGCGGCAAGTTCTTCCACGGCGGCCCAAGTTCGTTGTCGTACTGCAGAATGTACTGGTCCACACCATAGAACGACATCGGCGCTGCCACACCCGCTCCGCTGATCGCGCACTTGAAGCGATCCGTGCTCGCCACGCTGTAATCGGTCAAGATGCCGCCATAGCTCCATCCCGTCACGCATAGCCGATTGGCATCGGCCACGCCCAACGCAACCGCCTTGTCGACTCCGGCCAACAGATCCTCGACTTCGTAGTGGCCCCAGTCCGCAGCAATCGCCTTCGCATAGTCCTGCCCGCGCCCCGAACTGCCGCGATAGTTTACGTTCAACTCCGCGTAGCCCTTCGTGGCCACCCACTGCCGCAGAAAGTCGAAGCCGTGTTCATCCTGTGCGTTCGGACCGCCGTGAATAAACAGGATCATCGGAACCGGAGTTCCCTCCTTGAATCCTTCAGGCTTGGTCAGCAACCCGTGGACCTCGGTGCCGTCCTTGCTCTTGAACTCGATCCCTTCCGTCGCCGCAAGGTTCAGCTCAGCGATCAGCACGTCGTTATGCTTGGTCAATTTGCGCAGCGTGCCGCCTTCAAGCGCGTAGATCTCCGCTGGATCGGCATCATCCGAAAAGAGCACGGCAGCATGACCCGCCGCCGCATCCCAGCCCATCACCGTGCCTGGTCTGGTCTCGAGCGGCTTGACCCCGTTCCCGGTCAGCTCCACTTCCGCCGGATACTGGTTGCGATCGTCGTTGACCAGATAACTCAGCTTGCCGTCGGGCGAGTAGATCGGCGAGCGCACTGCGCGGTCCAGCTTAGCAGCCGGATAACTTACCTTGCCGTCCAGCGTCACCACTGCGGGCCTTGACTGGGAATACTCCCATAGCTTCAGCGTCGCGCCCTGTGTGTACGAAATCGACTTCGAGTCCGGTGACCATGCCAGCTGTCCGTCGTCTGGCCCTTCCCACGTTGTCAGCTTCTTTGGCGACGATCCTGCCTTTGCCTCGACCACAAATACATCGGTATTGATGCTGCGGTCCGGATCTGCCTCCTGGTTGCTCGCAAACGCAATCCACTTTCCATCCGGCGACCACTCCGCATCGCTCTCGTTTACATTCTTGCCGGTGGTCAGCTTCTCCAGCTTCTTGGTCGCAATGTCGTACAGGTAGAGCGAATTCCACGCGTCATCGCGCAGATAGCCCTGGATGTCCTGCTTGAAGTGGTAGCGATCAATCACAATTGGCTTCGGCGGCGCGGGCGGCTTCCCTTCTTCAGGATCGGGCTCGTTCTTGGGCCGCAGCGTCAGCAGCAATTTCTTCGCGTCCGGCGACCAACTGTACTCGCCAATCTCCTGCTCGGTAATCGCCGTGAACTGCTCAGCCTCGCCGCCCCGCCGGTCCATCACCCACACCTGGTCGCCCTTCGCCGCTCCAGGCCGGGATGACATGAAGCTGATGTACCGCCCATCCGGACTGAACTTCGGCTCCGACGCGCCTTCCTTGCCGTAGGTCAATTGCAGATCGACCGAGCCATCCCACTTCACCATCCACAAATGGCCCTGGCTCTTGTCCTCTTTCGTGTCAACTTGGCTTACCGAATATGCCACCCACGCGCCATCGGGAGAGACAACGGGCGTGCTCACGCGCTGCAGCTTGGCCAGGTCATCCAGCGTGATATCGCGCTTCTTCGGCGAATCCGCGGCATGCGCAGGCGTTACAAGCGAAAGCAGAAGTCCAAGACAAGGGAAGAAACTCAGAAAGGTACGCAGCATGGGGCGAGATTAACATTTCGCGCCACGAGATTGCACACGGTCGTTCAGCGCAGCTTTGCGCGCACCTCGGCCCGCACCAGATACAGGAAAAAGACCAGGTTCAGCAGCCCCTGCACCAAGGCAGGCGCAACATGCTGGGCGCCAAAAATCCATAGGTTGTAGCAGGCCAGAAGAAACACCGCCGCCAAAGCCAAGGCCCACGCCCAGCGCAGCAACAGAATCAATCCCGCACTCGCCGCCATGAATGCTGCAGCCAGAATCAAGAACAGCACCGGATAATGCCGCTCGACAACTCCCAGCACGATGACCCCTGACAGCACGATGAGATACAGGCCGATCGCCAGCAGCCCTGGCAAGGGCAAGCGCTCGTGAAGCGGCGGCACAGCTTTATCCGCGGCGCTCCGCCCCGCGCGCCCTCCGTTCTCTCCACCCGCTTCGCTCATAGCGAGTGTAGATACGCCAGCAAATCGCGCATCCGGTCGTCGTCAAGCTGCGTGGCGGGCATCTCGCCCCGCCCGTGCAGAATCACGGCAGTCAAGCGCTCGTCCGTCGGCGGCGCACCCGAGGGCATGGCTTGCACCTTGGTGATCGCCTGCAAACCCGGCCCATGCAGACCAGAAGTTGTGGTGGGATAGTGGCAGCGCGCACAGTATTGCTGATAGACCTTGGCACCGCGCGCCTCCTCCGGCGTCCACTCCGACGACGGCTTCGACGGAGGCAGCTTCTTGCATCCCGCCGCGCCCATCACCACGCCGAGCAGAGCCGCTTCCAACAGGAACATCCTGTAATCGCGCATTGCCCTCCATGATACAAGCTCACCAATCGACAATCCCCTAGACCTTCGCACCCACCGCCATCGGCCGCGGGTCATAATACCCGCGGATAAAAACGACCTGTCCATTCAGAACGTGAATGTGCTCGGCGAAGGGAATCAGGCCAAAGACGGTATCGATCTCCAGAAGCACCACGCAGTGCTCGTCATCGACTACCAGGCGCTTTACGTCGATGCGCTTGACGATCTTGACGAAGGGATCAAGGCCGGCACGATACGCAGCCGCACCGCGATAGGTGTTTGTGGGGAACTCACCGACCACGTCGGGATGTAGCGGCAGGGCCGCCGCCTCATTGCGGCGCACGGCATCTATGTATTGCTCGACAACCTGAAGTACTTGTTCGCGCATCGCTTTCCCCCGAAACCTTTCAATCGAAGGCGGAGAGCCAACGATTCGATCGAACGTTCGCTCTCACTCTCTATCGCCACCGGAAGATCCTCAACGACACCGCGAAGCAAACCAGCAGCCATGCGATCAGCACCAATACCGGCGTGCGTAACTGCATTAGGCTCATCCCCTGCAGCATGTTGCCGCGCAGTGCATCGATGGCCGCCGTCAGCGGCAACGCCCGCACGATGGGCTGGATCAGTGCCGGAAACCGCGTGGCGGAGAAGAACACCCCCGACAAAATCCACATGGGCAGCATGGCCAGATTCATGAGCCCCGATGCGGCCTCCATCGTCTTCGCCCGCGACGCAATCAGCAAGCCCAGCGTGGAGAACGAAAGCGACGTGAGCACGCACAACGCCCCCAGTTCCAGCAGTGGTCCCCGAAACGGTACTCCGAACACCAGCTTCGCGAACCCGAGGAAGAATAGCACCTCGATCACCAGCAGGAGCAGTCTCGACAGCAGGAACGACAGAAGGTACTGCCACCGCGGCATCGGCGACGCCACAAACCGTTTCAGCAACTTCTTCTGTCGTGCTTCTACGATTGAGAAGCCCAGCCCCCAGATCGCCGAGCCCATCAGGTTCATCCCCAGCAAGCCTGGCACCACAAAGTCGATGTAGCGCGCGCCCGTCTCATGCACCAGATCGTTCGACGCTGCCAGCGCGTCCTTTTGCCCAGCAGCCTTCTGGATCGCCCGATCCGCCAGCAGCCGCGCTGACCGCGCATCCGGATTCGTGTCGTCGAACTTGTAGACGACGCCGTTGCCTCTTGCAATCGCCAGCAGCACAATCCGCCCCGTGGCCAGATCGTGCGCGCCCTGAGCTTCATCGATCACCGTGGCCCTCAAGCCTTTGTCGCTCGCAAGCGCGTGCGCCAGTTGCGTCGTCGTCGCGCCTGCGTCCAGCACATCCGCCGGCCTGTTCCGAAATGCAATCCCCAATCCCACGGCAAGAAGAATCGGAAACACAAAGACCCAGAACAGCGCCTCCGGTTCGCGCAGGAAGAGCCGGAAACGCGTGCTGGTGAGTTGGTAGAGAGAGCTTTCAGTCAGCCTACTCATCGCGCAGATTCCTCCCCGTCAAACCGACAAACACATCTTCAAGCGTCGCCGAGTGGGTACGAAATTCGCTCGCCTGCAGGCCCATCTCCTCCAGCGATGCAAAGATGCGAGGCACCGTCGTATGCAACTCCACCACAGAGAGCTGGTGGCGTCCGGCATCCACGCGGTGCGCCTGGACCCCTGGAATCGCTGTCAGCCTGCTTGCATCGATCGAGCCTCCTTCATCCTGCGCTTGAATCGCAAACTCGACGACATGATCTCCACCCACTGAAGCAATCAACTGCTGCGGCGTCCCCAGCGCGATGATTCGTCCGTGGTCCATGATGGCGACCCGATCGCACAAGCGCTCGGCCTCGTCCATGTAGTGCGTGGTTAGAATGATCGTTCTACCTGCGCTTCTCAGCTGATCCACCAGTTCCCACAGGTGCCGCCGCGCCTGCGGATCGAGGCCCGTCGTCGGCTCATCAAGAAACAACAGGTCCGGATCGCCTACCAGGGCGCAAGCCATCGCCAGCCGCTGCTTCTGCCCGCCCGAGAGCGTGCCCACACGCGCGCGCCGCTTCTCTTCGAGCTGAGCCATCCCGATCGTCTCGTCAAGCGCGAGCCCCTTCCGATAGAAACTGCGGAACAGCCGCAGGATCTCCTCGACCGTCAGCTTCTCCGGGAGCTGCGTCTCCTGCAGTTGCACGCCGATGCGCTGGCGCAGATCCGCGGCTCCGGATTTCCAGCTCAGGCCCAGCAGCTGCACATCTCCCGCATCGGCCGCCGTCAGTCCTTCGCAGATTTCGATCGTCGTAGTCTTGCCCGCGCCGTTCGGTCCAAGCAGACCGAAGCACTCTCCACGCTCGACTTCGAGATCGATGCCATCCACCGCCACAACATCGCCAAACGTCTTGCGCAACCCGCTCAGCGAGAGCGCAAGAGCGGCAGGCACTTGTTGCGGCGAAGACTGCACGTCAGGAACAACGCTATGCACGATTCTTCTCCTTTCCTGGAAAGGACGCCGAGTGTGAGCAACTTACTTGAAAGAGTCGGGAAGATCGACAATCAAACCCAACTCACTCCGTCGCCGCAATCGTCTCGCAGATCTTCTCCACCGCCTGCGTCTCCGCGCTGCTGCCCGGCCGCCGCCCGTTCACCATCACTGAGAACGCCAGCATCTTCCCGCTCGCAGCAGTCAAATAGCCTGACAGCGCAATGGTCTCGTTCAGCGTGCCGGTCTTGGCCCATAGCTTGCCCTTGAGCGGCGAGTTCTTGAACCGATTCGTCAGCGTCCCATCCACGCCCGCTATGGGCAGCGTCGCGCGAAATGCCGCACCCCACGGCTGCCTCGTGGCGTATGCCAACAACTTCGTATTGGCGCGCGGCGCGATGCGGTCGTCCATGCTCATGCCCGAACCATCGTAGAAGAAGAAGTCCTGGTCGCTCACACCCGCATTTACAAGAAACTGCCGCACCACCCGCGTGCCCTGCGCCAAGCTCCCATCCGAGCCAAACACCTTGCCCAACAAGCGGAGCAGCAACTCCGCGTGCAGATTCTGACTCACCTTGTTGGTCACCGTGATGTCCTCGGCTACGGGCACCGAGATGTGGGTCGCCAGCACTCGGCGCCCTGTGATGGGGGCCTCCACCGTTGCCAGGTTGCTGCGCTCCAGTTTCAGCGTCTGCGCACGCTCGCCGAGAAAATCTCCCGTGCCATTGGTATCGCGATGTGCAGCCGTTGCCGATCCGGCCACCTGGATTCCCCGCGTCATCAGCGCTTGTTTGAAGGCCTGTGCCGTAAACTCCGCGGGCTCTTCCACGGCCAGCTCGGCTTCAAATCCCGCTGGCGGTACGGTGCCCCAGGCGCGTACCAGCATGCTGCCCGGCATCCGCAGCAATCCAGGGCGCGGCTGCTCCCCGGGGGCAGCGAGGGTCATGGTGTCGTCCAGGGTGAAGTACTCAATCGGCGGATCCCACTCGGCCGCCACGCCGCTGGGCGCTGAGGAATCGGCAGTCACGCGCAGCTCTGTCATGTTTTCGCTAAAGCTCAGGGCCGACACGGGCGCACCGTAGCCCCATTGCAAATCGTCCCAGCTCCACGCCGTCCCGTAGGGTTCGTTCAAGTAGAAGCTGTCATCGCCCACGATATTTCCATCGATGGTGCGCACGCCCGACTGCTCCACCTGCTCGGCCAGCAGCGACAAAACCGTCATTGGATTTGGTTTTGCTGCCGATTCGGGTTCAGCATTCGCAGGCGCACTCGACGAGGGTGCGGACTTGACCGCGGGCGCAGCTGCCCCGGCAGGCGGCTTGGCGACAGCATTCGCCGCCGGCGGCTCATAGGGATACTTGCGCACGCTGAGCGTCGGATCGCCAACCCCCATCAGCATCAGGTTCCCATGCAGGACGCCAGCGGCATCCACGTCGCCGCTCGCCACAACATTGGTTGTCCAGGTCAGCGTATCCACCGGCAACAGCGCATAGGCTGCGGCGGTTGTCGGCAGCTTCGCGTTCGATGCCGGCGTGAACAGGTGACCTTCATTGAGGCCGTACAAGGGCTGCCCATCCAGCGTGGTTACGCTGATCCCGAACTCGGCATGACTCAGCGCGGGCTCGGCCAGGATGGCTTGAATACGCTCCGCGATGGCGCCTCTTGCAGGAGCAGCATGCGCCGGTGCGCGTGCCGCCTTTCCAGCCGCCACCCGATGCGGCTGCGCCGCGAGCACACTGGTTCCCATCCAACACAGCGCAAGAATCGCTGAAAAGGCACGCGGATTTGCCATGGCCGGAGTGTAGCAGGAGAGATGCGTCTCTCACTCCTCCATGCGGGTGCCCACCGAAGTACGCACCCCAGCTTCGGCCCGGCCCAACTTAGAATCGAGGAAGCTTTGCGGTGACTTGTTTTGTCCGATCTATCGCCAACTCGCTCGGTCTGCTCCTGGCGCCTGCGCACGCGCACGCTCGAGCTCGGGCGCCGCACCCTCGTCATGGGCGTGGTCAACATCACGCCCGACTCCTTCAGCGACGGCGGCGCTTTCCTTGCCCCTGAAGATGCCGCGGCGCACGCCCTGCAATGCCTGGAAGAAGGCGCCGACCTGCTCGACCTCGGCGCGGAGAGCACGCGACCCGGCTCCAATGCAGGCGGAAACGCGCCAGCCGTCAGCGCCGACGAAGAGCAGGCACGGCTGCTCCCGGTGGTCGAAGGCATTCTCAAGGCGCAGCCACTTGCCGTGCTATCCGTCGACAGCTACAAGGCGGCAACGGCCCGCGCTGCCTTGGCTGCAGGCGTCGAGATTGTGAATGACGTCTCCGGCTTCACCTGGGATCCCGCGCTGCCAGCGGTGTGCGCCGACGCGGGATGTGGCGTGATCCTGATGCACACCCGCGGACGCCCTGAAGAATGGCGGACTCAGCCGCAGCTTCAGGCCGACATGCTGCTTGGGCTTGTGAGCGACAATCTCCGAGCCAGTTTCGCGACGGCTGTTAATGCTGGAATCTCGGCAGAAGCAGTGGTACTCGATCCGGGCTACGGCTTCGGCAAACGCTTCGGCGAGAACTTCTCGCTGCTCGCGCGCCAAGGCGAGCTTCTCCGTCTTGGCCGCCCGCTGCTCGCAGGACTCAGCCGGAAATCCTTCCTTGGCCATGCCCTTGCCCCGCTGTACGGCGGCGGACCGGCGCCAATCGATGCGCGTGAAACCGTCGGCATCACCGCTCTCGTGGCCGCGATTCTTAACGGAGCATCCGTCGTGCGCGTCCACACAGTGCGCCCTGCGGTTGAGGCAGCGCGCATCGCCGACGCTATCCTCGACGCGCGGTGAACTCAGCTCAATAAAAATCGATTGCCCTACGAGAGAAGGAACTACCTCTTGGCCATTGCGTGTAGTTTCAGAACCGTGTTCCAGTTGCGTGCCGTGGCTGTTACTCCCAGCACACGGTCCACTGTCTGCGCCGTGAACTTCGACTCTGCCGCGCCATCGGGAAGATGCAAATACAGGGTGTCGCCGGCAAGATGATAGCGGTCGCGACGCGCAGGATACTTCGCCACAATCTGCTCAAGCTCCTTGGCTTTCGGCGCCGGCGGAGCCGCCGATAGAAACACTGCATGCACGCGCGCCCCATCGGCGGCAGCCTCGACTGCAAACGGATTGTTGGCGATCATGCGGTCAATCTCCGCATGTGTGCGCACCAGAACCGGCACCGGCGAGCCCATATACTTCTGCAGCTCCGCGGCAACTGTTTTCGCGAGACTCGCCGCCGATCCCTTCGCATCCACCACTGCGTTGCCGCTTTGGATATAGGTTTCCACGTTGGTGCAGCCGGATGCGGCCAGCAGCTTGCGAAAGTCGGCCATCGGCAGCTTGCCCGTCGACCCGACATTGACGGCGCGCAAAAGGATCACGAAGGTTGGCATGGATGCAGGTTAACAAGAGACTGGCCGCAAGAGGCAGAGAGAAACAGACAGACAGAGACGCGAAGAAGCAGAAGCGGGCACGACTTCGATTTCATTCACACTACGAGGAAATCTTCTGCAACGAACCACCCATTCTTGCGCACGCAGGTTATTGACTCCTTCGTTATTAACGATGGGGGGGGGTACATCCACGGGTACGGACCGGTCAGATCCCTGACCGAGTGCGTTCGCGAAGGTTGCGGCATGAATTGAGAGTACTCCGGAATACGGTAATTCTCTGCAAACGCAGAGATCGGCGGCACCATAGAATGGCAGCCATGCCAGAAAAGCACAGCAAGGCTACGATCGTCAGCATGGCAGTTCTGGCCGAAGCCACAGCGACGCTGCTGCACGAGGGTGTGGGTCATGGCGTCACGGCGTGGCTGCGCGGCGCGGTACCCACCGAACTGACCAGCAATCACCTGTCGACGCTCTACCCCGACCGCTGGGTGGACGCGGGCGGAACGCTGGTGAACCTGGGCGCGGGGGCACTGGCGCTGCTGGCTGCGCGCGTGGCCGGCGACCGGGCGAACCTTCGCTATTTCTGCTGGCTGCTGGCCGCGAAGAACCTATTCCCCGGCGCGGGCTACTTCATGTTCTCGGGCATCGGTGGCTTCGGCGACTGGCAGCAGGTGATCGACGGACTACCGCATCAAGCGATGTTGCGAACAGCGATGACGATCTTCGGCGCGGCGCTCTATTTCCTGGTCGCGCTGCTGCTGGCTCGTGCGGTGAGGCCATTCTGTTTCGAGCGCGGGATGTACAGCACGGTGGGAAGATTGCCGTATCTCGCCTCGTGCGCCTTCAGCTGTGTTGCAGGCGCGTTCGATCCGCTGGGCTTGAAGCTGCTGCTGGTCTCGTCGATTCCAGCGGCCTTCGGCGGGTCGTCGGGATTGCTATGGCTGGACAGCCTGATTCCGCGGGGAAAGGTAGAGACACCGCTGGTGGTGCGCCGCGCCCCCGCGTGGTGGATTGCCGCAGCCATGTTGGGCGTGGTGTACGTCGTTGTTCTCGGTCGCGGAATCCAGTTCGCTCACTGAGGACAGGCAATCGCACGCGCGGCCCGCAAGAAAGCGCGCTCAAGTTTTGCGAGGGGGATGATCCGTCCGGATCATCCCCTCTACTGCTTTTCAGACGCGAAGTAGCCCACCACGCCGCTCACAACCGCCAGCGCGGCCAGCACCGGCACCAGGAAACCCCAGGCACCGTCGAAGCTCGCCAGCGACGCAGGCCAAAGGGTGTCAAGGTGCAACGCTCTCAGCCATGCGGCCGGTTCGACGCCGCGCCGCAGTTCCCAACCCACGCCGCACACCGCCCCCAGGGTGACGATCAGGGCCGCGAAGATTTCCGCGCCCAGAATCGGGTTCGCGATGCGCGCCATGGCTTGGTTGCGGCGGCGCAGTTGCGCGCGCCACCACAGGCCGCCGGCCGGGGGGAGCACAGGCAATGCCATTGCGCTGGTTCGCGCCTCGGCAACGGCCCCCTGCACCAGAACAAGTTCTGAACACGCGCGGCAACCCTCGAGGTGAGCGCGCATTTCGTTCGCCCACAACTCGGGTCCCAGCCCGCGCTCGATCAGACTCTTCACTTCCTTCTCGCGGGCACAGGTAAATGGAGTCATCGCGGCCCTCCCTCCACGGCGCCTTCGTTGCGCAGCAGGCGAGCCGCCTTGCGCCGGGCGCGAAACAGCAGCAGCCGGATGCTCGGCGAGGCCAACCCTGTCACCTCGGCAATCTCGCGATGGCTGTAGCCCTCAGCGTATGCCAGCCACAACAGTTGACGGTCCCGCGGCCGTAGGTGTTTGAACGCCGGCCCCAGCATCACCTGCGCCTCGGCCCCGGCGGCATGATCTCTGCTCGCGAACCGCTCTTCAGGAATCTCTTCAATCGAGGTTGTCCGCTGCCGGCGCCAGTGATCGCGCAGCAAGTTGGTCCCGATGCGAAACAGGTAGCGGCGCGCGGCCACATCGCCATCGGCCGGATACGCCGCAGTAAGGAACCGCACGTAGCTCTCCTGCATCAGGTCGTCGGCCAATGCCGCGTCACCCGAGACACGCGCCAGGTAAGCCCACAGCGAGCGCGCCGACCGCTGATAGAAACCGGCAAACTCCTCCGAACTCATTGAGCCGCAGGCGTTCTCCATTAAGTCAGAGGCAACCTGAGCGTCGCCAGCCAGCGAGCGCGGTAAGACGGATTCCCAGGGCATAGGCTTTCGTTTCCTCACTGTTCTTCGGCTCTGCCCGGCTCACTGCCTGCCCTTGGGGACCGGCGAGTCATGGAGCGGATCGAAGTTTCCGTTTGTCTGAGCGGAGGGCGGCATCAGGCCCAGCCGTGCCGCCAGCGCCCACGTGATTCCCGCGCTCAGGATAAATCCGATTCCCGGCATCAGCGCGATGGTGCCCAGCACCAGCATGGGCACATCCATGTCGGGGCCGGCATGGCGCAGAGTCAGCAAGCCGATGCCCAACAACACCATTACCACGCCGACCTGGAGCGGAGTCAGGACGCGGGCCACAGCATTGGGTACGCGCTGGCTGCTCTCCATGTTCACTGGAATCGGTGCAGCCTCAAGGAAGCGCCTCCCGGCATCGGTCTCCATGTAGGCTGCCAGTTCCTGGTTCGAGCTGAACTTATCGATGAGCCGCCCATGCACTTCGCTCTGCAATTTGAAGATGCGGCCCCAGCGACGATTCTCGACAAACAGCCGCACCATCCATAAGAAGACCACAAGAAATCCAAGGAAAGCGAGCAACGGCGACAGGTCGTGCATGAACTCGTCCAACGGCCCAGACCGGCTTTGGGCCCGGTAGACATCGGGCCACACGGCGCGCTCGAGGACTTCATCGGGCTCGCCGGGATCGTGGGGTAGATGCGAGAAGAGGAAGTAATCGGGATTGCGTGGCACCTCGGGGTGCGCTGTCAAAAACGCGGCCAGCTGGGGATTGTTGCGCTCGACATAGGCCGGATCAGACAGCAGCGAGGGATCGTGCGAAACCACGGTGGTGAGTGTCGGGCTCAGGCGCAACAGCCGGATCAACTCGGTTTGCGTGGCTGCCACATCTTTGTCGTTGAGCGCGGTAACGGCGACTGGAGCCGCGGGAGCCGCCGGCCGCGCCTGGGCCGAAACCCCCAGGGTGCAAGCCAGTAAAGGTGCTGCAACCAGAGAAGCAATCCTGAAAACTCGACGACGGTTGAGCATATCGATCTCCTGAAAATGGAGAGCGCCTCTTTCAGCGCGCCTTCCTGCATACACAACGGGTCATACTGCCTTTGGTTAACAGCGAGCGCTCAACAAGCTCTTCGCAGAAGCTTCCCAGCCCCCGCGGGGTTTATCATCGAATGAGGCGCAGCCCCAACGCTGCGCCCAAGTTTTGCCCGCGTAGACCACACGCTGCGGCGGGCAGTTTTGCGAGAAGCAGACAAGCATGCGAGCAAAGACAGCAGTGGTGCTCGGCGCCCAGTGGGGCGACGAGGGCAAGGGCAAGATTGTGGATGTGCTCAGCGAGCGGTTCAGCGCTGTGGCACGCTACGCCGGCGGGCACAACGCCGGGCACACCGTCATTCACGGGGACCAGAAATTCGTCCTCCAGCTCATCCCCTGCGGCGTGCTGCGACCGGGGTGCAAGGGCGTGATCGGCAACGGCGTCGTGCTCGACCCGATTGCATTTTTGAAAGAAGTTGCCAAGCTGCGCAACCTCGGCGTCGAGATCGACGGGCAGCTATTTGTCTCGAACCGCGCCCAGGTTATTCTGCCCTACCACCGCATGATCGAGCTGGCCGCCGAGAGCGCGCCCGGCCGCCAGAAAATCGGCACCACCAGCCGCGGCATCGGCCCCGCCTATGAAGACAAGATGGCGCGCAGCGGCCTGCGCATCGTTGACCTGCTGCGGCCCGACCTGCTGAAAACTCACATTGAAGCCGCCTGCGCGGAGAAGAACGCAATTGTCCACGCTCTCTTTGGTCCTCAGACGGGGCCGACTCCGCTGGATCCGAAAAAGATGTACGACGAGTACGCCGCAGCCGCCGAGCAAGTGCGTCCATTTGTCACCGACACCGGCCGCCTGCTGCACAAGATTCTATCTTCAGGCGGGTCGATCATGTTTGAAGGCGCGCAGGGCACCATGCTCGACATCGATCATGGAACCTATCCGTTTGTGACCTCGTCCTCGGCCACTGCAGGCGGCGCGGCTACCGGCACCGGCGTGGGCCCGACGGCGATTGGCACTGTCATCTCCGTCACCAAGGCCTATGTCACGCGCGTGGGCGAGGGCCCGTTCCCCACCGAAATTCATGAGCCCATCGGCGAAACGCTGCGCGCGCGCGGCCAGGAATACGGCGCAGTCACCGGGCGTCCGCGCCGCTGCGGCTGGCTCGACATTCCGCTGCTACGCTACTCGAATCAGGTCAACGGCGCCGAGTGGCTGGTGGTCACCAAGCTCGACGTTCTCGACGACTCTCGATGAAATTCCCATCTGCGTCGGCTACGAGATTAACGGCAAGAATCACCGATGAGATTCCCGCCGACGTGCAGGGCCTGGAACAGATCAAGCCGATCTACACCAAACTTAAAGGCTGGCGCACCTCGACCGAAGGCATTGCCGACATTCGACAAGCTGCCGAAGGCCGCACAGGACTACTTGCATTTCCAGGAGAAGGAAAGCGGCGCGAAGATCGCCATGGTCTCCACCGGGCCTGATCGCGACCAGACCATGCTTCTTCCTGAATTCGCATCGGCACTCGACGCGATTCGCGGATAAACTGGGGCCTTGCACCCACAGGCTATTTCTCGGTTGGATAGAATGCCATCGAACCAGGGCCTGCTCACCGCACCGGGGTTGGCGGCGCAACGACAGGAAGGAACCGTTCCCATGATCAGCTTTACTGTGCGCATGAAGTTTGCTCCAGAAGACAGGGAAGAGGTTGCCGAACTTCTTCGCCAGCTCACTGAAGCTTCACGCAAGGAGCCGGGCTGCGTCAGTTATATTCCGCATCGGGTCGAGGGCGATCCAGACGCCGTGCTGATCTACGAACAGTACAAAGATTCGGCCGCCGCGGACGCGCACCGGCAGTCGCCGCACTTCGCGAAATTTGCCGTGTGCGGTCTCTACCAGAAGATGCTTGAGCGCGCGCGCGAGGACCTCGTGGCTCTGGCCTGACAGGGTTCTCCCTTGTTCGTGTCTTTCAGGTCATCGGCGACGAATCCGTCGAACCTGAGTCCAACTTTCGTGGCATTGCGCGGAATGTGAACGTGTATTCATAAACAAAGGCCGCCATTCCACAGGATGGACACGGCTTTTCAACCAGCCTCCATTGACCGGGTAAACGCTTCCGGTCTACTATCCGTTACGCCTATGAGCACGTGCAGGCCCAGCCGTCTTGCTGTTCTTCTTCGCCTTCCGGCGGTGACTCTCCTCGCTGGTCTGCTCTTGTATGCCGCAGCCCCGCTCTCGGCGATGCCGAAGGGCGAGCGCCATGAGACCCGTCGCGAGATCGACCATCTCGAAGATCATTGGCGCAATGCGATTCTGACCGCCAACGTGGCCGCCATGGATGGTTTGCTGGCCAAGGATTACATTGCAATCACGGCCAATGGCATGCTCCAGACCCGCGATGAAGCGCTGGCCAGTCTCCGCGCCGGAACGGTCCACTTCAAGTCGCTCGAAATCACTGACCGCAAAGTGCGCTTTTACGGCAACACAGCGCTCGTGACCTCACGCGCCGAAGTGAGCGGCACCACGCCCGAAGGGGATTTGACGGGCAGCTACCGCTACACCCGCGTCTATGTGCGCGACGCTGCCGGAGTGTGGCGCATCGTAAGCTTTGAGGCCAGCCGCATTCGCGACGGCGACAACCACAAGTAGCTGCGCTGAGAATTCACTAAAATAAGCAGATGCCAGAACTTCCCGAGGTCGAGACCATCGCCCGCGGCGTCGACGCACGCGTACGCGGCGACCGCATTCTGCAGGTCTGGTTCGGCTCGCACCGCGAACCGTTCAAGAACCCTCCGGCCCGGCAGGCCAAGCAACTCGAAGACCGCGTCGTCCTCGGTGTAGAGCGCGTCGGCAAACACATCGTCATGCATCTGGGCCTCGCTGCGGCCCGGCACACCTCCAAAAGTCTGCCGCCCGCGGGGCAGTGGGTTGTGCATCTGGGGATGACTGGCCGCCTGCTCGTTACCACGCCCGAGGCGCCGGTTGCCCCTCATACTCACGCACGGCTCACCCTGGCCAGCGGACGCGAATTGCGTTTCGTCGATCCGCGCCGGTTTGGACGGCTCGAGTCCCGCGACCTTAAGCGTCAAAAGCCCTTCAAAGCCCCGGGCGCCGATCCGCTGTTCGTTGATTCCACATCATTTGCAGCCCTGTTCCGGGGCCGGCGCCTCTCCATCAAAGCCGCCTTGCTCAACCAGTCGCTGCTCTCCGGAGTCGGCAACATTTATGCCGACGAGAGTCTTTTCCGCGCCGGAATCAGACCGCGCCGCCAGGCTGGCCGCCTCACCCGAGTCGAGTTGGACAAGCTCCGCCAGGCCCTCCTCGATGTCCTTCAGCACGCCATTCGCCTTGGCGGCTCCTCGGTCTCGGACTACGTCGATGCCGAAGGCGTCCGCGGCTTCTTCCAGCTTGAGCACCGCGTTTACCAGCGCACCGGGGAGCCCTGTCTTACCTGCGGAACCCCGGTACGCCGCATCCTTCTGGCCGGGCGCAGCACCCACTATTGCCCAGACTGTCAGCATTGAGGCTGCTCCAGCCCCCCTGTGCAAATCTGGCCTCAGTTTCGACGCTTCTATGGTTTTTGAGAGAGAAGGCCCTTTCGAGCTATTGGAATTGAGACTCGGCAGGCTTATTTTCTCGGCTAACCCATTGAAAATAAAAGATAGGCTGAACGGCCTTGCGATTGCACTCTAGAAGAGTGCCAGTGATGTACCGGCTGCCTGGAAAAATCCGGCGAGCCCACAAAAAAGCAGACGCCCGGCAAGAGCATCCGCCAAGAAGCGGCCCTAAAAAAGGGAATACCGGCCGGGGGAGTCTGCGACAGGCGCGGGGTAAAACCCCGGCCATGATTTGCTGGGAGGCCAGTGACCAGCACGGGAAACGCAAGACGCCACTCTTATGAGTGGCGTTTTGTGCGTAAGGCCTTGGCTTGAGGCAGGTCCATTCTCCCGCAGCAGGCAGATTTTTCTGATTACTCTTGTTCTGCGTGTGGGCTTGCGCTGTGGACCACGTCGCTGTAGTATCGAGTTTGCCTATCAAGGCGGCTGATGCGGACCACCCGTAAGGGGAAGTGAAAGCTCGCCGCTGTTGAAGGGATTTTTCGCAGAGCTCCAGTGACGCGTGATTCGTCCGAGTTCTTCGAACGCCCGAGAGAGAGGGCATTACCCAGGAAGAGTGCTGGCCGCTCCGTACCATCCCTACAACCGGAAAGAGTTGTTGTAAGGTTTTGGTGTACCCGGTGGCTCCAGCGTTTTCACAGTTGCAGTAACCTCCGGAGCCGCCTACATTGCGTTATTGGGATTTGTGTGCGGTAGGTTGAGTGGCCCACAAGGTCGCACTTGCTGTGAAAAAACTATAGCTTCGCAGGATCCGTGAACACGTGCACGCTGGCTGCGTGCCCAACGTATGTCCCGGTTCCAGATAAGGAAAACAGCAGCTCGCCGCCAATTCCCCCGTTCTGCCAGGACGTACGGCGCGCTGAAGGGAAAACAGCTCCACCCATGGAAGTCTGGATCCCTTAACGCAAATGCACACAAAAGAAATGTGCCAGGAAGTACACGCATGACGACAGAACCGACCCAGCCCCAGTCCGAGACGGGGGCAGCCCAGGCGAATGGCCTTGGGCCGTCGCAGGGGCATCGCCGCCGCAGGCGCCGCCGCAAAAACAAGTCCAGCCAGGCAGGCGCACCGCAGGCGCAGCCCCAGACTTTGCAGGCCCAGCCGCCTCAGGCGCAGGCCAGTCAACCGCAGGCGCCGCCCACGCAGCAAAAGCCGCCCCACCTTCGTCAGGGAAGAAAGAAGAAGAAGTTCTTCCAGAAGGGCGGCGGCAGCAATGGCGCGGGCGGGCAGGGTCCTCAGCCCGGCAACAGCATCGTCCCCTCGAACAATGGACGCCGCAAAGACAAGCAGCGAGGGCCGCGCATGTTTGTCGGTCCCATGGATCACAGCTATCGCACTGCCAATGGCAACGTCGCCGACGGACCGCCCTCCACGATTCCGACTGCGGGCAACGGCCATGGCGGGTACTACCCCGACGTGTTTCAGGCAACACCGGCGCCGATTCGCGAAGACGCGCCGACCCGCATTTTCTGCTTCATCGACGACCTTTTCTTCCAGGCCAAAATTCAGGAGACGTCGCGCAAGCTGGGCATCAAGGTTGAATTCGTGAAGGGCGACAAAGAAGCAGTCGCGCGCCTGATCGACTCACCTGACACCGCCAAGCCGACACTGCTTGTGTTCGATCTGAACAACCTGAACGCCAAGCCGATGACGCTGATTCCCAAATTCAAGACGAAGTTCAAGAAAGCCACGTCGATCATCGGCTTCCTGAACCATCTGCAGGGTGACCTGAAAGCAAAAGCCGTAGAAGTCGGCTGCGACACGGTCATGCCGCGCTCGGCTTTTTCGCAGAGCCTCCCCAACCTGCTCCGCCGCTACGGACTGGAAGAGGAAGAGGAATACGTTCCGCAGCCCATGTGACCGCAGGTTTCAGGTTTCAGAGATCAGAGACATCAACTAAAAGAAAGAGCGCACCTGCTCACGGTGCGCTCTTTCTTTTGAAACCGGAAGAACAGCCGCTCCCCGCGTCTTCAGTTTCTCTGATCTCTGACTCCTGATCCTGCAACCTGACCCCTGAAACCTGATACCTGCTCTCATCCCGGCGGCCATTTCATCGGCCGTCCCCCCAGCAGATGCAGGTGCAGATGATCCACTGTCTGCCCGCCATCCTCGCCGGTGTTGATCACGACGCGGTAGCCCTTGGCGAGTCCTTTGGCGCGGGCAAGATTCGCAGCGATGCCGAGCAAGTGCCCCAGCAATGCAGGATGCTCTTCGCCCGCCGCAGCGAGCGACCCCAGGTGCTCGCGCGGGACAATCAGTAAGTGCACAGGCGCCTGCGGATGGATGTCAGCAAACGCGTAACACTTCTCATCCTGATATTCGGCTTTCGACGGAATACTTCCGTCAATGATCTTGCAGAAGAGGCAGCTCATAACTGCACCAGTGTACAGGCCACAGGAAAGGCCGTGAGAGCCGGCGTCAGACCCCGGCCCCCACGTGCTCCTTTGCGATGCAATCCAGCCTATTTTCCCGAGGCTGATCCCATCTGGTGCAGCAGCTCGATCGACCGCCTGGCGTCGATGTTGTGGCGACGTCCGTCCGCGCTCGGCGTCGCTCCCGCCACAATCAGGTGAATGGCCTGCTCCGGCGTGAGCTTGGGATCGAGTGCGATCAGCTTGGCGGCGAGATTTACCGTGTTGGGAGAGGCCATCGATGTTCCAGACATGCGAAGTTTCGCGCCTCCCGGCACATACGACTCCACCTGATAGCCATTCGCGTCCACCTGAACCGTTGGCCCGTAGCTGGTGAAGCTCGCTTCATCCCCTGCCTGGTCCACCGCGCCCACCGCCAGCATGTTCGGCAGCTTGAACGACGAAGGGATGGACTCGTTAAACGAGCTGTCGCTATCCGCATTGCCCGCCGCGCAGATGAAGAGAATTTCCGGCGCGCTCTTGATGGCGTTGTAGAGACCATCGCGCTCAATGCCGAACAGGTGAGCTGCGATCGCTTTGCGGTCGGCCGCATCCTTACCCACGCCGTTCTTCTCGAGAGCTGACTCGTCGTCTTGCGGCGTGCCGCCCCAGCTCATGTTGACCACACGAATGTGGTTCTTGCGGAACCAGTCAACATACGCCTGGCTGTCGGCTGCCGCGCGCCTTGAAAGCTCCTCGCTCGGCGCCAGCGGGACATTGTGCCAGTCGAAAGTGATTCGGCCCACCGCCAGCCGGATCGCCGGGTTGCCCCGCGCCGCAATTCCGGCTACATGCGTTCCATGCGAGTAGATTGCAAAAAACTCCAATTGCTCGAAGAAATTCGGCACGTCCTTGGCCGCCATGCCCGCAAGCATTTTCTTCAGCGCCGAAGCCTCCGTGCTGTCGATCGAGAGCTGCAAATCGGAAAAGCCCTTCAGCTCGTCGTGCATCTCGGGGTACTCGTTCTTCTGCTCGGGAGAAAGTGGAAGGAGATAGCCGTGGTCGGGAAGCCCTTTCAGGTCGAAGGCAATGTCGTGCGCGTCCGACAGCGTCCCCGGATGAGGATCTGTGTAGGTGCGGTCGGGAAAGAGGCTCAGGTCGGAGCCCGAATCCCAAATGGCCACGTTAACGGGCGTCAGCTTGTCCGCTTCGGCGAGCGTGACTTCGCGCTCGGCCCAGATGTCCGGTTTCTGCACGTCGTTGGCCGCCACCAGTTGGCTCAACACCGCGATATTCTCTGCCTTCAGCGGTATCTGCCGCCTGATCAATACGCGATAGCCCACAAGACTCCACGCAAGATCGTTGCTCAGCTGATGCGCCTTCTCCACTGCGGGCTCAATGTCGGCCTTCACCGACCCGACCACGAGCTCTTCGGTCAAAATCTCCGCGTTGCTCTTGCTCTCCTTAATGCGGTTGCCCACCACGTTCCACGGCAGCGGCTTCAACTCATCGCCGTAGGCCTTGTGATAAGCCGCCTGGTAGGCCGCGCCTGACGTTTCGCCGGTTGCCTTTTGCGCGGCAATGATTGCCCGGGTTTGAAGGCCGGTGAGCAGCTTGGCATCGGGCTTGTCCTGCAGGTCGCGCAGTTTGTCGATGGTTTCGAGGGCGCCATCGTTGTCGCCAGACAGCAGCTGCAAATTCAGCTCGACGTTCAACACGCTGCGCAGCGCGGCATGATCCTGGATGTCGTAGCCCTTGAGTACGGAGTTCACGTCCGCCTGAACCTTGCCGGCAAAGGCGTTGAACGTCGCATCGTCTGACTGCAGCAGCGCGGTGGCAGTGCCAGGCAACGAGTAGTTGAAGCGGGGCAGATCGGCCTGTGATTTAACAACCGTCCTGCTGGCCTGGGCAAAGCCATACGGCGCGGCAACAGCAGCAGCAAGTGCACAAAGCAAGGGCAGCCTTAGAAAAACGGCTTTAGGGTGGCAGCGAAATCTCATGGTTTCCTTTCTGAGGGGAGGCCGCAGAATACCAGCCATTCTAGCCGAATGGTCGGTCAAGACTCATGCGCAAGGAGGATCGCGGGATGCACGGGCCCAATTCGCCTACTCCTTGGCGTCGCCGCTCACCAGTTCCGGACCGCCCAGCGGCGTGCGCAGGCAGGTCTGGTTGCGGCCGCGCCGCTTGGCTTCGTACAGGGCGCGGTCTGCCAGGTCGACCAACGCAGCGGCGCCGATGCGAAACTCACCATCGCTCACGCCCACGCCCACGCTCACCGTGAGCCGGCCGCCCAGCGGCGAAGCATGGTTCTCCAGCCCCAGTTTCGTGATCGCTTCGTGAATGCGATCAGAAATCGCCGTAGCGCCTCGCGCTCCTGTATCGGGCAGCAGCAGGAAGAACTCGTCTCCTCCATACCGCGCCAGCAGGTCGTAGGGCCGCTTGGCCTGCGCTCCCAGCAGACGCGCCACGCTCACCAGGCACACGTCGCCGTAGCTGTGCCCATGGACATCGTTGATGCCCTTGAAGAAGTCGAGGTCGATCACCAGCAGGGCGATCGGCTTCTTTTCGCGCACCGCGCGCCGCGCCGCCTGATCCAGCGCCTGGTCGAACCGCCGGCGGTTGGGCACATTGGTCAGGGGATCCAGTTCCGCAAGCTTCTCGAGTGAGGCATTGGCCGCGCGCAAGTCGCGCTCGCGCTCGAGCAATTGGATCTGACCGGTCATGAACTTGCGCTGCAGAACTCCGGACACCAGCCCCTGCGCCACCAGCAGCAGAAACACAGAGGACAGCGCCAACACCGGGAACTGCACAGTCACCGAAGCCGCCAGCGCGAACACGCCGGTCGTAATCAGCAGCGGAGACAGGGTGCCCACCAGCAACCGGTGGTCGCTGATTTCCAATCTTGTCCCGTCGTTCAGCTCCTCACTCACTTCATCCAGCGGCAGGTAGAGAACCAAAAGCGCCGCCACGCAGAACGGCAGGCTCCATAACAGATCGAAGTAGTTTCCGGCCCGCAGGCGCCAGTGCAGCGTGGCATAGTCCATGCCCACTTCCACCGGAAGGTATACGCAGAGAAACGCCAGAATTGACCCGATCACGCGCCGCTCTTCATTCGAGGTCCACGCGGCGAAACGAATGGTCGTCAGCACGGCGAGCAGACCGCACTCTGCAGCGTAGATGCCGTCCATCGCCGTTGACGCGACTTGCGGCGTCATTAGAGTCTTGAAAAGCAGCACATACGTGAGCAGGGTTGCCAACCCCAGTTGCGCGCAGTTCAGCAAAAAGACTGAGCGCAGCGATTCCGTTTCCCGCGTCGTTGAAAGCGCCAGCAGAAGAGGAAAAGCCGCGACGATGTAAATCATGTCGGAGGCATCCGCGGTCAGGCTGCTTGCCACGCCTGGGGGGCCCAGCAGGGTTTCCACCAGGTGTGCCGTGGACCATAGGAGCAGGCACGCGCTGACCCAGCGGAGCATCACGCGCTCGCGGGCCGCAACCTGATTGCTGCGCAGCCATACACACACCGTCGCGAGCAACCCCGCGGCTACAGTCGCATACCGCGACGGCGCCACGGCATGCGGCAGCACAGCCAGCAGAACCGCATGCAGCACGACCACGCCCGCCATCAACCAAGCCAGCGCATCGCGCCCCGGTACCCGCGCGCCCGATCGAACTTCGATGGTCGCCTCGGCAATTCCGGAATCCACCCGGCCCACTCCTTCAAATGAGCCGCGTCCGTCCGACTCTCCCTTATTATCCCGCTTTCGCGCGCCTCCCTGGCAGCGAAACAAAGGGAGCCCGATTCGAATCACCAGAGCGTCGAATCTTCAGCTCGTGTGGTCCAGGACGATCTTCCAGCCGTGCGGCCCCTTGCGCCACACCAGCGAAAAGATTCCGTCGTCCTTCTTCGCCTCGCCATGGGCCGTGCGCTGCAAGTGAAACTTGCCGGTGACCAGCGCGATCTCCGTGCGTCCGCACCCATTCGGCAGCAGGCGCACGTCCACATCGTTAAAAGTGAGTGTGCCCATCTGCTCGCTCGTCGTATAGCTTTCCTGGTAGCGCTTCAGAATCGGCTGAAATCCCTTGCGCACGGTCAACCCGATGAACGTGGTATCGGCGGAGTCTTCATAGGTCTCCATGAAGGCCGGAATATCTGCGCGATTCCATGCATCCACCTGCGCTTTCATTCCTGCGCGGATCGCCGCTTCGTCCTCTGCAGCCGATTGCGGATGCATCGGCACACAGGCACAGGCTACGAGCAGAACCAGCAACGCCACACGCTTCACCAGGTCACCCCCACAAATTGGAGAAATCCGGCTTCAGCTTACAATGAAGCCATGGCCGCCGCTGCCGCCAATCCCCTTTCCGCATCGTCCACACCGTCTGCTCCCACGACTGCCCCGACTCCTGCGCGGTGCTGCGTCACGGTCGATGAGCAGGGCCGCGCCGTCAAGGTCGAGGGCGACCCATCGCAGCCCGTCACGCAGGGCTTTCTCTGCGGCAAGGTCGCCAAGTATCTCGACCGCGTCTACGCGCCTGATCGCATTCTCTATCCCCTGCGCCGCAAGCCCGGCGCGCCCAAAGGGCCACAGCCCCGCGGCCGCGAGCACGAAGCCTTCGAGCGCATCTCCTGGGACGAAGCCCTCGACCGCGATTGCCGCGCGCCTCCAGCAGATCAGCGACAAGCACGGGCCCGAATCCATCCTGCCCTACAGCTACGCCGGCACCATCGGCGTGCTCGGCTACGGCTCCATGGACCGCCGCTTCTTTCATCGCCTCGGCGCAAGCCAGCTCGACCGCACCATCTGCTCTGAGGCCGGCGGCGTGGCCTGGAACCTCGTCTACGGCAAAAAGCTCGGCACGCCCACCGAAGACTTCCGCCTCGCGAAGCTCATCCTTGCCTGGGGCGCGAACATTCACGGCAACAACATCCATCTCTGGCCGATGATCGAGCAGGCCCGCCGCAACGGCGCGCGCCTCATCGTCATCGATCCCTACCGCACCCGCACCGCCGCGCTCGCCGACTGGCACATCGCCATCCGCCCCGGCACCGACGCCGCGCTCGCCCTCGGCATGATGCACGTCATCCTGCACGAAGGCCTCGAAGACCGCGCCTACATTGACGAGATGACGCACGGCTTCGAGCAGCTTGCGGAGCGCGCCCGCGAGTACACCCCTGAGCGCGTCGCCGCACTGGACCGGCATGACCGCCGCCGAGGTTGAGCAGCTTGCGCGCGAATACGCGACCACCCAGCCCGCCGCCCTGCGCCTCAACTACGGCGTGCAGCGCGCAGAGAACGGCGGCGCCGCCGTGCGCGCCATCGCCATGCTGCCCGCGCTCACCGGCGCGTGGAAGCATCGCGGCGGCGGCGCAGTCCTCTCCACCTCCGGCGCATTCTCCTGGAACGAGAAGGCCGTCCGACCGCCCCGACCTCGCAGCTCGCCTCGCCCCTCGGCCGCGAAGCCCGCGCTCGTCAACATGTCCGCCCTCGGCCAGGCGCTCACCGAACTCGGCGACGCAGGCCGGACCAGACGGCCCGCCGCGTCCACGCCCTCTTCGTCTACAACTCCAACCCCGGCGCGGTCGCGCCCAACCAGAACGCCGTGCGCCGCGGCCTCGCGCGCCCCGATCTCTTCACCGTCGTCCACGAGCTCTTCTTCACCGACACCACCGACTACGCCGACTACGTGCTGCCCGCCACCACCTTCCTCGAGCACACCGACATTCAGGGCGCCTACGGCCACTACTTTGTGCAGCTCTCGCAGCAGGCCATCGAGCCGCCCGGCGAAGCGCGCTCCAACGTCTGGCTCTTCGGCCAGCTCGCCCAGCGCATGGGCTTCCCCGAGCCCTGCTTCCGCGACACGCCCGAAGAGATCATCCGCCAGGCGCTCGGCATCGGTCACTCGAGCCCGGCCACTCCACCAACCCCGGCATGGAGCACATCACCTTCGACGCTCTCAAGCGCGAGGGCCACATCCCGCTCGCCTTCCATCGCGATCCGGAAGCCCAGCCCTTCCTGCCCTACACCTCCGGCCCGCTGCCGACGCCCTCCGGCAAAGTCGAGTTCTACTCCGAGACACTCGCCGCCGCAGGGCCTCGACCCGCTTCCGGGTTTCACTCCTCCCGCCGAATCGCGCTGGGGTGCAGACTGCGGAGCGATATCCCCTCGAGTTCCTCGCCCGCAAGGCCGACAACTACATGAACTCGACCTTCGCCAACCTCGACGGTCATCGCAAGATGGAGGCTCGCACCAGCCAGCGCCTCGAGATGCACCCCGACGGACGCCGCAGGCGCGCGGCATTGCCGAAGGCGACGCCGTCCGCATCTTCAACGACCGCGGCTCGCTGCGTCTCACTGCGCTGCTCAACGCCAGCCTGTCCCGCCGGCGTCGTAGCCGCGCGCCTCGACTGGGCCAAGCTCCAGCCGTGACGGCGACAACGTCAACGCCCTCACCAGCGAGCGGCTCACCGACATCGGCGCCGGCGCCACCTTCTACTCCACCCTGGTTCAAGTGACCAAAGAGTCATCAGAGAGTAATTAAACGTAACCGTTCTTTTTCCGGAATCAGTTACCTTCCTGATTTCTCGATACCCGCGTAGAATCAAGTTATTGGTGTGCGTTCCAGATCCGGGTTGCGGGGAAGCCCGGCAAGGAAAAAGTGCTCAGCCCTTTTCTCGATGTTTCATGTTTAGTTAATAGCCGATTCAGGCTTTTCATCATCGCGCGTGGAGATCATGCGCGCAGTTTTTGGGTCCAAGGTTGCTGCCCGGAAGACGCAGCGCCCGGCACATGCATCCCATAACTCTTCGGGATCAATGAACGATGTCGTGATGGTTCAGACTTGAACCAAGCACCACAGAGGGAGAAAACGCTTCATGGTCACCTACTGGACTCTCTACGTGTTCGCTTTCGTCGGCCTCATCATATTTATGGTCATGCGGCGCAGCGGTCAGATTTCTCGAAAGGAGGCGGCCGATTATGTTCGGCAGGGCGCGTTTGTCGTCGACGTGCGCTCCCCTCGCGAATTCAATGCCGGACATCTCTCCCAGGCCTTCAATATGCCTCTCGATGACCTCGAGAGCCTTTTGCCCGAGAGGATCAAGAGCAAGGAAGCCGTCATCCTTCTTCATTGCCGCACCGGGCTGCGCAGCAGGAAAGCCCAGGAGAGGCTGCAGCACATTGGCTACAAGCACGTCTTCAACCTCGGCTCCTACGAACGCGCTTTCAAAATTGTGAGCGGAAGAATGATGTAGCCTGAAACCGGTATGCCGCCGGCCTTCACGCTTCGCCTTGCCACCGAGGACGACATCCCCTCACTTCACGCGCTCATCGAAGCCTCAGTGCGCGGCCTGCAGGCGAACGACTATACACCTGCACAGATTGAGGGCGCGCTCGGCACCGTTCTCGGCCTCGACACCCAGCTCATCCGCGACAAAACCTATTTTGTGGCCGAAACTCTCCTCCAAAACTCTAGAGCGCGGAGTGCCGCTGCGTGTGGGGGATGGTCGAAGCGGAAAACCCTCTTTGGCGCCGATCGTGGGCCGGGCCGTATCCCCGAACTGCTTGATCCCATCACTGACGCGGCCAAGGTACGCGCCATCTTCGTGCATCCTGACTTCGCGCGGCAAGGTCTCGGATCGTTGATCCTCGCGCATGTCGAGACGGAAGCCCGTGCCGCCGGGTTCAGCCGCTTTGAAATGGGCTCCACGCTGACCGGTGTGCCGCTCTACCGGCTCAAAGGCTATGTGGAGATCGAGCGCATCGCCGTGCCACTGCATAACGGCGAAGCCCTGCCCGTGGTCAGAATGACAAAGGAAATGGAATGAGCGTTCGTTCTACTCCACATTCCCAAAAGCGTCTTCGATCGACGGGCTTCGGCCACCAGGCCCTCTACGCCATATTTCCGAACGCATTCTCAAGCGAAGGACTCTGCGGCGTGAGCAGCTCCGCACCCAACTCCGTTACCAGAAGATCGTCTTCAAGGCGCACGCCGAACTCGCCACGAATGTAGACGCCCGGCTCATCGCTCAGCACGTTGCCGGCCGCGAGATGTGGGCTGAGATCCCACCCGAACATGTTGTTCTTCACGAAGTACGGCCATTCGTGCATCTCCATGCCAAGCCCGTGGCCTACGCGATGCGTGAAATACGTGAACCCCGGGCCGTAGCCGCCGTCCACAATCACCTTGCGTGCTGCTGCATCCACATCGGCCGCAGCGACGCCTGGTCGCGCCGCGTGCAGAGCTGCCGATTGCGCCCGCTGCACCAGGTCGAACACCGATTTCATCTTGTCAGTCGCGCGGCCCAATACAAACGTGCGCGTAATGTCCGACGTGTAGCCCTCCACCATGCAGCCGTCATCGAGCATCAGGATGCTGCCTTCGCGCAGGGTCTGCGGCTTCGGCGAGCCGTGCGGCACCGCCGTGAACTCGTCCACATTCAAGCTCGCTTCGCCTTCGAATCCCAAGCGGTCGTACGCCGTCGCGATGAGCGCATGCACATCCAGGGTGGTCATACCGGGAGCGAGCGATTGCGCCACCGCGCGATACACCAGCAGCGTGGCGCGCCCGGCCAGACGCAGACATTCAATCTCGTGCGCGTCTTTCACCATGCGACACCCGGCCGTTACCGGCGTTGCCAGCACGATGTTCAGATGAGGATTCGCCGCGCGAATTCCTTCAGCGAAAACAAACTTGATGTTTTCATCCAGGCCGATCGTTCCCGCGCTCAGGCCGCGCTCTCTTAGGCCACGCCCCAGCAATGCGTACGGGCTCTCATCCTCCTGCCAGCCCAGCACATCGGCATCCTTGCCCAGCGGGCTATTCGTGAGCAGTTCGCGCGCACGCCCTTCTTCAAACGCGGGACACACAAGAAAGGGCTTCGCATGAGCCGGGATCACCAGTGCCCAGAGACGTTCGCCGCCATTCAGGCGCACATTGGCAAAGTAGACCGACGACGCTGCACTGTTCGCCAAGATGATTGCGTCCATCTTCGCTGCCGTCATCAGGCGCCTGGCGCGCTCGATGCGCTGTTCGCGCTCCGCATTCGTAAACGGCCTGGCTTGTGCCGCCAGCACAGGTAAAGCGGCAATGGCCGGCGGCGGGACCTTCTCGTTCTCTGCAGATGCCGAGCGCGCAGCAAGCGACACTGCCGCCGCCGCGCTGGCGCCAAGGAAGCCGCGCCGCGAAATCTCGCTGATTGGGTTCATGACTCTCCGGGGAAAAAGAAGAAGATTCCTCTTCAGAGTACCCGAAGCACGCCGCGCCTTCTCTGGCACCGGAAAGTCGCCGCATCCACCGCGCCACAGATGCATCCTTTAGACTGACGAAGGCAACACGCGCTGCGCCATTTCTACGGCACAGCCGGAACGGAGTTCGCGTGGCAGAGACGATTCCAAACACCACTCCCAACACCGTCTATGACGTGGCCATCCTTGGCAGCGGTCCCGCCGGCTATACGGCCGCTATTCGCGGTGGTCAGCTCGGCCTCAAGGTCGCCCTCATTGAAAAGGAAAACGTTCTGGGTGGAACCTGCCTGCATGTCGGCTGCATTCCCACCAAGACTCTGCTCTTCAACGCGGAAATCTGGGATCACCTCAAGCACGCCACCGAGTACGGTATCGACAATGTGGCTGCGCCTGTCTTGAACTGGGAAAACGTGCTCAAGCGCAAGACCATGATCGTCAACAAACATACCAAGGGCCTGGAGTTCCTGATGAAGAAGAATAAGGTCACCGTGGTGCCCGGTTATGGAAAGCTCACCGGCCCTGCCCAAGACGGCGTGCACACGATCGCGCTCACCGGCGCAGACGGCAAGACCAGTGAACTCCGAGCCAAAAACGTGATCCTGGCAACCGGCTCCGAAGCCAAAACGATCTTCGGTCTCAAGCCGGACGATCGCATCCTCACCAACATCGAAATTCTTTCCATCCCCCAGGTTCCGAAATCGCTCATCGTGATTGGTGCGGGTGCAGTGGGTATCGAGTTCGCGTCTATCTTCAGGAGCTATGGCTCCGAGGTCACGATTGTGGAATTTCTGACGCGCCTGATGCCGCCTGAGGACGAAGACATCTCCAAGGAATTGACACGGATCTACAAGAAGCGCGGCATCGACATCAACACCAGCTGCAAGGTCGAGAAAGTTGAGAAGACCGACGCCGGCGTCAAGGTTACCTGGACCACGGCGAACGGAAAAACGGTTGAGAAGGAAGCTGAAAAAGTGCTCGTCGCCGTGGGGCGCGCGCCACGAACTGAAGGCGTCGGCATCGAAAAGACAAAGATTGAGCTGGACCGCGGCTTTATCAAGGTGAACGAAGCCCAGCAGACGGCCGAGCCCGGCATCTACGCCATTGGTGACATCGTGGCAGGCCTGCCGCAGTTGGCCCACGTCGGCGGCATGAGCGGCATCGTTGCTGTCACAAAAATTGCTGGACGCAGCTTCCGCGCCGTCCGCCGCGATCGTATCCCCGCCTGCACCTACTCCGATCCGCAGATTGGCAGCGCTGGACTCACCGAGGCCCAGGCCAAGGAGAAAGGCCACGACGTCAAAGTCGGCAAGTTTCCTTTTGCAGGAAATTCAAAGGCCACCATCGTCGACAGCCACGACGGCTTTGTGAAGATCGTTGCCGACGCGAAGTACGGCGAGATTCTTGGTGTGCATATCCTCGGCCCGCAGGCCACTGAGCTTATCGCCGAAGCAGTCGCGGTGATGGAACTCGAAGGCACGGTCGACGAACTGATGTTCACCATCCACGCCCACCCCACGCTCAGCGAGTCAATGCTCGACGCCTACGCCGCCGTCGAAGGCATGGCCATCAACGCCTAAACCCCTGCCACCTGCGGTGGGGCTAATCGTCGGCACCTTCGGTGCGGCCAATCGCGGCCAGAGGGGTGTGGGCCACGGTCCGCTCGGAATCAATTGATCGGCGTCGCGTTCCGTTGATCGAGTGTGATGGAGTGAATGCCTGGCGTGATCTGGACTGCCTGCGACCAGACAAGTGCCTGGTTGTTATAGCGGGTTGAAATCATCAGGTAATACGTCCCCGGGGCAATTCCTTCAAACGTCCCATTGCCATTTACGTCCGCGCGCACAGCAGATACGGAGTTCGACTTGATCGCATCGATCATTGGCTGACACGCGGGGGTGCGGCTTCCGCATGCTTGAGCGAGCGCTTTGTAGGGCGAGCTTCCTGGAGGAATAGAGACACCTGTCCCGGCCACGATGTCTGCGAGGCTTGTACGAAGCAGAGTGTAGGGATGCTGAGCCAGGGGATTGGGAAGACCCGGCTGCGCAGGAAACCCAGAGACAATTTTCAGCGAAGCGTTGCCAACAGTTGCACTCGGCAGCGAGCCGTTCCCCGCGCCCGCCGCCATGGACGCGACCACGGCGCCTCCCGACGAGGGAATTTCTTTTGCTGGAGCGAGGGCGGCTAGATTGCAGCTCTGTTCAAGTGGAGCGAAGGTGAAGTTGTCGTCGTTGTCTTGTCCTGTGATGGTTCGACCATGGACCAGGTAAGAACCTGTGCCGGGGTCGAGGGTATTGTCGGATCGGATGGCCAGGGCAAGGGGGTGATCCGTCGCCGCAATCTTCACCACCGCATGCCCACCTTCAGCAACGACGGTGTAGGGATAGGCACGCGCGGCATCGGGACCGCAGCCGAGGATCGCAGATTCAGGGAAGAACTGCACGCTGAATCCTGTAGATGCGGCGTAAATGCCGTGCATGCGGATGCCGGCGGGGGTGGGCGGGCCTTTGTCTCCGCCCAACATGCTTTTGAGAAGATCGGTCTGCATGGTCTGGATGCCGGCAGCGCCTGTCGCGTGCAGGTCAATGGCGGAACAGGTGGCGCGCCGCGGCGTGAAGCTGGTGGTACCGGGAGTCGAGGTTCCAGCCACATAGTTGGTATTGGTGTGGGTGGTGGTTACGTCGTATGTGCCGCCGCCGGCATAGCTGTTGGTGGTGTTGGCGGATTCCGGCTGGACCATGTTGGCGTTTGTGCGTTCGGTGGTCGTGTAGGTAGAGGTTTCGTTGTGGCCGGGGGTTGAAGTACCGGCCGTATAGCCGCCGGGCACCACACCATCAAGCGTGACCGGGCCAGGGCCAACGAGGGAGCCGTCGGCGCGAAGCGTGAGCACGAGCGGACGAGGGCGTGTGGCGATCGTCAAAATCGGGCGCGGGCCAGTCAGGTTGAGTGAATACGCCTCTTGATTGGGAGACAGGAAAGCGCAGTTGACCAGAACGCCGCCATCGATAAAATCGAGCCGCCAGTTGCCGGAGCCTTGAAAGACACCGGCCATTGTGGGGCCCGCCTGCGCTGGCTGCTCGCCGCCTGAAGGCAGCACGGATGAGAGCATTTGGCCAAACGCTCCCAGCAGAGCATTGCCGGTGCATGACGAGGGCAGGCGGCCGGAGGTGATGCAGCGATTGATGGCACGCTCTTCAGGCTTCATTGGCTTCTGGCCGGGCATGGCGCGGGCACGCGCTTCAATGGCGTCGTTTTCGTCGTTGGCCTTCTTGACGTTGGCTTCGTAGGCGCTCTGCTGCCGGTCCTGGAATGCCTTGGCGCGGCTCAGCTGCTCCGGCGTTGGCTGCTTGCAGGTGGGAAAAAGCTGCTTGATTGCCGCCCGAGTCATATTGGTGTACTGCATGATCCCATTGGCGAGAATGTGATCGGGATGGCCCACCATGCAGGTGCTGGTGTCGGACGTATCGCGAATGTTGCAGTTTTCAATGACCAGCCGCTCCCCATTGCAGATATAGGGCACATTGGGCAGCGTGTAGTCCCGCTGGGCACAAACGGTGGTGGCAGAAGCAGCAAGAAGGATGGCAACAGACGCTGCAAGAAGAACGCTGCACCAAGTTTGATTGCGCATCTGGAGAGAGCAGGTGTTCATTGCTAATCCTCACGTGTTCGAGGTTCTAAGGTGACCTGAATGCCGTCGGGCAACGAATCGAAAATGGCGGAGGGGGAAGGAGTATCGGATACTCGCAGCAGTCTTACTGCGGTGTCAAGCGGGGGATTCGCCATGATCCATCGGAGGGGCGTTCATTGGTTGATTTGCAGACGCTATCTCGGGATCCTCGATCCGGCGCTCTGTACAATTCCCCTCGATGCATCCTGACACCTTCACCCGTCGCACATTCCTTCGCAACGCCGCTGCAACGTCCCTTGCCCTCGCGGCGCAGGACTCCAAAATCTTTGCCGGGTCCGCTCCACTCCGCGGCCGCTTTATGACCCACGTCTCCGTGGTGCGCGTGAATCAGATCGAGGTCACGCCGACGCGCAACATTGGAGAAGACGAAGCCGCCGACAATCGCCCTGAACGCATCCGCTCGCGCCGCGACGCCTTTGCGCGCGGCTGCCCGAACGGCAAAATGACGTGGGCCATCAGCTGGCTCGCACTCAATGACCAGCGCAAGGAATATCAGGAAGCCCGCCGCCTGCTCGCCGGCTACCACGATCGCTACGGCGACGAGATCACCTTCATTCCCGGCGGCTACTTCGCGCCCATGTACGACACGCGCGAAAACATCCGACGTACGATCAACAATTCACTCAAGATGATTGCCGAGATGGTCGGCGATCGTTATCGTCCTCAGTGCCTCGTCGCCGGTTTCATGGACGCGGAGAACCAGCGTCTGCTCGTGGCCGATCGAGGGCATTCACGTCTGCCAGGGACAAATCTGGAGCCAGCACGCCATCGACAACGGCGATGGCGACGGCGGCATCTGCTATCCCTACTACCCCAGCCGCGAGCACTATCTGAAACCCGCGCAGGGGCCGGCGGATTTCATTGACTGCGTCTGCCTCGACGGCTGGACCTGCGACTTTCTTGCCGCGCGCCGCGACGGCTTTCAGGGTGGATTCAACAGCCGCATGGGCGTTGGGCCCATCGAAACTGTGGGCAACCTGGGGATCGAAGCTGGCCGCCGCGAGATGATGGCCACCACCGCCATGCACTTCGATCGCGGCCACGAGCTGAACGGCTTTGGCTTTGTGACCGGAATATGGGAAACGTCGATTGGCCACGACGACGACCTTGCCTGGTGGTTGCAGGCCGTGCACGAGCGCTGGCCCGATACCCAGGTGATGACAGAAGGCGCCTTCGGCCTCGCGTGGCGCAAGCACAACCCAAACAACGACAAGCTCAACTACCGCTTCGATGCGAAAGGAACCGGCGCACCCGGCTCAGACGCCAATCTCGAAATCGAGTGGTTCATGAACCGCGAATTTCGTCTCGCGCTGCTTCACGACTGGACCCAAAACACTCCGCCGCTCGCCATCGATTTCACCCGCTACGATCTGAAGGCAGAAGAGCCGCAGACGCCGGCGCGCGAGTGGAGCCTGATGAACGTGCTGAACCAAAAGGGCACGCGGGCCCAGGACAAGCCGCTCCGCCTCAGCCAGCTCAGCGCCGCCGATCGGCGCCTCATCTTCTCCCGCTACCCCGCCTTGAAACACCGCGCCTGAGACGAACGTTTCGACTGCAGAACGCCGCCCCGACAACCAAAGGCGAGGCCGAACCGCAGCTCGCGGCGGAGACGACTGTGCAAATGTGCTCCCTTATTTGCACAGCTCGATACTTTTGTCATGAACAGACGATTAATTTATTGAGAACAGCAGGTAAATAGAGCTAGGATTCTACCTTCGCAACTGCGCGAAGGGGTGCTCTATGAAGGCAAGTCTGCTCTTTCCATCGCTCGTGCTTGCTTGTGCGGCTCTGGCCGCGCCGTCGCTCTGGGCCGAACAAAATCCGCCGCACCCTGCCGCCGCGGCGTCAGGCACCCAGGCAGCAAGCGCTCAAATGCCCAGTATTGAAGCGATTGCCCGATTTGCTGCCGCGGGCGATCCAGTTGCGCAGAACAACCTTGGCTTCTACTACGCCTTCGGCAAAAACGTTCCGCAAAACTATCAGGAAGCCCTCAAGTGGCTGACCGCCTCGGCATCCAAAGGATTTGCTCCGGCTGAGGTGAACCTCGCCGTTCTTTATGAAAAGGGTTGGGCGGGCAAGGTCGATCTGGCGCGGGCGGCCCACTGGTATCTTGCCGCGGCAGAGCAGGGTGAGCCCACTGCCCAATCGAAGCTGGGGAACCTCTACCGCTCCGGGCGCGGCGTGGCGCGCGACGACGTGGCCGCGGCAGAGTGGTTTCGCAAAGCGGCGGAGCAGGGAAACGCAGCAGCAGAGAATAACCTCGGCGCCATGTACCACCACGGCTTCGGCGTCGAGCGCGACTATGCCCAGGCGATCGAGTGGTACCGGAAAGCTGCGGATCAGGGGCTTGTGGAAGCGGAGAGCAATCTGGGCGTGATGTACGAAGACGGCCTCGGCACGGAGAGAGATTACACGAAGGCCGTTGCCCTATACCGCGACGCAGCGATACACGGCACGGTGCGCGCCGAGTTCAATCTTGCGACCATGTATGCGGCAGGGCGCGGCGTTCCTCTGGACTATGTGACCGCGTATATGTGGTTGACGCGCGCCGCCGACGGGGGCGACTCCATGGCCGCGCGGAGTTTGAAGGACCTTGCAACGGTGATGACGCCGCGCCAGAAGGACCAGGCCCGGACGCGTTTGGCGGAAGGACAGAGCGCGAGTGTCTCGGAAACGCAGCCGCATCCGTTTGACATCGACGCGATCGAGCAGAAATAGAGAACGGGCTCTACCCTTACAACTCCGTCGACTGGCTCGCGATCAGCGTCTTCGCCTTGGCGATGAAATCCGCGAGCGGGATGCTGCCCTGGTCGCCCTTGCCGCGCGTGCGCACGCTCACTGAGTTCGCCGCTTCTTCCTTGTCGCCGAAGACCAGGATGTAGGGCGTCTTCTGGTTGGCGAAGTCGCGGATCTTGGCGTTCATCTTTTCGTTGCGGCCATCGGTCTCAATCCTGAGGCCAGCCGCCTTCAACTCGGCCTCGACCTTCGCCGCGTAGGCCATATGCTTCTCGCTGATCGGCACCAGCCCCACCTGCACCGGTGCGAGCCACAGCGGAAACGCCCCGGCATAGTGTTCGATCAAGACGCCGAAGAACCGCTCTACCGATCCAAAGAGCGCGCGATGCACCATTACCGGCTGATGCCGCCCGCCGTCTTCGCCGATGTACTCAAGCTCGAAGCGCTCCGGCAGGGTGAAGTCGAACTGAACCGTCGACAGCTGCCACAGCCGCCCCAGCACGTCCACCAGCTTCACATCGATCTTGGGCCCGTAGAACGCGGCCTCGCCGGGGATTGTTTTGTACGGAATCCCCTTCGCCTTCAGCACATTTTCAAGCGATTGCGTGGCCAACTGCCAGTTCTCGTCCGTGCCCACGTAATGGGCGCGATCCTTCGGGTCCCAGGTTGAAAGCTCGACTTTGAATTCGTTGAAGCCGAAGGTCTTCAGCACCGCCTCGGCAAAATCGATGCAGGCCTCAACTTCGCCCTCGATCTGCGACGGCATGCAGAAGATGTGCGCGTCGTCCTGCGTAAAGCCGCGCACGCGTAGAAGGCCGTGCATCGTGCCCGAGCGCTCATAGCGATAGACATTGCCCAGCTCGGCATAGCGGGCCGGCAGATCGCGATAGCTCTTCGGCGAATTTTTATAGATGAGAATGTGGAACGGACAGTTCATCGGCTTCATGCGATACATCGCATCGTCCAGTTCCATCGGGGTAAACATGTTGGCGGCGTAGAAGCCCTCGTGCCCCGAGGTCTGCCACAAGGCCACGCGCGCCACATGCGGCGTGTACACCAGCTGATAGCCGCGGCGCAGGCACTCCTCGCGCATCCAGTCTTCCATCACCTTGCGAATGATGGCGCCTTTGGGATGCCAGAAGATCAGTCCCGGTCCGGCCAGCTCCTGAATGCTGAACAGGTCAAGCTGCTTGCCCAGCAGGCGATGATCGCGTTTCGCTGCTTCTTCCAGACGCACGAAGTGGGCGTCCATTTCTTTTTGCGAGAAGAAAGCAGTCCCATAAATGCGCTGCAGTTGAGGATTTTTCTCGTCGCCGAGCCAGTACGCGCCGGCCACCTTGGTGACCTTTACCGCTTTCACGCGGCCCGTCGAGGGCACATGCGGTCCGCGGCAGAAATCGACGAACTTGCCGTTGCGATAAAAGCTCACCTGCGCGCCCGGCTCTGTGAAGCGGGTCACGAAGTGGGTCTTCATGAAGTCGCCGTCTTTCTCAAACTCAGCCAGCGCCTGCTCTCTCGGTTCGTATGCGCGTTCAAACTTCTCATCGCGCGCCACGACCTCGGCCATCTTCTTCTCGATGGCGGCCAGATCCTCGGGGGTGAATGGCTTCTCGCGATAAAAGTCGTAGAAGAATCCTGAGTCGGTCGCAGGCCCATGGCCCAGCTTCGTCTCCGGAAACAGCTCGAGCACCGCGGTCGCCAGCACGTGCGAAGCCGAGTGGCGAACCACTTTCAGCGCGTCGGGATCGTTTTCTTTGACCAGCTCCAGCTTCGTGTCCGCCGTCAGCGGCGTCGTCAGATCCACGAGGCGCGGCCCCGCAGCATTCTCGGCCGCGTACATCGCAGCTTCGGAATCAGCTTCTTCTCCCTCGGCAGTCTGGCCGTCCGCCGTCTTCGGCGTCTCCGTGACAAGCGGGGTCAACCGCGCAACGACCGAGGCAGCTGCGAGGCGTGGCGAGATGGAGTTGGCAATCTCGAGTGGCGTCGTGCCCTGGGGCACTTCGCGCACCGAGCCGTCGGGCAGGTGAATCGCAATGGATGGGTTGCTCATGGCTTTTGGGCCCCGGGGAACAGCAGCGGAAGCGTGCTGCTTTTAACCCGAGGCAACCATTCAGGATATACCGGGCACTGTCACCTAGGGGCATGCCGCGTCTCGAAGGGGGCGCGAAGGGATTCGAAAGAGGAAAACGTACGGCATAGGGGAATTCATTTTGGGGCTGTTGCGTCGTTTGCTCATTCGAGTAAGATTGCGGGCAACATTCAATGGGAGCCTAATCTCTTGCGGCCATTGTGCACGCGTCGGTCCGCATTTCTCTTGCTGCCCCTGCTGTTGTCAGCATGGTTGTTTTGCGGCGCGCAGAACACCATGTCGAGCGGCGCTCCCCAGGCGGCACAATATGACGCACAAGGCCGCCTCATCACGGCAGGAGGCTTTGTCGACAACGGGCCGGTCGTCTTTCAAGACATCACAGAAGCGGCGGGCCTCGGCAACTGGCGTCACGTCATGGGCGGCCCCGAAAAGACCTTCATCCTGGAGTCGAACGGATCCGGCGTCGCGCTTCTCGATTACGACAACGATGGCTGGCTCGACATCTACCTGGTCAACGGCTCAACCTTCCCTGCCCTCGATGGTAAAGAGGCCCCGCCCCACGCCGCCCTGTTCCACAATAATCACGACGGCACCTTCACCGACGTGACTGAAAAAGCCGGCGTTGCCAACGATCGCTGGGGCTTCGGCGTCACCGTGGGTGACTATGACAATGACAGCTGGCCCGACATCTTTGTCGCCAACTACGGCAACAATCGCCTTTACCACAACAATCACGACGGCACCTTCACCGACGTGGCTGAGAAAGCCGGCGTCACTCTGGGCAACTGGTCTTCTGGCGCGGCCTGGGGCGACTACGACGGCGACGGCCGGCTCGACCTGTTCGTTGCCGGCTATGTCCACTTCGACCTTGATAAGCTGCCCTATCCGCACAGCGCGGTGGTGGGTTTCGCCGACTGCGCCTTTCGCGGCATCGGCGATCTCACCTGCGGCCCTCGCGGCCTGAAGGGAGAACCCGATCACCTCTTTCACAACAACGGCGACGGCACCTTTACCGACGTCAGCGTCAAGGCCGGCGTGTCTGACAAAAATAACTACTACGGGCTCACCGCAGTGTTTACCGACATCGATGATGACGGACATCCAGACATCGTGGTCGCCAACGATTCCACGCCGAACTACTTCTATCGCAACAAGGGGAACGGGACCTTCGCCGACGAGAGCTACCTCTCCGGCCTAGCGTTCAACAAGGATGGCCGCGAAGTGGCCGGCATGGGCATTGCGGTCGGCGACTACCTGAACAATGGCCGGGTGGACCTGCTCGTAACCGATTTCGCCGACGATGCCAAGGTGCTCTATCGCAACGACGGCGATGCCAGCTTTACCGACGTCAGCAACCGCGCCGGCATCGGCGATATCGCCAATCCGTTTCTCAGCTGGGGCACGGGGTTCATCGATTTCGACAACGATGGCTGGAAAGACATTTTCATCGTCAACGGCCATGTCTTTCCCGTTGCCGACCGGTCCAACTGGGGCTCAACCTACGTCCAGCGGCCGCTGCTGTTCCACAACACCGGCAATGGCCATTTTGACTACGTGCCGCCGGTCAAAGACACCGGCCTTGCGGTTGTGACTTCGGCGCGCGGAGCAGCCTTTGGCGATCTCTTCAACGACGGCAAAATCGACGTGGTCATCTCGCCCATCGACGGCCCAGCCATCCTCCTCCGCAACGTGAACGCCGATCGCCACCACTGGGTTGAACTCAACCTCTCCGGAACAGGCAAGAGCCCGCGCGACGCCGTCGGCGCTGTCGTCTTCCTCACGGCGAACGGCATGCGCCAGCGCGGCGACGTTCTTAGCGCAGGCAGCTACATCTCCTCCAACGACAAGCGCGTCCACTTCGGCTTGAGCGATGCAAAAAGTGCGGGCGTTGCTGAAGTTCGCTGGCCCTCCGGGCGCCGGGAAACACTCCGTCTGCCGGCCGTCGATCGCATCTATTCCATCACGGAAGGCAAAGGCATTACCGGGGCCCTGTGCGCCGGCCGGCCATGCCCTATCGAGCGAAAGCCGGACGAACGCAAATCCGTTCAGCCCCGCGCGCCGGTCAAACACGCGAGTAAATGAGATGCGTGAAGCCGCCATCGTACGCTGGGTGCATCCAAATAGAACAGCGAAACTCGACTTGAAAGGGGTTTGCACATGCGCTGGCTCTCCCTCGTTTTTTGGATCGCGCTTTGCCTGGGCGTCGGCGCGGTCGGCGGCCGCTGGACCGCCCCTGAAATCGGCGCGTGGTACCGCACCCTGCGTAAACCCTTTTTCAATCCGCCCAACTGGATTTTCGGCCCCGTCTGGACACTTCTCTATCTTCTGATGGCCGTTGCCGCCTGGATCGTGAGTCAGTCCGGGCCCTCGACGCTTCGCACCGCGGCGCTCGGCCTCTTCCTCGCACAGCTGGCCCTCAATCTCGCCTGGTCGTGGATCTTTTTTCGGCGTCATGCCCTGGGCGGCGCGCTCGCCGAAGTTCTTCTGCTGTGGCTGGCCATCGGAGCCACGACGCTCGTCTTCGCCCGGGTGACGCCGGCTGCCGGTTGGTTGCTGCTTCCTTACTGGGGATGGGCAAGCTTCGCCAGCCTTCTGAACGCAGCCATCTGGCGACTGAATCCAAACCGCACGGCGGCAAGCCACGCGCAACCGCACTTGCCATAGGCGGCCAACCGAGGCTACCCTGTGTGCATGCATCGATGTCGCTGACGCCGTCCTGGTGATTGCCGCGATGCACTTGTGCGCCTGACGGCGCTCGCTTTTCTTTCGCCCCACGAGACCAACACTGCCCCTCAGTCGACTTTTCATTCCGCCCCGGGGCCCTTTTCCCGCACGAGGAGAAAAAGAATGGCACGTATTGCCGCGAATGTAACTGAATTGATTGGGCACACCCCCCTGGTGCGCCTCAACCGGGTGTCGGCGGGATTGCCCGCGACCGTGGTCGTAAAGCTGGAAAGCCAGAACCCGCTTGCCAGCGTGAAAGACCGCATCGGCTTCGCCATGATCGACGATGCCGAGAAGAAGGGCCGCATCAAGCCCGGCCAGACCGTGCTCATCGAGCCCACCAGCGGCAACACCGGCATTGCGCTCGCGTTTGTGGCCGCCGTCAAGGGCTACAAGCTCATCCTCACCATGCCCGAGACCATGAGCCTGGAGCGCCGCGTCTTGCTCAAGGCATTTGGCGCGGAGCTCGTTCTGACCCCCGGCCCCAACGGCATGAAGGGCGCGATCGCCAAGGCCAACGAGATCCTGGCTAACACACCCAACGGCTTCATTCTGCAGCAATTCGACAACCCCGCCAACCCTGCGATCCACTTGGCCACCACCGGCCCTGAGATCTGGGACGACACCGACGGCAAAGTCGATATCCTCATCTCCGGCGTGGGAACCGGCGGCACCATTACCGGCGTCGCGCAGTACATCAAGGCGCGCAAGCCGGAATTCAAAGCCATCGCCGTCGAGCCGACCGACAGCCCGGTGCTCAGCGGCGGAAAGCCAGGCCCGCATAAGATTCAGGGCATCGGCGCCGGCTTTGTCCCCAGCATTCTGGATACGAAGCTCATCGATGAAGTCATCCAGGTGACCAACGACGAGTCCGTCGCCATGGCGCGCCGTCTGCCCCTTGAGGAGGGCCTCTTTGTCGGCATCAGCTCGGGCGCCGCAGTTGTTGCCGCCCTCAAAGTGGCCGCGCGGCCCGAGAACGCAGGCAAGCTTATCGTGACGATCCTGCCCAGCTTCGGCGAGCGCTATCTCTCCAGCGTTCTATTCGACTCGCTACGCCAGGAAGCGCTGGCTCTGCCCACGCAACCCGTCACTTTGTAGGCGAAAAACAGAAAAACAGTAAAACAGTGAAACAGAGAAACAGGCAAACCGAGCAGTTGTGAAACAGTGGTCAGTGAGCAGTGGGCCTCAACCCTGCTCGCTGACCGCTGGGGTGGAACGTCGTACGACCATGGCCCTTTTTGAACGCATGCGCGAAGATATCCGCTCCGTCAGGGAGCGCGACCCCGCCGCGCGCTCCCGCCTGGAGATCCTGCTCTGCTACCCGGGCCTCTGGGCAGTGTGGATCCACCGCGTGAGCCACACTCTGTGGCGCGCCCACTTTTACCTTGCGGCGCGCATTCTCTCGCAGGTGGGGCGCTTCTTTACCGGCGTCGACATTCACCCCGGCGCGCTGCTCGGTCGACGTCTCTTCATCGATCACGCCACCGGCGTCGTGATCGGCGAGACAGCGATCGTGGGCAGCGACGTCACGATCTACCAGGGCGTCACGCTGGGCGGCACCGGCAAAGGCCATGGCAAGCGTCACCCCACCATTTGCGACGGTGTTTTTATCGGCAACAACGCGAATATTCTGGGCAATATATGTGTCGGCGAAAACTCCCGCGTGGGCGCCGGCTCGGTGGTTCTCGACGACGTACCCCCCAATTCCACGGTCGTCGGCGTGCCCGCCCACATCGTCTATCGCGCCGGTAAGCGCGTCCTCATTACTGACCCGCACGACATCAAAGACCCGCTCTCCGATGTGCTGATTGCGCTCTCGGCCCGTGTACAGGAATTGGAGGAGAAGCTAGGCGCACACGCGAAAAGGGTCGTCCCCTTCGCCGCGGAAGAAGCGGAACGCACCGCCTACCGCGAAGAACTCGGCAAGCTGGCCGAATACGTCTCGATGGGCGAAGGCATTTAAAGGCCGGTGTCAGGTTTCAGGGGTCGGGTTTCAGTCAGAGATCAGCGCTCAGGTTTCAGGCGGCCCGGGAGTCTGGGAGTCTCGGCTGAAAACCACGCTTCTGGCACAGGCCACCGCTCCTGATCCCTGTGCCCTGAAACCTGCTTCCTATTCCCTGCTTCTTCACTCGCCTCTGAGTGCCCGCATCGGGTCGATGGAGGCAGCACGCAGCGCGGGCAAAGCCGACGCAGCCACCGACAACAGAAGGACGCCGAACACCGCCGCCGTTAACACCAGCGGGTCAAATGGACTGACGCCGAACAGCATTGACCGCAGCAGTCCCGATGCTGCCAACGCTCCACCCAGGCCGAGCACGCATCCCACCACGGCAAGCTTTGCTCCTGACGTGAGAATCAGCTTTACGATCGTCCCGCGCTGCGATCCGAGCGCCATCCTGATCGCCATCTCGGGCACGCGCGACGCTACTGAAAATGCGATCACGCCATAGATGCCCAGCACCGCGAGCAGCACCGCCGCAAAGGCAAAGCTCGAAATCAGCACGGTGTTGAAGCGCCGCGGCGCTTCGGTGAGGGAGACCGCCTGCTCCATCGTCTGCACCTGCGTCAGGGGCAGCAACGGATCAATCGCCCGCACCGTGGCGCGGATCGCGTTCTCCATCTGCTCGGCGGGCAGAGTCGACCGCAGCACAATGTAGCCGCCATTACCGCTCAGATCGCCCGGCTGGGCCAGGGCGCCGGCATCTCCCTCCGCCTGGGCCACCGGAGCGTAGTACTGCTCTTTTGCCGGCTCGTCCGGAGAGGTCAACGCCACATTGGCCACCTCACCCACAACCGTCATCCATGGCGTCTGCATCTGCTGCGTTCCAATGCGCAGCCGCTTGCCTATCGGATCCTGTCCGGGCCAGTAGTGCTGCGCCAGCTTCTGGTTCACGATCAGGACCAGCTGCTTGCCTGCCCCGTCATCGTCCGTGAAAAGGCGCCCACGCAGCAGCTTGATTCCCAGCGCCTCGAACGGCTTCCCCATCACATAGGAGTTGGTGGCCAAGTTCATGTCGGCGCCCTTCGGCGGCACGTAGCCCTCCACCACGAAGGTCTGGTTGTTGTTCACGCCACCCGCGGGAATGGTGCTGGTCAGTCCCACGCCCGTCGCACCCGGCAGCTCGTTCAGTCGCCGCAGCAGCTCGCGGTTGAAAGTATCCACCTGTTCCTGCTTGGCGTACTGGTGCTGCGGCAGCCCGTAGGACGCCATGGTCACGTGCTCGGGACGAAAGCCGAGATCGACAGAGCGCATCTTCTCAAAGCTGCGCAACAGCAGTCCCGAAGCAGACAACAGGATCAGAGCGATGGCGATCTCAGCCACCACCAGCGCCGAGCGCAGCCGCGCATGGCCTCCCCCTGCGGTTCCCGAGCGGCCACCCTCCTTCAAGTGGGTATTCACGTTGGTGCGGAGCGCGGCAAAGGCTGGGACAAGCCCGCAGACGAATCCCGTCACCACCGCAAGCGCGAGGGAGAAGCCGACCAGCTTCCAGTTCAGCCCGATCTCGCTGATGCGGGGCAGGCTCTCTGGCAGCAGGCTCTTGCCCACGCGCAATGCAACCCCGGCAATCATGAGCCCAAGCACTCCGCCGCTCACGCTCAAGGCCAGGCTCTCGAGAATCGTCTGGCGCAGAATCACCACACCCTGCGCCCCAAGCGCCATGCGCACCGCGATCTCGCGCTGTTTGCGGATCGCCCTCACCAGCAGGAGTCCGGCAAGGTTCGCGCAGGCAATCAGCAGCACAACGGCCACCGCGAGAAACAAAGTACGCAGCAGCGGGCGCGCCTGCTCGATCGTCTCCTCCTGTTGAGGACGCACCAGGGCGCTGATGCGCAGGTTCGCCATCATCGCGGGGTAGTTCCGCATAATCTCCTGCGCCACCCGCTCCGCATCGGCCTGCGCCTGTTGCGCGGAAACGCCGGGCTTGAGCCTGCCCACCATCGAGTAGCTCCAGTTGGCCGCCGAACTCGGCGCGAGCTCCTGCTCGGTGAAACTCAAGGGAACCCACAGTTCGGTCCGATTCAGCTGTCCCGACACCAGTGGAAACTCGAAGCTTTGCGGCATCACCCCGATGACCACATACGCCTTGCGGTCGAGCAGAACCTTCGTGCCCAGAATCCGCGGATCGGCATGGAACCGATTCACCCACGTGCCATAACTGAGCACCGTCACCTGCGCGGTGTGCTCTTGCTCGTCTGCGGTAAAGACCCTGCCCAGCTGGGGTGCAACCCCCAGCGCCGGAAACACGCCGGCCGTCATGCGGGTGGCGTTGATCTGCGCCGGCTCGCCATTGCCTGAAAGCTCGAAGCCAGATCCCTGATACCCACCCAGCGACGTGAACGAATGCGTCTCGCGCGTGTAGGCCCGGATGTCTGGCACGGTTACGCCGACTTCATTGTTGCCGCCGACGTTCACGCCTGCCAGACGGTCCGACAGCACCATCAGCCGGTCTGGCTCGGGAAAGGGGAGCGGCCGAAGAAGAACTGCCTCGACAATCGAAAAAATGGCTGAAGTCGCGCCAATTCCGAAAGCCAGCATCAATACCGCCGTGATGGCAAAACCCGGCGACTTGAGCAATTGGCGAACAACAAAGCGAAGATCGAACAAGAGTTTCTGCATGGCGCGACTCCGCAGACAGGTTGGAATAGAGACCGTTGCAGCATTTAATACGCCAAACCACCTCATCCGGTTCAGCCCTTCTTTCAGGGGGATGAAGGGCAGAGTGGAATTTGACGGCTGTTCAGAAGCGCACGAATGCGCCCGCACCTGTCCGCAAACGGACAGTGCTAGAGTGGACTTTTCTTACTCCATCGTTGCGGGGGTTCCGCTTCTTGCTCGCTTCTCGCGCGCTGCTTGGATTGTTGCTGTTGCTGGCCGGTCCGGCGTTTGGGTCCCCTCGCGTACAGCCCGTTCCCGTACCGTCGGAGATGCGCTCCTCTGCCTTCACCGTCACCGTCAATGGCACGCCCATTGGCGTCGCACACGTGGCCGCCAGCTACGACTTTGCCAGCTTCGATATCACCGGACCCGTCGACGTCGCCATTACCGCGGCAGCCGCGGGCTTCTGGGACCACGGCGTCGACATCCAGCCCTGGCGCCTGGGCTTGCACGCCCACCGCGACGGTCAGACGATTCGCTTCCGCCTGCAGGGTCCGGCCAAGCTCTCCATCGCCCGCCCCCGCGACTTTCTCAATCACGCACAAATGCTTTTTCTCTTCGCCGGATCGCCCCCACCCCCACCCCCCAGCGGCGCGCAAGTGATCAAGCCCGGCGTCTACCGCCAAAGCCTGAACCCCAAAAGCGGTGAAACCTATTACCTCGCTCCAGGAGCCTACTTCTACGGCAGCCTCAATCTCTTCAATGTCGAACACGTGAAAGTCCTCGGCCGCGGCACCATCGTCTACGACGGCCCCCAGGACCCCAGCAACGACGAGGGCTGGATGCAGAAACCGGACTGGCACTGTATCGGCACCAGCGACGCGCACGACATACAAGTCAGCGGCCTCACCTGCGTGATCCGTTCGCGCACATGGTCGGTGCAGATGAAAGACTCCAGCGGCTTCATCTACGACGACCTGCGCGTCATGGGCGGCAATCCCGGCAACGCCAACCAGGATGGGATGGACTGGATCGGATCGAGCGATGGGATTGTCCGCAACTCCTTCTTCCGCGCCTCCGACGATGTGATCGCGTTGATGGGCAACTGGGACGGCTACTCCGACGCCGACCTGCTGCGCCCCGGCAAAGATGTCCACGACATTCTCATCGAAAACAGCGAGCTCTCCACCAGCATTTCCAACATTGTCCGCTCCGGATGGCCGCGCAAAACTTTCAACTCCCGCAACTTCACTTTGCGCGATTCCGACATTCTGCATGCCGGTATCGGGGCCTGCGGCCAGCCCTTCGGGCTGCTCGGCTTCTGGGGAGCGAGTGGCGCGAAGGGCGACCACTCGGGCTATACCTTCGAGAATTTGTTTCTCGACGACTGGTACTCGCTGCTGCAGATGGAGCAGGAAGAGCCTGCATTGCACGGCTTCACCTTCCGCAACATCTGGGCGCCCGACCAGCCGCCATTGCTGGCTTCAACAATCGCCGGCCAGGTCAGCGGCGTCACACTCGACAACGTGAAGTACGGCCAGCAGCGTGTCCAGAGCAATGCCGATGTTCCGCTGGCTGTCACCGATGGCGCCGCGCCCGTTGCCTACCCTGCTCCGTCGGGTCCGGTCGCCCGCTTCACCGTAGACCCGCCCCTGATTGCGCCCGGACAGAACGTGACCTTCACCGCCGGACCCGCCACTCACGCGCATTTCACCTGGCTCTTCGGCGATGGAACCCAGGCGCACGGCCGCAAAGTAACCCACACCTTTGCCGATGCCGACGGAACCGACCTCGACGGAGCAAACGGCGCAGGACGCTTTCGCGTGCTGCTTCATGTTGAAGGAAAAAATCAAGACCAGGACTGGGCGGCCCAGGGCGTTGTAGTCGTCGCACGATGGCATGAGGCCGCGGTCCCCGTGGGCCCGAACGTGCCCGGGCTCGCATGGCGCCTCTATCCGGGTTCATGGACCGAACTCCCGGATCTGAGCAAGGAGAGCGTCGTGTTCAACGGCGAATCCCCCAGCATCGACGTCGATCCGCATGGGTTTACCCGCTACGCCACCACGTGGGATGGATACATCGACGTGCCCGTCGACGGCGGCTACACCTTCCACCTGCTGGCACGCGACGGAGCACGCGTTGCCATCGATGGCGCGGAAATCGCCAAGACCGGGCCTCCCTTCGCGCAAGTCTGCGGCGTAGCAGGAAACGCCGTGCGCTACGACCGCGGCTCCATCGGCCTGCGCGCGGGCCTGCACACACTGCACCTCGAAGGCCTGCATTTTGCAAGCCAGGGCACGCCGCGCCTGCTTTGGGAAGGCCCCGGCCTGCCCCTTGCCGATGTGCCCGACGCGGCATTCAGTCATGCAAAAGCCATGGTCAGTGCCGCTCCCTGAAAGGATTCCAAATGGTCACGAAAATCGCAGCCTGGAGGTAGTAAGTTGACCGAGAAACAAACCCATCCAATACCTGCGCCCTCGATTGCACGCGTGATTCTTTACGTCAAAGATGTTGCAAAGCTGGCCGCTTTCTACCAACGATATTTCAGCTTCAACCCGCTGCCCGGCCACACCGACGGCTGGATCGAACTGAGCGCCGCGCAAAGCGGTTGCACGATCGCCCTGCACAAGGCCAGCGTCGCGCAAAAGAGTGGAGCAGCCATGAAGCTCGTCTTCGGAGTTGCCGACGTCGCCGCTTTCAAGCAGGCAAAGGAAGCGGAAGGACTTCGTTTCGGCGTCATCCATCAAGTCGACGGTATCGCTTTCGCCAACGCCAAAGACCCCGCCGGAAACTCGATCCAGATCTCCAATCGCGGCATGAATCGCAAGATTCCCTAAACCTGCTCCTAATACCGGGCGACCATTCGTCACAGATTTCTTGCAATCCCTAGTCGTCTAGGCCTAGAGTCCTATGTACCAAGATCGCTAGGGGTACAGATGGCAAAGACTGACCTGCAGGGAACGTTGGATTTACTGGTTTTGAAAACCCTGGCCCAGAACGGCGCACTGCACGGCTACGGCATCGTGCAGCACATCCAGGGCGCATCCGGGGAGCTGCTTCGCGTTGAAGAAGGCTCGCTCTATCCGGCCTTGCACCGCATGGAGCAAGGTGGCTGGATTGCCGCCGAGTGGGCGCTCACCGAGACTAATCGCCGCGCCAAGTACTACAAGCTCACCGCCCAGGGAAAGAAACAACTGCAGCAGGCCGAAGAGAGTTTCGATCAGCTGGTCAAGGGCGTGCGCGCCGTGCTGCGCTACGCGTGAAAGGAAGATCATGGCCCTCATTCGTCGCATCAGGAACCTCCTCCACCGCACAGACGTCAACCGCGAGATTGACGAAGAGCTGCGAGCCCACATCGATCTGCGCACCGAGGAAAACATCGCGCGCGGTATGTTGCCGGAAGAAGCAAAACGCGAGGCGCTGCTGCGCTTTGGTAATCCCGCATCGACGCGGGAGCAGGTTGCCGCGGCCGACGCAACGCTGGGCCTCGAACGCGTTTGGGCCGACCTGCGCTACGCCGTTCGCCAGCTTCTCAAATCTCCCGGCTTCTCGATCACCGCAATCCTGTCTCTCTCCATCGGCATCGGCGCCAATACCGCCATCTTCAGCAGCATGGACGCGGTTGTCCTCCGCCCTCTCGCTGTTCCCGCCCTGGACCGCGTCCTTACAATCACCGAGCGCCAGGACAGCGGCGGTGGCGACGGCGTCGCATACGCCAACTACGAAGACTGGATCCGCCAGAGCCGTTCTTTCGAAGAACTCTCCATTCGCACCAGCAGCGACATGAGCCTCACGGGCACAGGCGATGCCGCCCATGTCCAAGTCGAGCGCGCCTCGGCAAACTTCTTCAGCGCGCTCCGCGTTCAGCCCATTCTTGGCCGCCTCTATGCCGATGGGGACTGCCGTCCCGGCCGCGACAGCATCGCCGTCCTCAACTACGGCTTCTGGCAGCGCCGCTTCGCCGGTGATCCCAAGGTCGTCGGCCGCACGATCGAGTTGGACCAGCGCGCCTACACTGTCATCGGCGTTCTGCCCAAGTCGGTGCAATACCCCCCTGAGGCCGAGATATTCCTGCCTCTCGCGCTTACGCCGCAGCAATTCGCCGATCGCAGCAACCGCGGTTATCACGTCGAGGGCCGCCTGCGCGACGGCGTGACCGTTCCCCAGGCGCAGGCCGATCTCCGTGCTATCGCCGCCCAGCTGGCCGCCGTCTATCCCAACACCAATCGCGCCTGGACCGTGCGCTCCGAGCCGCTTCTCAACACCATCAACGGCGACCTCACTCCTCTTTACTACCGGCTCATCATGGGCGCAACTCTCTTCGTGCTCCTCGTTGTCTGCGCCAATGTAGCCAATCTCCAGTTCGCGCGCGGCATCGAGCGCCGCACCGAAATCGCCATGCGCACCGCGCTCGGCGCCAGCCGCTCCCGCATCCTCCGCCAGCTTCTCACTGAGAACATCCTCCTCGGCTTCATCGGAGCGGGCGGCGGCCTCATCCTCGGCTGGCTTTACCTCCGCCTCACGCTGGTCTTCATGCCCGAGCGCGTCGCTCGCCACATGTCCGGCTGGTCCAATATCTCTCTGAACGGTCACGCCTTCGTGCTCTCCCTGGCTCTCGCCCTTCTCGCTGGCCTCGTCTCCGGCATCGCTCCCGCGCTCGACGCCCTGCGCACCAATCTCTCCGATCAACTCAAATCCGGATCGCGCTCCACCATCGGCTCCGGCCCTCGCCGATGGCTGCGCAACCTCTTTGCGGTCGCGCAAATCTCCTTCGCCGTTGCGCTCGTCATCGGCGCGGCCCTCATGGCCAAAGGCATGAACGCTCAGTTCCACATCGCCGACGCCTACGCCCCCGAAAAAATCCTCACGTTTTCAATCGCATTGCCCGACGCACGCTACGACATGCAAAAGCAGGCTGCCTGGTACACCGACAGCCTCGCAAAGCTCCGCGCACTTCCCGGCGTCACACACGCCGAAGTCACCAACGTCCTTCCCTATACCGACTACGGGTGGAATCGTGAATTTCAAATCGACAGCCGCCCCGCGGCGCTCGGGCACGACCAGAACGCGCTGCAGGTCATTGTCAGCTCGGGCTATCTTTCTGCCTTCCACATCCCAATCCTCGACGGCCGTGGATTCAATGCCGGCGATTCTCTTCATTCCACTCCCATCGCCATCGTGAGCCGCCGATTCGTCGACCAATACTTCGCCGGCCAAAACCCCATCGGCCATCGCATCCACATGGGAACTGCGGAAACGAAAGATGCGCACAACCCCTGGCTCACGATCGTTGGCATCGCCGACGAGGCAAAATACACGCTCTGGGACCAGAATGCGTACTCCGTGGTGTATGTGAGCTCCGCACAGCTTCCCTCTCCCACAGCGACCTATGCTGTCATGACCAGCGGCGATCCCCTTGCCCTCGCCGAGCCGGCGCGCAAAGCCCTCGCCGCCATCGACCCGACGCTGCCTCTCGATTCGCTCCTGACCTACCGCCGTCTGCTGAATGACAGTCTCATCGGACTGATGTACGCGGCGGGCATGATCGCTTTCGATGCCCTGGTCGCTCTCTTTCTGGCAGCAATCGGCATCTTCGGCGTGATGGCTAACCTGGTGGGCGAACGCACCCGCGAGATCGGCGTGCGTCTCGCCATGGGCGCGCGGCGCGAAGATGTCCTGCGCATGATCCTTGGCCGCGCCTCGCGTCTCACCGCCATCGGCGTCGGCGTGGGGCTGATCATGGCGTTCTCCCTGGCCCGCCTCGTGGCCAATCTCCTTATCGGTGTGCGGCCCGACGATCCGCTCGTCTTCGTCGGCATCACCGTGACCATCGCCGCCATTGCCCTCGCCGCCAGCTGGATCCCCGCCCGCCGCGCGGCACGCGTCGATCCCATGCATGCATTGCGGGCCGAGTAGCCCACAGCAATCGAGGAGGCAAACCATGGCTTTCTTTCGTCGCTTCACCAATCTCTTGCGCCGCCCCGGTCTCGATCGCGAGATCAACGACGAGCTGCAGGCCCACATCGACCTCTCGACCGACGCCAAGATGCACCAGGGGCTGCCCCACGCAGTGGCGAGACGCGAGGCGCTGCTACGCTTCGGCAACCCTACCTCTACGCGCGAGCGGGTCACCGCCGCCGACACTGCACTCAGTCTCGAAGCGTTCTGGCGCGACCTGCGATACGCTCTTCGTCAACTGCGCCGGTCACCCGGATTCGCTTGCACCGCGATCCTCACGCTGGCCCTCGGCATCGGCGCCAACGTCGTCGTCTTCGGCGTGCTGAACGCCATGCTGTTGCATCCGCTCGACCTGCCCGTCTCCAGCCGACTCGTCGAGATTGCGCAAAAGGATCAAGGGAACCTCAGCCACTCCTACCCCGACTTCGTCGATCTCCGAGCCCGCAACGTGGCCTTCGACGATCTCGCCACCTATCGCATCAGCGAAGCCGGCCTATCGAGCTCCGCGCTTCTCACGGACGGGACATCGTCTGCGACATGGAGCGGCTCCGCACAGAGATCGTGGATCTACGAAGCCTCCAGCAACTACTTCGACATGCTCGGCCTCCAGCCCGCGCTCGGCCGATTTTTCCACTCCAGCGACGAACACGGCCCCAACTCGATGCCGTACATCGTCCTCAGCGACGCCTTCTGGCGCACGCGCTTCAACGCTGACCCCCGCGTCATCGGCAAGACCGTCGACCTCAACAAACACCCCTTCACCGTTATTGGGGTCGCCCCGCGAACCTTCAACGGAACCGAGCTTTTCTTCTGGCCCGATTTCTGGACGCCCCTCATCAACGAAGAGCAGCTCGAGGGGTATAGCTACCTTTCAAAGCGCAGCATGCATGGGCTCTACGTGCTTGGCGTTGTCAAATCCAGCGTCACAAGAGATCAGGCGACCACCAACCTCAACGCGGTCGCCGCACAGCTGGCACATCAGTATCCCCAGACGGACGATGGCATGGCGCTTCGACTCGTGCAGCCCGGCCTTATGGGCGATATGCTCGGCGGCCCGGCGCGTGCGTTCCTGTTCGCACTTATGGGGCTCTCCCTGCTGGTACTCGCCGCCGCGTGCGTCAACCTCGCCAGCATTTTTGCGGCACGCTCCGCCGACCGCACCCGCGAGTTCGCCATCCGCCTCTCCATCGGCTCTACGCGCGGACGCCTCCTTCGTCAGATTCTCACTGAAGCCGTCCTCGTCTCACTGGCTGGTGGCTTGGTCGGCACCGCCATTGCAGTGGCTCTGCTTGGTGCCCTCACAAGGTGGCAGCCCATCTCCGAGATCCCTATCCATGTTGCCGTTGCTCCCGACGCGCGCACTTACGCCATCGCTCTTCTGTTCTCTATGCTCAGCGGCCTTCTCCCAGGCCTTCTGCCTGCGCGGCAGGTCTGGCGCACCAGTGCGATGCAGGCCATCAAAGCTCAGCCTTTGCCCTCCGGCCTCCTGCGCCGTCTCAACCTCCGCGACCTGCTTCTCGGTATCCAGATTGCCCTTTGCGCCTTACTCGTCACTGCGGCCCTGGTCTCCCTGCGCGGCATGGACCGCTCTCTCCACGCACCCATCGGCTTCGAACCCCGCGGCGCTGCCCTCGCCATGGTCGATATGACCATGGCCGGCTACACCGGCGAATCGGCTCTACCCATCCAACGCCGCATCCTTGAAGAGGCCTCCCGCATTCCCGGGGTCACGGCCGTCGGCTCCATCGACAGCCGGCCACTCGGCATCGGCGGCAACGGCACCGGCGTCTTCCGCGACAGCGCCACCGACTTTCGCCCCGCCAACACGATCTCCTCCGCCAAATATTTCGCCGTCTCGCCGGGCTATTTGAACGCGGCCAGGACGCACCTGCTTGCCGGGCGCGACGTCTCCTGGGAGGACGGACCCAAAACTCCGCAAGTGGTCCTCGTCAACCAGACTCTGGCCCATCGCCTTTTCGGAGACGAATCCCCCTTGGGCAAACACCTTCGCACCTCCGGTGGCGCGCGCTATCTAGTCGTCGGAATGGTTGAAGACGGCAAGTATGACGCCCTTACGGAAGATCCAACCGGCGCCCTCTTCTTCCCCCTTGGCCAATACAACAACACTGAAATCACCTTCGTCGTTCGCTCGCAGCGGCCTCCGGCCGAGGTCAATGCGTCCCTGAGCCGTCTCATCTCCGGCATCGACGCGCGCATGCCCGTCGACCTGCGCAGCTGGGACGAAGGCATGGCGCTCGTGCTCTTTCCAGCCCGCGTCGCCACTGCGGCACTCGGCACCATGGGACTGCTCGCCGCCATGCTTGCAATCACCGGCATCTTCGGCATGTCGGCCTACACCGTCTCCAAGCGCCTGCGCGAGCTTGGCATCCGCGTCGCTCTCGGAGCACATCGCGTGCAGGTGGCGCGCGCCGCACTCGGTCGTCCCCTCATGGTCCTGGTCTCCGGCTCTGTGGCCGGACTCGGCCTCGGCATTCTCGCCAGCCGCTTCCTGTCTTACGTCGTCTACCAGGCCTCGTCGCGCGATCCCTTTGTCCTGCTCGGCGCTGTCGCCGCTATGATCCTCATCGGGCTCACCGCCACATGGATTCCGGCGCGGCGCGCTCTCTCCGTCAACCCGGCCCAACTGCTGCGCGAAGAGTAGGTCGGGCCAGCCATTCGCGAAGGGGAAGCCAGGCAGCCCGAGGCCCGATCGGCTGCTTTTCGCGGCCCCGCGCGTCCAACACATACGAGACAGGTCGCTGGCCTGCGCCTCGGCCAGATACAATGAATTGACACAGCCCTTTCCGGGTCGAAACGCGATTTTTTCTTAGGTTTGGAGCAGCTGGACGTGAGATGGACGTGGGGCCGCGGTTTGCGGCTGAAGTTGGTTACAGGAGTAAGTTTTGCGCTGGCGCTGCCGGCGGTGGCGATTGCTGCCGAATCTCCCCGAGGACAAGCGACGCAGACAGAGCTGTCGGCGGAAATCCACGACCTGAATGGGCGCACCGAGGCCACTCTTTCGGTGAGCGTGGCCGGTCGCGACGGCCTGCCGGCTCAGGGCGCCGTGGTAATCGCAGACAAGGGCAGGCAACTGGCGGGTGTTGCTCTTGACGCCGCTGGGCGCGCCACAACGGAGCTGTCGCTGCTGCCTGGCGAACACAGCCTCACCGCCAGCTATGCGGGCGACACGGCACACCAAAGCTCGATCTCGCAGGTGAGGCCCGTCAGTGCTGTCACCGGCACTGCCCCCGATTTCACCGTCTCCGTTTCACCGGCGGCGATGACGCTCAAGCAGGGACAATCCGGCGCGTCCACCGCTTCGATCAATCCGATCAACGCCGCCTCGCTTACCGCTCCGATGTTTGTCACGCTCTCCTGCTCGGGTCTGCCGGACCAGGCCACGTGCTCCTTTACGCCCGAGAACGTTCAGGTTTCGCCCAACGCCACGGCTCCAGTCAACAGTTCGCTTGTGCTGACCACGGTGGCGCAATCGCAGGCACAGGCGCGCGTCGTTCCCTCAGGCACCAGCCGCATAGCCCTCGCCCTTCTGCTTCCCGGAGCACTGGGCTTGGCTGGGTTGGCATTTGGCGCACGTCGCCGCCGCTGGCTGAGCTGCCTGAGCCTGCTTGCGTGCCTCGGACTGATTGCGCTGGGAACAACGGCTTGCAGCCCGCTCTACAACTACCGAAATCACGGGCCTTCCACAAATCTGCCTACGCCCAAGGGCACCTACATGCTGGTCGTCACGGCGCAGTCGAGCAACGGCATCACCGCGACCACCCGCTCGACAAGCCTTGTGCTGACCGTGCAGTAGCCAGACCCAGCGATCCAGCTCTTCACCGCCTTCTCGCAGAGACGTCACGCCTGTATCGCCGCCCTCCGCGGTGATACAACGGTACGGTGCACAGCGCGACGCCCCAGGGGAGGTTCTTCTCATGTTGAAGAAGGTCGCTTTCCCGCTCGTCTCCGAATGCACCGCCAGGCTCACGACTGGGCTCGCGGCCGCATGCGCCGTTCTCACCCTGACGGCTTCGCTTGCCTCCGCACAAACCGCCGACCAGGCATGGCTGAAATACCGAGGCGTCGGTGGTCGGTGGCGTGTTCCTCTCCAGGTTGAGGCGCTCGGCAACAGCCCGATCGAGACATCCGCCGCGGCGGAGTTGCGACACGGCATTACGCAGCTCTCCAACGCATCCGTGTTGTGGCGCGGCAGCGCCCTGTACGCGAAAACTGTCGTCGGAACCCTCGACGAGGTACGACGTGCATTTCCGGACTTGCCTATTCCGCGCACTCTCCCGCCGGAGGGCTATTGGCTTTATTGGTCTGGCACAACGGGAGACATGAATGGTTCCGAATCCTCCCACCGGCTCATCGTGGCCGGGGCAGACGATCGCGGCATTCTCTACGGCGTCTTTGCGGTGCTCCGTGAGATTGCTGCGGGCCCCGGGCCCTTCGAGATGCATACCAGCGCACCGGCGATGCCCATTCGCTGGGTCGACCACTGGGATAACGCCGACGGCTCCATCGAGCGCGGCTATGCCGGGCGCAGCCTCTTCTTCGAGGGCGGCAAAGTCCGCGACGACCTGGCACCGGTGGCCGAATACGGGCGCCTGCTCGCGTCGGTCGGCATCAACGGCTGCAACGTAAACAACGTCAACGGCTCCTCGCCGTTTCTAGCTTCGGACATGCTGCACGGGATAGCGAGGGTGGCCGACGCCATGCGCCCCTGGGGCGTCCGCATCGCCATCAGCGTGGACATCGCCAGCCCACAAAAAATTGGCGACCTCCCGACTTACGATCCCCTCGACCCCGCCGTGCAAGCGTGGTGGAACGCGAAGGTTGATGAGATCTACGCCCTCATTCCCGACTTTGCCGGCTTCACCGTAAAAGCCGACTCCGAAGGCCAGCCCGGCCCCGCCAGCTACGGCCGCACGCCCGCCGATGCCGCCAACACCCTTGCTGCCGCACTCGCCCCGCATCACGGCGTTGTTCTCTACCGCGCCTTCGTCTACAACCACCACCTCGATTTCACCGACCCCAAGGCCGACCGCGCCCGCGCCGCTTATGACATCTTTCATCCCCTCGACGGCAAGTTCGCGCCCAACGTCATCATCCAAACCAAAGAGGGCCCTATCGACTTCCAGGTCCGCGAGCCCGTCTCGCCCCTCTTCGGCGGACTCACGCAAACCAGCCAGGCCCTCGAAGTCCAGATCACGCAGGAATACCTTGGCCAGCAGCGCCACCTCGTCTACCTGGCGCCGATGTGGAAGGAAGTTCTCGACTTCGATCTGCGCGTGGACGGCACCCCAACTCCCGTCCAAAAGATATTGGCCCGGAGGGCTGGAATGGTCGGCGTCTCCGGCGTGGGTCGCGATGCCTGGCTCAGCTCCCCGCTCGCGCTCGCCAACCTCTACGCCTTTGGCCGCCTCGCGTGGGATCCAACTCTCGCGCCTGAGAAGATCGCCGAAGAGTGGACCCGCCAAACAATCGGCAACGACCCCGCCGTGGTCCAAACGGTAGACGAAATATTGATGCAGAGCTGGCCTGCGTATGAGGACTACACCGGCCCGCTTGGCCTGCAGACCCTCACCGACATCACCGGCAGCCACTACGGCCCGGGCATCGAGGGCAGCGAGAACAACGGCTGGGGCCAGTGGCACCGCGCCGATCACCTGGGTGTGGGGATGAACCGCTCCGTCGCCACCGGCACCGGATACGCCGGCCAGTATCAACCCGATGTGGCAAAAATGTACGAGAGCCCCGCCACCACCCCGGACAACCTGCTCCTCTTCTTCCATCATGTGCCCTACACCTATCGGCTTCATGATGGAAAAACGGTGATCCAGTATCTCTACGACAGCCACTACGCCGGCGCAGCGCAGGCCGCGCAGTTTGTGCGCGACTGGCAATCGCTCCAGGGCCGCATCGATCCCGCGCTCTACAACAACGTGCTGCCTCGTCTGGAGTACCAGGCCGGCCACGCCATTGTGTGGCGCGATGCCATCGTGCAGTACTTCTTGAAGCTCAGCGGTATCCCGGATGACCGGGGCCGCGCCGGCACATTTCCCGGCCGCCTCGAAGCTGAAGACGCGCGCTTGACCGGCTATCGGATCATCGACGTCAAGCCGTGGGAAGATGCCTCACGCGGCAAAGCCGTCTCGTGTCCGGTGGCCGCGGAAGAGTCGGCCCCTCGCAGTTGCTTCGCCGAGTGGACGTACAGCGGTAGCGCTGGCCGCTACGACATCGCGGTCCAATACTTTGATCTGCAAGGCGGCATCGCCAAGTTCGCGATGACCGTCAACAATCAGCCCGCCGCAGCCGATGCAGTCTGGCGCGCCGACGCGCAGCTGCCCACGGCGCGCCCCCACGGCGACAACTCCACGCGCCATATTATTCCCAACGTCGTGCTGAAATCGGGCGACACGATTCGTATCATGGGAACGCCGGACACGAACGATCCGGCAGCGCTGGACTACATTGAGATCACCCTCGCCGCGAGCGATTCGCATTGACGCAAGCGTCGCGGAAAGCGCATGGTGGCAGCGAGAATTGAAGCCGCGTGCAACCGAAAAGCGCGCGGTGAGGAACTGGGAGAAGACGGATGCGCAAAGCAAGTTGCATCATTCTGGCTGTGAGTTTCCTGGCGGCTGCGGCGTCGGCACAGCAGACATCGCCAACCGCGGAGACCGTGACGGTGCGGACTCTCACCCTGACCGCAACCGACAAGCCCGCGGCGGATTGGCAGTCCTTCACCGCGTCGCTGCAGGGCAATTCCTTCACTCTGGAAGAGCTGCAGGATCGCATCCAGCAAAAGCTGCGCGACAACGGCTACTACTTCGCTCACCTCGAGACTCCGCAGCTGGCCAACGTGCGACCTGAAGGCGCGAAGCGCTCGGCCGTCGTTACGGTCCAGTTCGAAGCGGGCGATCAATACACGATGGGGCAGATCATCTTCAAGCACACATCGCAATTCAAGAAGGAGAAGCTGCGCAGCGCGTTTCCCATCATTGCCGGCAGCGTCTTCAACGGCAGCGCCATCGCCACCGGACTCGAAAAGGTGAAGGCCCTCTACGAGGCAGAAGGTTTTGCCGACGTGGGCGCGGTTCCGTCGATGGCTGTCGATGAGAAAGCCAAGGTCATTGATGTGTCGGTCGAAGTGGAAGAGGGCTACCCGTATCTATTCGGCCAGCTTTCGATCGAGGGCGCCGAACCCACGCCAGGCACAAGCAAGGCGCTGCTCGCAGGATGGTCAGAGGTCGCCGGCAAGCGCTACAACCCTGAGATCTTGAAGAAGTGGCTCGGAGCCCATGCGCCCAAGAGCGCGCCCGGTGCGCCCACGATTCATCCCCACGCCGAAGGCATCGCCGACACGGAAGCGCACCTGATGAACGTGCGCCTGGTCTATTAAAAAACCCGCAAGCCGCCGCGAACTACCGATCCACAAGAAAATGGGTGGGAAAGCAACGAGCTCAACACTAGCGCGCATCAATCAGCGCGCTCGCCGCCGCAATGGTTTCCGCCGCATCGCCGAAGTCATCCAACCAATACACATCGGGCTCGCGCCGGAACCACGTCATCTGCCGCTTTGCATAATTGCGATGCCCTTGCTGTGCCGCTTCGATGGCCTTCCCAAGAGTCAACGTCCCATCGAGCACGCCTCGCGCCTGCCGATAGCCCAGCGAGTCCAGCGCCTTCACCGGACCGTAGCGCTCGATCAGCTGGCGTGTCTCCTCGACCAGGCTGGCCGCAAACATTGCGGCACAGCGCGCATTCAGCCGCTGATACAACGCCTCGCGCGGCGGATTCAACCCAATCCGCAGCAGGCGAAACCCCATCAGCGGATCGCGCGCCAGCACCTGCGACAACGGCTTGCGCCCCGCCAGGCATACCTCAATCGCGCGAATCAGCTTGGGCGCATCGTTGGCATGAATCCGCGTCGCCGACACCGGATCAAGCCGCGTCAGCAACCGATGCAGCCACATCTTTCCGTGCCGCTGGATGCTGCGCAGCAGACGTTCGCGCAAATCCTCTTGCCGCTCCGGTCCCGCAAACAGGCCCTCCGTCAGCGTACGCAGATAGAGGCCCGTCCCGCCGGTCACAATCGGCAGCCGTCCTCGCTTTGTGATGTCGTGCAGCGCCGTCCGCGCCTGCCTGCTGTACTCGCCCGCTGTAAACGGCTTATCAGGGTCCGCCACATCGATCAGGTGATGCGGCGCTCGCGCCCGTTCCTCGCGTGACGGCTTCGCTGAACCGAGGTCCATGCCCCGATACACAGCCACCGAGTCGCAGCTCACGATTTCGCCGTTGAAGCGCTCGGCGAGTGCGAGCGACAACGCTGTCTTCCCGCTCCCAGTCGGCCCCAGCAGCATCACCGCCAGCGGATCAGTCCTTCGCAATTCCATCATCGGCGCTCTCTGCTCTCCGACACTTGGCCCCTATTCCCTATTCCCTATTCCCTATTCCCTGCTTTAAAGCCTCCACCACCCCGGCGGAAAGATCCATTTGGGATTGGTGTGAAAGAGCCACCACACGAGAATCGCTGCCGCAAACAGCACCAGCCCCAGCGTCTGGTTGCGCACAAACGCACGCCGCTGCGCCGCCCGCCGTTCCTGCTCGGCCACCTGCTCTAAATACGGCTTGATGCGCGACTCGACGATAGAGACGCTCCCACGAATCGCCGAAACCCTGCACGATCCACGCCTCAGTATAGGAGGCCGCGCACGCAGTCTGGGACACCCCCGTTTGACTTCACCCACCCCGATTGCCGACCATACCCTTTCGGGGGTTCGGCGACTGCCGGACGAAAGAAGGGGTTCCTCAAATGAAAGTCCTGATCCTGGGTTCCGGCGGACGCGAACATGCGCTCGCATGGGCCATCGCGCGCAGTGCGCGTGTGACTGAAGTTGTGTGCGCGCCCGGCAACGGCGGCATCGCGCAAATCGCCCGCTGCGTTCCCGTCGACCTCAAGAGCCTCGACGACATGCTGCGCCTTGTCGAAGCCGAAGACCCCGCACTCACCGTTGTTGGTCCCGAGCTGCCGCTCTCGCTGGGCATTGTCGATGCCCTCCAGGCCCGCGGCCGGCGCGTCTTCGGCCCCACCCAGGCTGCAGCACGGCTCGAATCAAGCAAAGCCTTCGCCAAGGAATTCATGAAGCGTCATCAGATTCCTACGGCGAAGTACATGGTCTGCACCAGCACCAGCGAACTCGAGAAGGCCATCCCTCATTTCCATACGCCCATCGTCGTCAAGGCGGACGGCCTTGCTGCCGGCAAAGGCGTTCTGATCTGTGACTCGCGCAACACTGCGCTTGAGGCCGCGCACGGGCTCTTTGAGGGCTCGCTCCTCGGCGAAGCCTCACGCCAGGTTGTGCTCGAAGAATTCCTCGAAGGTGAAGAGATCAGCTTCCTCTGCCTCAGCGATGGAACGCATGTCGCGCCTCTGGTTCCCGCGCAGGACCACAAGCGCATCGGCGAATACGACACCGGGCCCAACACCGGCGGCATGGGCGCTTACTCCACTGACACCATGCTCGAGCCGCAGATGACGGAGTGGATCCTGCGCCACATTGCCGAGCCCACCGTGCGCGGCATGGCCGCGGAAGGCACCCCCTTCGTCGGCGTCCTCTATTGCGGCCTCATGATGACGCCGCGCGGCCCTGAGGTTCTCGAATACAACGCCCGCTTCGGCGATCCTGAAACCCAGGCCATCCTGCTCCGTCTTGAGTCCGACCTTCTCGACGCGCTTGAGGCCTGTATCGACGGCAGCCTTGCCCACACACCTCTGCGCTGGACCCCCGGCGCCTCCTCCTGCGTCGTCGCCAGCTCCGCCGGCTATCCCGGCAGCTACAAAACCGGTATCGCTCTCTCCGGCCTTACCAACGCCGCCATCGTTCCCGCTGTGCAGATCTTTCACTCCGGCACTGCTCGCCTCGGCAGCCAGCTTGTCACCAGCGGCGGCCGCGTCCTCTGCGCTGCATCCACGGGAGACACCCTGCGCGAATCCCTCTCCCGCGCCTATCAGGCCCTGGCCGAAGTTCAGTTTGAAGGCATGTACTTCCGGCGCGACATCGGTCACCGCGCATTAAAGGCCAAAGCGTGAGGACGGCCAAACCATGAGGAGACCCGGGGCATGAGCGTGTCGATTGCAATGGAAGAGCTGCTGGCCTGGAATGAGGAATCTGCGCTTCTCTGGAAAGGCTGGCTTGAAGCCAACCCCGCCGCCCTTGAGCTGCCCTGCGGCATCGGCGGCGCCGCCGCTGTGCAGGACTTTGTCCGTCACATCTGGGGTGTGGAATTGCGCTGGGCCGAGCGCCTGCAGGGCGGGCCCGAAACGCCCAAGGAAGCTTTACCTACCGGCCCCTTGGAGGCCCTCTACGACCTGCATCGCCGCGCCGCAGTGATCTACCAGAAGCTGCTCGCCGATCCCGATGAAAACTGGGAAGAGCCCTACACGCTGAACGCGTCTTGGCTTCCGGCGGAGAAGCGCACCTGCACCCGCCGCAAGATCCTCGCCCATGCGCTGTTGCACAGCCCGCGGCACTGGGCGCAGCTCGCCACACTCGTGCGCAGCGCGGGTCATCCCAGCGGGATCAATGGCGATCTGCTCTTCAGCTCGGCGGTGCGCTAGGGCTCACCGGCCCTGGCGGCTTCTTCTGGAAACACGACCGGCACAGAACTGGCCGGCCCTGCGTGGGCTTGAAGGGAACAGTTGTCTCTTCGCCGCACTCCGAGCACTTGGTTCGTGTCTCGGCGCGCACCCGCGTCCCGCTTGAGCTCCGCTTGGCCTTGCACTGCTTACAGCGCTTGGGGTCGTTTTGGAACTGCTTGTCTTTGAAGAAGACTTGCTCGCCGGCGGTGAAGACAAACTCCGCCCCGCAATCGATACACGTCAGGATTCGATCGGTAAATACCATGGCCGTTCCCCAAAGAAGGGATCGTTGAAATCGGCCATTTCTCAAGGAGCTTGCCGGTCCCGTTTCCCTGTCTTCGTACTTCTTCACAACAAGGGCCCGGGCCGCTAGAAAGGGGGGCGGCGATTAGAGGATCGATGCCGAAGATGGGAGATGACTTGGTTGGTTCCGCCATCACCCGTTCAGCGGCGGAATGCACGTGGTTGAATTGAATTGCGATGGCTGTCCCGTTTTGGCTTCCATCTTGCTCGCGCTCCCGCCATTCAACCACGGATCGCGCTGGGATAGCTCATCGCAACTCAGTTATGCCGAACCTGCAATCAGATCCGGAAGATTCAGTTAGTCCTGCTCTTTACGAGCCTTCTTACGATTCCGCTTGCGCGCCAGTGCTGCTTTGACGCGGCGCTTTTCGCCCGGCTTCAGGTAGTAGGAGTGACGCTTCACTTCCTTGATAATGTCCTCCTGCTGCACCTTCCGCTTAAACCGGCGTAGCGCATTTTCGAGCGGTTCGCCTTCCTGTACGCGAACCTCTGCCAAAGAAACCCACCTCCAAGCCTGCCAAAGGGGCTTCTTCATGATACTTGAATTAACAACTTCGCGGCCAATCGGTGCGCACAAATCAACTAAAAGATAACTGTTTTCAGTAGATGAGGTTTTTGGTCGAAACCTTTGCTCTGATCGAAAATCTGCTGCCTCCCGGCCTCCGCACCCCATGTTCTAGACTGACCCCGGAGGTTTCGTCTTATGATCCGCTCCTGGCAGGGCCACACTCCCAGAATCCCCGATAGCTGCTATGTCGACCTCTCCGCCCAGATCCTTGGCGATGTCGCCCTCGGCGAACACTCCTCGGTCTGGATGAATGCCGTTCTGCGCGGCGATGTTCACTCCATCCGCGTCGGCGCCAACTCCAATGTCCAGGACTGCGCTGTACTGCATGGCCAGCGCAATCTCTACTCCGTCACCGTCGGCGACTGGGTCACGATCGGCCATAACGCCACCGTGCACGGCTGCGTAGTCGAAGACGCGGTCCTCATCGGCATGGGCGTTACGGTACTCAACAACTGCCGTATCGGCGAGGGCTCGATCATTGCTGCCGGCGCGGTTCTTCCTGAAAATACCGTGGTTCCGCCCCGCACGCTGTGGGCCGGCGTACCCGCCAAAATGCGTCGGGAACTTGGCGACAGCGACCGCACCCTCATTCTCCAGTACGCGCAAAATTACCTCGATTACGTTGCAATGTATCTTGCCGAACCAGCTTTCAGCAGTGACCAAAGATGAAGTTTTGTTCATGCAACTCAATGCCATCAACCGTTTAGCATCTCTAGGTAGTGTGACGCTTTTGAGAAAGACTCCCTTGCCCCCGAAACAGCCCCTGCTCCTCGCCGTTCTCCTTGCGGCACTCCTCGCAGCTTTCTGCCCTGCCTTCGCGCAGACAACAGTTGCCGACCTGCCCGACGCGCCGCAGCCCCATTCCCAAAACGACGAAGTCATCACCCTCCGCAACACGCCGCGCCATCTGCTCCAAGATCAAAAAGCCATCTGGACCAGCCCCGCGCACCTCAACGAGTCCAACGTCCTCGGTCCCGCGCTTCTTGTGATTGGAACCACCGTGGCCATCACCACTGACCACCAGGTCATGACGTCTTCGAAGCTGCAGAACGCCTCGCTCAATAGCCGCTCTTCCACCGCTTCCAATGGGCTGGAAGGTGGTTTTATCGCGGCTCCGGTGATCATCTACGCTCTAGGCGCAATCCATCATGACGAGCACGCCACTGAAACCGGCATCCTCGGCGGCGAAGCCATTCTCGACAGCATCGCGGTGAATGAAGTGGCGAAGATTATCGCCCTGCGCGAACGGCCCACGGTGGACAACGCGCGCGGCAAGTTCTTTCAGACCAGCGTCGGCTTCAACTCCTCTTTCCCGTCGAACCACAGCATCATCGCCTGGTCCTCGGCCGCCGTCATCGCTTCGGAATACAAGGGCCCGCTGACGCAGATCACTGCCTACGGCCTCGCTACCGGGGTCAGCATCTCGCGCATCCTCGCGCGCCAGCATTTCCCCTCGGATGTCCTGGTCGGCAGCGCCGTCGGCTGGATGATTGGCCGCTACGTCGTCCACCGCCACCACCACAGCTACTAGCAGCATTGGTCAGTCTCACAGTCCTGACCCCTGACACCTGTCTCACACAGGCAGCGGATTCCGCTCCGGGAATTGCCTCTGGTGCCAGTAGGGATACGCGGGAACCACCGCACTCGCCTTGTCCAGCTTCGCCACCTGCTCCGCTGTCAGGTTCCACCCCTCCGCGCCGAGGTTCTGTTTTAGCTGCTCCTCGTTGCGCGCCCCCAGGATGATCGACGATACCGTCGGCCGCTGCAGCAGCCAGTTCAACGCCACCTGGGGCACCGTCTTCCCGGTCTCCCCGCCAACTTCCTCCAGCGCGTCAACAACGCTATACAGATACTCGTCCGGCATCTGCGGCCCGCCTTCGGCCGCCTTGTGCAGACGGCTCACCTCCGGCAGCGGCTGTCCGCGCCGAATCTTGCCCGTCAGCCTTCCCCAGCCCAACGGGCTCCACACCAGCGCACCGACCTTCTCCTCGATCCCCAGCGGCATCAGCTCCCACTCGTAGTCGCGCCCGATCAGGGAGTAGTACACCTGGTGGGCCACGAAGCGCGTCCACCCATAGCGATCGGCCACCGCCAGCGACTTCATCAAATGCCATCCCGAAAAATTTGAGGCAGCGATGTACCGCACCTTGCCTTCGCGCACAAAACTGTTCAGCGTGTCCTGCACCTCTTCAATGGGCGTCAGTGCGTCGAACGCATGCATGTGATAGATGTCGACATGATCGGTGCCGAGCCGCTTCAGGCTCGCTTCAAGCGCCTCGCGCAAATGATGCCGCGACGTTCCGCGATCGTTCGGCCCATCGCCCATGGGAAAGTAGGCTTTGGTCGAAATCAGGACTTTGCCCCGCTTCGCGCCCAGCGCCTTGCCCAGGATCTCCTCGGATCGCCCGTTCGAATAGCCGTCTGCCGTATCGAACAGGTTCACGCCCGCATCGATGCAGGCGTCCACCAGCCGCGTCGCCTCGGCTACGTCCGTTTCGCCCCACGCTTTGAAAAACTCATTGCCGCCGCCGAACGTCGCAGCGCCAAAACTGAGCACGGAAACCTTGAGGCCCGAGCCTCCCAGCAGTCTGTATTCCATGTCGAGTAGGATGCCGCAGGCACACCGCAGATGCAAACAGCTTCGTGGAAAGCCTAGGGTTTGCTCTCGGCCTGGGCCAGGCCGTTCTCCGGCTTCAGATTCATTCCGAAATCCAAAGGGTCGCCCAGAACGTGACGGTAATAGTCCTCGGTGGGAGACGGGTTGTACATCTGCCCGCCGTACTGAGCGAACTTAGCCCATCGCCGATTGCTTTGATCGGCCGGCCCGTACTGCGTAAAAGTGAACGTGTGCCACGGCCAAACACGCATGTATTGCGCCAGCACCTGCGGCACATGATCTTTCTCGGCGACCACCACCCCGTAAATCCTCACCAGCGCCAGCGGCGGAATCGAGGCCGGATCGATCCGCAGCCCGGCCTGGAAATCCCCGGCCCCGGTTTGCGCAACCACCATCAGCCGGCAGTCGCTCGATCCATCGAAAAACCGATGCTCCACCAGCAGCTGCACGTCGTCGCCGGCCTTGGCCGGTGGCGTAATCCCGCGCACAATGCCAAACCAGGCAATATACTTCCCGGCTTTCCCGTGAATGGTGTAGGGATCACCCGCGGCTCCATTCACCGTCTCGCCCTTGCTCACATTGTTGAAGTAGCTTTTCTCCGGCCCGTTGGGCTTGTAGTCGCAGGTCCCGGAAGCGTCTGAAGATCGAATCGGCTCAATGTCCACACGGGTTTGCCCCGCCGCAGGCCCGGCTAGCGCGCACCCTACGATCAACGCACCCGCACAAAACCGCATCGCAAGCCCTCTCCAGGCTCGGAACTGAGTCCGGAGCGAATTGTAGGTTTCGCGTAAAACCACAGTAAAGACAATCCGGAGCGGGTCAAGCATCAAGGTAACTGCCCAAAAGTGGGATTGAGGTTTCAACCCGGACTTGGGTCCCGCGCAACCGGATGTGGGTTTGTCTTCCGCTCAAACTGTAGCTACAATTAAACTGTGCTGATTTGGGATGAGCCAAAGCGAAAATCGAATCTGAAGAAACACGGGCTCGACTTCAGAGACGCTCATCTCGTGTTCGAAAACCCGGACAAGTGCACCTACGTGAGCAGCCACACCGGAGAGTCGCGATGGATTGACCTCGCCTTGGCCATCATTCACGGAAAACTGCTGGCGTTGATTTATTCGAAGCGAGAAGACGACGTGCGGGTGATCTCATTCCGGCCTGCGAGCCGAGAGGAGCGGAAACAGTATGAAGAAGATGCAAAGTGAAACCAACTGGGACCGCGTGAAGGCTTTCAATGAAAGCGACACGATCCCGTTCGATCCAGAGGACGGCCCCTACAACCCGAACGACGCAGGGGCAACGCGCGCGTGGCTTGAGCAAGCCGATCTGGTGCGCAAAGGGAAAGTCGTGCGCCGCGGCAAGCGCGGCCCGCAGAAGGCTCCGACCAAGAAGCTGGTCTCGCTGCGGCTCTCGCCCGAAGTGATCGACCACTTCAAATCGACGGGCCCCGGTTGGCAAACCCGCATCGACACAACGCTGCTGAAGTCAATCAAGAAGAGAGCGTAGCTTCAAGAAGCCCCTTGAGCACGGCGAGCTCTGTAACTGGTCTCGACTTTCAGTCGTGCCGCAATCGCTAGCACACCATCGCAGGCTTCAACCCGTGCGACCTATGCAATACCATCGCTCCCACCTTGTATCCTAAGAAGTTGCAACAAAGGTTAACATCCCTATGAGTTCAACCCTGAAAGCCGTGCGGGGCACCCGCGACCTGCTGCCGCCCGAAACGGCCCTCTGGAACCGCATCGAGGCGACCGCCCGCAGCGTCTTTGCCCGCTACAACTTCGGCGAAATCCGCACCCCCATCTTTGAAGACACCGGCCTGTTTGCCCGCGGCGTCGGCGAAGAAACCGATATCGTCTCGAAGGAGATGTACACGTGGGAGGACCGCGCCCGCGCCCAATCTGAAAAGCCGCAGTCCCTCACCCTCCGCCCCGAAAATACCGCCGGCGTCGTCCGCGCCTACATCGAGCACAAGCTCGGCGAGACCGGCCAGTTGCAGAAGCTCTATTACATCGGCCCGCAGTTCCGCCGCGAGCGCCCGCAGAAGGGCCGCTACCGCCAGTTCTCGCAGATCGGCGCCGAAGTCATCGGCCCTGCCTCCGCCGGAAGCGAGTCGCCCCTCCGCGATGCGGAAGTCCTCGAAATGCTCGCCACTCTGCTTGAGGAACTTGGTATCACCGGCTGGCTGCTCGAAATCAATTCCGTGGGATCTTCCGCGGACCGCGAACGTTACAACCAGGTCCTGCGCGAAGCGCTCATCCCGGTCGCGCCGAGAATGTGCACAGATTGCCAGCGCCGCGCCGTCACCAATCCCCTCCGCCTGCTGGACTGCAAGGTCCCCGAGGACCAGCCGATCATCGATGCACTGCCCAAGATTGTCGATTCTCTCGACGAGGAATCTAAGAGCCATTTCGCCGCCGTCCTCGCCGCGCTTGACGCTGCCGGCGTGCCCTACACACGCAATCACCGCCTCGTCCGCGGCCTCGACTACTACACCCGCACCACCTTCGAGTTCACCCATGGCGGGTTGGGCGCACAAAATGCCCTGCTCGGCGGCGGCCGCTACGACGGCCTCTCCGAAGCCATCGGCGGACCCAAAGCTCCGGGCATCGGCTTTGCCATGGGCGAAGATCGGCTTGTTCTGACTCTGCAAGCTCTCGAAGCCGCCAAGCCTGAGAAGGTGGATGCGTATATTGCGCCGTTGGGTGAGAGCATCAACGCCGCGGCGCTCGCGCTGGCCCGTGAGCTGCGCCGCGCAGGGCTCAGCATCGAACTCGGCGACGGCAGCTTCCGTCTCAAAAAGTCTTTCGAGACCGCCGACAAGGTCGCTCGCCGCATCGTCATCCTAGGCGAAGACGAACTCGCATCCGGTATCCTGACAGTGAAAGACTTCGCCTCAGGCACACAAACCAAGATCCCGCGCGCAGAGCTTGCAAATCATTTACGCAGCATCTGAGCACGATACTTTTGCTTTGTAACAGGGCACGACTTGAGTCGTGCCGCAGACAATGGTCAAAAACGCTCGGGGCTTCAGCCCCTGCGGGTCTCCGGCTTTAGCCGAACCCAAAACTAAGGATTCATCCATTGCTCGACTTTCTCGGTACTCTCGAACGCACCCACATGTGCGGCGATCTCCGCGCCGCCCACACCGGCCAACCTGTCGTCCTCATGGGCTGGGTCAATCGTCGTCGCGATCACGGCAACCTCATCTTCCTCGACGTCCGCGACCGCAGCGGCATCGCCCAGGTTGTTCTCGACAAGGAACTCGTCCCCGAGGGCCACGCCAAGGGCGAACAGGTTCGCCCCGAGTATGTTGTCGCCGCCGTCGGCAAGGTGCGCCTGCGCGATAAGGACGCTATCAATCCCAAAATGCCGACCGGCGAAATCGAGATTGAAGCTACCGAGCTCCGGGTCCTCAACGACACGCGCCTCGCCCCGTTCTCGCCTGCCGAAGAAGCCATCCAGAACGAGGAGGTTCGCCTCAAGTACCGCTACATCGACCTCCGCCGCGTCGAGATGCAGCGCAACTTCTGGCTCCGCCACCAGATCACGCGCTCGATCCGCGAGAGCCTGTCTTCGCAGGGTTTTTTGGAAATCGAAACGCCCGTCCTGAATAAGTCCACACCCGAGGGCGCGCGCGATTTCCTTGTCCCCAGCCGCGTGCATCCCGGCGAGTTTTATGCGCTGCCGCAATCGCCGCAGATCTTCAAGCAGATCCTCATGATCTCCGGCTTCGATCGCTACTTCCAGGTCGCGCGCTGCTTCCGCGACGAAGACCAGCGCGCCGATCGCCAACTTGAGTTCACCCAAGTCGATCTGGAAATGTCGTTCCCGCGCCGCGAGCATGTTTTTGGCGTCGTCGAGAAATTCTGTGCCGCCGCCTGGGCTGCCGCGGGCATCACTCTGCCCACGCCCTTCCCGCGCATCACCTACGACGACTCCATGCGCCAGTACGGCTCTGACAAGCCCGACCTGCGTCTGCCCGGCCTCACCGATGTGCGCCCCGCTTTCACCGACGAGGCTCTTGCGACTTTGCAGATCGATCCAGCGCTGCCTGTCGTCGCGTTGCGCATTCCGAATGTCGGCGAACTCAGCCGCAAAGAGCGCGAAGACAATCATCCGACCTTCGATCAGAAGAAAGGCGCGAAGTTCATCGACGACTTCAAGCGCCTCGCCAAAAGCTTTCCTGAAGCCGCAGCCAAGGTGCGCGAACTCGCAGGCGCTTCTGAAGCGGACTTCGTCATCATCGTCGCCGGCGATCCCGCGCACCATGTCAAGGCCAGCGATACCAAGTTCGCAGGCCGTCTCTCAGAGCGCGAGATCAATGTTTATGCGGCAGCCGGCAACTTCCGCACTGAATTGGCAAAGAAGTACGCAGACAAGCACAAGGCGTTTCAGGTTACAGACGAAGCCGTCCAAAACGCGGACCCGCGGAGCGGCAATTCCCTGGACGGATCGAAAGCCTTCCACCCCATCTGGATCGTCGACTTCCCGATGTTCGAGTACGACCTGGCCAGCGGCAAGTGGATGCCCGCACATCATCCCTTCACCGCGCCCTACGAAGCTGACATGGCGAACCTCGTCAGCGACCCCGCATCGGTCCGCGCCGACTGCTACGACCTCGCGATGAATGGATTGGAACTCGGCTCGGGCTCGATCCGCATCCATCGCAAAGATGTGCAGCAGCAAATCTTCGCTTCGCTCGGCATCAGTGAAGAAGAAGCCAGGCAGCGCTTCGGCTTCTTCCTCGATGCGCTCGAGTATGGAACGCCTCCGCACGGCGGCATTGCGCTCGGCCTCGACCGCATCGTCATGCTGCTCACCGGCGCATCCAGCCTGCGCGAAGTCATCGCTTTTCCAAAGACGGCAAAGGCCATCGACGTCATGGCCGACGCGCCCACCACCGTCTCAGAGCAGCAGCTCAAAGAGCTCCACATCCGCATCGCGCTGAAGAGCTGACGGCACAGCGCGAACCCTACTGCGTTCGTTTCGCACGCCAGTGCGACTGCACATCAGTGACGTTCATCGTCCGCAAAGCGGTGCATAACCGCATCCAGGCACCTGCCTCTCACCGAGGCGCGACGACTCGAATCTCGTCTCCGTCGTTGTCCCCTAAGTCCTGAAGCATAGTTGCCGCTGGGCTGTCGGACCCCGCTTGAACTGCTGCGATCTCAGTGGTGAGTAATTGAATGTCCTCGGCATATGCGCTCGAGTTGGCCGCTATCAGAGCCGCGCGTTCATCCGTGAGCGTCTTGAGCGCGATCGCACGCGCCTCTTGATCGAACGATGTGACCGTGGCCGCGCGTTGCTGTTCGCCGGCTGCCGTCATCAGGAATGCGGCGCTTGGGACGGCCTTCTGTACTGCAGGCACGAGATGGCTTTGGAGCAACTGCGCGTACGCCAATTGGCCGCGGAGGTACGAGGGCTTCGTGACGAGCGTCGCCTGCACTTCCCGATCGAGTGTCGCCGGAACGCGCTTGGCTGTAGTCTCCGCTGCTTGAATCTCAGCAGGTAACGACGAAAGCCTTCCTTGAATTCGAGCGGCCTTGCTCGGGCTCGTCGGACCGGGCGGCTGCCGATGGGACAGGGCCCCAACCGGAACGTGCGCTGCCGTCGGCATCGCGCCTTCTGCCGGCAATGTGCATGCCGGGTAGAGCTGGTGAAATTCAGTTCTGAATGCCTCCTCGCTGTGAATCTTCTCGTGTCCCGCATCGACCAGAACCTTGAACATCAGATTCCGTCGTTGACGCTGAAGGGCGTCTCCGAACGTGGTTCCGACGATCCCTGCACAGGTTCCGAGAGCGTTCTCAAGGTTTTCTAAATCAAAAGCGACGGCAGATTCCTGATCGAAGTTCGTCGGTGACACGCCTTTGTTAAAGCAGTCCTCCAGCGAGCTGGCGTCCGACTCTTGCCAATAGTCCCCCCACCCCTCGTTGAACCCGAATCCGGCGTTGTCTCTCACTCCGGCTGGACTGCTGTCACACAGTGCGTGTGTGTGCCCGTAAAAGAAACGTGTGGCATCCCAGCTGAAGTGGTTTTCACTTCCATCCGCTGTCTGGCGCAAGGCATGGCCGAATTCGTGCACGTTAGTCCCATACATCTCAAAAAGATCCGCGTACGTGAGCGACTCCGGGTTTGCCACTGGATCCACCTGCGAATACTCACCGGTCCCGTAGTTGATTTCCCAGTGCGTCGTATCTCGCGAAGTCCAGACGATACCGGAATCAGTGCTCTCCATGACGATCTGATAGTTGCCGTTCTCTCCAATGAGCGGGCGCTGCCCTGTCGCGCTGATGTATTCCTGCCATGCGTGCCGCCCACCTTGCCAGATGGCGCATTCCGGTGTGCCCTTGCCCCCGTCACGCGAGATGGTGGTTCCACCCAGATCGACCAGGCTCGTCGAATTTTTGCCGCGGCTGGCCGAGTTGTACTCCCGTACACTGAGCGTCCACCAATCGCGAAGGAACACACCCTGCTTATCGTTGAGAAAGACCTTCGCATAATAGCTGTCGACGTCTTTCGCATTGACTTGTGCGGTGAAGCTTCCGTCCAGCGCGGTCTGCACCTCGGTCACAATCGGATCGGCGGCGAACGACTTGTCGCGCATGATGCCGATCACGGCGCCTTCGATAGGCATGGTCACACCCTGGGCCGTACAAAAGAAAGATCCCTTCACCGTGAAGTCGTGCTCGGCGCGAGATTCGAGTGATGCGCCCGCGAGGAGCAGCGCTGTAAGCAAGAGAGCTTGGCCGCATACGCGGGGGTGGCGCACAGCTCGTACTGGGTTCATCCGTTGTCTCCTGTCGAATTGGGCACTTGAGAGAGGAGGTAAATATAGCGCAGAGTCTTGTGGATGTCGCACTTTTATCTACCGATGCGGTTGGCAATCCTGATCGTTCGCTATCCAATAGTGACTAACTATCAAATAGCAGCGCTCATCCCGTTGTTAAATAGTAGTGACCATCCAGAAGTAAGCGGGCGCCACCATGAAATCGAAACGGGCGCCTGATTCTCCAAAAAAGAACGGCCCACCACCGTCTCAGAGCAGCAGCTCAAAGAGCTCCACATCCGCATCGCGCTGAAGAGCTAGCTGCGCAACCATGAGCCTATGGAGCGCTCGTTCCGTGCAGGCGCGACGGGACGTCCGTGACGAAAATCGACCGGTGCGCGTATGCTGCATGCGAAGAGTTCACGCTATTCCAGAACCTTTTCGCTGAGGGGCCCGAATGAAACTCCTGGCAGCCGTCGCCATCTTGCTTGCGCTCGATTCCTTGTCTCTGGCCGCCGAAAAGCAGCCGCCTGCCGCATTCAAGTCCGCAATGTTCGTCTACGTGCAAGCCGAAGACGGAGACGCCACCCGGTCGAAACTCTCTCCTGCCGATCGCATGGCCATCTCCGATGTGCAGGACGGGCTCCGTGACTGGAACCGCTACACCCTGACCACGAGTGAGGCGGACGCCGACCTGATCTTCGTCGTGCGCAAAGGCCGTCTCGGCTCCCTTCCGGGGTCGGGGGGAGTCCCGTTCGGTTCTCCTTTGCCGCGTGTTCCCATCGGCCGCCCCGGTTCGAACCCGCAAGACCCTGGCACCGGCATGGGCGCGCAGGAAGATACTCTACGGGTCTACATGCGCAGCGCAGAAGGCGGGCGCGGCAACCTGATTTGGAAGAGCCAGGCACCCGACGGCCTCGAAGGTCCTGACGTCCCACTCCTCCTGCAATTGCGCAAGGCCGTGGAGATCGCGTATCCCGACCCTCCGCCCGATCCAAAGCAAAAGCCCTGATCCGCTTCATCTAGTCCCGTTGCCACAACCCGTAAAGTCGGCGTACGCTTGCCTGCGAAGCTCCCGCAGCCCCATGGCGCCGCGTGAGCGGAGGAGCCCCCATGAACTTCTTCAAGCGCATCGCCGTCATCCTGCTATGCGGCTCGTCGCTCCTGCCCGCCCAACACAAAAAAAAGCCCGCCGTCTCCGCAATCTTCCAGAACGCGCGCTACGTTTACGTGCAGGCGCAGGACGGCGACATCACCAATCCCCGCCTCTTTCCTGAAGACCGTCAGGCCATCTCCGATGTCGAGGATGCGATTCGCGATTGGCATCGTTATTCCCTGGCCATCAACCCGTCGCAGGCCGATTTGGTCATCATTGTCCGCAGGGGCCGGCTCGCCGCCTTGCAAGGACACGGCGGCATCTCGGCCGGTCCCCACCCCATGCCCCCCATGGCTCCCGGTGGCCAGAACCCGTCGCAGAATGGGTCGCAGAACCCCTCGCAGAATCAGGATGCCGATCAAATCGGCGGGAGGGCCGAAGTGGGCCCAGACTCCGATCTGTTGCGCGTCTATGGAACCAATCCCGACGGCAAACGCATCGGTCCCATCTGGACCGGGGAGCAGCCGGACGGACTAGGCGCTCCCGATGTTCCGCTTCTCCAGCAGCTTAAATCCGCGGTCGAAAATGCGTACCCCGACCCGCCGCCGCAACCGCAACAACAGAAGAAGCCCTAGGGACCTGCGTTGGGAAATTACTCTCCCGGGACTCTAGGCGAAATTACTTGGCTTCGTCGGGCTGGCGACAGTCAGTGTTGCTTTAGCCCTGCAGTGCCGGCCCCAGCAGCTCCATGCCATGGGAGGCGAAGAGGGCCTTATCTTCCCCAGGCATTGCCCCGGTCTTCGCGACTTGTTCAAAGAAAGACTCCATCTTTCCCGCCGGAGCAAAGGAGACCAAAACCTTTCCGGAGCCTTTCCCGATGAACAGCCAGCGATGCGGCACCTGGCGCGGCCCCAGCACCGAGTCTCCAGCCGTAAGCGTATGGCGTACTCCGCCAATCTCAACGAGGAACTCACCCTCCAATACATAGAACCATTCGTCCTGGTCCAGATGCAGATGCAGTGGCGTCCCAGCCTTGGCATGCAACATCTGCTCGGCGACAAAGAGCGCTCCCTGGGTGTCTGCCGTGACAACCTTATAGGCCAGTACGCTCACTCCGAGGGGATGGGCTTTCCCGCTGCGATCGTCGGGCCCGTGCAAAACTGGAATCTGCGCAGAGCCCGCGCCGCTGGACTGCCCGGAAGCGGAACACGCGACTGCTCCTGCAGCGAGCGATAGAAAACTACGTCGTTTCATTCGTCCCCCTCAAACGTGCCGAAATTTCACGCCGAACCAATCTGCTCAAACGATCCGTTTCGCGTGGATGGTGAAGTATACATGGGGTGCATCGACCTATTCGATTGACCGGGTCGATCCCCTCGTGAACGAGCCGATTTTCGCCCGAGAGCGCGTCTCCATCTCTTGGTGGACCTCCAGCTCGTCTGAAATGAGGATGCCGATCCTCGACCTCATTCCGTATCGTCCGGCATGAGGCTATTCCTAGAAAATCCCAGAGCTCAGGGTTGAGGCCTCATTCCCCTTTTGAAGTCATTTCCACGGAGGCTCCCTGTGTTTGCACTGCGCTTGTCCCGAGCGATCTGCGGATCGCTCTTTCTCTCTTGCCTGCTCGTTGTTTCTTCTCACGCGCAACAGTCCGGTACCGGCATCATCGGCGGCACCGTCGCAGACCCTTCAGGAAAAGCAGTCGTGCGCGCGGTCGTCACGCTTGCGAATCCTGCGCAGGGAACCGAGCGCACGTTCAATACGCAAAACGATGGCGTCTTCTCTTTCACAACTCTCGAAGCTGCCGACTACGCCCTCTCCGTATCTGTTTCCTCTGGCTTTTCGGAGTGGCGTCAAACGGTCAGGCTCGAGGTTGGCCAGAATCTCAATATCCCCATCCATCTGGCCGTCGCTGAAAATCGCACCACTGTGGAGGTGACTGCCGAGGCACAAGAGGGCGTCAACACCACGAGTTCAGATATTGGAGGCGTGATCGGCGCGCGGCAAATCGAGTCGCTGCCTCTCAACGGCCGCAACTATCTTGAACTCGCCTATCTTGTCCCGGGTAACGCCCCTGCTCCCAATTTCGATCCCACCAAGTCGCATACAATTGTCATTTCGTCTGCCGGCCAGACCGGCCGCGGCGGCAACGTAACCATCGACGGCGCTGACAACAACGACGACGCGGTAGGCGGATCGCTGGTGAATATTCCTGAAGATGCCGTGCAGGAATTTCAAATTGCGAGCAACCGCTTCTCCGCCGGCCTCGGCCGCTCCGGTTCAACCGTGGTCAACGTGGTCACCAAGCAGGGCTCGAACGACCTTCACGGCGGAGTCTCCTTCTACGAGCGTGATAAGTCGCTTCAGGGACTCCCTGCAACCTATCAGCCTGTTCCCGGCCTCTCTCCGGAGTTCCATCGCCAGCAGTACGCTGCTGACGCCGGCGGCGCCATTCGCCGCGACAAAGCCTGGTGGTTCGTTGCTGTTGAAGATCGCCAGCAGCTCGGCGCCGATCTGGTCGGCGCGCGCGACACGCAGCACCAGACCATCAACCGCGTCTTTGCCACTGCTCCGCTGCACGACTTCCTTACTACCGAGCGTGCCGATTGGCAGGTTTCTCCGCGCGATCGCATCGGCTTCCGGCATTCACTCGAACTGGAAGATGATCTGAGCCAGAGTTCACTGGATCGGTCCCTCGGCACTGCCGCCTATCGCCAGACCGCCGTCAACCACCTCCAGGGACTTACTGCCGATTGGGTGCACATCTTTACGCCGGCGGTCGTCAACCGTCTCAGCTTCGCCGACAACAACTTCATCAACACCACAGCGCCCACCTCCATCGCGCCGCAAATTACCTATCCCGATCTCGACGACGGCGCCACCTACCGCGTCCCGCAGCAGACTCTGCAATTCCGGCTGCAGGGCGACGACGTTGCCAGCTGGTCCCACCATAACCACACACTCAGCTTCGGCGGAGAAGTGCAGGCCGTTGATGCCGACTTCAATCTCGGCGTCTTTCAACAAGGCAATATCCAGGCGGTTGAGGACTTTCCTGACTTCGACCGCAATCAGGATGGCAAGGTGGATGACGACGATCTGCTGTTTGCCGTTGCTCTTCGCAGTTCCACTCCGACCCGCCCCCTCGATCTGCCCAACAACGACAGCTTCCACTTTGCCCTCTTCGCTCAAGACGATTGGAAGGCCCTCAAGAACCTCACCTTGAATCTTGGCCTGCGTTGGGAGATGGACACGAACCTTAACAACCTCAGCTGGTATGGCCATCGGAACCCCATTGTGCAGTCGTTCTATCAAGGTTCGCGTCACCGCGATTTCAATAACTGGGGACCGCGCGTCGGCTTCAACTACGCCTTCAATCCCAACCTGAGTATTCACGGCGGGTACGGAATCTACTACGACCGCATCACCCTCGAAATCATGTCGCTCGAGAAGGGCTTCGATGGCCGCGCGCTGGCGCTCAACGTCACTGCCGGCAATGTCATTACCGATCCCAACGGCATTCCAATCTACCTGAATCAGGACGGCACGTTCGCTCCCGGCGCGCCTGAAGTGCTGTCCAATCCCTTTGGCGGCTTCGTCTTTACCGGTGCGGGCGCTGCCGGCATCGACGTCATCAGCAACCACATGCGCAACCCGATGGTGCAGCAGTTTAACCTCGGCATCGAGAAGCAAATCGGCAACGGCCTCCTGGTCAAGGTCGACGGGGTGCACAATCTCGGCACCCGCTTCATCATTGGCCGCCCCGTCGGCACTGTCTTCAACCCTGACACCCAGGGACCCGATAACGTCACCGACCTCGAGTCAGCCGTCAACACAAAATATGACGCGCTCTGGGTAAGCGTTCGTCAACGCTTCTCTAAGTTCGGCGAGTTCGATGCCGCCTACACACTTGCCAAGGCTTTCAACTACGCGAACGACGATCAGATTCCGTTCGAATACTCACCCATCGATCCAACCAACCTGCAACGCGAGTATGGCCCTCCCCCCAACGATCAGCGGCATCGCCTCGTGCTTTCAGGCGTCGCCAATCTTCCATGGTCGTTCCATTTCGCGCCCATCTGGACCATTGCCTCGGGCGTTCCGATGGATATTCTTCTGCCCGATGGCAGCGAGCGCGTCCCCACCATGCAACGCAATGCTGGAGGCCGCGAGTTCCACAATGCGCAGCAACTCAACACCTTCATCGCCAGAACCAACGCCGCCGGAGGCGTGTTCGAAGCCAGTGCCAACAGCTATGTCATCCTGCCCCAGGTGAGCCCGCAAGCCAGGTTCAACGATAGCTTCAACGCGCTTGATTTTCGCCTCGACCGCACGTTCAAGATCGGCGAACGCAGCTCCGTCACCCTGCTCGGCGAGGCATTCAACATCTTCAACGTGACCAACATTCTCGGGGTCAGCAATTTGAATTACTCGGGATTCGCCAATGCGCTCTCGCCCGATCAAAACAACCCCAACTACTCCTCCAGCTTCGGAATGCCTGTGTCCACCGCGGGAGGCGTTTTCGGCTCCGGTGGCGCACGCGCATTCCAGCTGGCTGGAAAGTTCAACTTCTAGGTCCAGTTAACGGCGGCAGCCTGCCGCTCGTCGTTCTGCGTTTCGGCCGGAGGGGCACTCGCGAGAGTCTCCCCTCCGGCCGCATTCGTGTGTGGCCCTAAAAGAAGAGCGTCCAGCTCGCCATGAAATTAATGGCGCTCGGCACACGCGGCGTGATGGCTGGTCCGTACATAACTCAGGCCGAGGCTTAGTTCAGGCGCTCGCGTCACTCGCCGGTTCGGAGTGTTGCTCGCAGCGTGCGTCGGCGGGGAGAACTGGACGCTGATCGCCAAGGTAGCCATCCGCAAAAATAATGTTGCGGGCCAAGCCCAGTTTTCTCAGTCCCAGAATGAGGATGCCGTTCAGGTCCAGCTCGTACTTGAACAATCCGTGGAAGGCGGAGCGCGGATAGCGATGGTGATTATTGTGGAAGCCGTCGCCAAATGTGAGCGCCGCAAGAATGCGGTTGTTCTTGCTGTTGTTCCTCAAGTTGTAGTTCTCATAACCGAAGGTATGGCCAAGAGAATTAACTGCCCAGACCGAGTGCTGGAAAAGCAACGTGCGCAAGCACGCCGCGAAGAAGCAGCCCCACGCATCCGTCAATCCGCCGAAGGCATACCCGACGAGCCAGGGAATGGCAACCGAAACGACCGGCCAGACGTAATGGGTGCGGGCATAGAACCGGATGATGGGATCGCGCGCCAGGTCGCGGCCGTAGATGCTGCGGTCGGTACTGGTGTCGTCGAACATCCATCCAATATGGGCGTGGAACAAGCCCTTAAGGGAGGACTCATGGGCGCAGTGGCCGTCGACGACCGGGCTGTGGTTGTCGCCGCAGTTGTCAGTGTGGGCGTGATGGCGTCGGTGGTCGGTAACCCAGGTCAGCAGCGAGCTCTGAAACGACATTGATCCAGCCGCGCCGAGCAGATAAGCAACCCAGGGCGCTGTCTCAAAGCTCTTGTGTGAAAAATAGCGGTGGAATCCGATCCCCGTGCCCATTCCAATGACGAAGTAGCCGAGGATGAAGGTCACCACCTCAACCACGTGAATGGGGTGTGCGCGAAACCAGAAAAAACTGGCCACGGAACCGGCAAAGGGGAAGCCGATCAGGAACGTATTGTCGATCCGCTTTTTGAGCGCGGCACGACCCGCTAGAATACCGCGGGGCTGGATGACAGCGACGGGCAGGCTGGAACGAGAGATCGCCATTGCGCACCCTCCGTTTTCTATAGTCTCTCTGAGAACGTTCTCCGGGGCAATATGGATTGCCTTGTGGATTGGATGCATCGGCTGCGTTCCTGATCCGCTGAAAACGGTGGGCTGAAGCGGCTATCGCAGGCCTGCCCGTTCCGATACCACGATCCGGAACTCTCCGGCGTTTCTCTTCGATCAATCTTTGCGATAAATTTAGAGCCGTGAAGACAACGGAATTGCTTCGATTCGTCGGCGCTGTCGAGCGGGATCCCGCCATCGATGCCTGGATGAGTGGGCATGCGGGTCCCTTGGGAAACATTGCGCACCAGTGGTTTGAGGTGATGCGCGCGTGCGGCGACGAGGTCCGGGAGCTGCTCCACGACGGCTGCCCGGTAGCGTGTTTGGGAGATGTCCCCTTCGGCTATGTCAACGCATTTACCGCGCACGTCAACGTGGGATTCTTTCAGGGCGCATCGCTGGCCGATCCGGCACGACTGCTGCAGGGCACCGGCAAGTTCATGCGCCATGTACAGCTGCGACCGGAAACGCCCGCCAACGCCGCCGCTCTACGCCGGCTCATCCGTGCGGCGTACGCGGATATCAAAGCGCGCGTCGAACACGGCTAACGCGGAATCAGAGTCGATCGATCCCAAGACCGCTAAATTAAGTCACGCGAACTCCCAGCGCGCATGGGTCCGGATCAATTGCCTCTCGCGGCGGGGAATCCGTGTATACTCGCCCGATCACAGCATCCCACCCTGAATCTGAGCGCTGCTGATGGTGAAGACATCGATGCCGGACCCCTTTCGCCGATGCCTTCAGGAAGATAACGTTCGGCTGAAACTCCGGACCTTCGAATGCCGGGTCGCTAAGTCCCGGCTCGCAACAAGGAGGCAATCCATGGGATTCAATGCAAGAAGTGTCGTGCGCCGATGCGTCCTCGCAGCGGCAGCCGCAGCAGCACTGCTACCCTTTGCGGGGGCTCAAGGAAATATCCGGAGCGTCACGTTCGTGAGTGTCAAGCCGGACCGGATCGGCGATTTCCAGGCAGAAATCAAGGAACTTCACGCGTTGATGGCCAAAGACAAATCCACTCGCTATAGCTCCGTGTGGGTTTCACTCACCGGTCCCCGCGAGTATGCGATCGTCACGTACTACACCAAATGGTCCGAGCTCGATGCCGGTCCCGACGCCGCCACGAAGGATGATGCTGCCGACCTGGCGAGGTTCCAGACTCGGATGATTGACTGTGCGGCAAGCTGGCGCAGAACCCTCGAGGAGATTCAGCCGGATCTGAGCCTGCCGTCAAGCCCCGAGATGCCAAAGATGGTTCGGGTTCTGACGACCCTGATACGTCCCGAAAAGTACAAAGAGTATCTCGACCTCGTGAAGACCGACATCCTGCCGGCGGCGCAGAAGGGTGGATTGAAAACCTACACCTTCGCGAAAGCGCGCTATGGCGCACCAAATACGCAGGTAACTTCGGTCGTTGAAATGGAGAAATGGGCACAGCTCGACGAACCTTTTGGCGTTGAAAAGGGGCTTGGCAAAGACGGCTATCAGGCTTTGCTGGTGAAGATCCGGCCGCTGATCGTGCAGGCCGAGGTCAACGAATATCGTTTCGAAGCGGACCTAAGTTATCTGCCGCCTGCCCCAACAAAATAGGAACGAGGAGTCGGGCGCACTCCGCCGCTACAGCGTAAGCAAAAACGCTGAAAGAGACGAAGTCGCAAAGGGCCCGACACAGACTGCAAAAAAACCTGGACCACTCTTTTCGAGCAGCCGCTGGCGGGATGCCGGCGGTTGCTGATTCCTGTGGCCCTTCAAGCTCCCGTTGCTTCCACCAGCTGATCCTGCGCGGTGATCGCCACCGTATCAATCGAGAGGCACGCGCCCAGAGCGCTGAAGTCCTTCTCCCACTTCGGCCGCTCATCGTCGCCCAGCGCTGTCAGCGCATACGCCGAACTGCGCAGAATCTCATACCAGATGTTCTGCGCCTGCCACAGGTTCAGCTCGAACGGCATCTCCTTCAGCGCCCGCGCCAGCCCCAGCGCCCGATCCAGTGTCTCGAGGGATCCGCCTGAAAGCTGCAGCTCCACCATTGCCCGCTTCATGCGCTGATCGGCGACGTAGCTCAGCGTTGCCGTCTCCAGCGGAACCTGATCCGCTTTCGCCAGATGCAAAAACGACCGCAGCATCGCCACGTCGATTGGCTCGCTGTCCAGCGCGCGCCGCAATCCGGCGTTGACTGCAAAGCCCGCCGCCAGCGACAACGCCGGCGGTTTCGGCAAACCCGCCTGCGAAAGGTAGTGCAGCAGGCTCGCGTGATCCTCGTAGATGCTCGTCAGCGACGTCTCAATATCCCACAGCGTCGAGTTCAGGATCAGTTGCACAATGCGCCGCTGCTCGTCGGTAAACAGCGACGTCAGAGAATAGTCCACGTGCCCGTAGAAGCGATCGATCATCCGGATCACCTCCGGGAAATCCGCCTTCTGCACATGTTCCGATACGGCCTCGGCGAACTCCTCGAACTTGGCCGCATCGCTCTCCGCATACTCCTTCACCGCCGCCGTAATGTTCTGATCGCCAAAGTGCAGCACCGCGAAGCTGAAGCTTTGCTCCTCGCCTGTAATCGCACTTGTCACCTGCGTTCGGCCCAGAGCCAGTCGTCCTCGCCCCGAAGTGTAAATGTCATACGAGATCCGCCGCACACGGTAACAAAAGAGCTCCGTCTCCTCCACAAACGAAGAGAACACACTGCTGATCGCGTAATGCGCGGCAACCTGCTCCAGGCCCAGTTCCATCGCCCCAATCTTCGTTCTGTAAATTCGCGCGCCGTCGCCCGCCGCGGGCACGTTCGACTTCGCTTTCTGTAGTTGCTCAACGAACGCCGCTTCCAGCCTCAACGCCGCTTCCAGCCGGTCTGCCTTGTCGCCGAAAATCACTTTAGCCAGCTGTAGCACGCGCGCCGCATACGCAATTACCTGCACCGTCTCAATCCCGGAAATATCGTCGAAGAACCATCCGCAGCTGGTGTACATCAACTGCGCATGCCGCTGCATCTCCATCAGTTCCAGAGCGTGCACCCGCTCCTTTGCCGTCAATATATGCTTCTGGAATTCCAGGAAGAATCGCTCAACTGTCTCGTCGCTGCGGTACAGCATCACCTGGATGTAGCCATTCCGCGCGGCCCACACGTCGTTGAATAGCTTCGCGCCCTCTACCTCTGTCCACACCGCAACCGCATCGCGCAGTTCGTCCAGCGCCGCGCGCAGCGGCCCTCGCCACTCCTGGTTCCATCCCGGCTTCCCGCTGCTACAGCCGCAGTTCGACCGCCAGCGCTCGATGCCATGCGCGCAGCTCCATGAGGTGTCTTCGACAATCTCGCACTCATACTCGGGCGGAAATTGTGCCAGGTAATTCCCATAGTTCGTCAGAGTGACGGTCTTGTCCTGCTCCAGCAACCGCAACGCATAAGCCAGAGCCATCTCGCCGTGCTTGTGATGATGCCCGTACGACTCGCCGTCGGTTGCAACGTGCATCAGCTGCGGCTCCGTTCCTTCGCGGAATCCCGCCTTCAACCGTGCTACATAGTTTTCGCCGGAGTTCAACAACCCCTCGAACGCAATCGCGCGCGAGGTCGGCCCATTGTAAAAAAACACGGCCAGCGTCTTCCCTGATTTGAAGCGCGCCAGATAAGGCCGCGTCGTATCCACCGTCGCGTCCGGCGTATCAACCCATGCCGCCTCCTCCGCTGCGTTTTCCGCACCAGGGGCCGGCAGACGTCGAAAGCGCTTGCACTGGTGCGGCGCCAGCAGCGTAAAGCGGATTCCGTTTTCCGCCAGCAGTTCCAGCGTCTCCGTATCCGCCGCTGTCTCCGCAAGCCACATCCCGTCCGGCGCAGCGCCATAGTGATACTGGTAGTCCGCGATGCCCCAGCGAATCTGCGTCACCCGATCGCGCACGTTCGCCAACGGCATGATCATGTGGTTGTACACCTGCGCCATCGCCGAGCTGTGGCCTTTGTAGTTGCTCCGGCTGCGGCGCTCTCCGTCCACGATCATGCGATGCGTCCGCGGGGCATTGTCCCGCAACCAGCTCAGCAGCGTCGGCCCGAAGTTGAAGCTCATCCGCGCGTAGTTGTTCAGGATCCGCGTGATCTGGTTCTTGCTGTTCTGGATGCGCGCCGCGCCATTCGTGGCGTAGCACTCCGCGCAGATCCGCTCGTTCCAGTCGTGATACGGCGCCGCTGAGTCCTGCGTCTCTACCGTCTCCAGCCACGGGTTCTCTCGCGGCGGCTGATAAAAGTGCCCATGAATGCAGACAAAACGTTGACTCGGCGGCATCGGCCATCCTTGTTCGGCAGGGACTGCCCGGATTCTTTATTCTAGGCCCGCCCCGCCAGAAGAGCGCCGGCATCCTGCTCGTCCGGTCACCCCGAAGGAGTGGAGCCGACTCCAGCTCCACCCGGCGCGCTCAGAAGACTGATCACTGTCCACTGTCCACTTTCTTTGCCAGGTCGCATGCCCGCCAAAGGTACCAGCTGGCCACGGTGCGGAACGGCGTCCACTTTCGCCCACGCCGGAACAGCACATCCGGCTTTGGCAAATCCTTAGCCTCCACCGGCCGCGATTTCGGCAATTTCAAGAACGTCAGCGCGTACCCCTTGCGCACACCGTAATCTGTCACCGGCAGCACATCGGGCCGGCCCAGTCTGAAGATCAACAGCATCTCCACCGTCCACGACCCGATGCCCCGCACCTCGGTCAATCGCTCCACAATATCCGCATCCGGCATCTTGGCAATCGCCGCCTGCGACGGCACCGTCCCGTCCAGGGTCTTCGCCGCCAGGTCTTTCATCGCCTTGATTTTGTTCCCTGAGACGCCTGCGGCCCGCAGCACCTCGTCCGGCACTGAGAGCAATTGCTTGGGGGTCGGGTCGCCGCCAAAAAATTCGCGCACCCGACGATGAATCGTTGCGGCCGCCTTGCCATGCAGTTGCTGATAGAGAATCGCCTCCACCAGCGATTCGAATGGCGACGGAGAGGCATCGAGACGCATCGTGAACTCCCCAACGCGATCGATCAGCGCGCCTAGTTTGGGATCGTTCTTCTTCAGGTGTTCGATTGCTTCAACGGGGTCAAACGGCAGCTTCCTGCGCGTCCGGCTCTCATGCGCCATAGGCGACCAGTGTACCGCGCCCGCTGCACGCCGGTTCCCCTCAGTGCGCGCGCATAGACGACAACGTGAAACAGGCTCATCGCGGCAAGTGCAGCACACGAAGCCGGCCTCCCCCCGGCCCTAGTACCATCATCTCCAGGAACTCTAGGAGCATCTCCCCATGAAAATGCGCCCCGGCACGCAAACCGGCTTTCTGCTCTGCGGTAAAGAATGGATCGAAGGCGATTCCTTCGAAGTCCGCTCGCCGTGGGACCAGGGGCTCGTCGGCCGCGTCACCGTTGCTACCCGCGCCGACGCGCGGCAAGCCGTCAACCACGCCGTTGCCAGCCTTCGCCGCACCCGCTCCCTGCCGCGCTGGAAGCGCCGCGAAATCCTCGAAGACATTGCCGCCGCGCTCCTCGAACAAAAAGACCGCTTCGCCCAACTCATCGTCGCCGAGTCTGGTAAACCCATCCGCCTCGCCCGCGGAGAAGTCGATCGCGCCGTCCTCACCTTCAAAACCGCCGCCGAAGAAGCCGTGCGCCTCGGCGGCGAATCCATTCCGCTCGACCTTACGGAGGGCAATGAGAATCGCTGGGGCCTGGTGCAGCGCTTTCCCGTCGGGCCCGTGCTCGCCATCACGCCCTTCAATTTCCCGCTCAATCTCGTCGCCCACAAAGTTGCGCCCGCTCTTGCCGCCGGCTGCCCGCTTATCCTCAAGCCCGCGCCGCAAACCCCCTTCACCGCCCTCGCTCTCGGCGAACTCATTCTCAAGGCCGGCTGGCCACAGGAGGCACTCGCCATCCTTACCCTTTCCAACGCCGACACCGCGTGGCTTGCCGAAAAGGAAGACCGCCTCAAGCTCGTCACCTTCACCGGGTCCGCGAAAGTTGGCTGGGAGCTCAAGGCTCACTCCGGGCGCAAGCGCGTCTTGCTCGAGCTCGGCGGCAACGCCGCCCTCATCGTCCACGGCGACTGGCCCGACCTCGACGAGGCCGCCATGCGCACCGCCCATGCCGCCTTCGGCTTCGCCGGCCAGTCCTGCATCAGCGCGCAACGCGTCTTTGTCGAACGCCGCGTCTTCCAGTCATTTCTCTGGAAGCTCGTCGAAATCGCAGGCAAGCTCGTCTCCGGCAACCCCTCCGACGAGGCCACTGAAGTCGGCCCGCTCGTCCGCCTCAGCGAAGCCGAACGCATCGAGGCCTGGATCAAGGACGCCGTGAAAGGCGGCGCCAAGCTGGTGGCCGGTGGCGAGCGCAAGGGCTCGCTCATCGAGCCCGCCATCCTCACCGCGACCCAGCCCGGCATGAAGATTCGCGATGAAGAAGCCTTCGGTCCAGTCCTTATCGTTGAACCCTACGAAGACTTCGAACAGGCGCTTGCCGACGTGAACCACTCTCGCTTCGGACTGCAGGCGGGCCTCCTCACTCGCGACGCCGGCCGCATCCTCACCGCGTATCGCGAACTCGAAGTCGGCGCTCTCATTGTGGGCGACACGCCCAACTGGCGCGTCGACACCATGCCCTACGGCGGCGTCAAAGACTCTGGCCTCGGCCGCGAAGGCATTCGCTCCGCTATCCACGAAATGACTGAGCCGCGCATGCTCGTCCTCTCCGGCCTCAGCTAGTAGAGGCGGCATAGGCTTCAGGTCTCTGAATCAGTGCGAGATTATCGAGGGGGCTTCAGCTCCGGAGTCCCCGCACACTACACCTTAACTGCCTCCGATCCCTGATCCTGAAGCCGCTCCGCCATGCAACAATAATTTCCGTCATGGACCTCGCACTCAAAGACAAACTCATCGTCGTCACTGGCGGCGGCGCAGGCATCGGCGCCGCCATCACGCGCGCCTGCCTCAACGAAGGAGCGCGTGTCGTTATCCTCGGCCGCCGCTCGCAAAACGTGCTGGCTTTCATGGCCGAGATGGACGCGGTCTCCGCTCAATGCAATTGTGTCGAGGCGCACCTCGAAGACCTCGACCGCTGCAAATCTGCCATTGCTGAAATTCTCGCCCAGCACGGCGACATTTATGGCCTCGTCAACAACGCCGGCATCAATGATGGCGCAGGTCTTGAGAAGGGAAGCGTCGAAGCCTTCGTACAAAGCCTGCAAAGAAACCTGCACCACTACTACGCGCTCGCCCACTACGCGCTGCCCGCGCTCAAGCGCACCCAGGGCGCCATCGTCAACATCAGCTCCAAGGTCGCGCTCACCGGCCAGGGCAACACGTCCGGCTACGCTGCCAGCAAAGGGGCTCAGCTTGCGCTCACCCGCGAGTGGGCTGCCGAGCTGCTGCCCTACAACATCCGCGTCAACGCCGTGCTGCCCGCTGAAGTGATGACGCCCCTCTATCGCCGCTGGCTCGACACCCTCGGCGACCCCAACGCCGAACTCCAGCGCATCAACAGCAAGATCCCTCTCGGCCACCGCATGACCCTCGACTCCGAAATCGCCGCGGCGACTATCTTCCTGCTGTCGCCGACGCAGTCGGCACACACCACCGGCCAGCACCTCATCGTCGACGGCGGCTACGTCCACCTCGATCGCGCCCTCACCTAGCAGCGATCCAACGCACGAACGGCACACAGCCTGCGCTCACCCATTCTTTGTTGGGATTCGTGCCACGTCCTTCGCCGTAGCTATCCGGATTGCTGCCGCATGACTCCGCAGGCTCGCCACCGCAGAGGTGGTCGGCGTTCCGCCGTTCCGCTCCGCATAGTCAGCCATCTCCATCATGGTGCCTGCGCTGCGATGCATTTCGCGCCTTCCCGGCACACTTCGCGCGCGTCTCTCGATTGCTTCGTTGGTGAATCTCTTGTCCAGACCCGCCGCAACATCTGCGCTCGTCGAGGCCTTGCCCGATCCCGGTAGAAGCTTCTCTACAATCGCGTCCCACGATCGTCGGTTGCGTCGGTGCAGCTCAACCCTCCGCACGCAAAGGTAAGCAATCACCAGAACAAAAAACGCGAGTTGGGTCCAAGAGAAGAGAATCGCGGCGCCTCATATTTGAATTCGGCAACCAGAGTGAACGCACTCTTCACCTCTACGCAGCCTAAGCGACTCTTTGCGCTCGAACAATGCTACTTCCGGGCCAAACTCGACCCGGGATGGGTACTGCAATATGACCCGCACGCGCCATTCAGGATGCTGATTCTCCAATATTCATGGTGGTTTCAGCCTGTATTGACTCATCAGTCAATAATCTATTGCCTGCTGTATAACTACGATTGTCCGCATCGGTAGTTCCCGCTTCGCTCCTACTGAACAGCCACGACTGCTATCGTTCGTCACATTCCTGTGGCATCCGCACAGGAATCTCTTTATGCTCCTGTGTTGACGCCACAGGAGTCCACCCGCATGTCCCCTAAACTCGACCTTCTGCAAGGTACGCTCGACCTCATGGTGCTGCAGACTCTCACTGCCATGGGCTCGCTGCACGGCTATGGCATCGCGCGCCGCATCGAGCAAATCAGCGGCGACGAAGTCCTGCTCAACCAGGGAACCATCTATGCCTCTCTCGTGCGCCTGGAACAGCGCGGCTGGATCAGCTCCAGCTGGGGCGTCTCCGGCAACAACCGCAAGGCCCGCTTCTACGCCATCACCAAGGCTGGCCGCCGCCAGCTCGCCGCCGACGCACGCCACTGGGAGCGCCTTACCGGCGTGATGGATCGCGTGCTTGCCATGAGCAACGACGAGGGCCAGGAAACGGCATGAGCCCCGACTTGAGCGAGACCGTCCGCATCTTCGGCCGTCTGCGCGCCTTTCTCTTCAGGCGTCGCCTCGATGCCGAGCTGGAAGCGGAGCTCGCCTCGCACATCGACCTCGCCATCGAGGAAGGCATGCAACGGGGACTACCCCACGCCGTGGCCCGCCGTCAGGCTCTTCTCGAATTCGGCGGAATTCAACAAGCAAAAGAACAGCAACGGGAGGCACGCGGTCTTATGAGTCTCGACATCCTTCTGCAGGATCTGAAATACACGCTGCGCACCTTGGGTCGCGAACCCGGCTTCACCACCGTCGCCGTGCTCATTCTGGCGCTGGCCATCGGCGCCAACATCGCCGTGTTCAGCGTCGTCAACACGCTCATGCTCCGCCCGCTGCCGTTCCCCAACGCGCAGCAGCTTGTCTGGATCGCGCCCCCGCCTTCCAAGTGCGGCCAATCGTGCGCCACCTATTCGACCGACGCGTACGACGAATTCCGTGCCGGCAGCCGATCCTATCAAGACGTCACTGGCTATTTCGCTTTCTCCGGTCCCGATAATCTCAGCCTCAAACTCGGGAGCGCGCCCGTCACCGCCACCAGCATGGATGTCATCGCGAACTTCTTTCAGGTCCTCGGCGTCCAGCCTGCCCTTGGCCGCGCCTTCACTGCAGAGGATGCCCGCAGCGGCGCTGCTCCGGTGATTCTTCTCTCCGATGCCTGGTGGCGTCGCCAGTTCAATGCCGACCCCAACATCGTCGGCAAGGCCTTCGACATGAATGGCCATCAAACCACCGTCATCGGCGTGCTGCCCCCGACATTCGACTTCGGCGCGGTCTTTGCTCCCGGTACGAAGGTGGACGCGATCACGCCACTCGATCTTTATGGGCCTCCTCGGGACTGGGGGAACATCATCACCATGATCGGTCGCCTCAAGCCCGGCGTTTCGCTCGCGCAAGCGCGTGAAGATGCCGACCGGGTCGCGCCTTCGATGTGCTGGAATAACAAATACCCACATTCGTGCGGCTCGTATGCGAAGCATGGAGTTGAGGACGGCGTCGTACCCGTGCCACTCAAGGATTACGTCAGCGGCAAGTTGCGTCGTGCATTGGTCGTACTCTGGTGCGCCGTCGGGGCCATCCTGCTCATCGCCTGCGTGAATCTCTCCAACCTCCTCCTTGCCCGCTCCGCAGCGCGCAGCAAGGAGTTCGCGATGCGCGGTGCTCTCGGCGCCAGCCGCGCACGCATCATCCGCCAGCTGCTGACCGAAAGTCTGGTTCTTTCCGGCGCGGGTGCGATCTTCGGCCTGCTCCTTGCGCTCACCCTCGTGCAATGGCTCGCGCATCAAAAAGCAATTGCGCTACCGCTCCTTAGCACTCTGCGCATTGATAGCGCCGCTCTCGGCTGGACCGTGCTCATCGCCGTCTCGGCCGCAATTCTCTTTGGCCTCATGCCCGGCCTGCGCATGGCCGGCGGCAATCTGCAGGAAGCACTCAAGGACTCGAGCGCCGGCTCGGGCCAGAGCCGCAAACACGAGCGCATTCGCTCGATTCTTGTCGTCTCTGAGGTGGCCCTCGCCTGCATGCTTCTCGTGGGCGCCGGGCTCCTGCTGCGCAGCTTTATGCATGTCCTCGATGTCGACCTCGGCTTCCAGCCCGAACGTGCCGCTGCCGTCAAAGTCGATTACGACGACTCGGTACCAGGAGACAAAAACGGCGATCTCAGCACGCAGAAGCGGGCTGTCCTCTTTCAGCAAGTTCTCTCCCGCATCAGCGCAATCCCCGGTGTAGAAGCCGCCGGCTTCACGGACTATCTTCCCCTCGCCCAGAACCGCTCCTGGGGCATCCCCTTCCCGAAAGGCGTCAGGCACCCAGAGAGCATCAACAGTGGGCCGCTTGTGTACGTCGTGACGCAAGGCTATCTCCGCGCGATGGGCACCCGTATTCGTGGTCGTGACTTCACCTGGTCCGACGGCCCCCATAGTCAGAACGTCGTGATGATCAACGAGTCCTACGCCCGCTTCCTGGCCGCCTATGCCCATTGGCCCAACGACGACGCGGTCGGGCAGATCGTCACCTCTAACGAGATCGATCCCAAGAACGACCTGCACATCATCGGCGTCGTCGACGACGTTCACGAAGAGAACGTCGACAGCGAAGCAGGCTGGCAAATCTACTACCCAGCTACGCAGGCGAGTCCGGCCGGCGCCCAACTCGTCATCCGGACAACGCTGCCACCCTCCACGCTCGCCACCAGCGTACTGCGCACCCTCCGCGATCTCAACCCCAAGCAGCCACTCGCGGAATTCCGTCCGATCCAGGCCCTCGTCGATCACGCTAACTCGCCGCGCCGCTTCTTCATGCTCCTCGTGGTCGCCTTTGCCAGCCTTGGACTGCTGCTCGCCGCCCTCGGCATCTACGGCGTCATCTCGTACTCCGTCACACGGCAGACTCCGGAAATCGGCATTCGCATGGCTCTCGGCGCAAGCGCAATCATGGTTCAACGACAGGTCCTCGCAGGCACACTGCGCCTCGCGCTCATCGGTGTTGTCCTGGGTGCAGCGGCTTCGCTTGCGTCCGCAAAGCTCCTCGCCACGCTGCTCTACGCTACCTCGCCGTGGGACGGCATCACTTACATAGCGATTGCCGTCGGTCTGCTCGCTGTCGCCGCGTTCTCGGGATACATCCCCGCACGCCGCGCCGCGCGCATCAGCCCCATGGTCGCGCTGCGCGCCAACTGATTCCGGAGCCGATTCGCCCCCAAACGCCAAGCGGGGTGGCTTTTGGCCACCCCACCTCAGCTTTCCCCTCGCCTCTATTTAATCCACGCTTTAGGTATAGATAGGCTATAAATAATTCACGATTTGCCGAAGTGCATCGTCGGCGTCCACGGGCGTCAGTGCATCGAATGCTCGATCCGCACCGCTTTGCACGGGCAACAGTCCCAGGCTTTGCAGCAGCTCAACGCGCGGCTCATCTTTCGCGTTCAGCGCCTGGATCTCTGGCCTGCGGTATCGATCCCAGTCGTCTTTCATGTTTCTCAGGATCGTCTCGGGCGTTGAATCTTCGCTGGCGATCACCACCATCTTCAGAACCCGAATCTCCTGCTCCGTAAGCCGCACTGCCGGTGAGCCGTTGCGCAACTCGCGCGCCAGAACCGGCAAACGGCGCTCAAAAGCTGTCTTCACGTTGGTCCAGATCGCATAGCCCAGCCACGTTGGCGGCATCTTCGGATTCGGCAAGACCAGCCGGTGCAGTTCACCGATCAGCAGCGGAATCCCCGACGTCAGCCGATACATGTCGATTACCTGCGGCTCCGCCAGCTCGATCTTGTACACATCGGCGAACCACGAACGAATCTGCTCGATGGAGAGTCGCCGGATTGCCGCCAATCCATCGGTGTGTCCTTCTTCGCGCTGCGCAATGCTCCACCGCAGCAGATCGGCGCCGCCCGTGAACAGCAGCAAGCTGCTCTCCGCCTCGATCGCACGCTCCGCATCCTCGGGCGATACCGGCAGTAGATCCGAGCTTCCCGAGTAGCCAATCTGCGTGCGAATCCCGCAGCTCGGATGCAACATCGGATTCTGGTCGCTGGGCAGCAGCCACTGCGAAATGCCCAGCAACGCGCGCACCGTCCGCAGCGCCTTCGGCGCGGTTTTTGCCTCTTCTACGTTCTGCTTGAATTCCTCAATCTCTTCGGGAGCAAAAAACGAGAGCTTCCCTTCCTGCGCTGCCTTCCTGGAGGGCTTGGCCGGCTTGGCAGATGCCTCGGTCGTTGGAACCACTTTCGGCTCCGCCTCGGCGGTTACGGTCTCTGTCCTCTTGCTCGTCGCCGTCTCGGCTGGCGCTGCGACCCCGCCGCCCGGTCCATCGTGGCCGCGGCCTCCGCGCTCGTCTGTCGAATCCGTTGATTCAGGCCCGGAGCCCTCCGGCTCCGCCTTGATCTCGGGCACCGCATCCACCATCTGCTGCGAAATAGAGACCGGCCCATCCTGCCACATCTCAATTTCCAGCTGGCTGACGAAATCGTCCACGCGCGGCAGCGTGCCCTTCAGCTTCGCCAGGTCAGGATCGTTCGTGCTGTCATCCAGGCTGCACGCCCATTGCAGCCATCCGCTCACCGCTGGCCCTGGTAACTCCTCCAGGTGCGGCATCGCCGACACTTCCATCAGCTCTGCCACTGCGGCATCGCGCTGCTTCAAGCGATCCTGCTTCGTCTTTTCGCGCCGATGCGACACCGTTCCGGCCACCAGCAGCTGCGCCAGATCCAGATACCGCTTCCGTTTCGCCGCGACCTCATCAAGACGATCGACCAGCGTGCGCAGTTCAGTTGTCGTTTTCCAGTTGGCGCCGCTGTCTTCTGACAGAATCGCGTCGCGCAGATTCTGGCAGGCATCCAGCAGATGAGCCAGATCGGCAATCGCTTCGTCCCGATCTACGCGCTGTCCAGCCTCAAGCAGATCGATCTTCTCGCGCCAGCGCCTGGCATGGTCTGTGAGGCATTGGAACGTATCGGAGACAATACTGCGTCTGCATTTGTTTTCTTCAAATGCGCCCACGTTGTAGCTCCCTCTTCAGGTTGCAAGGCTCGTTATCCGATCATCCTACCCCGCTGTCGAAGGCGTTCGGATCGCGGAATCTTCCTCGTTTACACGCAGGTCATATTACTTTCGTCAGGAATGAAATCTTGACGGAATCGTTGATCTGGATTCTGCACTGGAAAAGGTGCGGGAGAAACGGCCGCCTTAAATCAACTCCATCGCCGTCACAAATTCGGGCAGCACCGGCGCCGCGGCACTCTGCAGCATCTCCGTCATCCGCGCAGCCATGCCCGTGTACATCGACGCGGCCCCGAACGCGCGCATCCGCACACCCTGCACCTCAAAACAAAGAACGCCCACTCATGTCGGCCTTTCCAGCCAGCGCCGACCACGGCTCCGGCGAGGTGAATTCGCTCACTGCCTCCTCGCGCTTGCGCACCCGCCGCAGGGTCAGAACCGTGATGTCATCTTCCTGGCCGAACTCCTGCGCTGCCTTGGCGATCAGCTCCGCCGGCTGCGTCGCAATCGCCGCCGTGCGTTCGAAGCCGTAGAGCTCGCCATTCTTCGCACGCGCTTCAATCACTCCGTCGGTCAACAGCGTCAGCTGCTCGCCCATCTCCAGATGGAATTCGGTCTCGGGATAACTCGAGTTGGCCGCCAGACCCAGCGGCAGCCCGCTTTCCACTGTCAGTTCGCTGTTCCCGCGATAAGGAGAAATGTGCCCTGCATTCGCTGCGGTCGCCCGGCCATCCGGCCCAATCCGCAAGACCAAGCACGTGGTGAACCCGCCGTGACTGCGCGCCATCATGCGCATGTTCATTGCCGCGAGAATCTTGCCCGGCTCTTCGGTGAAGTGGGCCAGCGTCCGCACCGTCCCCACCAGCAGGCTCACCGTCATCGCCGCGGGCATGCCCTTGCCGCTTACATCGCCAACCACCACGAGCACGCCGCCGTCCTTCCGCGGCAGAATCTGGAAGAAGTCTCCGCCCACCTGCTGCGCCGGCCGGTAGTGGCTCGCCAGGGCAAACCCCGGCACCCTCGGCAGCGCCTCGGGAATGAGCACCTGTTGCACCTGCCGCGCTTGTTCAATCTCCAGTCGCCATAACTCGCGCTCACGCTGGCCGCGCACAAAGCGCCGCATCAGCAGCACGCTGATAATCGCCAGCATAAGGAGATTTGCGATCACGCTCCCATTGATCGTCACTCCCCCGATCCGGACGATCGAGAAGATGTGAATCACGGTGAGCTCTTCCTGGTATGCCCAGTAGGTCGTCAACAGGATAGGCGCCAGCGCAAGCCATCCATCCGCCGCTCTCTTGCGGATCCCGCAATACGTGACCCAGAGCAGCAAGCCGCCCAGGAGCAGCTTCATCACCAGGCTCAACGGCACCAGCCACGACGCCGCGCTCACGGGAATCACGCTGCCAAATAAAGGTGGTCGAATCGCGGCCACCGCTAGCGAAAGCAGAAGGGTCAGCACCCAAGCGCTCCGCACAATCCGCCGCAGGTTCTCAAGCCCAAACCAATACGCCCAGAACAGCGCCCACAAGCCCAGCGTCAATGGCTCCAGAATCACATCCTGTGCGAAAACCTCCAGAGTCATCGGCAGCAAGGTGGTGTAGTAGCCCAGCATCACCGAGCCTCGCGCGGCAAAGCCCACCACGCACACCGCCCCCAGCCACAGGTACGCCGGCTCCTTGCGGTCAAACCAGAAAAGTGTCAGCCCCAGGCACGCAGCAAGAAAAAGAAACGAGACGCTCAGCAGGCTGCCCACCTGGGTCCGGTTCACCGCGTCCCACTCCAGACGAAGCATGGCATCGATGGCAGATGCCTGGCCCAGCATGGGCGGTCCATGCAGCCCACCGGAATCAGTGGATGTAAGCGGCGTCGCGGGATCCATCCAGAATCGAATCGCGATCGTCACCACTCCGCTGTGGATCGAGTCAGGCAACGAAAACGCGCGCGGCTGCGAGTTGTAATACAGCGCGGGCTCTGAAGAAAGCCGGCCGAATTCGCCGATCTTCAGGCCGTCGACGTATACCTCGTAGCCATCGTCGAAGTTGAGCGGCATGGTCAGCGCCAGCGCCGTGCCGGAGCCACCCGCCGCATCGCTCTCCACGTTCACGCGAATGCGATACCAGGCATAGCGGTCGAGTTTGGGAAAGCCGCGCGCGGTCCAGCCGGGGACAAATCCGCTCGACCCGGTAATGGGATCGTACGAACCCGACGGCGGCGTCAGGTCCATCGTGCTCCAGCTCGAATCATCGAATGCGGGGCTGGCCCACGAGGCTTCATCGCCGGGATGGAACTTCCACGGGCCCGTCAGCACCACAACCGAGTTCCCGATGTGCGCCCGGAAAGGTGCCTCTTCGGCGGCACACTGCTGAGGACCGCAGAGGAGAAGCACGAGGCTGAGGACGCACAGCGCAACCCAGGCCGCGCGGCCAGTCCAGCGGATAGGCATTGATCGCCTCCAGAGAAAAACGAGCAGGGAAGTGAAAGGGGAGCCCCGTGTCGTCCAAGCATAATGCGCAGCCAGCGTACTTCGATACAGATTTCTCGCGCGCTGCCTGCTCCGGCCCCTTCGCTCCCCCGCTCCTTATTCCCTCAGGCTTCGGCCTGCCGTTTACTCCACCACCAGATCCGCGTGCAGGGCAGCCGTCGAGTCTTCCCCTGCCCACACATCGAACGTGCCCGGCTCCACACCCCACGCCTTGGTCTGCGGGCTCCAGAACTGCAATTCGTCCTTGCCCAGCGGGAACTTGAGCGTCTGCGTTTCGCCCGGACCCAGGGTCACGCGCCTGAAGCCTTTCAGCTGCCGCACCGGCCGCGAAGCCGATCCCGCACGCTGGTGAATGTAGACCTGCGCCACTGCGTCGCCGGCCACTGCGCCCGTGTTCGTCACTTCAACTTCTACCTGGGTCGTCTCGCCGGCCTTCACGCTTTTCTTGCTCAGCCGCAGATGATCGAACTTGAACGTTGCATAGCTCAGCCCATAGCCAAACGGATAAAGCGGCTTGCTGTTCAGGTCCCAATACCGCGACGTGAACGTCGGTCGATCTTCCGGCTCATGCGTCAAATTGTGGTTGTAGTAAAGCGGCTCCTGCCCTGCGGAGCGCGGCCAGCTTACCGGCAGCTTGCCTCCCGGATTCACATCGCCGAACAGCACATCGGCCACCGCATTGCCGCCCTCCGTGCCCGGATACCACGCCTCTAGAATTGCCGGCACATGCTCTGCAGCCCAGCGAATATCCAGGGGCCTGCCATTCTCGAGCACCAGCACCACCGGCTTGCCCGTCGCCGCGACCGCCTCCAGCATCTGTTCCTGGATGCCGGGCAGATCCAGTGTCGCGCGCGAGGCGGCTTCGCTGCTCATTGAAGCTGCTTCGCCCATCACCGCAACCACCACGTCGGCGTCCGACGCAGCAGCCTTCGCCTTCGCAATCCAATCCGCCGCCTCTTCAGCGGTAGGGGGTAGAACCGGTTTCCGACCAGCCATCTGATCGAGAAGGCCCGGATAGACGCGCGACGGCTCGGGACCCGCAACCAGCGTGACATCGGCATTCGCGCCCAGCTTGTTCTTGATCCCCGCCAGCACGGTTACCGGATGGCTCTTGCCGCCGGGTCCGAACAGCCCTTCCACCGTCCACCCGCCCTCAATGTCGTGGGTCGAATCGGCCAGCGGCCCAATCACCGCCACCTTCTTCACGTTCTTCGCGAGCGGCAGCGTCTTGTTGTCGTTCTTCAGCAGCACCATCGACCGGCCCGCCAGCTTCCGCTCCAGTGCCAGACCCTCGGGCCGTGACAACGTCGCGTCCACCTTCGACTCATCCACATACGGGTGCTCGAACAGGCCCAGTTGATACTTCGTTTCCAGAATCGGCAGCACCAGCGCATCCAGCTGCGGCTCGTTCACCTTGCCGTCCGTCACCAGCTTCGCCAAGTTATGCGTGTAGGTCTGGCTCGCCATATCCATGTTCAAGCCTGCCGTCGTCGCCTTGTACGCCGCATCTTCTCGCATCGCGCGCATACCCATGCGTCACCAGGCTTCCCACCGCAAACGCATCTGACACCACGAACCCCTTGAAACCCCAGTCCTTCCGCAGCACATCCGTCAGCAGCCACTTGTTGCCGCTCGCCGGCACATCGTTCAGGTCCATGTAGGCGCTCATAAAGCTGCCGGCGCCTGCCTCCTCCGCCGCATGGAACGGCACCAGGTACACGTTCTCCATCAACTCTTCCGGAACATAGGACGAGTCGTAATCTCGTCCGCCCTCCGCTGCGCCGTATCCAGCAAAGTGCTTCACACACACCAGCACGCTGTCGGGCCCCACCGTCTCGCCTTGAAATCCTTTCACCTGCGCGCGCGCCATCGCCGCGCCTAGATAGGGATCTTCGCCGGCGCCCTCCACAATCCGGCCCCACCGCGCATCCCGCGCAATGTCCACCATCGGCGTAAAGGTCCAGTCGATCCCTGCCGCTCGCGCATCCTGTCCCGCCAGCCGTTGCGCCTGCTCCTCCACGCTCGGGTCCCACGACGAAGCCATCGCCAGCGGCACCGGAAACACCGTCCGGTATCCATGGATCACGTCAAACGCAAACAGAATCGGAATATGCAGCCGCGACTTCTCCACTGCAATATGCTGCAGCCGGTTGATCTCCTTCACATCGATCAGCCAGAGAATCGATCCCACGCGACCCTGCTTCACCAGATCATCCGGCTTATCGCTCCCCAGCATCGGCATCACAATGCCCGACGACTGGTTCAACTGCCCCACCTTCTCGTCCACCGTCATCTGTTTCAACAGAGCCTCAGCCTTCCGGTGAGCCTCCTCTTTCGACACCGGCTGGCCAGCTAGATTTTTCACCGGCACCGCCAGCGCACAGCACAGCAGCAATACAGACTTCCAACGGAATACGTTCATACGCACGGCCTCTCTTTTTTGAATGCTTGCCTCACGGGCTTGCTGCCTCACGCCGAACTGGCGTTGAGTTGCTCCCTCAACGGCGAACCGCCGTTCAGCATAGTGCAACGGTCCCTCTTCAGTCAGGCCATTTCAACCTTAAGAATTGTTGAGAGGTGCCCCTGCCGTGGGTGCGCTCGTCAATCGGACACAAAAAAAGCGCCCCCCGGTGAGTCCTGCCTGGATGGATCCAGGTCTGGCAAACCGGAGGGGCGAGGAGCCGCAATCACAAGAAAACATGTTCTGGCTCGAGACCCCCGCAGGATTGGACTTGCGTCTTCCGCAGAGGCACACTGCCGACACATTTTCTGGACCGACGAGAACTATAGGAGTGGTCTTTTCGGCCCTGATAGGTTCCATCGGGTAGCGTTGACTCAACTTCCCCGCTAAATGAGCAAAGTACAAGGGTTAACTATCCGTAGACAATCGATTTTCCAGGACGTATGATACGCAATGCGGATGAGGAGCAGGCCGGACAACGCTTGGATTCACCCTCCACGGCGATCGCCGGCACGCTCAGCGCAGACTCACCCTTGACTGGCTGGCTCCCATTGGAAACGGCCGGGCCCGCGCATTTGTCGGGGTCCATCGCGCTCGGCCTTTCCTGCCGATCGCAGGGCGCCCCTGGAATGACTTTGCCCTTCGGGGCGATTGAGCTGCATCAGGAGTAGGACATGCCGGTGGCGCCGAAATCCGTGCAAGACTTGGAACAGCCAACGACTGTCCCCGATCCCTCCGTCGTCCGCGAGCAGTTGGAGCGCCTCGTCTCCCATCCCCTCTTCGCCAACAGTAAACGTTACCCCGCTCTGCTCGGTTATGTCGTCGAGCAAACGCTCCTCGGCAACGCGTCTGAACTGAAGGAGCGCAGCATCGGCATCGAAGTCTTCGGCCGCTCCCCCAGCTACGACGCCAACGCCGACCCCGTCGTCCGCATTACCGCCGGAGAAGTCCGCAAGCGCCTCTCGCAGTACTACTACGATGCCGCGCACGCCGGCGAACTCGTCGTCGAGCTCCCCATCGGCTCCTACGTACCGCTCTTTCGCAATCAGGACACACCGGCCGCTCTCCCCGAGCCCACCGAGACCCCCGCGGAGATCGCCCCTCCTCCTCCAACGGCGCTTATCCTGCCGGAACCGCCGCCCCCTGCCCAGCACTGGCGCCTCCGCTGGCTCGTCGCTGCTCTCTTCGTGGTGCTCTCCGGCGCTCTCGGCCTCGGCATTGGCCTCCGCTACCACTCGGTGCCACCCCCGCCCCCGCCGTCCAACATCGACCGCTTCTGGGAACCCGTCGTTGCCAGCGCTAATCCCGCTACCTTTTGCCTCGGCGAACCCGCAAAAAACCTCGATACCGCGTCCATCAATGATTACGACGCCCCCATCAGCCAGCCCGAGCCCGAAAAGCTCTACGTCCGCCTCCACTACTCTGGCAATCTCGCTCTCGCCGACGTCATCACCCTCACCCGCGCCGCCGCCGCCCTCGAAATTCGACACAAGACCTTCCGCGTCGTCCCCGCCTCTGAAGCCACATTCACCCAGCTTCGCGAAGGCCCTATCGTCCTCATCGGAGCCTTCGACAACATCTGGACCCTTCGTGTCACCCAAAAACTCCGCTTCGGCTTCGAATCAAAGGACGGCGTCGCCCTCCTCGTCGATCGCAAGAATCCCAAGCCCACCGCATGGGCCACCGCGTGGGACCTGCCCTACGAGAAGCTCTCACGTGACTACGCCATCGTTGCCCGCATTTACGACAACACCACCGGCCAGCCCGTCATCATCGCCGCAGGCATCTCTGAAGAGGGAACTGAGGCCGCCGGCGAAATTCTCTACAACCCCGTCTACCTCGACTCGGTGCTCGCCAAGGCTCCCCCCGACTGGGACAAGAAAAATATGGAAGCCGTCATCGAGACGCAGGTCATCCAGGGCCACTCCGGCCCGCCTAACGTGCTCGCCGTCGAAACCTGGTAGAACCCACGTCTCTCATAGACGAAGAGAATCACGCACAAACACGAAGAGCCTCAGCCGCTGCTGAAGCTCCTTCCCAAAATAGACACGCCCGCGTTTACGCGCTTCGCGTCCACCTGCCACTCTGTCTCTGAAGTCTCTTGAAGAATCGGAATAGAAGAACTTCTACGATTCCTTCTTTGACTTGGCTTTCTGCGCGGCCCACCGCTTGCGCTGCGCATCCGCAATGCGCTTCCGCGCGTCAGCGCTCAACACACGCTTCTTGCGCCGCTTCGTTGCAACCTTCGTAACTTTACCTGTGAACTTCGGCGCGGTCTTGGCAGAATTGGCCAGCAGAGAACGAACTTGAGTGAGTCGTGCAATCTCTGAGTCTAGTTGTGCAAGAATTGAGTCGATCGTCATGTTTTGAGCATAACTCAATTCACGCCTGATTTCCTTCGCGATCTTGATAAGTTTCTTCACTTATTCCAAAAAATCGCTCTTAGTCGGCTTTCCCGATGGTTCTATCCTTATAAGCCCTCTGCAGAACATAAAATGCTGCTTTCTTCTGTCCTTGGTCCGAGATAAGCCCCTTACGATTGAACTCATCTTGGATCCCCGGCAAGGGACGATTCGGCGATCGAAAATCCATCAAAAGCCACGGGCTCATCCCCCTAAGTTGCGGAATCTTATTCAACATCGGCAGTTGATGCCGAAACACATTCGCCTGGTACTCCTCCGTCCAGCGTTCGTTCTCTCCGCCATGCAGGCCCGCCTTCGCGTCGGCTCCAAATTCACTCACAATCAATGGCTTGTCATAGCGAATGTCCCACATTGTTACATCCGCGCTCTCCGGATGGCCTTCGTACCATCCGATGTATTCATTCACTCCGATCACATCCAGCGCTTTCCCCAGAGGATCATCCACAATCTTCGTATTCCCGTCCGCACGCACAAGCAACGCCGCAGTAATCAATCGCGTTCCGTCCAGCCCGCGCGCCCGGCTTGCCAGCGTGTCGATAAACTGCGTTCTCGCCGCGGTATTCGGCGTTTCATTCGCCATCGACCAGAAAATAATCGCCGCATGGTTGCGCGATGTGTTGATCTCTTCGTCTAACTGCTGCTCGGCCTTTGCTAATACCTTGGTATTGTCGAACTCCAGCGCCCAGTACACCGGGTTCTCCGACCACACCAGCAATCCCAGGCGGTCCGCCGCGCGCAACATCGTTTCGGCGTGCGGATAATGCGCCAGGCGCACGAAGTTACAACCTAGGTCCTTCGCCCACCCCAGCAGCGTCTCCGCATCCTTGTCAGAGTAAGCACGCCCGGTTCGATACGGCGCCTCCGCATGTACCGAAACCCCGCGCAGAAACACCGGCTTCCCATTCAACAGAATCTCGTTTCCCCGCGTCTCCACCGTACGAAACCCGATAAGTTCGTCAATCGAATCGGTGCCCTGCACGCAACTCGACCTTATAGAGCTTCGGCGACTCGGGTGACCAGCGCTCCAACCCCTTCACATCGAAGAGAATTGCGGCGCGGCCCTCCGCATCCGTGATCGCGCTGGCCCGCGCGCCTAACTCCGGAATCTCTACCTCGACCTTCGCGCCGCTTGCCCCATCCCTCACATGTACCCAGCCCGCAATGGTCGATCCCGCCCCACGCTCCAGATGCAAATCGTATTGGTCGATAAAGCTGTCAGGCACCTCAAGCAACGAAACTTCGCGGGTAAGACCCCCGTAATTCCACCAATCCGTCTCCAGCGTCGGAACATTGTCCTCACGCCGTGTGTTATCAACCGCAGCAACAACGAAGTTATCGCCGCCATGAATGACTGACGTCACCTCGCAGTTGAATGCCGTGAATCCGCCTTCATGCTCGCATACTTTCTTCCCGTTCACCCAGAACCAGGAGTGATAGTTCGCCGCACCCACATGCAGAAACACATGCGTGTGCTCCTTCGGCTGGTAACTGAAATCCTTCTCGTACCACACCGGTCCCTCGTAGAAGAACAGCGATTCCCGCTGCGTGTTCCAGTCCCCCGGCACTTTCAACTTAGGCGCTTTTGCATAGTCATATTCGGTCGGAAACGGATCGCCCGGCTTCGCTTTGTAGTTGAGAAACCATCCATTCTTTTTCTCTTCGTGATGAAAGCTAAAGAGCCCGGAGAAATACGGGTCGACAATCGAAGCCCACTCCCCCTGCAACGACGTCGCGGGCCTGCGATCCGCACCGGTCAGAACGAGGGTTCCCTGTGTCGTCTGCGCATGCGCGGCCGCAATACTCCACACCGTCATCAACATTCCCACGCCTACCCGCGTCCGCAGCGACTGAAAGAAATTCCTCATAACCTCCCCTTCTAACTTCCATATCCTCACACGCCATCAATCCAGCGTGTCTCCAGTAGACCTCGCCATCTTAGCGCCCCGCATGCGCCGCTGTATATTCCGACTCCCTCCAGCATTTGCGCACAACAAAAGGGGCGGGCTCCCAAGAGCCCGCCCTCCTCTGCTTCTCTTCTTTTCTGTTTCTCTGTTTGTCTTCTCTGCTTCTCTGCTTCTCATCCCAGATACTGCACGTGCACATACGTGCCTAACCGCTCGTTGTACGCCAGGTACCACCCCGGATGATCCGGATCGTCATAAATCACGATCGAGTCTGAGTCCCACAGCCACCCATCGGCATATCCGATATCGAACGGCGCTACGCTCCAATACCAGTTGTTGAACCAGAAACGGCCCGGTCCACCGCCGGTCAGATGCCACACATGCCGCGGTCCGAACCCACCGGCAAAGTGGCCATGCTCATAGGGGTGGTCAAGATGAAAGTGCGCATCGTTCCGCCCCTCATCGTGACCGACCCAGCGATTACCCGGATCGACATGGGGCGCATTCGGATGCCCCTGATGATCGCTGAAGTTCCGCTCCGGGCCCACTGGCCTCGGCGTACCGTGAAACGGTTGGGGCCCGCGCGTGGGCGGGGCCACATGCGCCGGGGGCCCACCGTGCGGCGGAGCCCCTCCGCCATGCGTTTCATGAGGTTGTTGAGCCCATACCGGCACAGAAAAAACCAGCAATGCAGACAATGCAAACGCGACCCGCATACGACCCCCTCCTGGATGCTCGGAACCTGGCAGCACATGCTTGAAAGGCTGCTGCCGGTTACCCCGGGAAAACATCCCTAACTACGATAGATGCAACCCAGCTTAATGGCGTAAGTTGCTTTCACGAATTTTCGCCTGAGGAATCAGCGCAAACAAGGAGCGCGGAGGCTCAAGCCCCCGCGCTCCGTCGCCTACTCCCTGTTCCTAAACCGCCACTGCGGCCTGCGCTCTGCGCCACGCATACAGCGGGAACTGATTCGCCAGCTCCGCCACTTCGCCGCGAATCTTTTCCAGCGCCATCGTCATCGCCGCGCTGCTCCAGCGCCTTCGCGATCCACGCGCCAATCGTCCGCATCTCCGCTTCCTTCATGCCGCGTGTCGTCAGCGCCGGCGTTCCTATCCGAATCCCCGACGGCTTCAGCGGCGGATTCGTGTCATACGGAATCGCGTTCTTGTTCACCGTGATCCCCGCCTTGCCCAGCGCCAGCTCCGCCTCCGAACCCAGAATGCCCTTCTCGAACACATCCACCAGCAGCAGGTGATTATCTGTACCACCGGAAACAATCCGAAATCCGGCTGCACGCAGTGCCTCGCCCAGCGCCTTGGCGTTCGCTACCGTCTGCGCCGCATACGCCTTGAACTCCGGCCGCAGCACCTCGCCGAACGCCACTGCCTTCGCCGCCACAATGTGCACCAGCGGTCCGCCCTGCTGCCCGGGAAACACCGCCATGTCGATCGCCTTCCCGATCGTCTGTTCCGGCTTCGCGCCCACCTGGTAGTTCTTGCCCGCCAGAATCAAGCCCGACCGCGGTCCCCGCAGCGTCTTGTGCGTCGTCGTCGTCGTAATATGCGCATGCGGCACCGGCGAAGGATGCGCGCCGCCCGCCACCAGCCCCGCAATATGCGCCATGTCGAAGATGTAGGTTGCGCCAACCTTGTCCGCGATCTGCCGCATCCGCGCAAAATCCCACAGCCGCGGATACGCGCTCGCACCGCCGATAATCACCTTCGGCCTCTCGCGCGTTGCGATCGCCTCCAGCTCGTCGTAGTCGATCGTCTCTGTATCGCGCCGCACCGTGTAGAACGTCGGCCGGTACAGTTTGCCGCTGAAACTCAGCTTGTGCCCGTGCGTCAGGTGCCCGCCGTGCGCCAGATCCAGACCCAGAATCGTGTCGCCCGCCTGCAGCACCGCCATGTACGCCGACGCATTGGCCTGCGACCCGGAGTGCGGCTGCACGTTCGCATACTCCGCGCCGAAGATCTGCTTGGCCCGATCGCGCGCCAGGTTCTCCACCACATCGGCGTACTCGCACCCGCCGTAATAGCGTCGCCCTGGATAGCCCTCCGCGTACTTGTTCGTGAACACGGAACCGGCCGCCTCCAGCACTGCCTCCGACACGAAGTTCTCGCTGGCAATCATCTCCAGCCCTTCGTGCTGGCGAAAGGTTTCGTGGTCCACCGCTGCGGCCACTTCAGGGTCGGCTTGGGCAAGGGAAAGCTGCATGCGCTCGGTCATAGTCTAGATTTTACGGCAACCTCATCCCCGCCCCACCTGTGAAGTTCTGCAACCGAACTCCTCCCTTCCTCACCGCGTCAGCGTCTGCTCCGCCGCGCCCAGTGTGTGCCCGGTCTTTTCATCCACGGCGAACACGACCAGGCGCACCGGCCCGTCTGGCAGGCCTCTCCCTTCCAGCTTCAACGGCCGCCCGTCCATCGCATCCCCCTTGAAGTCCTTGATCGCACGTACGACGGCCACGTGATGCAGTGTGCGCCCAGCGTTCTCACCGCGCGTCACCTCGGTATGTGTTGCGTCGGCCGCCAGCACCGCCACCAAGCGCTCGCCGGGGATCCCCGTGCCGTGCACTGAAAACCCCACCATTCCATGATCCCAGCGCGCATTCTCGATCGACAGCGGCTGCTTGGGCCGCTCGGACGCAGCCTGCAAAGCCGCCAGCAGAGCCTGCGCATTACTGCCGACAAACTGCGCCGTCCCATCCACAACCATCTGCGGCGTGTACACATCCCTCAGCCCGAACCGCGCCGCGTATGCCTGCTGCCGCTCCGTCATCTCGTCCATCGAAAACGGATCGCGCCACCCCTGCCGGTCCCAATAGGTCACATGCTCGCTCAAAACAATCGCGTGCATGCCGGCAATCGGCTGCTCCTTGTCCAGTTTCTCCAGCAGCGTGTCGGCCGGCGGGCAATCAGAACAGCCCTCCGAGGTAAACAGCTCCACTAGCACCGGCGTGCCCGGGTCAGCGGCCCGCGCAGGTGAACTGAGCGCCATCATCGCAATACCCAGAACCGCGCCGTAGAGCGCAGACCGCAGCGAGCATCGTGTCGAAGAAGAGAAGAAATGCATACACACCTTAAGAGCGCCGATCCTAGCAGGAGGTTACACGCAATTCCACTCCGCAGAGACGAAACGACCCTGGAGCCTCGCCAGCCGGTCCGCCTCGGGTTCGACCTGCGCGAATGTATGCTGAACCCATGACCGCCTCGCGTCTCGTACGATTCGTCTCGCGCGTTGGACGCCCCCTCCCGCGTGCGTCGTTTGCGCGAAGGGTGGGAAAGCAATCAGTTTTCGTCACGACGGCGCTCGCCACTTTCATTGCCGCGGCAGCTGCACCCGCACTCGGTACAGAGCTCCATGCAGCGACAGATGAAATCTCTCTATCGCCCGCAACCGTCCTCGCCGGCGCACCCGAACTCCTCCGTGTTACCGCATCGGACGCAACCTTAATAGACGGTGAATGGCTCGGCCGCAAACTGCAATTCTTTCCCGCTCCGGATCACCGCACCTGGCTGGCCCTCGCCGGTGTCGACGTCGAGGCGGCTCCAGGCCCTTCCACCCTTCTGATCCACATGCACCTCACTGACGGCGCCACCCGCGGCCTCACCCAGACCATCGACATCCATCCCGCCCACTACCGCACAGGCGTCCTCAACGTCCCGCCCAAATTCGTCTCGCCCGGTCCCGATGAGCTGCAACAGATCGCAGCCGACAGCAAGCTCAAGGAAAAGATCTTCGCCGCCACCGCCGACCATCCCCTCTGGTCCGGAACCTTTCGCGCGCCCGTCCACGCCCCGCCCACCGACAGCTTCGGCACCCGCCGCACCTTCAACGGCAAGCTCGCCAGCATTCACAAGGGCATGGATTTTCGCGCACCCATGGGAACAGTTGTCCGCGCAGGCAACAGCGGCATCGTCGTTCTGGCGCGCCCGCTCTACTACGAAGGCAACTGCGTCGTCGTCGATCACGGCCTCGGCCTCTACACCGTGTCAATGCACTTCAGCCGCATCGACGTCCGCGAAGGGCAGCGCGTCCACGCGGGTGATCCGTTAGGTCTGAGCGGAGCCACCGGCCGCGTAACCGGCCCCCACCTGCACTGGGCCGTCCGCTGGCAGGGCGCTTACCTCGACCCAGCCAGGCTCCTTCGCCTTACTCTCCCGGCACTGCCCTGATCCCTTCATCGCGCATGGAAGACGGCAACGACCGCCTTTCAATTTTGTCTGGAAGAAATCCCCCAACCTGCCGATGAACAAATTGCGGGATGGAGGGTGAGCCGTGGAACAGTCGTCTCCTGTCGGTCTCTCTTCTGACGCAGTCGCAGCTAAGCCCGCACCGTCGAGCTGGAATTCCGCCGGCGCTGCTCCTTCTTTCGTCGGACAAATGGAAGATCTCCTCGGTGCCCACGCCGAGCCTGACCCCCTTTTCTTCGTCGATAGCTGGACCATCGGACTCGAGGCCGCCACTGAAAACCTGCAGGCCCGCCAACACTTGACCACCAACCACAACACGTCCACGTTTCGCGCCTTCGATTTCTCTGTCCCTCTTGTCTTCATGGAAGAATGCACCCCGGACTTCTCAGCCGGCATGCCCCTCGGATTCCGCGAAGCCTACGGCGTCCCGGCGCAGTCGTTTCCGTCCGATGTGTTCCGCTCAATGAAATCTGCGGCACCTGAACCAGTGCCCGAGCAGCCCTTGAACCTCCCCGACCCTAACCAACCACTCACGCTGCAAAGTGCATGCTGCCTGCTCGGCGTTGCCCCCACCGATTCCCGCGAGCAGATCAAGACCGCCTACCGCCACCTCGTCCGTCGCTATCACCCCGACCGCCTCGCCTCCTCAAGCAGCGAGGCACGCCGCGTCGCCACCGACCGTATGATTACCATCAACCAGGCCTACCGCCTCATCTGCGATTCCAGCTTCTGACGAACCTTGCTCTCGAACACACCCCGCACATACCCTGGCACTCTTCCCCCGCCACCTCAAATCAGTTGCAGAAAGCGGGCGCGCAGGTCGACACTAGCTCGTCATGAATTTCAACCGCTCACTCGTTGCCTTCGCCTGTGCCTTTGCCTGGCTGCCTGCCGCGGCCACCAATCTCGTCACAGGCAACGGCTTCGGCTTTGCCGTGGTCTCGCCCGAAAAAGCAATCGTAAGCAAGTTCTATGCTCACCCCTACAGCTTCACGCGGCCTGACCCCAACAATTCGCTCAGTGAAGGCATTGAAACCGCAAATTTCATCAAGAGCCTTGGCTTCGGCGATCCAGCCTCTGATACCGCAAGCGCGGACTACGAGGAGGATTCGCACATCATTCATCTCCGCAGCAGTGCGGGCGAGGGATTCACTTTCATGCCCTTCGGTCTCCGCCGCACCGCCCTCATCGTCAGCTGGGAGCCGCGCTCCACAACCTCCGGTGCGTGGCATGCGGAGTGGAATCGCCCTCTGCGATCGACTCACACCACGGAAATCAACGGCGTCGAAGTTCAGATCCTCCGGTTCGACGGCATCGATGAGTCCCTGGTCCTCATTCCACTCGCTCCGCAACAACCCGGCGTCTCGCCCATCCAGCGCCCCCTCGCCAGCAGCTCTGCATGGGCACTCGTTGCGATTGAAGGGGACCGCGACCTCGAACCAATGATGCGCGATTTCATCCAGTGGCGCGCCGGACTCACACCACGCGCTTTGATCCAGCGTGAAATCGCGGAGCTCGAGCAATGGCGCGTCAAACCCACAGTGAATTTCGCTGGAGAAAAGGAACGGCACCTATGGCGTCAAAGCGAAGTCATGCTCCGCATCGCCCAGAGCCGCGAACCCAATCGTCCCGGCAGAAACAGCAACGGCCTGATCGTGGCCAGCCTTCCTGACGGCGTATGGTTCACTCCGTGGGTGCGGGACATGGCTTGGGCTACCGTTGCGCTTGCGCGCATGGGTCATCGCGACGAGGCGCGCGCCGCGTTGCTCGCGTACTTCAACGCACAGCCCACCGGAAAGATGCGCGCGCAAACAGCCGGCGCCGATTACCAGGTCTCCGTGGTGCGCTACTTCGGAGACGGCTCGGAGGAACCCTTCTTCACTCAGGAAGGAAGCACCAACATCGAATTCGATGATTGGGGCGAAGTTCTGTGGGCGCTCGGCACATACCTGCGTCAATACAATGATGCCGCCTTGCTCACCGCCTCCACCTATCGCGGCCCGCTCTACCAGAGCGCGCGCGATTTCATCGTGAGACCGCTCGTCGCCAACCTCGAAGACTACGGCCCGGGCTCGATCGTCGCCGCTGACACGTCCATCTGGGAGGAGAGGCAGAAAGACAAAAAGCACTTTGCCTTCTCGACCGCGATGGCAATTGTTGGCCTCAAAGAATTCGCCCAGGTCGCATTGCGAGCCGGCGATAAGCCGACCCATGCCGACGTCTTAAGGCACATTACGCAGCTGGAAAAAGGATTTGCTGCTGCCTTCATTCGCGACGGGAAATTGCACGGCACGCTCGAAGATGGCGTCAAGAACGACATCGACGGCGCACTGCTCCCCATCCTCAACTTCGGTCTCGTCTCCAACCCAGCCATCATGCGCGACACCCTCGCGCGATTGGAACTCCTTAAAGTCGCTTCGGGCGGCTACCGGCGCGTACGCAGTACCTATACCGATCCCGCCATCTTTGAGTATTGGTACGAGCGCGAAGAATTTCTTTTCGTCGATCTAAGCCTCGCTGAAGTCGATCGCCGCCTGGGCCGCAATGCCGAAGCTGCCGCACACATCGAGCGCATTGTCGACAAGGCCGCGGCCGACCACAACATCATTCCCGAAATGTATGTGGCCCTGCCCTGCGATCTTTTTCCTGGGCGCATCGGCGACCCCACAGGCGCGCGACCCATGGTCGGCTACGGCGCGGGAGCTTTCATCCTGGAATTGCTGAACGAGGGAACTGCTCAATGAGGCAGCGGTTTGCTGGTCTGAGCGCCATGCCTACCGCACGCCCACTTCCTCTTCTTCCGCGCACTCCACCACCGCGCCCAGACCGGCAGCCTTCTCTTCGCGCAGCGCCTTATACGCGCGCCACACAAACGACCCCAGGTACCAGCCATCGATAAACTTGTACGGCGTCTCGCCCGTGGTGTAGTGACCGCACGGCAGCACGCGCCGCTCAAAATTCAGCCCGACCCGCTTGAAGGCCTTCACCACTTCCAACGAATACTCCTTCGGAAATGTCAGGTCGTAGTTCGCATACACCAGCAGAACTCTCTTGCCGGCTCCGGCAACTTCGGGACGCATGATCTTGTCGTAGTAGTTCACCGGGCTCACCGCGCCCCATAAGGCGCGAATCCGATCCTGCGACAGTCCCGCATCGGCCAGCGCCTGCTTGACGTGCCGCGTGCTCTGCCCCGCCCACACCACATCGCCAAACGCCGTCGAAGCATGATTGAAGGCATTCACGCGAATCCGCTTGTCGTGTGCGCTCGCCAGAAATGCGTAACACGATCCGAGGCTCGTTCCCAGCACGCCGAAGTGCTCGTACCCCTGCTCTTCGAGCCAATCGACGCAGCAGCGAATGTCCACCACTGCCTGGCGGCACGCAGAAATCGTGCGCCCGATGTTCGAGCTCACCGCGTAGTCTGACCGCTCCAGCTCGCTCGGCCGCCGAATATCGTGATACGGCTTCGATAGCCGCAGCGCCGACACGCCAAACTTGTTGAAGATCGTGCACAGCGAGTTGTGGCCGAAGGCATCCGCGTTCCACTGCGGCAGCACCACAATCGCCTGCTTCGGCCGCTTCGGATCCTTGTGCGCAGGGGCAGGGAACCAGCGCGCATTCACCATATCGTTTTCCGGATACGGCGTTCGCTCCGGCGAGGTGAAGCGTAGAAACTGCGCCTTCTCCATCTTCCCCGCCGCGGCCATCTCGCGCAGCTCAGCATCCTGCGCCAACGTCTCCGGCCGTACGTTGGTCGGGAACAGCATGGGGTGGCGCTCTTCCAGCCGGAAATCCGTCGGCCGCTCGTACCCAAAAAACACATCGCTATTGCGAATCAAAAGTTGATTAATGCGTACCATCGCGGCTTCGGCTTGCGCATCGTCGCGCATCGCCTCCGGGCTCGGCAGCGCTGCACCAAATCCATGCGCCTCAAGGAACGGCTCAACCCACTCGAATCCCCATTCGAGAGGCCGCACCACACGATTTTCATCGCGCGTCGTCAGCCTGTATTCCCAGTCATACATCCAGCGCGCGTAGCGTTCTTTCAACATGCGTCTGTCTTTAAGTTTATCAGCGACTGGGTGCTTCAATCCGCGTACACATGGGTGCCCCTGGTCCCTCGCTTTTGGGGACCAGGGAAAACTGGATCTAGGCCGCCCGAATGGATCGCTCCGCCTAATGTACGGGGAATGACGCCCTACTCCCCTCTCACGCCCACCGCTTCGATGCCCGCTTCAGCGAGAAATACTCCGCCCCCAGCCACGCCAGGCTCAGGACCGTAAGCAGAGCAATAATCCACTGCGAAATCACGCAGTAGAGACACCACACCAGCAGGTCGTATTTCTCGATAAACGTGAGCCGCAGTGCGAAGACCAGTCCGATCAGCGCCGACCCATGCAGCAGAAACCGCCACCGCGCCAGCGCCAGCCCGCCCAGCACCAGGTACCCGGCAATGCCGATCGCCGCCACCGGTACCTTGCCCACCACGGCGAACGGGCTATGATTCACCACGCCGCAATCCCATTTCTCGTTAATGGAGCAGGGCTCTGTCGCCGTCGAGTAGTGCACCTGCAAAGCCAGGCCTGAAACCACCGCGCCGGCAAGAGCCAGAACCGCAATCACATATCGCATCTCAACTAGAATGTTAGAGCATGCGTCCTGACTTCATCTCCATCGATCCCTGGCGTCGGCCCTATGTCTGACACCGCACCCATCGCCGGTTCGCGCATAGCCTTCTTCGGGGGGAGTTTTGACCCGCCCCATCGCGGCCATCTCGCCATCGCGCGCGCTGCACAGGCCGCCCTGCAACTCGACACGGTGCTGCTCGCACCCGTGGGCGCGCAGCCTCTCAAACCCGACGGCTCCACCGCCAGCTTCGAGGACCGCGTCGCCATGACCCGCCTCGCCATCGCGAACGAACCCGGCTTCGCGCTTTCGCTCGCCGATACCCCCAACCCCGCCGGCACACCCAACTACACCATCGACACCCTGCTCAAAATCCGCGCGGAAATGCCGCCGAACGCCACGCTGTTCTGCCTCATGGGAGCCGATTCTTTTCTGGCGCTGCGTCGTTGGCATCACGGCGCCGAAATCCCTTTTGTCGCCCCCCTCATCGTCGCTTCGCGCCCCGGACAGAACATCGCCGACCTTGCCCGCGCCCTGCCCCCTGGCCTGGCACTTGCAGAAGAATGTCTGCCCACCCCTGCCGCCGATTGCATCGAACTCCTGACCTGCACCCTCCGCAATGCCGCCGGCGCTACCGTTCCCTTCTATCTGCTCCCCGGCCTCCACATCGACATCAGCGCCACCGCCATTCGCGACGAAGTCCACTCCGAGATTGCCCGCATCCCCGCCGGCGAGGGCCACCACAGCGATCTCCCCGACCCCGTCTTCGACTACATCGCCGCCCACAACCTCTACCGGTAAAGCAGTGCTCAGTTGCCAGTGTTCAGTATTCCCTGTCGTCCACTGCTCCCATTTTTCTAATGCAATGTCATCCTGAGAACCCGCGCGTCCGGGGCCCCAATTGCACGTCAGTGCAAATGGGGAAGGCGGGGCGAAGGATCTGCTGGTTCCTCGTTCGCTGTCACTGTCGCCCACGTTCCTACCATCCGACAACTGCGAACTGCTACCATCTTTCTTGGAGACCAATTCCGCAGCATGACCCCCACCGCAGCACACCAACAGATCCGCATCCTCGTCCAGGCCGCAGCACGCGTCTGCGAAGACAAAAAAGGCGAAGACACCCGCATCCTCGAGCTCGATCCCATTGACTCCGGACTCGCTGACTTCTTCCTCGTCACTTCTGCTCTAAACGACCGGCAGGCACAGACCATTGCCGACGAAATCGAGTTCGTTCTCAAGCGCGACTTTGGTGCCTACGCCAACTCGGTCGAAGGCCGCCGTCAGGGCGGTTGGGTCCTCCTCGATTACGTTGACTTCGTCGTCCACGTCTTCCTCGCCGAGCGCCGCGCCTTCTACGACATCGAGCGCCTCCGCAAATCGGCGCGCCCGCTCACGCCCGCCGAGTTCGACGAGGAGCTCAAAGCTGCTCTCGCTGCAAAAACCCGCGCTGCGCGCAGCAAATCCAAAACCGCCGACAGCATTTCCGCTCCAGCGCAAAAGCCCGCTCCAGCAAAAGCCACCAAGACCGTCACGCCGGCAAAAAAAGCGGCAGCAAAAAAGGCGCCGGCTTCAAAGCCGGCGCCCACCAAAAAATCTGCGCCGAAGAAAGCTGCTCCCAAAAAAGCCGCAGCCCCCCGGCGCACTTCCCGCTGAATCAGTTTTTGCTTTGCGTGCCCTCCGCGAGCAAACGGAAGTCGTGGGCTCGCGACCGGTCCCCTGTCGCCTCGCACGCATCGGCCATGGCGCGATAAAGCTCGGCGCTCGGGCCCTGCAGCTTGATCTGCGTATCCAGCATCTGCACCACGCCCTTGGGATTGCCGTTCTTGGTCAGCGCTTGCGCGATCAGCAGCAGAGTCTTCGGCGCCACCGCAACCTGGGCCACCATCGGCTGCTGGCTCAGCTTCGCCAGGGGCTCCGTCTGGCCCAGTTGCGCAAGCAGAGCAGCCAGGCGTTCCAGCGGCTTCGGATCGGTGGGCCCTTCACTCAACGACTTCGCATAAAAACGCGCCGCCTCTTCCCCTGAGCCCTCCGCTTCCGCGGACATGCCCCGCTTCAGATCATCCACCGCGCGCACATCCGGAACCACGCCGCCGTAGGCAGTCCACGCGTCAATCTGTTCCGACGCCCGCACCACATGCAGCTCCATCGACTCGTACACCGTCTGCGGAACGCTGTCCCAGTTCGCTCCCACCACCACACGGTAGGTTCCCGGCACAAGCTCCGAAGTGTCCGCGGTATGCCCGGTCAACAGATTGCCCGCGCCATCGCGATTCGCCGGATCAACTTCCTCGTCTTCTGTCGCCGCCGTCTCGTGCGTCGCGTTCACCGCGCCAAACACATAACGCAAGTGGATCTTCTCGTTCGCGTGCTCCTGCGCTGTCTTCGGATCGAGCCATAGTTGAAACACCAGGGGCAGTTTTTCGCCCTGGCGAATCGTCACCGTCTGGGCTCCCCGCGGCGTAAACCGCACCTTCGACGCGCTGAATGGCAGCGTCCCGTTGGGATCCTGCACGCCCGACGGCTTGGTGAACGCCACCAGCGGCGAGAGGCTCAGCCCCGTGCTCTTCGGTGCTGGAACCGTCACCGATACGCGGCGTCGAGTCGCCACATGATTCAGGTTGTTGGTCAGCGTTGCCACCAGCACATAGTTACCCGGAGCCAACGGCAGCCGTGTCTCGGCGCCAAATTTCTTTTGCCGCGCCAACCCCGCCTCGGCCTCGGTCAGGCGTCCCGCAAGATCGTCCACCTGCGCGTACACAGGTTTGCCATCCGTAGTCGTCACCGTCGTCCGCAGCTCCAGGTCATACACCGGCAATTTGCCCGGCTCCGTCCCAATCAATCCCGGATCGATCGTCTGCGTCTTCAAAAGGTAACTCAGCGTCTCGCCGCCCTGGTCATCCCGGAAGACACCGTAACTCAGATCCGGCGCCGGCTCCCCTGTCAGGATGCTCGTCGTGACCCGTTCCGCCAACCGGTTCAGGTTCAGCTGTTCCTGCGTCAGCGGGTTGTCCGGCAAACCCTGAATCGTGCTCAGCATCACGTCGGACGACAAGTCAGGCTCATAGTCCCCACGCAAATCCACCCTGTGGCCTGGGAGCAGCGTGACTGAAATTGTCGCCACTTCATCTCCCAGCGACTTGCGTAGAATGTCCAGGCTCTTCTTCTGGTCGTTCAGGGCTTCGAGCGACGAAACAAGCTTCGCTGGACCATCTTGCGTGGGAGAGTACAGCGCGAACGGCTCGCCAATGCTGCGCCTGTAGAAGAGAAGGTAAAAGAAGGGAGGCAGCGCGCGGCTCGGGCTCTCGTAAAACCAGATCTCCATCGGTCGCACATTGCGCGCCACCGGATAGGTCATGATCTGCTTCGGCGCCCCGAGCACGATGTACATGTGCCCCTGGTCGCTCCGCCAGCCATCCTGCACCGCGATGCTGCCGAAGTGCTCGTTGGCGTAACTCAGCCGCCGGTAGTGCTCGTCTTTGTAGGCATTGGTTTCGGAATTTGGATCGGGATTCCGAATCTTCCAGAACGCGGTGATGAACGTGTCCCGCTCCGGGTCTGTCGTCAGCATCAGAAACTGCTTCTTCTCGCTGCTGTCGATGATGTAATTCACTTCTTCGTTCAGCCAGTGCCGATACCGCGGCGGAAGGTTCTTCGAGCGGTCGGCCGCATGGGCAAAACAGGCGAAGCAAACAACGAAGCACGCAAGGATTGAAACCCGGGCTAGAGCCCGGCACACATTCGAATTCAAGACAGAAAACTCCAGACCAAAGCAAAGGGGAGAGAGGTAGCCTCTCTCCCCTCCGGTTAGATTCTATCAACTCCTAGAATTCGAAGCGGATCGTTGCGCGTGCATAGAACGGACCCTGGAAGCTGGTCGGCCGCCCGTAGTCCTTGTTCAGTGTCGGCGAAGTTCCAACCACCGGGTAACCCGCCGCGGGCTGCTGCGTAAACTGCACCTTGCCCGTGATGAACTGCGAGTTGGTCACGTTGAACGCATCCAGTGCCAGCTTCAGCACCTTCGTCTCGTGCAGCGGAATGGCATATTCGCCCTTCAAATCCATCTGCACCGTCGATGCCGTGCGGCCGGCTGCACCGCGTCCGCCGATCGGCACTTCGCCCTGGTTCAGGTACGCCGGGTGATCGCCGAGCAAGCTCAGAGGAACGCCCGACTGGCCGCGGAACCCGATGCCTGTCGTCAGCCCCTTGGCAAAGCGCCCCACGAACGGGCTATCCGAGGCCACCGTGTAGCTCAGGAACATGTTGCCCACGCTTCTGCGATCCGTGCTGAGCCAACCGGGCCTGAACTGATCGCCCAGAAGGTTCAGCTTGCCGGCCGTGAAGTCAAACAGCGAGCTGATGCCGGGGTCCGACTGTCCGTTGTCGTTGCGGTAGGCGCCTTCGTAGTTGCCGAAGAGCTTGCCGTAACGGTAGTTGATCACTGCCAGCCAATGATTGCTGAAGCGCTTGTCGAATTCCAGTTCCAGCGCCTGGTAACGGCGAACCGGCTTCACAAAGCCGTCGCCCTTTCCATCGCCCGGGCCCGCATCCATCGTTGCGAGATTCAGGAAGCAGGCGCCGCCGATGGGATTGTTCTTGCCATCAACCCAGATACCGCCCGCGGAGAAGTAGGTGTCGTTGCCAGCCGTGCAGCCAGCGACAGGCGCTACGTAGTTGGAGCCGTCCCCCGCCAGGTTTGGGTTCGCCGCAGCGAACTCTGCCGCAGTGTATGTAACCTCGTTCTCGTTCACCGCGATATCAGTGCCGGGACCGGGGTTGGCAATACCGCCGTTGTAGTTGCCCGAAATCGTCGATGCTTCCGGCGACTGGCTGCCGATGTCTTCGATGATCCTGCCGAGACGCCGATCAACATAGCGCGCCTTGAGGACCAGCCCGCTCTTGATCTCACGCTCCACGCCGATCACGTACTCGTCTTCGTACTCGGCCTTGGTGCCAGGAATGATGCCTTCACCGGTCGACGACGAGAAGTTCGGTGCGCTGAACTTGGAAACCGTTCCGGTGCTGCTTGTGCTCTTCGGCAATCCGTTCAGGTCATGCGCCGCGTCCGGCACCACAACCAGCGCGCCGTTCACAATCTCCGGAGCGAAGTAGTAGTGGGTGTCGTCCTGCTCGTTGCCGAGCTGGCGGTTGGCTGCATCCAGGGGCATCGCCCAGTAGTTGCGGCCATAGTTGAAGAACACCTTGCCCTTGCGATCGCCAAACGGATCGATGTTCGCGCCGACGCGAGGCGACCAGCCACCGGTAAACGGATAGCTCAACAAAGTCCCCGCAACCCGCTCTTCTTCCCAGCGGACGCCGCCATTCAGGGTCAGGAAGCGATTCACAACCCACGTATCGTTGGCGTAGGCAGCATGATACCGACCAAAGGAGGTCACCTTCAGGCCAACGTAGGTGCCGCGCGTTTCAGAAGCGTAAACTTGCATCCCATTCCACACTGGGCATTGGGTGCAGGTCGTATCGCTCAGGTTGGTCGTATTGGCTGCCGTCACGGTGAACTGGGCATTGGTCAACTTGCCCACCGCCGCTGCCGGAATGTTCGAGTACAGGCTGGCCAGATTGGTTCCCGCGGCGTTTGCAGCAGGAATCGCAAACAGAGGACCGGAGCGCGAGGGCTGATAGAGGAAGCGCGTGTGGTCGTAGCTGTAGCCAGTCGAGAAGGTGTGCTCACCAAAGAAGTGCGCTGTCTTCTGCGTGTTGGCGCTGATGCTGTAGGTGTCTTCCTTCGATGGAGCATATCCGCCGAATCCCGTCGCTACCGTCGAGCCCGTACCGCTCACGAGGAGCGATTGGTCAGAGATCGAATACTGATTCAGGGTCGGCGTCTCATTGAAGTGGTCGTAGTTGTAGGTAAACGACGCATCCGCAACCCACGTCGGCGTAATCACGCCGTTCATGCGGATCAGCGAATCGCGCGAGCCGTACTGGTAGCTGCTCAAGGAAGATTGCAGGTTGGCCGTAGAGAGCGTGTTGGGAGCACTGTTGTGGCGCGAAGGATCGCCGAAGCTCGCTGCTTCAAACTGGAACTTCGGGCTCAACTGGAAGCTCAACTTGCCTGCCCAGCTCATCGCGGTCGTGCTGTAGCCAAAGGCTCCGTGGTTGATCACAGCCTGGTTGGCGATATTCGGATTGGCCACGGCAACGGTCTGATCGAGCGATGGATTGAATGCGCCAAAGAAGAACATCTTGTCGCGGAAATGAGGAACGTAGCCGCCAAATTCGGCCGCCAGGTCATAGTGCGGGGTTGAGTCCGTGATGCTCGGCGTCGTCTGAACATAGCCAAACTGGAAGAACTGCTTCCGGTCGGCATACCATGCGCCCGGTCCAAGATAGGCAGCGAGGGCTCCGTGATAGTTGTTCGATCCGGACTTGGTCACCATCTGCACGATGCCGCCCTGCGCCTTGCCGTATTGCGGCTCGAAGCCGTACGTCTTAACGTCGACTTCCTTGATGAACGCGAGATTGATGCCCGTGCCCAGCGATCCGTGAAACGAGTTATAGGTGCCGAGGCTGCCGTACGCCTGGTCGGTGATCGTCACGCCGTCCACCACGTACAGGTTCTCAAGACCGGTCGAACCGCCGATCGAGGGATTCGAGCTGCCCGGACCTGCCTGATTCGGTGAGCCTGCCACCTGGCCGTTGGCAACGCCAGGTGCTGCATAGAAGATCGCGCTGACCGCGCGCGGCATCGGAATGCTGTTGTAAAACGTGTCTGTCAGGTTGGCGTCAATCGCCGTCGACTGCGTGTCGATGCCGACTGCCGTCGCCGTCACTTCGACCGTCTCTTCGTTGTTGCCGACCGGCAGCTTGAAGTTCAAGAGCGACGAGCCGCTCACCACAACTTCGTTGTGCGTCGACTTCACCTTCTTGAAGCCCGACTTCTCCACCGTGGCGTCATAGAACCCCGGGATCAGGCCACCAAGACTGTAGTGTCCCTGCGCGTCCGTATTGATCACGCGCGTCCCCTGGGGGCCAACCAGCGTCACGGTAGCGCCGGCGACAACCGCGCCCGTCGAATCGACGACTGTGCCATTCAGGCCGCCCGTCACCGTGTTGGTCTGTTGAGAGAACAAAGGCAAAGCTGCCAGCGGCAGAACCAACAGAAGCATGCGAACGGCATGAACCGCAGATGACGTTCTAAGCCAACGAAACATTCCGGTCTCCTCGAATTCGTTGATGACAGATAAAGAAACCCCTCGCGGGAAACCTCTATCCGTGTACTTCACTGTGCGTTCCAGCCCTATCGAGCTTTCCCGCGGCTTGTTGTGCGCAGCCGTTCTTGAGTTATCAGAAAGACGGGATCAGACCACTATTTCGTTCCAATGGGCCCCAACTTCCCGACCAAAACCCACTTGGAGCGAAGGACTGCTTGGGGAAGAGGTTGCATGATGGTTGCCAATCACCAAAAATGGTGCAATCTTTTACTTTGATCCTGAAAATAAGGTACTTAGGTCATGACACTTTCCCGTCATGAAACGCCGGTTCTATGAAAATTTGAAGAATGCTGGGCCAGTATCCCAAAAGTAATTAGTGCCTCTCGTTTTTGGGGAATTGGGACCAACCTGCCTCCATTTTCCTCAAATGCGCTATCCTCCTCGCCATGCACGTCACCCTCGCCCACATCGGCGCCCGCTCCCAATCCAAAGACCCCGTCGAGGCCCTCGTGGCCCTCTACCTCGACCGATGCGCCCCCATCGCCGCTGCCGACAGCGAGTCCTTCAAGTCCGAAACCGCCTTTCTCGCCTGGCTCGACCGCCAACGGAACCGCACACCCATCCTGCCTGTCCTGATGGACAGCCGCGGCAAACAAATGACCTCGGAAGCCTTCGCCGCCTGGCTCGGCGCCCGCCGCGACGACGGCGCGCAGCACATCGTCTTCGCTATCGGACCCGCCAGCGGCTGGTCGCCTGAGGCTCGCTCACGCGCCCACCTCCTGATTTCGCTCGGCCCCTTTACCCTCGCTCATGCCCTCGCCCGCCTCGTCCTCGCCGAGCAGCTCTACCGCGCCACCACCATCCTTACCGGCCACCCCTACCACTCAGGCCACTGATACAGTTGTCAGAGTTCAGGTTTCAGGAATCAGAACAATGGTCAACTCTTTCCGCGAGTTAGTGGTTTGGCAGAGGTCCATTCAACTGGCGACCCACGTCTATCGCTTGACCCGCGACTTTCCGCGGGAAGAAACATATGGACTGTCTAGCCAGATGAGGCGCTGCGCCGTCTCAATCCCCAGCAATATCGCAGAAGGTAACGGTCGCCTAAATGTGGCCGAATGCCGCCCTCGGGATTTCGCGTGGCTCCAATTTCGAATTGCAGACTCAATTGGAGATTTCACGAGCGCTCAAGATCGGTCAGTCAAAGCTCCTGGATGAAACAGAGGCTCTGTCGCATGAAGTCGGTAAGATGCTTTACTCGATAATTAACAAGTTGAAGAAACCCGCTTGAGCTATGTCTGCTGGCACTGAAATCTGAAATCTGAAACCTGAAACCTGAAACCTGGAACCTATGCCTGAATCCCGCAAAGGCCTCGTCCTCATCAACACCGGTCCCGGCAAAGGCAAGACCACCGCCGCCCTCGGCACCGCGCTGCGCGCCGCCGGCAACGGCATGCGCGTCCTCGTTCTGCAATTCCTCAAGGGATCCTGGCACTACGGCGAACTCGACTCCATTGCCCACTTCGGCTCCGACTTCGTCATCCGCCAGATGGGCCGCGGCTTCGTCAAAGTTGGTGGAGCTGAAACCGACCCCGAAGATATCCGCCTCGTCGAAGCTGCCTGGGTCGAAGCCGCGGCCGCCATCCTCTCCGGCGAGTGGGACCTCGTCGTCCTCGACGAAATCAACTACGCCATCGGCTACGGGATGCTCGTCTCCCGAAGCAGGTAGCCGAAACCCTCGGCGCCCGCACCCGAGATGGTCCACGTCATCCTCACCGGACGCAATGCCCATCCTTTATTGGTCGAGCTCGCCGACACCGTCACCGAAATGCGCGAAGTCAAACACGCCTACCAGAAAGGCATCCTCGCCCAGCGCGGCATCGAGTTCTGACTTACCGGCCCGAGATTCGCTGCGGCCCGGCGATATTCTGTGGCACAATGACGGTCATTCACCGCCATGAAAACCCCTCCGTACTTTCGTACGCTTGCCGCTTCGACTATCCTCGCCTCCGCATTTTTGCTCGGCCCCACTCCGTCGGCCCGTGCCCAGTCGGCCGACGCCAATGCGCAGCAGCTCGACGAGATCCTCTTCGTCCAGACCTTTCCGCTCAAGAACGGCAAAGAAGGCTACGTCGTGGCATGGATTCCCAAACCCATCCAGCATTACTGCGTCGGCAAAACCTCGCAGCAATGCGCGACCATGGATTTCTGTCTCCGCACCACCACCCCCCAAGTCGCCATGTGCAGAAATCTGGGGAGCGCTCTCACCCACATGCCCCCGTACCCGCGCGACATGCGCCCGCGCCGCATGCTGAGCATCCTCTTTCAACCCCCATCGACGATCAAGGGTTTCGACATCCTTGAAGAGCTTGCTCGATCCGCGCCCCGGACTTCACTCGAACACATCTCGATGGACGCGCGCGTCAAAGCCAGAATTCAGTTCACCCGTCGGCCCAACGATGACGACTTCAATCTGTTGGAAGTCCTCGCCGCCCCGCCCTTTTAAACCGGCCATCCAGCCAGGTGGACTCCGACGCGCCGGCCCCTCAGAACCGCAACAGATAACTGAACTTCACAAACACCTGCCGGTCCGTGGACGTGCTCGGCACGTTTGTCAGCGTCATCGCCGGCGATGCGCTTGCGTCGTAGTCCATGTTCTGGAAGGTGTCAGCATACCCCAGGTAGAACGCCGTGCCGGGATGCGGCAAATACGCGAACAGCAGCGTGGCGTCCGCTTGCTTCGCATAGGTGCTCGACACCAGCGCATTGTTCGGCAACAGCGCGTTGTAGTCCAGAATCGCGTTGAACGAGTATTCGCGCGTGAACTGGTAGTTGATCTTCGAGCGAATCAAATGATTCGTGAAGATCGTTCCCTGGGGCAGAGCCGGCGATTGCGCAGTTGCCTGCGCCGCTCCCACCTGCATTGCCAGCCGCGTGTAGTAGTAGATTTCCTCCAGCTTCAGGTGCGGATGTGGATGCAGCGTCACATCGGCGGACGCATTGTTCGACCGCGCCAGAAACGGCACAAGCCCCGCGGCCGGGTAGTAGTTGGGCTGCCTCCCCAGCGACAACGTCGCGTTCAGGTCCAGCCACTTGTACCACGACGTCAACAGCGTCACCGTCGTCAGGCGCTCCCGCAGCTCCTGCCCCTGGTATCGCTCGTAGCCCTCATCGTGCATCAGCGTCAGCGTCGTCAGGCGCGGCAGCGTGATGGAGAAGCCTGGCTCCGCATCCCAGTTCTGCAGCACGCCTGCGTGGTCATACACCACGCTTCCATCCATTGTCGGGCCGTAAGCCATCAGCGTCCGCCCCGGGTTCGGCTTCCACTGATAGACCGCGTACGTCTCCCATTTGCGGATGTTCGGCCGGCTGATGTACCCCAGAGTCGAATTCATCCCCGCGCTGCGGTCCGTGTAGAAATTCTGGAACGTCAGGTGATTGTCGAACTTCTTCAGCCTGAAAAGATAGCCCGGACCTGCGCTTTTACCTGCCGCTCCCGCATCCGTCTGCGTCGTCGTCGCCTGTCCCGCAAGCATCCAGTTGTTCGCCGTCAGATAGCGCACATCAATCGATCCCACGCGATTCGACGTCTGCTCGAACTTCGTTCCGCCCAGAAACAAGCCCACATGCGATTGGTGCCCGAACTCGCGTTCGGTCCGGAATACGCCATCCACCGCGCGATCCCCGTGCCCCGTCTGCCCCTGCGCCAGCACCTGTCCCGGCGCCCGGTCATCGCTGGCCAGCACGCCCATACCCCACCGGCCCATCGCGCCCGTCAGCTTCAACCCATATTGGGGATTCACGATGCGACGCGAGAAAAACAGCTCCTCCGGCATCACAAAAATCGATGCGTTCTCCAGAAAGAATGGCCGCCGCTCTGGAAACGTTACCTCGAACCGCTGGTTCACCTGCACCTTCGGATCGTCCGTCCCAATTTCGCTGAAGTCGGGATTCAGAGCAACATCCAGCGTCAACGCATCGCGCAGCACCACCTTCGCGTCCAGGCCGCCGGTGTGCTCCGTTTCGTGCTGCCGACCCAGCGCCGGGTCCAGGTAGTTGTCCTTCGAAACAATTCCGTACGGAATCAGCTGCACATTCCGCCCCGGCGAGATGTCTTCGTCAATCTCAATCGGCGCAAACTGCCCCACGAACTGAGGCAGCTTCTGGTGCGACACAAAGGGCCACACCGAAAACTCATTGTTCCGCTGGATGGCCCGCGCCAGGCAGATATACCAGATTTGCTTCGACGCCTTCGGAAACCGGATGCTGCGAAACGGAATCGTCTCCAGCACCACGTATCCATCCGCCGTGATTCGGCCCTCCGAGTACCACAGCCCCTCCCAACTCGGGTCGTCGCCGATCCCGTCGGTGGTGCGCCCGTCATATTGCACCCCATAGGGATTCACATCGAACCAGTACGCATGCTTGTGGTCCTGGAACGTATCGATGTTGATCGTGACCCGGTCGTCCAGATCAATCTGCTTCCGCGGCGCCACACGCGCATAGATCTTCTTCGGATCGTCCTTGCAGATCCAGCCCACGTACAGGTTGGTCTTGTCGTAGGAGAGATACGCCGTCGTGGGCAGGCTGATCGGCTCGCCGTCATGCGGGTCGAACTGCCAGAAGGTGTTCACCACAGCTTCGGCTTCGCGCGCTGTGCCATTCAGAAAATCCGCCAGCTTCGGCGGCCGGCTCACGCGCGGAATGCGCAACGGCTCCGGCTCCGCGACAGCGCGCTGCGCCACCGGCCAACCGGCAACCACACACAAGAAGAACCAGGAAAAAACTCGGCGCACGCCGCAAAAAGACCGCATCACAACCCGTTCAACACACACATCGAGGTCTGTCTGAAACCGCCTCGGGAATTCATCGTGTGGATTGCAGAAAGTGTAGCAATCCCCACCCCCACCCCGCTGTTCATTCGGTCACAAAGAGAGGTGGCCGCGATTCCGTTTTGGGGCGAAGGATCCGCTACTGCTTCTCTGAAGTGGGAAGTCCCCAAGTGTAGGAAAAGCCGGTGCCCCCATCCAGGCTCCACTAGGGTGGGAAAGCAACGAACCCACAAGCGAATCCCCCTCTCGTCCCAATCCCTCAACATCCCCATGCATGGCCGCGCAAGCGGCAGTTGGCCCCACCGCAGGTGGCAGGTGGCCGCGCAAGCGGCAGTTGGCCCCACCGCAGGTGGCAGGTGGCCGCGCAAGCGGCAGTTGGCCCCACCGCAGGTGGCAGGTGGCCGCGCAAGCGGCAGTTGGCCCCACCGCAGGTGGCAGTGGCCGCGCAAGCGGCAGGTGGCCCCACCGCAGGTGGCAGGTGGCCGCGCAAGCGGCAGTTGGCCCCACCGCAGGTGGCAGGTGGCCGCGCAAGCGGCAGGTGGCCCCACCGCAGGTGGCAGGTGGCCGCGCAAGCGGCAGTTGGCCCCACCGCAGGTGGCAGTGGCCGCGCAAGCGGCAGTTGGCCCCACCGCAGGTGGCATGGCCGCGCAAGCGGCAGTTGGCCCCACCGCAGGTGGTATGGCCGCGCAAGCGGCAGGTGGCCCCACCGCAGGTGGTATGGCCGCGCAAGCGGCAGGTGGCCCCACCGCAGGTGGTATGGCCGCGCAAGCGGCAGGTGGCCCCACCGCAGGTGGCAGGTGGCCGCGCAAGCGGCAGGTGGCCCCACCGCAGGTGGCAGGTGGCCGCGCAAGCGGCAGTTGGCCCCACCGCAGGTGGTGGCATATACAATGGTTGAGGCCCATATGTCCTGGTTTAAGCGCGAGAACGGCGAGTTCGAAACACCCGAGAACCCAAACGAGGAAGAGAAGCGGGTCCGCACCGAAGGTCTCTGGACCAAGTGTCCTGGATGCCGTCAGGCGATCTTCAATCCCGACCTCCAGGCCAATCTCAACGTCTGCCCCAAGTGCCAGTACCATTTCAAAATGGGTGCGCGCCAGCGCCTTGACCTGCTGCTTGAGCCTGGCTACGAGATCGTCGACGGCGGCCTTCGCTCAACTGACCCGCTCAACTTCGTTGACCTCAAGCCCTACAAGCAGCGCCTCCGTAAAGCGCAGCAGGAAACCGGCCTCGACGACGCCATCGTCAACGCGCTCGGCCAGCTCGGCCCGCACTCCGTCGTCGTCAGCGCCATGGAATACGCCTTCATCGGCGGCTCGATGGGCGCCGTCGTCGGGGAGACGATTGCCCGCGCCGTCGATCGTGCCCGCATCGAGCGCAAGCCCCTCATCGTCATCACCGCTTCCGGGGGAGCACGCATGATGGAAGGCATCGTCAGCCTGATGCAAATGGCCAAAATATCCTCTGCCCTCGCGCAGCTCGACGACGCCCGCGTCCCCTACATCTGCGTCCTTACCGACCCCACCACCGGCGGCGTCACCGCCAGCTTCGCCATGCTCGGCGACCTCAATATCGCCGAACCCGGCGCCCTCATCGGCTTCGCCGGCCCGCGCGTCATCGAGCAAACCATCCGTCAGAAACTGCCGGAAGGCTTTCAGCGCTCCGAGTTCCTTCTGGAAAAGGGCTTTCTCGATGCCGTCGTGCATCGCCGCGACCTGAAGACTTACATCGCCCGCGCGCTCGACTTCCTCAAAGCCGCCGCCGTCGCCTAAGGGCCGGGAAACAGAAAACTAGCGAAACAGAAAAGCTGATCGGCACCGGCGCGCCCCCTGCACGCTGCGCCCTCCGCCGTTCCCTCTGTTCTCTGCCGCGCCCGGTCTTCTGCCTCTCTGAATTCTCTGCTTCTCTTCTCCGGTTTCCCCGCCCCAAACACAAAAGGCGTCCGCCGTAGCGAACGCCCTCCATGTTGTCTCCGTTTTCTGTTTTTCCGCTTCTCTGTTTCTCTGTCTTAGAACTCCAGCCGCAGCGCCAGCTGCAGCACGCGTGCTGCATTGGCAGTGCCGGTGATCCGGCCGAAACTCGTCGACGTCAGGTTGGTGTTCGGGTTAGAGAAGTTCGGATGGTTCAACGAGTTGAATGCATCCGCGCGGAAGATCGCCTTGAATCGATCCCCAACCAGCGGGAAGGTCTTGCCGAGCCCGAGATCCAGGTTGGAGTAGTGCGGTCCGCGCAGGTTGTTCCGCGCGCCCAGGTGCAATCCGGTCGGCCCGATGAAGGCGCCGCGTGCTGCATCAGGATCGCTGAAGTTGTACACATACCCTGTCGCTGCATCCTTGTGCGTGTGGCTCGTCGCCAGGGCTGGCGAACCCACCAGCTGTGCCGGCGCCAGCGTGGCGTAGCCTGCGCCGTAAGCCGTCGTGTTCACGTAGTACGGTGAACCCGTCTGCCACGTCGGCAAGCCGCTGATCTGCCATCCGCCAATCACTTCGTTCAACCACGGGGCTGATGTGGCGCCGAACGAGCGTCCCCGTCCGAACGGCAGGTCGTAGATGAAGTTGCCGTTGAATACCTGCGTCAGATCGAAGTCCGAGTTGCCGCGGCATTCGCGAGGCTTCGTCGCATCGCAAATAAACTCGCCGGTGTAATTCGACTGGCCGTTTGCCACTAGCGAGAAGTTGTCGATGGAGTGCGACCAGGTGTAGTTGAAGTCGAACTGCAGTCCGTGCCCTGCATTTTTGTGCAGCGTCGTCAGCAGCCCGTGATAAGAAGAGAATCCCTTGTTCGTGTAGAAGTCGTTGCTCGAGAACTGCGACGCCATCACCACGTTTGGATTCAGCAGAGAGAACGATCCGCCGGTCAACCCGCCACCCAGCGCTTGCGCCGAGTCGGCAATGTCGCCGTTGTAAATCAGGTTGGTCAGGAAGTCCGCCACCAGCTGCGTGTTGTTTTCGTAGCCAAGCTCCTGGCCAAGTCCGGCGATGACCTGGTTCTCGAACCACGGCTCCGCCGGAACCGCTGTCGGGTCCGCGCCTGCCCGGATCTCCTGCTCAAGATTCGCAAACGCTGCGGAGAATGCCTGACCCGATCCGCCATCCGGGAAATCGAGAATCTGGCTTGCATCCACTTGCGCCAGCAGCCGACGGCCAAGGCGCCCTGCATAGTACATCCTCATCATGAAGCCGTTCCCAAGATCGTGCTGGAACCCAAAATCAAGCATGACCGAGTACGGAGTCTTCAGGTTGGGATCGATGGCCGTGCTGAACGTGTTGATACCCAGTCCGTACGGAGCGCCCGTCGAGTCCACATAGGGAACCGACGCCGCCGAAAAGGCTGGAGCGGCCGGCGCCGTTGGGATCGCATTGATTCCTGTGAACCGAGGATCGTTGGCCAGTGAACCCTCCGGATCCGATCCATCGCCATACTCGTTGTTGTTGTCGGCCTGGAAGAGATACGAACTGTGATCCTGGAAATTCTGCACCGCACCCACAATGGTGTGGTCATACACAATGCCCACGCTTCCGCTCACCACTGTCTTGCGGTCAAATCCAGGATTCCACGCAAACGCCACGCGCGGCGCAAAATCCTTGTAGCTGGGCTGGTAGTATCCGCCGGGCGAATTGTGATTCGCCTTCCCGCCCGGAACATACTCAAGCAGAGGAATGATCGAGTTGCCGGACGAACCCGCGGCATTCTGCTGCGTGCGGGCCTTGAAGTACTCGTCAAACCCAATCGGCTTCCCGGTCGCTGCATTCACCTGCACTGACTCGACGCCATTCGTTTCGTAAGGCACCGTGTACAGCTGGTACCGCACGCCGTAGGTCATAGTCAGGCTCGGTGAAAGCTTCCACGTATCGCCAAAATACACCTCGGTTTCATAGTTGCGATACTTGCGCGAAGTCCCGGCGCCCATCGTTTGGATCGATCCGTCGGCGTTGTAGTTGTACGTCGCGCCAAGCGAGGAGAAACGGCCCAGGTCAAAGGTGAGCGATTGGTCCCAGTTCGCGGTCGGCGTGCTGCTCGCCCCAGCGTAGATATCCCCGGGACGAAGCGATGAGTCAAGCTGAGACAATGCACCGCCAATGCCCAGGCTCGGTAAAAAATCGTTCAGGAAGAGATTGCCATTCGGCGTTAGCCACTTGAACGTGCCGCCCATCTGCAGCGTATGCGTGCCCTTCTGCCAGGTAAAATCGTCGCGCAACTGTGGAACCGGATCGACGCGCCCCTGCGCGTTGTAATTTCCAAGATAGGGTGCGGTCAGAGACGCATTCGTCGTCGAGGGACCAAAGGCCCATTGCAGAGCGCCCGTCGGATTGTAGAGAGCAGGGAAGTTCAACCGCGAACGTGTCTCGCCGCCGCTCACCTGGTTCGACTTGTTGGTGCCGATCGCCCAGCTGTGTCCCACCACCCAGGCCCAGCTCGCATCGTCAATCGAACGCGTCGTAGGATCGCCCGGAAACTGAATCGGTGTGCTGTAGTTGATATCGTCTCCCTGGCGCTGGCTCACCAGGCTACCCCGCGCAAAAAGCTTCTGCGTCGGCGTCAGCGAATAGTCGATCCTCGAAACGTAATCATTCTCTTTCAGAATCACCGGCGCATTGAACCGGAATCCTTCTGTATTGATTCCGTCGCCGCCGGTCAGATCGTTGCCTGCCGGATACCGGCCCGCCACAAACGATGCCAGGGCTGCATCCTGGCCCACGCCCTGCGGGTCGAAGTTCTGCTGGACGCTCGCTGCACTCGCCGTGCTGATGCATTGCGGCGCGCTCAAATTCGTGCTGCTGGCGCCGCAACCGGTGCCGTCATTGACATAAGAAATGTTGCCCGCAAGGTACGAGGGAGTCGGAACAATCTGCTCGACCTGCGCGCCCTGGTTGTCCCGGCGTCCGTTGTACTCGAAAAAGAAAAACAGCTTGTCCTTTTGGATCGGTCCGCCCACATTTCCGCCGAACTGGTTGCGGATCAGTGCCGAACGCGGCACGCCCACGTTGTTGTTGAACCAGTTGTTCGCCTCCAGTTGCGTGTCGCGATGATATTCAAACAGAGACCCATGGAACGAGTTCGTGCCGCTCTTCGTCACCAGCTGGAACACCCCGCCACCGGCCGAATCGAAGTTCGACGTCTGCCCCGCAGTCACTCCGCGAAACTCCTGCACCGAATCCACCGGCGCATTGCCTGTCACAACACCGAACTGGCCGGTTCCACGATCGTCCACATCCAGGCCATCCAATGTGACGTGGGTCTGGTCCGTGCGCGCGCCGGTTACGGAGTGCTCACCGCCTGAGTCTTCGGTCACGCCCGGCTGCATCGAGAAAAGCGCCGACGGCGTGTCCCGGATCTGCACGGGAAGCTCGTTCACCATCTCGACTTCGTAGTTGTTGCCGATCGTCGCGTCCGTCGTGTCCAGGGTGATGTTCTGGTTGGCCGCCGAAACCTCAATTGACTGCGATTCGCCACCCACCATCATCCGGGCGCTCTGGGTGCGCGTCGCGCCCACGTTCATGTAAAGACCCGTAATCGTCACCGGCTTGAAGTTCGTGCTGTCAAACGTGACCTTGTAGCCCGGTCCAGGCGGGACGTTCTGAATCATGTAAGACCCCTCCGAGTTCGTGACCGCCTTAAAGGTCACACTCGTGGACGGGTTCTCCAGGACCACACTGACGCCAGGAATTACAGCCCCCGTCGCATCCGTCACCAGGCCGGTGATCGACGCGGAATTCTGTGCGTTCAGTCGCACCGAGCAAAACAACAGGACCGACAGCAAAAGCCCAAATAAAGAAACTCTTCGCATTGTGAAACAGACCCCCTTAAGGCATTTCTTATGTTGCAATTGAGAGACCATTAGATTCATCCCCGCTTTTCCACTAACTTCTTTGGATACCTAGCGCTCACTACGAGTCATATGAATAACTGTAGATTGTCATCGACAATTCATATTCCCAAATGATTACTAGATTCACAACATAACTTTGGCTTTCGGCCCATCCCGCCAAACACGTCCATCACGCGTATAATTTGTTGTCCTTCCGCACTCCCAGAGGAACCTGATTTGCGCTCCCGCTCTAAGTTTTCAGGCCCGGTTCTGCCGGGCCTGCTGTTCGCCTTAGCCGCTGTCGCGACCGACGCCCAAACCCTCGCCCCCATCCCCACCCTCTCCTTTGACACCTCCGGCCCCGTCCTTCGCGCCCCCGCCACGCCCACCCGGCCCTTCACCGTCGCCGGCCAGCGCGGCCTCCTCGTTGGTCAACAGGACGGCGCCTTCGAGTCCTGGGTTCTCCCCGTCAAGCTCCTCTCCCACTTCACAATCGAAGCCGACGTCGAGGGCTACGGCGTCCCCATCGACGTCAATCAGCAGTCCTCCACCATCGAGGTCCGCCCCGATCGCACCGTCATCACCTACTCCCACCCCGCATTCACCGTCCGCCAGATCATGTTCTCGCCCCCTCAGGGTGCGGGTGCCCCATCCTTCTCGGGGTCCCCGTCGACAGGTCTTCGTCGAGGGGGTGACTTGTCGGCCGCGCAAGCGAACGAAAGGGCGGGAGGCCAGTCCGGCTCAAGCACGGGCTCGGCCCAAACGGGCCCGATTGTCCTCTTCGAATTCGACTGCCTCCATCCCACCAACTTCACCTTCCGCTTCACGCCCGAACTCAAGTGGATGTGGCCTGAACGCAACGAGGGCAACCCCGGCCCCGAATGGGTCGCGCCCGATCCGCGCAATCCAACCGCCCCGAACGGCTTTTACATTCTGCACACCGACTACCCCAACCTCGCCGCAGCCATCACCATCCCCGGCGCGCAGCCCGGCATCCTCGCCCCTTATCAGGAACGCCCGCAGGTTCACCCCCTGGAACTTCGCTTACACATTGACCCAGTCCGAGATCAGAAGAAACTCTTCCCTTTGTTGATGGCCGCCGGCATCACGCCCGCCACCGCCACCAACGCGGCCCTCGCCGCTACACTCGCCGAGCTCAACGCGCAAATCCCCGCCCTCTACGCAGCCCACGCAGAATCCTGGAAGAACCTCCTCGCCCACGCCACCTCCATCGAGACCCCCGATCAGGCACTCAACGAAGCCTTCCTGTGGGCCGTCGTCTCCATCGAACAGCTCAAAACCCAAACCATCCCCGGCCAAAGCTCCCCGCCGGCGGACTCCCTCCAAAACGAAAAAAGGGGCGGAGACCCGACCGCACTCGTCGCCGGCTACTTCACCTCCGCCGACTCCGCACGCCCCGGCTTCGGCTGGTTCTTTGGCCGCGACGCCCTCTACACCCTCTACGCCGTCAATGGCTTCGGCGACTTCGCCCTCACCAAGTCCGAGCTTGAATTCCTCATCCATCGCCAGCGTGCCGACGGCAAAATCATGCACGAGTACGCGCAGACCGCTGCGGCCATCGACTGGCAGGCCTTCCCCTACATGTACGCGGCCGCCGACTCCACTCCGCTCTTCCTGCTCGCAGTCGCCGATTACGTCCGAAGCTCGGGCGATAACGCCTTCCTCACCACCCATCGCGATGCCATCGAGAAAGCCTGGGCCTTCGAAACCGATCCCGCGCACGACACCGATCACGACGGCATCTACGACAACTCGCAGGGCACCGGCTGGGTCGAAAGCTGGCCCGGCGGCATGCCCCATCAGGAAATCTATCTCGCCCTCCTCGATCAGCAAGCCTCTTCCGCCATGGCTTGGATCGAGCGCCAACTCCGCGACGATTCCGACGCTAAAAGCGCGGAGCACCGAACCGAACTCATCGCCAAAACCATCAACACCGAATACGCCGACCCTGAAAAAGGCTGCTACGCCTTCAGCCACAACGCCGACGGCACCAACGATCGCACCACCACCATCTATCCCGCCCTCGCCTGGTGGGACCCGGCTCCTGGTCAACCGATCCTCGACAAGGGTGAAGACTGTCTCCGGCACTTCGTCGCCTCCGCCCTCAACACCGACTGGGGCACACGCGACGTCGCCAACACCGAGAAAATCTACGACGGCCTCAGCTATCACCAGGGCTCTGTCTGGCCGCTCTTCACCGGCTGGGCCGCGCTGGCCGAGTACCGTGCCAACCAACCCCTCGCCGGCTACCAGTTATTGATGGAGAACGCCAACCTCACCCGCGCCCAGGATCTCGGCGCCGTCACCGAACTCCTCTCCGGCGATTTCTTCGTTCCTTTTGGACGCAGCACGAGCCACCAGTTATGGTCCAGCGCCATGGTCATCACGCCCACCTTGCGCGGCCTCTTCGGCATCAGCATCGATGCGCAATCCAAGACCATCACCGTCAATCCGCACCTGCCGGCGAGTTGGGATTCCGCCGCCGTTCAAAATCTCCCGCTCCCCGGAGGCGAAGAGACCCTCGCCATCGAACGCAACGGTTCTCTGCTCGAGGTCTCTCTCAGCGACTCGCATCATGCCGGTTTTCGCCTGCGCAGCGACCTTCCCAGCGCTGCCTCCGCCGAGTTGCCCAATGGCTCGGCCGGTCTCCGCATCCCGCTGCCTTTGCTCGAAATTTCTCCCGCATTCCTTGCGCCCCATCCCGGCGCACGCACTGAGGCCACGCGCATACTCCGCGAAACCTGGGGCACGCATCTTGTCACCGTCGTCTTTGAAGGACAAGCCGGCGCAACATCGAATGTTCAAGTCCTCCGCCGCTCGCTTCTTCCACACCTCAAGGTCGAATCTCCTGGGAACAATCTGGCTCCCGCGGAGACCGCGCACCCCGCCGCCTCCATCACCATCGACGAGGCAGGGAACCAGGATCCCGCGGTCCCCGCCATCCTCACCCTCCACTTCCCCCCCGGCACCGGCTTCCAAACCCTCACGGTCACCCTCACCTGGTAGGCGATTCTCCCGAGCTGAACGAAAATGGGTGCCCCATCCAAGCTCCGCATCCCGGGGTCCCCGAGAACGGGTCCATGTTCGCGGGGTGGTCTTGAGTGGGAGAGCAACGAACCCAGACCAGCCTGCCATCCGAGGCGAAGCGTTGCTGATGTCTTGTCATCCTGAGAATCCGCGCGTCTGGGGCCCCACGTGCGATCCATCGCACGTGGGGTAAGCGGAGCGAAGGATCTGCTGTTCGCGCAGTTTAGATCAACACGACCATGGGCGCACCATCCAAGCTCCGCACACTGCGGCGATAACCCACCCTAATACCCCTCAAAGCCACCCTAACCCGCGCCAACAGTACGTCGGTCACTCCCAACCTGGTCAAAATCGGCTCAACCCGCGCCTAACCCGAGTAAAAATTGAATAGGAATGAGGAAACTGCCGATGTAAATCGAGCAGAGTCTGTCAATGGCTGATTTTCAGTATGGACGAGCCTCGGTAGCCAGAAAGCTTGGGACAAACGATTCGGAGTCTGCCTTCGCTCCGGCGAACCTTCCCAACCCTGCAGGCAAATACTGTGCCTACAATCAGACCCGCCAGCGCTTCCTCTGCGCCAGCGTCGAAGTTGCCGATTCCGCCGCCGCTCGCCTCGATACGCGCCTGCTCAGCCTCACGTCAGCCAACGGCGCCGCACTCTGGATCGTCCCCATCCAGGTCATCCCGCCAACCAGTGTCCGCGTACCGCTCGATCTCGTTTACCTCGACCGCAGCTCCGTTGTCCTCGACACCGTCGAGTCGTTCCCCCTCGCACAGCCCGTGGCCGCCGGCGCAGCCACCAGCGTTCTCGCCTTGCCGGCGCAGAGCATCCACTCCAGCGGAACCCGTCCCGGCGATCGATTGATCCTTTGCGCTCCAGAGGAAATGAAACTCCACTTGCAGCAGCTGGCCGACTCTGAACTCGCGCCCGCCGCGCAAAACATCGCTGCCTCCGTCCCCAATCACGAGTCCCCCGCTTCCCTCGCTCCCGACGAACAGCTTGCCCCTAAACCATCGGGGAATGTACTCCGGTTTGTCGATCGCGCCAACTCCAAACCTGCAGAAAATCTCTCCACCGAAGCCGCTACAACCGCAACGGCTCCCGCTCAGCCACCTGCACCTGCATTGGCATCCGCATTGGCCACGGCGACTGCCGCCCCAACTGCCCCACCGCAGCCCACAGAGAAACCAGCCCCTCGCTGGAAAGTTGCGGACTCAAGAAGCTGGTTGCAGCGCTTCCTCGATCCCGAACCCCCCGATCCACGGAAGGCCGAACGGCAGACGCTTACCGGCCTCGTTGCCTATTTCTTTACAGGCGGTCGCCCCGTGGCGCACCCCGTGCGCGACATCAGTGCCACCGGAATCTTTGTCTTCACCGAAGAGCGGTGGTATCCAGGCACCGTCGTGCGCATCACCATGACTGACCAGCAAGATCCAACCTCCCAGCGCTCTCTCACTCTCAACGGGAAAGTTGTCCGCGCAGCTGAAGACGGGGTCGGCTTTCAATTCCTCCTCAAGGATGAAAAAGAGGGAAGCAAAGCCTCCTCTGCCGTCGATAACCGGGCTCAAAGCGTGCTCCGCGCACAAGTCGAAGAGTTCCTGCTGCGCTTCAAAGCCACAGCCGGCTAAACATTCGAACGGCCTGGCAGGCATCCACGCCGACCCGCGAACGGGCCAGTTATCCTGACGCTGGCCGCCGGCCCATTCTGAAACCCCGTTCTCATTCCGGAATCCGCCCCGTACACAACCGCACGTCCCCCTGCTCCCCAAGCGCACTTCGCCGATCCTGTGGAAAAGGATGCTCTCCTTCTGCCCACTCTCGGCCCCTCCGCTCTCTCCCGCACCCATCCGCGAGAGTGGACCTTCCGTCGGCCTGTACCCTCCGTCACGACACCGTCCCGCGGCCTCTCCCAATCAACGCTGGCCCCTACCCGCCCTCTCCCGCCGCGCCCTCTCCATCCTGCGTTTCCGCCGAGTCAGCCGGCTCGATCGCACCATCTTCTGGATCACCGTCCTCTGGGTCGCCGCCATCCTCTTCCGGGTCTAAAAGCAGTTTTGGAATACACGTAGACAAAACGGCCCGGCATCTTCGCCGGGCCGCATGTGATCCCTGAAACCTATTCCCAAGTCCCTGGTCCCTGCCTCAATACTCCGGAGCCGTGACCTGCTTCGTCCCCGGCGGCACTTCAAAGTGCGACCCATCAATCGGCGCCGCGCTGAAGTTCGACGACGTAATCTGCGTCTCCATCAGGATCGCCGCCACGCCGCTCTGCGCACTCCCATTTGCGCCCGCTGGCTGGTTCGCAGGCTGGTCCTGGTCCTTCTTCTTGTGCCCGAAACCAAACGGCAGGCTGTTCACAAAGGCCTGCTTCGCCATATCCCCGCCCGAAGGAGCTGGAGTCGGCGGGGGCAACGGCGCTTCCGACGCCGCCGGAATCGGCTTCCCATCCGCCGTCGGTCCCATGCGCATAATCTGCATCACCGGCACACCGTGCAGCTTCTGCATCTCCACCGCCATCTTCCCCATCGCCTCGGTCGCACCCGGGTGGGTCATCAACAGGCCTGAAAGGTCCTGTCCGGATCCGATTCCCATCGCCAGAGCCATCTTCTCCGCATAGCGCCTGTCAAAGTCGCGCAGCTGCGCGTACCCCGGAATCTCGGGAGTCATCCACATGTCGTTGGTGATGCCGATCGCGCCGCTCTGCTGCGTCTTCGTGTCCTTGTCCGTGGCCGTCGCGGTCATCGTCATCGTCAGAATCGATTCGCTGGTATCCAGGCCGCTCATCGCGCGGTGTGCCCCTGTGTTGCGCACCTTCACGTCAAAACTGGCCTGCACATTGTTGGGGTTGCTTGTGTCCGGTGCGGGAGCTTGCTTCTTCTCAGCCTTCGCCGCCTTGGCCCGCGCGGCTTCCATCCGCGCCCGCATCTCGGCAAAGGTCAGCGTGTAATAGGTGTGCTTCAGCAGGTCCACATGGGTCACCGCCTCTTTGTCCAGGTCGATCAGCTCAATCGAGTCCTGCGACACCGTCGCCTTGCGGTTGCTCTGCAAATAGACTGTCGTCGATAACGGCTCACCCATCTTGCGCGCCTGCGAACTGAAGGCGCCGGCCATCTTCATCATCTGCAGCATCGAGCCGCCCGTCACCTGGGTCGTCTGCTGATAGCTGAAATCAGCGGCGCGCGTTCCTACCGCCGTCGCCAGAACGCAATACAGTGCAATCGTGTTCCGGAATCGTGACATGAATCGAAATCCTCCATAACAGGCCAATGTTTGAGTAGATGCAAAAAGCGTGCGCACAAGACAACGTCTTGAAAGAAGCTAAAGGGTTCCTCAACATAGTACTAGTGTCCTGTCGCTGAAGTTCGCATCTCAATTGCGCTGCCGCGCACGCGGACACATCCGTTGTCGTGCGATCAAAAATCCCTCTCCACAGGGATGCGCTAACGTCCTGGAGCCTTAGGTCGCGTATCGCTCAGAGGGAGCTTCCTCCAGCTTTGTGATCCCACGAAGCGAGCGCCGAATTTGCCCTCGAGAACTGCCCGGTAGCGCGCTTGCGAGAACAATAGCTTCACTTTATCGACTGCAAGACTTGGATCGACCGCCTTGGCCTGCAGCGTTGCGGAGCCGCTCTTCGCCGTGCTTGCTGCCCCGGCCTTCTGCGAACTGGTTGCCAGCCGATTCGCGCCCGCCGACGATTTCTCCTTCAGTGCCAGGCCCGGCGTCAGGGTCAGCTTTCCTGCCTGCCCTCCCTCGTACGTCACGGCAACCACAAGCAATGGCTTGCCCGCGGAGTCGAGGCCTGTCTGATACGAGGCAATATATCCCACCGTGTAATCCGTACCCTCCATGTGCACCTTCGCCGGATCGGGCATACCAACGGCTTGCGTCGTCACTCCTGCAAAATCCGCGCCGTTGATCTCGCCGCTTGCCGTCGCCTTAAAGTCCAGATGGATGCTGACCAGGTTGTTGCCGCTTGTCGGTGTCGTTGGAAAGTCCACCGTGGTGTGCGAACCCGATGCCGAAAAGCTCTTGCCCGGAATCCAACTCGCCGTCACCGTCCAGTTTTCCTCACTCAATTGCAATACACCGGGAATCAGAGGATCTTCTCCGATATTCAGGTGAAGATGAGAGGGCGCTGAGGTCGGCGTGGGCTGCGGTGTCGAAGACGCAGAGCGGAAGATAAACACCGTCGCCGAGGCGTTGCCCACATTCTGGCACTGATTCCCCGTGCCGTCGTCATGGCCCCAATAACCGTTGTCGCCATATTGACCGTCCTCGTCCTGATAGCCCAGATGCAGCGCAAGGTCGCCCACGTAGTTTTTAGGAACCTCATAGGTCTTATTGATTGCGTCGCTCAGTCGAATCAGCCCGTTGGTCGCTCCCGGTATTGAAACCAGTCCGAAGTACAAGTGATCGGAGTCTGCGCCCGAAGGATTGACGTAGCGTTTCCACGTCCTTCCTGACCCGCCCGTCTGCACGCAGCCGTTTGCGGTCACCTGCACCGTGTCCCCCGGAAGAAACTGGATCTGCGGATAGGCGGTGTCGTGCTGTGTCACAGTTGGGTTTTGAACCTGGCACGTAATGCTGCCTGGGCTGTTCTGCTGGCAGAACGCATTCGCCGATTGCGCGACGGCTGGCGCGGATACGGCCAGGGCTAGAGCCAATTGCAAAACGACTGCCGCGCGCACTGCGCGTCCACGATAAAAGAGCCTCATGCAAATCACCTCGGGGGATCTGTGAACCGGCCACGCGCTTGCAATCGCACCATCCTGCTATGGATGGCCGACGGCGGCCCGGGCCCTGCGTTCCAACTTTGGAATGCAAGCCCGCCCCATCGTGGCAAGCGCAGTTGACCTATCTAGTAGTGAGGTGAGCAGTCGATTCGTTTCCATGCTCGAACGAAGCAGTTTCAGCTCCGCATCCACATCAGTAGATACAGAGACTTCAAAAACCGGCTTACTTCCCGCTTGGCTGTCACAATTGGGTAACCCGCAGATCGGCGAAGTAAGGATACTTACTCGTAGCAGACATTTTCGCGACCAGCCCTGTAAGTCGAGTCAACGCCCACCCATCGCCCACTTCGCATGCAAGTCATGATATGCTGGCCCGCACTTCGGCATCCTGATCCAATCCCCGTCCTCCAGAGAATGCGCTGCGGGCTTGCACCCATTCCTGAAGCGAACAACACAAAGAGGTTTCGCATGAGAATCCAACAATCGTCAGCCTGGTTCGCTCTCTTCTGCTGCGTCTTTTGCGCGTCTGTCGCCGCGTCTTCGGGGCCCGACGATCGCCGGATCACCGATCCCAAATCCGTCGTATCCGCGTCAAACTCGGCCGCTCGCCCTGCGCCCCTCGACGATCTGTACTACACCCGAAGCGTCTTTGGCGCAGCATGGTCGCCCGACGGTCAGCAGATCCTTTTTACCAGCGATCTCGCAGGCCGACCCAATCTGTGGAAGGTGCCTGCCGCGGGTGGATGGCCCATCCAACTCACCCAGTCCGACGATCGGCAGTACGGCGCCGCCTGGTCGCCCGACGGCCATTGGATCGTGTACCAGCAAGACACCGCCGGCAACGAACTATGGGACCTCTACGCCATACCAAGTGACGGAGGCGAGCCGGTCAACCTCACCAATACCCCCGCGGTCCGAGAGCAGAGCCCGCACTGGTCTCACGACGGCAAAACAATTGCCTTTGTCTATAAGACAAAAGAGGCCGCGAGTTATGACATTGCCCTCCTCGACTGGAGCACCCGCAAGGTCACGAATCTGACCAACGAGCAGCAGCCCGGCTACTCATGGAGCCCAGTGGCCTGGAGCAGCGACGATAAGACCATCTATGCCAACCGCGTGAATCCACCCTTTACCGATGCCGACGTTTACCGCATCGACGTTGCCACGGGAAAGACCGAAAACCTCACCGCGCATCAGGGCTCGATTCGCTACCTTGCCTCCTCGCTCTCACCCGATGGCGCCGCCCTCTTGTTGACCACCGATGCCAAGGGCGGCTACATGAACATCGCCTTGCTCCATGTTGCAACCAGGAAGATCGCCCTGGTCACGGACGTGCAATGGGAGGCCTACGCAGGCAGTTTCTCGCCCGACGGCAAGAGCTATACCTACGTCGTCAACGAGGACGGCGTCACAGACGCCTATCTCGCCGATCGCTCCACCAACGAAGCAAAGAAAGTCGACCTGCCGCACGGCCTGAATTTCTTCGCGGGCAATCCCAGCGAGTTCGCGCCGCAAAGCGATCGGGTAATCGTTTCGCACGAGGCTTCTAATCAGCCCGGCGACCTCTGGGTCTACGATCTCAATCACCATCATGCCCGCCAGCTGACCTATTCATCTATTGCCAGTTTGAACGCCACGCCGCTTCCGCCTTCCCAGATCGTTCACTACAGGAGCTTCGATGGAAAGATCATCACCGCACTGCTCTGGGTGCCTTTCAATCTCCAACGCGACGGCAGCAATCCCGCCATCGTGTTGCCCCACGGCGGGCCGACAGGCCAGATGGTCGACTACTGGAATACAGACGTGGCCGCGCTCACCTCGCGAGGTTACATCTGCATCGCTCCCAATCCCCGCGGGTCAACTGGCTACGGGCTCGACTTCCAAAAAGCCAACTACCAGGACCTCGGCGGTGGCGATCTCAAAGATGAAATCGCCGGTGTTGAATTCCTTAAAGCCACCGGGTTCGTCGACTCTGCAAAGATCGGCATTACCGGCGGATCGTACGGCGGATTCATGACCCTCATGGCCATCGGCAAGTCGCCGGAAATATGGGCGGCGGCCGTCGAAGAGTACGGCATCATCAACTGGTCAAGCATGCTCAAGAGCTCTGACCCATCCTTGAACGAGTACCTGAAGGGCCTGCTCGGCGACCCCGACCAAAGCCGCAAAGTCTATGAAGCGGATTCTCCCATCACCTATATCCGCAGCGAAAAAGCACCCTTGCTCGTGCTCCAGGGCGACAACGATCCACGCGTACCCAAAGAAGAAGCGGTACAGGTCGTCGACATTCTCAAGAAGGAAGGCCGAGTCGTGGATGCTCACTACTATCCGAACGAGGGCCACGGCTTTGTGAAACGCGAGAACCAGATTGACTCCATCCGGCGCACCATCGCCTGGTTCGACCAGTACCTCAAGGGAAACAAAGCTTCCCCGGGCGAATAAGTGCCGCGGCGGTTATTGCCGCTGAGGTGGAGTGTGATCGCTCAAAGCGCAGTATCGAGCAAGCCCTGCGACGGCAGGCCAAACGCATTCACAACCCGGTTGAAACACGCGAACAGCGCGGCCAGATGAATCGCCTCCGCTATCTGCAAATCCGACCAGCCAGAAGCGCGAAGCTTGTTCACATCCTCCGGAACGATGGATTCCGAATCATCCGTCACCTTCTCGACAAAGAGCAGCAACGCGCTCTGCGCTGCATCCAGTGCAGGTGAGCGCAGATCGCACGTCATCGCTGCCGCAAGCAGATCGGGAGAGCCGCCGTTGGTGCGCAGCGAGTGACCGTGGCTGTCGGCACAATAGGCGCACTGATTGCGCGCGGAAACAAAGGTCGCAATCAGCTCCTTGTTCTTCCGGCCGAGCGCGCCATCCAAGAACAGCACGGACTGCGCCAGCCCGATCATGTGTTCCAGCAGCGGCGGATGGGTCGCGAAACACTGCAGGATGCCAGGCACCCGCGGCCTTCCAAAGCTCTCCCGAAAATGGGCGTAGAGCTTGGCCACCTCGGGTGAAGCATCCGTCTCAGGTATCACAGGCAGGTTGTATTCCTTGGTCACAGCATTCAATTCTAGTGCAGCGTCACGCGGCGGTTTTAGACGCGCGGTAGTGTCAGGAGCGTCTTCGTTTTCAAGAATCCACGGGAAAGGCACACCATCGAATAAACATGCCATTGCGACCTGCCGTGCGGGAGGGGAAGTATTTCATCAATCCGGTGCCAACGAGCGTCGGAGGACTATCCACCATGTTCAAAGTGGGCCCCCGCTTCTTCTTCGGATCAGCAGCACGGTCGCCGAAACATGTTCCTGGGCCTTTCCACACGGATCACCGAGTCTATGCAGCCAGCCCTCGTTCCGGCCTGCGCATTACCTGGATCGGTCACTCCACTTCTCTTGTCGAAATCGATGGGATACGTCTCCTCATTGATCCTGTCTGGGACGAACGTGCAGCTCCAACGCAGTGGGCCGGCCCAAGACGTTTCTTTCCCGCGCCGCTTGCACTGGAAGATTTGCCGGCGATCGATGTGGTTCTAATTTCGCATGATCACTACGATCATCTCGGCGCAGGCACCATTCGGCGGCTTGCGCGATTGCAGAGCCTTCAGAAGGCGCGCTGGATCACCGCGCTCGGCGTAGAGAATCTCCTGCGTGTTCTCGGTGTCGAGCCGCCACGCTGCACCGCGCTCAACTGGACCGAAAACGTAAAGGTCGGTTCAGTGACAATTACGGCCCTGCCGGCCCGCCACTTTTCTGGACGCAGCTTATTCAACCGATTTGAAACGTTGTGGGCGTCCTTCGCTTTCATTGGCCCAAGGCACCGCGTGTACTATGGCGCCGACTCAGGGGAATGGGACGGGTTCCGCGACATTGGCAACGAGTTTGGCCCGTTCGATCTCACGATGCTTGAAATTGGAGCGTCGGATCCTCTGTGGGCAGACATTCACATGGGCCCTGAAGGGGCAGTCCGCAGTTTTCATGCCCTCGGTGGCCACGGCCTGTTCATGCCCATCCACTGGGGACTCTTCGACCTCGCTCTTCATCATTGGACGCAGCCGATCGAGAGCATCTTCGCGGTCGATGGCCTTAAGCTCTGGTCTCCTGTGCCAGGCGTACCGTCCGAAGTTGTTCCAGGAATTCAAATCCGCTCCGAGTGGTGGCGCTAACGCAACGCGCATAGAGATAGAAGGTATGCGCGGCCGCGCAGCCAACGCATGCCACCAGTCTCCGCAAACAATACGGCCCGGCATCAAGCCGGGCCGCCACTGTCCACTGCACACTGTCTTCAGATCCGCATCGGCATCAGCACATACCGCGACTTATACTCCGCATCCGGATCCTCGGGCCGCATCTGCCCGGCCGACTGCGAGTCCTTGAACTCCAGCCGCACCTCGCCCTCGTTCCCCAGCGCTTTCAAAAAGTCGATGATGTACGACGAGTTGAAGCCCACCATGATCGGATCGCTCGAGTACGGCGTGTCGATCGTGTCTTCGCTCTCCCCGCTCTCGGTCGACTGCGAACTGATCTTCAGCTCATTCGACTCCAACCGCAGACGAATCGCCCCCGACCGCTCATCCGCAAACTGCGCCACGCGCTGAATCGCCGCCGACAACTCGCTCGACCGCACCACCGCGAACTTCGTGTTGTCCCGCGGCATCACCGCTTCGTAGTTCGGGAACTGACCCGACAACCGCCGCGTGCTCAGCGTGCGATGGCCCACCTTGAAGAACAGCGTGTGCTCGTCGTCGGCAAACTCCACCTTCTCGGCCTCCGTGTTGGCCAGCAGCTGCTGCAGCTCCTGCAAAGCCTTGCGCGGAATCAGCACCCGCTTCTCGCCACTGATCCCTTCGAGCGCCTCGCCCGGCTTCTCAACAAACGACAACCGGTGCCCATCCGTTGCCACCATCGCCAGCGACTCCGCCTTCAACACCAGCAGCGCGCCGTTCAGCGTGTAACGCGATTCCTCATTCGAAATCGCAAAAATCGTGCGCGCAATCAGCGTCCGCAGCGCCTGCACAGGAATGCTCGTCGCCGACACAACAGGGAACTCAGGCACCTGCGGATAATTCGCCCGCGCCATCCCCACCATCTTCGTGTTCGAGCGCCCACTGCGAATCTGTACCCAGTGGTTCTCCAGCATCTTGATCGAAATATCGCCTTCCGGCAGCAGCTTGATGTAGTCGTACAGCTTGCGCGCGGGAATCGTGCACGACCCCGGTTTCTTCACCTTCACCGACGCGCTCGTCCTGATCGCCTGATCCAGGTCCGTCGCCGTGATCGTCAGCCGATCGCCTTCCGCCTCCACCAGAAAATTCGACAGGATCGGAATCGTCGTCTTGCGTTCCACCACGCTCTGCGTCGCCGTCAGCTCTTTCACCAGTTCCTGGCGGCTTACGGTTATCTCCATCGCTGCCCCCTGCGCGGCCGGTTTTTCGACTTCAGTCTCCGCTAACGGCATCTTCCCCACCTCTCGACCTCAGATCCCTTGCCCGCTTCAATCCACTCGACCATAGGTACCCCAGGTCTCGCGGTTGAGACCTGGGAAAGCTACAAGCTCTCGAGGCCACCGCTCAGGATCCACAGAAATCAGCCGACTCCGCTGGCCCAAGCCTACAACACACACACCAAGCCCACGAAACGGCACCGCTTCTTGCCTCTGATTGTATTCACCATTCCATCGCCTGTATCCGTGGAAATCCCGTCCCCATCCTTGAAATCTCAGGCTGATCCATCGAGAACCGCGCGGGCAGCGGCCTATTCCCTATTCCCTGTTCTTCTCACCACCGTCACCACCGTGATGTCATCCTCTTGCCCGAAGCGCCGTGCCTCCGCCGCGATCGCCGCCGCCGTCTCTCCGCTCAGCGCTCGCGTGCGCTCAAATCCCAGCAGCGCCCCCTCGGCATCGCGCGCCTCCACCACACCGTCCGACAACAGCATCAGGCGCTCGCCGTCCTCCAGCTGCAGCGTGGTTTCCGCATACACGCCTTCGGCCACAAGCCCCAAGGGCAGATCCGGGGGCAGCACCAACTCCTCCCCGTTGCGATAGGGAGCCAGGTGTCCTGCATTGGCCAGCGTCACTGCGCCACTCTCGTCCAGGCGAACACAGACGCACGTAATAAAACCACCCTCGGAGGTTTCCACCACCTGCCGATTCAGCCGGCTCAACACCGCACCCGGTCCCAGCCCTTCATCCACCAGCGTCCGCAGCGCGCCCAGCGCCAGCGTGCTCGTCATCGCCGCTTTCAATCCCTTGCCGCTCACGTCGCCCAGCACCACGAGAGACGCACCATCCGCCTGCAGCAATACCTGGTAGAAATCTCCGCCCACCTCCTGCGCCGGAAAATACGCGGCCTCCAGCGCATAACCGCGCACCGCCGGCAACCGCGCCGGCACCAGTCTCTGCTGGATCTCCCGTGCCGCCTCCAGCTCCGCGGCCGCATGCATTTGCTCCCGGCTCACGCGCGTGAATCTGAAAAACATCACCACGCCAATCGCCAGCACATACAAGAAATCCGCCAGGTCCGATATCTGCAGTGGCACAGGCCCCACCGCAATTGGATTGGCCAAAAAATCCAGCTTGCCCCAGCCCGTAAAAATCGAGGCCGTCCCCAGGTCGTACAGTGCGCTCGTCGCGGCCGGCAGCAGGCTAGGCACCACCAGCCAGCCAGCTTCATGATTGCCACGCGCATACCACACCAGCAGCAGCAACGGCAGCAGCAACGCCGCAGGCAGAATCGCCGCAGCCTCCAGCACCACGTACACGCTCGTCGACAGCAGGCTCAACGCCACCAGCGCATTAGCTGCCAGCGGCAGCAGCAGCAGCACCTGGTATGTGCGCCAGGGCCTGCTCACCGGCAACCCCGCAAAACAGAACGTGAACTGGATTTGTAGAATCGTAAAAAAGTAAATCAACGGATCGGACAGCAGGTTGTTCCACGCCAGCCTCAAAAGCCCTGCCGACGAGCCGTACAACAGCCCATTCGATATCCCCAGCAGCAGAAGGTATAGACCGAGCCACATGTACTCCGCGTGCGTTCGCTGGCTCCGAAACAGCGCGAAGGCGCCAATTCCCGCCAGCACCACAAGCGCGTTGATCGCAATCGACGGGATTGCTGCATACAGCCGCTGGCTCTCAAACGCCGCCCGCTCATTCTCAATCGCATCCGCCGTTCCCACCGCCACCGTCAAGAACAGCGGCAGATGCCACAGCGCATACATCTGCGTCGTATGGGTCCGCAGAGCAAGCGTCACTTCGCTGGCATCATTGGGCAGGGGAATCACCTGCTCGACCGGCCGCTTCAACGCATACCACGGCTCCAGCCGCACATCCTCAACCGCCTGCCCGTTCACATACACCGCATACACGCCTTCGCCGCCCACCACCAGCAAATGCTCGTGCTTGTGCCCGTCCCCCAGCTTCACATGCAGCCGATACCAGCGCCATCCCCGCGGCGCTGCGCCCTGCTCATCCAGCTCAATCGCCGTCCATGTCCCATCGTCGAAGCCCGGCTGCGCCCAGGACAGGTCATCGCCCTCGTGCCAGCGCCACTGCTCGCCGCTCAAGTCCACCGTCCCTTGACCCCATTGCATCGCATCCACACTCTGCGCGCATGCCGCCCCTGCCATCAGGCACAGCAACACCAGCAAGGAGGCTCTTCGCAACCACGGCACCTCACATCCCGCTCTGCACAAAATCATGCGCACACAGTCCCTCAGCCTCAGCCGATTCTATAGGGCATTCTGCCTTTGCTTTTCTTCTCCCGACTCACTGCTCCCAACTGTCCGCATCGCCGCGCGACGGGTTTCTGGTATTTAAGAGGAAGAAAGATAGATAAAGAACAGTAGTACCCGTAGTTCACACTGGAAAAGTGGATTTCTCCTCCTACTAATTCGTTCCACATCACTTAAGAGGCCTGCAGTTTTTCTAAATCTCGCCGGTGCGTTTCAGGACAATTGGAAAACCCTCATCCCACTGTCTCCACCACCCCCCTCTTTCCCACCTCTTCCACACCCCAACTCAAAACCCCTGTGCAAACTCGATCCCCATTGTGGACACTCCTTCCATCGCCCCATCCACCAACAACTTGCCCGGCCGCCCTTGTCCACACCTGCCGCCTATTCCACACCCTCCACGACAGCACCACTTTTCGGGTTTGTCATCCGAGAACCCGCGCGCTCCGACGCAGTCGGATGCGGGGTAGGCGGGCCGAAGGATCTGCTTCCCTGCGCGCCACAAATCTTGCCTTTGAGATCGAGGAATGCTCGAACGCAAGATCCATTCCCACCCCTTTACCTGCGTCCCAATCCTGCACGCACGCCGCGCTTTCTCTCCTTTCACAGCGTCACTCCACACACTTCCGTCCTACTCTGTGGTTGACGACTGCAGACCATGCCCATCGACATCCCCCAACTCGAGCAGCAGCTCCTCAGCCAGTGGCGTCTCGATGCCCCTGGCCGCGACTTCTGCGAGTCCATCGCCGAGCTGGCCCGCACCGGCCGCTTCGAGCAACTCCGCGGCGTCCTTCCCGACGTCGTCTACGACGAGCTCCGTACCCGCCGCCAACTCAACCCTGCCGCCTTCATCGCCGACTGGCGTTGTCTCGCCGCCGAAATGCGCCAGGGGTTCATTCAGCACGCCCGCCAGCGCCTCACGTCGCTCACCCGCCTCCAGCCCGCTGCGCCCCCAGCCGCCACCCCCGCATGGCAATCCATCCAGGTCGCCCTTGACGCTGAACAGAATGACCTGCTCCGCTCCGCCTTCGTTTTTGAATTGCTGGAACTTGTCGAGCCCGCCGTCCAGCGCGCTACCGCCTTGCGCGCCTGCGTCGTCGTCATGGCCAGTTCTGAAGAAGCTGACCGCTACCTCGACGAAGCGACACGCTGCTACTTCTATGGCCTCTTCACCGCCTGCGCCGGACTCTGCCGCTCCGTCCTCGAAGAAGCACTCAAGCAAAAACTTCCTGCCCAGCTCACCCGCCTCATCCGCACCCGCTATCGCAACGCTGCCACCCTCGGCAACCTGCTCCACGAGGTCAATAACAATCTCCAGCTCACCGGCATCGACTCCGACTTTCCCCGCGTCGCCAATCGCGTCAACGACACCGGCAAGCGCGCCGTCCACCAGGGACTGCTCGCCGAAGACGAAGCCCGCGAATGCCTCGAGTCCGCACGCCTCGCCCTCCAGCTCCTCCTCCAAAACTAAGACCGTCCGAACCAGTCTCCAGTCCCCAGTCCCCAGTCCTTGACACCTGACACCTGAAACCTGACACCTGGTCCCTTACCTCCGGCACCAATCCCGCATTACCGACGTCTCTCTCATTGTTACGAAAGCATCACGATTCTGCCTGTCTTCCACAGCAGAAAGATCGACTCCGCCTGCAATTCTCGCGTCCCATCAAATAGCGCGGTCCCCGCCACGCAACCTGCCCTTGTCCTGTCCCTGAACCACGGGATGTATCCATCGATCGCACGCGCTCGTTGCCTTGAGAGTGTGAAACCTTCCCACCTCGATCCTCACCGACGGTCTTCGTCGCGGGGAACTGCTACTCCGTTGCACCTACTTTTGCTGGGACGAGAGCTCTATGCCGCCGACTGATTACTGCGTCTACAACGAGACCCGCTCCAGTTGCCTCACACCCCGCGTCATCGTCATCGATGCGCAGGCGGAGCCACTCAAGGCCGTAAAGGTTCTCATCGAAGGCCTGCCTCCGCAGACCGAACCCGATGCGGTGTCTGCTCTTTGGCTCAATCCCCTCAAAAGCATTCCCTCCGTTCCCCGCCTCTCGCCTTACGACCTCGTCTATCTCGACCACGAAGGCCGCATCGTTCATTCCATTGAGCTCGTCCCCGACGACGAAGTGCCGCGCTACGACGGACCCGCTGCCAGCGCGCTTGTCCTGCCGCTCCACTCGTTTAACGCCTCCAGCTCGACCCGCGGCGATCGCGTCATTCTTCGCCCCATCCCCGAGCCTGTCCTGGACTTCGTGCCCAGCGCCTGCTCCCTTGCCGCTGCGCCCCAGGCCTCGCTCCTTCTCGAACCCGCCGCACCCGAACCAGGCCCAGCCCGCGCATGGACATCGACCTTCACCACGAACCCATTTGTGCCCGATGCCCCGCTCCCACGCCAGGCGCGTTTCTGGCCCGATCTTCCGCCCGCGCCTCTACAGCCCGCTCTGCCCTTTGACGAAACAGGACCCGCGCTGCCTGTGCCTCGGGCAAAGAAGCTCGCCGCCTTTCATCTCCTCCGCTCCATCGCACGTTTGCGCATCGGTGTCCGCATCTCCATCGCCCTCGAACCAAGTGCCGCGCAATCCACCTCGCTCGCCACAGTGCCCGTTCCGGCAAATCCAAACACCGCACAACCGCGGGAACAGATGCACCCTCGCCCCGCCCGCCGAGCCGTCCTTCCGTCGGCCGCCATCGCGCGCATCCGCCAAGCCCCGCGCGCCTCGTTGAGGCGGTTCATCTCCCAATACGCCCAGACCCGCACAGCCCTGCACCACTTTTCGACGCGCCTCTCCGATCGCGGCGCCTTCTTCGCCACCGTCACCCTGCCCATCCTCTTCGAACACACCCTGCCTGCAGCCGCCGATCGCAGTCGCCGCAGCTTCGTCCGCGCCTGCTCCTCCTCAAAGAAGATCTATCTCCTCTGGGCCGACGCCCTCTTCGAGGACCCCCGCTCCGCCTCCATCAATCGCCCCCTCCGCAGACCTCCCGCTTCAGTCCGCCCCGTCGAACCGCGCCGCGACCCCGTCCGCCAATTACTCCGCCCCCCCAGCTAGCCTGGTACTCCCTACTCCCTTAGTCCCTGGCCCCTAGCCCTGGTCCATAGCCCGGGTCCCCGGTCCATCCTCGCCTTCTATACTGATTCTTCTCATGTCCTACGCCGAGGCCATCGATCAGCTCAGTGCCATGACCCCTGAGCTTCATACCCAGCCTGGCCAAACTCGTCGCAAATTCTCCCTCGACCGAAATCGGCGTCCTCCTCGACGCCCTCGGCAACCCCCATCACCGCTTCCGCTCCGTCCTCATCGCCGGCACCAACGGCAAAGGCTCGACCGCCGCCACCCTCGCCTCCATCCTCCAGGCCTCCGGCCTGCGCACCGGCCTCTACACCTCGCCGCATCTCACCCGCCCCAACGAGCGCATTCGCATCAACGATGCTGAGATTTCCGACGACGCCTTCGCCCGCCTCTACTTCCGCGTCCACGACGCCGGCCAGCAGCTGGTCGATGGAGGCCAAGACTCGGCTCAGCTGCCCAGCTTCTTTGAGACCCTCACCGCCATGGCCTTCCTCCACTTCGCTGACGCCGCCATCGACATCGCCGTCCTCGAAGTCGGCATGGGCGGCCGCCTCGACGCCACCAACATCGTCGATCCGCTCCTCTCCGTCATCACCGACATCTCGCTCGACCACACCGAGTGGCTCGGCCCCACCATCGCCGCCATCGCCCGCGAAAAAGCCGGCATCCTCCGCCCCCACGGCACCCTCATCACCCTGCCTCAGCACCCCGAAGCCAACCAGGTCCTCGGCGAAGTCGCCACCGAGCTCGACGTCCGCGGCGTCAGCGCCGTCCCCTACATGCCGCGACAATCGGCGCGCGCAATGCGTCAGAGCCCGCGCATCGACAGGCCCATACAGCTCGCTATCCCATCCATGTCCTCGGCGCACACATCAGTCGACTCCCCGCTCCACGGGCGACATCAGCACCGCAACATCGCCCTCGCCATCGCCGCCGCCGTCGAGCTCGCTACCCATCACGGTCTCCCCATCACGCCCCGCCTCCATCGCCGCACGGCATTCGCGCCACCCGCTGGCCCGGCCGCCTCGAAGTCATTCATCGAGACGCGCGTCCCCAATCAACGCCACTGCCCCATCCAGGGATCTGCTCGACGTGGCAGCAGTTGATCCCGCCGCAGCGTGGGCTCTCGATGTCGCGCATAATCCCGCCGGCGCCTGGGCTCTCCGCGCCGCGCTTCGCTCGCTCTTTCGTCGGAGAGGCCGATCGTCCCGGCCCGCAGTGCTCGTCTTCAGTTGCCTGCGCGACAAGCCCGTCGCCGAGATGGCGCAGATCCTCTTCCCGCTCTTCGATCGCGTCATCTTCGCGCCCATCGCCAGCGCCCGCGCCACACCCATGGCCGACCTGCTCGCCGCCGCGGCAATCCACCGGCATCCCCGCCCGGGCCGCAGATCCGTCGCCGAAGCCCTCAAACTCGCCCTCGCCTCTCCGGCCTCCGAAACTGACGTTGCCCAGGCCGCACATCCGATTCGCGGTGCTGAAGGGCGTGAAACGCCGTCCGCCTGTGCGGCCAGCACCGCAGTCGTCGTTGCCGGCTCCGTCTACCTCGTCGGCGAAGCCCGCCCGCTCCTTCTCGCCCTCGCTCCAGCCCAACCAAGTCCGCAACCGAGCCCGCAGATGAGCACGAAACAATGAGCCGTCCGCCCAAGCCCCTCCCGCGCCTCCACCGCTGGCGCAGCAACTTCCTCCAGGCCCCGCTCTTTTCTCTCTTGGACCGCCCTCTGCGGTCAGCTCTCTCGCGGCGTCTCTCTCGTCGAGAAGTCAGGCCGCATCCAGCATCGCCTCGCCCACACCTGGGCCCGCGGCTGCGTCCTCATCTCCGGCTCCCGCCTCACCGTTCGCGGCGCTGAAAACCTCCGCAAACACCCGTCGCCGTCTACGCCGCCAACCACACGTCCTATATGGATACGCCGGTCATCTTCGCCGCTCTGCCCTTTCAGTTCCGCATCCTCGCCAAAAAGGAGCTCTGGACCATGCCCTTCATCGGCTGGCATCTCAACCGCTCCGGCCAAATCCCCATCGACACCGTCAACACCCACGCCACCCTCTCCAGCCTCGGCGCCGGAGTCCGCGCTCTCCGCGCCGGCATGCCCCTCTTCGTCTTTCCTGAGGGCGGCCGCACCCCGACCGGCGATCTGCAGCCCTTTCTCTCCGGAGCAGCTTTCCTCGCCATCCGCGCCCAGGTCCCGCTCGTCCCCATCGCCCTCAGCGGCGTCTACGACCTGCTCCCCATCCACACGCGCCACTTCTATCCCTGCGCGCTCACCCTCACCGTCGGCGAACCCATCCCCACCACCGGCATGACCATCCGCCAGGCCGACGAGCTCACCGCCCGCCTCCGCGCCACCATCGATTCCCTCCGCACCCAGCCCGTCCCCGACTCACTCTCAGCTGCTGCGACCAATGCGCTGTCATCCTGAGCAACGGTCGCCGCACCGAAGTCGAAAACCTATCCCGGCGAAGCGAAGGGAATCTGGCAAAACGCAACAACGGGGGGGGACCTGAGCCCCGAACTGGCAGAACGCAACAACGGAGGGAAGGGACTCTAGCCCCGAACAGGCAAAACGCAACAACGGAGGGAGCAGGGGCCTTCAGGCCCCTGAACAGGATGTGCGCGAGGGAAAGGGCTTTAGCCCCGGAAGAGAGCGGTCACTTAAACGAAGAATCTGCAAGCTTCTCGTGCGGAGGCGTTCACTGCCCCTTGCGCGATTTTCGTTTGCGTCGCGGCCACTCGAGTGCTGCCACGATCACAATTATGCAGTGCCACCCGCCCGTGACACCCCGCGCGTCCTGCGCTACCCTTATCCCGCCATGCACACCACCCGTCGCACGTTTCTGGCGATGTCCGCCGCAACAGCCTCTCTCGCGGCGGCGCCCGTGTCGAAACTCTCTCCAGTCCGCCTTGGCGGTCCCATCTTTCTTCAGTCTTCCGATCCCGCCACCCTCGCGCGCGAACATCGCCGCCTGGGCTACAGCGCTGCCTACGTTCCAGAGAACGCCACACTCAAAGATCCCGATCTGCTGCGCGCGATCGAGCATGCTTTCGCCGCAGAGAATGTCTGTATCGCCGAAGTCGGCGCATGGAAAAACATGCTCGAACCCGACACAACCAAACGCCGGCAAAATCTCAACTACGTCTCCGAGCGCTGTGCCCTTGCGGATGCGATCGGCGCGCGCTGTTGTGTCGACATCGCCGGCTCCTTCAACCCCGACTCCTGGTACGGACCCGATCCTAAAAATCTCTCTCGCGACTTCTTCGACGCCACAGTCGAGAACTGCCGCCACATCCTCGACACCGTGAAGCCCACCCGCACCCGCTTCACAATCGAAATGATGGGCTGGAACCTTCCCGATTCCCCGGACGCCTATCTCGAACTCATTCGCGCCGTCGATCGCAAAGCCTTCGCCGTCCACCTCGATGTCTGCAACGGCATCAACTCACCCGCGCGCTTCTACTCGAATACCGCCTACATCCAGGAGTGCTTCCGCAAACTCGGCCCCTGGATCATCTCGTGCCACGCAAAAGATCTGCATTGGGAGATCGAATATAACCTGCACTTCAAAGAAGTCCCTCCTGGCCGCGGTTCAATCGACTACCAAGCCTACCTGCGCTGCCTCTCCGCACTCGGCCGCGACACGCCCCTCATGCTCGAACACCTCGCCACCGCCGCCGAATACGATGAAGGCCGCGCCTCCATCCTCAAAACCGGCCACGCGATCGGCATCCCCTTCGCCTGACAACACCCGGCCAATCAGAGTCTGCTGTCATCCTGAGAACCCGCGCGCCTGGGGCCCCAGGGACATCGTCCATGGGGTAAGCGAGGCGAAAGCCCGCCCTGAGCGGAGTCGAAGGGGATCTGCTTCTCCGATCCCTGCCACCTGATCTCTGACCCCTGACCCCTGACACCTTGCTTCCTTGACTTTCCGAAACCTCCCAGTTACATTATCCGTAACCGTATGGTTACTCAAACCCGCAAGCAACGCGACATCGTCTTCCGCGCCCTCGCCGATCCCACACGCCGCGAAATCCTCAGCATCCTCCGTGGCGGGCAGCAATCCGTCGGCGGCATCGCCCGCAATTTCCGCATGAGCCGCCCCGCCATCTCCAAGCACCTCCGCCTGCTGCACAACGCCGGCCTCGTCGTCACCCGGCAGCACGGCACTTCCAACATGTGCTCGCTCGATCCCAAACCCCTCCGCGTCGTCGACGACTGGCTGCACGACTACGAGGCCTTCTGGAGTCACTCCCTCGAGAGCCTCAAAAAGCGTCTGGAGAGCCAAGGATGAATTCCGCCGGCGTCCACGACGACACCATCGTCCAGCAAGTCGAGATTCACGCGCCGGCCGCTCGGGTATTTACCGCGCTTACTGACCCCAATGAGCTCATCCGCTGGTGGAACTGGGAAGGCAAATTCCAGCTCGTGCACGCCGAGTCTGACCTCCGCCCCGGCGGCAAGTGGAGCATGCGCGTTTCCAGCAGCATTCCCGGGCATCCCGACGCCGTCGTACATGGCGAGTACCGCATCGTCGCACCGCCTTACCTGCTCGTCTACACCTGGAACCGCGACGGAGAAGACCACCCCGAAACCCTCGTCCGGTGGGACCTGGTCGCAAACAACGGCGTCACCACCGCCCGCGTCACCCACTCCGGCCTCACCACCGAACGCCTCCGCACTCGCAACAGCGGCTGGCCCATGATCGTAGCCCGCCTCCAAACCCACCTCGAAGGCTAGTGTGCTGTCTCTGAAGTTCGCATCATAATTACGCTGTCATCTTGAGCGGTCGCTTTTTTCAACGGATGCCGCGAACTTTGGGGACACCACCCTGGCAGGTGGCGCGTAGCGCAGTTGGCCCCACCGCAGGTGGCGCGCAGCGCAGTTGGCCCCACCGCAGGTGGCGCGTAGCGCAATTGGCCCCACCGCAGGTGGCGCGTAGCGCAATTGGCCCCACCGCAGGTGGCGCAGGTGGCGAAGAAACGACGAACCCCAACCGTCTCATTTCAATAGACATCTCGCAAACCTCATGGTTCAATCAAACCTGTTACAGGAGTCTTCCCCGCATGGCGCGTCCCTATTGGTCCGGTCCTCTTCAGATCTCGCTCGTCTCGTTTGGCGTCAGTCTCTATGTCGCCACCGAGAGCAAGAGCCGCATCAGCTTTCACCAGATCAGCCGCAGCACCGGCGAACGCGTGCGCCATCAAAAGGTCCTCGAGAGCTCCCTCGACACCGATGAATCCGCCGTCGTGGGGAAGGATGAAATCGTCAAAGGCTACGAATACCGCAAAGGCCAGTACGTCCTCATCGAACCCAGCGAGCTTGAAAACCTGCGCGTCCCCTCCAAGCACACCATCGATGTAACCCAATTCGTCAATATCGAAGAGATCAACCCCGAGTACGTCGAAAAGCCCTACTACATCACGCCGGAAACCGATGCCCAGGCCGAAGCCTTCGCCGTCGTCCGCCAGGCCCTCGTCAAAACCGGCAAAGCCGCCATCGGCAAAATCGCCTTCTCCGGCCGCGAGCACATCATCGCCATCAAGCCCGCCGGCGAACGCGGCATGATCGGCTACACCCTTCGCTACGCCGACGAGCTGCGCAAGCAGGAAGACTACTTCCGTGACATCAAGCCCGCCGCCATCGACGAAGACTCGCTGCAGCTCGCCGAGTCGCTCATCGCCAAGCGCTCCGCCAAGTTTGACCTCGACAAATTCCAGGATGGCTACGAGGTCGCGGTAAAGGAACTCGTCGAAGCCAAGGTCAACAACCTCCCCATCCCCAAGGATGAGGCGCCTGCGGCAAAGCCAGGCAAGGTTGTCAATCTCATGGACGCCCTGCGCGCCAGCCTCGGTGCCGAAGCCGCACCCGCCAAGCGCACCGCCGCCAAGAAGCCGCCGAAGAGCGAGAAGGAACCAGCCCGTCGCGGCATCGGCCTCGTCAAAGGCGCAGCCAAGTCCGCCTCGCGCCGCAAATCCGCTTAGACCGCCGCCTTCTTTAGACCCCGCCTTCTTTAGACCTCCGCACCTCTTTGGAGGGAGCAGGGGCCTTCAGGCCCCTGAATCACCCGTCATACATTGGATGAATTGTAGGGTTTTTCAATCCGCACGACCATGGGTGCCCCATCCTTGCGCAGCAAGGGTGGGAAAGCACAGACTCCAATAGCATCATCCTGAGCAAGCTCGGTGCGGCAAGGCGCCGTCGAAAGCCTGCCCTGAGCACAGCCGAACGGGGATCCACGTTGTTCCTGTCCATCTTCCAGATCACGCGATGCGCGTTTGTCAGGACTAACGAGGTGCCAAGTCGTTCCGGGTCATCGATCGTCGATTTGCGTCACCGAGTCTCATCGAATTTTGTGCGAATTTGCGTCGCGCTTCAGACAGTCCGCATCTTCCTCTAAACAGGAGCAAGTGCATATCATGCCGAAAGCTATCCGATTCAACCAGCTTGGGGGTCCGGAAGTCCTTCATATCGAAAATCAGCCCGAGCGCCGACCCGGTGCTGGTCATGTTCTGCTCAAGGTCGAAGCGGTGGGCCTCAACCGGGCCGAAAGCATGTACTATCACGGCTCTTACATGGAGAAGGTGAACCTGCCATCCGGTCTTGGATACGAGGCGCTGGGAAGGGTCATCGCCGTGGGTCCGGAGGTCGATCCTACTCTTGTCGGCAAGCGCCTTGCCACCATTCCGGGCTTCTCGATGAACCAGTACCCGGTGCTTGCGGAAGAGGCTATCGTACCCGCCAGCGTTCTTGCCGCCGTTCCAGATTCCTTCTCCGCTATCGAGGGTGCCGCTGTCTGGATGCAGTACTGCACCGCCTACGGCGCGCTCGTGTCTTTCGGCAAAGTGGCCGCCGGCGACTTTGTCATCATCACCGCTGCCAGTTCGTCCGTTGGGCTCGCGGCCATCCAGGTCGTCAAGGCACAGGGCGGCGTCTCCATTGCGACCACTCGCACTTCCGCGAAAAAGGATCAGTTGGTTGCCCTAGGCGCCGATCACGTCATCGTCACGGAAGAGGAGGACCTGGTGGCCCGCGTGCAATCGATCACCGGCGGCAAGGGTGCTCGCATCGTCTTCGACCCGGTGGGCGGCGACTACATCAACATGCTCGCGCAGGCCACGGCCAACGGTGGCACTATCTTCCTGTACGGCATGCTCTCGGGCAAACCCACGCCCTTCCCCTTGGCTGCTTTTGGCCGCACCATCGGCATGTTCGGCTACACCTTCGGCGAACTGCGTGGCACCCCGGAGTGGGAAACCATGAAGAAGTACATCTACAATCGTCTTGCAGATGGATCCTTCAAGCCGAAGGTCGCCCGGACCTTCCCCTTCGACCAAACCGTGGAGGCCTACAAGTACCTTGAAAGCAACGAGCAGATAGGCAAGGTCGTCATCACCCTCTAGATCGCGGCTTGAGGTTCTGCCGCCAATGCAGGCGGGAGAGCTTCGGTCGTATGCATCAGAACCGGACTGCCTAACGCGGGTTACATCTCAGAAATAGCTCGTTCCTGGCCTGATGGGCGCCTATCAGGACTAATCCGCGCCGCCAACGGTGGATCAACATGCGCTTTGGCCTGAAACTTCAGGCGGGACTTCGTATTGGCGGCGGTGCTCCGCTATCATTTTTGTCGATCGACACTGCTTACCAAGCCGATTCAATCCGGTGTTTCCCGGAGCATTGGACTACCGCTAGGCCAAGGAGATCAACGTGACGGTGCAGAAACAAATCAAGGAGTACATTGCTGCTCAACCGGAGCCAAAACGTAGCGAAATGCAAGAGCTACATAGCATGATTTTGGCGTTGATGCCCGCTTGTAAGTTGTGGTTCTTAGATGGGAAAGACGAGAAAGGAAAAACCGTTTCCAACCCAAACATTGGATATGGATCCCAAACTATTGAATATGCCAATGGAAAAACCAGGGAGTTCTATCAAATCGGTCTCAGTGCTAATACAACAGGCATTTCCGTCTACATTATGGGACTAGAGAACAAGAAGTACCTGGCACAGACATTCGGACGAGATCTCGGCAAAGCAAGCGTGACAGGGTATTGCATCAAATTTAAAACATTAGCAGACACGAAAGTCGACGTTCTCAAAGCAGCAATACAGTATGGGATTGGCCAGACAAGCATTCAACATTGATGCGACTTCGGTCAACGCATTGCCATCCTGGTAATAAATGTACGTCTGCCGTCCTCAGTCCGGACCCCGTATGACAGACTCGTCAGCGTCGAGGTTCGGATTCGTACCGAAAAGTCGGCATCGCTCGGTGCGCGAAGGCCTCCTTACCCGCACCGCCGATCCCGCTGACAAGCGCCGCGCGCAGCGGGTCTTACCGTCGTGCTGCTCCGCGCCATTGCGCTCGCTACCAACCTCTTCTACTTCCACAGCCTCAGCTTCGCGCTCGCCGGCGGCGCGCCGTCCATCGCGAATCGCACCGCAGCATCTCTTTCCGCTTCACGCCGCGCGGCAAGTAGAGCGCCGCGATTCGCACCACCCTAGGTTTTCTTTCGTGGTTCTCTTCCCCAGACCCCTTCGTCGAAACCCTCGCTCAAAGTGCTAGCCTAGCGAGCAGCACCAGCTTGCATGCCACCTGCATGTCTGCATCTGCAGGATGCTGATCTTCGCATCGGGATGGCGTGCGAGAAAGTTCTTAGAACGCACTAAGGCGATCGCCGGGGCGCGGAGGCCAAGATTCTCCATTTCTCGAACTTGACGGCGGAGCAAGCCTTTGACAGCCTCCTTGCAATTTTTGCCTTTGTTCCAGCGATGGTTTGTACTGGATATGTCGTTGCATGGTTTACCAACCTGCATGACTTCCGCGCACGCTCTCTAGTCGAGCGCATCTTCTGGAGCCTCCCGCTCTCTCTCGCCGTATCCACGATCGCTTCGGTGCTGATTGGGAAGTTCCTGTCGCTCACGGCGGTCGTGGTCTTTGACTGGATCGCCCTTCTTCTCTGGCTTGGCCTCCTCATCGCGGAAGGTCGCCAGTTGCGCCGCGCTGGCAGCAAATGGAATATCGGATGGCGCCCGCTGGGAGGCAAAGCGCTGGCACTCGTCATCCTCTGGATCGTCGGGGCGATTCTGTCCCTGGTCGACATCCAAAAAGGCCAGCAGCTCTTCATGAGCGTCGCCATGTCGGATCAAAGTGCTCGGATTAACTGGACCGAAAGCATCATCAACACAGGAATCCCGCCGGCGAATCCGCTCTACATGGCTAAATATCCTGCGCCGATGCGCAACTACTATTTCTGGTACGTGCTATGTGCTGCCGTTGCAAGGCTGTCTCGCCTTCCGGTGCGCGCTGTACTCGCTGCAAGCTGTGCATGGAGCGGATTGGCTCTTGGGGCATTGATTGGACTCTTTCTGAAGCATTTTCTCCTCGTCGGAGATAGGCTCCGCCAACAATTCCTTATATCTATTGGGCTGCTAGCGGTGAGCGGTCTCGACATTTTTGTAAGTCTCTGCGACATTTTTTGGTTCCACCGTCCTCCACCCGCTGATCTTGATTTGTGGTCAAAGGACGCTGTCTTCAGCTGGTTCAATACGCTGCTTTGGGCACCACATCATGTTGCCGCCCTGATCTGCTGTATGTTTGCCTTTTTTTTGACATGCTCCGAGCCGCGGCAGGAAGGGAAGGAGGCTCGGGGTATAAGGTTCTTCCTTGTAGCTTGCGCGTTGTCCAGTGGTTTTGGTCTCTCCATCTATGTCACTTTTGCGTTTTTCGTGGTATCGGTTTTCTGGGCACTTGATCAGTTACTGCGCCATCGCGCGCACCGCCAGGTCTTGATTCTCGGAATCGGAGGTCTTGCATCGTTCGCTCTTCTCGCGCCGTTTGTGTCGACCTTAGCCAGTCACACAGCTCGAATCGAAGGCAGCAGAGTCTTCTCCTTCTATGTCAGGGAGATGATTGCTCCGGACCGCCTGATGGCTGCAGGGGCGATTCGTTCATTCGTAACGGTTCACCCCTTGCTCGCGCAAAATGCGATCAAGATCGTCCTGCTGCTGCCTGGCTACGCTCTCGAACTTGGATTCTGCTTGGTCGTCCTCGCACATTTCGTTTATCTCTGCTGGAAGTCTCCGATCACCCTAAGCGCCGAACAGCGGTCCTTAATCTTCTTCTCCTGTGCAACACTCCTCTTAGTTACGTTCGTGCGCTCGGAAGTAATTCGATTCAATGACTTCGCTTTTCGGGGTTCGCTTCTTGCTCAATTTTCCCTCCTCCTTTTGGGATCAGGACTGGTCGCTGATTGGTGGCGTCGCTCCAAGAAAGGAGAGGCTCCCGCATTAACATTCAAGCAGCCAACAATCATGTTCATGCAAGCCGTCGTTCTAACCCTGGTTTTCGGTGCCACAACTACAGTGTGCCAAGCTCTTTGGATGCGATTTGTAACATGTCTCGGCGAATGGAATCTTCCCGGTGCGTACATTCCCGAGACGCGGAGCTACTCCCACAACGCGTATATCTCGTCCATTGGATATTCTCAGCTGAATGCTGCAATCGCGCGCGACGCTGTTGTGCAGTTTAACCCCCACGAGAAAGAACCTTTTTGGGTCGCAGCCGATCAACTCGGCGTTGCCCACCAGACGGTGATAGCCGGAGACCAGCCCTGGTGCGGTGCTGAACTCGGCGGCGACCCACGCCCGTGTCCGGCGATGGCTGCCGCCCTTGATCGATTGTTTAACGGCGCTTCTGCTGCCGAGGCGCGCGCAACCTGCGATCAATATGGCATGCAGTATCTAATTGTGCGCGTCTACGATCCCGCGTGGAGAAACCGCGATGGCTGGGTATGGACGCTTGAGCCTGTCGTCGCCGACCCCGAGTTCCGTGCCCTCAAATGCCAGTAAACGTCGGTGACTCTTCCACGAAATCGGGGATGAACAAATCCGCCAAAACCGGCCTCCTTTTGCTTGTCTTAAGCGCGTGCATCTTTCTGGCCGCAGGCGAGGCATTCAAACACTCGACCCCCTTAGGCGCGATGGATTTTAAGGTTCTCTATTTCGGCGCGCGCTGCTTTATCCATCACTGCGATCCATACAACGTCGAAGAGTTGAAACACTTCTATGATGCGTCGAACCTGAGCACAGCTTCTGACCCTGCCATCATCCGCTACGTCGTGACGGAGTACGTCTACCTGCCGACTACCTTCCTGATCACGGGACTCTTCGCGACGCTGCCATGGGGATTTGCCAGTCTCTTGTGGACCCTCCTCACCTCCGCGGCTCTCATCGGGTCGGCCGTCTTGATCTGGACCCTATGTGCCAAACGCGCTCCGGTTCTCGCAGGATGCCTGATCGGTTTCTGGCTCGCCAGCAGCACCGTGATCTTCGCAGGAGGCAACGCCGTCGGACTAGCCGTGAGTTGCTGTGTGATTGCTGCCTGGTGCTTCCTCAAAGAACGCTGGGCGCTCGCGGGCATCGTCTGTCTGACAATTAGCCTTCTCCTCAAGCCTCACGACTCCGGCCTGGTTTGGTTGTACTTCCTCCTCGCGGGGGGCAGCTATCGCAAACGCGCTCTGCAAACACTCGCTCTCACAGCCGTTTTGGCGGTCGGGGCTCTTCTTTGGGCTTCGCAGGTTGCTCCCCACTGGGCGCACGAACAGGCGTTCAATCTTTCGTTAATCTCGGCGCATGGCGGCATGAACGACCCAGCGCCAGGTTCGAGTGTTGACCGCACGGCCGGTCTCGTCATCGACCTTCAATCGGTAGTGAGCATCTTTCGCAGCCAGCCGCTCTTTTATAATTCGGTCAGTTATGCGATCTGCGGAATCTTGGTTCTGGCTTGGTCGATCCTCACCCTCCGCTTGCCCCGTTCGCCTCAGAGAGCCTGGCTCGCCCTCGCAGCGATCGTGCCCCTCACTCTGCTGATCACTTACCACAAGCCGTACGACGCCAAGCTGTTGCTTCTCACGCTTCCAGCATGCATTCAACTTTGCTCCGGCCGCCGTTCCCTTCGAAATCTTGCCCTTCTCTTGACCAGCCTCGGAATCGTATGCACCGCGGACATTCCGCTTGCCGTCTTTTATCTGATGACCAGCAGCCTGCATCCGCAATTCGGCAGCTTTCCGCAAAAAATCGCGGCGATCCTGATCACCCGGCCAGTAACGATTCTCTTGCTGTTGATGGCGCTCTTTTTCTGAGCCGTTATGCGTCCGCCGACGATCCGGTGGATGGACCGACCCATCAACCGGATTCCCCGTCCTGATTCATTGCACAATCTCGATGCGTGGCAGATCTGCCTGCACCCCCGCGCCCCCCTACTTCCCCACCGCCGCACACGCTGCCCGCAGCGTAAACTCCAGCGACTCCCGCGGCACACTCTGCACAAACGGTCCAATCAACCAACCCAGTCCCGTCGGAATCGACCGCGTCAGCGAAATCGATTCGATCTGCACGTAGAGCCCCCCATCGCCCTCCACATAACTCCAGTAGGAATTCAGCCGCCACAGATAGCCATGCTCATCCTCGGCGCTCAGCGCGTGTTCCCTCGGCGTCCCCGCATCCGCAATTTCCTCTATCTTTGTGCTCCGCGACAGGCTGTAGCCATGTTGCGCATCCAGCCGCGCAAAAGTGACGTCATAGGTGGTGTCCAGCACCACCGTGAGCACGTGCTTCTGCCGCACCCGCATCCGGCCCACCAGGTGATCGCTGCCACTCCGCTCCAGCACCTGGGCCTGCAGCACCTGTGGCGAAAATGTCTGTGGATAGGCCCCAAACTCCCGCAGCACCCGCTCAAAATCCCCGGCCTTCGCGCCGGCAACAAACGCCGAGCCCCGCCAATGATGCTCCAGCGCCCCCGGAATGTCCGGTGCCGTTACCCGCTCAATACGCAAATCTCCGCCACGCAGCGCCGGCCAGTCTTCTTGGACAAGAAACCCATCCCGCGAACGATGCTGCTCGGCAAGCCGCGCCTCCAGCGCATGCACCGACGCAGCAAATCCTGAAACCGCCGCCGTGCTCGGCTGCTCCGCGCAAGCCGCCATCCCCGCCCCAAGCAGAAGCCCCGCCGCCACAGCCATCCAGCCCATCTTTCGCATCACGCGCATCCAACGCAGCCTCATGCAGCCGAGCATACATCGCCCCCAAAGTCCTGGTCCCTAGTCCCTGGTCCCTGCTCCCCGCCCTTCTCCCTTACACTGAGTTATCCATGCCCGTCCGCATCGCTATCCCCGAGCCCTCCGTCGACACTGAATACAACCAGCTGTGTCTTCCTTCCTACATCTCTGCCCTGCAGTCTGCAGGAGCAACCATTGTCCTCGTCCCGCTTCACGAGCGCCCCGATCGCGTCGCCAAACTCCTCGCCTCCGCCCACGGCGTCCTCCTCCCCGGCAGCCTTTTCGATGTCAATCCCCAGCGCTACGGCGAAGCATCCATCGCCGCCTGCGGCCCCGACGACCCCGCCCGCACTGCCGTCGACGAGCTCCTCCTCCAGGACGCCTTCAATCTGCACAAGCCCATCTTCGGCATCTGCCATGGCACACAGACCCTCAATGTCTGGCGCAACGGCTCCCTCGTCCAGGACCTGCCCTCCGTCATCGGTACCGCCGTCGATCACAGCCCCGGTCGCGGCATCACCGACGCCCATCCCATCGCCATCACGCCCCACTCCCGCCTCGCCTCCATCCTCGAGACCGTCAAGCCCGCCTCCTTGGCGGATACCTATTTCCCCACCACAACCAAGGGGCCCGCGGCTTGGAGCATGGAAGAACACGATGCCCAACCCGCCAACGCACACCGCCCCGCCGCGTCGTCCGTCAACTCAAGCCACCACCAGGCCATTCACACCCCAGGCGACAACCTCCGCGTCTCCGCCATCTCGCCGGCCGACGGCGTCATCGAAGCCGTTGAACTCGATGCCCCCGATCACTACGTCGTCGCCGTGCAATGGCACCCCGAGCGCACCTACGTTACCAGCGCGCTCTCCCGCGCCCTGTTCTCCGCCTTTGTCCACGCGGCCCAGGCCTGGCAGCCCCGCCGCATTGAAGCGTCCGTCTCCACTCGCTAGTGCACGCAACAAATCTGTCATCCTGAGCCAAGCCGAAAGCCTGCCCTGAGCGAAGTCGAAGGGGACCTGCGTTCGGGATCTCAACTTATGAGATGAATTGATGAGATTACACTAGAACGAACGTTCGTTCTAATCTGCCGCTAAAGGCGTTCGGCGGTGTTCCGCGCGACTGCTTCGGACGTCGGGAAGGCCGACGTACCTTCCGTGGAATTTATCTCCCAGGTCCAGGTCCGGCCGGGATCTCGAACCCATTCAGGAACACAAGGCTGCCCGCGGATGTAGCGTCAAGACGCAGAGGGTGAACAGCCTCGTAATCAGGCGACGCATACCAGCGCTCTGCGGCTTCGTGGGAGGGGAATTCAAGGATCGTTGCGAGGTTGGCCGCGAGTGCGCCTTCCCGAACATCCGTCTTGCTTGCAGCCACAAGTACCTTGCCGCCGTTGGACAGAATTGTCGGTGCGGCGCCTTTGCGGTACCGATCAAAGATCTCTGGATCGTCGATGTTGAACTGAAGCAGAACGTATGCTTTCGGCATGGAGTTGCCTCCTCCTCGCGTGACTGATTTCCAAATCTGTGGGTGGGTCGACCAATTCTACCCGACGGTCCGCCCTTTCTGCGCCCCCCGCATCGATCGTCATTCGCTAGGGAGTAGCATCGTGCCCGCCTCACCGCCAACCTGAAACCAGCAGCAGCCAGATCACACCTGCTTCCGGCTTCGTCGACGGCGTGACGGTATCGGTTCCGGTCCGCCTTGCTCACCAGCTTGAATCGCGCGACACTGATCTGGCATCCTCTTGACCCCATGCCGAGACTCCTGCTGATTACTGCATCCTCCCATGAAATTCGCCGGGCGCGAAGATCGCGGTTCCTCAATTTTCAGCAGATTACGATGCCCTATCTGGCCGCCCTGGTTCCTGACCAATGGCAGGTGACTCACGTCGATGAAGAGGCCGAAGACATTGACTGGACCGCTCAACCCGATGTGGTTGGCATTACTTTTCATACGCCCAGTGCCTACCACGCCTATGACCTTGCAGCAAAATTCAGGATGCGGGGAGCGTGCGTCGCCTTGGGCGGCCCGCATGTCACTCTGATGCCGGACGAGGCTTGCCAACACGCCGACGTCATCTTTGTCGGAGAGGCCGAAGGCTCCTGGGAGGAGTTTTTGAAGAGCTTTCAAGCGGGAACCCATCGGCGCATCTACCAACAGATCGGCCCGCCCTCCCTCGCCGGTGTCCCCATGGCCCGTAAGTCGCTCTTTCACCGGAAAGACTTCACCAACGGCGTCTTATTTGCCACCAGGGGATGCCCGCACCGATGCGATTTCTGTTCCATTGTCGCCATGTACGAGCGGGGCTTTCGTAAGCGCCCTGTTGCCGAAGTCGCAGCGGAATACGGCTCCTTCCATGGCAAGAGAATTATCTTCTGGGACGACAACATCGGCGCCGATAAGGAATATGCAAAACAGTTGTTTCGCGCCATCACGCCTTACCGCAAGTGGTGGAGCAGTCAGACCACCATCCTCGCGGCCCAGGACGACGAGCTTCTCGACGCCGCCGCCAAAAGCGGGTGCAAGCAGTTGTTTTTCGGCCTCGAGTCCGTCTCCCAGTCCAGCATGACCGAGGTGCACAAAGGCTTCAACCGCGTGGAACACTATGCCAACACGATCAAGCGCGTCCATGCCCATGGAATTTCTGTCCAGGCGGGCGTCGTCTTCGGCTTTGACCACGACACCACGGCCATCTTCAAGGACACCGTTGATTTCCTCGAGAGCACTGCCATTCAAAATGCCACCTTCAATATGCTGATTCCCTATCCAGGTACGCCGCTCTTTCAAAGGCTCGACGCCCAGGGACGCATATTGACTCGCGACTGGCGGAAATACAACGGACGCGCCGACGTGGTTTTCCAGCCGCATCAAATGAGCGTAGGCGAGCTCCTGGCAGGATTTCGATACGCGAATCAGCGTTTCTATTCTCTGGAGAGTGTGGCCAAACGACTGTCGCGGTCCCCAGTCCAGTTATGGTGGACTCTGCCGTTGAACCTGGCCTACGTGGCTTCCTGGGCCACCGCTCAATGGGGCGTTCACTGACCAGGGAAAGCAGGGAGGGAGCAGGGGGCTTTAGCCCCCTGAATCAGCTCTTCGCAGAAGCGACAGTGTCATTCTGAGTGAACGGGGCCCCAAACGTCCTTCAGTTTGGAGGTGGTGAGGGAAGAATCTGCTTCTCGGCTTTTCTGGTTTCTTTAAGGGACTTCAGATTCTCCACACTGGACCTCATCGCAGCTAGTCGCGATAGGTCACTCTCACAAGCGCGAAGTCCGCCCCCGGCGTCCTCGTATGGACCTCCACCGTCTCTGGGTGATCGTGGAAGATCAAGCCGACCAACTCCGGATTCGTGAGGCGCACCACAATCGCTTCGCCCTCGACAGCTACTTCCACATTCGCGCCTGTCAAGAGACCACCGGGCCCATCGCCCTTCGCTTTGAATACCGAATTCTGACCGGCCTTGAACAAATCCTGAATCGTACCGTGGGTTTCCCGCGACCCTGGAAACTTGTACAGAAAAAAACCGAAGAAGTATTGATCGGTTCCGCTCTTGACCGTCATGGCCCAGGAATACTCGCTGGCGTTATCCGGCGTCTCGGCGCGGTTCCATGTCCACACATCGTTCGCCGGCCGTTGAAGCGGAATCGTGAACTCCGCGGCAGTCGCCGTCACCGTGCCCGTGGGCTTTTGAGATTGTGCCAACATCGGAACCCATGCGAGCGCGAGGACCGTGATGTACAGGAATCGCATGAGTGCTCCCACATCGCCTAGCGTAAACCGCGCAGAGCGGTTCCGCCCGATTGCATGCGTCTTGCGTAGAATTATCCCCGCTTGGCGCAGAGTGGAGACAGGTTCCCATGCAGACGGCCAAGGTCCTCGGTTCAATTCTTAGGGATGTCTCCGGTCCATACCCCGTACCCCCCCCTCCCCCCCCTCGTTACCATTTCGACAACACCCGCCCCTCCATCCCGCCGGTCAGGCATACTCACATCTGTGAACTCCGAGCAAGACCCCGCAGAACGCCTCGCCCAGTACCTCTCGGCAGCAGGCCTAATTCTCCTGCAAGACAAAGAAAATAAACAACTTACTGACTATCTCGCCCTGATCCAGCGCTGGAACGCCCGCACCAACCTCACCGGTGTCCGCGACGCTGAAGGCATCCTGCAGCGCCATTTCGTTGAATCCATTGCATGCGCGCAGGCGCTGCCCGCCGGGATCCAAACCCTCCTCGACTACGGCTCCGGCGCCGGCTTTCCCGGCATTCCCATCGCCATCAGTCGGCCTGCGATCGCCGTCACCCTCGCCGAGTCCCAGGGCAAGAAAGCCGCGTTCCTCCAGGAGGCAATCCGTGTCACCGGTATTTCCGCCCGCGTGCATGCCGGCCGCGCGGAAACTCTCACCGCATCTTTCGATTGCGTGACACTCCGCGCCGTCGACCGCATGGAAGCCGCTCTCCGCTCCGCGGCTCTTCTGGTTGCGCCCGGCGGATGGTTGGCGCCCCTCACCACACGCGCGGAATCTCCCACCCTGCAGGCTGCCGCCGGCCCCGGCTTTACCTGGTCCGATCCCATGCCTCTCCCCGGCACGACCCATGGAATCCTGCTTCTTGGCCGCCGAATCTCACCCGCGGGCTGAGTCAGATTGCCGAATCGCGTGAGCCTTTGCACCGGCCTTAAAGGGCCAAAGAGTTCTGCGCCAACGCTTTGCTCCGCAGAACCCGCTCGGATGCATACTCCTCGATAGAATCTGCACCTCGTCACGCCAACCCGTATTCCCCATCACAATTGTTCCACGTGGAACAATTTGGTGCCCGAATAGGAAGATTTCTCGCCCCCAGATTCCCGGCGAACTCAAAAGCGAAGCGGGCTGCCTGGACGGCAGGTCCAATTGTTCCACGTGGAACAATTTCAGCCCCCGACAGCCATTCCCTATCGGTTTCGAGCGCCGCTATCAGCCCCAATCCCTCTGTAGAAGATGGCGTCAAACTAGAAAATGTTCCACGTGGAACATTTTCGCGCCCGAATAGCAAGATTCATCACCCTCGGATCTCGGCGAACTCAAAAGTCGAATCCCTCAAATTGTTCCACGTGGAACAATTTGCTAACGCCACCGTCTCGCCATGGGCAATTCCGCACGCCTCGGGGGCCTTTGGAATTGTTCCACGTGGAACAATTTCGGGCGGGATCGGGGCTTCGGGCTTCGCAGCCCCCTGATCCAACCGGAAAGAATCCCCTTTGGCCGGCCAGAGCGAGGTCAAATTGTTCCACGTGGAACAATTTTCGGCCTCCGTATAGCCGTCGCAACCCGCTCACGGGCAAGAGTTGTCGCCCTTTCCGAGGAATAATGACGCGGGTTCAAAGTTTTTTTGCGTCAAACCTGTTGATAACTCCCCGAGTTGCCCGGCTTTTGCAATCTTTCCAACTCCATTGCTTCGAGGGGGTTGCCGACTTCCCGCTCGAGGCTGCGGGCGAGTTTCCACAAAGGTGCCCGGTTCTCCACAGCCCTCGGGCCCTGCGCCAGAGGCGCCCCGCATTCTAACCTGAAATGCCATGGGCAAGATTCTCGGTGTGGTCAATCAAAAGGGCGGAGTTGGCAAGACCACCACCGCAATCAATTTGTCAGCTTGCCTCGCGATCGAAGGCCTCAATATCCTGTTGGTGGATTGCGACCCTCAGGCCAATGCGACTTCAGGCCTTGGCGTTCCAAGAGACGATAACCGCCACTCCATCTATGACGTGCTGGTAGGTTCGGCCCCGGCCGAGCAGGTAATTTTGCCTACAGATGTCCAGAATCTTTGGCTTCTGCCGGGATCGAAGAACCTGATTGGGGCCAATGTCGAGTTGGCGGGTGTGGAAGGCCGCGAGACTCGGCTTCGTGAGGCTCTCGCGTCGGTTCGCGGCAATCACGAGCTGGTGATTCTTGACTGCCCTCCTGCCCTGGATTTATTGACTCTAAACGCTTTAGTTGCAGCGGATTCCTTGATTGTGCCCATGCAGGCCGAGTATTTTGCGCTCGAAGGGATTTCCGAATTGATTTCGACGCTGGAGCGCGTGCGTGCAGCCTTCAATCCCACGATTGAGATCGAGGGCGTGCTGCTGACGATGTACGACGATCGCACGAACCTGGCGCAGCAGGTGACCGAGACACTTCGGGACTATTTCAAGGAAAAGCTGTTTAAGACAGTGATTCCGCGCAACATCCGGCTGGCCGAGGCGCCGAGCCATGGGAAGCCGGTGGCACTCTACGATGCGCGCTCCAAAGGAACCGAGGCGTACTTCGAGTTGACGGGCGAGTTTCTGGCACGCAACCAGATGGAGAGCCCGCGCAGCCTGGAGCGCAAGGCAGCGGCTGCCAGCGCCCCCAAACCGGAAGTGCGTTTCTGGCCGTACGGCTGAGGGGCCGCCCAGGTTGCGGCAAGCCTGAAACCCAGGACACCTGAAATCCACGAGAAAGAAAGCTCCGGCAGGAACCGGAGATGAGGGCCTTTTCAATGACAACCATCGCATCCGACCCCAAACGCCGCGCCCTGGGCAAGGGACTCGACTCGCTGCTGCCCCGGGTACAGACTCCTTCAAATCCTGCAGCGTCGGCTTCGACACCGGGAGAAAACGAGGGCGGCAAGCCGCGCGAGATTCCCCTGGAGTTGATCGACCCGAATCCTTACCAGACGCGGTCGAAGGTGAGTGAGGATCAGCTGGGGGAACTGGCGGCATCGATTGCCGCGAACGGTGTGATTCAGCCGATTCTAGTGCGGCCGCAGGCGGATGGGCGTTTCCAGCTGATTGCCGGCGAGCGGCGCTGGCGGGCGTCGAAGGTGGCGGGCAAGCCGACGATTCCGGCGATTTTGCGGCAGGTATCGGACGAGCAGGCGATGGAGATCACCATCATCGAAAACCTGCAGCGCGCCGATCTCAATCCCATGGAACAGGCGCGGGCGTTCGAGCGGCTGGGGCGCGAGTTTCACATGACCCAGGAGCAGATGTCGCTGCGGACCGGGAAAGATCGCGCAAGCATAGGTAACTTCCTTCGTTTGTTCAAGTTGCCGATCGATGTGCAGAACAAAGTGGAGACGGGTGAGCTGAGTTTCGGGCATGCGCGGGCGCTGCTGGGGCTGCAACATCATCCGGGGCTGGAGCAGGCGGCGAAGCGGGTGGTGGCACTTTCGCTTTCTGTTCGCCAGACGGAGACCCTGGTGCAGAGTGTTCTGTTTCCCGAGGGGAAGAAGAAGGACTCGAAGCCTGAGGTTCCAGTGGACCCTAACGTGAAGGAAGTGGCGGAGCGGTTGCAGCGGGGGCTGGGGTTGCGGGTGCGGATCGAGGACAAGCAGGGGCGCGGCAAGGTGATCATCGAGTACAGCAGCCTGGCGGATTTTGATGGGCTGCTGGAGAATTTGGGGAGTAGGGAGTAGGGAGTAGGGAGTAGGGAGTAGGGAGTAGGGAGTAGGGAGTAGGGAATCCCGAAATGCAGGTCCCCTTCGACTTCGCTCAGGGCAGGCTTTCGACTGCGCTCAGGATGACAGATTTAGGCGGGGCTCGCGGCTTGGGCGGTGGCACGCTGGTGATTGAGGGCTAACAGCCGGGCCAGAATTTCCTCTTTAGGTAAGTCTGTGGGCCAGCCGTAGGCGGCGAAGACGGCTTCATCTAAAGTGCGGTGCGCGTTCTCGCGCCATTCCGGGCGCTGGTTGTAGAGGTGGGTCAGGGTGCGCTGCTTAGGACGGCCTCTATTTCCGCGTCGTATGAAGTCTCGGCACGGTTGAAATCGAGTCGGAATGGACAGCCCAGCGACGGGAGGCGAACAGGATGCTGGCAAGCGGACTGCGATCAATCCCACCCTTCGCAAAGAACGCGAAGGATGGGGCACCCATTTTTCTTCGAAGGGAGAAGATCTAAATGCCGAAAGGGTGGGCCACCCGCCCACCAAAAGGTCGCATACTACGGAAGTCACTAAGTACAAGAACAAGGACCAGCAATGAAAACGAAGGTCGTGCAGCCGTCGACTAGCTATCAGATAGCGTTACCCAATGATGCTTGTGAACAATCCGATGAGCGAGTGTCAAGCTTCTGGCTAGATGGGGAGCCCTTACTGCTTCAGCTTTCTAGTTATGTTCGTGAGAAGGGGCTGCAGATAGGAGCACGAACTCGTCTGGAGGACCGTATTGTTAAACAGGAGCATGAATGGACCACATGGGAACCGAAGATTCACCCTGACTCTTACGTCGATCAGGCGACGGCGGAATTTACCGATGAGAAGGGCGTTCTTTGGGTACATTCATATCTCGTGTGGCCGCACTTGACGATTTACGCCACCATCTCAGGACCGGAAGAGCTCGTCAGAGACCAGGGCAACTGGGCCATTCAAGGATTGAAAAGCGTAAAACTCGTCATTCACTAAGTGGCGGGTGGCCCACCCTTTCCAAGCCCATGAACTGGGTGCCCCATCCTTCCGCACCTTGATCGCGGAAGGGTGGGAGACCACGAAGCTCAACCGTCATTTCGGTTTAGAATTCTCTTCGTCATGACCAGGGGTCTCGTCCGGTATCAGAAGTGCGGCGCCTTCCACTTTCTCACCTTCAGTTGTTATCGACGACAGGCGTTGCTGGCGGACCCAGGCGCTTACAGTGTTTTTGAGCAGGAACTGGAACGGGTTCGGAAGCAGTACGGCCTGGTCGTCGCCGGATACGTGTTGATGCCGGAGCACGTCCATTTGCTGCTCGGAGAACCTCTGGTGTCGTCGCTGTCGGTTGCCCTGCAGGTGTTGAAGCAGGAGACATCACGAAAACTGAAAAGAAAAGGCGACGCACAGTTTTGGCAACGCCGTTACTATGACTTCAATGTTCATTCCGGGTTAAAGCGAGTGCAAAAGCTGAGGTATATGCACCGCAATCCGGTCAGGCGCGGATTAGTGAACAAACCGGAACAATGGCCGTGGTCGAGTTTCGTGCACTATGCAACAGGTGCAATCGGCGCGGTTGAAATCGAGTCGGAATGGACAGCCCAGCGACGTGAAGCGAACAAGATGCTGGCAAGCGGACGGCGATCAATCCCACCCTTCGCAAAGAACGCGAAGGATGGGGCACCCAAGTTTCTCCAAACGGGAAAGATCTAAATGCCGAAAGGGTGGGCCACCCGCCCTTCCACTTTCTCACCTTCAGTTGTTATCCAATCGAGTCGGAGTGAACAGCCCAGCGACGGGAGGCGAACAAGATGCTGGCAAGCGGACTGCGATCAATCCCACCCTTCGCAAGGAACGCGAAGGATGGGGCACCCAAGTTTTCAACATCGCAACCACAGGTCCCCCTCGACTTCGCTCAGGATGACAGATTTAGGGGGCTCGCGGCTTGGGCGGTGTTGGCGGGGATGCGGTCCAAGGTTCGGAACCTCCCGGGGCTAAAGCCCTTCTTTGCGCGTCTCTGCATTCAGGGGCCTGAAGGCCCCTGCTCCCTCCGCAAAAGCAACGCGCCCACGGTCGTGGGGATTGAGGCTTCGGAAGGGCAACCGCGGGTCCCCTTCGACTTCGCTCAGGATGACAGATTTAGGGGGGCTCGCGGCTTGGGCGGTGTTGGCGGGGATGCGGTCCAAGGTTCGGAACCTCCCGGGGCTAAAGCCCTTCTTTGCGCGTCTCTGCATTCAGGGGCCTGAAGGCCCCTGCTCCCTCCGCAAGAGCAACGGCCTATTCCTCGGCCTCGCTTGGGGTGATGGTGGCTGGGTTGGGTTTGTGCTTTCCCACCCAAGCAGAGCTTGGATGGGGCACCCACGGTCGTGGGGATTGAGGCTTCGGAGAGGCAACCGCGGGTCCCCTTCGACTTCGCTCAGGGCAGGCATTCGACTTCGCTCAGGATGACAGGTTTAGGCGGGGTTCGCGGCTTGGGCAGTGTTGCCGAGGTGCGGTCCAGGTTCGGGACCTCCGGGGCTAAAGCCCTTCTATGCGCGTCTCTGCATTCAGGGGCCTGAAGGCCCCTGCTCCCTCCGCAAGAGCAACTGCGCTTCGCTCAGGATGACAAGGGCGGTATGGGGTTTCGCTTCGCGTGACGGCTGGTTGCGATTAGGATTCCTCTGGGCGGTTGTTGCGCTGTTTTGAGACGGCTGCGACCGTTCACCGCTGAACCGACTCTCTGAAAGGTCTGAGGCCTAATGACTAAGAAAGCCATCCATGCGCAGGCACGGCGCGAGTTTCTCAAGCTAGCCGCGTTTACTGGCGCGGCGGCGCTCACGGGTAGCGGAGCGCCTGCGGTTGGGGAAGAGGCAGGCACCCGTCCACAAACAGCGGAGAGCCCTGCGGGGGATGGCGCGATGGAGTTCCTTCGTGTGAGCGGCCGCGGCATTGTGGATGCCCAAGGAAAAAAGGTTCGGCTGCGGGGAACCTGTCCCGGCGGCTGGATGAACATGGAAGACTTCATCAACGGGCATCCTGGCGCGGAGCATACGTTGCGCGCGCAGATGGCGGAGGTGCTCGGTCCGGCCAAAGCGCAGTTCTTCTTTGAGCGGCTGCTCGATTACTTCTTCAACGAAGACGATGTGGTTTTTCTCAAGAAGGCCGGCGCGACTGTTGTGAGGATACCTCTCAACTATCGACATTTTGAGGACGATGCCGCTCCGTTCAAATACAAGGAAGCGGGTTTCGCGCGTCTCGATCAGGTGCTAGGCCACTGCGAAAAGCATGGTCTTTACGTGATTCTGGATCTCCATTCGGCGCAGGGATGGCAGAACGTGCATTGGCATTCTGACAATGCGTCGCGCATCAGTCTTTTCTGGGAAGTTGGGTACTATCAGGATCGCTGCGTCGCGCTTTGGCAGGAGTTTGCACGGCGCTACAAGAACAGGGCCGTGATCGCCGGCTACGATGTGCTGAACGAGCCTTGCTCGAACAACGATCTGGGCGACTATCCGTGGAATATCTATTCCAACTACAAGCCTAACTTTGACCGGATGAATTCAGTTTATCGGCGGCTTGTCACAGCGATCCGGAAGATCGATTCCAGACACATCATCTTTCTTGAAGGGGACAACTACGCAAAGCAGTTCTCAGGATTTGAGGAGCCGTTTGACGACAACCTCGCTTACAGTTCGCATAACTACACGGTGCCCGGGTTCGGGCCCGGCCAGTACCCCGGCATGATCCATCCCCGGTCTGCTGCTGCGAACGGCGCCGAGGCCTGGGATCGGCTAAAACTGGAGCGCAGCTTCCTGGATGCCGAGGGGACGAAGTTTACTCAGCGGCACAATGTTCCGCTGTGGGTGGGTGAGTTTGGGGCAGTCTACAACGGTCCACCTGACGAGAATGGGGATCGGCTACGCGCGCTGGACGATCAGATTGGCATCTTTGAACGGAACGAGGCGCACTGGACGACGTGGAATTACAAGGATGTTGGCGTGATGGGGATGCTGACACTCGACCCTGCGTCCCCGTACATGGAGCGCATCAGCGATCTTCTTCGCAAGAAGGCGGCTCTTGGGACTGACGATTGGATGTCGTGGCTGCCACCCACGCCGGTGAAGGACGCGACGGCTCAGCTTGCAGAGCAGGTTCTTCAAGTGGTGGGCGATCCGCAGTTGGATACGCGACTGAATGCACGGTGCGTCAAACAGGCCTTGTTGTGCTTCTACACGGGAACACTGATGCAGCCGCTCTATGCGGGGCTGTTCAAGGGGATGTCAGAGAACGAGCTGGATCAGATGCTTTCTTCGTTTTCGGCGAAGCAGTGTATTCCCAACCAGGGCCTGGTGGACGTGCTGAGCAAGTACATGGCTATGCCGGCTTGAGTTCTCAAAGTTGCTGGATTGGGGCCAACCCTTCCATTACGAAAAATGGTGCTACTTCCGGGTAGACGGTGATTCGACCGGAATGCAAGCTTTGCTCGCTCGAGTATCCGAATTTTCTACTTCACAGCAATTACGCCTGGCAAGCACGCCTGAGCGATGAGTGCACGATGGTCTGAAGCTACTGCGCGCATCCCATCAAGCAGGTCTTGCAGTTCGTCCGCGGCCGCAACGGCTGTTCGAATCATCGATGGGAATACCTCGGCGAAAGTGTGCTCCCACAGGCGCTTTTCTTGCCCTGTGAGATAGGCGGGCTGGTCGAGCCTGACCTCGACGGAGCGAAAGCCCGCACCTGCAGCAGCGGCTGGCAATCGGATGCCAAAGTTGTAATTCACGCCGAGGCGTTTGCCCATTTCCAGACAGAGTTGGACGATGCGTGTGTAGCAAGGCGACTCCGGAAAGCAGTAGAGGCTGGAGAGATGCAGGTCCTGACAAACCAACGCGCCGCCCGGCCGGAGGATGCGGTAGACCTCATCGAGCACCTTCTCAGGCTCTGTCAGATGACACAACAGCAGGCGCATGTGCACGATATCGAAGCTTTCCGAAGGAAGCCCGGTTGCATAGGCGCTGGTCTCGATGTACTGAATTGGCGCGGGGTGCTCGCATTTGGCGCAATGCCACTTGGCAACCACCAATTGATCGGGATTCACATCGCCTGCCACCACCTGGCCGGTTGCGCCTGCTTCGTTGGCAAGCCAACATGAGACTGCGCCGATGCCGCAAGCGAGGTCCAATACGCGTGAACCTCTGGCCAGGCCTGCCTCCTGAAGCATGCGTCGCGTGGACGTTCCGTAGACCTGGTCGAGCAGCCGCAATCTTGCAGCGCCCGCGTCCCCCGTATCGAGAGCGTACACATCGCTTGCCGTACCTTTCGCACCGTCCGTGACATTCTCAGCCATGGGAATTCCTTCCTTCCTGATTGCAAATCAGACCTGAACGCGGAGGGACTACTTACCGTTGGTTGGCCTGACTGGCTCTGGGGCGTAAATAAAGAGCAATCCCGCAGCAAAGCGTTTGCCAAATTCGACGTTGCTATGGTGAGCACCCTCGGCGACTGTGAGTTGCACCTGAGTCGGCGAGTAGGCAGCGGCCTTCAGATTGTCTGCGAGGCTATGCATCATGCGCACCCATCCTGCATTGAGTGTTGCAGCATTCGGAAACCAGGAATCAAGGGCTTCTAGAGTACCAATGCCGAGGGCAATGCGACTGGGGGCGTTGGTGAGGGAGACGCTGTCGCGCAAGAGTCGGCCATTTCCGACAAAGAGTGACGGGCTTTCGATAATCATTCGGTCAAAGAGTTCCGGTCGCTCGATGGCAATATAAAGCGCCGCAGCCCCGGACAAGGAAGCACCCCAGAGTGCGGCATTTTTACCTCCGCTGAGGACACGATACTTTGCCGCAACGGCAGGCATGACATCCTGCGCGAGAAAATCCGGGAGCCGAGATCCGTGAACATCGTGAAGGTCGGGAAGATAGTACGTGCCGGGATACGGCATGTATTCGAGGGCACGGCCGTTGCTTATATCAGCTTTTGGCCGATCGCTGTTTTGATCGATAACATCCGACCCGTTGTCGACACCGACGGCGATGAGGGGCGGAATCTTGCCGGATGTAATGAGTTCCGTCAGCGTCTCGTCGGCGTGCATCTCTTCATGAAGGTAGGCGGTGCACTCGTCGAAAGCGCCTTTGCCGTCGAGCAGATAAAGGACGGGGTATTTCTTCGCGGCATTGGCAGGGTCATCGTAGCCGGGCGGAAGCCACACGCGCAGGTCACGCGTGTTGTGGAAGGTGGCGCTGACGATAGGAAATACGTCAAGGTGGCCGGTCACGGTGGGCTTGCAGGGTTTTTCCTCCGCCAAGATACAAACGGAGACTAAGGCGAACAAGACAGATCCCAGGCAGGCATGTTTCCGCATCGAATGATGCTAGCAGCCAGGGATTGTCGGCGATGACGAGAAAAGTGGTCGGTCCCGAAAATGCCCTAGGCCGAGAACCGGGTTGCACGCGCAGGCGGTGCGGGTCCTCAGTCTATGGATGAATCTTGTTCTGTGCCGAGGCGGATTTCGATTGTCTTGAGAGCGACGGCTATTCCGCCAAAGATGAGCGCAATCGAGAGGGCGTCTATCTCCCCGACTAATTTCCCGCCGAGGGCGAATACGCTGGGCAGGCGGGTGCCGATCAAGAATAACGAACCGGTGAGCGTCATCAGAATGGACACAGTGCTGCACAGCGGCAGGAGGATGCTTGGCGCGGATCTGGTTGACGCGATCATGCTGACGCCTCAGGGGATGGAGTGCCCTCGGTGCGGCTGGTGCGGGTTTTCTATCGGCAGATCGAGGGCAGGCGTTCAGCGGTTTAGAGGAGATTCTTCACTCTTTACGCCGTGGCGCACGGTGACGCCGGCCCGGTGAGGGGTCGAGTGCAAGGCTGGAGTCAGGCAGTCTGACCGGCAATTTTTTGGGATGCGGCCTCGCTCGGATAGTTGAAGAAGAGCTGATTGCCGTCGAGGTCATCGACTACTAGAAGTCGATAGCCCCACGAACCCTCATTGACCCCAACGCCCCTGGCTAGGAGTTCCGTATGCAGCGCGTCCAGCGCGGCAACCTGTTCCTCCGGCTTCGAGTTGAAGGAAATGAACATCACCCCCTTGCCAATCTTCTCCGGGGCGAGATTGTTGGCCAGGATGAGAGCGCAGCCCTGCCGGTCGACTTGTGCGACGCGTGTTCTGCCTTCTTCGTCGTAGCGCCAGGGACTTGTGAAGCCAAGCTGGTTTATGTAAAAGCGAAGCGAGGCATCGACGTCGTGGACGTGCAGGACAGGGCGCGCAAACCAGTCAATCATGGGCTGGGCCTCCTCGAATTCAAGGTCGCACAAGGGACCTGACACTCATTCTGAATCGTTCGCGGCCAAACTGGAAGCTCCTTGTGTCGAACGCGCCCGGCTTCTACCGGGTTCAATCCACCGCTGCGGTGAACACGAAACGATTTTCGACTGCGGAACACTATGCCTTCGGAGTGCCGAGGTGTGTGGGAGTTGGCGTTCCCCTTGAGAGGTTGTGATGGAACGACGGAAAGCAGCGGAGCTACGGCGAGGTCAACTGGGCCATCTTCCTTTGAAGAAAGCTGTGCTTTGTCTGGATTGCGAAAGCATCAGCGATGCAAATCAGGAATGCCCGGCGTGTTGCTCCGGCGCGTTGATGAACCTGAGCACGGTGCTGAATCCGCAAGGGCGGATTCAGCTGCCTGCGATGGCGGCTTGAGGCTGGCGGGTTTGTGACTTTGGGGAGGTTCCCCGAACGCGAGGGACCTCTTCGGCTGCGCTCAGAGCAAGCACCCCCTTCTCGCGGTGATTGGGATTTTGCGAGCAGCAGATCCCCTTCGGCTTGGCTCAGGGCAGGCTTTCGCTCCGCTTACCCCATGGACACTGCCGCGTCCACGGGGCCCCTGACACGCGGGTCTTCAGGATGACATCGCATGGGGATAGGAAGAGCAGAGGACGAGAGGGGGCTTCGCGGTGTGGGTTCGTGGTTTCCCAGGGACCTCGCATGCGAGGGACTCGTCGGCTTCGCTTCAGGGCAAGCACCCACTTGTCGTGCGGATTGGGGTTGCGCGAAGGTCAAGGCGCGGGAATGCATTTCGTCACAAAAGAGAGAGTGTGGGTGGGGCGGTGGAACTATGGGGCAGTGGGCAGCGTAGTTGGTGCCATAGGCGGCAGTGCGGTGTGGTGCTGCCCAAGCCAACGAATCCGTGACCCAGGACCAGGACCAACCGCTGCTTACGGATCGACTCCAGCCAAGGAGATTCTACCCATGCATTCACTGACGAGCCAATTGAGGCAGGTAGTGCGCCGGCTGTGGCGGGCGCCGCTGTTCACGATCGTAACGCTGATCACGCTGGGAGCCGGTGTGGGGGCGAACATTGCAGTGTTCAGTGTGGTGGAGGGAGTGCTGCTGAAGCCATTGCCTTATCCGCATGCGGAGAACCTGGTGGGGGTGTGGCACACGGCGCCGGGGCTGAACCTTGACCTGGCGAACATGTCGCCGTCGAACTACTTCATTTATCGCGAGCAGAATCGCGTGTTCGAAGACATTGGGATGTACCAGGGAGATTCGGTCGCGGTGACGGGCCAGGGCAATGCGGAGCAAGTGCAGGCGCTGGATGTGACGGATGGGGTGCTGCCGATTCTGGGTGTGCCTCCGCTGCTAGGACGGTGGTTCAACCGGAGCGATGTGAAGCCGGGAGCGGCAGACACAGTGATGCTGAGCTACGGCTACTGGAAGCGGAGGTTCGGCGGCGATCGCGGAGTTGTGGGGCGGACGATCACGCTGGACGGGAAGGCGCGGCAGGTGATTGGCGTGATGCCGCGACAATTCCGTTTTCTGGATTGGGAGCAGCCAGAACTTTTGTTGCCGATGCAGCTGGACCGAAACAAGACGCACCTGGGCGAGTTCAGCTACGAGGGAGTGGCGCGGCTGAAGCCGGGGGTGACGCTGGAAGCAGCGAACACGGATATTGCGCGGATGATTCCCATTGTGTGGTCGAGCTTTCCTCCTCCGCCAGGATTCAGCCTGGAGCTATTTCACCAGGCACGATTTGGGCCGAGGGTGCGGCCGCTGAGCCTGGATGTGGTGGGGGATATTAGCAAGCTCCTGTGGGTATTGATGGGATCGATTGGCGTGGTGCTATTGATTGCGTGCGCGAATGTGGCGAACCTGCTGCTGGTGCGCGCGGAGGGGCGGCAGCGGGAACTGGCGGTACGTGCGGCGCTGGGCGCGAATCGCTGGCGGATTGTAAGTGATTTTCTGCTGGAGAGCGTGGTGATTGGGGCGCTGGGCAGTGTGATGGGCCTGGGGCTGGCGTGGGGCGCGCTGCGGTTGCTGATTCTGATTGCGCCGGTAGGCTTGCCGCGGTTGCAGGATATCGGGATCGACTGGGTGGTGCTGGCGTTTACGGTAGCGGTGTCGCTGGTGTGCAGTTTGCTGTTCGGATCGATTCCTGCGCTGCGGTATGCAAGTGCGCGGATAGGAACGGGGCTGCGCGATGGCGGTCGGAGCGTGAGCGAGGGACGGGAACGGCATCGGACACGGAACACCCTGGTGGTGATTCAGGTGTGCCTGGCGTTTGTGCTGCTGATCTGCTCGGGGTTGATGATTCGGACATTCTTTGCGCTGACGCATGAGAGTGCGGGCTACGACACAAAGGCGCCGATACAGACGCTACGCCTGTCGATTCCGGACGCGGAGATACCGAAGGCGGACAACGTGATTCGGACAGAGGAAGCGATTCTGCACAAGCTTGAGGCGGTGCCGGGGGTGACGGCGGTGTCGGTGGTGAACTCTGTGCCGATGGACGGCGGCGCGTGGTTCGACCCGGTGTTTGCGCAGGACCGGAGCTATGCGGAGGGAGCGATGCCTCCGATGCGGCGGTTCAAGTTTGTGTCGCCGGGATTCTTCGCGACGATGGGGATTCCGCTGGTGGCGGGACGCGACTACACATGGGCGGATTTGTACGAGCGGCGGCCGGTGGCCATGGTGTCAGAAAACTTTGCGCGCGAGTATTGGGGGAGTGTTGCGAACGCGCTGGGCAAGCATGTGCGGGTGAGCTCGAAGGACGATTGGCGGGAGATTGTGGGGGTGGCGGGCAACGTGCACGATGAGGGGATGAGCAAGGATGCACTTCCGACGGCGTACTGGCCGCTGCTGATGAACCACTTCGAGAGCCAGGACGAGAATGTACGGCGCTACGTGGTGTACGCGGTTCGGAGCTCACGTGCGGGCTCAGAGAGCCTGATGAAAGATGTGCGGGCGGCAGTGTGGTCAGTGGATGCGAACCTGCCGTTGAGCGACGTGCGCACGCAGCAGCTCTTGTATACGCGGTCGATGGCGCGGACGTCGTTCACGCTGGTGATGCTGGCAGTGGCGTCGTCAATTGCGCTGCTGCTGGGGGTGGTGGGGTTGTACGGCGTGATTGCGTATTCGGCCTCGCAGCGGAAGCGGGAGATCGGAATCCGGATTGCGCTGGGTGCGCAGCGGAACGCAATTACCGGGATGTTTGTGCGGCAGGGCATGCTGCTGGCGGGAGGCGGCGTGGTGTGCGGGATTCTGGTGGCGGTGGCGGCGACGCGGTTGCTGCAGTCTCTGCTGTTTCACGTGAGCCCGCTGGATCCACTGACGTATGGGTGTGCGGTGTTGGCGTTGTGCGGAGCCGCGGCACTGGCAAGCTACATTCCGTCGCGGCGGACGGCATCGGTCAATCCCGTAGACGCCCTGCGGGCGGAGTGAAGAAGGCAGGGACCAGGGAATAGGTGTCAGGCGTCAGGCGTCAGGCGTCAAAAATCAGGGAATAGGGAATAGGGAGAGAGTGATCCTCCTGTGCAAATAAAAGGGGCGTGCGGGCGGCGAGAATGGATGCATGGCCTACCTGGTGGATCGCGAGGGCAAAACGCTCGGCCCGTTTGTGCGGCGTGAGCTTTCAGAGCGCGTGGCGGCGGGGGAGATTGCGTGGACGGACATGGCCTGCGATGAGTATTCGGGCCGATGGATGCCGCTCGCGGAGTTACTGGAGCATGAGGAGAAGGAACCGCAGACGATTCCGAATACGATCGGGAGCAAGCGTCATCCGTTCTCGATGATCGGATGGGGCAGCACGCTGGGAATTGCGTATTTCTTCTATCGGATTGCGCGGCTGATGTATGCCTGTGCGCGGTTTCATCCGCGGTGATAGACACGACCTTCGCTTAGGAAGACAAGGCAAAGGATGTGGAGGACCGAGGTTTCCCACCCAAGCGGAGCTTGGATGGGGCACCCCAGGGGTGTGGGGATTATGGCTTCGCCAAGTGCGATCGCAGGTCCCCTTCGACTTCGCTCAGGGATGACAAAACAAAAAACAAAAGCAACCGCAGATCGTTGACGCCTAGGCGCGGGGGTTGTAGCCCATGCCGGCGAGGACGCCGCGCATGTAGGCGAGGCTTTCGGCGACGCCGGGCATGGGGTCGTCGCCATGGACTTCGTACTCGAGGTCGACCCAGCCTGCATATTTGGTCTTGACGAGCGCCGCGAAGATTTCGTGAATGGGCATCTTGCCCTGGCCGACGGAGACCTGGCTTTCTTTCGAGGTGAAGTCAGTGAGGTCTTTCATGTGGATGTTGAAGAGGCGCGGGCCGGCAGCATGGATGGCCTCGACGACGTCAGTGCCGGCGCGAACGCAGTGGCCGACGTCGATGCAGCAGCCGATGCGGGTGTCCATCGCCCGAACGGCCTTGAGGACGTCGAGGGGCGAGGGAAAGATTTTGTCTTCGGGGCCGTGGTTGTGGATGGCGAAGCGGATGTCGTACTGCCTGACGAATTTTTCGATACGCGGGAGGGCAGCGGGTGCGGGGTCTCCGGCAACGATGACCTTGATGCCGGCGCGCTTGCAGTATTCGAACTTGGAGCGGATGTCGTCCTCTTCGTCTTTAGGGAAATAGATGGCGCCGGCGGCGTGGAGCTTGATGCCGGCGGCCTCGTAGTCGGCGAGGGCCTGGATTTCAGCGGCGGGATCCATGGGGAGATGGTCTTTGATGTCTTTGGCGTTGAGGCCTGCGACGTTGAGTTGCTTGAGCCAGGCAATCATTTGCGCGCGCGCGAAGTTGCGGAAGGTGTAGCTGGCGATGCCGAGCTGTAGGGGTGAGGGCGGCCCTGAGAGAGGTTTGGGCTCGGCGAGAGCCGGCAAAGCGGGCTCGGCGAGTGCGGCGGCGGCGAGGGTAGTCAGGAAGGTGCGGCGCGAAATGGTCATAGTTGAGGGTGTCGCTTTCAGCTCACTATGCTAATACGCGGAGGGTGGATGTCGGGGGTTACGGCCCTGGGAACCGACCGCGAGAATCCGGAAAGCAGACTTGTTACGTTCGAGGTTTCCCACCCTTGCTGTGCAAGGATGGGGCACCCACTTTCGTGCCGATTTCAGGGTCGCGAAGAAGGCTCCGAATTCGACAGCTGTCGATGTTAGAATGATCGTTCTAGTCATGGGTTGGAGTGCGCATGGGCAAGAAGATCGACAAGAAGCAGGCGATATTGGACGCGATGCTGGACCTGGTGGTGAAGCGCGGCTTTCACGATGCGCCGATGTCGGCGCTGGCGAAGAAGTCGGGGGCAAGCCCCGGAGTGATTTATCACTACTTTGAGAACAAGGACGATGTGATTCGCGCGTTGTATGAGCATGTGGCGGCGCTGAAGCGCGAGGCGCTGTTCCGGGGGTACCAGGAGAAGATGGGGGCGCGCGAGTCGCTGCTGCACATCTGGCTGAATGCCTATGATTTTTATCGAACGCATGCCAAGGAGGCGCAGTTTCTGGAGCAATACCGGCACTCGCCGTATTGCAGGGCAGGCGAAGAAGGGCAGGAAGCGAAGGATCCGACGGTGAAACGGATTGTGAAATGGATGCGACCGAAGAAGCATGGCGGGGTGTTGAAAGACTTGCCGGCCGAGGCGATTGACAGCCTGACGCTGGGACTGGCGGCAAGCCTGGCGAAGGCACCCGCAAGCTTCTCGAAATCGACACTGAAGGGGATTGCGGAGACGGTGTGGGCGGCGATTGCGGAGGAGTAGATTTTTGTAGATCGAATAGAACGAACGTTCGATCTAGTTCAGTGGACAGTGGACAGTGGACAGTGGACAGAGAAACAGAGAGATAGAGACGAAGGGGCGGCGATGAGCACAGTTTTGGTGACGGGTGGGTCGGGGTTTATTGCGAGCCATGTAATTTTGCAATTGCTGGCGGCGGGGCACACGGTGCGGGCGACAGTGCGGGACTTGAAGCGCGAGCCCGCGGTCCGGGCGCTGCTGCAGGAAGGCGGCACGGAGCCCGGGGAGCGGCTGCAAGTGTTTGCGGCGGAGCTGATGAAGGACGCGGGTTGGGCGGAGGCGGCGCAGGGATGTGACTATGTGCTGCACGTTGCGTCGCCGTTTCCGGCAAACGTGCCCAAGCACGAAGATGAGCTGATTGTGCCGGCGCGCGAGGGAGCGCTGCGGGTGCTGCGTGCGGCGCGGGATGCAGGCGTGAAGCGCGTGGTGCAGACGTCGTCGTTCGCGGCGGTTGGGTATGGGTTGCCGGACCAGGCGGAGCCGTATGACGAGACCAACTGGACAAATCTGAACGGTGAAGGGCTGACGGCGTATGTGAAGTCGAAGACCATCGCGGAGCGTGCGGCGTGGGACTGGCTTGCGCGCGAGGGCGGGGGCCTGGAGCTGGCGGTGGTGAATCCGGTAGCGGTGTTCGGGCCGGTGCTGGGGCGGGATTTTGCGACGTCGATTCTGCTGGTGCAGCGGTTGATGGACGGGTCGGTGCCAGGATGCCCGCGGCTGTGGTTTGGGGGCGTGGATGTGCGGGATGTAGCGGACCTGCATGTGCGGGCGATGATCGATCCGGCCGCCAAAGGAGAGCGGTTTCTGGCGGTCGCGGGGGAGTTTGTGTCGATGCTGGAGATGGCGCAGATGCTGAAGCGGCGTCTGGGGCCGGCGGCGAAACGTGTCCCGTCGCGCGAGTTGCCGGACTGGATGGTGCGGCTGTTTGCGCTGGTGAAGGCGGAGGCGAAGCAGATTGTGCCGGAGTTGGGGAAGCGGAAGAATGCAACGAGCGCGAAGGCGCAGCGGGTGCTGGGGTGGAAGCCGCGGTCGCTGGAAGACTCCCTGGTAGCGTCGGCGGAGAGCCTGATGCGGCTGGGGTTGGTGTAGGAACCAGGTTTCAGGGATCAGGTTTCGGGAATCGGGGATCAGAGATTCAGAGAACCGGACGTAGGGCCGTGGACTGGGACTCGGAACAGGCAATAGGGAGTAGTGGCTTTCTTCCGGGAGCCTGGTCGGCTAGAATCAGCGCGGCGGCCCAAGACGCGCTTGTGTTCAGGCGCACGTCTCCGCCGATCGTCTTCGCGATGAACGAGACTCCCTCCAATCCGGCGAAGACTGCGGCTCGTACCCTAGATGCAGTTTCAGATCGCACAGAGACCGGAGGCGCTCCGGCCGGGGATGGAGCATTGCTGGAACGCGTGAAGGCCAACGATCAGAGTGCGATGGGGGAGTTCTGCGACCGCTATGGGCGGCTGGTGTATTCGGTTGCGCTGCGCGTGTTGAAGGATCCGAGCCAGGCCGAGGATCTGATGCAGGAAGTGTTTCTGCAGGTATGGCGGAATCCAGGAGCGTTTGAGCGGGGCCGGGGAACGCTGGGGGCGTGGCTGGCGGTGGTGGCACGGAACCGCGCGGTGGACGTGCTGCGTCGGCGCAAGCCGAATGACTCGGTGGACGATGTGGTGCTGACTTCAAGTACGAATCTTGCGTCGGAAGTGGAACGCAATTCGATGATGGAGAAGGTTCGACAGGCGATGGGGGGATTGCCGGAGGAGCAGCAGCGCTCTGTGGAGCTGGCATTTTTTGAAGGGATGACGCATGCGGAGATTGCGGCCAGGACGGGTGATCCGCTGGGCACGGTGAAGACGAGGATTCGCACGGCGTTGATGAGTTTGCGAAAGGCAGTGCAGGCGTGAGCGAAGAGACACACATTCCGCAGGATGATTTAGCGCTGTATGCGCTGCGGGAGCTTCCAGAAGGGGCAGCGGCGGCAGTGCGTGCGCACCTAGCCGGGTGTGCAGATTGCCGGAAGGAAGCAGCGGAGTTGGTGGGGGACCTGGCGCTGGTAGCGCTGGGTGCGGAACAGCATCCGTTGCCGGAGGGTGCGCGGGAGCGGCTGCTCAAGAAGATTGCGGTGGATGCGGGGGAAACGGGGCGGGAGGCGGCGCCGAAGGTTGTGTCGATTGAAGACGCGAAGCCGGTGCGGCGCATTTACATGTCGGTACCGTGGGCGGCGGTGGCGGCGATGCTGGTGTTTGCGTTTGCACTGATGATGAAGATCGGCGCTTTGAATCTTGAGGTGAAGCAGCAGTCGGCGTTACTTGCGCAGCAGGCCGCTGCGAGTTCGCGGGCGCAGCGGGTGCTGGATGCTTTGACTGCGCGGTCGGCACAGCGGGTGCTTTTGACGGCGGCGAAAACGAAGCCGGCGCCGAGCGCGCGCGCGGTGTACGTGGCGTCGAGCGGCAGCCTTATTTTGCAAGCGAACAATCTCGATCCCCTGCCAGCGGACAAGACGTATGAGCTGTGGGTGATTCCCGCCGATGGGAAGGCACCGATTCCCGCGGGGCTGTTCCGTCCGGATGCGGCGGGGAGTGCCAGCGTGATTTTGCCGGCGCTGCCGACGGGAGTGGCGGCGAAGGCGTTTGGAGTGACGGTGGAGCGAGCGGAAGGGTCGGCTACGCCGACGGCTCCTATTGTGCTGGCGGGGGAGTAGGGACGAGGGGTCGGGGGTCAGGGGTCAGCAAAGACAACCGCAAGAGCAACCGCAGATCTCCTTCGGCGGCGCTTGGCGCTCAGGGCAAGCTTGCTCAGGATGACAAATACAAAACAGGTGTGAATGGAGGTTTCCCACCCAAGCGGGGCTTGGATGGGGCACCCATGGTCGTGCTGGTTCTGAGTTCGAGCTGGGACACATCCAGTTTTCCCACGTCTCAGAATCGAGACATGGGGCACCCCTGGTCGTGCTGGTTCCGAGTTGGAGCTGGGGCACATCCAGTTTTCCCACGTCTCAGAATCGAGACCTTCACCCCAGCGACAAGGACCCGTCGCCGGGGACCCCGAACATGGGGCACCCATGGTCGTGCGGATCGAAGCTTTGCCCGAAGAGCAACCGCAGATCCCCTTCGACTCCGCTCAGGGCAGGCATTCGGCTTCGCTCAGGATGACAAAACAAAGCAAAGACAACTACAAAGGCAACCGTAGATTTCCCTCGGCTTCGCTCAGCGCGGGCTTTCGATTCATGAATGGCGGGGTCGCGGGTCAGGCGGGGTCGTCGGCCTGGCTTTGGAGGAGTTCGAGGAAGGCGGCCATGGCGGGGGAGATCCATTTGTCTTTGTGCCAGAGGATGTGGGTCTGAATGTCGAGGGAGGCGCCGGCCCAGTGGAGGGCTTTGAACTGGTTGAGGCGAATTTCGCGCGCGACGACCATGGCGGGGAGGACGGCGAGCCCCATGCCGACCTGCACGCATTGCTTGATGGCTTCGACGCTTGAGAACTCAGTGACGTTGCCGGGGCGCACGTTCTGGAGTGCGAGGGCGTGGTCGAATTTCGCGCGGTAGCCGCAACCGGTTTCGGTGAGGAGCAGGTGCTGACCGGCGAGGTCGATGGGCTTGACGGTGCGGCGCTTGGCGAGAGGATGTCCTGCATCGCAGATGAGAAAGACTCTCTCCTTACGCAGAGGAACAATGCGGTAGGACGGATTGGTGAGTGCGTCGCACATGCCAAGGGCGAGATCGATCTTGCCGGCCTCGAGCTCCGCGGTGTAGCTGGTACCGATGTGGGGAAGGAAGGCGAGCTCGACGCTGGGAAAGCGGCGGCGGAAGACGCGGAGGACCTGGGGCAGGCGATAGGTGAGGATGCTTTCAGGGGCGCTGATGCGGAGCGGACCGCTGGGCTCGGCGCCGTGGCGAATGGCGCGCTGGCCCTGTTCCATGGCGATGAGGGCCTGTTCGGCAAAGGGTTGAAAGCGGCGGCCTGCGTCGGTGAGTGTGACGCGCCGGCCGAGGCGATCGAAGAGTGGGACGCCCATCTCTTCTTCAAGCGCCTTGATCTGCGCGGTCACATTCGACTGGACAGTGTTGACGCGCTCAGCGGTGCGGGTGAAGTTGAGCTCTTCGGCCAGAGTGCGGAAGATCTGGAGCTGTCGGACTTCCATAGCGGAACCCCTTTCCGAATTGAGAACAAGAAGCGGAGTGCGGACCGGGTGATGCATGGGCGAAGATCGGCTGCATGCAAAAGCGGACGATCGAGCCAGAGAAACGCGCGCAACTGAGAGACGCCCGGGGGAGGGGGAGGAGCTATGCTTTCTCCATCTCCAAATCAGATCGAGTCTATCATGTCAATCTATTGGACAGATGCACGGGAGGGGCCCAGACTCGCAGCATGAGAGTCGAGCTTCCCAGCCGGCTATTGAGGCCGGAGCTGTATTTCCTAATGGCGCTGCTTGGGTTGTTGCAGGTGGTGTGTGTTGGAGCGGTGGCTGATCCGGTGCCGGAAGAAAACAAGGTACTGGTGATTTTTTCGGACCAGGCATTACGCGACAGCGCGTGGGCGGCGTTGTTGTCGGCGCTCGAGAAGGGTGCGCAGGACGAGGCGGCCGCCGCTCCAGGGCTGGCGGAGAACGTGGTGTTTGTGCGCGGGGACCGGATGGTGGCGGGGATCGACGCGTCTGATGCGATCTCTGTCTATCTGCATGGGGACTGCTCGCTGGTTCCGGTGGCGCGGACTAATCCGATGGGTGCGCTGGGGTGGGTGCGGCGGGTGCGTGGGCGGATCGAGCCGTTTATTCATGTGGACTGCACGAAGATTGCGGAGGAACTGGGGCCGGTAGCTCTGGGGATGAATCGGCAGCGGCTGGACCAGGTGATGAGTGAAGCGGTGGCTCGGGTGATTGTGCATGAGTGGGTGCATGTGGCGACGCAGAATCCTGGGCACGCGCGGGAGGGGGTAGCGAAGTCGAGCTTCGATGTGCTGGACCTGTTGGCGGAGGATGAGGCAGTGCGGCGGAATCCGCGGGTTCTGCAGAGGTGGAAGTGGAACTAGGGGCTAGGGGCTAGGGGTCAGGGATCAGGGGTCAGGGGTCAGCAAAAACCAAGACCGGAGCAACAGCAGATCCCCCTCCCCCTTCAATTCCGCTCAGGGCAGGAACCCCGATGAACGCGCGGGTTCTCAGGATGACAGGGGCGACGAAGCGGCGAGGGAGAAGTACCAGCTCGGGCTGACAGTGGCTGGGTTGGGTTCGTGCTTTCGCACCCAAGACCACCCCGCGAACATGCACCCGTTCTCGGGACCTCCGGATGCGGAGCTTGGATGGGGCTCCCACGGTCGTGGGAATGAAACAGCGCGAAAAAGCAGAAGCAGATCCTTCGCCCCGCTTACCCCAATCGCACTTATGTGCGACCGGGGCCCCGAACGCGCGGGTTCTCAGGATGACAAATCATCATCAGCGCTTTGCTTCGGATGGCAGAGGGCTGGTCTGGGTACGTGCTTTCCCACCCAAGACCACCCCGCGATGCTGAGCTTGGATGGGGCACCCACGGTGGTGCGGATTGATAAACACTCAAAGGCAGATCCTTCACTTCGCTTACCCCCATCGCACTTATGTGCGACCGGGCCCAAATCACCCGGTGACGAAGACCTGTCACTGGGGACCCCGATGAACGCGCGGGTTCTCAGGATGACAGGCGCGACGAACGGCGAGAGCCGGGCTATTTGTCGTCGCCGGTTTGGGTGATGAGGTAGCGCTCGTATCCGATTTCTTTGATCTGGTGGATCTGGGCCTCGAGCCAGTCGACGTGTCCTTCCTCATCCTTGAGGAGGCGGACGAAGAGATCGCGCGAGCCGTTGTCCTTATGCTCGACCGAGATGCGGATGGCTTCGTTGTAGGCGGTAACGGCGCCGAGTTCGAGTTTGAGGTCGGACTCGATCATCTCTTTGACGGATTGGCCGATCGAGAGAGTGAGCGGTTCCATGCTGGGCGTGCCATCAAGGAAGAGGATGCGCTCCATGATCAGGGATCAGGGATCAGGGATCAGGGAAGCAGGGATCAGAGAAACAGAGAAACAGAGAAGCAGAGAAGCAAGCAATGTCCCCTCGACCGCGCTCGGGATCAGAAATCCGAACACAACGCCAAGGACAACCGCACATCCCCTTCGACTTCGCTCAGGCAGGCGGGAGTCGCGAACAGCGCGCGCTACATGTCGGAGTGACTGGGGTTGAGGAGCTCTTCTTCGGGTTCGATGTGGACGAGGACTTTGGCGACGCGATGGACACCGGCGAGGACGCGATCTTCGACGACGTGGGAGATGGCGTGGCCGTCGCGGACAGTGATGTCGCCGCTGACAACGACGTGGAGGTCGACGTAGTAGCGGAAGCCGACTTTGCGGACGAAGCATTTTTCGAGTCCAACGACTCCGGGGACGAGGACGGCCACCTGTCGGACGTGTTGCTCAATTTCTGGGGGTGGCGCGGTGTCGAGGATCTCGGCGAGGGGTGATTGGAGTTGACGCCAGGCACTGAAGAGGATGACGGGGGAAGCGAAGAGGGCAGCCCAGTCGTCCATGCGCGGGTCGCCTGTGGCGAGGGCGAGGGAGATGCCGATGAAAGCGAAGAGAGACGTAATGGCGTCGCTGAGGTGGTGCCATGCGTCGACGCGGACGGCGGTGCTGTCGATGTTGGTGGCGACGGAGAATACATAGCGGGAGAGCAGGAGCTTGATGGCGACGACGGCGAGGAGCACCCAGAGGGTGTAGTAGTGGGGCAGGGGGTGGGGCGAGCGGATGAGGGCGATGCTTTCGGCGGCGATGGCGAAGGCGGCGCCGGCCATGGCGAGGCTGACGATGGCGGCGGAAAGGGGTTCAGCCTTTCCGTGTCCGTAGGGGTGGGTTTTGTCAGGGGGGCGCAGGGCGACGCTGAGTCCGATGTAGACGACGGTGGAGCTGAAGACGTCGGAGAGGGATTCGATGCCGTCGGCGACGAGGGCGAAGGAGTGGCCGATGAAGCCGGTAAAGCACTTGGCGAGGGCGAGGAAGAAGTTCGAGACGATGCTGAGGAGGGACGAGCGGAGTCCGCGATGGACGTCCAGTTCGGCTTTGGAAGCGTCGGGCATGAGGGAGGAGAGCGTTTTTCGATTTTACGCTGGGGGGCAGGGGCGACGAGCAGGGAGTAGGGAGTAGGGAATAGGGACTGAGGTTCGGTTGGTTTCTTGCTTTCCCACCCAAGACCACCCCGCGAACATGGACCCGTTCTCGGGGACCCCGGGATCTGGAGCTTGGATGGGGCACCCATTTTCGTGGGGATTGAAACAGCGCGAAAAAGCAGAAGCAGATCCTTCGCCCCGCTTACCCCATATGCGCTTGCGCGCACACGGGGCCCCAAGCACGCGGGTTCTCAGGATGACAAGCGACAGACCGAAGCAAGCAGGGGACTAGGCGCGGAGTGCTGGAGAGTGGGGACTCGGATCAGGGATCGATGACCAGGGATCAAGGAATAGGGAATAGGGAATAGGGAATAGGGAGTTGAACGTGGAGAGTCATTCCTGGGTCCGCCGGAGGGCCACCTGATTGTGCCTCTTTCAATCAGGAGGTCCCGGGGCGGAAGCCGCAACTCGGTTCGTTAGACTCGGTTGCGGATGTCGTGAGAACCAAGGCAAATCTTCGATTATTGGACGATGCGGCGTTCCAATAATGTGTTGAGGTGATCGGCAAGTTCAGCGTGGCGGTCGTTGTGCATGGACGGGTCGGGCACGATGACGGTACGCGGCGCGGCTGCCTGAACAGGCTCGGTGACTTTGACGGCGACATCTTCGAGATCGGCGGACGGGGATGGGGAGCTGACGGTGGTGCCGCTGGTGAGCATTCTGTTGAGGACCGGCATGTTGACGCGCTGGGATTCGACGAAGTCGACGCCATCGGCGGTGAGGGTGAAGTCGGAGTTATCGGCGCGGGTGATGTAGCCCTTCTTGATGAGATACCAGGTTGTGAAGTCAAGGTAATCGCGCGGGAAGCCCATCTGTTTTTCGATTTCGGGGAGACTGACGGAGGGGGTCTCAGAGCAGTTACGACGGCGATAGTAGAGAACGGCAAGGACGGCTAGGCGGCGATTGAGCTCGCCTTCGAACTGGTCCATGAAATCGACAGAAGTGGAGAGAGGAGTTTGTTCAGCAGTTTCCCGGACGCGTGCGTCATCGTATTTGCTGCGTGCTTCGGGATTGGAAAGGACGTCGTAGGCAGTCTTCAACATGAAGAATTTTTCCGGGTCGCCGGAGGCCGGGTTGTCCGGGTGGAACCGGGCAGCCAGGAAGCGGTAGACACGGTGGATGGTATCCGCGTCAGCGTTGGGGCTGATTTGGAGGAACTCGTAATAATCCAGGTTCTTCATTTCGAGCATTTGGGAACCTCTTATGTGTTGAAGCTGAACCCTTATTGAGTTCGAGTGTAGGGCGCGGTGGAGGGCGGGGCAATCACACGCAGGGAGTAGGGGCCGACCATAGGTGGGATGGGGATGTACCGGAGGTGGAATGCCTGCAGGTAAAAGGAGGGGAAGACTTTAGGGTTTATGCGGAACGTGTAGAGCGGCCGGGAGCGGGAACGGAGGCGGGTGACGGACCGGGGAAGGGCGCCGGCTGCGCGGAGAGGGGGCCGGGGGGTGAAGGAACGAGCTGGGGGGAAACAAGGCGTGGCCCGGAGTGGAGGGGGTTTTTGAGCAAGGCGCCGAGATCGTGGAGCCAGGAGGGCGGGGGCGTGAGGACGGGGATGACGAGATCGAAGTCCGCCTCGTTCCAAAGGCAGTTGGTTTCGCGGAAGAGGACGAGGGAAATGGCGGGATGGGTGCGGGCGAGGGTGATTGCGTCCTGGGGCAGTCGGCCGTCGTGATCGCAAAGGAGGACGGCCTGTGGGGCAGGTCGCGATTCAGGGCCGGCGGAGAGAGTGGCACTGAGCTGTGCAATCGATGGGCAATGCTCGACCTCGAAGCCAGCAGCGGCGAGGACGGGGAGCCGGTGGCAGGTGTCGCTTCCGAAGAAAAGGATGCTTGCGCTCATTCTGCGACTCAGTGCGTGTGGTTGGACGATGGGGCCGACGACGGTTTGGAAGGCGAACGGGAAAAGCAAGGGAGATGCTTCGACCGCAGTAGGCAGGATACAACTCTCTTTACTGCGATGAACGGAAAAAGTACGAGAAAGTTGCTGTGATTAGGAAAGACAGGAGAGGAGGGGACCGAGCGGACCCCCATGGTCGTGCGGATTGAAGCATTTCTAAAGCAACCGCGGTTGCCCGTCACAAGGAGGGCCGGGCGAGTGGACTGCGGCGGTATGATCATTCGCACGGTTTCCCCGGCCGCATATTTCTGGGTTCTCTTTGAGGTCACAGCATGTTCGAATCCAAATCTGGCGAGGCCAGTTCTGGCGATTCGCGCCCTCGCGATTCTGTGTTTCTCGATTCCGTTTTGCGGGATTTGCGGTATGCAGGCCGCCAGTTACGTAAGTCCCCTTCATTTACCGCGACTGCTGTGTTGACGCTGGCGCTTGGGATTGGCGCGACGACGGCAATTTTCAGCTGTGTGTATGGGCTGCTGTTGAAGTCGCTGCCGTTTGCCGATGCGGACCGGATTGTCACGATGGTGGAGACGCATCCGCAGTTGAAGGGCGGGATCGAGGCGACGTATCCAGACTTCAAGGACTGGCAGCGGGAGCAGACAAGCTTCACGGAGCTCGCGGGCTACTCGACGCTGAACCCAAATACGGTCTCGCTTGCCTATGGCGGACATGCGGAGCAGGTGCACCGGGTGCTGGCGTCGGGGAATTTCTTTGCGGTGCTCGGGGTTGCTCCGCAACTGGGCCGACTGATTGACGCGCAGGACGATGTGAACGGGAAGGATCATGTGGCGGTGCTGAGCGCGCCGGTGTGGGAGCGGTTGTTCGGCCGCGATCCCGGCGTGGTGGGACGGAGTGTGGAGCTGAACGGAAGCAACTACACGATCATTGGCGTGCTGCCGGCGCAGGGAGGATTTCCCGCAGAGGGTGAGGTGTGGCTTCCGTTGACGCTGCTGGACAGGGCGACGCAGACTTCGCGGGTGTGGCACTCGGTTAAGGTGGTGGGACGGCTGAGGCCGGGGGTGTCACTCGGGCAGGCGCAAACGGAGATGCAGACCGTTGCCGAGAGGCTGGCGGCGGCCTACCCAGCGACGAATCGGAATGTTGGTGTGCTGATGAAGCCGCTGCGCGATCAACTGGTGGGGACGATGCGTCCGGCGATGCTATGCCTGCTGGGTGCGGTGGTGCTGGTACTGCTGGTGGCGTGCACGAATGTGGCGAACTTGTTGCTGGTGCGTGCAGCGGCGCAACAGCGGGAGGTGGCGATCCGGCAGGCATTGGGCGCTGGCGGCCTGCGGCTGCTTTCGCAGTTCATGGCGCAGACACTGCTGCTGTGTCTTCTGGGAGGAGTGCTGGGGGTTTCGCTGGCGGCAGGCGCATTGCCTCTACTGCGGCTGGCGCTGGCGCACACCGAGGGGCTGGACCCGGCGATGATCCAGTCGATTCGAGTGAATATGCCGGTGCTGTTGTTTGCGCTGGGAATTTGCACGAGCACGGCGGTGGGGTTCGGGCTGTTGCCGGCAACGAAGATGACGAAGGGGTTCACGGAGGCGCTGCGGGCGGGCGATCGTGGCAGCAGCGAGCGCGCACGTGGACGGGGACTGCTTGTGGCGGGCGAGATTGCGCTGGCGGTGGTGGTGGTGTTTCTGAGCACGCTGGTGATTCGGAGCTTCGAGAAACTGGTGCGCACAGACCCAGGCTTTCGTACGGATCATTTGTTGAGCGCGGAGATGTGGCTACCCCAACCGCGTTACAGCGACAATGGTCCGGAAACAGGGCGGTTTTATCAGCAAGTGCTGGACAAGATTGCGCAGTCACAAGGCGTGGTGGCGGCGGGCACCACCACGGTGGTGCCGCTGAAGCCGTCGCTGGTGATGACGCGGTTCCTGGTGGATGGCGCGCCAACGCTGGCTCCGGGCACCTATCCTGCGGCGCAGATCCGGTATGTGAGTGGGGGATTCTTTCGCACGATGGGGCTGGGCGTGCGGAGAGGTCGCGCGTTTGAGCAGGCGGAGGTTTCGAACGGGTCGAATTTGTTTGTGGTGAATGAGGCATTTGCCCGGCAGTATTTAAGCGGGCGCGATCCGATTGGCGCGCATATCCTGCTCGACGTAATGACGCCGCATCCTCAGAAGATTCCGGTGATTGGTGTGGTGGCGAATGCGCGCGATCTGGGTGTGGAGTCTGCGCCAGAACCGGAGATGTATCTGCCCGGGTTTGGCCTGCATGCGGTGCTGCTGGTGCGCACAACAGTGGATGCTGCAAGCGTGGCCCCTGTGATTCGCAGGGCCGTGCAGGCGTTGGATGCGAAGCAACCGGTGTATCACATACAGGCGATGGACGGGTTGCTCGCCGATACGATGGAGCGGCAACGGATGACCGCGACGCTGCTGGGGATTTTTGCTGCAGTGGCGCTGGCATTGGCGGCGATCGGAATCTATGGGGTGCTGTCGTACTCGGTTGCACAGAGGACGCGGGAGATTGGCGTACGCATTGCGGTGGGCGCGGATCGCGGAGATATTCTGCGGCTCGTGCTGCAGCAGGCAGGGCGCTTTACCGCGGTGGGAGTAGTGGTGGGTTTAGGCGCAGGGTTGGGTGCGGCGCGACTGATGAATCGCCTGAGTACGGGACTGCTGTTTGAGACGAGTGCAGTCGATCGCGTCTCGATGGGATTTGCTGTGGGCGCGCTGGTGGTGGTGGCGGCGCTGGGGTCTTGTTTGCCGGCGTTGCGGGCTGCGGCGGTGAGTCCGACGGAGGCGCTGCGGGCAGAGTGATTAGGGCAGGGAGTAGGGTATAGGGACTAGGGAATAGGGGTCAGGGATCAAAGAAGCAGAAAAGTCGATCCTCTTCGGCTGCGAAAAGCAGATCCTTCGCCCCGCTTACCCCACTCGCACTCTTGTGCGATCGGGGCCCCGAGCTTGCGGGCTCTCAGGATGACAACTCTAAAAACAAAGACAAGAACAACCGCAGATCTCCTTCGGCTTCGCTCAGGGTGACGGCCTGTTGGTTTGGGTTCGTTGCTTTCCCACCCAAGAAGAGCTTGGATGGGGCACCCTCTGTTCGTGCTGATGGAAGCTTCGCGAAGCGCAACCGCAGATGCTTCGACTTCGTTCAGGGTGACAGCTCATCAACGTATGAGGTTGTATCGCGAACCAAAGAGTCGCTGAATGACGCGTGCAGTTTGGGTTTGTCGCTTTCGCTTCAGCCCGTATGATCCTTGTGTGGTCTTGCGCGGGCTGGGTCTGTCTGGCCGGCGAAGACTCAAGGGGAATGGGATTTGAGTTGGGATCGGCGGAGATTTTTGAAGTCGCTGTCGCGGACGGCGCTGGTGTTGTCTTTTGAGGATGTGCTTGGGCTGGCGCGGCCCATGAGGGGGCAGGCGGCCCCGCAAAAGCCGACGGGGAGTTCGCGTCAGGCGTATGAAGCACCGGCACGACCGGCTCCCAAGGGGGCTCCATCGCCAGTGACAGGAACGCCGCTGGGCGTGCAGTTTGTGGATGTGGCGAAGCAGGCGGGACTGCACGCGGAGACGATCTTCGGCGGGGAACACAGAAACAAATATCTGTTGGAAACGACGGGGTGCGGTGCTGCGTTTTTCGACTACGACCAGGACGACTGGCTGGATATTTTTCTGGTGAACGGGTGGAGGCTGGAGGGGTTTGCCAAAGGCCATGAGCCCACATGTCACTTGTTCAAAAACAATCGCGATGGGACTTTTACGGATGTGACGATGAAGGCTGGACTGGCGCGGAGCGGGTGGGGCCAGGCGTGCTGCGTGGGCGACTACAACAACGATGGCTGGAACGATTTGTTCGTGAGTTATTACGGGCAGAATGCGCTGTTCAGGAACAACGGCAACGGGACGTTTGCCGAAGTGACGAAGGAAGCGGGGCTGCTGCAGGATCGGCTGCGGTGGAATTCAGGATGCACGTTTTTGGACTACGACAGGGACGGGCGACTGGATTTATTTGTGGGGAACTACATCGACTTTGATGTGAAGACTGCGCCGACGCCTGAAGATGCGAATTGCACCTACAAGGGAATCGTGGTGGCGTGCGGTCCGCCAGGGCTGGAGGGCGGCAAGAATTTGCTGTACCACAACAACGGCGACGGCACGTTCACGGATGTGAGCGAGAAGGCGGGCATGATCGGGACGCTGGGGACGTACGCCTTGAGTTGTGCGGCGGCGGATCTCGATAACACGGGATGGCCGAATATCTATGTCGCGAACGATTCGACGTCGGCGACGTATTACGTGAATCAGAAGGATGGGACATTCAAGGACCAGGCGATCGAGGCGGGCGTCGCCTATTCCCCAGACGGGAAACCGCAGGCGGGGATGGGTGTGAGCATCGGCGACTACAACCGCGATGGGCTGCTGGATATTGTGAAGACGAACTTCGCGGGCGACACCGACTCCTTATATATGAATCTCGGCGATGGGTCATTCGACGATCGGACGTACCAGGCGGGGCTGGGCATCAACACACGGTTGCTGGGATGGGGGTTGAGCTTCATCGATATGGATAACGATGGGTGGCTCGACATTCTGGTGGCGAACGGGCACGTGTATCCCGAGGTGGATGGGACGCAGGTGGACGCGGCGTATGCGGAGCGGAAGTATCTGTATCGGAATCTGCGCAACGGGCAGTTTGAGGATGTGAGTTTGATTGGTGGGAGTGGGATTACAGCGGAGGCGAAGGCGCGCGGGTTTGCGGTGGGCGATTTTGACAACGACGGCGACCTCGATGCGATTGTGAATTGCGTGAATGCGGTGCCGCAACTGCTGCGGTGCGACTCGACGCTGAAGCGGAGCTGGGTAAAAATTCGGCTGGTGGGAACGAAGTCAAACAAGACGGGGATTGGGGCGCGGATCAAGGTGGTGGCGGCGACGGGGACTGCCGCAGGGGTCAGGGATCAGGGGTCAGGGATCAGCACGTTAACCCAGGTTGAGGAAGTGCGATCGTGTAATGGGTATTATTCGGCGAGCGATTTGCGGATTCACTTTGGATTGGGTGAGGCGCAGAAAGTGGACCTCGTCGAAATCAAGTGGCCGTCGGGGGCGGTGGATACGTTGAAGGATCTGGATGTGAAGAAGCTGTATGTGGTGGAAGAGGGCGGGAAGATTTTGAAGACGATGGCGATGGTGGGAGTGAAGACGTAGGGGGTTGGTCGGCTGGTGACTGTGGCAAGCAATCAGTGAACGTAGATTCGGAGCATCCACCAGATCAGAAAGAGACCAATCAGTGCGATAAGAACGTGGCCGACCCACTGGCCCGGTGTCTTCGGATTGCCAAAATTGAACACGGCGGAATGGTAGCATCCGGTGTCGAGAAACTGGACTCAGTGATCGGTTCTCCGAGGGATCGCCGACAACCTTTTGGTTTGGGTTCGTTGCTTTCCCCGGTCTCAGAATCGAGACCGGGGGCACCCATGGTCGTGCGGATTGATAAACCCTACAAGCAGATCCTTCACTCCGTTCAGGAGATCCTTCGCCCCGCTTACCCCATATGCGCTTGTGCGCACACGGGGCCCCAGGCGCGCGGGTTCTCAGGATGACAAGGCATCAGCAGCGCTTCGCTTCCGATGGCGAGGCTGGTTTGGGTTCGTTGCTTTCCCCGGTCTGAGAATCGAGACCGGGGGCACCCATGGTCGGGAATCTCTCAGGATGAAAGTGGTTGATTGAGATTCGTGCTTTCCCACCCAAGCAAGCTTGGATGGGGCACCCATGGTCGTGGGGATTGATGATTCGCGAAAATCAGGGAATAGGGAATAGATAGACACTCTGGGGCGGGGGGTGGCTGGGAGTTCTTTGATTCAGAGATCTGAAGGGAGTCGCTTGGAGCGGCTAACTACATTGCGGCGACAAAGCTGGGCAGCGCGTTTGAGGCACTGCCCTCGAGGAGCTGAGTCATGCGAGCCGCCATGCCTGTATACATGGATGCTGCGCGAAATGCGTTGTAGCGAGCGTTCTCAGTAGCCTGGCTGAAGGTGCACTGAGCGATGGTCGTCAGGGTGCAAAGGCGAATCTGGACGGCATCGGAGCGCAGAGCCTGGAGCAGGGCGGGGTCGATGTTTTCGGCGTGGCGGGCGGCGTAGTCGGCCATCTGGAGCATGATGCCGGCGTTCTTGTGCATAGCCCATAGTCCGCGCGTGCCCTGGATTTGCTCCCAAGTATGGTCGGGAGTGGAGCTGAGGCCTTCTTTCCAGAGGAAGTGCTCGCTCAACTGACGTCCGCTCCAACCTTTTTGCAAGCGGGCGATGAGGGATTCCCACGACTGCTTGTTGCGACGCGCCATGGAAAAGCGCAGGTAGCCGAGGTATCCGACTACGAGAGCGACTGCAACGATTTGGAGCGTCGTAAGAATCATTGCTTCAGGGCGGGAGGAACCTAACTAGAGCTCCCGCGTACCTCCTGAGAGTAAGCCCGGAGTGTTGCCGGGACAATGCTACTAAAGCGTTATAGTAGCGATTCGGCTGGGGTTAGGGAAGGGGTCGGAAGGTGTTATGACGAAAGGACACGTTACTTTTGTTTATGGATTTTATTTCAATAACTTAGCCGAACTCTCCCGGGATGAGCGCCAGTGGATCGAGAGGAGTTTACGTGCCGGCCGAGGCTGGGGGCTTCATGGGGCAGGCCGGCCGTTTGCGCGATGGCATGAAAGCGCGGGTCGCAGTGGAGCGAGTTGAAGCTCAAGTCGCCGATCGTCAAGAGGGCGGCAGGCAGATTGCTTGCCGCCCTCTTTTGCGAGAGCAGAGGCGGGAGAAAAAAAGGGGTGTGACGAACGCAAGAACTCAAGGCGCGGTTGATTCGTCTCTCAAAATACAGGACGAATTAAACGGTGGCGACTGCTGGTGGAATGCTGCGAATGACCCGCCTTTTGTACCTGGGGCCCGGCGTGGCCCTCTTGTCTGGGCTTTGGATGGTGTTGCTCTGTGTGCCGCTCGTGGATGCGGGGCGGGATGCGCCGGCGAGCAATCCAGATGAGGCCTGTGCGTCTTGTCACCGAGAGATTTACGAGCGCTACAAGCAGACGCCGATGGGGCGTGCGAGCGGACCCGCGCCGGAAGGGTTTGTGGCGGCCGATTTCGTGGAGGGCGTTTCGGGAGTGCATTACCGGGTCACGGAAGATGCAGGAAAGGTGTGGCTGAGTTATGAGCGCGAGGCTCTGACGCGTGGCGCGTTGGGGACACTGCAGGGGCGGCAGGAGCTGAAGTACTTTATCGGGTCGGGGAAGCGCGGACGGACGTACCTTTTTGAGCAGCAGGGGTACTGGTTTGAAGCACCGATCAACTGGTACGCGAAGAAACAAGTGTGGGACATGACACCACACTATTTGGCAGCGCGCGAAATGCCACTGACGCTGCCGGTGGATCCGGGATGTCTTCATTGCCACGCGACTGGGGTGAACTCGGCATTGCCGGACGCGCGAAATCATTTCGCGGGCGATCCATTTGCGGAAGGTGGAATTCGGTGCGCGTCGTGCCATGGCGATGGGAGCGCGCACGTGGCTTCGGGCGGCAAAGTGCGCATGCTGGATATTGGCGGTCTCGAGCCAGTGCGACGCGACTCCGTTTGCTTGAACTGCCATCTTGAAGGACAGGTGGGCGTGGACCGGCTGGGGAAGCGCATCGAGAAGTTCGAACCCGGTGACGATCTGTTCGATTACACGCTGTTTTTTGTTTATGGCAACGAGAACGGCTCGGGCGGTCGCGCGACGAGCCAGTGGGAATCTCTGCTGAAGAGCGCTTGCAAGAGGAAGTCAGGGGACAAGCTGACGTGCACAACCTGCCACGATCCGCATGGTTCGCCGGCACCGGAAGAGCGGATTGCGTTCTACCGAAAGAAATGCCTGGCATGTCATGGGGGCGCGAGTTTTTCGGAGAAGCATCATACGGAGAATCTGGACTGCACGTCGTGCCACATGGCGCGGCCGCCCTCGAACGATATTGCGCATGAGCTGGTGACGGATCACTGGATCAGGAAACGGGTGAGTCAGGAACGGCAGGCACTGGCAACCAGCGGAGAGCTTGTGACTGTGGGCGGAAAGCAGGGGAGCGATCGGGAGCTGGGGTTGGCGTATGGGCAGATGGCAGTGCGCGGCGATCGCGCAGCGGCTACGCATGCGCTTGAACTACTGCGCAGGGCAGAGAGGGAGAGCTCGGAGGCAGAAAGAGACCATGAACTCCATACGCAGCTGGGGCTGCTGGAGCAGATTGACGGAGAGACGGAAGCAGCCGCAAAGGAATACAGAGTGGCGTTGGCGGCGGATGGATATGACGCAGTGGCGGCAGGAAATCTGGCGTTGATTGAGGCCCGGCGCCACAACGTGTCCGAGGCGATACGCCTTTGGGAGTCGGTGGTGGAGCGCAATCCGGCGGAATTGAAGGCGGGGATGAATCTGGCGGTGGTGGAATGTGCGGTTGGCGAGCGCGATGCGGCAGTGGCGACGCTGGCGCGGATGCTTACATTTGCGCCGGACGATACGGCGGCGCGAGATTTTGCGGAGCAGATTCGCACCGGGAATCGGAAGTGCGGCGAGTAAGACTCCGCTGAGTTAATAGCTGAACAACGCGGGGAAACCGGTGGGGCGCATGAGCGCAGAATGTAATGCCGAAGGTGGCTAAGGACGGGGCTTCGCTGGGGCAGAGCAAGAAAAGCGGAAGCGGTATTTCGATCGGCAGGCGGGCGGATACGAGGCGTTGAAGATCGCGTGCGCCGATTTAGGTGATTTCATTGAGAATCAATCATTTGGTTGACGCACGAATCGACCGGAGGATGGGGCGCGCGGGGTAAAGCGGAGAGGGGCGAGGCTGTCTGGTGTCCTCGGCCGGTGATTGTCGTCACCGATAAATGACATGACTAATTGAGTGTTTTTCGTACCAGGACGGCAGTGCGTCAGGGCCTCCACGGAGGGGGTCAATGAGAGATGAAGGGGCGCAGATACAGTTCGGAAACGGGAAGAAACGATCAGTAAATCGCTTTAATTGTATTTGTTTAGGGAAATAGCCCCCAAGAAGGGGTGGAAGTGCACAGGTTTTGGGGTGATTCCGAGCCTGAAAAACATTGACATGTCTTTTTGCGGCGTGGTGGTCGGCGCAATTCCTTCATTTGGGCGTTGACAGGCAGGTCCGGGTTTGGATATGGTTTCGCTTTGCCTCGGGGATCGTCTTTTTAGCTCCTTCTAGAAAAACTCGGGAGCAGCGGTGCCTGAATCATTTGCGATCCTGCCAATGCGGCAGGTGAGCTTTGCACGCCGACTAGCCGCAACACACCCTGCCAGCCGGCAGAGTTCACAACAAGTTGAGAGAAGCAACAAGGTAGTCATTTCAGGAGACCGCATGAACAAAAACTTGCGTACAGCGCTTGCGCTGGCGATATTCGCCTGCGCATGTCTGCTCATTCCATTGTCGTCCAGTGCGCAATCGATTTACGGATCGATTTTCGGCACTGTGACCGATTCCTCAGGGGCAGCAATCCCCAACGCGACAGTAACGGTTAAAGACGAAGCCAAGGGCACTGTCGTGACAGCGACGGCGAATGCTTCGGGCGATTACAGCGTCCCTCACCTCATCCCCGACACCTACGACCTGAAGGTCACGGCGAAGGGTTTCAAGATATTTGAGACGAAGGGCATCTCGGTGCAGGCCGACACAGCGCCGCGTATCGATCCCACACTAGAAGTGGGCGCCGAAAACACAACAGTCGAAGTCAATGCGGATTCGCAGCCGGAGTTGAAGACCGACCGCGCCGACGTTGCGACAGTCTTTGACCAGCAGCAGGTATCGAGTCTGCCGGTGGGCGACCAGAACTTCACCAACTTGCAACTGCTGCTCCCTGGAGCGCAGAAGCTGGGGTGGTCACACGCGGCGGATGAGAATCCACAAGCGTCGCAGCAAATCCAGGTGAATGGCCAAGCCTTTGGCGGCACGGCGTTCGAACTGGACGGCACAGATAATCAGGATCCAATTCTCGGAATCATCGTCATCAATCCGATGATGGACGCGGTGACCGAAACCAAGATCACCACACAGAACTTCGATGCTGAGCTTGGCAAGGCAGTGTCGGCCGTTGTGACCGCGCAGACGCGCTCGGGCACCAACACCTTCCACGGAAGTGTCTACGACTTCAGAACGGGCAACGCGAACCTGGCGCGCGATCCATTTACGCAGTCGGCCGGTGCGGTAAGCTTTACGAATCCTGCGGGCATGCCTCCGGGCTTGAAGAACCGCTTCGGTGGATCCATCGGCGGTCCGATCATGAAGAACAAGTTCTTCTTTTTTGGCGGCTACGAGGCTCAGCGCCAAAAGGTAGGAACATCGGCAAAAGACACCCTGCCGACTGCCTTTGCGACGGAGACCTGCCTGGGCAATTCGTCCGACTCCACGGGCGGCACGGGCTGCGATCTGAGCGAGTACCTGACTGAGCTTGGACCGAAGGCCCAGCTGTACGACACGACGCAAACACCCACGATCGGTACAGATGGCAAGCTGCACTATCCGGCGTTTGCCAACAACATCATTCCGCGGTCGTACCTCAGCGGCGCGCCATCGGCTCCTGCAATTGCACTGCTGAAGATGCTTGAGCCCTACACGGCCGGCATTCATCCCGGTGGGGTCGGTGACTTGAACGGTCTGAACAACAACTACAGCGCCTCTGGCACGGGCTTGTTCAACAGCAACCAGTGGACCGAGCGCCTCGATTTCACCATCAACGACCGGATGCACGCCTTCGAGCGCTTCTCCCGTTTCTGGGATACGCTTTCGGGCAAAGTCATGTTTGGTGATGCCGGCGGTACAGGATTTGGCATCGGCAACTATGGCGGCAACTCCAACGGCGCGAATGACAGTCTGGCATCGGGTATGGATATCGCGATCAATCCGAAGTTGCTGACGGACTTCCGTCTCGCGTACTACCGCTATAACGTTATCGACACCAAGTACAGCACCGCGGCCCTGGCAAATAAGTTGGGTATCCCGGGTATTAACATCGCGGGCAATGCCTTTACGGCAGGCGCTCCTGGTTTCCAGATCAATGGATTGCCTGGCGGCACCAACAACCAGATTTTCGGCAACGACAACTGGCTGTATGGAGCAGGCCTCGGCATCAACCGTTGCAACTGCCCTCTGACCGAGCGCGAGGACCAGTTCCAGATTGTGAATAACTGGACCAAGATCATGGGCAACCACTCGATCAAGGTCGGTGTCGACCTGCGCTACGGCCGGAACCTGCGTGTGCCGTCGGATACGGACCGCGCAGGCCTGATCACCTTTGGCGCGGGCCCGACTTCGGATCCTACGTCTGCGGTGCAGGGCGGCATGGGATTCGCAACCTACATGCTCGGCCAGGCAACAGCCTTTGGCCGGTTCTATTCCACCTCAACGAATGCGAAGGAGTTCCAGAAGCGGACCTTCTTCTACGGACAGGACACCTGGCGTATTACGCGCAAACTGACTGCGAACCTTGGCCTGCGCTGGGAAGCCTACTACCCGGAGACCGTGAATGGACCGGGCAATGGCGCGCTGTTGAATATCCAGGACGGCTACCTGCACGTTGCCGGAGTTGGCGGAATTGGGTCGAACCTCGGATGGCGTGCGCAGTTGGGCAAGCAGTTTGCTCCTCGCATCGGCCTTGCGTATCAGATCAACGACAAGACCGTCATTCGCGCCGGTTACGGACGCAGCTTCGATACGGGTGTATTCGGATCGATCTTCGGCCACACCGTGACGCAGAACCTGCCTGTTTTGGGCAACCAGCAACTGACGGCTCCTACGGCAACGACCGGCGTGTTCACGCTGGATCAAGGGCCGCCGGCACCGACGATTCTGGCGACGCCCGCGAATGGATTGATTCCCAACCCCGGCTCCTCGGTCACATCGAGCGCGCGGCCTAATCCGCTGCAGTTCCCGACGATCGATGCCTGGAACCTTGCCGTCCAACGTGCCATCACATCTTCCCTGACTCTCACGGTTGCCTACGTGGGAAACAAGGGCACCCACACACTGGGTGACGGCGACAGCAACGGCACCAACCCGAACGAAGCGGCAATCACTCTGCCTGGTAAGTTCAGCGTCAACGGACAAACGCTTCACTACGATCCGTCGGTAGCCGCCAACACGATCGCGGCCAACGGCGGCGTGCAGACGCAGAACTTCCTGCAGCGGTACTACGGGCTCAGTCTGCCCGCATGCCGCGACGCCAACTACACGCCATCCACCGCTCCGTTGGTGACAGCCGGTATGTGCGGTTGGACCAGCGGCATTGCCTACAGAGGCGACGATCAGAACACCGAGTTCGACGCACTCCAGGTCACTCTTGCCCAGCAGTTCAAGAATGGGCTTGCGGTCACGGGCAACTACCAGTGGGATGGCGCGTTCGACGAGCAGTCCGGGTACTACACCTGGGATCACCAGGTGACTCACGGACGCGACAGCAATACCCGCACCCAGCAACTCACCGCCTATGGCAGCTATGACTTCCCGATTGGCAGGGGCAAGAAGTTTGCAACTGACTCCAATCGTGTTGTCGACCTGATTATCGGCGGGTATCAGCTAAGCGGTGTGTTGAGCTGGGCGGGTGGGTTGCCCTATACCCTCAGCTACGGCGAATCAGGCAGCAACGTCCCAGGCAGCGCACCGAACTACGTGAGCGTTGTTTCAGGCCGTCACATGAAGACCAGCCTAACCAGCTTTGATCCCGTAACAAAGAGCCGCAAATTCTACGACCAACAGATTCCCTGCGCGCACTCAGGTTGCAGTGCGGGCTCGTCGGGGAACATCACCAACCCAGCGGACGTGGCTGGTGGAACCGGAATCTTTGTCAATCCGGGTCTTGACACCATTGGAAACGCAGGCCGCAACACGATGTTCGGACCCCAGTTCTTCAATACCGATCTGGGACTGACCAAGTCGTTTTCGGTTTGGGAACAAGTGGCTGTGAAGTTCCGTATGGATGCCTTCAACGCCTTCAACCACATCAACCCAGGTAACCCTGGCGGCAACGTCGAATCTCCCGGAAGCATCAGTGGCCAGGGAGCAGGCGGCGCGCCGCGTCAGCTTGAGTTTGCGCTGCGCGTGCAGTTCTAAGAAAGAGAAGAAACGCAGTTGACTGGAGGGGAGCTTCGGCTCCCCTCATTTTTTGATGGGGTGCAGATCGCCCTTGAGGCGTGGTGACGGACCAAGCGCGAGTTCAAGCGGGAACCGGCGCCGAGTGGCGGAGACGCGATCTGTCGAGAGTTAGACTTTCAATGAGCAGAGTGAAAATGTATCGGGCACTTCTTGTTCTTTCGTTTTTGGGGCTAACCGGTGGCTGGGCAAGCGCACAGGATGCGCAGGGCGGAGCACCGGCTGTGAGCATCGAGGCGGCACGGGATCTTGCGGGCCGAGGCCGGCTGGATCAGGCGATGGCGCAGCTCGATCAGCTGGCGAAACAATCACCTGAGCCTGCGGGCGTGGAGCGCCTGCGGGGCATCATTCTCTACCAGCGGGAAAGATTTCTGGAAGCGATCGAGGCATTCTCGAAAGCCGAACTGCAGGATCCCAGTGATGGCGAATCGATTGAAATGCACGGTGTAAGTTTGTATCGGCTGGGCCGCACGCCGGAGGCGATTCCGTTCCTCGAGAGAGCGCGGGCCTCGGTGGAGAGTGCGAACATCGATCCGAACTATGTGCTCGCCCTGAGTTATGCGGACGTGCAGCGGTATGACGACTCGCGGCGCGCGTTCGCTGCGCAGTTTGGATTTCCTCAAGACTCCGCGCAGGCCCACTTGCTTGCCGGGCGGATGTTTCTGCGGCGCGAGCTGCGCGAGCAGGCAGGCGTGGAAGCGACCAGGGCGCTTGCCCTGCAACCGACACTGCCGCTGGCGCACGAACTGCTTGGAGAAGTGGCGCTGGCACATGGCGACGCGGCGACGGCGATCCAAGAGATGGAACTAGAACGAACGCTCGATCCAATGAACCCGGATTTGTATGACCGGCTGGGCGATGCGTACGTGCGCTCAGGAGAATATACAAAGGCGCAGGAAGCCCTGAATCGCGCCGTGTTGCTGGAGCCGACTGCGACGGGGCCATACATCTTGCTGGGCGAGGTGTTCCTGAAGCTGAAGCAGCCGATTCAGGCGCTGCATTATCTGGATCATGCAGAACGAATGGACCCATCGAATTACATCACACACAATCTGCTGGGGCAGGCGTACAAGGCAACAGGCCAGGTGGAAGCGGCCAATCGCGAATTCAGGATGGTGGTCGATATCCAGCATCGCAACGATCCCAAGCCGGCGGAGAAGTAGGCAATGGAGGCACGGAGAATTGCGTTGCGGCTGCTGGCTTGTGCGCTGATGTGGACGGCACTGGATACGATGGGGCAAAAACCGGATGCGGCCAAGGCGGCGCTGCTGCAGAGGGCGGACGCGGCGTTTCATGCAGGATTTGCGGCACAGCAGAGCGGAAATCTGGAACTGGCGCGCGCGAAGTTCGCGGAGGTGGTGCGGCTGGAGCCCCAGATTCCGGAGGCGCACGAAGCGCTGGGCGCGGTGCTGCTGGAGATGAACAAGGCCTCAGAGGCGATTGTGGAATTGGAAACTGCAGCGCGGTTGAAGCCGGGCGAATCTGGGAACGAGGCGAATCTCGCGTTGGCGTATGCGGCGGCGGGCAATGCAGCCAAGGCGATTCCTCACTTCGAGGCGGCGCTGCATGCGAAGGGCGGAGCGGGTTCGACGGAGGCAGATGTAACGTTGTTCGACGCATACGGACGCGCGCTGGCCGCAGAGGGAAGACTCGATGATGCAATTGCGGAGTTTGCGGCGGAAGAGAAGATAGCCGGGCCGCGTGCGGAGACCGAGGATGCGATAGGCACGTTGTATGCGCAGCAGCGGAAGTGGGATGAGGCGCGCAAGCGGTTCGAGCGGGCGCTGGCGCTCGATGGGTCGCTGACGAGTGTGCGGTTTCGTCTCGGTGTAGTGTTGCGCGAGCAGGGGGACCTGGCAGGTTCGGTAGAAATGTTGGCGGCGGCGGCGCAGGCGAGCCCCGAAAACGGCAGCGTGCTGTTTGAGTACGGCGAGACGCTGGCGGCGGCGGGACGCGATGATGATGCGGCGGCGGAGTTTGCCGCGGCGCTGAAGGCGACTCCGGAACTGCCGGGCGCGGCGCTGGACCTGGCGATGGCGTTGCAGCGACTGGGGCGCCAGCAGGAGGCGATTCCATGGTTCAGGAAAGCAGTGGAGCGGGACCCGAAGAATGTGAGCGCGCTGACGAACCTGGGACTGGCCCTGACACTGACGGGCGGCTCGAAGGAGTCGCTGGAGGTTCTGGAGCGGGCGAAGGGCCTGGATCCGCGCAATGCCACTACGTACAAGGACCTGGGCATCGCCCACGTGCAGTTGTCGGCGTTCGATGAGGCGATTGGGGATTTCGAGAAGGCGCTGACTCTGGATCCCAACGATCCGCAGCTGCACTACGACCTGGGGCTCGCGTACAAATTCAAAGACCGGTACGAGGATGCGATCAGGGAATTGAGCAAGGCGGGGGAGATGGACCCGGCACTGCAGGATCCGCCGTATACGCTTGGAATTCTTCTGATGCAGATGGGCAAGCTGGACGATGCGGTGGTGCAGTTGCGCAAAGCTGTGGCGCTGCGGCCAGAGAGCGGCGATGCCTGGGCGATTCTTGGGAGCACGCTGAAGCAGGATGCGCGCCTGTCGGAGGCTGCCGAAGCGTTGCGGAAGGCTCTTCCACTGCAGCCAGGACAACCGGGGCCACGGGTGACGCTGGCAGGCGTGCTGGCCGAGGAGGCCGGTAACGCAAGTGCGCAGGCGGATGCGGCGGATGCAGCCGGCGATACGGCAAAGGCCGCGGAGCTGCGCAAACAGATTGCAGAATTGCGCAGCGAGGCGGCCGGGCTGAGGAAGGAAGCGGCGGAGCTGGCACGAGGAGCCGTGAATCGGCAGAAGGCGAACTTCGCGATGAACGCGGGGAACCAGTTGATGCTGCGCGGACAGATTGCGGATGCGATTGGGCGCTACCAAGAAGCGATCGCGGCGGATTCGTCGTTTGCCGAGCCGCATGCGCAGTTGGCGAATGCGTATGAGCGGCAGGGGAGAGCCGAGGATGCGGCGGCGGAGCGGAGGAAGGCAGGGGAGGGCAGGGATGAGGGACCAGGGAATAGGGAATAGGGAAGCGGATCCTTCACTTCGTTCAGGAGATCGTTCGCCCCGCTTACCCCATGAACAACTGGCGTTGTTCACAGGGCCCCAAGCGCGCGGGTTCTCAGGATGACACTGCATTGGGGAGTGGAGAGCTGAGCACGAGAGGAAGAGCTGAGGACGAGAGGAAGAGCCAAGGGGACAGAGGACGAGGTGCGGAAGATGGTTTGTAGATTGCGGATTGCGGTGGTTGTCGCGTTGTTATTGGTTGTCGCGAATGTGGGTGGGCAGGCGCAGGAGCGATGGACGGAGGCACGCGCAAATGCGTGGTATGCCGAGCAGGCGTGGCCGGTGGGCGCAGACTTTTTGCCGTCGACGGCGATCAATGAGTTGGAGATGTGGCAGGCGGATACGTACGATGCAGCGACGATCGATCGCGAGCTGGGTTGGGCCGAGTCGGTCGGCATGAACACGATGCGTGTTTTTCTTCACAACCTGTTGTGGGAGCAGGATGCGACGGGATTCCAAAAGCGCATGGATGATTTTTTGGCGATTGCGGCGCGGCATCATATCCGGCCGGTGTTTGTGCTGTTCGATTCGTGCTGGGACCCGAGACCGAAGTTGGGACCGCAACATATGCCGATTCCAGGAGTGCACAACTCAGGATGGGTGCAGGCACCGGGCGCAGAGGTTCTGGCAGATGCGGCGCAGTACGGAAAGCTGGAGCGGTACGTGAAGGGTGTGGTGGGTGCGTTTGCAAACGACAAGCGGATTCTTGCGTGGGACGTGTGGAACGAACCGGATAACGGGAACGACAGCTCGTATGCGAAGGGCGATCCAAAGGACAAGAACGAGTTGATTGCGAAGCTGCTGCCGGAGGTGTTTCAGTGGGCGCGGGCGGCGAGGCCTGCACAGCCATTGACGAGCGGGGTATGGCATGGGGATTGGAGCTCATTGGAAACGATGACGCCGGTGGGGCGGATCCAGATTGAGCAGTCGGACGTGATCAGCTTTCATGATTATGGATGGCCTGAGAATTTCGAAGCGCATGTGAAGATGCTGGGGCAGTTTCATCGGCCGCTGATTTGTACTGAATACATGGCACGCAATATCGGGAGCACGTTCGATACGATTCTGCCGCTGGCGAAGAAGTACCGTGTGGGCGCGATCAACTGGGGTCTGGTGGCGGGTAAAAGCCAGACGTGGATTCCATGGGACTCGTGGCAGCGGCCGTATGTAAGCGACCAGCCGGCGGTGTGGCAGCACGATGTGTTTTATTCGGATGGGCGGGCCTATCGGGCGCGCGAGGTGGAGATTCTCAGGAGCCTGACGAGCGGGGAAGAAACGCGCTAGGGATTTGGTTGTGAATGCGGGGATGGAGGGGAACCCTGCAAGCGTTGCTGGTGTAAAATAAGGCATACCCCTGAAGCCGGCTCTCCCGAGCCGGCTCGATTATGTCGGGACGTGGCTCAGCCTGGTAGAGCACTCGCTTGGGGTGCGAGGGGTCGGGAGTTCAAATCTCCCCGTCCCGACCATTGCATTGCACGCAGCCGACGCGGCGCATTGCATGCAGCAGACGCGGCCTGAGGGCCGCATTTCTGTTTTGTGCCGGCAACTTTCATTTCCACTTTCCTCTTTTGAGACGCCTGCTTTCAGCGAAAGCGGAGGCGTGGCTTGGGTTGCGCGGCCCGCGAGAGCGAGCCGCCTGCTCGGTGCTGACCTCAGTGCAGCCGGCTCAGTGTTGTTGCACGTTGAGTTCGACGGGTTGGGCGGTGGCGCGGACCGCCGGGTCGTAGTACTCGTAGATGTGCGAGGCGAAGGTTTTGGCGCGAATGGGATACTTGGCGCGCAGGCGGAATTTGAGGCTGACGGTTTGCCCGGGCGCGAGGCCGTTGAAGTAGAGGATGGCCTGCGTGGCGGTCTGGGAGAACTTCTCGAGGCGGCCGCTGGCTTCGTTGGCGGAGGTTTCCTGATAGGACTGCAGGTCTTCGCTGAGGAGATCGAAGCCGGGCGGGATGCCGAGGTCGACCATGATCATTTTGGCGAAGGCGGGCAGGTTGTTGCGCACGGTGGCGGTGGCAGTGACGATGTCGTTTTGCGCGAGCGTGGTGCGGTCGTAGGCGATGTCGATGGAGAGTGGGTCGTCATGCTGCGTCGCGTCGGCTCCGGTTCCGGGTTTATCCCAGGGCGTAAAGAAGCGGCCGACGATTTGGTAGGCGAGGCTGCCGCTGCCGTGGAATTCGAGCGCGACCTGATGCGGCTTCTGTGGATCGATTCCTTTCAAGACGAACTGATGGAGCAGGTCGTTGTTATCGGGCGTGAGGGCGAGGGTTTCGATTTGCTGTCCGTCGAGGAGCACGGCGAGATTGCCATGGACGTCGGAGGCGCTTAGTTCGGTCGCGAGAACGAGAGCGCGCAGAGCCATGATGGTGGCCTGCGTCGTTCCCCAGGCGCCCGAGGCCTGGCGATGCGCGGTGATGAACTTGAGGGATTTGCGCGCGACTTCAGAGGCTTGTCCCCATTTGAGGAGCGCTTGCGTGGCGAGGCCGGTGGTTTCGATGGCTGCACTTTCGCCGGTGGCATAGACGCCAGTTTCCTGGGCGGTCCAGGAGACCGCGTCGTCTTTTTCAGTACGGGCGTCGAGGAGAGCCTGCATCGTACGACGCGTGAAGTCGCGGTCTTTGGCGTAGTCGACGGCGAAGTTGGCGAGGACGGCGAGGGTGTAGGCGTCGGCCTTGGCGTCGGTGTGGGCCTCGATGTACTGCTTTGCCTTGGCGACGGATTCGGGCTGCTGGCTGGTGTTGGCGAGAGACCAGGCGATGTAGGCAGTAATGCGCAGGCGATCGGTATTGAAGCGATTGGTGGCGCCTTCGTTGATGAAGTACGTGTCGGGGTTCCAACTGCCGTCGGGCTGCTGTTGCGCGGCTAGCCACTGCGCGGTGCGCGCGATGAGGCGTGGGTCGGTTTCGGCCACCTTGGACATGTCGTTGAATTCCATGAGGCCGTAGGCGGTGAGGATTTTGTTGGCGGGCGCCTGGCCGAACCAGGAGAAGCCGCCACCGGGAACCTCGAAGGTGAGGAGGCGCTGATAGCCGTTGGCGATGTAGCCTTCGGCCTTGGCGTGTACCTCAGGAACGAGCTTTTTGGTGCGCTTCATGTAGTCGAGCGCGAGGACGTTCGGGTAGGTGCTGGAGGAGGTTTGCTCGAAGCATCCGCCGGGCATGGAGAGAATGCTGTCCATGCCTTCGACGAGCTGGCTGAGTGGGCCGGGATAGAGGCGCACGAAGAGGGTGGTCGCGTCGGGGATGGCTTCGGCGGGGAATTCGAGGTTGTGCTTTACGGAGTTCTCGAGGCGGCCGTTGAAGACAAGGTTCTGCTCGCGGCCGTTGGGAACAACTTCAATTTCGCGCACGACGATGTCTTGATGCGTGCCGGGGTTGGCGCCGTCTCCTTGCATGTTTGCGGTGAGGGTGAGCTTGAATCTTCCGTTGCGCTTAGCGTTGATGGTGAACTGGGCAGCACCGATGTGGCCGGCGTCGACGGAGACATTGGTTTCAGCGTCGCCGTCGAGCGAAAACCAGTCTTCCTGTTTGAGGTTGAGTGTGACCCGGCCGGATGCAGCGGTGTAGTTGTAGACGGCGACGGGGATGGAGACGCGATCGCCCTGGGTAATTGTGACGGGGAGATCGAGGTCGGCGAAGAAATCCTGAAAGACTTTGAGGGAAGCGGTTGCGGTGCCGAGTGTGCCCGACTGTGTGGAGGCGAGCATGGCCATGCGCCATGTGGTGATGGAGTCGGCGAGCGGGATGCTGATGGTGGCGTCGCCGTTGCCGTCGGTGAGGATTTCAGGATTGATGTAGAGGGCCTCGGGGAACCAGGAGCGGACGTGGGTTGGCGCGTCGGGACCTGCGGGCGGAGCTTCAGGAGCGTCTTTGCGGAGGAACTTCTCGTCGCGGGATTCGAGCATCATGTTGTCGACGGCGGCGAATTGCGCGTCTGCCTTGGCGGCAAAGACCATGCCGTGCATGGCACCGCCCATCCCGGCGCGGGCCATGGGTGCGGGCATGGCCATGGACTCTTCAGCGACCATGACCGATTGTGTGGCGGCGCCGATTTGCAATGTGGCAGAGACGATGGCGCGGTCGCGGGCTTGCAGCGTGACTTGATTGGACAGATGCTTGAAGCCTGGCGAAGCGATCTCGATGCGATAGCGGCCTGCGGGTAGAGCGGCGAAGGTGAAGAAGCCCTGATTGTCGGCGTGGGTCGTGCGCGCGCTTTGATCGGCGAGGCTGCGCGTGGTGATGGTGGCGCCGGCTACGAATGCACCCGAGGCGTCGACGATGGTTCCGGTGATTTCTGCGCGATTGTTGAATGCGCCACTGTTGTGCTCCGTGCGGAGGTCGAAGGTGCCGCCGTCCTGTCCAAGCGCGCCGGTGACGAGGCCAGTGCGTTCCTGGAGATAGACGGTGAGGTCGTCACTGGTGTTGAACTGCCGGTCGGGGCCAGCGCTGCGGACGAGATAAAAGCGGTTTCTGCCGCGGGCCCACATTGCGGGCTCGATGCGCAGTGGTGTGTTCCAGGAATCGCGTAGGGCGTCGCGTGGGGCGGAGCCGTTGGCGAGTGCGGCGAAAGATTTGGTGATGTCGCCAGGATGCGCACCGTTGTGGGCAGAGAGCTGTGCTGCGATGCCCGTGACTTGATTGACGAAGGCGGCGCGATAGCGCTGCTCGTATGCAGCGAGTTTTTGCCGGGGCAGTTCGCGGCCGAATTCAACATCGAGCTTCGCGGGCTCGATGAGTTCAGTGGCGGCAAAGAGGGCGCGGGCGGCGAGGGGTTGCGGGGGATTCTTCTCGGGGTTGTCGTCGTCAACGATCGACGGCATGGAGAGGGAATGGATTTCGTAGCGGGGCTTCATCAGCTCCTGCTCGAGGTAGAAGAAGACTTTGGCGAAGCCGGGCTGCTTTTCAGCGAGGGCGAAGACGGCTTCGTCGACGATCTGCAAGCCGAGCGCGGCCTGCACGCCCTGACCGCGGGCATTAGTGACGTGGAAGCGGAGGCGGGCGTCGTCGCCGGGACGGTACTCGGCGCGGTCGGTGGTGGCTTCGATTTTCAATTCGCCGGCGGGCTGAATGAAGACGAGGCGGTGGTCGGCGGTGGGTTCGGCGTCACGACCAAAGAGGTAGGCGTTGAGGTCGAGGGTGCCGGCCATCGCGGGGGTTGTGATGAGGGAGAGTTCGGCGCGGCCGTTTTCGATGTCGATATCGCGGGTGAGGATGGTCTGGCCATTCTTGATGACGTCGACGTAGGCGGTGCCGCGGGTGCGCGTTGAGAGAACGGTGAGGGCGATGCGATCGCCGGGCTGGAAGACGGCGCGTTCGGTGCGGAGAAGAACCTGATCGGAACCTGCGCGGAGTTCGAGTGGAACGGTGCTGGTGGCGCGGTTGCCGCGATGATCGTCGGCGGTGATGGTGAGAGACGCGGAGGACTCGTCGGGCGTGAAGCGATAGAGCGCTATGCCGGATTCGTCGGAGGCGAGTTTTTCTTCCCTTTCGCCGTGGTGTTGAACAGTGAGAGTGGCGTGTGCGGGCGAACCGTCGGGATAGGAGGCGAGGAGGAAGACTTCGTTTTCGATGTGCGAGATGAGGGTTCCACCCTCGGGGATGGCGGTGAGCAGGAGCGGCGCGGCGCTGACGGTGATGGGCTCGCCGCGGGTTTCGGCGTGATCGGCGGAGTCTTTGACGGTGGCTTCAATCAAGGCGCGCGCTGCGCCCTGGGTAAGCGGCTTTCCGGCGAAGTAGCTGGGCAGCTTGAGGTCAAAGCGATACGCGCCGTCGGCATCGGTTGTGCCTTTGGCCGAGGCTGCTTCAAAGAGAGCGACGTCGATGGCGGAGGCTTTGATGGTGACCTGGGCATGATCGACGGGCTTGCCGTAGAAGTAGTTGGCGCGCACGGTTCCCGTGATGTGATCGCCGGGGCGGTAGTCGCGTTTTTGTTTGCCGTCGCGGGTGGTGAATTCGACGGCGACTTTGAATTTGGGAAGGACGTAGCGGTCAACACTGAGGGTGAGTTCGGCGGTGTTGGTGGGGGATTCGGAATCGCCCATGAGGGCGCGGAGATGATAGGCGCCGAGGTTGACTTCGTCGGCGAGGGTGAAGGTGGCGGAAGCGATGCCGTAGGTGTCGGTCGCCGTGGCTTGCTTGAAAACCTTATTGCCTTTCGAGTCTTCGATTTCGAAGGTGAGCTTGCGGGCTGCTTCGGCTTTGTGGCTGGCGCTGTCGAGAGCGAGGGCGCGGATGTGGATGGTTTGTCCAGGCTGATAGAGAGGCTTCTCGGTGGTGAGAAGGATGGAAGCCTTCTCGTTGAGCTCGATGGGCTGCGTGTAGTCGGAGGAGCCAATGGGGGTGTCGACGAGGAAGCGGAGCGAGAATTTTCCTGCGAGGCCGTCGGGGAAGTTGAAGGCAGGCTCGGCAGTGCCGCGGCGATTCAACTTTCCGGCGAAGAGGGTGCGCGCGGTTTGGTTGGGAGCGATGAGTTCGACACGGAGTGAGCCGGAGAGAGGCGCGCTGTTGTTTGCGCTGGAGACGAGGACGCGCAGGGCGGCGCGACTGCCGGCGATGTAGGTGCGCTGGCCGAGGATGTGGACGGTGGGGCGCTCCAGAATTTCAGAAATCGACACGATGCCTTCGGTGGGAGGCTCGGTGGCGCTGTCGTATTGAAAGCGGTAGTGGACGCGCTGCCAGATGAGGTCGTCGAGGGCGAGAGGCTTTGCGGGCGCGAGGGACTCGTGCCAGGCGCCGTCGCCGGCACTGATGGAGAGCGTGCGTTCGACGCGAGCGAGGACTTTGCTTTCGGGATCGAGGAGCTCGACGGTGAGGGTGCCGGTGTCGGAGTGCGGGGCGCGGTAGGGGAGAGTGACGTCGAGGTTGCCGTGGCGATAGAGGGCCGTGGGCTGCGGGGAGGGTGCTGGTTCGGCGGCGACGGATGCGAGAGGAACGAGAAAAGAGAGGGCGAGGAGGAGGCGATGGAAGGTGCGAGCGCGGAATCGATTGGGAGTCATGGCACGTTCTCCTGTGCGGCTTGTCTGAGCTGAGAACGTGCGGTGCGGGGGAACTTGCAGGGTGAGGCGAGATTTTTTTCTGGCTACTGGCGATGCCAGGCGAGGCCGTCGGTGCTGGTCCAACGGTCGCCGTTGTCGGTGGTGATCTGGAAGGTGGGTGTGGGTGGGGCCGCGGGCCTGGGCGCTGGTGCGGTTTTGAGCTTGGGCTCGGATTCAAGGCTGTCGGCTTCGACGGTGACGGTTTGGGTGGCGGCTCCGATGTTGAGGACGATGTCGGCGGTGTTGGGGTGGGTGGCGGCGATGGGGAAGCCGGTGGTGGTGTGGGCTTCGAATCCGGGTGATTGCACCTTGATGGTGTAGGCGCCATCGGGGAGATCGACGAAGCGGTAGCGGCCATCGGGGCCGGTGGTGGCGGTGAAGGTGATTTGTGTGGCGGGATTGGTGACGGTGACGCGGGCATTGGGGATGGCGGCTCCGGCGGTGTCGGTGACGAGGCCGGAGAGCGTGGCCGCGGTGGTTTCTTTGGCGGCGATTTCATCGCGCAGAGATGGGGCGATTGGAGGGGCGGCGAGGAGGGCGGGGGCGGCGCCGCCGCGACCGGCGAGGGTGCCATGAATAGCGTAGGCGACTAGGTCAGCTTTCACGGCGCGGCCTGTCCAGGCGGAGGAGATGGGCTGCCAGGTTGCTCCGCCATTGGCGCTGAAGAAGACAGTGTTGTGGTTGTCGATGGCGAGCAGGCGTTGGCCCTGGCGAGCGAGGGAGAGGATGGGTTGTCCGCTGGGCAGGGCGACGGGTGCGACGGCTTTACGGAGAGAGAAGGCCTGGGCTGTGCTTTGTGCAGCGACGGAGCCGCCTGTCGCGCTGTCATCGCGCAGGGCTGCGGAGAGGGTGGATTCGGCGGGGACGGGTGCGGAGCGTGGAGTTGAGGACTCGGCGGAGATCCCGGAGGGCGCCGCCGATTGCATGGACTGATTCACGCTTTGATCGAGGGCGCCGATGGCGTTCTGGCGCGCGGGGCTGTTAGCTGCGGCGAACTGCGGGGGTGACAGGTCCTTCTTTGCGGCGGTTGCGTTGGTGGATTTTTCGTCGCGTGGTGCAGGAAGAATGGCGCGCGGGCCGGTGGCGCGTGGTGCGGGCGCGGATGGAGGAGCGAGTTCGGCGGATGGCTTGGGGGGCGCCTGGAGGACGGCCATTTGTTGCGATGCATTTTTGGAGCGCAGGTTCGCGGGGTTGTTGAAGTACACGACGAAGGTGGCGAGGACGGCGACGGCGAGCGAAGCGGCGGGCAGCAGAAGATTCCAGCCGGAGAAGTGGGAGCGTGCGAAGCTGAAACGCGATAACCAGGACTGGGGCCTGTTGGCGAGTGCCGGTTCAGCGACGGCCTGCGACAGGGCGAGGGTAGAGCGGCAAGCGGGGCACACGGCGAGATGCGCGAGCACGCTTTCGCGCTCGTGGAGGGGGAGTGCCTGCTCGGCAAAGGCGCTGAGCTGGTCTGCGTCCAGATGCGGCGCGTCTCTATGGGACGCGTTGGGGGGTCCGGATTGGAGGGAGTCATTCATGCTGAGTCCGATGCCGGAGGCTCCTTTTGTGAGAACGGCGGTTGTTGCGAAGTTTGCAGCAGGGCGCGGAGGTTTATTTCAAGATCGCGTGGATCGGCGCCCAGAGATTCTTGTGCGGCGCGTTGGCTGAGGCCGCTTTGCTGGAGGTTTTGGAGGAGCGACGCGCGCACGGTGGAGACGAGACGCTTGAGTCGTCGGCTGATGGTGGCTTCGTGGACGGCGAGGGTACGGGCGATCTGGAGCAGGGTGCAGCGATCAAGGAAGTAGGCGGAGAGAAGAAAGCGGTCTTCGGAGGGAAGGGCGCTGAGGGAGCGGGCGACGGCGGCTTCAAGGACGCTGGGTTGGATGGCGGAGGGCGAGGCAGGTTGGGGTGCGGCAAAGTCGGCGTCGTCGAGGGGGCTTTCGCGATGGGTGCGGCGATGGTGATCGTGGAAACGCTGGACGAGGGTGGTGCGGAGCCAGCCCTGGAGCGAGCCGCGGCCGGAGTAGGAAGCAAGGGGCGAGCGGCGTTGGGGGCCGGTGGAGCGGAGGCCGTAGAGCTCGGCGTAGAGGGAGTCGGCGAGTTCTTCGCCGAGGCTTGCGGAGCCGGTGATGGCTATTGCGGTGTGGGTTAATGCGGCGCGATGCAGGCGGAGGAAGCGCTCCCATGCAGCGTCTTTGCCGCAGGCGCAAGCGTGGGCGAGAGCGAGCTCGGGGAGATGGAGGGCGTGGAAGAAGGCTTCGCGCTGATTCGCCGAGGGGGCGACGCCAGGGGGAAGGTTGTGGTTGAGACGAGTTCCGACGGTAGAGAGGATCTGGGCGAATTCGTCGAGGGTGAGGCCGCAGGCGTCGGCTTCAGCCTGGGTGAAGAGATCGCGCAGGAGTCGCGGAGGGAGCGGGACGGCCGGAGGGTTCAGCGCGTTGTCGGAGAGAAGGAGTTCCTCCGGCTTGGGTGCGGCCGTGTCCACGTTTTTGAGGATACTCTTTTGGGTCAGGGGTCAGGGGTCAGGGGTCAGGGGTCAGGGGTCAGGGAATAGGGAGTAGGGAGTAGGGAGTAGAGAAGCGGATCCTTCGCCCCGCTTTCCCCATTCGCACTTTCGTGCGCACGGGGCCCCAAATCACCCCAGCGACAAGGACCCGTCGCTGGGGACCCCGACGAACGCGCGGGTTCTCAGGATGACATCGCAGTGGGGTGCGGGTTGCAGTGGACGATAGGACTGGCTGGGACTCTTGCTTTCCCACGTCTCAAAATCGAGACATGGGGCACCCATTTTCGAGGGGGTGGACGCATCGCATTATTCAAACCGTGGCCGCGCTGCAGGTGCATTGCGTAGAGGTTGGGCCTTAGCGCATTTGCTTGAGGGCTAACTTTGCGGCGTGGACGCCGCACATGCCGTGGACGCCGCCGCCGGGGGGCGTGGAGGCGGAGCAGAGGTAGACGCCGGGTGTGCCGGTTGCGTATCCGCCGAGCGTGGGTCGGTAGAGGAATTGGCGGAGAGTCATGGCGCCGCCGGTGATATCTCCTCCAACGAGGTTGGCGTCGCCCTGCTCGAGGGATGCGGGCGTGGAGACGGTGCGGGTGAGGATGCAATCGCGGAATCCGGGAGCGAAGCGTTCGATCTGGGCTTCGATGGGCGCAGACATGTCGGTTGCAGAACCGTTGGGGACGTGGCAGTAGGCCCAGAGGACGTGCTTGCCCTCGGGGGCGCGGGTGGAGTCGTAGAGCGAGGGCTGGGCTGCAAGGACGAAAGGACGTTCGGGGCAGCGGCCGCGGGCGACGGCGTCTTCGGAGGCAGCGATCTCCTCGTAGGTTCCACCGATGTGGACGGTGATGGCGCGTCGGCATTCGGGAGAGCGCCAGGGCACGGGCTGAGAGAGTGCGTAGTCGATTTTGAAGGCGCCGGGGCCGGCGACGAACTTCTGCATTGCGCTGAGGAAGGGGGCGGTGATGCGTTCGCGGACGATGGAGACGAGCATGTGCGGCGTGGTGTCGAAGAGGGTGATGGTGTCGCCGGCGGCTAGATCTTTCCAGGCGGCGGCGTCGATGGGATGCGAGGTGTGGAGTTTGCCGCCGAGGGATTCGAGATACGCAATGAGGGCGCGGGTGAGTGCGCCGGCTCCGCCGCGGGGGACGGGCCATCCGGTGGCGTGGAGCGAGGCGGCAAGGACAAGTGCAATGGCGGAGCTCATGGGGCGATCGAAGCTGAGGCAGGAGTGGCCGGCGAGTCCGGCGAAGAGGGCGCGGGTGCGTGGGCTTTCGAATTCGTTGCGAGCGATCCACGCCGCGGGCTGGAAGCCGTTGAGCGCGAAGCGGGCCATGCACAGGGGATGGCGGGGAAAGCGGAGGAGCGGGCCGAGGGCGTCGGCGGCGAAGTCGTCCCAATGCTCAATATTGGGAGCGGGGAGATTGGGTCCGAGGAGGGGATCGAGGAGGGCGCGCCAGCGGCGGCCATCCATGCCGAGGACGCGGTCAGCTGTGGCGAGATCGCGCTCGAGTACGACTGCGCCGTTGTCGAGGGGATGAGCGAGGGGCGCGTCCCCATGAATCCATTCAAGACCGTATTGGGCGAGGGGGAGCGACTTGAAGAACGGCGAGGAGACGGCCATGGGAAGGACGGCCGATCCGAAGTCGTGTTGAAAGCCGGGGAAGGTGAGGGGCAGGGTACGGGCAGCGCCGCCGGGCTCGGCCTGGGCTTCGTAGACATCGACCGTGACGCCGGCCTGCGCGAGGACGATGGCGGCGGCGAGGCCGTTGGGACCGGATCCGACGACGATGGCGCGGGTCATGAAACCTCTTCCAATCGAGCGGCAGCTGTTTCCATCAGAATGCAGAAGGCCTGGGCTTCAGTGGAGATGCCGGGGCGATCGAAGTTGGGAGCGCCGCAGGCGCCTTGGATGAAACCGTCGGCGTCCATTTTGGCATGAGCCGCGGCGCGCATGCGGTTAGCGCGCGGGCGGTAGCTCGAGGGGAGCCATGCGTCGGCGATGCCGGAGTAGATGGTGTAGGCGAGCATTTGCGCAAGGTTCGTCTCGACGAAAGTGGATGGATTGTCGATGACGTTATAGAAGAGGCCGTCGGGTCGCTGGTAAGCGAGGCATCCATCGAGGAGGTCGCGCGCGAAACCAGCGAGGCGTGCGCGGTCCGCGCTGCGGTTGGGTGGAAGGGAGCGCAGGACGCGAGCCAGTCCGACGGCGGCCCAGCCATTGCCTCCGCCCCAGAAGCCGGCATCGTTGAATTGTCTGCGGCTGTCGTCCCAGATGTGGGCAAGGAGCTGCTTGCGCGGGTTGTAGAGGCGGGCGCGGAATCCGTCAATTTGGGAAAGGGCTTCATCGTAGAAGCCCATGGCGGCGAGGAAGGGGGGAGCTCCATTGAATCCGTCGGACCAGATCTGGGGTGCATCGATGAGGTGATAGAGGATGCCGTCGGGGCTGCGCGGAGCTTTGTGACGGATCCAGTCGAGGAGGCCGTCGACGGCTGCGCGGAGAGCGGGATCGCGGGACCAGGCAGCCGCCTGGGCATAGGCTGCGCCGCCCATGGCGGAATCGGTAGATCCGCCGGAGACGACGACACCGAGGCGTCCGTCGGGAGTGCGCTGGACGAGGGCGGCGCGGGTGAGGAGGAGGACCTGCTCGCGGTTGCCGGCTTCAAGAAATGCCTGGGCAAGGACACCCTGTTCCCAATCGCGGCGCTGGAGGGCGAGGGCCGCAGTGGCAGCTTTGGCGATGCGCGCCTGGATTTCGGGCGACGCGCGCTGCGCAGAAGGGGGTTGAGCAGAGGAGCGCGGGACTGCCGGTGATGCAGCGGCAAGTGCGGCGGCCCGCAAGAACGATCTGCGATCCATCAATGGTTGCGAACTTCGAATAATTTCGAACCTCGTGTTCTGCCGGCGCCACATGTTTCCGGAGACACGATGATACCGCTGCTGCGCGCGGGGGCTCGGCGAGCAGGGGTTGCTCTGTTTCCCGTTTATCGGCCAGGCGGAGCGGCCCGATAGCGAGAGGCGAAAATCTCCGTTGCAATGGGCGACAGGAGCGGCGGCCTGACTGGGAAAGGCAGACGGGGAAGGCTTGCGGGGATTAGAAACGCCTACATTACCCTGCCCTCTTTCGCTTCGAACTCAAACACTCTTCATTTTTCCAACAGGCTGAACCGATGAAAGGACGGAGCGCTTTGCCGACGGCACGAGAGCTCTGCCATGGCACGGCAAGAACGGCCGGGAGAAGTCGGGGGAAAGCATCGATGAGCCAACATGATTTCAACGTGCTCCGCACTGTGGTTTTCGCAATGATTTGCAGTCTGGGATTCACCGCAAGTGGAAACAGCCAGAGCGCGTTGCATCTTCAGAAAGGACCAGCGGTCGCCAAGAAGGCGAGAGCATCGCACGCAGCGCAAAGATCGCGGGAGTCTCCTGTTTCGAAGGCGGAAGTGGACGAGCTCAGGAAGGCGATTGCGGACGAGCATCAGCAGGCGGAGCAGCGGCTGGACTTGGTGGAGCGCGAGAACCGCAGATTGGCCGGAGAGTTGAGGAGCGCCGCGGAGAAGCTTGCCGAGGCCGGTGAGGAAGTGGGCCGTCTGCACGCGGCGGGGGCTTCGCAGATCGATCGGCTGGAAGGCGACGTGATCGCATTGAAGACGGCCGAGGCCGGGATGGCGACGTTTGAGGTGCAGGAGAAGAAGCTCGAACAGGCGCGCCAAAACCCGGTGTCGCTGCGTTATCGCGGGATCAGTATTGCGCCGGGCGGTTTTTTTGCAGCGGAGGCGCTGTATCGCACGCGCGCGGAGAACGCGGACATCAACACGACCTGGGCGAGCATTCCTTACAGTGCGCAGTCGATGGCGCATTTGACGGAATTTCGCGCGACGGCAAGGCAGACGCGTCTGACGCTGCGCGCAGATGGCGCGGTGGGGCGGGCGACGTTGACGGGCTATTTCGAAACCGATTTCCTGGCCAGTGGATTCGGCGCCAGCGAAGTGCAGACGAACGGCTACAGCAACCGGGTGCGGCAGATGTGGGGCCGGGTGCAGTTCGAGAACGGATGGACATTTGCGGGAGGCCAGATGTGGTCGCTGGTGACAACCAATCGGGTGGGGATCGAGAACCTGGCGGAGATGACACCGGCGCTGATTGATGCAACGGTACTACCCGGTTTCGATTACGCACGGCAGAACGCATTCCGAGTGACCAAGCGATGGGAGGGCAACAAACTGACAGTGGCGTTTGCGGCCGAGAATTCGGCCACGGTGGGGGTGACGCCCCCGAACGTGCCGGCGAGTGTTACGAGTCTACTGTCGGGGATGGCGACGACGGGCCCGGGAGTGATGAGCAATACGACGTATTCGACGAATGTGGCGCCGGACCTGATTGCGAAAGCCGCGATCGATCCAGGGTGGGGCCACTACGAGATCAAGGCGATGGGGCGCGTGTTTCGCGACCGCCTGAACGCCACGGCAACGATGCCGGGAAGGGACCACATGCTTCTGGGGGGAGGCATTGGCGCGGCGGCTTATGTGCCACTTGTCCCGAAGAAGGCGAACGTGCTGGTGCAGGGGATGTGGGGGGCTGTGGGCCGCTACGCCGCAACGTCGATCGATGTGGTGGTGAAGCCGAACGGCTGGCTTTCGGCGGAGAAGGGCCTGCATGCGATCGCGGGAGTGGATATGCATCCGACGGCGCGGCTGGACTGGTACGCGTATGCGGGTGAGGAGTACCTGCCGCGCAACTTTGGCTATGGGTTGAAGACGATCGACAACGCGAAGTGTTTTATTGAAAACGGATTTTCGTGTCCGGCCAGTGTGAGGAATCTGCAGGCTGCGGCGACAGGTTTCTGGTTTCGGTTCTACAAGGGCCCAGCGGGAACGGTGCAATATGGAGCCAACTACGTGTACGTGGTGAAGGAGACCTGGACGGGTGTGGTGGGCTCTCCGCGGGCGATAGAGAGTGTGGTGGAGTCGTCGTTCCGCTTCTATCTGCCGTAACGAAGTCGACAAAGAATGGTGGGTGTAGCGCGCGGGCCCGCTGTTCAATTTTGCGACACTGCATTACCGGAGTATCGGGAAGCCGTACTCTTTGCGGCCGGAAAAGGCGGGTCTATGATCTGCCCAGGTTGCGAGGAGGAGCGGGATGCAGAGCGGGCATTGGGATCGATGGAGATGGGTGAAGGCGGCGATGGGGAGCGCGTGCATTGCCTTGTGCGGCGCACAGGGCAAGGCGCAGACGCTTGCGGTCGGGACGGCGATTCCAGTGGTGTTGACGCGGACGCTGGAAGCGGGTCGTGTGAAAGCGGGCGATCCGGTGAAGGCGAAGACGATGCAGGTCGTGATGCTTCCCGGGGGACGCGTGATCGCAGCGGGAGCAGAGGTTGCGGGACATGTGGTGGAGTCGAGCGGGTTTCGGTTCGATGGGACGCCGTATGCGGCGCAGAAGGCATCGGTTCTAGCGATCCACTTCGACACGATTGCGGTGAGGGGAACGAAGATTGCGGTGAGCCTGGGAGCACGCGCGGTTGCAGGAGCGGTGGCATCGCATGAGGCTGCGATGCCTCGATCCAGGGATGAAACCGACACGACGGGGACGCGTGTGCTGGTAGGCGGGGCGGAGTTTTCACTGCTGGAGAGTGCGGTGACTGCGCCGAGCGGCGCGGTGGAGGGATACAACCGGAGGGAGGGGGTGTTTGCGCGGCTGATTGCTGCGGCGAACGTGAGTCCGGAATCCTCGGCAAGCTGTGAAGGGACGGAGAGCGAGCAGGCAGTGGGAATCTTTTCTGCCGATGTGTGCGGTGTGTACGGACTGCCGGGGGTAATGCTGACGAAGAGCGGCGCGGCCGAAGGCGGGACTTTTGGGTTGGAATCGCGGCAGCAGAGTGTTGCATTGCATGCGGGGAGCACGGCATTGCTTCAGGTGAGAGAGCGCTGAAGCCCATTGCGGCAAGGAGTGGGGAGGGGCTGTCCCGCGGGGCGGCTTCTTCCTTTTGCGTTCTCAAGCTCGCTTGCCGGACGCGTGCGGCTTCAAGGGAGAACCTGATCCGGGCTACGTGGAGTTTGATGACGCGGTACGCGATGCACGCGGAGTGGGCGAAATATTTGAGAATTGGGGGGGGGGCTGACTTCCGAATTGGAGGGAGAGGCAACATGGCGGAGGCGCAAAAAAATGCGGCCGATATTTCTGGCCGCAATTTCCTCCCCCAAGGAAAAGGCAAACTTGATGAGCCGGCGACACGCCCGCGGAGCGAGGGCTACTTCCAGAAGTAGCCGGCGTGACGGAGCATTTCGATCTCGGCTGCGATGCTGATGGTAAAGATTGCGCCAGCGATCATGGCGATGGTGAGACGCGGGAAGCGCTCAGAGAACTTGACGTGGGAGCCGGTGACTTGGGCGAAGAGGTGACCGGGAGCCGGCGCAGCGTTGCGCAGGATGGCAGATTCAGGTTCACGGCTGTAAACCGCGGCCTCTTCGGCTGGGGAAGTCTGGTGAATCGGTACGGCAATCCAACTACTTTTGCTGGTCCTCACAAGGTTGAAGTACTGCTCAGATGTAGCCATTTTTTCCTCTTAACTCTTCTTTGTTCGTGAGCATTGCGAGTCTGTTTTGAGTAGCTCGCTTAGACCAAGGCTGATGTTTAAAAGTAGCCCGGCTTGGATTTGAGAACAATGGCGCAAAGGTGTCGAAAAGCCGCACGATTGGTGCCTCTTTCGATACCCTAAAAAAAGGTAAGACAGTAACGGAAACCGATTACCGGAGAGCGCTGAGTAACTGAATCGCTGTGCGGGGAGATGCGGAACGGCGGAATGCGTGGATTGAAGCGGCGGGTGAAATGAGTGGGAAGGTGGGCGCAAGTGATGTGTGGTGTGCGATTCGCGGACGTTCGACGTGTTTTTGAATCGCCGTAAGAAGCGCAGGAAGGTAACAGTAACGGTTGTGCGGGCCGGGATGACGGAGCGGTCACCGAGTGTCTTCCAGCGAGGATGATTTCCACACAAGAGCGCGTTCAGGGGCAGCGACGCGCTGAATTTTGTGTTTCGTCGAGGCGAAAAGGAACCATTTCAGGTACTAGAACTGGTTGCATCAATCGCGGGATGGAGATCGCCATACTGACTCAGGGGCTAAAGCCCTGGCATTGACTATCCTTTTCGGCACGACTAGAAGTCGTGCCCTGTGACAAAACTCGAATGAACGGGATAATCGAGGGTTGCGACCTCCCACCCATTCGCCAGGAAAAAGGCGAACGGATGGGGCACGGTGCGTCCGCGGTTGGCTCAGACCACGGTAGGGAATAGGGTCCTGTTTCCAAAGTTCTTGACAGAACGACGCGAAGGGGCAAAAGCGCGACGGCTTGCCGATGAGGGGGAGAAGGAAGGCTACGAGGGGAAGAGGGACTCGGTCGATGGCTGAAGGCCGGAGATGCGCGGGCGACGGCGCTGAGATTGCGGTTCCGGCGAGGAGAGGAGGCCAGCAATTTCGCGCAGCTCGGCGCGAGCAGAGCCGATGATGGCGGCGGCTTTGTCGAGGCGTTTGCCAGGTTCGCCGGGAGCGAGCGGCAGGCGGGATTGCTCGGTGCGGCGGATCTGGCCGAGGGCATGGCGTGCGCCGGAGAGAGTGTAGCCTTCGCCGTGGACGAGGCGCTTGATTTCGAGAGCAGTTTCGACGTCGCGGCGCCGGTAGAGGCGCTGGCCGGTTCCACTTTTGCCGGGCTTGAGTTGGGGAAACTGCGACTCCCAGAAGCGGAGGACGTAGGTTTCGACGCTGCAGATGCGAGCGACGTCGCCGATTTTGAAATAAAGACGGTCTGGAATGGATGGTTGCTCGTGCACGCGCTTGGGGGAGAGTTGCGTGGGCATAGTGGGTGAGTGGCGGCGCGCGTTCAGAGCGGGAGGGCCGTCCTTCATCGCCAGTATAGGCCAATCAGGATTGAGGAAAGCCAGCAAAAAGTGGGGCGATCCTGTGCAGAACGCGGGAGGAATGAAGGATACAGGCGCACAAGGCGGGGCAGCTGTTACCTACTTTGGTTCCGAAACTGTTTCGGGACGCGGGAGGGCGGCGCGGGCGCGGGAATGAGGGGTCGCGGCGCGGAGGTACTGGACGGGCCAACTGGCCGGCTCGCCGAGGGTGGCTGCAGCATGGAGAGGCCAGTAGGGATCGCGGAGCATTTCGCGGGCGAGGAAGACGAGATCGGCCTGAGCTTCGGCGATGACGGTGTTGGCTTGATGCGGATCGGTGATTATGCCGACGGCGGCTGTTGCGATGGCGGCTTCGGCGCGGATGCGCGCGGCGAAGGGTACCTGGTAGCCAGGGCCGATGGGGATGGCGGCATGGGGGATGAGACCGCCGGAGGAGCAATCGATCAAGTCGACGCCATGGGCGCGGAGTTGCCCGGCGAGCGCGACGGAGTCGTCGATGGACCAACCATTTTCGGCCCAGTCGGATGCGGAGATACGGACGAAGAGGGGCAAGTGGGCGGGCCAGACGGCGCGCACGGCGTCGACAACCTGGAGGGTAAGGCGTGTGCGGTTCTCGAAGCTGCCGCCATAGGTGTCGGTGCGCTGGTTGGAGAGGGGCGAGAGGAATTCGTGGAGGAGGTAGCCGTGGGCCGCGTGGATTTCGACGATGTCGAAGCCAGCGGCGGCAGCGCGCCGGGCAGCTTGCTGGAAGGCGCCAACGATGGCGTCGATGCCGTCTTGCGTAAGGGCTTGCGGAACGGCATAGTGCGGGGCAAAAGGGATTGCGCTGGGGGCGACGGGGTGCGATCCGCCTTGCTGGGGGGAGACGAGTCGATCGCCTAAGAAAGGCGATGCCATGGAGGCTTTGCGTCCCGCGTGCGCGAGCTGAATGCCAGCACGCACACCCTGGGCGTGGATGAAGTCGACAATCCGTGCGAGCCCGGGCAGATGCTCGTCCTTGTAGATGCCGAGATCGCTTGGGGTGATGCGGCCCTCGGGCACGACGGCGGAAGCCTCAACCACGATGAGGCCGGGACCGCCCTGGGCGCGGGCCCCGAGATGAACCAGGTGCCAGTCGTTGGCGAACCCGTCGTCGGCGGAGTATTGGCACATGGGCGAGACGGCGATGCGGTTAGAGAAGGTGACGGAACGCAAGGCAAAAGGAGAAAAGAGAGGATGGCTCATATTGGGAAGACGGGCCGAACTTCAATGGGGCCTAGGCAATGGATGATTGGGCGGCGGAAGGGATTCAAGGGGGAAGGGGGTGAGCACGGGATAGATGGCTTAAGTAACAAGAAAGGGTCGGCCTGGCGAAGAAGACACGAGGCTTTTCACGCATGCTTGGATACAATTTGGGGCCATGAGCGGACCGATTATCTCGGCGGGATGGGCAGGGCGAGTGATCGATGGCCGGTTTGCGTTACAGGAATGGCTGGGGGGTACGGGGAGGAGCGGGCTGTTCCGGACGGAGTTGCAGCAGCCGATTGGGAGGAAGGGCGCGATCAAGCTGATCGTGGCGGAGGGCGCCGAGGCGGACGCATGCCTGGCGGGTTGGGCGAAGAGCGCCAACCTTGCTCATCCGAATCTGATGCGTGTATTTCGCTCGGGGCGCTTTCAGTTTGGTTCGATCAGCCTGGTCTACGTGGTGACGGAATGTGCGGAAGAGGTGCTGGCGCAGATTCTTCCTGAGCGGCCGCTGACGACGGAAGAGACACGGGAGATGCTCGTGCCTGTGGTGGATGCGCTGGAATACCTGCACGGGAAGGGCTTTGTCCACGGCCACCTGAAGCCGACGAACATCCTGGTTGTGGAAGATAATCTGAAGGTCTCCGGGGACAATGTGACGCCTTCGGGTGGGCCGCGCAACCGGTTTCAAGCGCCGAGTGTGTATGACGCGCCGGAGCTGGCGAGCGGAGCAATCTACCCGGCTGCGGATGTGTGGGCATTGGGGATCACGCTGGTGGAGGTGATGACGCAAAGGCCACCGCTGTGGGACCGGGCATCGAATCAAGAACCGGTGGTGCCGGAGATGCCGCGCGTGTTTGCGGAGATAGCGCGCGAGTGCCTGCGGCGCGACCCAGAACGACGGTGCTCCCTGAGCGCGATCAAGGCGCGGTTGGAATCGAACACGCCGATTGCGTTTCCTGCGGGCAAGGCGAGCGAAGCAGAGACTGCGCCGGACGTGCTCGCGGAGCCTGCGGAGGAGGGCCGGGCGGAAGCGCGGAAGAGGCGCAAATTTGTGCTGGCGTCGTGTGCTGTGGTGTTGGTGGCGGCGTTCGCGTTTTCGATGCTGCGGAGCCATCCGAAGGAGAAGGCCGTGTCTTCTGTCGCGGAGCCAACCGCTGTGTCCGCTACGCAAGGGCCCGAAGCGTCTCAGACGACGGAGGGACGGACCGCGAAGGGCGCGGTGGCTGAGCGATCGATGCCCGCTGTGGCGTCGTTTGCGCGCGCGACCATTCATGGAACGGTGTCGGTGGTGGTGCGCGTGCATGTGGATGCGAACGGGCGGGTGACGGATGCGACGTTGAAGTCGGCGGGACCGAGCAAGTATTTTGCGCGGGCAGCTCTGGAGGCTGCGCGCGGCTGGAAGTTCACGCCGGCCGTTCAGGCGGGGCGACCCGTTGCAAGCGTCTGGACGGCGCACTTCAAGTTCAGGCATGAAGGCGATGACGCGAGTGCGCTCGAAGAGACGCCGTAGGACCTGTTTTCTCCATTCAAAAAACAATTCAGTTATTCGCGCGGGAGGGTCACCCGCTGTCGCGCGGCCGAACGAATGCGCGAAAGCGTAGACTGGTTTGTTTTGCGATTCAAACGAGCAAAGGATGCGCTGCGATGAAGGCTTGGCGTGGGACGGGGATCTTTTTTTTGGTATTGACTGTGTTGTTTGGCGGGGCCAGGAGTTGGGCCCAGTGGAATCCGCCAAACCCGGTGGTGAGTTTTGAGAAGAAGGGCCAGGCGCTCGAGGTGCGGCAGAAGGCGGGGATGCTGCGGATCGAAGTGGACGCGCCGGAAGTGCTGCACGTGACCTATGCGCCGTTCGATCAGAGGGCGCCGGAGCGGGCGTGGGATCGCGTGATTGTGAAGCGCGGGTGGGGCACGGATTTCGGCGTGAGCGGGGATGAGAAGGCGGTGACGCTGACGACGGCGAAGCTGAAAGTGGCGATCGAGCGTGAGAGCGGGGCGATCCATTATGCGAGCGCGGATGGAAAGCCGCTGACGACGGACTCGTATCGGATGCTGCATCCGGCAGAGGTGAATGGAGAGCGGACATTTCATGCGGAGGCAGCGTTTGGGATTTACGGATCGCATGAAGGGTTTTATGGATTAGGGCAGCACCAGGCGGGGGTGTGGAACTATCGCGGCGAGACGGTGGATTTGTCGCAGGAGAATACGGAGATCGTGATTCCGCTGCTGGTGTCGTCGAACGGGTACGGAATTTTCTGGAACAACGCTTCGCGCAGCAAGGTGAACAACCGGTTTGTGCACTGGCTATATATGAGCAGCGAAGTGGCAGACCGTGTGGACTACTACTTTCTCTACGGACCGGATGCGGACGATGTGATTGGGCATTACCGCGAGCTGACGGGCGAGGTTCCTCTGTTTGGGCGCTGGGCTTATGGATTCTGGCAGTGCAAGAACAAATATCAATCGGAGCAGGAAGTGGAGGGTGTGGCGGCGAAGTATCGCGCTGCGCATATTCCTGTGGACAACATCGTGCAGGACTGGTTCTGGTGGGTAACGATGGGCGAGATGAAGTGGAACCCGAACTATCCGGACCCGCAGGGAATGATCGACACGCTGCACAAGGAACATTTTCATTTGATGGTGTCGGTGTGGCCGTATTTCAGGCCGGGCTCGGCGGTATACGACCAGTTCGACAAGAATGGATGGTTCGTGGCGAAGACGCAGACAGCGGGATTCCATCCGCTGGGGCAGGCGCTGTATGACGCGACGAACGATGCGGCGCGCAAGGAGTACTGGAAGAACATCGATGCGGCGTTGTTCGAGAAGGGTGTAGACGCGTGGTGGCTGGACACGGATGAGCCGGAGACCGAGGGGCAGCAGGACAATTTGCTGGTGGATCACAAGCTGGCAATTGGGTCGGGAGCGCGGTATGCGAATGTATATCCGCTGTTTCATGCGGGTGGGGTGAGCGAAGGGCAGCAGGCGGCATCGGACAAGAAGCGCGTGTTCATTCTGTCGCGGTCGGCGTATGCGGGTATCCAGCGATACGGTGTGACAGCGTGGTCGGGCGATGTGTTGAGCGACTGGCGGACGTTCCAGCGGCAGATTCCGGCGGGGCTGAATTATGCGATTTCGGGGATGCCGTACTGGACGACGGATATTGGCGGATTTATTTCGGGCGGGAATCTGAACGATCCGAAGTTTCGCGAGCTATTTGTGCGGTGGTTCCAGTTTGGCGCGTTCTCACCGATATTTCGGGTGCATGGAACGCGGTGGCCGGATGAGAACGAGTTGTGGTCGTATGGGCCGGAGGCCGAGAAAATCCTGGTGGACTACGACATGTTGCGATACCGATTGATGCCTTACATTTATTCGGAAGCGTGGCAGGTGACGAGCAATCATGGCACTTTGATGCGGCCGCTGGTGATGGACTGGCGCGAGGATGTGGAGGCGCAGAACACGGGCGATGAGTATTTGTTTGGGCCGGCGATGCTGGTGAGTCCGGTGACGACGCAGGGCGCGACGACGCGGACGGTGTATCTGCCGAAGGCAATTTGGTATGACTTTTGGACGGGCGATCGCGTGGAGGGTGGGAAGCGGATTGAGGCGGACGCGCCGTTGGCGAAGCTGCCGTTGTATGTGCGCGCGGGATCGATTGTGCCGATGGGGCCGGCGATGGAGTGGACGACGGAGAAGGCAGAGGACCCGCTGGAAGTGCGCGTCTATCCGGGGGCGGATGGGGACTTCGTGTTGTATGAAGACGAGAACGATGGCTACGCCTACGCCAAGGGCGCGCACGCGACGATTGCGTTGCATTGGGACGATGCGGCGAAGACGCTGACGGTGGGAGCGCGCGAAGGGAGCTTCCCGGGGATGCTGGCGAAGCGGACGCTCCGGGTTGTGCTGGTGGGCGAGGGGCGTGGTGTGGGGATTGGGGAGAGCGCGACGACGGATAAGACGCTGGAGTACGCGGGAGAGAAGACGGCGGCTCGGTTTTAGGTGACAGGCGAATCACGTTTCGTGCTTTCCCACCCAAGCGAAGCTTGGATGGGGCACCGATGATTGTGCGGATTGGCGCGACGAACCGCGGGTCCTTCGACTCGTGTCTGGCGGTGCTCAGGACTCGCTCAGGATGACGGTGGCTTTGGGTTAATCGCGACCGATTCGAGCATCGTGGTGACGAGAGCGAGGGGCAGGCCGACGACGTTGAAGTAGTCGCCTTCGATGCGGGGGATCCAGCGAGCGGCGCGGCCCTGGATGGCGTAGGCGCCGGCTTTGTCCATCGGCTCGCCGGTGGCGATGTAGGCCGCGATCTCTTCGTCAGACAAGGTAAGAAAGCGGACGCCTGTGACTTCGGCGGCGACTTCGGTGCGTTGCGGCGTGACCACGGCGACGCCGGTGATGACGCGATGCGTGCGGCCGGAGAGCAGACGCAACATGCGCGCGGCGTCGGCAGCGTCTTCGGGTTTGCCGAGGATGTGGTTGTCGAGGGTGACGGTGGTGTCTGCGCCCAGCACCACCTGCGGTGGGGCAGACGGCGCTTGCGCGCCATGAGGTTGATCGCTTCCTGTTCTTTCGCCAGAACAGAGGCGAAAGGATGGGGCCACCTGCGCGGGGGCCACCTCCGGTGGGTTTGACTTCTCGGAGGAGACCTGCGATCGGGTCACCTTAGCGAAGACGGTTTCGGCTTTTTGGCGGGCGAGGCGGACGACGTAGGCGATGGGATCTTCGTTGGGGAGAGGGTCCTCGGGAATGTGCGCAGGGTGGACCTGAAAGGTGAAGCCGGCCTGCGTGAGCAGTTCGCGGCGGCGCGGAGAGGCGGAGGCGAGGACGAGAGTCATGGCGCTTTCTCAGAGTAGCGCGCGGGACCTGACGCAGCGGCTGGGAGACATGAGGAATGCGTGTCGCGAACTGTCCGTGTAGGATGGGGCGCGATGATTTTTGCGAATAGAGAATTGGCGCAGCGGCTGGAACGGGCAGAGGGGTTTGCGTGCGTGCAGTTTGCCGCGGCGCGGAAGCGGATTTTTCCGAAGTGCGACTCGGCGTGGATGCGGTGTGCGGGCGCGGATGTGGTGTTTGACGGAGTGGACGCTCCGACGACGCAGACGTTCGGGCTGGGGATGTTCGAGGAGCCGACGGCGGAGATGTTGGAGGAGATCGAACGGTTCTTCTCTGAGCGCGGCGCAGCGACGATGCACGAGGTGAGTCCGCTGGCCGGCGTAGCGACGGTGGAGCTGCTGTGCGCGCGCGGGTATCGGCCACTCGAGATCAGCAACGTGTTGTATCGGACAGTTGAGCTTTCGGAGAGCGAGAGGCGCGATGGGATCCAGGTGCGGGTTGTGGGCGAGGATGAGGCAGAGGTTTGGAGCAGGGTGAGCGCGCGCGGTTGGACGCATGAGCATCCGGAGCTACAGGAGTTTGTGGAGCAGATGGGCGTGCTGATGGTGGCGCGGGAGCAGAGCCCGTGTTTTCTGGCCGAGCTGAATGGCGTGCCCGGCGCGGCGGGCGGGTTGAGTCTGTATGAAGGTGTGGCGCTGTTTGCTGGGGCGGCGACGGCGCCTGAGATGCGGCGCAAGGGATTGCAGGGAGCGCTGCTGGAGGCGCGGATGCGGTACGCGTTTGAGCGGGGATGCGATCTGGCGATGATGGTGGCGGAGGCAGGGAGCAATTCGCAGAGGAATGCGGAGCGGCAGGGATTTCGTGTGGCTTATACGCGGATGAAGTGGAAGCTGGGCTAGAGAGGTTATAGGACGGACGACGGCAGATACCGTACAGATGCGACATCGCGAACAGCAGATCCTTCGCCCCGCTTACCCCATTGACGACTGGCATCGCCAACGGGGCCCCAAATCACCCCAGTGACGAAGACCTGTCACTGGGGACCCCGATGAACGCGCGGGTCCTCAGGATGACAATTCATTCGCTTGATCCGGAGTTCGGGCCTGAAGGTCTTGCTTTGCCGCCTGCGTTTTCCGGGGCCTGAAGGCCTCGGCCCCCTCCGTAAAAGGCGGTTTGGGTTCGTTGCTTTCCCACCCAAGCAGAGCTTGGATGGGGCACCCATTTTCGTGCTGATAGAGGCAGCGCCGAAAGCAAATGCCGGTTCCCTTAACTAGATGGAGAGGCCGGTTTGGAGGCCACCGGGTGTGGCAACGCCCCAGGCCATGGCGGGGGTGTTATGGGCGAGGCCGAAGCGTCCGTCGGGGCCGAGGAGGATGATGCCGCCGTGTCCGCCGAGGCGGTTGTAGAGGTAGGAGATGGCCTCGCGGGCCGCGATTTCAGGGGCAGAGCCTGCGGCGACGCGGTCGGTGGCCCATTTGCCTAACACCAACTTCATAATGGGTTCGCCCCAGCCGGTGAGAGAGACGGCGGCGGCGAGGTTGTCGGCATAGCAGCCGCAACCGATGAGGGAAGAGTCGCCGACGCGTCCGGGAGTTTTGTTGAGGGTACCTCCGGTGGAGGTGGCGGCGGCCAGATTGCCGCGGGCGTCGAGGGCAACGGCACCCACGGTATCGTGGTCCTTCGCGGACGGCGAGCGGCCTTCGGCGGGTTCCGCGGATGCCCGGGTATAGGCGGTTTCGGGGTCTTTGTCGTCGCGGTGTCCGGAGAAGGTGGCATCGGCGAGGCCGGCAGCTTGGCGGGCTTGTGCGTCGGCGAGGCGCTGGCGTTCGCGGTCGAGGACGAGCTCGGAGTTGTCGATCAGTTCCATGCCGTGGGCGTGGGCGAAGCGTTCGGCGCCTTCTCCGACGAAGTAGACGTGGGGGCTTTGTTCGAGGACGAGGCGCGCGGCGTGGATGGGGTTGCGCAGGTGTTCGACACAGGCGACGCCACCGGCTTTCATGCGGCCTCCATCCATGAGAAGGGCGTCGAGTTGAACGCGGCCGTCGGCGGTGAGGAAGCTGCCGCGTCCGGCGTCGAAGGTGGGATCGTCTTCGAGGATGGCGACAGCGGCTTCGACGGCATCGATGGCAGCGCCGCCGCGGGCGAGGATTTCGTGACCGACTTCGAGGGCGTGGCGGACACCGGCTTCGTGGGCGGCTGCGGCGTCGGCGGGGATAGCCCATGCTCCGCCATGAACGAGAAGGGTGGGATCGTGGGTGGCGGGAAGGGTTGTCACTCAAGACATGGTAGTCGATCAGGAACGTGGGCGCGGATTGTCAAATGGTGGGGCAATCGCTCGAACGTTCGATGATGGTCTGATGCCGGCTTGCTCCGCCCCTACGGGGTTGACTCACTCGCTTGGAATGCCCTTCCCGGATTACGCTGCACTCCATCCGGGGCTATTTTCCTCCCCTCCCTCCGGGAGGAGCGCGGATGTGATTCTCTGTTGGCCAGGAAACGAACGAGATCTGCAGAAAAGCTTGTCCATGCGATTGCAGTGGCGTCAATAGGGAGAGCCGGGGATGAGAGGAGCAAGTGATTGATGAAGCGTATAGATGAGTGACGCGCAAGGATTGCGGATAATTTCGACGAGATTAGCTAGACTTAGAACATTCATACAGAAGTGATACGGGGGAGCGGCAATCGCTCTCCCTTTTCTTTTCGGACTCCTTCCGCGGTTGGTGAGCCGTTGAAAGAGGCTGAACGTTGAGGCGATAGGCGCGACCGGGCTGGGCATGCCGGTCGCGTTTTTCGCAGGGGAGCACGAACGCGGGAGGCTGTCCGGGATTGGTGGACAGATGAGCGTTGCGGATGCGCTCGCCCTGCGTATGTGACGGAGTATTTTCTGGGCGACGGCGTGACCACAGAGTTGAATTTGGCAGCGCTTCCGTTTTGTCCTTCCTCGTCGAAGCGAACAATGATTCGCGAGATGTTCAATGAGGCTGCGATCGACTCGCGGGTGTGGGGATTGCTCGGCAGCAATCGATATCTCGCACTTGGAGCTGGCGGACTAGCGATGCAAGGCGGCGATGGTATCGACGGCGCCACGACGTTGACCTGGCTGGACCCAGTGGAAATGGGGGGAACGCTGCTGCTGGAGGCGACGGGGGTCACCCTGGCGGGAGGAAGTACGGGAGTGGTTGCCGGGTTGTTTGCGGAGCCTGCGACGCAGGCAGCGTGCACGGCGGGATTTCTTGTTTCGGCGCAACAAAGCACCGGGTCTGTGAGTGTGCAGCCGCTTGTAGAGGGGATAGCAACCGGAACGGTGTATGCGATCAACGCTGCGAATCAATATGCTTTGCGGATCCGGGCGCACTGCAACGAACCGCAAAGGCTGTTCGCCATCTATCGATCGAGCGGCGATGACGGAGTTTTATCGTCGGGCGGAGAAATGAATGTTGCCGGCGCATCGCTCCACTTCGAGATTCAGGAATTTGTGAACGGCGTGGCAGGAATGCCTGTGACGCTGTTCGACGGGACAGTAGCGAATTTGCCGCCCGTATGTTCTGTAGTGGCGGCAAGCAGTGTCAATCTGCGAGGAGCGATGCGCGCGATACTCCTAACCAACCTGGGCTCGGGGTGGGTGACGAGCAGGCCGGTGAACGGAACGCCTTTCACGCGCCGACTGGGCTCCACGGCGCAGGCGGCCGAGTGTTCGGTGGAGACTGCAGGCAAGCTGGTCTTCTATGCGGGATACGCGCCGCCGGTGGGTGAACAGATTGCCGTGAGTTATCGCGCGGCAGGCCGGTCAGTGGGGCGGCAAGTGAATACCGCCAGCCAGCAGGCACTGGCACAAGCAGGATTGCCTGCGGTTTGCGCATGGACCGGGTCAGTCACGGGCCCGGCAGCGCGCAGCTCGCAGGATTGCCGCAACGCGGCGCTGGCACTGGTGCAGGCTGGGAGCAGCGAGAATGCGCTGTGGAGCGGGAGCTACAGGACGACGAACGCGCGTCTGGGGAGCGATCTGTGGCCGGGCGATGCGCTCGATTGCAACGCGCCGGCGATGGGCTTTCAGGTAAGAGCGATTGTGCGGAAGGTGAAGCTGAGTTACGCGTCGAGTTATCCCGACTTAGTCGATTACGCGATCGATTTCGCAAATGACTGGGTAGAAGATCTGGCTATCCGGACTTCTGCGGCGGTTCCGGCGGATACCTGGCTGCCGGCGACTCCGAACGCGGCGGTGCTGGCGAATCTGAACGCGCTCACAGTTGCGGGGATGAGCGGGAACACGGTAACGATTCAGACAGGCACAGCGGCGCCGACGGGCGGAGGATTTGAGATTCGTCGAAGGGACTCGGCATTTATGCCGGGCGAGGATACAGACTGGTGATGCGCGGGACGCAATCGACGTTGACGTTTACGCGGGCATCGGCGAGCGACCGCTTCTATCTAAGGATCTTCGACGGGGCGACTCCGCCGAATTACTCGGAGTTTTCCGCGGCGCTGATTTTTAATTTGCCCCTCAGCATTGGGCAGTGAACAGCAGGCAGAGGTCAGTGGTCGCGATGGAGTCAGATGCATGCGGATGATGAATGAATTTGAAGCGCAGGTGCTGAGTGACCTGAGCGTGCTGAAGACGCAAATGCGCGGACTGATGGGCGATGGGAATGGTGGGCGCATTGCGGAGTTGGAGCGTTGCATGGAGCGGCACGAACAGAACTGGCAGCGCGCGAAGGGCTTTCTGGCGGCAGCGAGCGTGGTGTTTGCGGTGATTGAAGTAGCGGTGGAAGCCTGGTTCCGGAAGTAGGATCGAGGAAATTCCACATTCCAATAGCGTGACTTTGGGTATCCGGAGGCCGGCTCGGGCGCCCCGTATAATTTGCGCATGAAGGAAAAGCCGCTGGTTGGCGTGGTGATGGGCTCAAAGAGCGACTACGACGTGATGGTCGCCGCGGTTGAGATCCTGCGTGCGCTGGGGGTTCCGTATGAAGCGCGAGTAGTAAGTGCGCATCGGACGCCCGATTTGCTGTTTGAGTATGCGGCGACGGCGCGCGAACGCGGGCTGCGCGTGATTATCGCCGGAGCGGGTGGCGCGGCGCATTTGCCGGGAATGCTGGCGGCGAAGACGCTGGTGCCGGTGTTGGGCGTGCCGGTGGCGGCGACGCAACTGAACGGATTGGATTCGCTGCTCTCGATTGTGCAGATGCCGAAGGGTGTTCCGGTGGGAACTCTGGCGATTGGCAAGGCGGGCGCGGCGAACGCGGCGCTGCTGGCTGCGGAGATGCTGGCGACGACGGACGCGGCGCTTTACGATCGGCTGGCGACATGGCGTGCGGCGCGGACGGCAGAGGTGCTGGTGCAAGGTCTCGGCGATGGGGAGCCTGCCGCTTGACGCAAGAACTCAGGCAAAAATTGGATGGGTTTTCTGTCGTGCGACCTGGCGGCTTACTGGCAATCCTGGGCGGCGGCCAGTTGGGCCGCATGATGGCGATGGCAGCGCGGACGATGGGGTACCGCGTTCGGGTGATGGATCCGGAAGAAAAGTGCCCGGCAAGTTTCGTTGTCGACGAGACGATTGTGGGCCGCTGGGACGACGAGGATGCGGCGCGACGACTGGCAGAGGGCGCGGACGCGGTGACGCTGGAGATTGAGCAGATCGGACTCGACGCGTTGCGCGAGGTGGCCGCGCTGGCACCCTTGCGGCCGGGCGTAGAGCCGATCCGAATTATCCAGGACAAGACACTGCAGAAGGCCTGGCTCGCGGAGAATGGATTTCCGGTGGGGCCCTTTCGTGTGGTGACGAGCGGAGCGGAACTGCTGGAAGCGGTGCCGGCGCTGGGTGGCGAGGTGTTCCTCAAGATTGGACGCGGTGGCTACGACGGGCGCGGGCAGGCACGCATTAGTGGTGCCAGCGGCAATTCTGTGGAAAGCATTCAGCAGGCTTGGCACGCTCTCGGTGAGTTGCCTGCTGTTGCGGAGCAGGCGCTGGAACTGGAGTGCGAGATCAGTGTGATGGCGGCGAGGAACCCGCGAGGCGAAGTATCGAGCTTTCCTGCAGCGCGCAATCATCATGAGGATCAGATTCTGGCTTGGAGCGTGCTGCCGGCCGAGTTGCCATCGCGCATGGAACTGCATGCGGAGGCCCTGGCCGAGGCGATCATATCGAGGTTGGGAATTGAAGGCTTGCTCTGCGTGGAGATGTTTGTCACCACGGATGGGCAATTGCTGGTGAATGAACTGGCGCCGCGTCCGCACAACAGCTATCACCAAAGCGAGCGTGGCTGCGTCACGAGCCAGTTTGAACAGGCGGTGCGCGCGGCATGCAATTTACCGCTGGGCGATACGAGCCTGATTACTCCGGCGGCCATTGTGAACCTGTTGGGCGAGGTGTGGCTGGACCGCGAGGGGGAGCCGGATTTTGCTGCGGCATTGGCGGTTCCGGGGGTGCGGCTGCATCTCTACGAGAAGCACACACCGCGGCCAGGGCGGAAAATGGGGCATCTGTCGGCGGTGGGTTCGACGGCCAATGAAGCGCTGGAGCGGGTGCTCGAGGCGAAGAGCCGGTTGTAGAAACATGCCCGCGCCTCGATCGTGAGCCATCTCGTCGATCAGTTTCCTAAAGTTAGATCCAGACGTCGTTGGGGGCGGTACGGTCGCCGGCTTCATGGCCTGTGTTCTTCACGCCGCGCGGTTCGATCAGCATCAGTTTTACTTCATGTTCGGCGAAGGGTTTGTGCTCCACACCCTTCGGGACAACGAACAGTTCGCCGGGGCCAATATGGATCGCGCAGTCTCGAAAATCGATGCGGAGTTTGCCTTCGATTACGAAGAAGGTTTCGTCGGTATCTTTGTGGTCGTGCCAGACGAAGTCGCCCTGAAGCTTCACGATCTTGAACTGGTAATCGTTCATCTCGGCAATAACTTTGGGCTGCCATTGCTCGGTGAAGAGGGCGAACTTCTCAGCGAGATTGATCGGTGCATCGTTCACCAGGGACCCCCAGTGTCTACGCGCCGACCTTCTCGGTGCGTTTCGGACGGCGATTGGCTTGGAGAATTTTTTTGCGCAGGCGCAGGGACTTGGGCGTGACCTCGACGAACTCGTCATCGGCAATGAATTCGATCGCCTGCTCGAGATTGAGCGCGCGGTAGGGCACCAGGCGGATGGCCTCGTCGGCACTGGATGCGCGCATGTTGGTCATCTTCTTTTCGCGCACCACGTTGACGTCGAGATCGTTGTCGCGGGAGTGTTCGCCGACCACCATGCCCTCGTAGACTTCGACGCCGGCACCGAGAAAGAGAATGCCGCGTTCCTGGAGTCCGTTGAGCGAGTAGGTCGTGGTGAGGCCCTGGCGATCGGAGATGAGTGCGCCGGTGGGGCGCTGCGGAATCTCGCCCTGGTAGGGAGTGTAGCCGTCAAATAACGCGTTCATGACAATCGTCCCGCGGGTCTCGGTGAGCATTTCGCTGCGCAGGCCGATGATGCCGCGGCTGGGCACGCGGAACTCCATGCGCACGCGGCCGGAGCCGTGGTTGTGCATCTTGGTCATCTCGCCTTTGCGGGGTCCGAGCTTCTCAATCACCACACCGGTGTGCTCTTCGGGCACGTCGATGGTGAGGTGCTCGACGGGCTCCATGCGCACGCCGTCAACGACCTTCGTGACGATTTCAGGACGGCCGGCCATCAGCTCGAAGCCCTCGCGCCGCATCATCTCGATGAGAATGGCAAGCTGCAGTTCGCCACGGCCCAGCACTTTGAAGGTGTCGGGGGAGCCGGTCTCTTCCACGCGGATGGAGACGTTGGTGAGCAGTTCTTTCTCGAGGCGTTCGCGCAGGTTGCGGCTAGTGACGTATTGGCCTTCGCGGCCGGCAAAGGGTCCGTTGTTTACGCTGAACTGGATTGCGATCGTCGGTTCGTCGATGACGATGAGAGGCAGTGGCGCAGGGTTCTCGATGCCGGTAATGGTCTCGCCGATGGTGATGCCTTCGACGCCGGCGACGGCCACAATATCGCCAACGGTGGTTTCAGTAGTTTCGGTGCGTTTGAGGCCGCTGAAGGTGAAGAGCTTCGTGATCTTGGTCTTCATCAGGGAGCCGTCGCGCTTGGAGATGTTGACTTCGTCGCCGGCGTGCAATGTGCCCTGAAAGACGCGGCAGATCGCGATGCGGCCGAAGTAGTCAGAGTAGTCGAGATTGGTGACAAGGATTTGCAGAGCGCCATCGGCATCGCCGGTGGCAGCCGGAATCGTATTCACGATGGACTCGAAGAGCGGCTGCAGACTGGTGCCCGGTACGGCCATATCGGTGGTTGCTGTGCCGGCCTTAGCCACCGCGTAGAGCACCGGAAAATCGAGTTGCGATTCTTCCGCGTCGAGATCGATGAAAAGATCGTAAATCTCGTCGAGCACTTCCTGCGGGCGCGCGTCGGGGCGGTCGATCTTGTTGATGACCACGATGGGCTTGAGCTTGGCTTCGAGGGCCTTGGCGAGCACGTAGCGGGTCTGCGGCAGCGGGCCTTCGGCGGCGTCCACCAGCAGCATGACGCCGTCGACCATCTTGAGGGCGCGTTCCACCTCGCCGCCGAAGTCGGCGTGGCCGGGCGTGTCGACGATGTTGATCTTGCCGCCTTCGAACTGGATGGCCGTGTTCTTGGCGAGGATGGTGATGCCGCGCTCGCGCTCCAGCTCGTTTGAGTCCATCACGCGCTCGGCCACCTGCTCGTTGGCGCGGAAGGTGCCGGCCTGGCGCAGCATGGCATCCACCAGGGTGGTCTTGCCGTGGTCAACGTGGGCGATGATGGCGATATTGCGTATCGTCTGGGTCACAGGCGCGGGGTTCCTTTTCTTAGTGGACGCGGCGGCACGGCCGGCAGGTTGGGGGATTGATCTGATGGCCGCACAGCGCGGCTCAAGTCTATTTTAGCAGTTGGGACGCCGATGGCCGGATTGGGCGGGTTTCGCGGTATGCGCGTTGCGCGATACACTTTGGCGGTTATGAAAAACCTTCTGCTTCCGACCCTGTGCGCACTGGCTCTGATCGCCGGTCCCGCTTCGCGCTTAGCTACGGCCCAAGCCCCCTCAGGCCATCTCATCATCTACAGCATCGACGTGGAAGGTGGACAGGCGACGCTTCTGGTCTCGCCTTCCAGGGGGTCGCTGCTCGTGGATACGGGTTGGCCGGGGAATGACGGCCGCGATGCCGAGCGAATCAAAGCCGCGATGAAGGATGCGGGCCTGACGAAGATCGACCACGTGCTCATCACGCATTTCCATGTCGATCATGTGGGCGGGGTGCCGAATCTCGTGGAGCGGATCAAGGTCGGCGAATTTCTGGATCACGGCGTGAACCGGGAAGATGCAGACGACACCCGCCGGGATTTTGCGGCGTATCTCAAGGCGATCGGCACCACGCCGCGACGCATCGTGCATCCGGGCGACACGATTGACATTCCGGGGCTGACGACGATTGTGCTGGCCGCTGACGGCGAGCATATTGCCGCCGTGCCGGGAGTCAAGCCCGCGCCGAATCCGTATTGCGCGAGCGAGCCGCATTGGGATCTGGATACGACGGAGAATCCGCGGTCGGCTGGAGTCTTGATCCGATTCGGCAAATTCCGCTTTCTCGACCTGGGCGATTTGACCAAGGCGAAGGAGATTCCGCTGGTGTGCCCGGCGAATTTGATCGGCCACGTGGATCTCTACATGGTGAATCACCACGGATTCAACCTGTCGAACGCGAAGGCGTTTGTGGATGCGATCCATCCCCGCGTAGCGATCATGGATAACGGCGCGCACAAGGCGGGCAGTCCCGAGGCATGGCAGACAGTGCACGAGAGCCCGGGGCTTGAGGATCTGTGGATGCTGCACACGGCCGAGGACTCCGACGCGGCGCACAATAGCGCGGACCCATTGATCGCGAATCTGAAGGGCGGCAGCGATGGGGCATACTTCAAAGTAGTGGCCAGCGCGAATGGCAGCTTCAGCGTAACGAATTCGCGCACCGGCCAGACCAAAGAATATGCGGCAAAGGAGTATGCGGCACGATGACTGAACCGGCAGCTGGACGGACGCACGAGCAAAATCTCGACAAGCTGGCCGAAGTGGCCGTACACGTGGGGTTGGGATTGAAGGCCGGGCAGGAGATGGTGATGACGGCGTCGCTCGACAGCATAGCTCTGGCGCGGCGCATCACCGAGCATGCGTATCGCGCCGGCGCTTCGCTGGTGACGACGCTCTATGCTGATGACGAGGCGGCGCTGATGCGCTATCGCTTCGCGCCTGATGCGAGCTTCGATCGTGCGGCCAAGTGGCTCTACGACGGCATGGGAGCGGCATTCAAGAGCGGTGCGGCGCGCCTGGCGATCGCAGGCGCGAATCCGTCGCTGCTGTCGAATGAAGATCCAGACAAGGTGGGCCGTGCGAATCGCGCGGTTTCCGCTGCCTATCGACCTGCGCTCGAGCTGATCACGCGGCATGAGATTAACTGGACGATTGTGGCCAGCGCCACGCCGGCATGGGCAGCCGCGATGTTTCCTAACGACCTGTCTGATGCCGCGGTCGCGAAGCTCTGGGAAGCAATTTTCAAAACGACGCGAATTAACCTGGACGATCCGGTGGGCGCGTGGAAGCGGCACGATGCCGAGTTGCACAAGCGTGCCGCGCAGTTGAACGCGAAGCGTTATGCCGCGCTGCGGTATCGCGGTCCGGGAACGGATTTTCGGCTTGGGCTGTCCGATGGGCACCTGTGGCTGGGCGGGGGAACGACAGCGGGCAATGGCAATTACTGCATCCCGAACATGCCGACGGAGGAAGTGTTCACGACGCCGCACAAAGATCGCGCCGATGGCACGGTGACAGCGACAAAGCCGCTATCGCACCAGGGCACAATGATCGAAGGCATTCGAGTACGCTTCGAAGACGGACGCATTGTGGAGGCCCATGCCTCGCGCGGAGAAGAAGTGCTGCGGAAGCTGATCGACACCGACGATGGCGCGCGGCGGCTGGGTGAAGTGGCGCTGGTGCCGCACTCGTCGCCCATCGCCAGCAGCGGCATGCTTTTCTTCAATACATTATTTGATGAGAACGCTGCGTCGCACATCGCGCTGGGGCAGGCGTATTCGTCGTGTCTGCAGGGCGGCGACAAGATGACGCCGGAGGAGCTTGCGGCGCACGGCGCGAACGACAGCCTGATTCATGTGGACTGGATGATCGGGTCGGGCCAGCTGGATATTGACGGCGAGACGGCGACAGGCGCGATCGAGCCGCTGATGCGCAAGGGCGAGTGGGTCTAAGATCTGCTCCCATCGGTGCCTGAATCAAACCGAAACACGCGCCACAGTTCGCCTGCCTTCTCCGTTGAAATTGGTTCGACCGCCTGTCCCGCAAAGCCCTGCACGGCTGCGCTCCAGAACAAGAGCGACTCTCGGTTGGACTGCATCACGCGAACCTCCCATCGTCCGGGGAAGCGCGCCCAGACTGCCCGCGCGACGGCGGTCCCGACGCCATGCCGTCGATGTGCTCGAACGACGAAGAACTCCGCCATGTCCCAGACGGATCGGTCCTCAGATATCTGCGAGCCCTGCTGGACGAGGACGAATCCGGCAATCTGCCTATTCACTGTTACGAAAAATGGGAAGCGGCCCGGGGCCTGCCAATACGAATCAAGGTGGGGATAGTGGAACCTGCCGTCGCCACCGAACTCGACAGGATGGATTGCGCTGAAGTCGTTGGCATACCGTTGGAACAGGTCGTCAAGGATCGGCTTTTGCTCGAGCGAGGCAGGCAGCAGCTCTACCCGGAGTGCGCTTGCATCGCCGGTCATCCCTGTGCACTGTCTGGAGTTCGACGGGCACCCTGCGTCCGCGTGTACAGTGCTTCGAGCGCATCGCAGGCTGTCTTGGTCCCGTCTTCAGCGGCGATCTGCTGGGCGACCTGTGCAGCGCGTTCCGCAAACTCCGGCTCATCGAGCATTGCGCGAATCTTGCGAGCCACACCGGCCGGCTTGTAACTTGCCCGCTGGATGGTGCGCGAAATACCAAGCCGACGCATGCGTCGCGCGTTGTCGGGCTGGTCGTGCGAGTAGGGCATGATGAGCATCGGCTTGCCCGCGCGTAGACACTGTGCGGTGGTTCCCACGCCGCCCTGATGCACCACCAGGGCGGCACGCGAAAAGAGCGCGGAGTACGGCGCGTACTCGGCGACGCAGAGGGTGGCGGGGAGTGACTGGCTTGGGCGATTGCGCGGGTCTGACCCGACGAGCAGGACCGCGCGAATTCCGAGCTTGATTGCCGCTTGTGCTGAGACTTCGTAGAAATCGCCGGCGGCCAGCACCGCGGCCGACCCCAGCGTGAAGACCACGGGAGGCGGCCCGGCGGCGAGGAAGTCTTCAAGATTGCGACGGCAGGGCGGCATTGCCCGCGTCGGAATCGTAGAAGCAGAAGCCGGTGATCAGAGCGTGTCGGCGGCCAGTCTTTTTGTTCCACGCCGAGCACGCGTGAGAAACAGGGCGAGAACCAGATATGGGGAGTGTTTGGCGTCGAAGAGCGGATTGGATCCGTGCGACAGGCCGAGTTCACGGCGCAGCTCATAGATGGGTTCAGGCCATTTGCGGGTCGTGAAGCGGGCAACGCGTTTGATGACGCGGCCGAAGCCCGTGACGCGATCGGCGCGGGCCAGCCGGGGATACGGTGGCAACACCGGCGGATCAAAGGCAGAAAAAAACGAGAGCGGCGCGAGCACGTAACTGGCCCACGGAATGCCGGTGATCTCCGCGACCAGCGGGCCCGCGTAATTGAGTTCGCCCAGCAGCAGAAGGTCGGCGCGCTGCGGCTGTGTTGCCGCGGCCAGAAGGTCGTCGTAGGTCTCGCGCAGGACAGGAAAGAGGAACTCGCGCAGCCCTGTCTCTGTTCCCTTCTTCACGTCGTAAACCATCTCGACAAGCTTGCTGTTGCTGGGATCGATGTCGGGCCGAACGGCGTGAAATTCGAGACCCAGCGGTGCGATCTTGGGCCGATACACCTCGGGCAGTGCCAGCACCGGCACATGGCCGCGGCGGCGCAATTCGAGAGCGAGAGCGATCAACGGATTGATGTCGCCAAAAGTGCCAATATTCGAGAGGACGATGCGCACGCGGGGATCCGGAAATCGGGATGTCTGCAGCGATAAGAGTAATGCATTCGGGCCATTTATAGGCCTTCGCCGGAAGAGTGCGAATTGCCCCGTCAGGTGAAGCTCTTCCCGGCCTCGCGCCGTTTCCAGGATTCTTCCAGACGATTATCTTCAGCGAATCTTAATGCACATGCGCGACAATGCCTGCGGTGGCGAATCGGCCGTGAAGCAGTTCTGAAGGGAAGAGACTCATGCAAATCAATCGAAGCGCATATTTTCTCCGCACTGCAGTTGTGTTGTGCAGCCTGGTTGCGGCGATACACACTGCAAACGCGCAGCAGCCTTATCATGTCCTCGACAAGTGGAAGCTGGCGGACGCGGGCTGGTGGGATTACCTGACGGTGGATTCGCCAGCGCACCGGCTTTACATCACGCGCGGCGATCATGTGGATGTACTCGATGCGCAGACGGGCAAGCAATTGGGCGCGATCGGCGGACTGCATGGCACGCATGGTGTGGCATTGAGCCCCGACGGCAAACTGGGGTGGATCTCCGATGGCGGCGGGAATGCGGTCGTTGCGTTTGATCGCGCCACGCTGGCTACCGTGGCCACCATTCCTGTGGGAACAAACCCCGACGGAATCATCTTTGAGCCTGCGACGCAGACTATATGGGCCTTCAACGGGCGCAGCAAAGATGTGTCAGTGATCGACGCGGCCACCGAGAAGGTGGTGGCAACGATTGCTTTGCCCGGCAAGCCGGAGTTTCCGCAGGTCGACGGCACGGGCACGGTCTTCGACAACATCGAGGACAAGAACGAAATCGTTCGCCTCGATGCGCGCGCAATGAAGCTGACCGCGGAGTGGCCCATCGGGTGCGACTCGCCCAGCGGGCTTGCTCTCGATGTACCGGGTCACAGGCTCTTCTCGGTGTGCGACGGCAAAAAGATGGCCGTAATCGACTCCAACTCAGGCAAGATACTGGCCTCGCCTGCCATCGGCGACGGCCCCGATGCCGCAGGCTGGAGCGCAGCGCACAAGCTGGCATTCGCGAGTTGCGGCGAAGGCGTTCTGGCGGTGGTCGACGCCGCATCCCCCGAGTACAAAACCGTTGAGATGCTGCCCACACAGGCCGGCGCGCGCACCATGACCTACGACGAGGCAACCGATCGCGTCTACCTGGTGACGGCAGCCTTTGGGCCCCGGCCGGCCGCGACGGCGGATAACCCCCGGCCCCGGCCTGCCATGCTCCCCGGCACCTTCACTGTGATTGTGGTGGGGCGCTGAGGCTGGCGCCGCGTATGCTGAAGGGGCCGGAGAAACCGGACATAACGAACAGGCCGGCCCATGAAGCTGATCCTCATTCTCGTTGTCGTTGCGCTGGTGGTTGGCTCGTTCCTGGCTGACTACAAATGGCGCAAGTGGATGGCAGAGCGCAAGCGCGAACGCGAGTAATCATCCACCGCTGCGCCGGCCGCGACTTTCTGTGAATCGTCCCGTTACAATGGGAGACAGGGAGCCGTCCAAGAGAGATGCATCCTTCCTTTATTCATTGCTTCCCCGCCCGATTCCGTCGCTCCGGTCTGCTGGCCGGCGTTGCCTTTGCGGCATTGCTGGTGGCCGCAAACAGCGTGCACGCGCAGTTTGCCCCGCCGCCGCGCGGCACGCAGGTCCACGATCCTTCCGCGCTCAAGCCGCCTGCGGGCGCGCGCGTTGCCATTGTCGAGTTTGAAGACATGGAGTGCCCCGATTGCGCGCATGCCAATCCTCTGCTGCGCGAAGCCGCGGCCAAATACAACATCCCGTGGGTGCGCCACGATTTTCCCCTGCCCTTCCATGCCTGGAGCACCCAGGCAGCCATCAACGCGCGCTGGTTCGATACCAAAAGCAAGAAGCTCGGCGACGAGTATCGCGATGCGGTCTTCGCCAGCCAGCCTTCCATCATCGATTTAAACGGGCTGCGCAGCTTTACTGAGAAGTTTGCCGCCGATCGCAAGATCGCGCTGCCCTTTGCGATCGACCCCCTGGGCAAGCTGCAGGCCGAAGTCAAGGCGGACTATGCCCTGGGCCAGCGTATCGGCATCGAGCACACGCCCACCATCTGGGTGACAACCGCCAACAGCAAGGGCGCGCCGTTTGTTGAGGTCGTCGATCGCAGCAAGCTGTTCCAGCTGATTGACGAAGCGCTCGAAGAGACCAAGACCGCAGCCATGCGCACCGCGCACAAGTAAGAGCACGTCTCAGCAGCCCGGTTCCGGCTTTTAGTCGCCCATGCCGCCAATTTGCACCAGGCCCTCGCCACCCGGCGAGATGGTGCTGGTCTGCGGCGCGCGCCAGTGGTCGATGTAGCTGATCCGGTGCACGCAGCCGATGGTGCAGTTGGGGCTGCAGGCCTTCGCGGTCAGGAACTCGCGCTTCACGTCGGCGGTGGTGTAGTTGGCCAGCGGAACGCCGGGGTAGCCGCGCTGCTGCGAGCAATAGTGCACCAGCCCGTCCTCGCAGATATAGAGGTAGCGCGACCCGGCGCGGCAACGCCAGTCGTTGGGACGCCCCTGCGCAATCGCCTCCTGAAACTTGTCGAACTGCGCGTAGTTGGTCTTCTTGCGATGAGTCATCGCAAAGTAGACTTTGGCCTCATCGTCTTTCAGCGGCTTCAGCTGGCCGTCGCCGTCGTGAATGATGCCGATGGTCGACTCGAAGCCCAGCTCGAGCGCGCGCTTCCCAATCACCAGCGCGTCGTTTGGATCCTTGAAGCCGCCGCCGACAACCGAGTTGATATTCACGTGGAACTCGGCGTGGTCAGCCAGCATCTGCAGCTTCTTGTCGAGGACCTTGAGGCTCTTCTTGGAGACGTCGTCGGGGACCAGGTTATCAATGGAAATCTGCATGTGGTCCAGGCCGGCCCGGTTCAGGCGCTCAATGCGCTCCACGCTCAGCAGATAGCCGTTGGTGATCATGCCGGCAATAGCGCCGGTCTTGCGCATCCGCTTGATAATGTCGTCGAGGTGCGGGTGCGTCAGGGGCTCGCCGCCGGAGATGCCAATCATGGCCGTGCCCAGCCGGCCCAGGTGGTCGATGCGCCGCAGCATCTCGGCAAGTTCAACAGGCTCAGACACTTTGTCGTACTCGTTGCAGTACGAGCAGGAGAGGTTGCAGAAGCGCGCCGGGACGATCTGGGCCAGGACGGGGTGGCCGGTCGTAGCCAGGGCGCGCGCCACCATCGCGTACTCGCGCACCTTGCGCTGAGCCGCAATGCGGCGTCCGCGCAGCGTCGACCTCCGTTGCGTTGCCATCTCTTCTATTGAATCACAAAGACAGGGGTCAGGGATCAGGTGTCAGGTGTCAGAGGTCAGGTGTCAGACGGAGAAGCAGTGGACAGTGAACAGGGGACAGACCGAGAAACAGGGAAGCCGGGTGCCGGGTGCCCCAGGTCTCGCTTCTGAGACCTGGGATGGTGCCCATCCCCGCTTGTGGATTCAGCGGGTGGGTGAATCGAAGGCAGACAGCCGCGTCCTGAGAGTTCACGTTCGGGAAGCGTCCTATCCGAGGTCTCACCACCCCACGGACGAAGACCTGTCCGCGGGGACCCCGGACAGAAGCGAGACCTGGGGCACCCAATTATGGGTCATGTGGTAAGACAGCTCGGTTCAACTTCATCCGACTCATCTCTTCAGGTACGACGGGGGTCGAGTGTTCCCGGGAGTTCACGTTTGGGAAGAGACCTATCCCAGGTCTGAAAATCCAGACCTGGGGCACCCGATTTTAGGGTTTTCGGCGGATTGAGTACCAGAGATTCGATCGATGTGATCCGTGACCGGGATTCCCGCGAAGCGCTCGGTCTAGGCTGGCAACGATGCCGGTTCAACTTCATCGCTATCAGCAAAACGGAGACCTGCATTTCCTGACCTTCAGCTGTTTTCAGCGACGGCCCTATCTGGGCAGCCCCGCAAGCCGGAATCTATTTCTGTCGGCGCTGGAGCGCATGCGCGTGCGCTACGAGTTTGCGGTGCTCGCCTACGTCGTGATGCCGGAACACGTGCATCTGCTGGTGAGCGAACCGAAGATAGGCGCGCTGGATCGGGCGATCCAGGCCGTGAAACTATCGGTTGCGCGACGGCGCCGCACCACACCGTTCTGGCAGACGCGCTACTACGACTTCAACGTCTACTCCGCAGCCAAGCATACGGAGAAGGTTCGATACATTCACAGGAACCCAGTGGCACGTGGCCTGGTGGCAAAGCCCGTGGAATGGCGATGGTCGAGTTTCCGGCACTACGCCACGGGGATTGAAGGGATGGTGGAGGTTGAGTCGTTCTGGACCGCGTGGAGACGGGAACATCCGGCTGATCTTGTTCCGGTACGACAGACACCGGGCATCTCTGGAAATTCACGCTAAGGACTAAGACCTGTCCCTCATGGGGGCTGCTGTCGAGCGGGTGTTCAAGGATTGAGTGCCCGCGCGGCTCAAGCCGACGGTAGACGGTCTGGACAGTTTCAGAGGCCTGAAGGCCTCTGCTCCCTCCACGATGCGAAGGTGGCGCGTGGCGGTCGGGATGCTATCGCCTCGCGCTGGTTCGCCGTTCGGCTTCCATCAGGTTGGTGAGGATGTCGTTGATGCGGGTGAGGTGTCCCTCGCCTTTTGACTTGAGCCAGTCGAGCACCTGGGGGTCGAGGCGCAGACTCACGGCGACTCTGCGCCGCGGACCGCGCAGGCGCGTCATACCGGCAAGCTGCTCCGGCGTCAGCTTCGGAATGTCGCTATAGTCAATGTCCGAGTCGTCGCCGGCGGCTTGCTTCGCAGCCGCATGGCGCAACACTTCTTTCTCCGCCTCAGTCCAGCGCCTGTTCCTTATATCGTCGGACGTCATCCTTACCAGCTCTTCGCGCGGAGAGGATGCGGATACTTTCTTCACCATCGCAGTTCTCCCTGTACACATGCACAACGATCAGGACGAGCGCGGCACCCGGATCGAGCAATACCGCGCCCAGCGCGTGCCATTGCTGCTCCCCGGCCTCGTCGATGCGGTCCGGCACAATCAGGCAATCGGGATCGTCAAAAACCTGAGCCCCGAGTTCGAAGCGGATGCCGTCGTGTTTGCGCTGGTTGAGACGGTTCTTGCGCTCGTCCCACTCGTAGCGCTTATGTATATACATAATGTATCACGTTTTGGATTACAGCTGTCGCCGTACACCTGAGATTTTCTTTGGACAATGCGGAGGAACGCAGTGCTGCTTCGCACAACTGTTTGCGCGGCAAGGATTGGCGGGCGGCTCAGGAAACTTCGAGAGCGGCTCGATCCCAGTGGGCGGAGTTGGCGGCGGCTTCGTAAGTGGCCTGCAGGAATTGGAGCAGCGCCGCGTCGGGGTCGGGCGCCTGGCGCATGGCTTCGTAGGGCAGGATAAATTCGCCAAAGGCCTTGTTGTAGCTGGCGATGGCGGGGGCGATCGCGTAGTCCGCATAACCGGGCGGCTCGGGATAGGCGTAGCTGTAGAAGAAGGGCTCGATGCCGGGAGCTCCGGGCCAGAAGCCGGCGCTGGAGACCTCGTGCGAGTAGGCGTCGCGGGTGACGCGGTCAGGCAGGTTGGGCATGCTGGGGTGCTCGGGCGCGGTGCGGCCTGAGAAGCGCGTGCAGGCCAGATCCATCGCTCCCCAAAACAGGTGGATGGGACTGACCTTGCCAGTGAAGCGGGCGCGGAAGGTAGTGAAGACGCGCGTGGTTTGGAGAAGGATCTGCGCGAAGCGATGCGCGTAGGCGGGATCGTAGGCGTGGTGTGTCTGGTCCTGATCGAAGGGGATGGGGTTTTCGATTTCGGCGGGGATGGGCCAGATGCGGATGGGCATGCCGAGCGAGTCGAGCGCGGAGAAGACCTCGCGATAGAAGGTGGCGACGGACATGGGCTGCAGTTGGAGGGTGCGGCGGCTGCCGTCGCTGGTGTCGATGAGGAGCTGGTGCGAGACGAAGTCGAAGTCAATTTGGAGGATGCGCGTGCCGTAGGCCATGGGCGCGGTGGTGAGGCCGCGGACGGTGGGGTAGAGAGTAACGTTCCACGTGTGGTTGAGGTGAGGCACGAGGGCGAGGCGAATTTTGCCGACGATCTGGAGCCAGAGTTGCAGGGTGGCGCAGGTGTTCGTCCACTCGGATTGCGGAAGCGCGGGCCAAGTTGTGGCGGGCGAAGCCGGGGAAGAAAGCATGGGGGCGCCTCGTGGGGAGATCATACGCGACTCCCGCGGGATGGAGGGAGATAGATGGATCGACTCGGCCGCCGAGGTTCTCGGTTATGGGTGTTGGCGATCCCAGTCGTCGCGCGGGCTGAAGACGGCGAGGGCAGAGATGCGGTCGTTCCAGCTCTTGGCGGGGTCGCCGGGGAGGCGAAAGCGGTTCAGGTTGTCGACATCGCGATCGACGCGCATGCGGCGACCGCTGAAGTCGCCGTTCTCGAAGCCCTGCACCAGGGCTCCGCCGAAGACGCGGATGGAGGAGATGCGATCGTTGAAGCCCGGGGGCATGGAGGGCCAGCGGTCGCCGGCGCGCATGCAGAAGTAGTCGCCATAGAAGCCGGCGTCTTTGTAGAAGCAGGCACCGGCGCGAGGCGGGCGGGGATGTCCCCACTGGCGAGGCTGATCGCGGTCGCGATCTCTGTCGCGGTCTTGATCACGGTCCTGGGCAAGGGCGGAGAGGGAAGTGAGGGCGAGCAGGAAGAAGGCGGCGAGGGAAAAGCGCAGGCGCATGGGGGTCCTCTTTCGGGGGAACAGCTCGCCGGAATTCTACCATTGCGGGTTGTTCCGGGCATGTACAGGCCAGCTCGTTCCCGGAGGATAGCGTGATGCAGGAGCGCAGGAGGTGTATGGAGACCGGCGTCGGCACGGAGACTGGCGCGGTCAGGCGTCGTGCTTTGGGTTTGGAATTGCCTGTGCGATCGCGAGCGCGCAGGCAGCGGGAAACCAGGTGACGAGGAGCGCGGTGAGCGGCAGGCGCACGCCGCCGGCTCCGCCGAAGACGGCTTGCATATCGGCGTTGGGGCCAAACAGAACAGCGGGAACCCAGATGAGCAGCGTGTAGAGCCAGAGCTGCGCGGATTCAGCATAGGCGGCTCCGCGGGGCAGTACGTTGAAGACGAGGCCGAGGCCGCTGGCGATCTGGCCTAAGCCGGTCAACCAGGCGAAGAGGGCGCGATTCGGGAGCCACATCGGGATGAGGTGAAGGGTGGCGTCCCTGTACACGATGTGCGAGAGGCCGATGGGGATGATCCAGAGGCCGAGGTAGATGCGTGCGAGGCGCAGCGATTTGTCCGAAGTCAGGAATGTGAAGGGCGAGGTGGGGGAGAGATCGGCAAGGAGTGCGAAGAGCGTCCAGCCGCCGGCGAGAAGGATGGCGGTTTCACCGAAGCTGAGATAGACACCCAGATGAGAGGGGCCGGCGAAGAGATCGGGCACCTTGAGCAGTTGCCACAGGATCACGCCGGGAAGCAGGATGCGCACCGCCCAGCGGCTGGTGGCGCGGAAGAGCAGGCCGAGCGCGGTGAGGCATTCGAGCGTGCCGGCGAGGTAGGCGAGAGCGGTGCGGCCGGGTATCCATGGGGCGACGGGCTGCCATACGAGGGCGAAATCGCCAAAGGTGAGCGTGAGGATGCCGAGGCCGAGCAGTCCTATTGCAGCAAGAGCGAGAGCCGGCTGGGTTTCCGTTTCAAAAACAGCGGCGTCTGTGACGGCAACGGATTCGGAGCGCGGCATGGTGCGAACAGGGTTCATGAGAACTGAACCGTAGCGCGGGAAGGGATGCGGGGCCAATGGATTTGGTGTCCGACGGCGTGATGGATTCGCGAGCCGGACTTTTGCGGGGGGTTGGCGGATTGGAAACTCGTCACAGTTCAGAGGAGCCGCAAAGGGCGGGCGATATACTTCCGGCATCTCAACGGGTTGGGGGTTGAAGAATGCGGAAAGTATTTCTGGTGCTGATGGTGGCGATGGCGGTCGTGGTGCGCGCGGAAGACAAGAAGCCGCCGACGACGCTGCGCGGTGTGCTGCTGGAGCAGTTGCAGACAACGCACACGAACGAAGACTGGTTTGTGCCGGCAAACATTGCAGTGGCGGGCCTGACGGCGGAACAGGCGAAGTGGACGCCGGGGAAGGGCTCGCACTCGGTGGGGCAGCTGGCGTACCACCTGTGGTTCTGGGATACGCAGAGCCTGGCGCGCTTCAAGGGACAGAAGCCACCGGCATTCAGCGGGAACAACGACGAGACGTTCAACGATTTCACTCCAGCGCAGTGGGATGACCTGGTGCAGAAGCTGAACCAGGTGATGACGGATTGGGAGGCGGCTGTGACAGAGGCTGACGACCAGAAGCTGGCCGACAACGCGTCGTTGATTGCGCATGTGGGCGCGCATAACGCGTATCACCTCGGACAGATTCTCTATGTGCGCAAGCTTCAGGGCGTGTGGGACCCGAACAAGGGAGTGAAGTGAGGCCAGTGGACAGTGAACAGTGGTCAGAGAAACAGAGACTGCGGGACTGGGCCACTAGCCCTATACTGGCGGCATGAAACTGGCGGGAAGCGAATGGGTGGCGCTGCTGATCGCGGTGAGTTTTGCCGCGGGTCTGAACGTGTATGCGACGGTGGCCACGCTGGGTCTGCTGGCGCACGCAGGCTTGCTGGCTCTGCCGCCCGGCCTGCATCTGCTCGAAAGCTGGTGGGTGATTGGGGCGAGTGCGGCGTTATTTGGCGTTGAGTTCTTCGCCGATAAAGTTCCTGCGTTCGATTTGATCTGGAATGCTCTGCACACATTTATTCGTGTGCCGGTGGCGGCGCTGCTGGCGTACCAGGCGACGGCGGCGCTGTCGCCCGGAGAACAGGCTGCGGCAACGATTGCCGGAGGCTTGATTGCACTGGCGGCGCACGGCGGCAAGACGGCGGCGCGTGCCGCGGTGACTCCGTCGCCGGAGCCCTTCAGCAATATGGCGTTGAGTCTGGGAGAGGATGTGCTGGCGGTATTCCTGACGTGGATGGCGACCTGGAAGCCGTATGTGGCGGGGAGCATCGCGGTGGTGCTGCTGCTGCTGATTGTGCTGCTGGTGCGCTGGGTGTGGAAGGCGCTGCGCGCGCTGTTTCGCGGAGCCGAGACCGCGATGGGCGCATAGCGCGCCGGTTAATCTCCATTTGCGGAAGGAGTAACTGCGGCATTGGCCGTGAGGGAGACTCTCATTCCGGGAATTCGAACAGGTAATTTCGGGCCTTGCCGCGCGGGCGGATTCTCTGAAAACCACTTGGTCCACTCTTCATTCATTCCGGCGAAGTCTGTTTCTTCAACAATGATGACTGTGGCGCTCGCCACTCGTTCGAGGGAAGAGCCTGCGGCTTGAGAATGGCAGAAATATTCTGCAGTCACTGCCTGGTCTGCTCCTGGATCGAATCACCAGCGATCTTTCCCGTTACCGGGTCGTGCGGACCCGTGCCTGACAGGAACACTGAGCGGATGTTCTTTCGATGACATTCTGTTCCGTCCTGGGACGCTAATCTATCTCTGATAGAAATTCAGCCGGAGACGACTCGGTGAAATTCTTGCTTGCGATATGTGCGGTTGCGATATTTGCGCTGCGAGGCGAGATTGCTGTTGCGGAGCAGAGCGCCCACGCAGCGCATTTTGTTGGCTCTGAGAGTTGCAGGCTCTGTCATCTGCAGCAGTTCAACGGATGGAAGCAGACGCGCATGGCGAATGTAGTGCGCGATCCCAAGGAACATCCAGATGCTGTTCTTGGAGATTTTGTGCATCCTGATCCTGTTCGCAGCTTCGGTCTGGATGATGTTGCATTCGTGTATGGCAGCCGGTACAAGCAACGCTACTTTGCCAAGCGAGGCAACGACTACTACCCGTTGCCCGCGCAATGGGACATTGCACAGAAGCGATGGCTCCCTTATCACGTGGAGGCTGGAACGGATTGGTGGGTTCCCTACTACGGCCCGAGCAACAGTGACCGACCCACAGGCCCCACCTGCGATGGCTGCCATTCGGTCAACTACAACGTGGAAACCAAAGAAGTGACGGAATGGAATGTTGGCTGCGAGAAGTGCCATGGTCCGGGAAGCGATCATGTGGCTCATCCCGGGCGGACGAACATCGTGAATCCTGAAACCCTCGATTCCGTTCGGGGAACCGACGTGTGCATTCAATGTCACAGCCAGGGCCGGCCGCCCAGCAACCCGATCCACGGGCAATATTATGACTGGCCGGTTGGCTATCTCCCGGGTAAGCGCCTGGCGGAGTTTTGGAGGTTGGAAGAACTGAAGCTGGGGACGACGGACTTCTTTCAATTCGCGGATCTGACCGCGCACAAGAACCGGATGCAAGGCAATGACTTTGTGCAAAGCAACATGTACCACCGCCAGCTTCGTTGCTTCGATTGCCACGAGGTTCACAGCAATCAGAACGAGTCCAACTTGATTGCAAAGGGGAACGCGCTTTGTCTCGAATGCCACACGAAGCAGAATCCCGCCGGACTCAAAGGTACGGTCTCTGAGCATACCCATCACGCGGAGAACAGCGCGGGAAGCCAGTGCATCGCGTGCCACATGCCGCACATTGAGCAAACGATCAAAGGAACCTATGTGGCTGCCCACACGTTTCGATTCATCACTCCCAATGAAACCGAAGAGTCCGGTATTCCGAATCCCTGTACTTCATGCCATGCGGACAAATCGAATGCGTGGGCTGAGCAGGAGCTTCGGCAATGGACGACGACTTCGCCATGGCGTGTGAGCCCCTGAGATCGCCCAGCGGAGTTTGTGTTCTCTGAACGTCTGCCCGGCCCGAACCTTAGTAGTCGACACTAACGCTCCGGGGGGACTTTGGCCTTTGGTGGCAGCAGCCAGAGTACGGCAACGATCCCGATGAGCGCCAGAGAGGCGGCGGGACGGTAGTAGGCGGCGGGAATCGCCAGGACGTACAGCGAGACGGACGCGATTTGCTTCGACCAGCTTGCGTCCGGGGGCGTCGCACTCACAGCGCGGATCCGCGACCAGAGCGCCATGTAGCCGACCCCTGGAAAAATGCTGACCGCGGCGTAGAGTGCGGTGTTGAATGAGGTGAGCCCCTTGACGCCGATCCAGTCGGTGGCGAAGGGAAAGAGCGAAAGGCAAAAGAGGAAGGCGAGGTTCGACCACAAGATGCCGTGGCTCACGGTCTCGACTTCATCGACGAGATAGTGGTGATTGACCCAGTAGATTCCGATTTGAACGAAGGTGAGCAGGTAGAGGATGAGGGTGGGTACGACGGCGCGCAGGCCGGCGAGGCCATCCTGCGCGGGCACCTTGAGTTCGAGGACCATGATGGTGATGATGACGGCGATGATGCCGTCGGAGAATGCCTCAAGGCGCGCAGGGGTGAGGACTCTTTTGCTCATTCTGAGATCACCGTAGCACGACGCCGGGATTCCGTGTCCTGGAGCTATTTCTGTCGGGACGCGGCGATGTTTTCGGTGTGTGCGGCAGACATGCCCATGTAGAATGGCCCGTGTTTGGAGGTTGTATGGGTCGGAGATACGCGAGCATTCTTGAGACGGTAGGCAATACGCCGGTGGTGAAGATCAACCGGCTGGCGCCTGAGGGGATCAACCTGTATGTGAAGGTGGAGGCGTTCAATCCGCTGGGGTCGGTGAAGGACCGGCTGGCGCTGGGCGTGATTGAAGACGCGGAGCGGACCGGCAAGCTGAAGCCGGGGCAGACCGTGGTGGAAGCGACGAGCGGCAACACGGGCATCGGCCTCGCGATGGTGTGCGCGGCGAAGGGCTATCCGCTGGTGGTGACGATGGCGGAGACGTTCAGCGTAGAGCGGCGGAAGTTGATGCGCTTTCTGGGCGCGAAGGTGGTGATTACGCCGGCGGCAGCGCGCGCGGTGGGCATGGTGCAGAAGACGGAAGAGCTGGCGGCGAAGCATGGCTGGTTTTACACGCGACAATTTGAGAACGAGGCCAATGCCGATATGCACTCGCGGACGACGGCAAAAGAAATTCTGGATGACTTTGCCGGCGAGCGGCTGGACTACTGGGTGACGGGATTCGGGACAGGCGGCACGTTGAAGGGAGTGGCGCGGGTGCTGGCGAAGGAGCGGCCGGAGACGAAGGTCGTGGTATGCGAGCCGGCGGAGGCGCCGATGCTGTCGAGCGGGATCGAACAGCAGCGGAAAGAGGATGGGTCGGCGGCGGTGGCGCATCCCTCGTGGAAGCCGCATCCGATGCAGGGCTGGAGCCCTGACTTTATTGCGAAGCTAGCCGGGGATGCAGTGGCATCGAAGGCGATCAGCGAAGTGCTGCGTATTGAGAACCCCGAAGCGCTGAAATGGAGCAAGGAGCTGGCGAAGAAAGAAGGCATCTTCGTGGGGATCTCATCGGGGGCGACCTTTGCCGGTGCGCTGCAGGTTGCGGCGAAGGCTCCGAAGGGATCGACGATCTTGTGCATGTTGCCGGACACGGGCGAGCGGTATCTGAGCACGCCGTTGTTTGCCGAGGTTGGCGTGGACATGACGGAAGACGAGATCGCGATTTCGAAGTCGACGCCGGGCTGCTGGATGCCGGGAGTTTGAAAGAGACAGGTCTCAGGTTTCAGGGATCAAGTGCCAAAGATCTGGGGCCAGGGACCGCGCGATCGGGCGAAGCGATCATGCGGTCATGGGGCCTTCTGCTGCGACGCGGGCGACTTCACTGATGTGCGCGGGGCGGGTGCGGCAGCATCCGCCGACGATCTGCGCGCCGGCGGCGAACCACTCCGCGGCTCTTGCCCCGTAGGCCGCGGGGTCACTCGATCCGACCCAGCAGCGTGCTTTGGCATCCCAGTCTTCGCCGGCGTTGGGGTAGACGACGATGGGCTTTGATGAGGCTGCACGGAGTTCGCCAATCAGCGAAGCGATCAGAGACGGGTGTGTGCAGTTAACGCCGATTGCGATGGTCTGCGGAAGGGCTGCAACGGTTGCGGCGCAGTCGCGGAGGAGTTCGCCGTGGGCCACATGCACCTCGTCCTTGCAGGTGAAGGTGAACCAGGCCGCGAGATTCGGATAGGGCGCCAGGGCTTCGCCGATGGCCTGTGCTTCTTCGAGCGACGGGAGAGTTTCGAAGGCGAGGGCTTCGCGCCCTCTAATTTCAGAAAGGACTTCGATGCGCGCAGAGTGGAAGGCGACGAGGTCTTGGTGCGAACAGTTGTAGTTGCCGTGGTACTCCGCTCCGTTGTGAAGTGCGGCGCCGTAGGGTCCGAGGGAGACGGCGATGAAGATTTTGCGCTTTGGGAATTCGGAAGCAGCCTTGCGTGCGAGTGCGACGGAATGGAGTAACGCTGCATCGGCCTGCCCGGGGTCGAGGCCGATCTCGGCATAGCCCATGCGCGAGACCTGATAGCTGGCGGTTTCAATGCACTGTGCGCCGGCCTCGATGTAAGTGCGGTGGACGGCGAGGATTTTGTCCGGCGCATCTTGAAGGACATGAGCAGACCAGAGCGGGCCATTGATGTTGGCGCCGAGGTACTCGAGCTCGGAGGCCATGCCGCCGTCGAGGATGTGGATGCCTTGCAGGATTTTGTCGCGCGCGTTTGCTAATGGGATCAACTGAAGACCTTCCAAAAGAAGACCAGGTAGACGAGCATGCCGCAGACGATGCCGTTGAGAAGCCACTCGAGCCAGAAGAGCCAGCGCCACTGGGTGCGGAACGCGGCAAAGATGCTGACGGCCAACATGCAGAGCGCGACGAGGAGTTGTTTTTCGTCGCCTTGGAATGCGCCGAGGCCGAGGACGCGCGGGCCTTTGGAGAGGTCGCGCAGATAGGCGAGGCACAGGAATCCAGGGAAGAGAACGAGGAGCCAGCAGCCGACGCTGCGTTTGCCGGCCAGCTGCAAGCCGGCCGCGGCGAGAAGCAGTGCGAGGACGATGATGGTGAGGAATGCGCCCATGGTGTCGGCTAGTCAAGGATAGCGCGGGTTGGGTTCGTGCTTTCTTGCGGACGGATGCAGCTTGAAGAGCAACCGCAGGTCCTTCGGCTTCGCTCAGGATGACCATTCATCCAACGATGCGAATCAGGTTAGATTTTTTGAGTGCGCTGGACGTCGCGGACGCCGTTGACGCGGCGGATGCCAAGGACCATGCGATTGAGATGGCGCACGTCTTCAGCTTCAACGATGAATTCGATGATGGCTTCGCCGCTGTCGTCGTGGCGGATGTCGATGTTGCGGATGTTGGTGTCGTCGTCAGAGATGACGGCGGTGAGCTCTTTCAGCATGCCGGTGCGGTCGTCGCAATAGATTGTGATTTTGACGGGGTAGCGCTGCGGGCGGCCTGTGGTGTCGCCGACGCGGGACCACTCGACATTGATGCGGCGGTCGCTCTCGTAGAGAAGATTCTGCACATTGGGACAACCACGCGCGTGGACCGCGACGCCTTTGCCGCGCGTGACGTAGCCGACAATTTCTTCGCCGCGGATTGGGTTACAACAACGCGCGCGATACACGAGCAGATCGTTCTGTCCTTCGACCTGAAGCGAGTCGGAGCCGGTGAGGTGCAGTTTGCGCACCGCATCGGACATCGGGCTTTCGCCGGGCTTGGTCTCAGGTGCGGGCGTGTCGGATTCGGCGGGAGCAGCGTAGCCGGGAGCGAGCTTGTTGAGCACCTGATGCGCGGAGTGCTTACCCAGGCCGACGGTGGCGAGCAGGTCTGCGGCAGTGGCAACGCCGTATTCACAGGCGATGCGTCCCAGGTCCTGGTCAGAAATCTGCGCCTGCGGGACCTTGTGTTTGCGGGCTTCCCGTTCGAGGAGCTTGCGGCCGATGTCGACGGCGCGGCGGCGCTGATCTTCATTGAGCCAATGCTTGATCTTGTTACGGGCTCGCGGGCTTTTGACGAAGGTGAGCCAGTCGCGGCTGGGTTTGTGATCTTTCTGGGTAACGACTTCGACGATGTCGCCGGTGCGCAGCTTGGTGCGCAGGGGCACCATGCGGCCGTTGACCTTGGCGCCGACACAGGTATGGCCGACCTCGGTGTGAATGGTGTAAGCGAAGTCGACGGGGGTACCGTCGGCGGGAACCACCACAACCTTTCCTTTGGGCGTGAAGGTGTAGACCTCGTCTGGATACAGGTCCATCTTCAAGCTGGAGAGGAATTCGTTGGGATCCGTCATTTCCTTCTGCCACTCGACGAGCTGGCGGATCCAGTTGAGGCGCTCTTCGTCGCGAGCATTAACGGTGTTGGCGCCGGCCTTGTATTTCCAGTGAGCGGCGATGCCTTCTTCGGCGATGCGGTGCATGTCCTCAGTGCGGATCTGCACTTCGAACTGATGTCCGCCATCGCCAATGACCGTGGTGTGGAGCGATTGATAGCGATTGGCGCGGGGAATGGCGATGAAGTCCTTGATACGGCCGGGGACGGGCCGCCAGAGGGTATGGATGAGTCCGAAGACGGCGTAGCAGGCGGCGATGTCCTCAGTAATGACGCGGACGGCGAGCAGATCGTAGACCTGATCGAAGGAGATCTTGGAGCGCTGCAGCTTTTGATAAATGGAGTAGAGGCGCTTGATGCGCCACTCGACGCGAGCTTCGATATTGTTTTCGCGGAGCTGCTCGATGAGGGTGTCTTCGACGCCTTTGAGGAACTGCTCGCCCTCGACGCGCCGGGCTTCAACGGCGGCGGAGACCTGCTCGAAGCTGACCGGGTCGGTATAGCGGAAGGCGAGATCTTCAAGCTCGCCGCGCACCTTGCCCATGCCGAGGCGGTGGGCGAGCGGCGCATAGATGTCGAGGGTCTCGCGGGCGATAGCCTCCTGGCGGTCGGGCTGCAGGTGCTCAAGGGTGCGCATGTTGTGGAGGCGGTCAGCGAGCTTGATGAGGACGACGCGAACGTCGGTGACCATGGCCAGCAGCATCTTGCGGACGTTCTCTGCCTGGCGGTCTTCGCGATTGGCGAACTGGATTTTGTCGATCTTGGTGACGCCTTCGACGATGTGGGCGACCTGGTCGCCGAAGCCGGCTTCAATCTCTTCACTGGTGGCAGGCGTGTCTTCGACCGAGTCGTGGAGCAGACCTGCGGCGATGGCGGTCGAGTCCATCTTCATTTCGGCGAGGACTTCAGCGACCTCCAGGGGGTGGATGATGTAGGGCTCGCCGGAGGCGCGCATCTGGCCCTTGTGGTGCTGGACGCAGAATTCCCAGGCTTTGCGTATGAGGGTTACGTCATCGCTGGGGCGGTTGGCCTGGACGTGGCGAAGGAGAGCTTCGAAGCGGGCGTCGATGGCGTGGGGGTCCTGCGCGGACGGCGAAAGCTGTGTAGTCTCCTGGCCGGGCTGGCTGGGGTCGGGGATATCGGCCGGTAGTTGCTGGCGGGCAGTCGCCATGCTTCATTATAGGCCGATCGTATTGATGCGGGGTTAGTTGCTCTTGGACTCGCGTGGGGACTCGCGTGGCTGTCGTGAACTTTTCTGGATACTGCGGTCTTTGTTCTCCGGTCCCCAAAAGCGAGGGATCAGGGGCACCCAGCGCACACACTGCATCGGTGACGCGGGCGGGTTGGGGTAGGGTATTGGTTTCGTATCGCGTCAACTAACTTCGAAGCGGCGAGTTCTAAGTGTGCCTTAGTGAGAAGGTGTCCGAATCAAGAGAAGAGAGGAGGGGGGAGAAGGTCAGGGAAGGGAGGGATTGACTCTGCTTTGTGTCTTTTGAATGACCGAGTGTTTAAGCAAGTCCCAATTACTAAAGATAGAGCAGAGATAGTCAAGTAGAGTATGTGGGTTATGCCTTCAAATGCTAGCTGTAATTTTGTAGGTACGTCAGTGTTTACGGGCTCTCTATCATGTGTTCACCGTCACAGCAGTGTATCCGTGACAGAGGAGTAGAGTCCCCTCCGGAGTGGAGGAAAAGAACGGAGGAACTTATGTTGAAATACCTCTTACTTACAACCCTCGCCGCGGTGTTTACTGCAGGCGTGGGATATGCAGATCAGTCTCCTACAAAGGTCACGATCCCGGTGAACAAGACTTCTCCGACAAGCGGTAGACAGATGTTTACCAGCTATTGCGCGCCGTGCCATGGCGTGGATGGCAGAGGTCATGGACCGGCTGCGACGGCATTGAAAGACCAGCCGTCGGACCTGACAGGATTGATCAAGAAGAACCATGGAAGATTCCCGGACACCCATATCGTATCGATATTGCAGTTTGGCGTGTCAGTGCCGTCGCACGGATCGGCAGAGATGCCGGTATGGGGACCAATCCTTGGCAAAATGAACGTGGCGAATGCTCAGGATAAGCAGCTCAGAATCAGCAATTTGAGCCGCTATATCGAGAGCATGCAGGAACGGTAAACGGGCGGCAGCCGAAGGCTTTCAAAGGGGACTATGATCCCTAGAGGAAGCCAATGACCAAGCCCTCAAAAGAACGCTCCGCCAAAAAACAGAAGGCGCCCATGGCTTTAGAGCCAGCGGCGCCTTCTTTGTCTTCGGGTCAACGAACTGCGGCGCCGCGCCGCGATGGGCACGGTAAATCCCGCGCAGGACGAGGTCCGGCTGGGCAAGAAAAGCAGGGCCGGCGGGATGGACCGGGTTGGGCTGAAAGGCCCGGGAGGCGGGAAAAGCCTGAAAGGCCAGCCGCGGGGCGCAACGCGCCTGTCACGAAAAGTCAGGAAAAGGCACGGCTGACGCAACCCGGGGCGAGAGTCAACCGGCGTGCGGCGGACCGTCTGCGCGGCGGACATCTGTGGGTGTATGCGTCGGATGTGGAGGCGATTGAGACGGGCGAGGGCGAGACGCCGGCGCTGCTTCCGGTTGCCGACAGCCGAGGCTTGCTGCTGGGAACGGCACTCTATAGTCCAACGTCCCAGATTGCGCTACGGATGGTGGCAAGGGAATCAATCGACGAGACGCAGTGGCTGAAGCTGGTGGAGGCGCGGCTGGGCGGGGCAATTGAGCGGCGAAGGCCGATGCTCGATGACGGGACAGACTCTGTGCGGCTGTGCTTCAGCGAGGCGGACGAGCTGCCGGGGCTGGTGGCGGACAAGTACGGCGAGATTGTGGTTCTGCAAAGGCTGGCGCGGGGTCTTGGGACGCATGCGTTCAGCGAGGCGTGCGTGCGGGTTCTGCGCGAGCGATTGAAGCCGGCGTCGATTCTGGAGAGGCCTGACCCGCGGATTCGGGAGCTGGAGGGGCTGGAAGCGCCGGCGGCCGCTCCGCTATGGGCTGCGGACAAGGAGAACCCCGCGATCAAGACGCAGTTCCTGCTGAATGGGCTTCGGTTTCAGTTTGATGGGAATGCGGGGCAGAAGACAGGCGCGTTCCTAGACCAGCGCATGAATTATGCGGCGGCGAAGGAATGGGCGAAGAGGCTGGGTGCAACGGGAAGGGCGCTGGACGTGTGCACTTACCAGGGCGGGTTTGCGCTGCACCTGGCGCAGGTCTGCAAGAGTGTGACGGGGATCGATGCCTCGCGGTCGTCGCTTGAAGTCGCGGAGCAGAATTTGCAGGCAAACAAGGCGCAGCTGCGCGCCGAGGTGGACTGGGTGGAGGGCGACGCGTTTCAGATTCTGCGGGACTGGTCAGAAGCCGGCGAGAAGTTCGACACCATCGTGCTGGACCCGCCGGCGTTTGCAAAATCGAAGCGTGCGGTGGAAGGCGCGTTGCGCGGGTACAAGGAGCTGAACTTGCGAGCCCTGAAGATGCTTGAGCCGGGCGGACTGCTGGTGACATGCTCGTGCAGCCACCACGTGAGCTGGGTAGATCTGGAAGGAGCGGTGGCAGCAGCGGCCGCGGATGCGGGGCGGCGGGTGCGGCTGCATGAGCGGCGCGGGGCGGCGCCGGATCATCCGGTCGTGCTCAATTTGCCTGAGACGGAATATTTGAAGTGCCTGGTGCTCGAGGTGGAGTAAGGCGGATCGAGAAGGCCGCGTCAGGCGTGGGCGACGCGTGGGCTGCGGTGAGCAAGCCTGGCCAAGGGGCGGCTGAAGGGGCGGGCGAAGAGGCTTGCCAGTAACCGTGACCAGAACGGCGTCTTGCCGCTTTCAGAAGCAGCGTGCTCGGGCTTGACGGTACGTTGCGCCGGTTGGGGTTCGGCGGCGGAGCGCAGTTGGGCAACGGTTTCTTTGACCTCGGCGCGCAGGGCTTCCACTTCAAAAACGCAGGAACGGAGATAGGCGGAAACGGTGAGGCCGGCAGCGGCCGCGCGGCCGCGAAGCTGTGCGCATTCATCGTGGCTGAGGCGGATGGTGATGCTTGCCTTTTTGCGGCCTTCATCCATAGATGTGGGTGGAGAGACGCGGAGGGGGGCGGGGCCGGCCGAGGCTGCCGCAGTTGCGGAGGCCGGGGCCGGGGTGGTTGGACAGGAGTCCGCAGCCAGCGAACTGGGCGGAGTGGGGGGGGCGGGATGAAAGCGGGCATGCGTTCGCAAGGCCTGTTCGTAGCTCAGCGTGGCAACGTCGTCGGCGAGGGAGTCGTCGTTCCAGGAATCGTTCAAAGAATTGTTAGGGGAATTTTTCTTGGATGCGGACGAGTCGGCTTTGGGCGCGGCCAGGCCAACCAGAAGGCTGGCGAAGCTGGCAGCGGTTGCAGAGGAGGATTGCGTCACGGGAGAAGCATAGGGGGAAAGAGCGAGGAAGAAGAGGGTGTGCGGGTAGAAAGTCCGGGGTGGTTCCCAGGAAGGGAGGGAGGGAGGGGACAGTTCCGAAGCGGGAAGGGGGCTTAATAAGGGGAACAGGGGAGCGGGGTCAGGCGGAGAGCGCGGCAGGTGCAGCGGGTTCGGCTTCGGGCTCGGGAAGGATGCGTCCAGGGAGGCGCAGGAGGGTGGAGAGTTCTTGGGCGGGCATGGGTCGAGCGAAGAGAAAGCCCTGACCGTAGCGGCAACCCATGCGCCGGAGGAGGGCGTATTGATGGTAAGTTTCGATGCCTTCGGCGACGACGTCCATGCCCAGGACGCGCGCCAGTTCGACGATGGTGCGGACGATCTGGAGGGGTTGGTCGCCTTCAGCCATGCGGCTGACGAAGGAGCGGTCGATCTTGAGGACGTCGAAGGGGAAGGAGTGGAGGTAATTGAGTGAGCTGTAGCCGGTGCCGAAGTCGTCCATAAACAGCGAGACGCCGAGGGAGCGGAGGCCGTTGAGGACTTCGACGGCGGTGTCCAGGTTGGGAATGATGCTGGACTCGGTCATTTCGAGACCGAGCTGGTGGCTGGAGACGCCGGTTTGCAGGAGAAGCGATTCGACGTGATCGGCGAGGCCGGGCCGGGCGAACTGGCGAGCAGAGAGATTGACGCACACGCGCAGGGAGGAGTTGTTGGGATCCTCACGATTCCAGGCCTGGATCTGGTTGCAGGCCTCGGCGAGGCCCCAGTCGCCGATGGGGAGGATGAGGCCGCATTCTTCGGCCAGAGGGATGAAGTGCTGGGGCAGCACGAGGCCGCGTTCGGGATGAACCCAGCGGATGAGGGCTTCGACAGCGACGATGCGGCGGTTGGAGAGGTCGAGACCGGGCTGGTAGTAGAGGACGAACTCGCGGCGATCGAGAGCGTGGCGCAGGTCGCAGCGGCTAGGCCAGGATTTGGGTGAACCGGCGCTCCGGGTTGTTGGAAGTTGCTGCTGGGTTGGGGCGGCGCGCAGGCGGCGCAGCTCAAGTTGACTGGCGGCGAGGTCGGCGAGGCATTCGAGCATGTGGAGCTGATCGGCTGTAAGCGGCGGGCGCGGTTGGCTGGAGAAGACCGTAAGAGCCGCCACGATGTGACCTCCTGGCGAGCGAACAGGCGCGCTAGCGAAGGAGCGGGCATGCAGCATCCGGACCATGAGAGGCGAGTCCTCGGGGCGAGGCAGGAGCAGGGTGTCGGAAACCGCGACGGATCCGTCGTGATCGAGGACCGAGTCAAAGAGAGAGCAGGCGCGCGGGACCTCGCGAATGCGCTTTCCCCACCAGGACTTGATCCAGACGCGGCTTTCGTCGGCAAAGCCGAGACAGGAAGCGTCGGCGCCGAAGTGTTCGGCGGCAAGGCGGGTAATGGCGTCGAAGCTGGGTTCGGGGGGCGTGTCGAGAATGGCGTAAGCGGCGAGGGCGGCGAGCCGTTCTTCCTCACGACTAAGATGGGCGGGCACGGCCTTGAGCTGTAGTTTGCGCTTCTCGCTTTCATCCAGACTGGCTGTCAGTTGCATAATCTGCCCGGTACCATCCTGTTCTTCCCTTATCGGAAAGCGGGGGAAGGACTTGAGAAGCGGGCGGAATTGCACGGAGTCTGGTGCACGTTCGCAGGGCTTAGTGCGGTGCGGGCGCGGCAGGGGAAGGATTGCCGGTTTCGGTCCAGAGAAAGCTGAGCTGATCGGCATCGTCCTGGACCTGCTGATCGACGCTGACGCCAGCGGAGTGGCCTCCGGTGAGGCTGTAGTGAAGCAAGATGGGCCGGGAACTGGAAGAGGCTGCCTGCAAGAGCGCGGTCATCTTGCGAGCGTGGAGCGGGTCGACGCGGGTGTCGCTGTCGCCGGTGAAGAACAGGACGGCGGGATAGGCTGTGCCGGCCTTGACGTTCTGGTAGGGCGAGTATTTGAGCAGGTAGAGGAACTGGTCGGAGTTGTCGGCAGAGCCATACTCGGTGGCCCAGTGTGGGCCTTGCAGGAAGCGCTGATAGCGAAGCATGTCTAGAAGAGGGTAGCCGCACCAGACAGCGGAGAAGAGCTCGGGATGCTGGGTGAACGAGGCGCCCATGAGCAGGCCGCCGTTGGAGCGGCCGGAGATGGCGAAGTGCTGCGGCGCGGTGTATTTGTGATCGATCAGGTAGTGGACCGCGGCAAACCAGTCATCGAAGACGTTCTGTTTGTTTTGGAACATGCCGGCCTCGTGCCAGGTTTGGCCGTACTCGCCTCCGCCGCGCAGGTTAGGAACAGCGAACCAGCCGCCCTGCTGGAGCCACCAAGCCCAGGCGGGGTTCCAAGTGGGGGTTTCACTGACGTTGAAACCACCGTAGCCGGTCATGAGCAGGCGTGCAGAGCCGTCGAGCTGGAGACCCTTCCTTCCAGCGATGAACATGGGAACGCGGGTGCCATCCTTTGACTTGAAGAAGACCTGCTTGAGCTCGTAGTCGCTGGGGTTGAAGGGCACACGGGGCTGGGCGAAAACCTCGCGCTTGCCGGTGACGGTGTCGATCCGGTAGAGAGTGGGTGGCTGGATGAAGGACTGGAAGCTGAAGAAGCCGTAGCGATCGAGGGGGCGGCCTCTGACGATGGAAGCCGTGCCGAGGCTGTCGTAGTCGAGGGCGCCGGCGGGAGCGCCGTCGAGCGTGTAGATGGAGGTTTGGGATTTGACGTCTTTGAGGCGGGTGACGTAGACCTTGCCGCCGACGATGGAAAAATTCTGGATCACGTCGGAAGTCTCGGGGGCGATGGTTTTCCACGCGGAGGGGTCGACGCCGGGATCGGCGCGGAGGATGCGGCCCTTGGGGGATTTGTAATCGGTTCTTACGAACCAGGCGTTTTTGGCATAGGTGACGGAGAAGCGGGACTCGATGCCCCAGACGAGGACGGTGAAGGGGGACGCGGGCTTAGCGAGATCACGGAAGACGATGTCGACGCGCCGGGCGGGCACACCGCGCTCGATGGTGACGACGAGATAGTGCCCGTCGTAGGTGACCTGGGACTCGATCAGATCGATGGGGCCCAGGGGCTCGTCGTAGAACTCGTGGCCGAAGATGAGGGTGTCGCGGGAGTTGCGTGTACCGAGGGCGTGCAGATAGACAAGTGAGCCTTCTTTGTTGGTGCGCGTGTAATAGAGGCCGGTGGCGTCGGGCGTGAAGTCGACCGAACCGTAGAGGCCGGCGGGGAGCTGGTCTTCGAGGGTCTTCCTGGTTTTGAGGTTGTAGACGCGGATCGCAGTCTCGTCTGCGCCGCCCGCGCGGACCTCGTAGGCGAGGAGAGAGCCGTCATGGGAGACATCGACGAGACCGATGGAGGTATTGGGGTCGCGGCTGAGGACGGCAGGATCGAGGAGACGCTCGTCTTTGCCGGCGAAACCACGGCGGAGATAGATGGAGGCCTGGCCTTCGTCGGAGAGGCGCTTCATGAAGTAGTAGTTGTCGCCGCGCTGGATGGGCGTTGTCCAACGGGCGACCTGCTCGAGGGTAGTGAGGTCGTCTACGGCTTGGGAACGGATGCGGGCGAGCTTGAGATAGCGGGCAGTGTAGGCGTTCTGAGCATCAATGAAGGCGCGGGTTTCAGGGCTTTTGGCGTCTTCGAGCCACCGGTAGCTGTCAGTAAGTTTGACGCCGTTGTAGTTATCAACGATTGGGTTGGTGTCGGTAGGCGGAGGGGCACCGAGCAGTGCACCGTCTCCGGTTCGTATGCTTTGCGCGGCCGCACCCGCGCACGCTGCCGTTAACACGAACTCCGCAATAAACCGCCGCATGAACTATTCTCCACCTCAGAAAATCAGGATACGCGGTGGGAATGGAGGAGGAGCCTTCGTGTTCCCGGCGTCTGGGCGGTGCGACGCGAGGACCTGTTACCTGATGAGGGGATCGCCGGCGGAATGAAGCGTGCGGGAGGCGGAGCCTCGATAGAATCACAGGAGTGACAAGCACGCCTACAACCGAAGCTGGACACCGACCGGAGCCGCCATCGCGCTGGGCGCGGGCGGTAAGTATGCTGCGGCCGACGCATGCGCACTCGGTCTTCAGCGCCACCGTGGTTCTGATGGCGTCGACGCTGTTGTCGAGCATCTTCGGGTTGGTGCGGAACCTGTATATCGCACGGCTCTTCGGGCGCGGGATGGAGGCCGATGCGTTTCTGGCGGCGTTCACGCTGCCGGATATGATCTCGTATTTTCTGGTGGGCGGCGCGGCATCGATTACGTTTGTGACGATCCTGACGCGCTATCGCGATGCGGGCCGAGAGGATGCCGGGGAGCGCTCGCTCTCGGTGATTCTCACGTCGATGTTCTTGGTGCTGGGTGCGGCGATTGTGGTGGCCGAGGTGCTGTCGCCCTGGTATGTGCACTGGTGGTTCAACGGATTCGACGGGGCGAAGGCCGCGTTGTGCATCAAGCTGACACGCATTCTGCTGCCGGCGCAGCTATTCTTTTTTGCGGGCGGCGTGTTTGGCGCGGTGTTGCTGGTGCGCAAGCAGTTCAACGTGCAGGCAGTGGCGCCGCTGATTTACAACCTGGGCACAATCGTTGGCGGCATTCTGCTGGTGCGGCGGATCGGTGTCTCCTCGCTCGCGATCGGCACTGTGGCGGGAGCGTTGCTGGGGCCGTTTCTGCTGAACGCGGTGTTTGCGCGACGTGCAGGCGTGCGTTACCGGCCGATGCTGGATTGGCGCGATGAAGGGCTGCGTGAGTGGGTGCGGCTTTCACTGCCGCTGATTGTGGGCGTGTCGCTGGTGACGGCGGACAACTGGATCATCGCGCATTTTGCTTCGGGCACGAGCGGCGCAATTTCGCTGATGACCTATGCGAAGCGGCTGTTTACGGCACCAATGTCAATGCTGGCGCAGGCGGCGGGCGTGGCATCCATGCCGTTTTTCGCGAGCCTGTGGGCGAAAGAGAATCGCTTCGAGTTTGCGAACGCCGTGGCGGATTCGGTGTCGCGCGTGGCGTGCATGGGATTGCTGGCTACGTCGGCGATGGTGGTGCTGGGCGAGCCGCTGATCGATGTGGCGTTTGTGGGGGGGCGGTTCTCGCGTGCCGATGCCCACGAGTGCGCGGGATATTTTGCGGTTTTTGCGCTGTCGCTGTTCCTGTGGTCGGCTCAGTCGATTTATTCGCGGGCGTTCTACGCAGCCGGCAACACGCTGGCGCCGATGGCGGCGGGAACAGCGATCACGCTGATCTCTCTGCCTCTGTATGCAGGGATGTATCGCGCGTATGGCGCGATGGGCCTGGCGGTGGCGTCGGACCTGGGGATCGCGCTGCAGACACTGACGATCGCCTACTTGCTGCACCGGCGGCGCATGGTGTCGCTGGCGGGCCTGGACTATGGCGAGTTGGGCCGGTGCCTGTTGACTGCGGTGGCGAGTGGCGCGGCGGTGTGGGCGGTGTTTGGCTGGCTGCTCGGCGTGGCGGTGCGTGCGCTGGGAATGCAGGCGAGCCTGGAGAGCCGTTGGGGCGAGCTGGCATTGCTGCTGGCGGGGTCGACGGTGTGGTGTGCCGCGACGGATTGGATCTTGCGCAAGACGGGTTCGGCGCTGCCGCGCGTGCTGCGGAAGCGGTTGAAGTTGGCGTAGAGGCAGGAGTAGTTAGTAGGGAATAGGGAGTCATCCGGGGCTGAAGCCCCCTCGCATTTCCTGCTTTCTCCAGAGGCCTGAAGGCCCCTGCTCCCTCCGCTCCGCACATGCGTTTTGGAGTCGCGCTTTCCAAGGTCTGAGAATCCAAACCTCGACCCCACCGACGAAGACCTGTCGGTGGGGGCCCGACCTGGGACACCTGTGCTCTTACAGATTGCGGCTTCTCGAACTGCAGATCCCTTCGGCTTCGCTCAGGATGGCAGTAATTTGTCCGACGAGTTCGCGGACATTCCTAGAACATCTTGTGGGCCTGCAGGTCCTGGTATTGCTCGATAACTTTGAGTTTCTTGAATTCATCTTCGACGGCGGCGGCGTCGAGGTGCGCGAGAGCGGTGGGTGCATCGGCGAAGGCGTACGCGGTGATGCCGACGACCGCGACTCCGAGGCCCAGGTCGCGCTGATCGACCTTGTCGAAGGTGTCACTGGGTTTGTGGTGGAGGAGCATGTACTTGTCCACTCCGGTCCACAGGACAAAGGATGGGACGCCATGGACGAGGAACGGTGCTTCGTCGGTCTGGAAAGTGAAGCGGCCGTTGTCGGTGGTGTCGGCAGCGTCGATAGGAGCAAGGAGCGGCTTGAGGGGGGCGAGCGCCTTTGATTCGTCGTCGCGACCAAAGACATACCAGCCCTTGGGGGCTTCTGCGCCGGAATCGGTGACGAAGACGCCGGCGCACTTGGCGAGTTCGGCGGCATGATCGCGCGCGTAGTGAATGGAGCCGATGAGGCCCTGTTCTTCGCCGCCGAAGAGAACGAAGCGCATGGTGCGACGGGGTGTGAGGCCAGCGGTCTTGACGGATGCTGCGACGGCGAGAACGGTGGAAGCGCCGGTACCGTTGTCCTGGGCGCCTGTGCCGGTGTTCCACGAATCGAGATGGGCGCCGATGAGGACATATTCGCCGCTGGCATCGCTGCCGGGAATGTCGGCGACGATGTTGTCGACCTTGACGTGTTCGCGGATGCGGTTTTTGAAGCTGAACTCGACTTCGACGGCGCTGTCCTTGAGGAGGCGCTTGAGGAGCAGCGTATCTTCTTCACCGAGATTGCCGCAGGGCACGTTGGCCAGGGTGCCGGTGAAGGCAGTGTTGCCGATGAGGCTGGGGGCGTTGTTGGTGGCGCCGAGGCCGAAGATGATGCCGCGCGCGCCTTCTTCGCCGATCATGCGGAGTGCGTCAAAGAGCAGGCCGAAACGAAAGGGCTTGTTGCTTGCGAGCGATTCCTCATCGATGAGGGCGACATTGCCCTTGATTTGAGCGGCATCGGCTTTGACACCGTCGGGCGTGAGGTTTTTGACGTAGAAAACGGAGCCGCGGACCCCTCCTTCGGGCGTAGAGGGGCTCCAGCCCTCGCTTTCGAGGTGGAGTCGCTGCTCGTGGGGTTTGAGGATGCGGGCTGTGGCAAGGGTCTCGGGCTCCCAGGTGGCGGGCATCTCCCACGACTCGTGGTGGACATTGCTGAGGCCGAGTCGGGCGAATTCAGCTTCAGCCCAGGCGGCAGCTTTAACGTAGTTGGCGGAGCCGGTGAGGCGGGGGCCGATGTCGTCGGCGAGATGGCGGTCGTAGTCGTAGGCTTTGCCGGTGAGCAGGAGCTGGCTGCCGAGGCGGACGAGGGCGCTTTGCTCGTCAGGCGCAAGAGAAGGGGAATCAGGGGAAGGAGCGGTTTGTGCGCAGGCAGGCAGCAGGGATGCCACGAGACATCCGACAAGAGCAAGTTTCATGGGGAAATAGTAATGGACGGTGCGGGAAGCGGGAGGAATTTTCCGCGAGCGAGCAGGGAGACGGCAAAGGGCGGATACGCGTTGTGTGCGGACCCGCCCTAGCGCGTCGTTAAAGAACCGCAGTTAGACTGCGACCGGCTTGGGAGCTTCGACAGCTGCCTTGCCTTCCGGCTTCCGGATGTCGATGCCGCCCTTGAAGAAGGCGCCATCCTCGATGCTGATACGGGCAGCCGCGACGTCGCCGGTAAGGGAGCCTTCAGCTCGGATATCGACGCGGTCGGTAGCGGAAACATTGCCGCGGACCTTGCCGAGGACGACGATTTCGCGGGCGTTGATGGCGGCGTTGACCTGTCCATTTTTTCCGACCGTGAGGCGGTTGCCGGGCAGGTTGATGGTGCCTTCGATCTTGCCGTCGATATAGAGTGATTCAGAGCCAGTAATCTCGCCCTTGATAAAGAGGCCTTTGCCGATGGTGGCCTGTTCGCCCGTCGACGTGGCGGCAGGACGTGAGGGCTCTGCGGCGGGAGCGGGGGGAGTCTGGCGAATGGGCTCCGGGGTAGGAGCAGGAGAGGACGGTCCTGACTGGGTGGGTTTCCACATAGCGCTCAAAAGAAATTCCTTTTCTGTCCGGATGGGACGGTTTTCCAAGGCAGGCCTAATTGCGTGACCTAAAACTCTAATTGTGTCGTGCCGAGGGCCGTTGCGTACACAGGGTAGCGTTTTCACTCTTAACGTGCTTGCTGCCCGACGACCTCAGGTGATGTCTGCGGCTATTTTATGCGGTAATGGCACAAATGGAAGCAGGCAAATAATCTTTGGTACTCGCCGGTAGCTCATTGTACCAAGCAGCCGGTTTGGGGGAGAAGCGCGGAATCAACCGAGGCAACGGAAGCGGAGGGGGTGGCGGATGGGCGTGGAATGTGGATTTTGGCGGGGTCTGCGGATCGCGGCAGCTTTGGGGATTCTGGGTTGTGCGGCGGGTGCAGGGGGGCAGGCGACGCCGTTCGACCTGGTGATCCGGCGCGGGCACATTGTGGATGGGACGGGGTCTCCGTGGTATTCGGGCGACGTGGGGATTCGCGATGGAAGGATTGCGGCGATCGGGAACCTGGCGGGCGCGCCGGCGAAGCAGACGATCGATGCCGCAGGGCAAGGTGGTCGCGCCGGGATTTATCGACATGCTGGGGCAGTCGGAGCTGACGATTCTGGTCGATCCGCGGCTGCCGTCGAAGATCTACCAGGGCATCACGACGGAGATTACGGGCGAAGGCGAATTCGGTGGCGCCGTTGAACGACGCGATGCTGGCGGCGGATCGAGCGGGCTACGAGCACTATCACCATCACGCCGGACTGGCGGACGTTGCGGGAGTATTTTGCGCGGCTTGAAAAGCAGGGGATGGGAATCAATCTCGCGACGTATGTGGGCGCGACGTCGGTGCGGCGCATGGTGCTGGGCGATGCGGATGTGCAGCCCACGCCTGAGCAGCTGAACCAGATGAAGGCGCTGGTGCGCCGATGCGATGCAGGATGGTGCGGTGGGCGTGTCGACCGCGCTGCAGTATGCGCCCGCGCCCTATGCGAAGACGGAAGAGCTGATTGCGCTGGCCAGTGTGGCGGCGAAGTATGGCGGCATCTACGCGACGCACATGCGCAGCGAAGGCGACGCGGTGCTGGAGTCGATTGACGAGGCGACGCGCATCGGGCGCGAGGCGCACATTCCGGTGGAGATCTGGCACCTGAAGGCGGCGGGCAAAGCGAACTGGGGCAAGATGCCGCAGATTGTGGCGCGGATCGATGCGGCGCGCGCGGCGGGCGTGGACATCAGCGCGAACACCTACGCCTACACGGCGTGGTTCAACACGTTCTCGGCTTTCATTCCGCCGTGGGCGCACGATGGCGGCGACGCGAAGCTGATCGAGCGACTGCAAGGATCCGGCGATGCGGGCGCGCATTCGCAAGGACATGACGTCGGCGGAAAGGATTCGGCGGGCGAGGTTGGGACAACGAGTGGCAGGAGATTCCCGGGCCGGAGGCGATCCTGATTGCGGTGGTGCAGAATCCGGAGCTGCTGCCGCTGCAGGGCAAGCGGCTGTCAGAAGTGGCGGCGCTGTGGCATGAAGATGCGATCGACGCGCTGTGCGATCTGCTGATCAAGGACAAGGCGTTCACCGAGGTGGCGGTGTTCGGCATGGACGAGCCGGACGTGGTGCTGGCGCTGAAGCAGCCGTGGGTGTCGATCGACAACGACTCGCAGGGGACGTCGCCCGAGGGATTGCTGGGCAGGAGCATCCGCACCCGCGCGCGTACGGGACGTTTCCGCGGATTCTGCGGAAGTATGTGCGCGAAGAGAAAGCAGCTGACGCTGGCAGATGCGATTCGGAAATTCTCCGCGCTGCCTGCGCAGCGGATGCGGCTGACGGATCGCGGCGTGCTGAAGCAGGGCATGTGGGCCGATGTGGTGGTGTTCGATCCCGAGAAGATTGCGCGACAAGGCGACGTTCGAGAATCCGAACCAGTTTTCGGTGGGGATGGAGTATGTGCTGGTGAATGGTGTGCCGGTGATTGCGGAGGGAAAGATGACGGGGGCACTGCCGGGGAAGGTGCTGCGCGGGCCGGGGTATGTGCCGTAAGCACCTGCCGTGCGGGCGGACCTTTTCCTAGGGAAAAGGCGGCGACGGCCTGGCGTAGGATGACTGCATGTCTTGTGCCCGCGTCCTCATGCTTGCTTGCGCCTGTGTTGGAATGCTGCTGAGCTGTGCCGGAGCAAATGCGCTGCCAGCCGATGTGCCGGCGGTCGCGCTTGACTCGGATCACGATGGATTGAGCGATGGGCTCGAGCAGGCATTGCTGCTCCAGTTTGCTCCGAAATTTCAGGCCGACCCGCACGATTGCGCCGGCGCGCCGGCGGCGTTTGAGCCTGGCCGACCGAATCCGGTGGTGACTGCGGAAGACGGCACCGTCTACGGAGTGGCCACGCCGCGCACCTTGAAGGACGTGCGCAATTCGTCGGCCCCGCTGGTGGAGCTGCGCTATTTTCATCTTTGGAAAACCGACTGCGGACGCTTCGGACACCCACTCGACACGGAGCACGTCTCGGTCTTGATCGAGAAGGGTGCGAAGGATTGGCACGCGCTCTATTGGTATGCGGCGGCCCACGAAGAAACAGTGTGCGACGCGAGCCAGATTGTGCGCGCGTCGACGATTCGCGCAGAAGACGGCGGAGCCCCGGTGTGGATCTCGCGCGGCAAGCATGCCTCATTTCTGAACCCGGAACTTTGCGGGCATGGATGCGGGGGCGACAGGTGCGGCGCGCTCGAGGCCATGCATGTGAGCCGAATCGTCAACCTGGGCGAAGAGCAGAGCCCGATGAACGGGTCGGTCTGGATTGCGTCGGCGGAGTGGCCGTTTGCGGCGAAGCTGGCGCATTCGGATTTTGCGCCGGAAGAGCTGGCGCGGATCGAGAGGCTGCCCGCGACGGATATTGCCTGGGCGAATCCGAGGAAGCGGCCAGTGCAGGCGACGATTGCGATGAGTAATACGACGGCTGATGCGCTGGCGATGAGCAATCGCAAGACGGACACGGCGATTTCGCTGGCGGGCGGTGCGACGGGGAATGCGTTGGGGACGAGCTACGGCAAAGTGACGCATGCGCTAAAGAAGTCGGCACGCGGCGTGGGGCGGTTTCTGCACGGCGATGCAAGTGGGGCGAATCCTGAGGCAAAGCCGCAGCCGTAGCTGAACAACCGAATCAACAACTTCTTACATGAGACATCGCGATCCTGTGCCGACATCCCCTACTCTTGAAGGTATGACGGATCGGGAACTGGTGGCGCGGATTGCGCGCTCGCCGCGGGGCAAGGCTGGATACAAGCAACTGGTGCTCGAGCTGGGATTGGGCGGCGGGCGCGAGCGGCGTTTGCTGCTCGAACAACTGGCGCGGCTGACGGTGCGCGGCGAACTGACAAAGATCGATCGCGAGCACTGGGGCATTCCACGAAAAGCGGCCAACCTGGGCGGCGGGCGTGACAACCTGATCGCGGGCCGGCTCGATCTGCATCGCGATGGCTATGGGTTTGTGCGGCCCAATGTGCGGCAGGCTTCGGGCGTGACCGACGATGTGTTTATTCCTCCCAACGAAATGAATGGCGCGATGCAAGGCGACCAGGTGCTGGTGGATGTGGAGCCACCACGCGCCGATGGGCGGCTGTCGGGGCGGATTGCGCGGGTGCTGGAGCGGCGCAATGCCACGGTGGTGGGGACGTTTCATTACTCGCGCGGCGAGCGGTATCCGTTGAATGTGGTGATTCCGTTTGATGAGCGGATGACGCAGGCGATCGTGATTCCCGAAGGCGCGGAGGTGGTGGCTTCGTCCGAGGTTGGGGCTACGCCGCATCGGGTGCTGGGTGCGGAGGCCAGGTCTCGTCCAAAGGGTGAAAGCCCGGAGGGCGGTCTGGAAGGCCTGATCGTGGACGTGGAGATTACGAGCTGGCCGACGCCGTTCAAGCCGCCGCTGGGGCGGGTGATTGAGGTGCTGGGCGATCCCGATGATTTCGGCGTCGATGTAGAGATGATGATCCGAAAGCATCAGCTTCCGCGGATGTTTCCCGAGGGAGTGCTGAAGGAGGCGCGGGCGATTGCGGAGGCCGATCGAGCAAAAAGGAAGAAGCAGATCCTTCACTCCGCTTACCCCATGGACGCTGTCGCGTCCATGGGGCCCCAAGCACGCTCCGTTCAGGATGACAAGGGTTGTGAGTTTATCGATGAAGAGGTAGTTGGACGGAAGGATTTTCGTGCTCTGCCCATCGTGACCATTGATGGCGAGACGGCGCGCGATTTCGACGATGCAGTTCTGGTGACGGAACGCGCCGATGGCGGCTATGAGCTGCAGGTGCACATTGCCGATGTGGCGGAGTATGTGCAGCCGGGCACGGATCTCGATTTGGAAGCGCGCCTGCGCGGGACGAGCGTGTACTTTCCGGATCGCGCGATTCCGATGCTGCCGCAGGAGCTGTCGACGGATATCTGCAGCCTGCGGCCCGGCGAGGACCGGCTGGTGCTGAGCTGCGTGATGCAGTTGAGCCCGGAGGGGCGGATTGAGAGCTACGAAATCGGCGAGGGTGTGATTCGCTCGGCGGCGCGGATGACGTACACGGCCGTGCACAAGATTCTGGAGGGCGATGAAGCGGTGCGGGCCGCGTATGCGGATCGAGTGGAAGACTTCGAGCGCATGAAGAAACTGGCCGAGTTGATGAACAAGCGGCGCGAGGAGCGCGGCAGCATCGACTTTGATTTGCCCGAGCCGGTGATCGAGTTTGACGAGCAGGGCCAGATGCGCGGGGTGACGCGCGCCGAGCGGACCTGGGCGAATCGGCTGATCGAGGAGTTCATGCTGGCGGCGAACGAGTGCGTGGCGACATGGCTTGAGGACCTCGGCGTGCCATCACTGTATCGCATCCATGAGAAGCCGGAGGCGCGCCGTGTTGTCCAGTTCGAGGAGCTAGCAGCGAGCTTCGGGTATTCGCTCGGTCTCGGCGCATTGCCAGTGAAGCGAGTACAGACGCGAGGGGACAGGCGCGAGGCGCAGCGCGGCGGCCGCCCGGCGCGCACCTATGAAGTGGCCGAAGACATTGCGGTGACGCCGAAGATGTATCAGAAGCTGGCGGCGCGGATTGAGGGCAAGCCGGAGGAGCGGATTCTGAGCTACCTGATGTTGCGATCGCTGAAGCAGGCGCGGTATTCGGAGAAGAACGAAGGGCACTTTGCGCTGGCGGCGCCGACGTATACGCATTTCACATCGCCGATCCGGCGCTATCCGGATTTGATTGTGCATCGGATTACGAAGGAGCTGTTGCGCCGGGGTGTAGTGGGGCGCGGGGATGTGGCGGAGGGACGGCACGGCTCGCCGTGGCGGCATGTGAATGAGGGGGGAATCCCAACCCTCCGCGAGAAAAAGGTTGGACACGAAGCTGTATCGCTTTCCCAGGTCTCAAAGTCGAGACCTGGGGCACCCATGTTCGAGTCTAGCGAGCATCGCGAAAAGCAGATCCTTCGCTCCGCTTACCCCACGAACGCTAACGCGCCCGCGGGGCCCCAAACGCGCTCCGCTCAGGATGACAAATCAACTTCGCTGGAGCCGCCGATCGCGGAGGCGGAGCTGGCGCAGATTGCCGAGGAGACGAGCCAGACGGAGCGGCGCGCGGCGGAGGCGGAGCGCGAGCTGGTGGAGTGGAAGAAGGTCCGCTTCATGCAGGACAAGGTGGGCGAGGAGTTTGCCGCGCTGGTACTGAATCCCGCGAAGTTCGGTCTGTTTGTGGAGCTGACGGATTTGTTTGTGGAGGGGCTGGTGCCGCTGGACTCGCTGCGCGATGATCGCTACACGTGGCGCGAGAACACGCATGAGGTTGTGGGCGAGAGATGGGGACGGCGGTTCCGCGCAGGGGATCATGTGCGGGTGGTGCTGGACCGGATTCTGGCGCAGGAGCGAAAGCTGCAGTTCTCGATTGCGGAAGAGGGCATGCCGCTGACGGGGAAGCCGGCACGGCCCGCGCCGAAGGCGAAGAAGGCGCGCAAGGAGAAGCCGCACGGGGTGGGCGGCGCACGCAATAAGAAACATCGCGGCAAGCGGCGGTGAGGGAAGAGAGAACAGGGAATAGGGTTTGGGGAATCATCCTGGAGCCTGAGGGTGCGTTTCAGGCCGTGCCTTCCCACCCCTGGCAACGCCAAGGATGGGGCACCCATGTGCAAACTGACTGAGAGGCCCGAGAATTCGTTCTGGCTTATGCGCCGGCTTGTTGTGCAGCGAATTTGCCGATGATGGGCAGCTGGAAGCGTTCACCCTTGAGGGCTTTGAGCAGCAGGATGATCCAGATAACCAGGAACCCGAGAGAAACGAACGGCACGAGGATCCAGCCGATGACGGGGATCAGCGAGAGGACAATGTGGACGGCGAAGGCCGCGATACAGAAGAAGATCGATTGCCAGGAATGGAACTTGACGTACGGGTTCCGGTTGTAGGGCTCGACGATCAGAAAGATGATCGCCGGAATGATGGTGACATAGGCGAGCGCGCCGGCAGCATTGTCAGAGAGGCCACTTTGCGCGGGGGCTTGCGGGCTGGAGGGCTGCGGCGGAACGGGCGTGTACTGCGGTGAGTCGGACACGGTTAGCTCCTTTGCGGTGAATCGGGAATGGCGGATCGGGGATGGTCGAGTGCCGTGATTGTACCGAATCAAGAACAAACTGCAGTACTGTTTTTTGCGCCGATAGCCGAAAAACGAGCGAGCCAGGCGCGCTGGGCGAACAGGCCGGTTACCCCGCCTGTTTCTGAGCGAGGTCGCCGATGATGGGGAGCTTGAATTTCTCGCCGTTGAAGGCCTTGATGAGCACCATGACCCAGAGGATGAGCATGGCGAGGGCAACGAGGGGATAGAGGCCGAAGGCGAGCATGCCCATGAACGACATGAGGTGCCCGAAGATGCCAATGGCGACGTCGATCACGAACCAGGCGATAGCCATGAAGATGCACTGCCAAGCGTGAAAGCGGACGTAAGAGCTTCTGTTATAGGGCTCGACCAGCAGGAAGATGATGGCTGGGATGATGGTGATGTAGGCGAGGCCTCCGGCGGCATTCTCAGAGAGGCCCGACTGTGTGGTTGAGGGCGTGGGTGTTGGATCGTTCATGGGTTCTCCTTGCATCCCCACACCGAACGCCTTTTTCACACCTGGGTTAAGGCGGGCCGGGCGGCGGAATCACACAAAGGGAGTGTTCCGCAGTTTTGGCAGAAGGCGCACGGGAAATCCGTGGAGAATCGATTCGTCCACAGGAAAATCCGAAAACGGAACCTTGTCAAGAAAATTCAGTCTGGACGCGGCCGGCGTCTGTGAGAGCTCAGTCGAACAGGCCGGGATTCTCAGGGACAGGTTGGGTTTCATCGAGGAGGGTGGGGTCGTCGTGGCGAACGTTGCCGACGCGCTCGCTGATGGGCCACGCGCGCATCTTTTCGGCGGGGTAGGGGCGGAGGAGGTCGGTGGGCAGGCGTTCGGGCGGTCCGGGGTCGAGCCAGCGGTCGTAGTCGCTAGGATCGAGAAGAACGGGCATGCGGTCGTGGATTTTCGCCGTGACCTCGTTGGGGTCAGTGGTGATGATGGTGAAGCTCTCGAGGGGCGGCCCTTCTTTGGGCTTCCACGTTTCCCATAGACCGGCGAAGGCATAAGGCTCGCCGGAGCGGAGGGCGATGGCGTAGGGCTGCTTCGCTTTGGACTTCTTCGCGGGGCTAGCGCTTTGCCACTCGTAGAAGGCGTCGGCTGGTATGAGGCAGCGGCGCTTCTTGAAGGCTTCGCGGAAGGCGGGCTTGGAGAGGACTTCTTCGGCGCGAGCATTGATGGTGGAGTAGCCGAATTTCTGGTCCTTTGCCCAGTAGGGCACCAGTCCCCAGCGGGCGAGCACGCATGCGCGGGCACCGGTGTCGCGATCGAGGCGGAGGATCGGCTGCGTGCTTTGCGGCGCGGCGTTGAAGGTGGGGATAAACCAGGGCATGTCTTCGAGGGGGATACCGAACCAGTCGGCGAGGACTTCCTGGGTGGAGCGTCGGGCAAAGCGGCCGCACATAGAGAGAGGATAGCTGCGTGAGGAGAGGATTGAAACTAAAGCCGCGAGCGGACAGCGTCCCATACAATAGTGATGAGGGTTTGACGGATGGCACACACAGTTTTTTGCGTTCGCTACAAGAAGGAAATGGAAGGGCTCGACGAGCCACCCTTCGACTCAGAGCTGGGCCAGAAGATCTATAAGAACGTGTCGAAGCCGGCGTGGGACGAGTGGGTCAACCACCAGAAGATGCTGCTGAATGAGTATCGGCTGCAACCATGGACACCGCAGGCGCAGCAGTTCCTGGTGGAGCAGCTGGAGAATTTTTTCTTTGGCGAGGGGTCAGCGTTGCCGAAGGAGTATGTGCCGCCCGCACAGTGAAGTCGCGGCTTCTCATCCTTTCCGCAGGAGAAAGCAGAAAGGATGGGCACGGATGGTGGAGTTCGTTGCTTTCCCATGTCTCAGAATCGAGACCCGGGTCACCCATATAGGGTCGATTGAGGTCTTGTTCAAGTCAACTGCGGAATCCTTACTTCAAGTGGGCGATTTCCATATTCCGGAAGAAGACCTCGGCACCCTCGGACTGAAAGAGAATCTTTCCCTGCGTGGTGTTGGGTTTGGTCGCGACATTCGCGAGTTTGCCATTCACAAAATACAGAATGCGATCGGGGCTGACGACAAGCTCGAGGAGATTCCATTCTCCGCGGGGCTTTTCAAGATCGTTGACTGGGTCGCGAAACCCGGTTTCGTTGACCAGGGGGCCGCGGCCGATGTGCGCGATGCGCGTGTATTGGTGGGGACCGGGCTCGGCGGTGCTGAGATACTCCTGGCCGTCGACAGTGAGGCCGGTGCCGTTGATGACCCAGATGTCGCCGGTGCCGCCCTCGCTGACTTGGAACTCCATCAAGCGTCCCCAGACACGGAGAGGGCCGGTGATGTTGTATTGAATGCCGCTGTCGCGCGCCTTGCCCAGGCGCGGCGCATACATGGCTTCTCCCCATTTGAACTCGGCGCGGAGATAGTAGTCTCCATACTCCTTCTTTGTCACAAGGCCGCCGAACTCTTTGCCTGAGATGTGCAGCACATGATTCTCGATTTGAAAGACCTTGTCGGGGTCGCTGTTGATGCCGTGGTTCTGCAGCAGGGTGTCAAAGCCCTTGAAGTTCTTGCCGTTGAAGAGGGGTTTGAGTTTGCCATGCGGCGGGATGGCTGGAGCTGTCTGGGCACCTGCCGTGGCCATCAATAAAATTGCCGCGCCAAGGGCACATGCGCAACGCAGAGCAATGCGGATTTTCATCGGGGTCTCCGTGGCCTAAGCAGAATCTTCTGCCAATATGGGCCAGCACGCAATCATACCCTGGCCTGCGTAACTGATAGGCTGGCTTGCAATGGCACAGCAGCGCGCGAAGCAGCTGAGGATCGCAATCGACACAGGCGGCACGTTTACCGACTGCGTGTTTCGGATGGGTGGGCGCGTCGAAGTGTTGAAGCTGCCATCGACTCCGGACGATCCGGGGCGAGCGATTCTGGAGGCGGTGCGTCGGATTGCAGAGCGCGTAGGCGCGAACGCGGTCGAGGTTCGACACGGAACGACGGTGGGGACGAATGCGCTGCTGGAGCGCAAGGGCGCGCGCGTCGCGTTCGTGACGACGCAGGGATTTGAGGACACGCTGGCGATTGGACGTCAGGCGCGGCCGAATCTATACGACTGGAATATTCATCGGCCGGCGACCCTTGCGGAATTCTGCTTTGGCGTGGCGGAGCGGGTCGGCGCGGATGGCGCGGTACTGCGGGTGCCGGACGCAGAGGGCCTGGCGGAACTGCGTCGGTGCGTGGGGGAGTCGGGTGCGGAATCGATCGCGGTGTCGCTGCTGTTTTCGTTTGCGCATCCGGAACACGAACGGATGGTGGCGGAGGCGCTGCGTCCGCTGGGACTGCCCTTGTCGCTGTCGCACGAGATTCTGCCGGAGTTTCGCGAGTATGAGCGGGCGGCCACGGTGTCGCTGAACGCGTATCTCGCGCCAAAAATGCAGGGCTACCTGCGCGGGCTGGAAAAAGAGCTTGGCAGGCGCAGGGCGACGCTGATGGTGATGCAGTCGTCGGGAGGGATTCTTTCGGCGGCGGCAGCGGCGCGCGAACCGGTGCGAACGATTTTGTCGGGGCCGGCGGGTGGCGTGATCGGGGCGTTGAGTGTGGCGCGCACGGCGGGAGTGGCGCGCGTGCTGAGCTTCGACATGGGCGGCACGTCGACCGATGTGGCGCTGCTGGATGCGACGCGTGAGCCCGAGACGAGTGTAGAGGGCGAAGTAGCGGGCATGCCGGTGCGCGTGCCGCAGCTGGACATTCATACGGCGGGCGCCGGCGGCGGATCGCTGGCGTGGATGGATGCAGCGGGCGCGCTGCAGGTGGGGCCGCAGTCGGCTAGCGCTGTGCCAGGGCCCGCATGCTACGGGCACGGCGACGGCGCTGCGGTGACGGATGCAAATGTCGTGCTGGGGCGATTGCATCCGGAGCATTTTCTTGGCGGTGCGATGCGGCTGGATGCGGTTCGTGCGCGCGCGGCGGTCGACAGAGTGCGCTCTGCGGGCGGGTTTGCGAGTGTGGAGTCTGCCGCGGAGGGGATTGTTCGTGTGGCAAATGTGCGCATGGAGAGCGCGCTGCGGTGTGTGTCGGTGGAGAGAGGCCATGACCCACGGGGCTTTGCGTTGCTGGCGTTTGGCGGTGCAGGTCCGCTGCATGCGTGCGCGCTCGCGGAGTCGCTTGGGATGCGGCAGGTGCTGATTCCGGCGGCGCCGGGGGCGTTGTCGGCGCTGGGCATTCTGGACGCGGATTTGCGGCGGGAGGTTTCGCGGACGGTGATGCTGGCTCCGGGGAGCGAGAAGATTGCCGGCGTGTTTCGCGCATTGGAGGCGGAGGCACGCGCGGTGTTTCGGGCCGAGGGATTGCGGCCTGCGCTGACGCGGTGGGCAGATGTGCGCTATCGCGGGCAGGGGTTTGAACTGCGTGTGGAGTGGGGTCGTGACGCGGTGCAGCGGTTCCACGCGCTGCATGCCCGGGCCTATGGGTACGCCGACGCAAAGCGCATGGTCGAGATTGTGACGCTGCGCGTGCAAGCGGTTGTGAAGAGCGATCCAGTGCGCGCGGTGAGGAAGCCAATGCGCCGTGGAGATGGGAAGCAGGCGTGGCTGGGGGCGCATTGCGTGTTTGAGGGCGGGCGGTGGCGGAGCGCGTCGCTCTATGAGCGCGGGCTGTTGAAGGCGGGGGATCAGATTGCGGGACCGGCTGTGATTGTCGAGCTGAGTGCAACAACCTATCTGCCGATGCATTGGCGCGCTGAGGTTGACGGGTTCGGGAACCTGAGGTTGACAGCGGAGCGCAAGAGCGGGAGACGCGCATGAAGAGGAACCTTGAACCCGATGCGTCAGAGGTCGCGGTGGTGGGTCACGCGTTGCACTCTGTGGCGGTAGAGATGGGCGCGGCGCTGCGACGCACAGCCTTCTCGCCCAACATCAAGGAGCGGCGCGATTATTCCTCGGCAGTGTTTTCAGCAGACGGCGACCTGATTGCGATGGGGGACGACATGCCGGTGCATTTGGGATCGATGCCAATGTCGGTGGCCGCGGCGCTTGCGGCGATGCAACTTGGGCGCGGCGATGTGGCGCTGTTGAACGATCCGTATCGCGGTGGGACACACTTACCTGATCTGACGATGGTGGCGCCGGTGTTTGTTGCGCGGCAGAGGCGGCCAGCGTTCTACGTCGCGAATCGCGCGCATCATGCGGATGTGGGAGGGATGCATCCGGGATCGATGGGGCCGTGCCGTGAGATTGCGCAGGAGGGGATAAGGATTCCGCCGGTAAAGCTGATGCGGGCAGGAACGCTGGATGCGCAGGTGCTCGCGATTTTGCTGGCGAATGTGCGCACGCCGCAGGAACGCGAGGGCGATCTGACGGCGCAGTTGGGCGCATGCCGTATTGGGATTGCGCGCATGCAGGAGTTGGTCGCTCGGTTCGGACAGGCACGATTGCTACGGGGCGTGACGGCAATGATGGATGGTTCGGAGCGGCTGATGCAAGGAGTGCTGGCCGCTTTACCGAAGGGCGTGGGTCGCGCCGAAGATTTTCTCGATGACGATGGCGTGGGTCCGGAGAAAATCGGGATTTGCGTCGCAGTACGCAACGACCCAACTCGCAAGCGGCTCGTGGTTGATTTCACGGGAACCGATGCGCAGGTGGCCGGGAATATCAACGCTGTGTATGCCATCACGTGGTCGGCGGTTTTCTACGTGCTGCGGTGCCTGCTTCCCGCGGAGGCCATGGCGACGGCGGGATTGATGCGGCCTATCAAAGTGATTGCGCCGGAGGGTACGGTCGTGAACGCGGTGGCTCCGGCGGCGGTGGCGGGCGGCAATGTGGAGACGTCGCAGCGGATTGTGGATGTACTGCTGCGTGCGCTGGCACAGGCGATGCCGGAGCGGATTCCGGCGGCGAGCGCGGGGACGATGAACAATCTGACGATTGGGGGCATGGATCGGAGATTTGCGGGCGGTTTGGGGCAGCCGTACACGTATTACGAAACGATTGCGGGAGGGTTGGGCGGCTCACCTCAAACTGCAGGCGCGAGTGGGCACCACGCGCACATGACGAATTCGCTGAACACGCCGGTAGAGGCGCTCGAGTATTCGTATCCATTGCGCATGGTGGAGTACGCGGTACGGACGGAATCAGGCGGCGCAGGCCTGCATCGCGGTGGGGACGGGCTGGTGCGCGAACTGGAATTGCTGGGCGATGCGCAGGTGACGCTGCTGGCGGATCGGCGGATCACAAAACCTTGGGGACTGGCCGGAGGCGCTGATGGGAGAGCCGGCTCATCGACGCTGATGCGCACAGGCGTGGAAGAGAAGCTGCCCGGCAAGTGTACGCGGGAATTGCATGCGGGGGATCGGCTGCGGATCGAGTCGCCGGGCGGAGGCGGCTGGCGCAAGACCACGAAAGCTGATTCCGAGTAATTCTCTTTTTCTCAGTGGACCGGTGTGCGGAGCTGGTTCTACGGGCACGCGCTTTGGCCTGCATGCCCGTCATTTACAGAACTATTTCCCGATGCAGAGGAGTGCGATTGGTTCGACTCTGCATGGTCGGCGGAGGGGGGCGGTCAGCGTTGGGACCTCCTGAGCACGACCGACATGTTGCCCGCGGCAGAGAAATCGGATAGGTCGAAAGATGGATCGCTGCCGTCGGGCGCGGGTCCGATGACAGGAGCGTTGGGATCGGCTTTTTGGGGTTTGGGCAGGCTGAACGGGATGTTGACGGTGCGCTGGAGCTCAAGCATATCGCCGTTGATTTTGCCGTCGAAGACATTGATCCCAGATTTGAATGACACGTGATTTCCATCGACGCCGCCGTCGCGAACGGCCGCGGGGGCATCGTCGCCACCGAACCAGCCGCCTGGCCCTTCGACGGTGCCAGTGAGTTTGCTCCCATCCTGGATGAGCGTAAAGATGCGCGGCGAGCCGAGCGCCGACGCCGGGAACCCGGTGCCCATGTCGGATGCTGCAACCCATAGACCCGTGATCCCCATGCCCTTGGGAATTGGTCGCTGCCAGATGCCCACGTGCGGGCGCGGTTCAACCTGCCGGCTTATGACAGTCGCCGAGACAGCGGAGAGACCGGGAGACGTCGCTTCAACTGTGATCGTGCCTGGAGCCTTCTCGGTTTGAACGAGCGCCATGCAGTATCCCGAGAAGGCTTTCCGGGAGGTCCCTTTATCGGGGGCTTGGTCGGTGGGATCACCGTTGCCGACACCAATAAGTTTGGCGGGGCCGCTCACCATGAAGGTCACCAGGTTGTCGGTGATGGGCACGGTGCGTCCGTTGGCATCCTGCACTTCGACAGCGAACATTGCCACCTCTTCTCCGTCGGCAGACAGGGAATCGCGATCGGGCCGCAATACAAGTTTCGCCGCGGCGCCGGTGGTATCGCGGCGCGTAGTCATCACCTGCTTTCCGTCTTTCCATCCCCGCGCTTCGATGGCGCCGGGCGCGTATTCCACGTTCCAGGAAACGTGCGCATCCTTCTTCACATCCTTGACGCCGAGGCTTTGCTCGTTGTGAAACAGCTCCACCTTGTCGAGGTTGGAGTAGACCCAGACAGCTATCTTTTTGCCCTCATCGCCGGGCCAATTCCAGTGGGGGAATAAGTGAAGCACGGGCTTGTCAGTCCACCACGACTGGTAGTAAAAGAACGAGTCTTTAGGGAACCCGCACATGTCGATAATGCCGTATTGCGAGCTGATGTTGGGCCACCCGTTGGGCGAGGGCTCGCCGCGATAATCGAAGCCGGTCCACACGTACCCTCCGCTCAGCCACGGACGGGCATTGCAGAAGCGCCACCATCCTTCAGCGGAGGCGCGGCCCGACGTGTTGTAGGGGTCATAGGAGCTGACGAAGCCTTTGGATTTGTCGGTAACGTAAATGCCTCGCGTGCAGACGGCGCTGACGGTCTCGGTGCCCAGCACCAGCTTTTCGGGGTGTGCCTTATGGAAGGCTTCGGCCTGCGGGTCGGCGTAGTGATAGCCAATGACGTCGCATACGGCAAGGCCGCCGGTGCCGCTGCCCGCTGCTTCTCCATTGATCATGCCGTCAATGGTGGTGGGGCGCGATCCGTCGTGGCGCGCGGCAACCTCTTTCATCGCGGTAACGACGTTGGCTCCCTTGGCATTGGTCGCCGTGGGCTCTTCATTGCCGAGGGACCAGAGGAAAACGCTGGGATGATTGCGGTCGCGACGGACAAGATTCTCAAACTGGCTCAAGCCTTCGGGGTTTGACGACATCATGCGCGTCTCGTCCATCACCAGCATGCCTAACTCGTCGCAGGCGTCGAGCAATTCGGGTGTGGGCGGGTTGTGCGAGGTTCGCAGCGAGTTGCAGCCCATCTCCTGCAGTTTGCGGACGCGGTACGACTGCACCGAGTCAGGCAATGCGACGCCGATGCCCGCGTGGTCCTGGTGATTGCAGGTGCCCTTCAATTTCAGCGGTGCACCATTGAGCAGAAAACCGCGCTCCGCATCGAACTGGGCGGAACGGATCCCGAATGTTGTTTCGTAACGATCGACCTGCTTGCCGTCGACCTGCACCTCGGTAAGGAGCTTGTAGAGACTGCGCTGTTCGAGAGACCACAATGCGGGGCGACTTAGGACGATCTGCTGCGTGAAGTCGTGCTGATCGTCGATCGCGATGGCAGCGGAGGACGAAACGTCTTTGGCGACTGCAGAGCCCGATGAATCGACGATCGTGGAGACCAGGCGCACATTGCTCGGCGCGTGGCCGTGATTCTGAACCTCACTCAGGACGGAAAGAGTTGCGCGATTGGCGCGGATTTCAGATCGAACGAGTGTGCCCCATCTTTTTACGTGCACAGGGTGCGTTTTGACCAGCCAGACGTGCCGATAGATGCCGGCACCTTCATAGAACCAGCCATCGCTTTCAGTAGCGTCGACGCGGACGAGGAGCACGTTGGGCTGGCCGAAATTCGCAAAATCGGTGAGGTCAAAGCTGAAGGAATCGTAACCGCCGCTGTGCTGGCCGATGTAGAAGCCGTTGAACACAACCATGGTTTCGCGGTATGCGCCGTCGAACTCGATCGAGATTCGCTTGCCCGCGTCTTCGGCCGAGAGCTCGAAGACACGCCGGTACCATCCGACACTGGTTTCGGGATAATTGCGGCCGAGAGGATAGAAGCCCTTGCTCTGCAGGCCGGCGTCATTTTTGAAAGGCAGCTCGACGGTCCAGTCATGCGGCAGATCCAGAGCGCGCCAGTCCTCGTCGCTATAGGAGGTGGAACCCGCGGGCATAAAATTTCCTGTCTTTTGAAAGTTGCCGGCGTCGGCACTGCCATAGCCAAAGTCTTTGGCGGGATCAGAGGCGTGTCCGAAGTGGAAGCGCCATCCGAAATCGAGTAACAGGCGTTCGCGGCCAGCACCGGGTGTGGGTGAGGCAAGTGTTGCGGGCGCGCTGAGCGGACCGGAAACTTCACCGGCAGCGTGCACGGCGGGATCAATGGGGCCGATGGCGTGGGCAGTTGCAGCAATGGCAGGCGCCAGCAGGCTTGTCTTCAAAACGTCGCGCCGTGAAAAGGTTTTCATTTTCCCTCCTGTGAGACGAAAGGCTCGAGCATTGAATCCGGGTAGGAATCAGTTCACTGAACGTTATACACCCGAGGTTGGGGAGGCGCAGCGAAGGAGTGTCTGCCCGCGCAGCGACCCTGCCATCTTTAAAAGCCGATTCGCACCCCACGGAAGTTGGTATGTATGATGGGTACGCTTGAAGGCGGGTCACGACTTGCGCGGGGCTGAGAACGTCTTTGAAGCGCGGATGACGAAGCAAGAGTGGAGAAATCATGCGACCTTTAATGAAAGCGTTATCATTCACGGCGGTCCTAGCAGCTGCATCCTTCGCTGGTATGGCTCAGTCCTCCGCGTCCTTTGATTCGGCGGCGAAAGTGTTTCGCCTGGATGGCGGAAATGTTTCGTATGTCTTTGGCGTGAATCAGAGGGGCGAACTGCAGCAGATGTATTGGGGTGGCAGGATCGCAGCAGAGGATCATTTCAGCCCGGCCATGACGCAGCGCGAATGGGCTTCATTCGATACGTCCTATACCAACACGCCACAGGAATACGCAGGCTGGGGTGGCGGCTTGTTTGTTGAGCCGGCGCTGAAAGTCACATTTGCGGATGGTGTGCGGGACCTTGTGCTGCACTACGACAGCCACCAGCTGACGGCGCAAGGCGTCGATGTGGTGCTGAAGGACATCAGCCGCTCAATTTTTGTTACGTTGCGCTATCGCATCGATTCGACGACCGGCATTCTGGCGCGCTCGGCAACGATTGAGAACCGAGAACCGCAACCCATCACGATCGAGCAGGCTGCGGCCGCAGCCTGGGCGTTGCCATCGGGCCATTACTCGCTGAACTACCTTACGGGGCGCTGGGCGGGCGAATGGACATTGAATCAGGAAACGCTAGGCACAGGCGCGCGCGTGATCGAGAGTCGGCGCGGTTCGACCGGGCATCAGGCGAACCCTTGGTTTGCAATCCAGGCGGGAGATCCCGATGAGCATCACGGTGAGGTGTGGTTTGGAGCGCTGGCGTGGAGCGGATCGTGGCGGATTGTGGTGGAGCGGGACCAACTTGACGCCGTGCGCGTGACTGGTGGGTTCAACCCGTTCGATTTTACGTATGTGTTGAACCCCGCTGCGAAGCTGGAGACGCCGGTCTTCTATGGCGGATACTCGTCAAGCGGGCTGGGCGGAGCATCGCGCCTGCTGCATCACTTCGAGGTTGCGCACGTGCTGCCACACAGCGTTGGTACGGGAGACAGCGCGGCGCCCAAACCGCGACCTGTGATCTATAACTCCTGGGAGGCAACCGAATTCCGCGTGAGTGAGGCGGGGCAGATTGCGCTAGCCGAAAAAGCTGCATCGTTAGGCATCGATCGATTCGTAATGGACGATGGGTGGTTCGGGCAGCGCAAAGACGACCATGCAGGACTCGGCGACTGGTACGTGAACAAAGAGAAGTTTCCGAACGGTCTGAAACCGCTTATCGACAAGGTGCATTCACTGGGAATGGATTTCGGGTTGTGGGTTGAGCCAGAGATGGTGAATCCCGATTCCGATCTCTATCGAAAGCATCCGGATTGGGTACTCAACTTTGCCGGCCGTCCTCGAACCGAGCAGCGCAATCAATTGGTATTGAACCTGGCTCGACCTGATGTGCGCGACTACGTTCTCGGTTTTCTCGACAAGCTTTTGACCGAGAATGATATTGCCTTTTTGAAGTGGGATTACAACCGTAATTGGAGTGAGCCAGGCTGGGACCAGCTTCCACCCGCGCAGCAGAAGCAGGTATACGTTGAGTTCACGCGGAACCTCTACGCCATTCTTGGCGAGCTGAAGAGGCGGCATCCGAAGGTTGAATTTGAATCGTGTTCAGGCGGCGGCGGCCGCGTTGACCTGGGGATTCTTCAGTATGCTGACGAAGTCTGGCCATCCGACAATACCGATCCATTCGATCGCCTTACGCAGCAAGACGGTTTCACTTACGCTTATACGCCTCAGGTGATGATGGCATGGGTCACCGACTCTCCGCACTGGCTGAACAAGCGCTCGACTTCGCTCTCCTATCGACTGTTGAGTTCGATGCAGGGATCGCTGGGCATCGGCGCCAACATTGCGCAATGGAGTGGTGACGAAATAGCCACTGCGAAGCGGTTGATCGCAGCGTATCACGAAGTGCAGCAGACAATTGTGCAAGGAGATTTGTATCGGCTCATCTCCCCACGGAACGGCAGCGAATTCTCTGCTACGCAAACTGTAAAGGGCGACAAGAGCCAGTCGGTGGTGTTCGCCTTCATTCACTCGACGCAGGAGGGGCACACGTTCCCCCACCTCAAATTGATGGGTCTGGACCCGACTGCCCGCTATGCTCTTACGCCGATTGAAGGCAAAACGGAGGCGGGCACGCCGACGGTAGCGAGCGGTGCCTGGTGGATGAACCACGGTCTTGTTCTCGGTGAAGACTTTCGAGGTGACTTTCAAGGAGCAGCATTCCGGCTCGACAGGAAATAGCCGAAGGGCGCCAGGCTTGAGCAGAGCGCCCACGGTCGATCGACATTGAAGGCTCCAAAGGATTCAAATGGTGTTCTTGGCACATTCTCCGGAGCTTCAGGGAGCTCGACCATGATTTCGACGATCCGCACCGGGCTCGTTGCGATTGTTCTATCGATGGGACTGGGGGAAGCATGTCTGCACCTTGCCAGTCAAGAGACTACGCGCGTCTCGATTCATGGAAGGGTTGTTGACTCTGCGCATGCGCCGGTGGCGGGCGCCAAGGTTCATCTTGAGCGAGACAAGCGAGACCACGCAGCGGCGCAAGAAGCGACCACAGGTGCGGATGGCTCATTCAGATTCATCGACGTCGAGGCAGGAACCTATACGGTCATTGCTGAGAAAGGTGGGGTCAGTGGCCACGCGGTCGTCGCGGAGAACGTTGCTGGACAGCCGATCACCCTCGTTCTTGAAGCTCCGCAAGCCGCCGGTGGGGTGGCGGGCGCCCAGGCAATGGAGTTTGCGGATACTCCGAACTTCACCATCGCGGGCGTGACCGATTGGACTGCGGCCGGGGGGCATGGCTCAGATGTGAGTCTGCGGACAAGCGAGGCGTTGAATCGCGAGACGTTGAAGCTGAAGCCAACGACAGGCGCTGCGGGGGTTGGAGAACGCACGGAGGAAAATCGGCTACGCAGGACACTGGCGGCAGAGCCGGAGAGCTTCGACGCGAATCGGGAACTTGGAAAGCACGACCTTCGCGAGGGGCGTTATCGCGAGGCGGTACTGCTCCTGCAGAAGGCGTATGACCTCAATCCTGCCGATGCAGCGAATGAGTCTGAACTCGCCACTGCCCTCAAAGAAGTGGGCGACATTTCACAGGCGCAGCGGCATGTGGAGCACGCATTGTCGCATGCCGACAACGCGGAGTTGCATCGTGTTGCCGGGATGATTTTCGAGGCGAACGGCGATCCTCTGCGCGCGGTGCATGAGTTTGCCCTGGCGGTGCAGAGGGAACCAAGCGAGCAGAATTACTTTGCGTGGGGAGAAGAACTGCTGCAGCATCGGGCGGTCTTGCAAGCGAAGGAAGTCTTTGCGCAGGGAGTCAGGCGGTACCCCAAGTCTTCGCGGCTCCTTACATCGCTGGGTGCATCCCTGTTTGCCGGAGCGCTGTATCAACAGGCAGCGGAGCGATTGTGCGAAGCCTCGGATCTTGATCCTAACGATCTGGAACCATACCGCTTCATGGGGCAAATCGAGGCAGTGGCTCCACATTTCGATTCGTGTATGAGCGCACGGCTAGCGCGGAACGCGGATGTTCATCCGAAGGACGCACTCGCGAACTACTTTTATGCGATGGACGTGTGGAAGCAGCAAGGCAACGCGCTCGACATAGCGACGCGGCAGAAGGTCGAGGCCCTTCTCACGCGGGCGGTGACGATCGATCCCAAATGCAGCGAAGCATTTTTGCAGCTGGGAAACCTGCGGACTTCGGAACGAAATTACCCGGCGGCAATCGAGTTGTATGCGAAGGCGATCGTCGCCGATCCCCAATCGAGCGAGGCGCATTATCGACTGGGCATGGCATACGACCGCATCGGCGAGCGCGAAAAGGCGAAACAGGAATTCGCCGCGCACGACGCAATCAACCGGCAGCAGGCGGCGGAAACGGAGCGTCAGCGGAAAGAAGTGAAGCAGTTTGTGGTGGAAGCAGAGGGCGCGTCAACCGCTCCGCCCAGGCCATGATCAGCTAAGACGATTTCGGCTTGAACCTGTCGATGATGCCGTCACCTTCCCGGATTGTCAGAATTTGATTCGCCTTCACCTGTGCAAAGCGCTCTGTTTTCTGCGTGGTCGGCCATTTCACCTCGATCGCGTCGATGGTGTCAACCCCGCCAAGGCCGAAGTGAAGGCGCAGATCGTTCTGTGACATGACACTGGTTCCGCTTTGCACCTCATCCATCTGGATGTGCTTTCCGGCAATGACCCGTACGCGCGCGCCGATGGCGGTACGATTGCAGATTTTGCCGATGAGCTTGATCTTGATCCAGTTCTGCTTGTTGCCGCCGGTATTGTGAAGCAGCGAGGGCAAGTCGTTCATGTTGAGGATGAGGATGTCCATTGCGCCGTCGTTGTCATAATCGCCGAACGCAGCGCCGCGGCTTGAGAAGTGCGTACTGATGCCGGGACCCATCTCGTTGGAAACATCTTTGAAGTGGCCGTTGCCCAGGTTCTTGTACACCAGGCGTGGATTCTTGAAGGTCTCGCCGAAGTTGTAGTGGTCGATCTCCGGGTAGACGTGGCCGTTGACCTGTACGATGTCGGCCCAGCCATCGTTGTCATAGTCGATGAAGCCGCATCCCCACGCGACGTAGTTGGTATTGATGCCGATGCCGGTATTGAAGGAGAGATCGCTGAAGGTTCCGTCGCCGTTGTTGTGGTAAAGGTCGCATGTGTCGTCGGCAAAATTGGTTTTGAAGATGTCGAACCAGCCGTCGCAATCGTAGTCGGCGACGCCAATGCCCATGCCTGCCTGCTCGTGTCCATCGCTGTTGTAGGCGCAACCGGCGAGGACCGCAACGTCGGTAAAAGTTCCGTCATGGTTGTTTTGAAAAAAAATACTCGGCATGGAGTCGACGGCAACATAGATGTCGGGCCATCCGTCGTTGTCGAAGTCGTAGGACGCCGACGTAATGGAGTAGCGCGGGCCGGGCTTGAGGATACCGGCCTTTTCGCTGACGTCGGTAAAGGTGCCGTCGCCATTGTTGTGGTAGAGCAGGTTTGTGTCACCGGGAAGACCGCGCGGCCCGCACATGGTAGGCACGCCCTTCCACTGGCAGTAGGCCATGCTGTTGAGGTCAATAGGTTGGTCGGGATCGAGCTTGACGAAGTTGCAGACGAAGAGATCGAGATGTCCGTCGCGATCGTAGTCGAGAAAAGAGCAGCCGGTTCCCCATCGCCCTTTTTCCTGGTGCAGCCCGGCCTTTTTTGTGACGTCGGAAAATGTGCCGTTGCCGTTGTTGTGAAAGAGAATGTTGCGTCCCCAGAAAGTACAGAACAAATCGTCCCAGCCGTCATTGTCGTAGTCGCCGACACAGACGCCGGTCTGCCAACCGCTGCGTCCCAGCCCCGCTTTCGCCGTGACATCGGTGAAGGTACCATCGCGGTTGTTCTTGTAGAGGTGCGTGGTCGGCTCTTGACCGGCGGGCCAGTGCTCATCGAACCGGCTGCCGTTGGTCAGGTAGATGTCGAGCCAGCCATCGTTGTCGTAATCGAAGAAAGCGATGCCGCTGCCTTTGGTTTCGATAATGACGCGTTTGTGTTCGACGCCGCCCCACACGTTGGGGGTGTTTAGCCCGGCTGCCGCGGCAACGTCGATGAACTGCACCGGAGATGAAGGAGCAGCCGGCGCAGCGAGAACATAGCGCTGGTTCTTTGACCGCCACAGAGGCGTGCTGAGGACGTCGAGCAGCGAACTGCCGAGGACGAACGCGGATGACGAGAGAAAGCGGCGGCGCGGAAGAATCATAAGACCAAGTGATTATAGGTAGCTGTTGCCGGGCATTGAAAGGATAAGTGGGCGGTGTGTCGATTCATTGACGCGCAACCCGCGGGAACGAGCGAGGCACGATACCCTGGCCTTCCTTTGCGGCGATGATCTGGTCGATGGGGACATTGGTTAGCTTATCCACCTTGCCACTGGGCCAGTTGATGGTGAGCGAGTCGATTTTGGTCCGCTTACCGAGCCCGAAGTGAATGCGGGGATCGCTTGCGGACATGTAGCTTGTGCCGCCCTTGGCTTGTTCGACACGAACAAAGCCCGGCGCAGACAGCTTGAGCTCGGCGCCGATGCCGTCTCGGTTCGATTTGGTGCCGATGAGCAGGACTTCGAGCCAGTGGTTTCCGTTGTTGATGTTATTGTGCAGCAGCTCGGGATAGTCGCCGCGCGCGACGACCGCAACGCCCACGGCGCCGTCGTTGAAGAAGTCGCCGGTGGCAAGGCCGCGGCCTGCGATGGGCCGCACGAAGTCAGGCCCGAGGCTGCCAGATATCTTGTCGAAGTGGCCGCTGCCGAGATTGCGGAACATAAGCAGCGGCTCCTTATAAGTGACCTCGCTGTGATAAAGGCCCACGTTGTCGACCATTGCGCCGTTTGCCTGCACGATGTCAGGCCAGCCGTCGTTGTCGTAGTCGATGAATTTGGCAGCCACTCCGCTAAGAGTGATTGCCTTGTTGCCGATGCCGGAGCTATAGGTGACGTCAGTGAAGGTGCCATCGCCATTATTGTGATAGAGGCGATTCAGCTCGAAGTCGAGATGAGTGATGTAAACATCCAGCAAGCCATCCCCGTCGACGTCGGCCGCATCGATGCCCATCCCAGCCTCATATCGACCATCCTCGCTCGCGGCGAGACCTGAGATCAGAGACACATCGCTGAACGTTCCGTCGTGGTTGTTCTCGAAGAGGAAGTTAGGCCATGTGTCATTGGCGATGGCAACGTCTGTCCATCCATCGCGGTTGAAGTCCGCAAGTGCGATGCCCATGCCCTTGGACTCGGGCAATCCCAGGCCCGACTTGCTGCTGACGTCGGTGAAGGTGCCGTCGTGATTGTTGCGATAGAGTTTGGTCTTCTGGCCGCGATAGTTATTGGGGTTGCAGTAGGAGCGGTAGCCTGGAGCCCGTTCACCGCACCAGAGATTGTTCTGCGGAGACCAGTCGAGGTAGTTGGCCACAACCAGGTCGAGCCAACCGTCCTTGTCGAAGTCAAACCAGCCGGCACTGGTTGACCAGAGGCCGTCGTCGGCAACGCCGGCCTTCGCGGTGACATCGGTGAAAGTGCCGTCGCCGTTGTTGTGGTAGAGGATGGCGCGGCCGTAGCCGGTGACATAGAGATCGGGGTAGCCGTCATTGTCGAAGTCGCCCACAGCGACGCCTTGCCCGTAGTGTCCCTCGCCGCCAACGCCTGCCTTGTCGGTTACATCGGTGAAAGTGCCATCGCCGTTATTGTGATAGAGCGCGGAGCGCAGAGGCTTGGCAGGCTTGTATGCGTCGGTGGCGCCGGCCTGCACGAAGTAAATGTCGAGCAGGCCATCCTGGTCATAGTCGACGAAGGCGACGCCCGTACCCATCGTTTCGAGATAATACTTTTCTTCAGATTCAGTCGAGTCCTGCATGAACGTGATGCCGGCGGATTTTCGGATGTCGGTAAACCAGGGTTGAGATTGGACGGGCCCAGCAACCGGGACCGGAGCGGGCTTGGCCTTCGGGCTTTCAGGGGTGTGCGGGGCAGCGGCACCCACGATGAGCGCGCACGCAAGGGCTGTGCCGCAGCAACCGAACCAGAAGACGCGCCGCGCGGGCTTTTCTTCGCGCTCTCTCATAGGGTGCGGTCGGCGAGGGAGAGGGCCAGTTGGAGGAACTGCGCCTTCCCTTCTTGTGTGAGCGGCCCTTCGGAGGGTGGCGACGACGAGGCTCGATCCAAAACCTGTTCGATGCGGTCGATATCGAGGCTGCTGCTCGCCGAGCTGTTCTTGAAGCGGGCGAGAACTTCGCGTGCCTTATCAACTTGGCCGGTCTGGAAATAAAAGACGCCAAGGGTGGAGTAGCCACCGGGCCACTCTGGAAGCAGGTCGACGGACCGGGCAAGCTCATCTGCGGCTTTTGCATTGTTGCCCTGGAGCGCCGAGATCAGGCCGAGTCCCCAAGCCAGCTTGCCGGAGTCTGGAATACGCGCGTGCCCTTGCTGCAGGATGCGTTCTGCGTCCTCCAGCTTTCCTTGACGCATGTTGAGCAAGGCCAAAGAAAGGTAACCTTCGTCGTTGTCAGGATTGCGTGCAATGGATTGCTGGAATATGGCGCGCGCTGCATCGTAGTTGCCGGTATGGGCGTCGAGGTCGCCGATTAGCGCCTGGTAGGCCTCATCTTTCTGGCCCTGGTCGGAGAGCGTTTCGGCGGTTTGCAGTGCCTGCGGATAGAGATGGCGTCGGTAGTAAGCATTGGCCAAGTCAAACTTCACATCGTCTGAATCCGGATTCAGTGCGAGTGCCTGCTGGAAGTGGACGACCGCATCGTCATAGAGATGGTAGCGGGCGAGTAAAACGCCGGTGCCTGCAAGAGAGCGGTAATCACCCGAGCTGAGTTGGTCCAGCTGCGTGATGGTTGCCTTAGCATTTTCGATCTCACCAGACTTGAGGTATGCCTCGGCAAGCAGATATAGATTCTGCGGTTGGTCAGGATGCCGTTTCTCTTCAGCGATGAGCTCGTTCAGGTCGAGCTGTTGACGCGCGCCGGCATTCATTGTCGAACGGTTGTCGAGGTATTCGAACAGATGTTCGTAGGGCAAAGGGCCTGAAGGCGCATTCTTCGACAGCGTTTCGAAGGAGTGGAGATCGCGGTCGGCGGCCGCGGTTTGGTGCAAGGCGCGCTCGACGATCGCTAGTTTGTAGTAGCCGGTTGCCGGGTCCTGGCTCGAGTGTACGAATCGACGCAGAAGTTCTTCCGCATCCTGGTACCTCTTCGCAGCGATACGCATGTTCGCGAGTTCGAGCAACGCGTCAGGGAAATCGGGGCTTGCGACCAGCACCTTCTTGAAGTAGCCCTCCGCCGCAGCGGTGTCGCCCTGGCGCTCCGCGATAAAGCCCAGGTTGAAGAGGCAGGATCGATTGTGCGGATCGAGCGCGAGGCCTTTATCGAAATTCCGCCTTGCCTCATCGAAGCGGCCTAAGTTGCGATAAGAGAGCCCTAGAAACGAATACGAGCGCGCGGAGTGTTCGAGGTCGACCAGCTTGTTGAACTGCTCGATGGCCTTGTCCACCTTTCCGGCCATGAAGTAGCTCTCGCCAAGCGCCGCCACCAGATCGGTGCGCTGCGGAGCGATATGTACGCCTGACTCAAGAAGCGGGATGGCATCTTCGTAGTAGTTCTGCGACATGCTGACGCGCGCCATCAGAAAGATGACATCGGCGTCGTCGGGGGCGGCTTTGTGGGCTCGGATCAGCAGATTGAGCGCATCCAGAGGGCGCGATTCGTCTGTGTAGGTCTGCGCCAGCAAATACATCGCGTCGACGGAATCGGGACGCAGGGCGAGCGAGCGGCTCAGCGCCAGCTCAGCCTTGATCAACTGGTTATCGCGCAAGAGCGCCAAGCCCACGTTGTAGACGATCTCAAAGGTATTCGGCTGCAGGGCGTCTGCTTTGGCCAGCTCTGCCTGCGCGGGCTTGTATTGCCGCTCCGCGGCGAGCAGGACGCCTAGTGAAAAATGTACCTGCACCTGATTACTCTGCGCGGAGAGCCTGGTTGCCACGCGCAGTGCTTCGGCTGGGCGCCCCGCGCCGAAGTATGCGCGGACAAGATAGAGCTGCGAGGCGACGCTCTGCGGACGGACGCGCTCGAAATGAGCGATCGCCTCAGCGCTAGAACCCTTGGCCATGAGCAGAGCGCCCAGGTTGTAGTTTGCTTCGGGGTCAGCAGGCGCAAGGCGTAGAGCGGTGCGGAATTCTTTCTCGGCATCGCCCGGTTGACGCACAGTTACGTAGAAGCCGCCGAGATTGTTGTGAGTTTTTACTGAACCTGGCGACAGGGCCAGCGCCTTGTTGAAGGCCGCCAGGGCCGCCGGATAGTCCTTGAGGTTGCTGTCGATGATGCCAAGGAGGTTGTAGCCTTCAACGCTCTTCGGATGATGATCGAGCGCCGTTAAAACCGCGGTTCTTGCTTCGTGAAACTGATTTTGCTCAGCGAGCTTTTTAGCTTCGAGGAAGTCCGTGCCGGAGGCTTGAGGATTCTGCGCGCAAAGAGCAAAAGTGCAGACGAGCAGGAGCCCCAGGATGCTGGGCCCCACTCTAGACATCGGTTTGTTCGCCGGAATCATCATTAAAAAAGCTAGCCGATTCACTGCTCTCTGCGCCTTGCGACGGGTGTAAACAAAGTGCTCATCGTAGCATCTCCAGGGCCTGTTTGGCCGCCGCGTTTTCAGGTTGAACGCCGAGCAGTTGGAGCAGCACGCTGCGGGCTTGTTCCTTGTTGTTCTCGACTGCATACAGGCGGGCGAGGTTGAGATAGGACTGATTGAAGCCTGGAGCCACACGAATTCCTTCCTTGAACTGTGCCTCGGCTTTGGGATAATCCTGCTGACGGACAAACAACACGCCAAGATTATTCAAAGCCTCAGGATATTCCGGGCGCGATTCGATGGCCTTGTGCAGATACTGGATTGCTTGTTGAGCCTGGCCTTGTTGGGCATAGAGCATCCCCACACTGTAGTTGACTTCTGCATCCCGCGGTTCGAGTTGGAGAGCGCGGCTCAAGCAATCTCCAGCTTGATCGAAGGCGCGGCGCGCACGGTAGAGGTTGCCAAGATTGACGAGCGCAATGGTGTAGTTGGGGCGGAGCTCGAGCGAACGTTGAAAGTCGCGGATAGCGTCCTCTGCCTGCCCAGACTGCGCGGCCAGCATCCCGAGGTTGTTCCAAGCTTCGGGATAGTCAGGGCGCAGTTTAACCGTTTGTTCGAGCGCCTGGCGCGCTTGATCGTAGTCCTTGCGACGCAGGCTGAGAGTGCCGAGGTTGTAGAAGGCATCCGCATCGTCAGGGCGGAGAGCGATGACTTGGCGAAAGGCTTCCGCTGCCTGATCAAAGAAGCCATTTTGATAGAAAGCCACTCCGAAGGTGAATACGTTGCGCTGGAAGGCTCCCTGCACAAGTTGCCCCTTGAATGGAAGAGCCTTGGCGATGCGATCGTTCTCTGTGCGAGGAATGCCGCGAACATCCACCGCAAGCTGCCTGGGATCGAAGGCGCCCTGATAGACCTTCACGATTGAAGCGTCAGAATCGAGCAGGAATGACGCGGGCATAGGCAGGTTCCTGCGTCGATCAAAGAGATGCCGGTAGACAATGTTGTAGATGCCGGCAAGTGTTTCGTCAGCGAAAACAACGGGGAATGAGAAGCGCTCTCGCGCCGCGCCCTCTTTGGCTGAAGGCAGATCTTTGTCAACGTTTACAGCGATGAGCGCAAGACTCGATGAATGGAGGACCCCATTTGCCTGCTGCAAGCTACCCAGGAACTGCAGGCTTTCGGCAGATTCGGTCGACCAGAAGGTGAGAAGGAGCGGCGCCCCCCGAAAATCCTTGAGGGAATGCGCAGAACCGGAAAGATCCGGCAATGAGAAATCGGGTGCGCGCAAGGGCTCGACGAGCCAGGTCTCGACCGTGTGAGGAAGCTCTTCGGTTGCTTGCGGCGCAGAAACCGGAGGCGGCGCAGCGACAGGGTGGGCGAAAGGAGTCGCGGAAAACTTTGTCTCGCCTTCGAGCAATTCAACGCGATGATCGGCAGGCAGGCCAGCAAACTTCTGCACCAAGCCACTTGGCCAGCGGACTTCCGCGCTGAGGGATGGGGCATCGCCGACGCCGAAGAAGACTTCTTTAGAGTTCTGCGCAAGGAATCCGGTGCCAGCCTGAAGGTATTTGGTTTGTTTTGACGGCCCTGTTTCCACGGTAATGGCTGCGCCAATTGCGTCGCGATTGCTTTTTTGTCCGCGCAGGCGGAAGGAGACTGACTTGCCTATCCCGGCCAGATTGTTGTGCAGCACACGGATTTGGGGCGCATTGCGATTCTTCAAGATGACTTCAAGGCGCCCGTCATGATCAATGTCCGCGAGCGCGAAGGAGCGGCTGTCTTCGATGAAGTCCAGCCCCGATGGTCCTGAAATCTCTGTGAAAGTGCCATCGTGGTTGTTGGCAAACAGCACGTTGCGCGCGTAGCCGTGCCAGGTGCGATCGGAGCGAACGAGCTCGTTGATGGCATTCCAGCCGCGTTCGTAGGCTGGTGCGGGGGTTGCATCCTCAGAAGATTTGGCAACCACCTGACGCCAGAAGAAGCCGGCGAGATCTTCGCGGTCGGGAGCGGAGAGATAGCCGTTGGCGACGTAGAGATCGGAGTAGCCGTCGTGATCGAAATCGAAGAAGTCAGAGCACCACGACCAGCGGCCCATCTCCACAGCAGCCTGGTGGCCGACATTCTCGAAAGTGCCGTCGCCTCGATTGCGATAGAGCGCGTTGCCGCGGGCATGGCGCTTGTACAGCCCGCGAATTCGTTCAGGGGCCTGGGCGTGGAACTGCGCCTGATTGGAAACACGCTGGCCTGCGGCCTCCCACATGCTTGGCACGTAGACGTCCTGCTGACCGTCGTTGTTGTAGTCGCACCAGCAGCAGCTCATACCTGCGCCCACATCTTCAACATGAGCTTCGCTTGAGGCGAGGGCGAAATGCCCATTGCCCTCGTTGCGATAAAGCTGCGAACTACCGAAGTCGTTCACGACAAACAGATCGGGATGACCGTCGGAGTTGACGTCTCCCCACGCGCAGGCAAAGCTGTAGCGATTGTTTTCAGCGTTCATTCCGCAGACGTCGGTGGTTTCAATGAACGAGAGGTCGCCTTCATTGTGGAAGAGACAGTTGGGCGGCCCATTGCGCGCGTCGTAGTAGGGAATGGGATAGTGATACTGATCCAGGCCGAGATAGTACTGATAGGTGCAGAGATAGAGATCGAGTCGGCCGTCGCCATCGTAGTCGGCCGCAGCAGCGTGCGTAAAAGTGCCTTGAGGTTGCTGCGCGAAGCGAAAGGCGTCGTGTTTGAGAGTAAAGGCGCCGTTGCCCTGATTCTGAAAAAGTAACGGGCCGGTGCCGCACAGGACTAGAAGATCCTGCAGGCCGCTATTGCGGAAGTCCGCAAACAAGGCGCACGCCGTATTGTCGAGAACCCCGACGCCAGCTTTCTCGGTAACGTCTTCAAAAGTGCCGTCTCCACGATTGCGGTAGAGCCGGTTCGGCAATCCGGCCGGCTGACAAACGTACAGATCGTCGAATCCGTCGTTGTCGAAATCGCCGGCGGCCACCCCGTTGTTACAGTAGACGTCGACACCGATTGCGCCATCGAGCACCGTGCGCCAGTGGTCCGATCCATGCAGAAGCTGCTTTGTGTACGAATCATTGCCCCCGAATGCGTGAGCTGTGATGTCGACGAATGCGGGTCCGCGGAGAGTACTCGCCGTCTCGAAGTCAGCTTCCCACCGCCGAACCTTCCATACCTGCGGCGATTCTTCAATCCACTCCATGCGCCACGATCCCACGCGCTCCTCTTTGAGCATGCTCTCGCGCTCAAGGACGAGGTCGTAACGCATCACGACCCGCACAGCGAGGGGATTCGCGCCGAGCTCTTCAATCTCGAAGACTTCAAACTCCGCATTGCCGATGCGCGCCGGCGTACCGAGCCAAGTGCGGATGTGGTCAAGGAAGGTCTCGCGGTCGAGCGTAAGCGAAGGATCAAAAGTTCTCTGTTCGATCTCGACGCCGAAGGAGGATCGGACCTTGGTGCGCGTGGCGGGGGTGAGCGAATTCGCTTGCAGAGAAGAGCTCAGAAATCTCTCCACCCTTCGCAAGTTTTGCGGAGATTGGACAAGATCGCGGCTCCACAGATTGAGAATCGTTTCGATCTCAGAAGCATATTTCTCAGTGACGTACTCGTCGGAACCGGGCGCCACTCGCCGGAGGATGTCTGCCAAGGGCGACTCGATTGGATAGTGCGGCGTGAGGCGAACGTCTGAGAATGAAAACGGAACAGGCGCCGTTGACCCAGGGGCCCCGGTTTCGCCGAGCAGCGCCGACCCCAGGATCGTTGAAGGCCGCAGGAGAATCGGTGCCCATCCGAAACTCTTCAGCAAGGTTCGTCGGGAGAGAAGCGGGCGCTCATTCGCGTTGCATCGCGTCATCTCAGACGTCCGGGGACAGGCAAGATGACCGCATCATAGCATTCGCGCAGGCCAGCGAGCGGGATCGAAACGGGCGGCTTTTTGGCCTGTGGAAAATTTCCGGAGAAAGCGAAACCGCCTTCCAGGTTTGACCCAGAGATGTCCTCTTCACGAATTAAAGTGGCTTTCTGACCGGTTTCGCGAGACAGAAAAGGCGCCGGCAAGGAGGGGTTACTTTATTGATTTAGTAGCAGGAATTTTCGCGCTCCCGGAGGATTTCCGGATCGACCAATGGGACGCGGTTACCCGAGCTCTCAACAGGGTCTCCAACTTTCGATTGACAAAAATTGTACGAATGGGCTACGCTTCGGCCCACGAAAATGAAACCGTTTACATCCGTTGCCAAATGTAAACGGTCTCATTACCCCTGACATCGGCTTACAACCGAGGAAGCAATAGGAAAGAGTGGAGGTATTTGGGATGCGCCGTGAGCGTAAGACCTCGAAGTTCTGGAGTGCGTCAGTCTACACAACCTTGACCTGTTTGTGCTTTCTTCTGCTTCGGAGCACTGCGGTGTTCGCCCAGGTGGATGAAGGCTCGATCAGCGGTACCGTGCAGGATGTGAGCGGGGCGGTGGTGCCTAATGCCCAAGTCACCCTGCTCAACAAGGACCAGGGCTTGTCGCTCGAGACCCGTACCAATGCCAGCGGGTTCTACACGTTTAGCCCGGTGAGAATCGGGCATTACTCGGTGACCGTGACGGCACAGGGTTTCGCGAAGACGACGCAGACGAATTTAACCGTAAACGTCGCACAATTTCTTCAGGTCAACGTGCAACTCAAGCTGGGCGCCGCGACTGAGACCGTCGAGGTGAATACGGCACCACCGCTGCTCCAGACGGAAGAAGCGTCGGTTGGCCAGGTGATTGGCCAGCAGGAAGTGAATTCTCTGCCTCTGAATGGACGCAACTTCACGTTTCTTGCGCAGCTTGGCGCGGGCATGCAGACGCCGCAAGCGGATACGCGCGGTAATGCTGCTTCGGGTGCCTTCTCAGCGAACGGCCTGCGCCCCGCGCAGAACAACTACCTGCTCGATGGCATCGACAACAACTCAAACGCAGTCGATTTCCTGAACGGAACGAACTTCGTGATTCTGCCGCCGGTGGATGCGATTCAGGAGTTCAAGGTCCAGACCGCCGACTTCAGCGCGGAACTGGGGCGCGCCGCCGGCGCTGTGATGAACGCGTCCATCAAGTCCGGAACCAACAGCATTCATGGTGCGGCATGGGAGTTCTTCCGCAACGACAAGCTCGATGCCGCCGATTGGTTTGAGGACAATTCTCCGACGCCGACCAAGGGCAAGCTTCGTCTCAATCAATTCGGAGCGATGATTGGCGGCCCAGTCATCAAGAACAAATTCTTCTTCTTTGGCGACTACGAAGGCAAGCGCCGCGTGCAGGGGACCTCGAGTCACGAGTTCTGTGCCGACGGCCCTGGAACGCAGCAGCGGCTATACGAACTTGACTGACATCTTGACCCAGCAGGCAGGCGCCGCCCGGACAGATATCCTTGGCCGTTCAATTCAGAGAGCGGTCATCCTCGATCCCGGCACAACGCGCTTCGTTGCCAACGGTGCGGTCGATCCAGTTTCGGGTTTGCCGAATACCTCTGGCGCAGACGGCTATGTGCGTGACCCGTTTGGTTCAGCATGCGGACCAGGCACAAAGAGCTTTACGATTGCCAGCTGCGCTGACCTCAACATGCTGCCGGCAAACCGCGTTGACGCCAATGCCGTCAAGCTGCTGAATCTCTATCCTGCGCCCAATGCGGGCATTGGCACTTATCAGAACAGCCCGGGACTCTACGAGCATTCGAACACCTTCGATACGCGCGAAGATTTCAATCCCAATGACAAGAATCAGATCTTCGGACGCTTCAGCTATGCGGATGATCCCCAGTTTATCCCGGGACCTTTCTCCGGCGTAGCGGACGGTGGCGCGTTCCAGCAGGGTATTCAGACCGCGAAATCAGCTCAGATGGTGGCCGCCTACACTTACGTGTTCAATCCGAACACCATTAACCAGGCTCGCGGCCGGGTTCGCTCACCTGCATACGACCCGTTTCGGACCGGTCGGCAGTCAGATCGGGCATTCCCGCACAGTATGGAATCGCCGACATTCCGCAAGTAGCCGAGAACGGCGGATTGCCGAACTTCTATATCGGAAACCTGACCAACCTTGGCAGCAATAACTTCCTTCCCTCCGACGAAGTCAGTGCGACCCTCCAGGTCACAGACGACTTCACCCGGATTTATGGGAAGCACAGCTTCAAGATGGGCGTGGAGTACCAGCACGTGAAGTTCTCCACCTTGCAGCCGGCATGGTCGCGCGGCGCATTCCAATACACGAGTAACTTCACCGACATTCCAAATCAAGGCAGCACCAACGGCGGCATGGCGCAGATGCTGGTGCCCCCGATGGCAGCACCGGCGACAATCGGCGGACAACCCGAATCCGAACGGCTTCAGCTATTCGGGCGGATCCGATGAACGTTTACGCGTCGAACATCAACAAGACCTACGACGAAAAGATGTACTTCGCCACTTACTTCCAGGATGACTGGAAGATGACTCCAAAGTTGACTGTGAACCTCGGTCTCCGTTGGGACTATTTCGGACCTATCAACGAACAGAACGGGGGCCAGGCGAACTTTGTTCCAAACGCACTGCCCGCACGAGGAATCGGCGCACCAACCTTCATCATTCCAGGGCACGGAAAGGACAACCGATCGCTGTCAACCACTGGAACTTGTTCCGGGGTAGGTTGCGCGGGCTTTACCAATCTTCTGGCGCAGGATGGAATCACGCTGGACCAGACCGATCGATACGGCCAGGGGCTTCTTCAGACGCAAAAGGAAAACTTCGCTCCACGCGTCGGAGTCGCCTATGAGTTCAGCCGCAAACTCGTAGCGCGCGGCGGTTTCGGTCTCTTCTATAACTCGTTCGAGAACCAGGGATACGGGCCAAACATTGGCGAGAACTATCCCTTTGTATTCAACCTCTCGTACGGGCACAACGCGAAACCGACGGACCCGGCTGCTGCCTCCCAGGTTGCACCGACTAGCTACAACACACCATTCAACGGGTGCGCGACTGCGGGCCCCGGTGGAACAGCATCGCTTGAATCCGGATTCTCCTGTATCCCACTTACGCCTACGGCGGTCAACGCACTGGGTCTGGGCCTGCAGGGCCTTCAATTCGACTACCAAACTCCGCGCACGTACAGCGCAAACCTGACAGTCCAGTACTCGGTCACACGCACTCTCTCTGCGACAGCGTCGTATGTCTACACACATGGCTCCGATCTCCAGGGAGGCGTCGGCTATCAGAACGTGACGCAGATTCTGCCGTCTGGCGTCAGCACCGGGAAGGGTTGCCCGTACGCTACCTTCGCGGAAAACAGTTGCGTGCCGTTCGTCGACTTTGGCGGGGGCAGTTACCAGGCAACGTATGGCGTCAGCTCTTATCATGGGCTACAAACCAAAGTTGAAGAACAATACGCAAACGGCCTGACGTTCTTGCTCGCCTACACATGGTCGAAGACGATGTCGGATGCAGGCGACTTGTTAAACGGCGGAAGCACCGGCTCGCTTCGCGCCTATAACGTGCCTGGGCTTGGTCCGAAATTTGACTATGCACTTGCCGATTTTGATCTTCGCAACGTAGTTCACTTCAGCGGCGGCTATGAATTGCCATTCGGCAAAGGCAAGCGGTACATGAGCCAGGGAGGTCTCTCCAACGCAATCCTGGGGGGATGGGCCACCAACTGGATCGTCACTCTGCAAGGCGGCCAACCACTCAACTTCACCTGCCCGACCGGAACAACCTCGGGAACAAACTGCAACGATGTTCGGGTTCCCGGGCAAAGCCCGAAGCTCGGGGTCAAGATCGCAACCAAAGGCGGGTACCACGGGCCGTTCTGGATCGGAAACGCAGGCGCGTTCAGCCAACCCTGTCAGCTGGGCGTGGTGTCAGGAGTGATCACACCGATTCCTGATACTCCGACCGGTTGCATCCCGGCGAGCGGCGCTGGCGCTCTTGGAAGCAAGGCGGGACAGATTTCGGGTCCGGGTTTCCATCGCTTTGACTTCTCCTTGTTCAAGAACTTCCAGCTGAACGAACGATATTCGGTCCAGTTCCGGTCGGAGTTCTTCAACATTCTCAACCACCCCAACTTCAATGCCCCCAACTTTGGCGGCAACGGCGTCAACTCGGTTGGCGGCTCCGGTAACTACACAAGCAGCACCTTCGGCGCAATTGGATCCACGCGCGATGCTCCATTCGATCCGCGTCAGATTCAGTTCGCATTGAAGCTGTACTACTAGGCTAGAATGAACACACCCCGGGAGGCCGCTCGAAAGAGCGTCCTTTCGGGGTGTTCGTCTGTGCGGGCAATGTGGAGAAACCGCAATCGAGGAGGCGGTTTGGTGAGCAAGCGACTTCGGCAATGGATGCTGCTGCTCCTCTCCGCCGGTCTTGGCGCCTCCTTCCTTCGCGCCGAGGAATTAACCAAGCAGGCTCTCGATCAGATTTATCAATCGGCCGTAGCCGATTACGACGCGGGTCGATATGCGCGGGCGGCAGAGGAGCTGGAACGAGTGCTGCCCTATGCGACAAAGAGCTTCGAGGTCCATGAACTGCTGGGCATGGTGTATGCGTCGCTTCCCGACAGTGCCAAGGCCGAAGCGGAGTTGAAAACAGCGGTTCAGCTCAATCCGAATTCAGCAGCGGCACGCACCAACTTCGGAACGATTCTCCTGCATGCAGGAAAGCCGGCTTTGGCAGCCGAGCAGTTTCGCAAAGCTCAACAAATTGATCCGCGCGATTTCGACGCCAATCACAATCTTGCGGAGTCCCTTTTGCAGGCCGGCAAGGTTGCGGAAGCACGCTCGTTCCTGGTCACGGCCCAGGAGCTTCATCCCGACTCCTACGACAACGGATACGATCTCGCGATGGCTGATTTCCAGCTGGGACAGCTCGATGAAGCGCGACAGACGGCGATGACCATCGCACAGAAGCAGAACACGGGAGAGGTGCACAATCTGCTCGCGCAGATCGCCGAAAAGCAGGGCAAGTTTGTCGATGCAGCGAACGAATATGGTGCCGCCGCCCATCTCGATCCAAGCGAAGACAACTTGTTTGACTGGGGAAGCGAGATGCTTCTGCACCGAACCTACGAACCGGCGATCACGATCTTTCAGGATGCGACCGCACGGTATCCGAAATCGCCGCGTCTTTTTATAGGACTTGGACTGGCACAGTATTCGCGCGGAAAGTATGACGATGCAGTTCTAGCGCTTCTTACAGCGGCAGATCTGAGTCCCGCGGACGCACGCTGCTATCTTTTCTTGTCGAAGGCGTACGATAGCTCGCCGAAGCTGGCAGATGCGGTGATCCGGGCTTTCCGGCGTTTCGTCGAGTTGAAGCCCGACGATCCGCGCGCCCATTTCTATCTCGCAATCAGCCTGTGGAAGGGGAATCGCGCCGGGGACACATCCACCGATCTCAAGGAAGTGGAGTCTCTCCTTCTAAAATCGATTGCGCTCGACGGTTCCGTTCCTGAGGCTCATGTACAACTCGGCGATTTGTACTCAAGTGAGCATGACTATGAAAGGGCAATTCCTGAGTACGTGCGCGCCATCGCTCTGAATCCGAATCTTTCCGATGCGCACTATCGGTTGGGAACGGACTACGTCCATGTGGGAAAGAAGGACGAGGCACAGCGGGAGTTTGCGGTCTATCAGAAGCTTCGTGCGGAACACCTGGCAGAGATAGACAAGGAGCGCGCAGAGGTGCAACAGTTTGTCTATTCCGAGAAGAACAACGCCACCGCAAAGTTCTAAATGCGAAGGAAGAGAGTGGAGCCGGACTAAGCTATGGTGAAGGCGCTCAAAGGCGGATTCAATCCAGGAGGAGCATTCTCCGCGCGAGAAATCGCAGCAGGGCTGAGCAGAAGCCGGCGCGATTTTCTGCGTGGAACGCTGGGGATGGCTCTTGGTGCAACGCTGGTAAGCGCGAGCCCATTTGTGCGCGCGCAGTCCCTTCGCAAGCGCCGCAAAGTCATCGTGGTCACGTTTGGAGGTGGAGCACGCGACCAGGAGACTTTTGCCCCTGAGGGGCAGGGGAACATTCCGCATTTGATCAATGAGCTGGCACCTCAATCCAGCTTCTTCACCCACGTCACCAACCAGGGCATTCTTGGGCACTATGTTGCAACTGCAAGTCTGACTACCGGCGTGTACGAGACCCTGAACAATTTTTCAGCGGTGCCTCCAGATCATCCGACGGTATTCGAATACTTTCGCAAAGACCTTCGACGGCCCGCCTCGGATGCGTGGGTGGTTGCGCCCAGCAACGGGTTCAACCGCATAGGCGAAAGCAATTCTCGACTGTACGGGCCGGGGACAGGTGCGGCTGTGATCCTGCCCAAGCATCTGCTGGGCGCAACCAGGCCGGGGGCATTGCCTGACCTCGATCATCTTTTGCGCGACAACTACGAGAATCCGATGTACACGCCGCAGCTTGTGGGGAATGAATTCGAGCTGCAGCAGATGGAAACGATTCTGCGACTGTCTGTTGAGGACTTTCTGGCGCATGCCCGGACGCTTTCGAGCCCCGACGAGTTGTCGGTCTATATTGCCAAGCGCCTGATGCAGCAGGAGGCGCCTAGCCTTCTTTGGATCACGATGCACGACATCGACGTGGCGCACTCCGGCGCATATTCGCTCTATATCGAAGGTATCCGGCGCACTGACCGGCTCTGTGCGGAGTTATGGAAGACAGTGCAAAGCGAGCCGGAATACGCGGGTAATACCACGATGTTCATCCTTCCCGACTTTGGACGAGATTCCGACTACGACGCCGGAGGGAACGGATTTCAGCATCATCGAACAGGCGACATCGCCAGTCGCACGACGTGGATGATGGCGCTTGGCGCAGGCGTGCGCCAGGGCGTTGTTTACGACGAGCCGATGCAATCGATTGACCTGGTGCCGAGCCTCGGCGCGATGCTTGGCTTTACGGCCTCGCAATCGCAGGGCCAGCCCCTCAAGGAGTTTCTGTAATCGCGATGCAACCGCGCGACCTAAATTCGGAGTTGTTCACCGGCTATCCGCCGGAGGCGAGGAAGCTTGTAGTCGAGCACCTGGATGTGCTGCGTCTTCTCCCCCTGAGCTTTGTGCCAGGCCTTCTCCGCGAAGTCATCGAGTATGATTTCAAGTTTCCAGCAGAGCGGAAAGCGATCGACGGTGAGTTGAAAACGCTTGCCGCCCTTTCGCCGGAACAAAGGCAGGAGTGGTTTCAGGGCTTTGAAGGCTTCACACTCTCCAACCAGCTGGATCAATTCGATTGGATAAATCGGCCAGCGCAGTTTACGGAACAACTGTCGGCCTATCTTTGGAGCACACATCGCTTAGATGCCTATCGCGAGGCGGCAACCGCGTATGGCACTCGGATTCAGTCGAGTACCCCACATGAGCCGCTGCCGATTCCCCGGCTTGGCATTGCGGTCATCGGGCAGGGAGCCGCATCCCATGACGGGCCGCTGTTTAGAAACCTGCGGCCGCACGGAACCTACTTCAATCGAATCAAGCCGGATGGCGGACTAGAGATGCTTCTTGGCGCCGTGGCGGACCGAGCACAAAGTCAACAGGCCCCATACGGGCATTGGTATGTGGATGGTGGCGAGGCTGCAGGTCACAGTTCTCTGTTGGTTTCCGTCTCTTATCGAGCGATGGAATCTGCGCGCGAAACGCTTCTCAAGAATATGCAGTCGCAGATCCAGCAGCCCGGGATGGGTCCCGAGGAGTTGCGGACGCGCCTCGCGCGGATGACTCCGGCCGATCTTGGAATGCCGGAGACAAGCGATCCCGTTCTAAGCCGTTTCAAGCTTAAGCTTCTTACCGAGGGATCGGGCACTCAAATCTTCAGTACTAGTTTTGCCCAGTGGGCAGCGCGCGAGGCCTTGCGGCGCGCCGAGCCGCTCACGCTCATGGTCCGGTTCGCCGCTCGTCAGCGGCAGCGGCCAATGAACGAACTCTTGTCGGATACGCGACCCAATGCGGATGTCGATGCGAGTGGATCGCTGGTGGATGCAGATATGGGCGCCTATTACCACTGGATCAATCAACAGCGGCTCCCGGGTTATGATCGCTCTTCTTTTCTGGTCTGGTTCGAGGGCCGGAACGAAGCTTTGGCGATCGGGCCTGCGATGCCGCGGGGAGCGTCTTCCAACTCGGAGATCGATCTGAGCCATTTGCTGCGGCTGGCAACGAGTTGATGCTGTGAGAGAGCGGTAAAAGCCGGACGTCGCCTCGATGGAAGGCACAGGCTCCAGGATGAGAAAGAACGGTATGGAGATTGAAGATCTAAATCAGGTTGAGCTCGACTCGAACGACGTCCTTGATGGAGATCTGACAATCGATCTATCAAAGCGCGCGTTTCTTCGCGCGGCGGGTTTGATGGTTGCCGGCGCCCTGCTTCCGCAAGCTAAAGCGGACTGGGATCCCGATGTTCAGGTCGGCTCACAACAGAAGGTTGTGCTGGTGGTCGTAGGCGGAGTTCGGCGCGCGGAGACGTTTTCGCGGGAAGGACTCGAAAACATTCCGCATCTTGTCCAGCTGTTCCCGCAGTCCTTGTTCTACGCGCACGCGCGCAACGAAGGGGTGACCGCGCACTTCAATGCGATTTCGAGCATCCTCACAGGTAACTGGCAGCGAGTCGATGATTGGGGCAAGCTTGCCCCTTCCACGCCTACTCTCTTTGAGCAGTTCAGAAGAGGTTTGCACGCAGATCGGCGAGACACGTGGGTGGTAGCAAGCAACAAGGCGCTCACGAGCCTGATCGGCGCAAGTTCTGACACCAACTACGGTCCGGCGTATGGAGCCAACGTTGTATTTCCAAAGCAGCTGATGCTGATGGCCGTGGAAGAAGCACTGCGCTCGGGACGGACCGGGAGCATGGCGGATCGGAGCAAGGTTGAGGCGGAACTGGCGAAGGTGATCGAGGGAAGCAACTACGAGGGTCTGGGCTGGAACGTGTTTGATGTCGCCGAACATCTTGATCCAGATGTTGAGGCGAGCATTCGCTCGGCCATCGGGACCTTTGTTCGCAGCGGCGGGCCAACCTCAGGGGACGAGCTGACGTTCTTCGTGGCTCGCGAAATCATGCGCAAGTTTGCGCCACGGCTCCTGGTTGTCGCATTTTCCGATGTGGAAGCAGCTCATTTCGGTTCGTATGCGTTGCATGTTTCTGGAATCCAAACGGCGGATCGGCTTGCAGGTCAGCTGTGGCAGGAGATTGCAACGAATCCGGCGTACAAAGGCAGATCGACGATGTGTATATTGCCGGAGTTTGGCCGTGATCCGGATGGCTCATCGACGAATGGGTTTTTCAACCACAGGGCGAATGACGACTCCACGCGGGATACCTGGATGATGGCGTTGGGCAGTGCAGTAGAGAAACCGCAAGTGATCGAACGGCCAATTCGCCACATCGATCTATGCCCCACACTCGCGACGCTGCTGGGGTGCCAGCCGCTGGTCATACAGGGAACAAGGCTCGCGGAGCTGCACGTTTAGGGGGCGGAGGAGACCATGCACGACGCAAGCAATCTGCCGCCGGAAATTCGCCGAGCACTGGAGCACGGGGTGTTGCAGCGAATGCCGTTAACATTTCTTCCTTTTGTGAATCAGCAACTGCGCCAGTGGCAGTTTCTCTTTCCGAACGAAAGGCAGTCCGTGCAGAGATTGCTGCTGTACGTCGATGGGCTCAGTCCTGCCGATTCGGCAGCGTTGTTTCGCGAGGTCGTGCAGATTGAAGAAAAGATGGAGGTCAGGCGCTGGCGCCTTTCGACGGATGAGCAGACCATTCAGAGCTCGTCGGAACTAGCGCGTTCGCCTTATTTCCAACAATGGCGGCTTGCGGTGCAGGGTGTCTTCGACGAGGCGGATAGAAGGGCATCGAGCGCACAGGGAACGCCGAGTGGAGCCCACCGCCTGATCTTGCTCGATATTCCGGCAGGACTTCCGCAGCGACGCGAAACTGCATGGCGCCGGTGGCAGGGGATGGGCACGCCACTGGAGCTTGATGCGCCACAGGGAGCCTTGCGCACTTCGATGAGTTTCCTGCTCGATGGCTTGGAGAAGCACTCAGAACTTGTCGTCAACTCACCGAGCGGGCAGCAGGCCTCCGCGGCGGCGGTGTGGGTGATTGACGCCGGCAGGGAGCTGGTCGATTCAATGCTCCAAGCCGAATCCGCAGGGGCCGCGCGCTCCCATATTCTGCTGAGCTACCAGCGCCTCGAAAGCTTTCGCGACTAATTTTTCCCATGTGATGAACTCAATGCGAAAAGATCTTTCCGACGCCGACGCGGTGTTCGATCACCTGCGCGACATCAACGTGCTTCCGTGGTGTCCGGATGAAATTGGAGCTGACCCGGCGGTCCGCGAATTCATCCGTTCGCTGTATTTGTCGGGCAACGGAGCCGTAATTTTCGGTAACTCGTTTGTGGAGTGGGGCGCCTCGGAAGCATTCCGCCGAGCACGGCCGGTTGTGCTTGCGGCGCGTTTCGGCGTCCGCTCCAGGCCGAAACCTTTCACTGGCGTGGCTGTCTTCGACAACCCCGATCAAGTCAATCCGGCTCCTTCGATCGACGATGAAGTTGGAAGCGCGAAAGACGCGGAGATCCTTGCATGGTATGTGTGGCTGGCGGCGAAGCGGTATCCGGAGTACCACAGCTCGACGGTCTGCCTTTGTTTGGCAGAGAGCATTGCGCAGGTATATCTGGTTGCCCCCAGTGAATTCGAAGTAAGAACCGAGAACGGGGCCGTTTCTCTTGGCCATCTGCAGGACGCCTTAAACAAGTGGGTCGCCTAGACCCCGAACAACTGTAAACAAGAGTGGGGAGTAGAACTCGATGATGAGACGTGATTTTCTGAAGACGGCGAGCGCCGTAGTGGCATCCACGGCTTTGCCGGATGCGCAGCTGTTTGCTGACGACCAAATTCTTCCGGGAAGGGTCGTTCTCCCCATGAACCGCAGCTGGCGCTATCACCCGGCCAAAGTTGATGGAGCAGAAGCGCTGAGCTTCGATGATGCCGGGTTTGAGCGGATCGTCATTCCGCATACCAATGCAGAGTTGCCGTGGCACAGCTTTGACGAGAAGGATTATTCCTTCGTCTCAACCTACCGGAGGCGTTTCAGGCTGCCCGAGGGGACAGAAGGCAAGCGCGTCTTTGTCGACTTTGAAGGGGCGATGACTGCGTCGACAGTCTGGATCAACGGAGTTCTTCTTGGTGAATATAAGGGCGGTTTCACACCATTCTCGTTTGAGTTGACGCAGCATGTGCGCCGCGATGCTGAAAACGTTTTGCTGGTGCGGTTGGATTCCACAGAAAGAGCAGACATTCCTCCGTTCGGCTACGAGATCGACTACATGACCTTTGGCGGGATCTACCGGGAGGTCTCGCTGCGGTTTGTTCCGCGCATTTACATCGATAACATTTTTGCGCAATGCAAAGACGTGCTCAGCAGCAGCCCGTCGCTCGATGTGAACTGCTTTCTGGCAGGTGACCTGGCGCGGAAGAAGGGCCTGGCAGTGGAGGTAGAACTGCGCGACGGCGACCAAACGATTGCAAAGATGCGCCGGGCAATTGAGACGGTCGGCGCAGCAGTTTCAAAGGCGCCCGATACGCTCGATCCGTATTCGGATGCATCGGTCTATGCGACGACGGAAACTCTCAAAGATCCGACGCGGCATCAGGTGTCTCTCACGCAACTCGGTGGCATCAAGCTCTGGAGCCTCGATGAACCTCATCTCTATACGGTCTATGTCCGGATTCAGCTGGACAACCAGACAATCGACGAAGACACGCGGCGCATTGGATTCAGGGAGGGTACATTCACCGACCACGGATTCTCGCTGAATGGAAAGATCGTTAAGCTTCGCGGATTGGATCGGCACCAGACGTTTCCTTTTGTGGGCCAGGCCATGCCGGCTCGCGTGCAGCGTAAGGATGCAGACATCCTGCGCAAGAATCTGCACTGCAACATCGTGCGAACGTCGCATTACCCGCAGTCGAGGCATTTCCTGGATCGCTGCGATGAGATAGGGCTGCTGGTGTTGGAGGAGATCCCGGGCTGGCAGCACATAGGCGACGAGAAGTGGAAGGAAGTGGCGATCGACAACGTCGGCCGCATGATTCGCCGTGACTGGAACCATCCGTCCATCGTGCTGTGGGGAGTGCGCATCAATGAGTCTCTTGATGACCACGACTTCTACACGCGGACCAACGCACTGTCGCACGCGCTGGACGATTCAAGGCAGACCGGCGGGATCCGCTACTTCCAGGAGTCGGAATTCCTCGAAGATGTTTTCACGATGAATGACTTCGGATTTCCATTGAAAGCCCCATGCCATCCGCGGTATCTGAATACCGAGTTCGTTGGCCATACGTTTCCTACCAAGACAACCGACGACGACGAGCGGCAGCGGGAACACACGCTTCGCCATGCCCGCATCCACAATCAGCTGGCGTCCGATCCCCAATACGCGGGCGGCATTGGCTGGTGCGCATTCGACTACAACACGCATGCCAACTTCGGCGCCGGCGATCGCATCTGCTATCACGGGGTCACCGATATCTTCCGCGAGCCAAAGGCGGCGGCAGGATTCTATAAGTCCCAATGCGATCCAAGCGAGGAAGTCGTGCTCGAGCCGGCATTCCACTGGGCGCGCGGAGACGAGTCGGTTGGGTTCACGAAGGCTGTTTTCTGCTCCAATTGCGATCACCTGCAGATATTTGGGCGCGCGGACAGCCTGGAGTCGAATCCCTGGGTGGCCCTCGCTGAGATTGATCCTGATCGCGCGGAGTTTGAACATCTCAAGTACCCGCCTTTCGTTCTCGAATTGGCCAAGCTGGACGCGAAGAAGCTGCGCATTGGGTGGGGTGACCTGCGGGTGGATGGGTTCATCGCCGGGAAGAAAGTGATATCGAAAACGCTCTCTGGCAGGGGAGTCGATGCGAGGTTTCTGCTGTTGCCAGACGACGTCGAACTGCAGGCCGACGGCGCCGATACGACTCGAGTCGTGCTGCGCGTGACTGACGAGTTTGGCGCGGTGCGGAACTACGCAAACGATCCAATCGCGCTGACGTTAGAAGGTCCGGGCAAGCTGATCGGAGACAACCCATTCGCGCTCGTGGGTGGCACGGGAGCGGTATGGATTCGCGCGAGCGAGGAAGCTGGAAAGTTGCGCCTCACCGCCAGGCATCCACGACTCGGTGCGCAGACCATCGAGATTGCGGTGTCGCGCGCCGCAAAGGAATCGCTCTAGCCTGGTTTCGCGCGAAGGCCAGCGGCAACCGGGAATTGGGCTCAGGTTGAAGGAGAACTTGAACCTCCTCAACGTCCATTATTTTCCGATGCAGAAGGTCGAGAAGATGAGATTGAGGATGTCGTCGGGCGTGGTTTGCCCGGTGAGGGAGTCGAGAGCCCAGAGCGCGCGATAGAGGTCGATGAGGATCATCTCGTGCGGGATGTTGTCGGTGTTGGCTCTTGCGGCGTCGGCGAGTGCGGCGCGGGTGGTAGCGATAGCCCGTTGATGGCGCAGGCTGGTCAGCATGCCCGGCTCGGCTGCGGCTCCGCCAGTGGCCAGGGCGACGATCCGTTCGCGCAGAGCGGCAATCCCTTCGCCGGTGAGGGCGGAGGTGCGCAATGCGCCGGGGTGAGCGGACAAGACTCGAGTCTGACTCAGACAGGTCGCATTTATTGAGGACGACGACCGCGGGGCGGTTCTCAATTGCGGTGAGGAGCGCCCGTTCTTCGTCGTTGAGGTGCTGCGTGGCGTCAAGGACGATGAGGACGAGCGACGCATCGGCGAGCGCTTCGCGGCTGCGCGCGATGCCCAACTGCTCCACTTCTTCAAGCGTCTCGCGGAGGCCAGCGGTATCAACAAGCTCGAGCGGAATACCATCGAGGGCAGATGCGCTCGGTAACGAGATCGCGCGTGGTGCCGGGGGTTGCGGTGACGATGGCGCGGTCGCGCTCGACAAGGCGATTGAAGAGCGAGCTCTTGCCGGCGTTGGGGCGGCCCACGATGGCGAGGGTAAGGCCGTCGTGCACGACGCGACCGCGCGCGAACGAGGCTTCGAGCGCGGCGAGCGGCGGGGTGAGCTCGTCGATGCGGCGCGCGATTTCAGCGGACGGCGCGACGTCGACATCGTCCTCGGCGAAGTCGATGCCGGCTTCGAGCAGTGCGATCAGTTCAACGAGAGATTGCTTGATGGGCTGCACCCGGCGACTGAGGGCGCCACCCAACTGGCTTGCGGCCTGGCGGGCCTGGGTCAGGGTCTGGGCTTCAATGAGGTCGCGCACGGCCTCAGCCTGCGTGAGGTCGAGCTTGCCGGAGAGGAACGCGCGCTGGGTGAATTCGCCCGGCTCGGCGAGACGCGCGCCGAGATCGAGGGCGCGGCGCAACAGCAGGTCAAGAACGACGGGCGAGCCGTGCGCGGCGATTTCGACGAGATCGTCGGAGGTGTAGGAGTGGGGCGCTGCGAAATAGGTGACGACGGCTTCGTCGATCTGCTCGGAGGCGGTCGAGTTGTCGGCCGCATCAAGGACGTCTGCGAGACGCGCGCGCCCATGTTCCAGCGGATGATGGAGACGAACAAGCTGGGTTGCGATCGATGCCGCCTGCGGGCCGCTGAGGCGCACGATGCCGATACCGCCGCGTCCGGGCGGCGTGGAGATGGCCGCAATCGTATCGGTGGCGGGGATTTCGCTTGCGGTCGGGTTCAAGACGGGTGCGTCCATAGGGATGGAATCATTGTAGGGAAAGGTCCGGGACGGAATCGAGTTAGATGTTGCTCGAAGACTCAAATGGACATGAAGTGGCCTTCTGCCGCTCATAGGAGACTCGTCACAAGAATCGCTGCAAAAAGGTTTTAGTAGAGGCTCAGAAGATATAATTTGGCGATTGCGATGGGCCTCGTCTACACGCTGCGAATCGGCTCGTCTCATTGCTCGTAGTTCAAGATAAGGTCTTGTTTCCGTGAGAAAAAATGCAGGTGAGAGTGGTTGGATGAGCTGTCTGAGGCCAAGCGGCGCGGTATGGGGATTGGCAGTTGTTCTGCTTGGAGCGATCTGGGCGTGCGGAGCGGCGCACACACAGCAGGTGCATGCGGCGTGGGAAGGCCAGCTGCGCGACGCGGCGGGGGCGCCGATTGCGCGGGCGAAGGTCGAGCTTGCGGGAGCGGATGCGCGAGCTGAAGCGGAGACGGGCGCGGACGGGCGATTCCGCATCACGGGTCTGGCGGCAGGACGGTATCGGCTGACAGTCAACGCGGAGGGAGCCAAGGTTCAATACGCGGAGGCGATCGTCCTGTCGGCGGCTGCGGAGCCGGTGGTGATCACCCTTTCGGCGCGCGGAGCGATCGAGGTGGCGCCGTTGAAGGAGCCTGGGCAGAAGGCGACGGGGGGCGAGGAGCTCTCCAGCCAGGCGGTGAGTGAGTTGCCGCTGAACAAGCGGGACTTCAGCTCGCTTTTGTTGCTGGCCGCAGGCACCATGACCGACTCGAACGGCGCCACAAATTTCACGGCGCAATTCGCAATCAACGGACAGCGCGGCGTGGAAGCGACCTTCGCGATGGACGACGCGGACATCAGCGATCCGGAGATGGGCGGGTCGACCTTCTCGAATTTCAACGTGGATGCGGTGGAGGGAATCGACTCGAGCTCGGGCTGGATGCCGGCGGAGATCGGTCGCGGTGCATCGGGGTTTACGAACATCCGCACGCGCTCGGGAGCTAGCGGATTTCACGGATCGGTGTTCGAGTTTGTGCGCAACTCGGCGTTCGATGCGCGGAACTATTTTGACTATGCAACGCCGGCATATCCGGGAAGAATTCCGCCGTTCCGGCGCAATGAATTCGGCTTCACAAACGGCGGACCCGTGTATCTGCCGCACATTTACGACGGGCGCAAGCGGACGTTTTATTTTGTGCAGTACCAGGGCTTTCGGCAGGTGCTGGGAACGACGCAGGTGATGCCTGTGCCGACGGCAGCCGAGCGGGCGGGCATCGACGCGGTGACCTACTCGGATGGAACAACCGACACGCTGACTGTTCCTGTGGATCCGAGCATCGCAGCGATTCTGGCGCGTTATCCGATGCCGAACTATACGACGGGCGCGTTTGGCGCACGAACCTACGCAACGGCGTCGAAGGTAGCGACCGACGCCGATCAGTTTTCGGTGCGCATCGATCACGGCTTCTCGCCGAAGGACCAGTTCTTTGCGCGCTTCACGATGGACAATCTGACGGGGCCAACCACCAATCCCGATCAGACAGCGATCGATCCGGCGTTTGCGGTGCAGTACATCGACCGGCAGCGGAACGTAATGGGCGCGTACACCCGCACGGTTTCGCCGCGTCTTATTCTGGAGTCGCTGATCAGCATTACGCGGACCACGCCGGGGTTTCCGACGACGGATTACACCGACCCCGCTGTGAAGTTCAACGATGGAATGTACGAGGCATTCAACTCGGCGGCAGGATCGGTGATGCAGGCCTACGGCAATCTGTTCCAGGGTAAGCAGACGGTCTCGTATACAAAAGGGAACCACGTAGTGCACGCGGGGTTTGAGGCGCGCCTCAATCGCGACACGACGTATTTTGGCATCAGCCCAGACGGGGAGTACAGCTTTGGCGGTGGAACCGCGTATGCAACCGAGGCGATTCCGTCGGCGAGCGGGGCGCACAACATCGCGGTGGGCGATCCTCTGCCCGATACGCTCAGCGGGCTTCTGTCCGGAAGCCCATTCGTGTACACGGTCGCACTTGCGCCGAGCTTCATCTCCAATGGAGAGCACATTGGCCCGGCGGCAATCTCGCGGAGCAACTTTAACGCGTGGCTGCAAGACACATGGAAGGTGACACCGCGTTTCACACTGGACTTCGGACTGCGCTGGGAGCTGTACACGCCGATTTCAGAGCGGGCACGCCGTACCTCGGGATTTCTGAATGCGAATGGGACGCAGGAGTTCGTGGTCAATCCGCAACCGGGATACAGAAAGCAGTGGAAAGGGTTTACTCCCCGCATTCAGGCCGCATGGCAGGTGACCAACAAGCTGCAGGCCCATGCGGGCGCCGGCGTTACCGTGATTCCGCCAAATATCTGGCAGGACAATTTTCTGACCGGCGCGACCCCGTTTGCGGTGTACCCGCGCCTGGTGGCCGCTCCCGGCGCGCCGATTCACTACGGATTTCAAATCACGCCTTCGCAATTGCCGACGGCGTACACACCTTCGGGCGCGGAGATATTCCCGACCGGCAAGACGAAGTCGGTTGCGCCGAACACCGTGCTGGACGTGGATCGCTATGAAAAGGACATGGCCGCGCTCACACCGAGTCACGTAGTGAGCGCATTGAACCTTTCAGGCATCGATCGCACGTTCGGGAACGCTACGCTCTACACGTGGACCGCGGGCCTGGAGCGGAAGTTCGGAAACCTGACGGCGGATGCCAGCTACGTGGGGACCGCAAGCGAGAAGTTGCCGCGCTACGGATTTCCAAATGCGTTTCCGGGGGCGAGCCCTGGCTTCGCGCCGCACACGGAGTTCGATAGCGCAGGTAATGTCGCCGGTGGATTCGGCGTGGAGAATGTGATCTTCGCCGATGCTCACTCCACGTATCATGCGCTGCAGACGTCACTTTCAGGCACCGTGGGGCATGGCGGTCCGGGCATCCAGGCGAGCTTCACCTGGAGCAAGTCAATCGACAACACGAGCATGGTGATTGGCGGAACGGGCTCGACGGGCGCGGTGACGTCGGGATTTTCGCAGAATCCGTATGACACGCATGGAGAAAAGGGAGCGTCGTCATTTGATGTGACGCGTGGATTCGGGCTGAGCGTGGCGCAGGACCTGCACTTGGACAGCGTCGGCTTTCTGAAGCCATTGAGCAAAAAGATCACCTACGGGTGGGAGATGCTGAGCATTTCGAGTATCAGCTCCGGTTCGCCGTTCACTGTCTATTCGGGCATTCAGCAGACGGGCTACGGGTCGAACGGCGTGGACCGGCCGGACCAGATTGCCAAGCCGAAGCTATCGACGGCGCGCGCTGATCGTAAGGACTACTTCGGACACGGCGCAAACAATGGGACGGATTTCTTCTCGATCCCGATCCATCTTGCGGGCGGGAGCGGCCCGAACTCGGGACGGTTCGGCACGGTTGGCCGCAACACATTTCGCGGGCCGGCGTACTACGATTTCGATTTTGCGTTTATCAAGGACACCCCGTTTGGCCGCCGGAAGAGCGGCGCGGAGTTTGTAGACCTGCAGTTTCGCTCGGAGCTTTTCAATCTGTTTAACATCGTGAACATGGGACTGCCGGCGAACATCGTGACGGGTTCTGGATTCGGTGAGATCAGCAAAACGGCAAGCAGTTCAAGGCAGATCCAGTTCTCGCTGAAGCTGATCTACTAGGACCGGCAATGCGTAAGCCAGGGCCGCGACAGCCGCATCTCTGCTATAAAGAATCCTGCGTTTTGAAACGGCGGCGGATCGCGCGCCCAGAAACCAGCTCGCATGTGGGGGCTGCAAGGCAGCCTTGCCTGGAGAAACATGAAGAAATTCGATTCGTTGTTCGGTGTACGGCTATTCGGGGTGGCGTGTGCGCTCAGTGCCGCAGCGCTGGGGGCAACAGGGCAAGATGCGCAAACCCGGGCATCCGGACGTGTGCTTGACATGACCGTGGTGAGGCCGGAGTCGGAGGGGTTCTCTTCGCCGAGGCTTGAACGCCTGCACACGTTGATGCAGGAAGCGGTCGATCATCAGGAAGTGGCGGGCGTGGTGACGCTGCTGGCGCGCCACGGCCGGGTGGTGGACTATCGCGCCTACGGGATGCGCGAGATCGCAAGTAAAACGGCGATGACGAAAGATACGATCTTCCGCGACTACTCGATGACCAAGCCGGTAACGGCCGTCGCGATGCTTGAACTCTACGAACAGGGAAAGTGGCTTCCCAGCGATCCAATCTCCAAGTACATCCCCGAGTTCGCGCATCTGAAGGTTTTCAGCGGCGTGGATGCCGACGGGAAGATGATCCTGGTCGATCCCGTTCATCCGCCGACGATGCGCGAATTGATGACCCACACCGCAGGATTCACCTATGGGATTTTCGGTGATACGCCGGTTGACAAGATGTACCGCGACGCCAATCTGTTCGCGTCGTCGAGCCTTCATGAGTTCGTGACCAAACTCGCCGGGATCCCGCTGCTCTATCAACCTGGAACCAAATGGGTCTATTCCGTCTCGATGGACGTGCAGGGCTACATCGTCGAACGGCTCTCGGGGCAGTCCCTGCCGCAGTTCATGCGCGAAAACATCTACACACCGCTGGGCATGAAAGACGCCGGATTTTATGTGCCCAAAGAGAAGTGGTCACGCTTTGCCACGGTGTATTGGGTCGATCCCAAGGGCGGTTTATCGGCAACGGGACCGGAGACAGTGAATCACCGCGACTTCGACAGGGAACCTGCAATGCCGTCGGGCGGCGGCGGCATGGTCTCGACCATCGAGGACTACTACCGCTTCGCACAGATGCTGGGCAATGGCGGCGAACTCTCAGGCCAGCGCCTGCTCGCACCGGCGACGATCAAGCTGATGAGCTCGAACCATCTGCCGCCGGAGTTGCTTACCGGCGAGTTCCGCATCGGGTCGCAGGTGATGCGGCCGGGCTTCGGCTATGGCTACAACTGCGCGGTGGTTTTCGATCCGCCGGAGGCAAACCTTCCGGAGGGCAAAGGCACCTTCTTCTGGGATGGCGCTGCGGGCACATGGTTCTGGGTGGATCCAACAAACGATGTGGTCTTTGTTGGCATGATCCAACGAATGGGCGCCGGGCCAAACAGCGAGAATCTGCAGTACCTGAGCCGCGCCGTGGTGTACCAGGCGCTGGTGGATCCGGCGAAGTAAAGGGACGTGTCCGACCGGGCACGCATAGGGCTACTTGAGCAGATCGAGCGCTATGGCAGTCATGGCAGTGACGCCGGTAGTGATGGCGGGCGCATAGACAGGCGCGAAGAGGGCCGAATGGGGGCTGGGCAGAGGGATGCCGGTCTTGCGGCTCTCCGCGAGCTTTGCCGGATCGGCCGCGCCCAGCCAGTACATGACGCCGGGAATTTTGCCTTCGAGCGTGAACAGGCCGACATCTTCGCTGCCCATGATGGCTTTGGCTTCGAGGACGCGATCCGGCCCGAGAACGGCAATGGCTGACGCACGCAGGCGGTCATCGAGTGCAGTGTCGTTCAAAGTCGGCGGCGTGCTTTCGCCAAGGGTGACCACCGGCATGCGATCGGCGGGAATGCCGTAGGCTTCAGCCAATCCCTGCGCCGTGCGGCGAATGTCCGCAATGATCTTGTCGCGTTGTTCGCCGGAGTAAGAGCGCAGGGTCAACCCCATTGTGACTTCATCGGGAATGATGTTGTTTTTTGTGCCGCCGTGGATGGTGCCGACGGTCAGTACGGCAGGCTGCTGCGGATCGATCTGGCGGCTCACGATGGTCTGCGCAACGAGAACGAACTCGGCTGCTAGAACGATGGGGTCTTTGCCGGCCTGCGGCGCGGAGCCATGGCCGCCGATGCCGCGCATGGTGATGGTGATGCCGGTCGAACTCGCGAGCAGCGGTCCCCCCTTGAGAGAGATTGAGCCGGCCGGAACATCGTTGGAGTCGTGCTCGGAGACGACAAAATCGGGATTCCCGAAGCGCTCGTAGAGGTTGTCGGCGAGCATCGCCTTGGCGCCATCAATCATTTCTTCCGATGGCTGTCCGATCAGCATCAGGGTTCCGTGCCACTGATTTTTGCGGGCGGCCATTTCCCGTGCCACGCCGAGGAAGACAGTCATGTGCAGGTCATGTCCACAGGCATGCATTACGCCCACGGGCTGACCCTGCGCGTTCGTCGAATGTACGGTCGAGGCGTAGGCGAGGCCGGTCTTTTCTTCTATCGGCAGCGCATCCATGTCGGTGCGCAGAAGCAGGCGCGGGCCCTTGCCGTTCTCCAGGATTGCCACCACTCCGTAGGCCTGTGCCCCGTCGGGATATTTGCCCACGCGCTCGGTCACGATGTAACCGACCTTCCGCAGTTCGCCTGCAAGGAAGGCGGAAGTCTTCTCTTCATGATGGGAGAGCTCAGGGTTGCGATGGAGGGACTGGTAGGTTTCGGCAAGGCCGGGCAACTGATGCTCCGCCGATGCGGCAAGCGCGGTATCTTGCGCTTGCAGTGAGATCGGGGCCGCAACCGAAAACGCAACGAGTACAAACGCACGCAGAATCACGAGAATGACCTCCGAAGGCAAGCTGAGAAAGGGGCGCACGGCCAGCGTAACAGATGGGGGCCTGCAGGCCCATTCGTCACAAATAAGACCGCAAGGCGATCGTTATGGCGTCTTCGTATTGCATGCCCATAGGGAGAGATGTATGCTCGTTTCTATTGGTTTGCCATAGGAGAAGTGCCCATGGGCGGTAAGACCGACGTATGGCAGGGGACGCTGGCGTTGATGGTGCTGAAGACGCTGCAGATGATGGGTCCGCAACACGGCTATGGGTTGGCGCGGCGTATTGAGCAGACGAGCGGCGATCTATTGGAGCTGAATTACGGGACCCTCTATCCCGCGCTGCTGAAGCTGGAGCAGGAGGGATACATCCGTTCGCACTGGGGTTCCTCCGAGAACAACCGCAAAGCGAAGTTCTACGAGCTGACCAAGGCTGGCGAGAAGCAAGTGCGCAAAGCGGCTGCGGAGTGGGAGCAGACCACCGAGATTCTTGCGCGGTTCCTGGCGCCGAATGCAGAAGCCTAGAAGGTGAGGCAAGCGATGGATCAACTGCGAGCGAAACTGCGAGCCTTGTGGATGCGCCTGTTGCATGCACCGGGAAAGCAGGGCGACTTCGATGCGGAACTCGAAAGCCACGTCGCAATGCATATCGAGGATGGAGTGCGCGCCGGCCTCACTCCCGAAGAAGCGCGGCGGCAGGCGCTCATCAAGCTCGGCGGTGCCGAGCAGACGCGGCAGGCGTATCGCGATCGCGCGACGTTGCCGCCAATGGAAGCCGTACTGCAGGATGTACGCTTCGCTCTGCGCCAGATGGCGAAGGCGCCCGGATTCACGATCACGGCGGTGCTCACGCTGGCACTCGGCATTGGCGCGAATGCGGTCATCTACACGCTCGTGGATTCGATTCTGTTGCGGCCTCTGCCGTATGCGCAGCAGGACCGGTTGATGCGGATCAGCGGCGAGAAGTCCCCGGTGTTCCCGAAGGGCTGGATTCGTGAGCTGGGAAAAAACTCGAAGGCGTTTGAGTCTATTTCTGGATATGGCCCGGACGCGGAATCGAATCTGTCCGACTCTGGCGCACCCGACCGGGTCTTTGGGGCAAAGGTCATTGTGAATGCGTTCGACACACTGGGCATCCGGCCGGCTCTGGGTGACTTCTTCACTGCACAAGATGCAATCGCAGGCCGGGACAATGACATCATCCTTAGCTACGGGTATTGGCGACAACATTACGGCGGGGCGCCCGAGGCCATCGGCCGGACTCTCCGGGTCGATGGAGTTTCGCGCCGGATCATCGGTGTCATGCCGGTAGGAGTGCACTTCCCCTATGCGGATACGCAATTCGTCATTCCGGTTTCCTATCGCGCCGATGCTCCCTTCGATCCCTGGAGCGATTTCGATTTGCAGGCATTCGGTCGTCTCGCCACCGGTGTGACTCCCGCGCGGGCGCAGGCGGAGCTGCGGCGATTGCATTCTGTTCTCCTGCCGGTATTTCCATTTCGCATGCCGGATGTTTGGGCGTCGGACATGACGGTGGTGCCATTGCTTGAGTCGCAGACCGGTGCGATGCGGCCTCGGCTGTTGCTGCTGTTTGGCGCCGTAGGTCTGATTCTGCTGATTGCGTGCGCAAACGTCGCGAATCTGATGCTGGCACGGGCGACAGCACGCGAGCGCGAGATTGCGATTCGCGGAGCGCTGGGCGCTTCGGGTAAGCGGCTAATCCAACAGTTGCTTTCAGAGAGCGTGGTCCTGGGAGTGACGGCGGGACTGGTTGGTCTGGCCGCGGCGTTTGCGAGCCTGCGCATCTTTGTGGGATTGTTGCCGGCGGACACGCCGCGCATTGAGGGTGTCGCGCTGCATGCGCGCGATGTGCTGTTCACGCTGGGCGCGTCGGTGCTGGCGGGCTTGCTGTTCGGCGTGATTCCAGCCATCAAGATGGCGTCGTTGAACCTGCTGGCGACGCTGCGCATGGGCAGTCGGGGCGTGATGGGCAAGGGCGCCGGGTTCGGCGTATCGATGGTGCTGGTGATGGCGCAGATCGGGCTCTCGGTGATGGTGATTACGGCGGCTGGACTGATGTTGCATAGTCTGTATGCGTTGTCGAAGGTCGATCCGGGATTTCGCACGGGCGGCACGGTGACGGCAGAAGTCGCGCTCGATGCGGCGGCTTGCAGAAACAAGGGACGGTGCCAATCGTTCTTCGCAACATTGCTGGAGCATGCGCGGGAGATTCCCGGTGTGGAGAGCGTTGCTGTGACCGACTCTCTGCCGCTGAGTGGCCGCGACGACAACTATGTGTTCGACGCCGAGGGGCACCCGCGCGACGCACGGCAGGGGGCTCTGCTGGCGACCGGGCGCACGGTGTCGCCGGAGTATTTCGACGTGCTCGGTCTGCACCTGGTGCGCGGGAGGCCCCTGACGGAAGAAGACGCGTCGGGAGTGAGCCATGCTGTGGTGGTGAATCAGCGGCTGGCAGAGCGGTATTGGCCCCATCAGGATCCGCTGGGAAAGCATCTGCTGGATGTGAATGACGCGCCGGCCCCGGCGGCATGGGACACGGCGAAGGCCTCTGTGATCGTGGGCGTGGTGCGGAATGCGCGCGAGGCGAGCCTCGAAGGCGGCTTCCACGACGAAGTGTATTTGCCGATGACGCCGGCACGCGAGCATCCGGTGATGTACGCGCTGCTACGCTCGCGGATGACACCGGCTGAGACGTCAGCGGGGCTGCGACAGGCTGTGGCGAGCGTCGATTCCCTGGTGCCTGTCACGCGGGTGCGCTCCATGGACGAGGTGGTTGCAAGCTCAGTGGCTGCGCCGCGGGCGCTGGCTGTGCTGCTACTCGGTTTTGGCGGATTGGCGGTACTGATTGGTGCGGTGGGCGTCTATAGCCTCATCGCGTACATCGTAAGCTGGAGAACGCGCGAGATCGGTCTCCGGCTGGCCCTGGGCGCGCAGCGCTGGCAGATTGTGCTGGCGGTGGTGCGGCAGAGCCTGCTGTTGGCCACCGGGGGATGCATTGCGGGTCTGGCGGGCGCACTGGCCCTGAGCCGCGCGCTGCACAGCTTCTTGTTTGGCGTGAGTCCGCTCGACCCAATCACGTATGCTGCGGTGCCGGTGTTGATGATCGTCGTGGCGCTGACGGCGGCGTGGATCCCTGCACGACGCGCTGCGGCCGTCGATCCCATGGTGGCGTTGCGGGGCGAGTAGTCGCCTCTAATTCTCCAGCCGGCCGGATGGTACACTCCACAGCGAGACTGGGCGCGGGGAGTGGAGAGTGGGAGCAAGCACAATCGAGTTTCGTCTGCGGATGGGCATCAACGCAGCGATTATTGTTCTGGGTTTCTGGGCGCCGTGGATCGATGCTTGGGGCATAGGCAGTCGCATCTCGCTTCTCGAATGGTTTGCGCTCGAGATCAGCCGCACGGGGCTGCTGCGCTTCACAGTGGCGACTCCGGTGGTGATCGTGGCCGGCGCGCTGGTTGCAGGCATCGGCGCTGTGTTGCGCGTAAGCGGCACGGCGTATCTGGGATCGGGCTTGGTGCAAAGCGCGCGCATGAAGGCCGACGGAGTAATGGCCGATGGGCCGTACCGGTTCGCGCGCAATCCGCTCTACCTGGGGCTGTGGTGCATGGTTGCGGCGATGGCGCTGATGATGCCGCCCACCGGAGCTTTGTTTGCGATCGTGCTGCTGACGGCTTTTCTGCTGCGGCTGATTCTGGGCGAAGAGGCATTTCTATCTGCGCAGCTGGGCGAGCCCTATCGCGCCTATGTGGCCAGCGTGCCGCGGTTGATTCCGCGCTTGCGCAGTGGGTTGGCGCGCGGCGGGAGCAAGCCGCAGTGGGTGCGTGGCCTGTTGGCGGAGCTGCTGCCCATCGGAGTGTTTGTCATCCTGGCAGTCCTCTCGTGGACCTACGACAACCGCCTCATGGGCAGAGCGATCCTGATCGTCTTTGGTGTGTCGCTGGTGGCGCGCGCGCTATTACCGCCGGACGCTCCCGCCGCATCTTCGAATGCCTGATCATGCATGCTTGATCGCAAGCATCAGCAGGACGGCGAAGGCCACGAAACATGCCGGAGAGGCCAGCGAGACCATCGCGTGCCGCAGGAGCACGGTGCTCTCGGGAAAGAGATCGCGATAGATGGCGTGGACGTTGGAGGCGCGCCAGGAGCGGGCACCAGCATACAGAACCCCTGTATCCAGATCCGGACGCGCCGCCTGGACTGCATGGACGATCTGGCGGCGCAGCTCGTACTCATACATGCCGAGCCCGAAGCCTGCGATCAGGCACAACAGCGCAAGTCCGCCATAGAGGATCATTCCGCGGCTATTGTACGAGCTTTGCAGGCTGCGCGGAGGTCGGCTTACCGAGACGGCCGAGATGGGTCCAGCCAAAGCCGTTGGAGTATTTGAGACCGTAGCCCAGCATACGGTCGATGCCGATGTGGTTAATCCAGATGAGGGCGATGGGCAATTCCGCATTGGCGCCCAGCAGTAACGCCGAGACCGCGAGGGCGGCAGGCACAGAGTAGGAATGGACGGCGTTATACAGCCGCGCGCCCCAGCAGGGGCTGTGAAGATAGCCCAGCATGGAGAGGTCGGGCGCGAGCCAGAGCGCGGCAAAGAGCCACCAGCTGGCACCTGCACGCGCGAAGAGAACGAAGGTCAGGGCACCGATGGCGAATCCCTCGATACGCAGCAGAGTGCGCACCGAGCCTTGAACGGCAAAGCCGGGCAATGATTGATCGCTTGGAGATGCAAAGCTTGCCATGCTGCATTGGATGATTGCCGGCGCTCAAGGTGTGCGGAAAATGTGGGGCGACAAATCGCTGGGATAACGGACCAAAAAAGAGGAGAAGCAAGAAGCTTCTCCTCTTTCTCTGGGCCAGTCCGGGAAATGCTACTTCTTGGGGGGGGCAATGACGTCTTTGGCAGCCTTGGCGACGCGGAATTTTACGACGGTCTTGGCCTTGATCTTGATGGCCTCGCCGGTTTGGGGGTTGCGGCCGATGCGGGCCTTGCGCTCTGCCTTGACGAGGCGGCCGATGCCGGGGATAACGAAAACGCCGTTCTTCTTCGTTTCCTTGATGGCAGTCTCGGCGAGCAGGTCGAGGAAAGCCGCAGATTGCTTGTTGGTGAGTTCGAGCTTCTCAGCCAGGTGCCGGGTAAGAGCTGTCTTCGTGAGTCCAGTTGCCATGTGATGTTCTCCTTCTCGGGTTGTTGCCTGGGTTTCCGCCGCTCGGCTTCCTGAAGAGACAGGGGAGGCCAGAAAGCGTACCGCATGGAGGGAGTGCGACCGAGGCAACGTTTGCACGAAACCCCTGTATTCATGCGGGTTCGTACAGAACCCTGTCGTTCGTAACAATGCGGCTTGGGGGTGGGGAAAGTCAATGGAAAAACACCCGTTTTCCACAGTTTTCTTGGGTTTTTATACCGAAAACGCCGATTTTAAGCCAAAATTGCCGTTTTTTGACCTGAGAGGCTCCCAAAGGCGCGTCAATCGCGGAGAAAACGAGCGCCCGGTACGCGTTAGTGAAGTCCGAAAAGCACCTTCTTTTTGGGTACGAGCGCGGCCGCAATGGGCGTGTTGAGCGCGTCGATGATGGGCGCGGCGAGCTTGAAGTGGCGAATGATGACAGAGGTGAGCTTGGGATCGAGAGCGGTCTGCGCGGGCAGCGTGGCCGAAAGTCCCCACTGGCGGCACCGGATGAGATCGAGTGCCGGGTGATCGGCGGGAAACCCCTTCGGAGGGCGGGTGAGCGGATTGCCTTCAAACTCTACGAATGTGCTCCGCACTTTTGGGTTTTGGAGTAATTTGCGGAATGTTCGATGGTTGTCGAGCAGCCAATACCGGATCTGCGCGAGCTGTTCCTTCTCGGGCATGTAGGCGCCGGCGGCGATGATGACCTCCTTCGCGCTTACGTGGAAGTAATAGCCTGCACCCGAGGTCTTTTGCAGGCCCTGGTGCGACCACCATGCAGCGACGTGGGTTTTGTAAGGGCGCTTGTCGTTTGAGAAGCGCGTGTCGCGATAAATCCTGAACAGTGACTTCTCAGCGGGGCGCACATGATTGGGGGCGAAGTCGAGCATCGCATCGGTGATTTTGCGGATGACGGCGAGCATGGGCTCTTTGAGCTCTGCCTCGAATTGGGCTTTGCGCGGCGTAAACCACGCGCGGTCGTTGTGCTTCGCGAGGTTGCGCAGGAAGGCCAGGGCTTCGGGACGGAACCAGGGATTGGCGGTGGGGGGAGAAGCTTTTAGAACGCGCGACATCGTGTTGAAAGGTTAGCAGGAAGAGCGCTGTGGAAAGACTACGGAGACAAAGGAGCGCTTTGCGCGGCGACCTGTGCAGCAATTTTGGCGCGGTGCTTGCGGATGTAGTGTGCTGCGATGTCGGGATAGAACTCGCGGATCGATGAGAACGCGATGTCGCGCATGACGGAGTAGCCGAACTTGGTGGCGAGTACGCTGAAGGTGGTGGCGCTTGAAGGGTAGTAGGTTCGCGAGACCACCTGGGTGAGCACCTTGCCGCCGAGGCCGGCGATGTTGGGTGTCTGACGGCCGCCGTAGGTACGCGCCACGGCTTGCCGGCTGATGACGTAGAGGGAGCGAACTACGATGGGATGCCCGGAGCCGAGCGCGTAGAAGCGCGTGTCTTCATGCAGCAGGCTGGGCAGCAGCCATGCAGAGAGGTAGGTGCCGTCGGTCTTGTCGAGGAAGCCGCGCCAGGTGTAGGCGTAGAAGCCGCCCACGCCTTTGCCAAGAGAGGGGTGGGCATTTATGCCTTCGGCGGTGAGAGAGGTGAGGCCGAGAAAGATGAACGTGGAGTAGTCGGTGGCCTGGTGCGTGGCGACGATGAAGTTGTACTTCCAGCCGGGCGGATGCGGTTTGGAGCCGCCGGAGACAGAGCGGAAGTTGGGCATGAAGCCGAGGATGCGCTTCGGCTGCTGGCGCTCGAGAGGAATCGGCTTGCCTTTGCGTCGACAGCATCGCTGGGGTTGCTCTTCGCGCGGTTGTTGGGTGTTGGAGGGCGAGGGTTGAATGGTCGGCTTGTTCCGCATCGGTGCCGAACGCGAGTTCGTACCCCGCATTTTCCGACGAAGGCATCGGATCTGATCCGCCGAGCCGCTGCCAGGCAAGCGGTGCGTCAGGCAACTCCGGATTGAGCGCGGCCGCTTGCAACGAGGACCAGGCAGACGAGAGCGACGAAGTGGCGCAGAAAGCCATCCTTGAGGTGCGAGGAACATGACGTTCACGCATTGAGCGACAATTTGCGTTGTTTATTAGAACGGGATAGCGGGACAGAAGATTACACACCTGTCGGATTTGTCGCTCAGCCGACGGTGAATTCTGATCCAACCGCCAGGTGCCCTTTGGAGCAGCCTCGTCCAGTTTAGCGAATCAGCTTGAGCGCGCCGCGGAACAGGCCGTCGAAGTCGGCGGAGAGGGCTTTGTCCTTGGCGATGGCCTGCTCGATGGCTTTCTCGGCGGCGGGGCGCTGGTAGCCGAGATTGGTCAGCGCGGAGAGCACATCGTCGACGGCCGGCCCCTGGACGGTTGTGGCGACGCGGGTGCGACGGCGAAGTCGTCCAGCTTGTCTTTGAGCTCGACGACGAGGCGCTCGGCGAGTTTCTTGCCCACGCCGGGAATGCGCGTGAGCTGGGCATGATCCTGCGCGCGGATGGCCTGGACGGTGCGCTCGCTGGAGAGGCCGCTGAGCATCTTGATGGCCAGCTTGGGGCCGACGCCGCTGACGGTGATGAGCCGCTCGAAGAGGCGCTTCTCTTCGCGGTCGAGAAAGCCGAAGAGGGCGATCTGGTCGTCGCTGACCTGGGTGTGGATGTGCAGCGAGGCCTCCGGCGCCGAGCGAGGGCAGCGAGGTGAAGGTGGGCACGGAGATGGTGACGTCGTAGCCGACGCCGGCGGCCTCGACGATGGCCTGGCCGGGTTGTTTGTAGATGAGCTTGCCGCGCAGGTGAGCGATCATAGTTGTCCTATTGTAGAATCCTCATTCGTCTTGGCAACGCGCGTCAGGGTTTCGAGAGCCTGATCGAGCTGAGCCCGGGTGTGTTCGCTGGTGAGGATGAGCGCGGATGCGCGCTTTGCCCTCAGGAACCGTGGGGAAGGCGATGCCGGTGCCCATCACGCCTTCGTCAAAGAGCGCGCGGCTGAAGTCCATGGCCGCGCGGCCTTCGCCGACGATGATCGGCGTGATCGGAGTCTCGGTGGCCGGGGTGTTGACGCCGCCGATGTTGAAGCCGGCGCGCCGCAGCTCTCCTTGGAAGTAGCGGGTGTTCGACCCAGAGGCGCTCGATGCGTTCAGGCTCCTGCTCCAGAATGTCGAAGGCCGCGATGCAGGTGGCGGCGACCGAGGGCGGGTGCGAGGTGGAGAAGAGGAACGGCCGCGCGCGGTGGTAGAGATAGTCAATCAGATCTTTGGAACCGCAGACGTAGCCGCCGAGCGCGCCGATGGCTTTCGAGAGCGTGCCCACCTGCACATCGACGCGGCCATGCATGCCGAAGTGATCGATGCTGCCGCGGCCATTGCGGCCCAGCACGCCCGAGGCGTGCGCGTCGTCGACCATCATGATGGCGCCGTATTTCTCCGCTAGAGCAGCGAGCTTGTCGACCGGGCCGATGTCGCCATCCATCGAGAAGACGCCGTCGGTGATGACGAGCTTGTGGCCGGGTTCGTTGGTGATTTCTTTGAGCAGCTCTTCGCAGTGGGCCACGTCTTTGTGGCGGAAGACCTTGATTTTGGCGCGCGAGAGGCGCGCGCCGTCGATGATGCTGGCGTGGTTGAGCTCGTCGGAGAGGATGAAGTCTTCTTTGCCGAGGATGGCGCTGACAGTGCCTGCGTTGGCAGCGAAGCCGCTCTGGAAGACGACGCAGGCTTCGACGTTTTTGAAGTGCGCGATCTTCTCTTCGAGCTCCATGTGGATGCGCATGGTGCCGGCGATCGTTCGAACCGCCCCCGACCCGACGCCGAAGGTGCGCGTGGCGGCGAGTGCGGCTTCAATCAGCTTGGGATGATTGGCAAGTCCGAGATAGTTGTTGCTGGCCAGGTTGATGACCTCGCGGCCGTCGTAGTGGCAGACAGGCGCCTGCTGGTCGTCGAGAACGCGCAGCTTGAAGTGGGTGCCCTTGGCTCGTAGCTCGTCGAGAGCGGCAGTAAGGTAGGCAAGCTGCGGGCGCGCGGCAGTCGAAGTCATGGGGCACCTCAAAGAGAAAGGATAGCGCGGGAGGCAGGGGCCAGGGAGGCAGGGAATAGGGAATAGAAGTGCATTCGTGGAGTCTTGCTGTGGAACCACAACTTGGATGGATCATTGCGCGTCTATTCAAGAGGAACGATGGGAGTCGACTGTGCAGGGATTGGGTTGGTTTCGTTTTGCAGGACTGATTGCCTTGGGACTTTTGGCTGCTTGCTCCGCTGTGCACGCCGAAGACGCGAGTTTTACAGTGAGCCAGCACGGTAAGCCGGTGGGTACAGCGAGCTTTCACATTGCCGCAGGGCCGGACGGGTATGCCTCGACCTCGGTGGTGCGCGTGGAGATGCAGGGGTTGAACTACGCGTTGTCGAAAACGGAAGAGCTTTCGTCGGCAAACGAGCTGAAGCATGTGCAGTTGAGCGCGACGGTCAATGATCAGGCTGTGTCTGTTGTTGCCAAGCCCGATGCGGCGCAATTGTTGATGAACATCTCGGCGAATGGCAGAAGCAGCACGACACGACTCGCGGGACACAGCGCGGCTGTCTTCCTTCCCGACTTCGACCCCGGCGCGTTGGAGACGTTGCTGGCACTAGCCGTAAGCCACAACAACCGCGACCTGTGGGCGATTGTGCCGAAGCAGGCGGGGTCGGTTGTGCCGATCAGCCTGGCAACCTACGCCGATGAGCAGGGCACGCTCGACGGCAAGCCAATCGTGGTCCACCACGTGATTGCAACAATAAGTGGTGCGAGCACAGATATCTTCTTTGGGCCGGAGAGCCAGCTGTTGCAGGCTGAATTGCCGCAGGCTGGGTTCGCGCTGGTGCGCAAGGGATTTGTGTTGAAGCCGCCCGTGAAGCCGTTAGCGCCGCTCTGAGCCTCTAGCGACCAGCACTCTAGAGTGCGTTTGCGGCCGCCACGGCCGAGGCCCAGGCCCACTGGAAGTTGAATCCGCCCAGATGCCCGGTGACGTCGACGGCTTCGCCGATAAAGAAAAGGCCCGGAACCGCGCGCGCCTGCATGGTCTGCGAATCGAGCGCGGCGGTATCGACGCCGCCGGCGGTGACTTCGGCTTTGGCGTAGCCCTCGGTGCCGGTAGGGCGAAACTCCCATCGATGGAGGCGGCGCTCGCAGATTTCGAGTGCGGCATTGGTCCAGCCATTGGGCGAGGCTACATCAACGATTCGGTCGGCCAGCCGCTGCGGCAACAGGACGCGCAGCGCCTGGCGCAGCGCACCCACGTCGCGGCGCACGCCGGGCGCGAGCATCGAGTGGAGGACGTCGGCGCCGGGGGCGAAATCTACGAGAAGTGGCGTGCCGGGCTGCCAGTAGCTCGAGGCCTGCAGAATGGCCGGGCCGCTGAGGCCGCGATGGGTCACGAGCAATTTCTCCTTGAACCGCGTGGAGCCAGCCTGCACAACTACTTCCGTCGAGACGCCGGCGAGGGTCGTCCAGCCAGCTTCCGCTCCGCCCAGGAGCAGCGGAACAAGGCCAGGCCGGGTCGGCACGATGCGCAGACCGAACTGCCGAGCGAGATCGTACGCGAAGCTGGTTGCGCCGAGGGTGGGAATCGAGAGGCCGCCGGTGGCGACGACCAGCGCGCCGGACGTGAACTCGCCGGCGGAGGACACAATGTGGAACGTGTCGCTGGCGCGCTCCACCTTGATGTCGAGCGCGTTGAGCGTGACTTCCACTTCACCCTTCTCGCACTCGGCGAGCAGCATGTCGAGTATCGCGCGGGATGAGCCATCGCAGAAAAGCTGGCCGAGGGTTTTCTCATGCCATGGAATTTGATAGCGCTCGACGAGCTCAAGAAAGTGCTGCGGCTGGTACTGGGCGAGGGCCGACTTGGCGTAGTGCGGATTGTTGCTGAGGAAATTCGCCGGCGTGCAGTGAATGTTGGTGAAGTTGCAGCGGCCTCCCCCGGAGATAAGGATTTTTCGGCCGGGCTGCGCATTGTGTTCCAGCAGGGCCACCCGGCGGCCGCGCTGACCGGCGACGGCAGCGCACATCAACCCGGCTGCTCCCGCGCCAAGAACAATCACGTCGAATTCGCGCGCGGAGGGGGACATGCGTTCTGATAAGAATAGCCGCATTGCGCAGCCAAACACGCATCCAGCAAATGTTTCTTGCGCTACCGGATGTGTCGTCTCGCGGAATCAGCCCTCGTCGTCGCGGAACATGGGGTGGGGGATGAGGCGGCGATAGTCCTCCTGCGTTGCACCGTCGAGACAAGCCTCGATGATGCGATGGCCCAGCGGGTCGAGCTCGGGTACCTGGAAGGGCTTGAGCTCGCGCGCAAAGAATTCGCGCCATTGGCGTGCGCCTTCTTCGTAGACGTCCATGCCGCCCTGGATCTGCTCTTCCACGCGAAGAAAAACGCGGGGAATCATGGAGCCTTCGACGCGCAGCTGGTTGGGAATGTAGCCGAGCAGTGGGAAGAGGGCTTCGCCCACCTGCTCGCGGCCGAACTTGGCACTGCCGCGGCGGGCAAGGTATTCGCGGGCGATCCACTCCGCCATGTACCCGACTTTCCATGCGCCGATGTGTTGATTGGGCAGCAGCACGTAGCGGGTTTCTGGCGTGGCCACGATCTGTTGCAACAGAAGATTGGCCTGATCGACGCGGCGCCCTGTAGCGAAGGCCCAGTACGAGCCGACGCCTTCGGATTCCATCGGTTCCGTTGTACCACTTATCTCGTCCAAAGGCCCGCCTCCACGCAGTGGATGGATGCTGGGGTTGGCGTGGCCGCGTGGGGCAACCAGGCGCCAGAGCCACGCAAGCGCTGGGCTGAGCACGTGAATCATGGCAAGGATGCCGTAGAGGCGGCTGCCGCTGTGCGTGGGCGGGCAGCGTACGCCAAAGCTGCGCACATCCACCGCGCGCGTGCCGGTGGCGATGTCTTCAATCATGCGGCGGGGCAGGATGACGCGCGGGTTGGGGCACATCTTGCCGGGCGCATCTTCCACGTGCTCCCAGGTGAGGCAGGTACCGCCGGGCACGATGTAGTGATTCAGAAACAGAAGCGGCTCGGGCGGGTCGATACAGAGCCGTTCGAGGTTGGGCGCGGTGCCGTACCTGTGGATGTGATCGACGCGCACAAACCATGCGTTCTCCGCGTCAGCGATGGTGAGCCGCTTGCTCGTGCGCTGGTAGCTGGGGTGGGCGCAGGCCATATCGTCGGCGATGGGACGCAGATGGCAGGCCTCGGGTAAGTTCAACGTGCGCTGTTCATGCGTGATGACGTTTTCGCCGATGAGCAGGCGGCCGTCTTCCATGCGATGGATGTGCTCGGTCATTTCGCTTTTGCCGCCGCCGGAGGCGCCCTCGTGCATAAGGATCAGCTGATTCTCGTAGGGTGTGACGACAGCAACAGCGGCGCAATGATTCGTGGTCCATCCCTCGCGTTCGCCAATGTCGAGCAGCATGGAGTAGACGCCCTTCTTGGCGCTGGGGCCGGGGTAAAGGTTGTAGGCGAAGACCTCCTGATGCGTGACGGAGCGGTCGTGAACAACAATCTGACGGCCGCGGAAGTGGGTGTGGCGGAAGGGCGGCGCTATGAAAAGAACTCCACCGGTAACTTTGAAATTTGCCGGAACCTGGCTGCGCGCGATCATGCCTTGCAGGTCCGCGAGGGCCGCGGCAAAAAAGGCTGCCTGGCGCGGCACAATCAGCAGCGAGCCGTACCCGAGTGCGTCCGTTCCAGCATAGAAGGGCATGGCGACCAGCTCCTGCGTTTTGAGCCAATCGAGGGTCTGCTGGCGTGTCGCATCAAAGGGTTCGCCGAAGCGCTCTTCGTAGCGCGGTTTATCGGTGGGCAGCGCATCACCGATGAGCATGGCGTCAGGATCGCGTCGGCGCATGGCGGGGTCAGGGAAGTTGATGGCGAGACCATTGCGCGCCTTGGTGATGATGGCCTCGACAATGCGCCTGGCGCCGGCGGGTTGTCCAGGCAGATGGAAGACAGCTTCATAGACGCCATGGTCGCCGCGATTGCCCAGGGTCCAGTCCGTCGTTCCGGTCGACCTGCCGAGGGCCCAGTCGAGGAGCTGGGAACGCGTCTCCGGCGTCTGCACCAGGGGCGCGGCAGCGAGAACCTCGCGCACGTGCTGGGGCAAATCGAGGTCGGCCCAGGATGCCTGGAAATCGATGACGGGAGTGCTCGCGGGTGCGGTGGCCATGGAGATCTCGCTTTCCATTACTCGTTTTCCGGGGGAGGGGATGGGCTACTGCTACGGGAGCCGAGGAAACCCACAAATCTTTATCGCACGCGCCCGTACAGGCGGCAGTGCGCCTCGTCACGCCTTTGGAGAGGCCGGCCCGAAACGCTGCCGAACCAGGGCGTGTGCTTCTTCTGGCGTTGAGATCGCGCCTTCGAGCTGTGCGTCTTCCACCGCGGCCAGCATCACGTGGAAGGCCGGCCCCGGCGTGTAGCCGGCGGCGATGAGCTCGCGCCCGGTGAGCAGCGGCTTGGGGCGAACGACTTCTGCGGGCGTGGATTCGTAACGGTTGCGCACGAAGTCATAGATGTCGAGGTTGCCATGGGCAGCAAGGCAATCCATGCGGTGTAGGGCGAGATGCTGGTCGAAGGCGTCGAGGCGGAAGAAGCGCTTCAGCGTGGAGTCCTTCATGCGCGGGGCGTCGGCGAAGCGCATGTGGTTTTCGATCAAGGCGAGAATCTGGCGGGTGTCCTCATTCGAGAAGCGGAGCCGGCGGCAGATCTCGGCACCGATGGCGACCCCCACTTCAACGTGGCCGTCGAAGCGGATGCGGTCAGGCGCGACGCGAAAGGTCGGTGGCTTGCCCGCGTCGTGCAGCAGAGCCCCCCAGGCCAGCGTGGCCGGGCAGTCTTCCGGGAGCTGCGCGAGGAGAAGCAGCGTATGGATGAAGACATCGCCCTCGGGGTGATACTGCGGTGGTTGCGCAACGCCTTTCATGCACGCGATCTCGGGCAGAACCTCCGTGAGAAGGCCGGTCTCATCCAGCAATTCGAAAGCCCTGCGGGCGCGGCCTTCGGTGAGCATCTTGGTGAGTTCGTCGCGGACACGTTCCCTGCTCACCGCATGAATTCGCGGGGCGAGGGCGCCGATCGCCGCGAATGTAGCCGGCTCGATCGTGAATCCAAAGCGCGCGGCAAAGCGGACGGCGCGCAGCAGGCGAAGCTGATCTTCCTGAAAACGGCGCATCGGCTCACCGATGGCCCGCAGGATGCCCGCATCGAGATCGGCCAGGCCACCGACGCGATCCACGACGGCGGCGCGAATACTCTCTGGATCGGAGAGAATCTCATCCAAAGGTCCGCCCCCACGCAGTGGGTCGAGGAGGAGTCCATTAATGGTGAAATCGCGACGTTGTACGTCTTCGTCGGCACTCAGGGTGTAGCGGACCTGGTCGGGATGACGGCCATCGGAGTACGCGCCGTCGGAGCGAAACGTCGCCACCTCCACCTGCGGTGGGGCCGCCTCTTTGGAGAAGTTCTCAGGCTCGGAAACCAGCACCACGCCGAAGTGCGCGCCCACAGCAAAAGTGCGCGGAAACATGTTCAACACGACGTCAGGCGTCGCGCTGGTGGCGACGTCATAGTCGGCGGGCTCGCGGCTCAGGAGTAGATCGCGCACGCAGCCGCCGGCAAGGTAGGCCTCGTAGCCGGTCGCGCGCAGCGTAGCGAGAATGTTCAGGGCGGCTGCGAATTGGGGAGTGGCAGGCATCGCTGCTGCTATTGTCGCGCGCAGCACGCAATGGGAAGCAAGAGCGATCCCGGTAAACTAAGAAGATGGGCAGGGGGCTGATTCTCGGTATTGAGAGCTCGTGCGACGAGACCGCGGCGGCAATTGTGGAGCGCGGTGCGCGGACGCTGTCGTCGGTGGTCGCCTCGCAGATCGCGACGCACGCCAAATATGGCGGCGTGGTGCCGGAGCTGGCGAGTCGCGAGCATCTGCGTGCCATTGTGCCGGTGATGCGGGCCGCGCTGGCTGAGGCCGGCGTCGGGCTCTCTGACCTCGATGCGATCGCCGTGACGAGCGGACCGGGGCTTGCGGGTGCGCTGCTCGTCGGGATTACCTACGCGAAGGCGCTGGCGTTTGCGCAGGAGCTGCCGTTGATTGCCGTCAATCACCTGGAAGGGCACATTCATGCGGTGCTGCTGAACGAACGACAGACGGCGGAAGGATCGCCGGAAGCGCCGAGTTCTTCAGACACAGAGCCTCGTTTGGCATTGGTCGTTTCCGGCGGGCACACGCATCTTTACCTGGCGCAGCCGCAGCAGGGCATATGGCGGTATACCCTGGTGGGCCGGACGCTCGACGATGCGGCGGGCGAGGCCTACGACAAGGTAGCCAAGCTCCTGGGACTGGGCTATCCTGGCGGACCGTGGATCGATGGGCTGGCCCGTTTCGGCGATTCGCGCGCGGTGCCCTTCACGTTTTCGCAGATCAAGACCAAAGTTCACTTGCAGGGCGCGGCGCCCCGAACGAAGGGCGCGACGACGGCGCCGATTGGAGATCTCGATCCCCATTTTCTGTTTTCGTTTTCAGGGATCAAAACGGCGGTGCTGCGCTATGTGGAGCTGCACAACCTGAAACCCGAGGCCGAAGCCCGGCGCGAGGCTCTGTTCACCGGGCCCGATGCGCCGGAGCGGCCCACAATCAAGAATGCGCTGGCCATGTGCGACCCAACGACGCTCGATCTAATCGCGAGTTTCCAGCACGCCGTCGTGGGCGACCTGATGAAGAAAACCTTCGCAGCGGCTGAGGAGCTGGATGTGGCGCGGATTCTTGTGACCGGCGGCGTCGCGGCCAATTCGGAGCTGCGCGAGCGATTCACAGCCGAGGCTGGGCGGCGCGGGATCAGCGTCTCGTTTCCGACCCTGGCGCTCTCCACCGACAACGCCGCGATGATTGCCGCAGCGGCGTGGCCGCGCTTTGTAGCCGGAGAGTTCGCAGCGCCAGACCTGTCGGCCAATCCCTCGCTTGCCCTGGGGCGCCCCGGTCCAGGAACTGGGGCCCGCTAAAACACGAAAGAAACGGTGTGGGCCATCTCACTTCAAACGCCGGTCGGTGCGCGTTTGGCTATCGCGCGGGCCGCGCCGGTTTGCGAAAAGTGATGCAGTACATCTTGCCTCCGGCAACTTCGCAGGCCTTGATCTCCTCCATCTCTTCCGGGACCAGATCGATGGGGCATCGGACCGCCTCCGTGCCAGGCGGGAAGTAGGACTTGATGAGTGGGTTCTTTTGATACTCCTCGCGCACGACCTTTTCGGTTTCGTCGGCAATCACGATTTTTGTTCCGGGCTTGGCGACCCAGATCATTTCGCGGATCGCGCGTTCGGGATTAGAGAAAAAGTTAAAGCCTCCGATGTGGAAAACGCAGTCGAACACCTCGGCACGAAACGGCAGCCTGCATGCCTCGCCCTGGAACAGGCGTGCAGTGCGGCGCCATTTCTTCAGGTTCCTGCGGCACTTGGCCAGCATGCCCCAGGAGAGGTCGATGCCGAAAAAGTCGATCCCCTGTGGCAGTTGACGCAGGCTTGCGCCTGTCCCGACGCTCACTTCGAGGACACGCATCCCGGGTGCGATCTCGAGCTCGTCGAGAATCTCGCGCCGGAAGTCGGGTTTGCGGGCAAACCAGCGGTACAGGGTCTCCGCCAAATCGTACCCAGGGGCGATGCGGTCGTACAGCGCCTGGTATTTTAGGTTCGATCCCGTTAAGGTGCTGACAAATAAAGGTATGCCATCGCGAATAGGATAAACACGACCCGTTGCAGTGTTCCGAAGAGTACTCCCTTCCAACTCGAACTCGTAGCGCGTATCAGGGTCGCATAGCAGAGACAGAACTTCGCTTTCCATAACCTCCCTTCGAGTGGAAAAATGCAAAAGATATGGGGGAGTCTCACTCACATCTATACACCAATGGATGGCCCAATGGCAGGGGTTCTATCGAAATCGCGCAATATTTGGCGCTGCTACAATCGGGATTGGAATGCGCCAAAAGAGTAATGCGATTTTTCAGCGACAAACACAAGCAAGATGGCAAGCACGAGTAATGACTAAGTAATGACTCTTCGTCTCTTCAACACCCTTTCGGGACAATTGGATGAGCTGACTGCCTCGGACGGCGAGGCACTGCGCATGTACGCCTGTGGCCCAACGGTGTACGACTACGGACACATTGGTAACTTCAGAACCTTTCTGCAGATTGATGTGCTGCGCCGGTTTCTGGAACTTACGGGGATGAAGCTGCGCCACGTCATGAACATTACCGACGTGGATGACAAGATCATTCGCAACGCGGGCGAGCGCGGCTTGGAGATTGGGGCCTACACGCAGAAATATGTCGATGCGTTCTTCGAAGATCTGGATGCGCTGCGCGTGGAGCGGCCCGAGGTGATTGCACGGGCCACGGAACATATTCCCCGGATGGTTACCCTGGTGGAGAAGCTTGCTGAAGCAGGCGCCGCCTACAGGGTCGACGACGGCAGCTGGTATTTCCGGCTTTCGGCATTTCCTGAATACGGAAAGCTCAGTAAGAAAGATTTGAGCGGCATCGAAGATGGCGCGCGCGTCGATGTAGACGAATATGAAAAAGATTCAGCGCGCGATTTTGCTCTATGGAAAGCGGCCAAGCCCGGAGAGACTTCGTGGGATACGCGCATTGGGCGCGGACGGCCCGGCTGGCACATCGAATGCTCCGCGATGGCGATGGAGTATCTGGGCGACAGCTTCGATCTGCATGCAGGCGGCGAAGATTTGATGTTTCCGCATCACGAGAACGAGATTGCGCAAAGCGAAAGTGTGACCCACAAGACCTTCGCGCGGCATTGGATGCACGTCCGGTTTCTGCTGGTGGATGGGCGCAAGATGTCGAAGAGTGAGGGGAACTTTTATACGCTGCGCGATCTGCTCTTGAAGGGATACAAGGCGTCGGCGATAAGGCTGGCGTTGATCTCTGTGCCCTATCGCCACCAGCTGAATTTCACGTTCGAAGGTTTGACCGAGGCGACCAACGCGATCCACAGGCTGCGCACGTTTCACCAGAGGCTCATGTCGGGGACTCCGGCAGCCGCAAAAAAGCCCGGAGGCTGCTCGCCACTGGAAGCCACGGCGCAGAAGGCCGAGTCGGACTTTATGGCTGCGCTGGGGAACGATTTGAACACAGCGGAGGCGCGGGCGCCGATCTTCGATCTCATTCGAGCAGCGAATACGGCTCTCGATCGCGGAGAATTCTGCGCAGCCGATCGCGAAGCAATTCTGAAAACCTTGGCGCGCTTCGACGCAGTCTTCGATGTGATCGAGGATCGTGATGCAGAACCGACGCGGCGCGCGCTGGCATGGGCCGAGCAGGCGGGGCGCATGGCCGATGTGGCTCCAGAACTGCTGGCAAGCGCAGCCATCGGCGACGAGGAGATTCTGGCGCTGGTCACGGAACGGGACGTGGCGAAGAAGCGGCGTGATTTTGCGCGCGCCGACCAGATCCGGAAGGAACTCGCGGAGAAGGGCATCGTCATCGAAGACTCGAAAGAGGGCGCGCGCTGGAAGCGCAAGTGACGTCCCCGTCAGAAATGCAACACCGGAGGTCAACTGGCCATGGAAGCCAACGAAGCGCACGAGCTCCAGGAGCATGCAGAGCATGGATCGCAGGAAGGAATGCGTCCGGTTGCTTTTACGATGAGCGTGTTGGCCGTACTGGTTGCGGTGACCACGGTACTCGGACATCGCACGCACACCGAGGCCGTACTGGATCAAAATAGGGCAACCGATAAGTGGAACGAGTACCAGGCACACAAGATTCGTTCCAACGACACCGCTTTGGCCGAGGATCTGTTGAGCGTCGTGGCGATCTCGGACAAAACCGCGGCAGAGAAGATTGCGAAGGTATATGCCGATCATCAGGCGAAGTGGGCAGATGACCTGAAGCGAGCCAAGGATGAAGCAGATGTTTTGGAGAGCAAAGTCGCGAAAGCTGAAGCCCGTGCCAATCGCTTCGATCTGGCGGAGGCGCTTTTGGAGATCGGCTTGGTGATCACTTCGGTCACCTTGCTCACGCGCAGCCGCTTGTACTGGTTCTTCGGGATGGGGTTCGCCCTAGCGGGCATTGCATCCGCGGTGTCGGCTTACTTTCTGAGTTAGTGGTGACTGACGTTCCACACGAGAGCCTGCCTGCTCCGTGCGCCGGAAATATTAGAAAAGCACCACATTACTAAAGCCGCATATGCGTGTGACACTTTCGCGGCAAAGCGCGTGAATTCGCTTGCTTCGGCAAGCAGAGAAAGCTAAGTTAGTTTCATATTTGGGGAACAACGTTCACACCTAACCAATGGCCTTGCAGCTAAGGTCTGCACGAAAGCCCGCCACTCACAATGGCGGGCTTTCGTGCGTCCGGGCGCTCGATTCTGCCGCGGAATCAAACGTTCTGACTTTTCGGCTGGTCACGTCATCGTGCACATCCGGTGCACGCGCCGCAGTGGTAGACTAGCGGGCAAATGAGAGCCAGGTCCATTGCGTTTACAGTTGTTATCCTTTGCGCCGCGAAGCTTGGCGCGCAGGCTGCTGCGACCGCTTCTGAGATACACACGAGCACTCTAGGCTATGGCTACTCCCTGCCCAGCACATGGGATGTAGTGAGTACGGCCCCCACGTTGGCCGGCGTCAAAGAACAAGCGCAGCAGAATGCGGCTTCCGACGACGAGAAGAAGGGTGTCGCCTGCGTGCAGATTGCGTTCACTGCGCGTCATAGCGAGCCAACCTCGGTGGTGGTGGTGGTGGAACTGCCTTTCGCCTGCTTTGGGCAATCAATGACGCCCAAAGACCTGCCCGGCTTCGCGCAAGGGGCCTCCGAGGGCATCAGGCAGAGCTTCGATGTCAGCGATCCGGTCTATGCGGACTACACGCTGGGAAGCCACAGCCTGTGGATCGAGCGCGCAAAGGGCGTGCCGAAAGGGCATCCAGAGGCGCCGTATACCGTCGAGGTAGCCTGCACGCTGCTCAAGAAGGGCGCCGTATGCTGGATGGCGCTGGCGGCCAACGACGAGGCGCTGCAGGTCTTCGAAGCAGGCGCGGTGACACTGGATGGAGAAACGCCAGTCTCCCTGGTGCCCGCAAACGTTTTCGAGAAAAAGCCGCCATCGTAGCCGCGATCGTAGCCGCGGTTCGGCCTACGGCAACTCCTTGCCGCCAAGGTGTTGACCGCCACATCGGCGAAGACCGCTTGATCGCTCGGAACTTCTGCCCCGTGCTATCCTCATAGCCAGCGGCAATCCCATGCAGAACCCATGTTCAAGCGCGACGTACGTGCTGTCCACTCGCAAGAGGTGGTCCCGCGCCCGCGCCCGGATCATTTGCCCGCGCCGGCATCTGCGCGTGCTGCCGACCCGCACACGACCTAGCCTCTTCGGCGGCGATTAATACAAGACCGCCGAAGATCCTCGCCCGCTGATCAGACCTGCACGGGTCTGCGGAATGGAACAGATCCTCTTCGTGAGGGTCTACGGCCGCGCCTCCCTCTCAAGGCCGGGCGCAAGCCGTCACAACCGATTGCCGAGGAGATGACTGTATGACCAAGCAAGAAATGCATGCCAGGTTCGGACCGAAGCTCACTGGTCCGGTGCCCGGGCCGAAAGCGAAGGCGGCCGTCGAGGCTGACACACGCTGGATTTCGCCAAGCTATACGCGATCGTATCCGCTGGTGGCGAAGCGCGGCCGCGGAATCCGTGTCGAGGACGTGGACGGCAACGAGTTCCTGGATTTTGCCGCCGGCATCGCCGTGGTTTCAACAGGCCACTGCCATCCTGAAGTCGTCGCGGCGATCCAGAAGCAGGCGGCGGAGCTGATTCATATCTCGGGCACGGATTTCTACAACGAGCCCCTGACCGATCTGGCCGAGAAGCTGTCGGCAGTGGCGCCGATGCCCGGTCCGCATAAGTTCTTCTACGGCAACTCGGGCGCCGAGGCAATTGAGTGCGCCCTCAAGCTCGCGCGCTATCACACGGGACGGCAGCACATCATTGCGTTTCTCGGTGCGTTCCATGGCCGCACCATGGGAGCGCTCTCGCTAACCGGGTCCAAGCCGCAGCAGAAGCGGCGCTTTGCCCCCCTGGTGCCCGGCGTGACGCACATTCCGTATCCAAATACCTACAGGGCGGGCATAAACGAGGCGCGGGAGCAAGAGGCCTACAGCCTGGGCTGCGCGCGCTACCTGGAAGAAAGAATCTTCAAGACCATTGTGCCGCCCGAGGAAGTGGCTGCGATCTTTGTTGAGCCGATCCAGGGCGAAGGCGGCTACGTGGTGGCGCCAACCAATTTCATGCGCGAGCTGCGAGCAGTTTGCGACCGCCATGGCATCTTGCTGGTGGCCGATGAGGTGCAGAGCGGCGCGGGCCGCACCGGCAAGTGGTGGGCCATCCAGCACACCGGCGTCGAGCCCGACATCGTTTGCATGGCCAAGGGGATCGCTTCGGGCATGCCGCTGGGCGTTTGCATGACACGAGCCGACGTGATGAATTGGGTGCCTGGCTCGCATGCGTCCACGTTCGGGGGCAACCCGGTATCGATTGCATCCGCGCTGGCGACCATCGACATCCTCAAGCGCGAGGCAATTGGCAATGCGGCGCGCGTAGGCTCCGTCATGATGCAGAGACTGCAAGGCTGGGCGAAGACGCATCCCATGGTGGGCGATGTGCGCGGGCGCGGCCTGATGATCGGCATCGAGCTCGTGCAGGATAAGGGGACGCGCGAACCGGCAGGCGCCGTGCGGAATCGCGTCGAAACACTGGCGTTTGAGCGCGGTCTGATGGTGCTGGGGTGCGGCGAGAGCTCAATCCGGCTGTGTCCTCCGCTGATCGTGAGCGAAGACGAAGCGATGGTGGCTCTCGACATTCTGGAGGAAGCGCTGACCCACGCCGAGAACGAACACATCGGCGAGCCCGCGACTGTCGCGGTCGGCGACGGAGCTTAGCCCCGCTTAGGCCCTTGCGCCCGCACGGCTGTGACGTGCGCTGTTTGCATCTCCGTCGTGCGGGCGCACAATAGATCTCCATGGGAAGAATCGCGCCGCGGCGGGTCTCGTTGTTGAAGCGCGCCCTGAGTACATTCGATCGCATCGCAGAGCGGCGTGGACGTGCGCCCAATCTGCCGCCTCATCTGGCCACCGGCATTGCCGGTGAGGACGCAGCCTTCTTCCATCTGCGGCGTAACGGGTACATCGTGGTTGCGCGGCGCTGGTCGTCGGGCGATGTGCCCGGCGATGTGGACCTGATTGCATGGCAGGGCTCAATGCTCTGCTTCGTCGAGGTCAAGACGCGAACCGCACATGATATGACTCCCGCAGAAGCAGCCGTGAATGACCAGAAGCGGCGCGTCCTGCGCCGGCTGGCGCGGCGCTATGTGCGGCAGCTACCCCAGGCGACCATGCCGCCCGTGCGCTTCGATGTGATCAGTGTCTACCTTGTTCCGAAGGCCAAGCCGGAGTTCACCCACTTTGAAGCGGCTTTCGGCTGGGGCGGGTTCGAGAAGCATGCTTAGAGCAGTTTCGGTCTGCACCAATTCCGAAACTCCTATAGCTAGCGCAGATCAGTCCTGCGCATCCTTGAACTCTTCGTGCCATGCCATTTGAATCGCCTCGAGCCGCGGCTCGTTCGATTTGGCCGGGTCGTCTGCGAATCCTTCGAGCTCCGTCACGTAGCGATGCAAATCAGTGAACCGCACCGTAAGCGGATCGAGGTCAGGGAACTTCTCCTGCAATTGAATGCCGATCTCTTCGGCGTCCGTCCAGAGAATCTCGCGGGGCATTTTCTCTCGGCTCCTACTTCGGCTCGGCGAGGGCGAGCGGCTTGCCCTCGGAGGTGTAGTTGCGGTTCCATTTGGGAATCTCGACGACGTAGCTTCCTGGCCTGGTGATGACGGCCTGGCAACCAAGGCGCGAATTCAGCTGCTGATCGGCAGCCATGTCGAGTCGGTCGATCTCGTCGTCCTCAGCCTCGCTAACGCCATTGGCGCCGTCCTTCATCCAGATATGACAGGTGGTGCAGGCGCAGGAGCCGCCGCAGGCGTGGTCCAGAAAGATGTCGAAGTTTTCGGCAACGTCGAGAAACGACATTGGCTTGCCATGATGGTCATACGGCAGCGTACCGAATTCAAATTCGACGACTTTGCCCTCCGGCTCGAAAGTGACTCGGACGAGTTTGTCGGGCGGAATATTCTTGGTGTTTGCTTCGCTCATAAATTCACTTCTCTCTTTGCGTTCGTGCTCTCCCACCTTTGCCGCGAAAAAGAATGCGTCAAGGATGGGGCACCCAAGTCTCCAGCATCATTTGAACTCCGCAGGCGCCATGGGATGCGGTGCGGTCACTTCGTTGCCCAGCTCTTCGCCGGCGGCGCTCATTGTCTTGCCGCGAATCGCGGTGGTCACAGCAGCGTCCATCATCAACTCCGCCAGGCGCTGCGTGGCGCGGTCGAGAGCCAGCGTGGCATCGCGCAGGGCCTGCAGGTCTTCACCCAGCTTGACGGAGGACAGCCGGTCGCGGGCCGCGTCAATTGCCGACACTTCTTCGCCTGTCAGCGCTCCCCATGCGGGGCTGGTGCGTGCCTGTTCGACTTTTGCCAGAATCGTCTCCGCCTCGTTGCGTGCTTCGATGAGCAGTCGCTTGGCAAAGTCCTCTTCTGCATGATCGAACGAATCGAGAATCATGGATTCGACCTGCTCATCGGTCAATCCATACGTGGCCTTCACTTCAATCTCAGCGGCTTTTCCGCTGCGCTGTTCGCGTGCGGAGACGTGAAGTATGCCGTCCGCGTCGATGAGGAACTTGACCTCAATACGTGGCAAGCCTGCGGTCATCGGCGGAATGCCTTTGAGATCGAAGCGCGCCAGCGAACGACAGTCCACTGCGAGTTCGCGCTCGCCCTGCAGCACGTGGATAGCGACATTCGTCTGGCCATCGACGCCGGTCGTGAAGTGCTCCGTCGCCGAGGCGGGAATCGTCGAGTTGCGCGGAATGATGCGCGCGACCACGCCGCCCAGGGCCTCGATGCCGAGCGAGAGGGGCGTGACGTCGAGCAATAACATCTCTTCCGTCGTCTTGGAGGCGCCAGCCAGAATGTCGGCCTGTACCGCTGCGCCGAGGGCTACAACCTCGTCCGGATTCAACTCTGTGTGCGGCTTCTTGCCTCGCGCACTGAGATGGAAGAGCTCGTCGACAAGCTGGCGAACAGCCGGGATGCGCGTGGATCCGCCGACGAGAACGACTTCGTCGACTTGCTCAGGTGTGATGCCGGCATCGGTCAGCGCCTGCTTGCAGGGACCTGCTGTACGTGCGAGCACCGGCTCGATCAATTGTTCGAAAACATCGCGCGGAATCTCGCGCTGATAGCGATCGCCGTTCGGCAATTCAATGTCGAACTGGGCCGAGCCTTCTGAGGAGAGCCGGATTTTGGCGTCGATGGCGTCTTTGCGCAGCCCCTGCACTGCGCCCGGCTGCGTGCGCAGATCGACCCCGTGCTCGGCGTGAATTTCGTCGAGAGCAATCGCGAGCAGCAGGTTGTCGATGTCGTCGCCGCCGAGATGCGTGTCGCCGTTGGTGGAGAGAACTTCAAAGATGCCGTCGCGCAACTTGAGAACCGAAATATCAAAAGTGCCTCCGCCGAAGTCGTACACGGCGATCGTGCCATCCTTCGCGCGATCGAGGCCGTACGCAAGAGCCGCGGCGGTCGGCTCATTCACAAGGCGCAGTACCTCGAGGCCAGCCATGCGGCCCGCATCCTTGGTAGCCTGGCGCTGCGCGTCGTTGAAGTAGGCAGGCACGGTGATGACCGCCTGCGTGACGGGCTCGCCGAAGAAGCGTTCGGCGTTGCGCTTGAGCTGGCGAAGAATGTACGCGGAGATTTCGGGCGGCGTGAAGCGCAGCTCACCGAGCTGCACTCGCGGAACTTCTCCGGCTTCAATGTCGTCGGCTAGGCGGAAAGGGAAGAGCCTCAACTCGTCGCGTACTTCGTCGAGGCTGCGGCCCATGAGCCTCTTAACGGAATAGATGACGCGCTCGGGTGTCTCGATCAGCACCCGCCGTGCGCTGTTGCCAACCGTCACAGTCGGACGGCCGCCGCCTTCGGCAATCGGGTCCAGAGCGACAACGGATGGAACTAGATTGGAGCCATCGACACCGGGAATAACCACCGGAGCGTCGCCTTGCATATAGGCAACGAGAGAATTGGTGGTACCGAGATCGATGCCGACTACGCGTCCTTCCGCCATGCTTCCGTTAAGCTCCCAGAGTTTCCGTTACGTCACGGACAAGGTTGTTGAGATAGCGGCGGCGATCGAGCAGCGCGACCATCGCCTTTTGCGCAGCGTTGCGCGCGGCTTCATCGCCGTCGTCCCAGGCTTTGCCCTGCGCGCGCAGATCGCGGTCGACTTCGTCGAGCAGGCCGTCGAATTTCTTCTTGGCTCCTGCAAGGCTCTCCTTCAGCTCGGGATCTTCTTCTCCCATCTTCTTCGCGGCGCGCATTTCTTCCAGCTGCATATTCAGATCGAAGACTTCTTCGAGCAGGTCGGCCGGCACGCGCGATGGGTCAATACGCCCTTTGCCGCTGTGCTCTTCGCCGATCTCGGCGCCGTGCAGTTTGAGCAAATACTCGGTGCGGCGGATCGGGTCGCGCAGGGTGCGGTAGGCATCGTTGAGCAGCGCCGTGTCGGCCAGGCTCCACTCTTTTTCTTCCGCCGTGGCACGCGCAAAGCGATCGGGATGCAACTTGCGGCTGAGCTTGTGGAACTCGTGTTCGAGCACGCCGAGATCGAGATCGAGACGCGGCACAAGTCCGAAGACAGAAAAGTAATCGCCACTCAAGGGCGGCTGAATCTTGCTGCAGTGGGGGCAGAAAAGCGTGGACTCGTTATGCGCCACGGAACACGACCAGCAGGCAACGGGAACGGCGGAATCGAGAACTTTCAGCATGGGAGTGCTCCGGCGAACAGCCCTACGACGAGAAGGATGAACCGCAGCCGCAGGAGCGCGAAGAGTTTGGATTGATGAAGTTGAAACCCTGGCGCATCAGCGTCTCTTCGTAGTCGAGCGTCATGCCGTGCAGATACAGGAAAGACTTGGGATCGACGAAGACGCGAACGCCGTCAAAGTCGTAAATCCGGTCCCGCTCGCGCGGATGCGTATCGAACTTGATAGCGTAAGAAAGGCCCGAGCATCCGCCGCCGGTGACGCCAAGGCGCAGGCCGCCTTCTTCAGGCGAGACGCCTTCCTTGGCCATGGCGATGCGTACACGCTTGATTGCTCGCTCGGTCAGCTGAAGCCCCTGACCGGTCGGCAGCTTCGGTGCCGGCAACTCCGGCTTCGCCGCGGACATGTCCCCGGAAGGCTTGGTTTCAATTGTGACTACATTCGACATGTGTTCCTGTTCCAGTCTCGACCTCGGGGCGCCCCAGGCCTCATACGTGAGACCTGGGACCCAAATACATTCCTTACTTTGCTTCGACTGCGACAGCGGCAGTTTCAGCCACGCCGTTCTTTTTCTTCCAGTCGCCAATCGCAGCTCGAATCGCGTCTTCGGCAAGCACCGAGCAGTGGATCTTCACTGGAGGAAGCGACAGCTCCTTCACGATGTCGGTGTTCTTGATGGCCATTGCGTCGTCCACGGTGCGGCCCTTGATCCACTCTGTCGCGAGCGATGAACTGGCAATTGCCGAGCCGCAGCCGAAGGTCTTGAACTTGGCTTCCTCAATCACCTGGGTTTCAGGGTTGACGCGGATCTGAAGACGCATGACGTCGCCGCACTCCGGCGCGCCCACCAAGCCCGTGCCCACTTCAGTTGAACTCTTGTCGAGCGTGCCGACGTTGCGCGGATTGTTGTAGTGGTCTACGACTTTGTCGCTGTATGCCATTGGTCCGTTCTCCTCCGCGGGGAAGCCGCGTGTTCCTCTTGTTAGATTCGGCACGCTTGCTCGCCGATGCTTCGTAATGCTTCAGGGGTTATCCCCCAGATCGGCACCTTGGCCAGTGCCGAAGGCAGTTGGCCCCACCGCAGGGGTTTAGTGCGCCGCCCACTGAATCTTGGTCAGATCAATGCCTTCCTTCACCATCTCATAGAGCGGTGAAAGCTCACGGAGCTTCTTCACGATGTCGATCACCTTGGCCGCCACGTAGTCCACTTCCGCCTGGGTGTTAAAACGGCCTAGTCCAAAACGGATGGACGAGTGCGCCACGTCGTCGCCAAGACCGAGGGCCTTGAGCACGTAGCTGGGCTCGAGGGTAGCCGAGGTGCAGGCCGAGCCGCTTGATACCGCGACATCGTTGATGCCCATCAGCAGCGACTCGCCTTCGACGTAAACGAAGCTCATGTTCAAATTGCCGGGAAGCCGGTGTTCCATCGAGCCGTTGACGTGGACGTAGTCGAGTTCGGCCTCGAACTTGGCCTTGAGGCGATCACGCAGGCCGCGCAGGTACGCTGCTTCGTTGTCCATCTCCTGCATCGCGATCTCACAGGCTTTGCCCATGCCCACGATGCCGGGAACATTGAGTGTCCCCGAACGCATGCCGCGTTCGTGACCGCCGCCATCGATTTGCGCGGCAATTTGCACGCGCGGGTTGCGGCGCCGAACATACAGGGCGCCGACGCCCTTGGGCCCGTAAATCTTATGCGCGGTGAGCGAGGCCACGTCCACGTTGTCGACGATCACGTTGAAAGGCACCTTGCCGATGATCTGCACGGCGTCGGTGTGGAAGAGCACGCCCTTCTCGTGACAGATTTTGCCGATCTCGCGGATGGGCTGAAGCACGCCGATTTCGTTGTTCGCAGCCATGATCGAGACGAGGATTGTTTTGTCGTCGATGGCGCGTTTCAGGTCTTCAAGATCGATGAGGCCGTCTGCCTTCACGGGCAGGTAGGTCACGCGGTAGCCATACTTCTCGAGGCGCTTGCAGGTGTCCAGGATGGCCTTGTGTTCAGTGACCTGGGTGATGATGTGGTTGCCGCGCTCGCGATACATCTCGGCGATCCCCTTGATGGCGAGGTTGTCGCTCTCGGTGGCGCCGGAGGTGAATATGATCTCTTTTGCGCTGGCCCCGATCAGCTTGGCAATCTGTTCACGGGCCGTCTCAACGGCTTGCTCGGCTTCCCACCCAAAGGAGTGGTTCCGGCTGGCCGCATTGCCGAACTTGGCGGTGAAGAAAGGCATCATCGCTTCCAGCACCCTCGGATCGAGCGGGCTGGTGGCGTGGTTATCCATGTAGATCGGGAGGGTAACTCCGGCCGGCACTTCAACGTTGCTGAAGACTGTGCTCATCGTATTTCCATCCTTGTTACTCAATACCGGCGCAACAGCGCGGTGGGGAAAATTGTTACAGCGTGAGCGAAACCAGCGGTCTGATTTCTGCGTGCTTCGCCGGCTCGTGCTCGGCGAGATCCTGAATGCTGATGCTTTTGAGCACGCCGGCGATGGTCTCATTCACGCGCGCCAGCGGCTCCTTGATGGTGCAACTCGGCGTCAGGTCGCAGGCCTTGGCGCCTTTAGTGCACGAGGTGATGAAGAACGGGCCGTCGATAGCCAAAATTACTTCGTAGGCGGAGATGGAGCGCGCCTCCCGCGATAGCGCGTAGCCGCCATTCATGCCGGCGTGCGATTTGAGCAGACCCGCCTTGGTAAGCTGCTGCAGAATCTTGGCCAGTAGCTGGGCCGGAATACCGTAGGCGTCGGCAATATCCTTGGCGCTCAAAGCAGCAGCCTCAGGCGCAGAGACTGCGTCGTTGCCCCGCTGCGCGGCAGATTCGGCATGCTCGGCGAGAAACTTCAACGCCATCAATCCGTAATCGGCTTTTTTGGTGAGCTTGAGCATTGAATATCCGACTTCTTCGGTCCGCATTCAGTATACGACCGATTCTGTCGGGGTTCAAGCCCAGGCAAAATGACGATTTTGTTAGAAATCCAGCGAAGAATCCCGATTTTGAGGCTTGAATTTCAAACAAAGGCCGCTACAATCGGCGGAAAGAGCTTCATAATTCAACTGAATACGACCAAGATGGCAACCGCCTGCAAACACCCCAAAGTGAGAATCGTCTCCCGGCACGAGGACACGGAGTTCGTCGAGTGCTTGGAGTGTGGTGAAGTCTTTGACTCTGAAGAGTTTAACGACATGGTTATTGAAGAAACCGTGGACCAGGCGAAGGACAGCACCGCGGACGAAGAGTAAGTCGTCAGAACATCTCCTGCCAATTCACTGAGTACAATTGCCCCCGAAATGCGCTCTGGTTCGCCTGAAGGGCTGCTCAGTGCGTGCACTCGGTCTGAATCTCGCTGGTTTGTCCAAATGCTGGAATCAGACTGGAAGGATGTGATGGGGCATGTATCGTCCGGCGGCGGCGCGGTGGCCGCGGGGCGCCTCTTGTTAAGGCACAACAGGCAACAGGCCCTAAATGGCCATAGGATTCTTCCTTGCACGTGCTCATTTATCGTTTGCCCGAAACCCGCGCAGGTCACTTGCTGCTGTCAGCCGGTGAACTGGGTGGGGTCTGTGGCTTGTGTGCAGCAATCCACGCGTAGTGGAGACCCGAGACGATGGTAAAGATCATCGTCGCCCACAGCGCAAACATCCGCAGAGCGACCACCCATGGGGCGGTGTCGAACTGGTGCAGCAGGACGACCGCGATCATCAGCACCTGGGCCAGGGTGTTGGCCTTGCCGAAGATGCTTGGATGGAACTCGCGGCGGCCGGCGGCTGCATACAGAATCGCCGAGACGAGCAGGATGCAGACGTCGCGGCCAAATACCAGCACGGTGACGCGCAAAGGCATCAGCCCTTCGTGCAGCAGCACCAGAAAGAGCGTGCTGAGCAGAAGCTTGTCGGCGACCGGATCGAGGTATTGTCCGAGGACGGTGCGCTGTTCAAGCAGACGCGCCAGCAGGCCATCGAGCGCATCGGTGAGCCCGGCCGCGACGAAAAGGAAGAAGCCCAGGCGGAACCTGCCCTCGAGAATGGCGGCCACCAGAAAGGGAGCGAGACAAATTCGCAGAAGCGTCAGCAGGTTGGGCGCGGAACGTAATGGATTGCGATGTGCAGCGACAGTCATCTTGCGCAGAATGAACGACCGGCCAGCTTTTTGGCCGACACCGATGGTATAGCACGCGCCGCGGTATAGCCCATTCTTTTCGTGTCGGGTCGATCCTGCTAGACTACTTTCTGACCCTTTGCAGGCGCGTAGCTCAGTTGGTTAGAGCGCTTCCTTGACACGGAAGAGGTCGCTGGTTCGAATCCAGTCGTGCCTACCATTATTTTGAGCCTCCCCCTTCAATCCCACCATTTAGGTCGTAGTGCGGTCAGGCCTTTGGCTTGGCCGGTTGCAGCGAGCCCAGCAGCGTCGGGATCAGCTCAGCGACCGTTGGATGAATGTGCACCGCCTGCTGCAGCGTCGTGTAGGGCCGGTCGGCATACATCATGTCGAGGACGGAGTGAATCGCTTCGTCCCCACCCACGCCGAAGATGGTGGCGCCCAGAATGCGCTTCGACTTTGCGTCGACAATCGCCTTCATAAAGCCGAATGTCTCACCCTTTTCGATTGCCCGCGACACGGAGCTCATGGGGCGTGTGGCGATCAGCAACTCGGCGCCTGTGGCGCGCGCCTCTTCCTCGGTCATGCCCACCTGCGCCAGGGGCGGGTCGGTATAGGTTGCCCGCGCCGCGATTCTGTCGGTCACGCGGCGATTGCCGCCATCCAGCAGATTCGCCGCAACAATTTCGAAATCGTTATAGGCGGTGTGCGTAAAGCCGCCGCGCCGGTTGCAGTCGCCGAGCGCAAAGATGTGCGCGACATTTGTGTGCAGCTGATCGTCGACCGGGATATAGCCGTCCGCGTCGGTGCGGATTCCGGCAGCATCCAGGCCGAGATCGTCGGTGTTGGGCACACGGCCCATCGCCAGCAGAACGTGCGATCCATGCACCTCCCTGTCGCTTTCGCTGCAGTCCACGTGCACGCATGCGCCGTCAGGCAGAGGCGAAAATGAGATGCATTTTGCGTTCAGGCGCAGAAGTACACCCTCCTGCTTCAGCAGTTCAGCAACGCCAGCGGACGCGCCTGCGTCTTCGCGATGCAGCAGGGCTGGCTTCATCTCAACAAGGGTGACTTCGCTGCCCAAGCGGCGGAACATCTGCGCAAATTCCACGCCCACTGCGCCTCCGCCCACCACAACCAGCTGACGCGGGAGCTCGGTCAGCTCGAGGAGCGTGGAGTTCGTCAAATAGTGGATCGTTTCGAGGCCGGGCAAAGCCGGCCGCGCCGCACGCCCACCCACATTAATAAAAATCTGGCTGGCGCGCAGTGTTTCCTCTCCCACATGGATCTCATGTGCGGAGACAAAGCGGGCATGGCCCTGAACAACATTGACCCCTGCATTCGCCAGCAACTTGCCCACACTTGCGCGCGAATTGAGCAGCACCGTGTCGGCGCGCCGCTTCACTTCGGCAAGCGAGACTCGCACATCGCCCTCGAAGTGCACACCGAAGCGCGCGGCCTCGCGAACCTGGTGCGCGACCTTCGCGCTGGCGACCATTGTCTTGGTCGGCGTGCAGCCCGTATTCACGCAGGTGCCGCCCAGGAATTTGCGTTCGATCAGGGCTACGGTTCGGCCGGCCTTCGCCAGCCGAGCCGCCAGGAACGGTCCCGCCTGGCCCGATCCAATGATGAGAGAGTCGAAGATCTTCGTCATAGAGACATCTTGAGTAGGATCGCTCCTCCAACTACGGCTAGGGCGTCCTCAAGCAATGCGATTGGGAAATCGCGGCCTCCGGTTGCCTTCACGAGACGGCTGCGAAGCTCAGCTCCTCCCAGGGTCCCTGCCACGGCCCCAACCGCGCCCGCCAGCAGGCCACCGACCAGGCTGCCGCTCGCAATGGTGATCGCGGCCCCCGAGAACGAGCCTGTGATTACCCGCCCGATGAACTGTGGTGGAGTTTTTCGGCTGGGCGTCATTGGCAGCTTGTCATTCACAAGCTCGCCCACTGCGAGCAGCGAGAAGATCCAAGGCGTCCAGCGGTAGCCAAGGAATGACAGCCAGGTTCCGTCAACGTGCAGCAAGCCGAGGCGCGCCGCCCAGCTCACGAGCGTGGGCGCAGTCAGGGTGCGCAACCCAGCCACGACTCCAATACCAAATGCCAATGCGAAAAGCGCCATTCCTTCCTCCGTCAGTGAAATGTCCGGCCATCATATTCGATGCCGACTTTTAAAGTCTAAGTGGGCGTGTCGCGGCCGCTTTAATCTTGAGCAACAAAGTAGGAAGTGTGCTCTTCCAAAGCATCGGTCACAGCATCGCCTGGGACCGCGCTCGATCGCGGTGCTTGAGCAGCTGTTCTTACAAGCGGTAGGCCCTTTTCACCAGCCCGTACGCAAGATCATGGGCCACCTCGAAGGCCTCATCCTCATGCAGACGGTGCTCGGCGACAAGGCGGGCCAGATAGGCGCAATCGATCCGTCGTGCTACGTCGTGCCGTGCGGGAATCGAGAGAAATGCGCGCGTATCGTCGTTGAAGCCGACCGTGTTGTAGAAGCCTGCGGTCTCCGTTGCCAGCTCGCGAAAACGCATCATGCCTTCGGGGCTGTCGAGGAACCACCACGGCGGCCCGAGTCGCAAAGCAGGGTAGTGCCCGGCCAGCGGCGCCAGTTCGCGGCTGTACGTCGACTCATCCAGCGTAAACAGAATGATGGTCAGCTCGCGCTCGTTGCCGAAACGGTTCAGCAAGGGGCGCAGCGCGTTGACGTACTCCATCGCGCACGGAATGTCGGCCCCGGTATCGCGGCCAAAGCGCTCGTAGACAGCGCGATTATGGTTGCGCACCGAGCCCGGATGGATCTGCATCACGAGGCCATCGTCAAGGCTCATGCGCGCCATTTCAGTCAGTATCTGGGCGCGGAACAGCTCCTTCGGTCCGGCGTCGGCGCGTCCTGAAATCACTTGGTCGAACAGCCGCGCGGCTTCCGCCTCAGGCAGATCCGCGGTTTGCGCGGTAGGATGCCCGTGGTCAGTCGCAGTGCACCCCAGAGCCTTGAAGCGAGCCCGCGCCTTGCGCAGAGCGGCGAGGTAGCCCGGCCAGCGAGTTGTGTCTTCGCCGGTCTGCTCACCCAACGCTGCAACGGATTTCACGAATCCTTCAGAATCTGGATCGACGACGGAATCGGGCCGAAACGTAGGCAGGATGCGCGCCTTCCACTTGGATTTTCGAATCGCGTCGTGGTCTGCCAGCGAGTCCAGCGGCGAGTCGGTCGTGGCCAGCACTTCAAGATGGAAGCGTTCGTAGAGAGCGCGCGGCAGAAATTCCGGAGTGCGGAGCTTCGCGGATATGGCGTCGAAATACAGGTCCGCCGTCTTCTCGCTCAGACGTTCTTCGAGTCCGAACAGCTCCTGAAAGGCGAAGTCGAGCCAGATGCGCGTCGGCGTTCCGCGAAAGAGGTAATAGTGGCTGGCGAAGATGCGCCACACTTTGCGCGGATCGCTGATCTCGGGGCGGCCGATCTCCAAATCGTCAATCGATACGCCCTGGCTGTAGAGCATGCGATAGACATAGTGATCGGGCTGCACAAACAGCGTTGCCGGGTCCGGGAAAGGCTGATTCTGCGCGAACCATGCGGCCTGCGTGTGACCGTGCGGGCTCACAATCGGCAACGACCGCACCTCGGCGTAGAGCGCCCGCGCAATCGAGCGCGTTGAAGGTTCAGCCGGAAACAGCCGGTCATCGTGGAGCAGCATCATTGGAATCGTCCCTTTGACCAGACAGTGCGGGCTCGATTTTCATTGAGGTCCGGCACCGAAAGTATACAAGCCTGGAAGCGGACCCCATTTTGTCGGGCGATGCGGTCATGCGTCCCAAAGTCCGCTGCCAATGGTAAGCTCGTGGGCACTTGCAACTGGGAGATGGGAATGAAAGCGTTTGATGCAATGCGGCGAGACTTTTTGCGAACGGGCAGCATTGGGGCCGTCCTCGCGGGCATTCCGGCAGCTTCGCTCACGGCCACGGGCCAGATGGCGCCGGGGCAGACCGCGCCCTCGCAAGGCATCCCCACGCACGGCATTTTTGACGTGCGCGCGTATGGCGCTGCCGGCGATGGAAAAACGCTCGACACGCCCGCAGTGAATCGCGCCATCGATGCGGCGGCCACTGCTGGAGGCGGCGTCGTGCTGTTCCCCGCAGGGAACTATCTCTGCTTCTCGATTCATCTCAAGAGCCAGGTGCATTTGTTTTTGAGCCAGGGCAGCACCATTGTTGCCGCGGACTCTCCAAAACCCGGCGAGCAGACTGGCTACAACGGCGGCGTCTACGATGCGGCCGAGCCCAACACCGCGTGGGATGCCTACCAGGACTACGGGCACAATCACTGGCATAACTCGCTCGTGTGGGGCGAGGACCTCGACGACATCAGCATCACCGGGCCGGGTCTGCTCTGGGGAAAGGGACTGAGCTTTGGCGGCGACCGCACGGCGCGCGGCAGTTATCCAATCTATTTGGCTGAGCAAGCCGGCGTCGGCAACAAGACGATCGCACTGAAGAATTGCCGCAACGTCCTTTTTCGCGACTTCTCGATTTTGAAAGGCGGACACTTCGGCCTGCTGCTGACTGGCGTTGATAGCGTCACCATCGACAATTTGAAAATCGACACCGACCGCGATGGCATCGATCTGGATTGCTGCCAGAATGTGCGTGTCTCCAACTGCACCGTGAATTCGCCGTGGGATGACGGCATCTGCCCCAAGTCGAGTTATGCCCTCGGCTATGCCCGCGCGACGCGCAACGTTACCATCGCCAACAACTGGGTCACGGGCCGCTACCTGCTCGGGACAGTTCTTGATGGTACGTTCAAAAAGTTTTCCGCCGGTCAACGACCGTATGGGACGGGCCGCATCAAGTGCGGCACCGAGTCCAATGGCGGCTTCATCAACATCACCATGACCGGCAACGTCTTCGAAGGCTGCCTCGGCTACGCACTCGAGTCCGTCGACGGAGCTCTGGTCGAAGACATCACCATCTCGAACACCACCCTGCGCGACCTTGCCAGCGGACCACTTTTCTACCGGCTTGGAAGACGTCTCCGCGGCCCCAAAGAATCCACCAAGGTTGGAACTTTTCGGCGCGTGCTGGTCAGCAACCTCACCTGCTCTAACGCCTCGGCGCGCCAGGCCTCGGTCTTGAGCGGCATCCCGAATTACCCGCTTGAAGACCTCAAGTTCTCCGACATCTATATAGAGACGGGCGGCGGGGGCACTGCCGAAGACGCCAGGGCCATGCCCACCGAGCAGGAGGACAGCTACCCCGACCCCGGCCGCTTCGGCGTCACACCTTCAACCGGGCTCTTTCTCCGCCACATCCGCAACCTCGAGATGAGCCATGTCGAGATCGCCAACCGCACCGCCGACTCTCGCCCGCCCTTCTATTTGGGCGACGTGGCCCGCGCCGACCTGTTCGCCCTCACTGGCCCACGCGTTTCCGGTGGAGCGATCCTGCTCAACGACGTAAAAGATCTGCGCATCGGCTGGAGCCGTGCCGCCGCGGATGTGTCGCTGGCCAGCGTCGACGCGAAGTTGCTGTAAGGGAGCTGCACCCTCCCCCCCCGGTCTTTTTTCGCAAATTCCTCTATCCGTTGGATTTAGGGGATGGTAATCCGGCTAAAGTCCTCTGTGCCAAGGACTTAAGCCCCAAATTCCTGCAAAGAGAGAACTTACGGCCGGCCTGAATCTGAGTCGTGGGCGGAGTGCGCAGGCCTCCGTATTTCTCTCTAAAACCATCGTAGCGATTTCGCAGAAATAATCTGCAAAGGCTGGTGATTCGGTCGGTGAGAACAAAGGCAAGTGCGAAGATGTAGGCTGGCCTCGCTGCTACGATCCCGTCGGAACTCGCCTCTAGGACGAAAAAGACCATACTATCCCCTACACAAAAGCCATCGCGAACACCTTCCTGGTTTCTGCGCGACCACGGGGCTTAACAATCGACCGCTAGTGTCCCAACCCGGCCCGGTTTGACAGCATTGCCCTGTTTGCCCATCCCGTGGGGCAGCTCAATGATCGCTCTTTCACTTTTTTGTGCTTAGCGCTCGCGCCACCCCGCCCAGGGGTTGTGGCGAGGACGCTCATGAACCTATAGTTGCGAGATGTTTGAAAATCCTTCAGTACCCCCTATGATCGCTGCCGCCGATCCCGACATTTTAGACGACCCAATTGATGAGGGCCTTCTCGAGGAAGAGGACACGGTCGAAGAGAGCCTGCGATACGAGATCACGAGTTACGGCGCCGATTACGATGTGGACGGTCTGGTTAAGAGACTGAACAATGGCGATATAAAGGTCCCTGCATTTCAGCGTGGCTACGTATGGCCTATCAAACAGGCATCTAGGTTCATCGAATCACTTTTGCTTGGTTTGCCTGTCCCTGGCATATTCCTTTCGAGGGAGCCTGAGACTAACAAGCTTCTCGTGATCGATGGCCAACAACGTCTGACGACCATGCGCGCATTCTTCGATGGAATATTTCCTTCGAGCAAACGCGAATTCAGCTTGGTGGATGTCGAAGCTGGGTTTGAAGGAAAGACATACAAGAGCCTCGCAGATGAGCACAGAAGGACTCTTGAGAACTCGATCATTCACGCTACGGTAGTAAAGCAGACCGATCCTCAAGATGATGGTAGCGGCATATATAAGATATTCGAACGGCTGAACTCAAGTGGAATGCTGCTATCCCCGCAGGAGATTCGCACAGCCATTTATGGGGGTACTTTCTCTGCGCTCCTCGCTGAACTAAATAAGAACCCCAAGTGGCGGGCTCTGTTCGGTCCTGCAAACAAGCGCATGAGAGATCAGGAGCTGATCCTGCGTTTCTTTGCCCTGTCGCAGTCTCAGGTGCCATATGCTCGTCCAATGAAAACATTTTTGAACAACTTTATGAATGCGAACAAGACGATGACCCCACCAAAGTGTGCGCTGTTAGCTGATCTGTTTGATAAGTCCGTTTCAATGGTTTACGACAATATTGGCGCAAAGGCGTTCAAACCTGTCAGTGCATTCAATGCCGCAGTATTCGACGCAATATTGACCGGAATTTTGAGGCGCGTGGAGAAGGGTCCTATTCGAAACGTTGAAAAAATTGTTAAGGCTTACCAAGACATTTTGGCGAGCGGAGACTTCCAGCTCTGGACTTCTCGTTCGACGGCGGACGATGAAGTTGTGAAGAAGCGCATTCAACTCGCCACGGATACGTTCATTCAGGTCCCCTAGAATGAACAAACGAATTATCGGTGTGCAAGCTCGAATAGATAGCTTGCAAGCTAAGGCAAAGGCAGAACCAGTCAGCCTGGACACTGAACTTCAGTCGCAGATGGCAAGGTTCCTTTGTGTGCTCAGTTCCGGGTTAATTGAACAGGCTTTGATTATGATATTGACGGACTATGCACAAAAGCGCAGCCACGGAGATGTTTCAAGATATGTCAGTGCAAGCCTCTCGAGAATTCGCAACGCCAAGTTTGAAGATGTGCTGGTAGTTTTGGGACACTTTAGTCCGGCTTGGCGAGAACACTTCGAGACAAAGACCGATCCGGAAATTAAAGACGCAATCGACAGTATTGTGAACAATCGCAACCAGGTCGCGCATGGTGCGCAGACTGGCATTAGCCTTGTGACATTTATGGAGTACTACAAGAGACTCAAGGCATTCATCGTCGAACTAGATGCATTTGTGTCCTCCAAGTAGATATGCAAAGGCGTACCTCTGCGCTTTTGCAGATCGTGAATGGGTATATCCTGGCCGCTCGGACTAAGAGAATTCCGCCGTGGGATGCAACATCCCACGCCCACTTGAAATCCTAATATCCATGCGGGTTTGCGATTGCCCCCACGTGTTCCCGCCGCCTTCCCCGCTTGCTCCCCCGAGCGAGTAACCGTCGAACCTGAAATAACCGCCGCACAACGCGAATGACAACGGCTTACCTCGCGTGGACCGTCGTTCCTTGATCCCTTCTTTTCCCCGTGTCACCGTGCGCACACCGTGTGTGTTCTGACACGGCGCTTCGGTTCCAGCATCTTCGCAAATCCTTTCAAATCAATCGCCTCTGATTGGCTCCGCGCTTGCACTTTGTCAGTGCGCAGGCATACAGGGGGGCGCGATGACAGGATTCATTCTCAGCAGGTTGGCGATGGGGTTGGCGGTCGCCGGGGTTGTCGCGATGCAGGCCGTGGCGCAGGCGGTGGTGGAGGGCGCGCCGGCGAAAAGAACAATTGTGGTGAGCCTCGAAGACCGCAAGCTCGCGCTCCTTGAGAACGGCCAGGTCAAGAAGGTCTATCCGGTTTCTGTGGGCAAGCCGTCCTCTCCCAGCCCGGTGGGCACGTTCATCATCGAGCGCCGCGTGATGAATCCGACCTACGCGCACAACGGCAAGCTGGTGCCTCCCGGGCCGGGCAATCCGGTGGGCTCGCGCTGGATGGGCCTCAGCATCCGCGGCTACGGAATCCACGGAACCAACGAGCCGAGCTCGATCGGCAAGGCTGCATCGCATGGATGCATCCGCATGGCGAAGGCGGACCTCGAGGAGTTCTATTCCCAAGTCCACGTAGGCGACACGGTGGAGCTTGTAGGCCAGCGCAATGAGGAAACGGCGCGACTGTTTGGCGACGTGCCGATGCTCGCGATTCCTGCAGTGCAGCCGGTATTGGCCGCACAGACTACGGCTGAGGAGCCGGCGGCGATACCGGCGAACGTCGCGGCCGCGGTGGAGACGACGGCAACAAAAACGATCGCCGCAGGCACGCGGTAACGGAGGCGAGCGATGAATCTGCTGAGTGGAATGAGCGCGGTTCTGTTGCCGGTGGCGGCAGGGCTGCTGTTGGAAGAGCTGACGTTGGGAGGGCTGGTCCGGCTGCTGCTGGCTCCATGGCCGGGAACCAAAAGATGCGGGGTGCGGCGCGCGAAAGCTGCGGTGCACGGACGTGAGGAACTCAACAAGGAACGGGGAGGCGGGAGATGCTCGCACTGAAGATGTTGTTGACGATTGCGGGAGTGCTGCTGCTGACGGCCGCGTTTGGATTGCCGCTGTATGCGCTGTGGCTGCGGATCAAAAACGCGCGGCGCACAACGGACGGAAACGAGACCACTGCAGATCCGGAACCCATTGCATGGCGCACGCCACTCGTTCTCGCCATGCTCGCGTGCGTGCCGATGTTGATGGCCGGCAGCATCGTGGTGGTGCCCAGCGGCATGGGCGGCGTGCGCATCAGCCAGATCGGCGGAACGGTGCCGGGCACGCTCTATCCTGGAGTGCATTTTGTTACGCCGCTGGTGGACGAGCGTGCGAGATGTTTCGATCTGCGCGACCACCTGTTCACGGCTGGATATGGAACGGATGGCGCGAAAGCCGTGCGAAGTCGAGATCGATCGACGTGCAATCCCGCGAAGGGCTGAACATTGGGCTGGCGTGTCACGGTGCGCTACCGGCTCGATCCCAACAAGCTGGCGAGCGTGCAGGCGCATCTGCCGCAGCCGGCGGACAAGCAGACTGGTGCCGCCGGTGGTGGCGAGCGCGTGGCGCGAACTGGCGCCGTCGTACACGGTGCGCGAGATCTTCTCGAGCAAGCGCGAAGAGGTGCGCGCCAAAGCGGCGAGTGATGATCACGCGCAAGCTGGGCGCCGACGGCATCGTGGTGGAAGAAGTGATGCTCTGCGGATATCCAGTTGCCGGAGGAGTACGCGAAGGGGCTCGAAGGCTTGCTGCTGAAGGAGCAGCAGGACGACCAGATGAGCGTCGACACCGACATCCAGCAGAAGCAGGTGCGGATCGCCGAGCTGGAGGCCGAAGCCGAGGCGGCGCAGAAGGTGAAGCAGGCCGAGGGCGATGCGCAGTCGAAGGTGGTTGAAGCCAAGGGCGAGGCGGATGCGATGCAATACACGCTGCCGCTGAAGCAGAAGCAGATTGAGCAGAGCAAGCTCGAAGCGGAAGCGCGCAAGGAAGCAACGATCCAGAATGCCGAGGCCGATGCGGAAGCCAAGGTGATCGACAGCAAGGCCGAACTGCAGCGGCGCAACCTGCTGGCCGATGCGGAGGCAAGCCGCATCAAGCTGATTGCCGCGGCCAATGCGGAGCGGATGACGAGCGAGGCGGCGCTGCTGAACAAGTCGCCGCTGCTGATCAACAAGATCATGGCCGAGCGGCTGTCGGACAAGATCCAGGTGGTGATGGTGCCGTCCGACGGAAAGTTCTTCTTCGCCAACGATGTCTTCAAGAACATGGCGAATGCTCCGGTGGTGAAGCAGGAGATGGACATCGGAGTCGGCGCCGGAACCGAAGCAGCGGCCACTGAGGAGCGGCGCGGGGCGAGGAAGCGCAGCAGTGCTGCGCCCCGCAGGCTGTCTTGATATCAAGATGCGGCAGACAAGTCGCGCTGCATGAAACGATATAATCCGCGCAACGAGCACGCGCAGAAATGATGAAGGCCATGAGGCTGATTCGGGAGTTGCGGTGGGGTTCGTGTATGGAATGGTGCTCGGCGCGCATTGCGCAGCTCCTGCGCAAACGCCCGGCCTGATGGGCACAGCCGGCAGCGGAGCTGGCCGATCAGATCGCTGGACATTCTCGGGCCGGGCCAGGCGCAGCCTGACGCTGCGCAATCTCTCGAGTATTCCAAACGAGCAATTGCCTGCGATTCGCAAGCGGATCGAGCAGGACCTGAAGGCCCACGGCGTGGCGGCTGGCCGACGACGAGAGCGCCAATTCGATCCGCATCACCCTGAGCGAGAATGCGCGCGAGCGGCTCTGGGTGGCCGAGGTGCTCGAAGGCAATGAGCCACGCGCGATGGTCATGGTGCAGGCCGGAGCGGTAGCCGATGCGGGCGTGCCCGCGGGTGCGTGGTTGAGGCTGCGCATGGAGACGGTCTTCTCCTCGCGCGAGCCGGTGCTTGCGGCGCTGGAGATGCCGAGTGGACTGGTTGTCCTGCAGCCGGAGCAGATCGTTTTCTACGCGCGTGCTGGCGATGCCTGGCGCGAGCTGAGCCGCGTCCGCGTTGGCCAGGTGCGTCCCCTGCCGCGCGATCCGCAGAGGAATTTTACTGCCGGACGGCAGCGTCGGGGTTTTACGCATTGCTGCCATCGACTGAGTGCGCCGGTTCCTTCAGTGCAGCGGCTGAAGAGGCGGGCATAGCTGCCATCGCCAGCGATGACCCATGGCCGGTCGCTACAACTGACGTGCGGCGCAGTCCCGGTAAAGGCATTCTACAATGGAGCGCGCAATTACTTTACCGGCGTCGTGACGCCGAGTCTTGGGCGTCGATCTGCCGCCGTTCTACACGGCGGCTTGGCTCCCGCGCGCAGCGGCGGCGCGCTGGCCTGATTGCCGGCGGCATCGACGGCAAGGTGCTGCTGATCGACAACGGAGGCGCTGAAGTCCTTGACCGGCGTCCGCGATTGGGGCAGCGATTTCGCGGCGCTGCACTCCGGGTGCGGCGGCGGTGCACAGCTGATTGCGTCGGGATCGGGCGAAGCTCCGAGCGACAGCTTGCGCGCGTATGAGAGTGCCTGCGCTGGAAGCTGTGCCGGCCAGCGCGCCGCTGCAGTTGAATGGAACCGTGATGGCTTTGTGGACTGCGCCCGACGGGAAGAGTGCGATGACAGTGGTGCGAACGTCAACGAATCAATACGAGGTGGACCGTGTTACGGCGACTTGCAATTAGCTGCGTGCTCTGTGCGCTCGTGCTGCCAGCGCTGGCGCGAACTCGGCCTCACTACGGCGGCACGCTCCGCGTGGAGACGGAAGGCGATCCATGGCAGCGGCCCGATGGCGTGGCGCGGCGGCTGGTCTTCGACGGCCTCACAAGAATAGATGCGGACGGCATGGTGCAACCGGCGCTGGCCACCGGCTGGGAGACCGACAGTGGCGCGCATCGCTGGCTCTTCAGGCTGCGCACGGGCGTGCACTTTCACGATGGCTCGCCACTCACTTCGACAGCCGTCGTCGCTTCATTGAATCTGAGCTGCAACGGCAACTGCCCGTGGACCGCGGTGCACGCCGTCGGATCCGATGTCGTCTTTACCGGCGATGAGCCAATGCCTAACCTGCCGGCACTGCTCGCGAACGATCGGTTTCTGATTGCGCTCGCAGGTACGGTCGACAGCAGCATCGGCACGGGTCCGTTTCTGGTGGCTGGATTCAGCAACGGCGCGCTGACCTTGAATGCCAACGAATCCTGCTGGCAGGGCCGTCCGTTTGCGGATGCGGTAGAGATTCGGGCTCATCGTGCCGCGCGCGATCAATCTCTCGATCTAAGTGTGGGCCGCGCCGATGTGGTGGAGGTTCCGGTCGAGATGATCCGCCAGGCGCAGCAGCAGAAGTTGACTCTCGCCGTTTCGCCATCTGTGAAGCTGCTTGCCCTGGAGGTATCCGACAGCGGAGCACTGACGAATCCGATGCTGCGCGCCGCTCTGGCTGCGTCTGTCGATCGTGCCGTGCTGGCGAGTGTGATCTTTCAAAAGCAGGGAGTCGCGACCGCCAGCATCCTGCCGCAAGGCCTCAGCGGATATCTCGTTTCTCTTTCCCGCGGAGCGCGATCTGAATAAGGCGCACGAACTCAAGGGAGGCCTGACGCCGCCCTCGCTGACGATGCAGGTCGATGGCGATGGAGTTCTGCAACTGGCGGCGCAGCGCATCGTTCTGAATCTGCGCGAAGCCGGCTTCAATGCGGTCGTTACCGGCGCGGCGCCGAATGGACGCGCCGATCTGACTCTGCGCACCGTCGCGCTTGAAGGGGGAGAGCCCGCCGCGGTGCTCGAAAACGCGATGCGCAATCTCGGAGCCCCGGGCCTTCCCGCCGGCGCAACGCCATCCGCGCTCTATTTGACGGAACGGGAATTCCTCGACCGGCACACCCTGATTCCGCTGGTCGATCTTCCGCGCGCCTATGCGGTGGGAGCGCGCGTGCGCGATCTGCAACTGGGCGCAGACGGCATGCCGGCTTTTGCGAATGCTTCGCTGGAGGATGCGCCGTGAGCCTGCGCCAGCAGCTGCTCCTGCTCTTGTCTCTCACCGTCGCGGCCGCTGTAGCCGCGGTTGCGTGGACGGTGCTGGTACGAATTCGGCACGTGTTCGAAGAGCGCGACCAGCAGGAGACGGCGCTATTTGTCAGCCAATTCCAGCGTGAATTTCAGCATCGCTCCACTGAAGTTGCTGCGGCAGTCGATCGGCTCGCAGCCGGCGAACGCGCGCGCAGTATGGCTTTTCAGATGATTCAGTCCGGCGATACCTCCATTTACGTCAATGAAGCGCAATCCATGGCGCAGGATGCGCAGCTGGATTTTCTCGAGATTGTGGGGCCCGACGGAAACGTGGTCAGCTCCGCGCAATGGCCGGCGCGCTTCGGCTATCCCGAGCCGGCGGCAAACGCGGCGAGTTCGTCGTCTTTTCTAAAGCGCGAAGAATTGCCCGATGGGGCGAGCACGCTTGGCATCTTTGCTGTGCGCCGAGTGCACGGTGCTGATCTCGGTGCACCTCGTCGGCGGCAAGCGCGCTCGATCAGCGCTTTCTCTCGGATCTGCCGGCGGTGCCCGGCCTGCAGGTGGGCCTGTATAGCGAGAAGTCTGCGGTACCCGAAGGCACGTCGAGTGGCGCCGTGGGCTTCGACCCCAAGCAGTTTGTTGGGTCGAACGGGGACCCGTCTGATGCGGTGCGCTATCAGGCATTGATCGAGTCGGCACTCAAGACGGGGCAACAGCAGACGGCAATCCTCTATACTGACGCGCCGACGCGAAGACAGCGTGAATGCCACGGCGATTCCGTTGCAAGAATGAAGCAGGCCAGGTGCTGGCCGTGCTGCTGGTGGCGATTTCGCGCGGCGGCATGGTCGAAGCGCAGCAGCACATTCGCGCGATCGCATACGGAGTCGCATCCGGCGGTATCCTGCTTGCGATCGCGCTTCAGCCTTTGGATTGCGGCGCGCGTGTCGCGGCCGATTGAACAACTAGCGCACGCCGCCGAGGAAGTGGCAAGTGGCAACTGGGAGGTTCGCGTACCGGAGCGTGGGCACGATGAAGTGAGTGTGCTGGCGCGCAGCTTCAATCACATGACGGAGCAGCTTACCGTCCAGCGCGAGCAACTGGTGCAGAGCGAGCGCGTGGCCGCGTGGCGCGAGCTGGCGCGTCGTCTTGCCCACGAACTCAAGAATCCGCTCTTTCCGCTGCAACTGACAGTGGAGAATTTGGTTCGTGCGCGCGTCCTGCCGGCGGCCGAGTTTGACGAGGTGTTTCGCGAGAGCACGGCAACGCTGGGCATGGAGATCGCCAATCTGAAGACGATCATCGGGCGGTTCAGCGACTTCAGCAAAATGCCGAAGCCGGAGCTGGAGCGAATCGACGCACGCGACACGCTGGAGCGGGTAAGGGCCCTCTATGAAGGAGTAGCGAGCCGTGACGCAAAGATTGAATTTGCGATGAAGGTTGCGGAGTCGCCAATGCCGATGATGGCGGACCTGGAACTGCTGCACCGAGCGCTGTCGAACCTGGTGCTGAACGCGATGGACGCGATGCCGCAAGGTGGAACACTGACACTCGCGGCCCAGCCGCACGGAGAAAAAATCGAAATCCAAGTTTCTGACACCGGCGAAGGATTGACGCCGGAGGAGTGCGAGCGGCTGTTCACGCCGTACTACACAACGAAGCAGCATGGAACCGGGCTGGGGCTCGCGATCGTGCAGTCGGTGGTCGCGGATCATGGCGGCACCATCGCTGTAGAAAGCCGCCCGGGCAGCGGCGCAACATTTATGATTACGCTGCCGAAGGCCGCCGCATGAATGCGAAAGCAAAAATCCTGATTGTCGACGACGAAGCGAATACACTCGCTTCGCTGTCGCGTGCCTTCCGGCTGGCCGGCCATGAGGCCGTGGTGTGCGACAACGCCGAGCGTGCCCTGGAACTGGCGCAGACGCAGCCGTTCGACCTCATCCTGAGCGACGTGGTGATGCCGCGCCGCGATGGGCTTGCTGCTGCTCGAAGATTTGAAGACCGCGGGCGTCGCGGCGCCTGTCGTGATGATGAGCGGCCAGGCGCACATCGAGATGGCGGTGCGCGCGACACGGCTGGGCGCACTGGACTTTCTAGAGAAGCCCCTCTCGACAGAAAAGCTGCTGGTGACCGTCGAAAACGCGCTGAAGCTGACGCGTCTCGAGAACGAGAATCGCGACCTGCGCACCCGCGTTGGCAAGCACACACTGGTGTATGCGCGGGGAGACGATGCGGCGCGTAATGGCGCAGATTGAGCGCGTCGCGGCCAGTGAAACGCGGGTCTGCATCTACGGCGAAACGGGCACCGGCAAGGAACTTGTGGCGCGCACGCTCCATGAGAAAAGCCCGCGCGCCGCTGGGCCGTTTGTCACGCTGAACTGCGCGGCCGTGCCGGCCGAGTTGATCGAGAGCGAGTTGTTCGGCCACGAAAAGGGTTCGTTTACCGGCGCGGCGCAGCGGCATACGGGCAAGTTCGAGCAGGCGCATCGGGGTACGCTGTTTCTCGACGAGATTGGCGACATGCCGCCGGCCATGCAGGCAAAGCTGCTGCGCGTACTTGAAGAGGGCGAGGTGGAGCGTATCGGTTCGGACAAGCCTACCAAGGTGGATGTGCGCGTGGTGGTCGCGACGCACAGAAATCTGGAGCAGCTGGTCGAGTCGGGCGGCTTCCGGCGCGACCTCTATCATCGCGTCGTGGTGCTTCCGGTAGAGCTGCCGCCTCTGCGCACGCGCAGCGAAGATCTGCCCGCGTTGGTCGAGCACTTTGCGCGCCAGGTGAGCGCGCAAAATGGATGGAAGCCTGTGCCCTTTGCCGCTTCGGCGATTGAAGCGTTGAAGCAGTACGCATGGCCGGGCAACATCCGCGAGCTGCGCAATGTGGTGGAGCGCTTGCTGCTCTTCGCGGATACCGAAGTTGATGCCGAGGCGGTGCGACGAGCGTTGCCTGCAGGCAAGGGGACTGCGGTGACCGGCAATGGGATTGATACACTTTCGGGGCCTCTTGCTGAACGAGTCTTGGCCTTTGAACGGTTGCAGGTGCTGGCGGAACTGGAGCGCAGCGGCAAACATATCGCGCCTGCGGCCCGGGCGCTGGGGCTCGAGCGAAGTCATCTCTACAAGAAATGCCAGCAACTCGGAATCGATCTGCAGAGCCTGCGCGGATCAGGGGAATAAGGTCGGCACGACACACGGCAATCCATCGAGACAGGGAGCAACTTGAACGAATCGATGCAGCAAGCGCCAGCGCGATTGCCGAGACGAAGCTGGCAGATTGCCTTTCTGCTGGGCCTCGGCGTCCTGGTGAACTATTTCGATCGCGTCAACCTGTCGGTCTCGCACGAGGCGTTGATCGGGGCATTCGGCATTTCGAATATCGCCTTCGGCTACCTGTCTGGTGCCTACAACTGGACCTACGCCCTCTGTCAGTTGCCCATTGGCGTCCTGCTTGATCGCTTCGGCGTAAAGCGCATCGGGCGCGTGAGCACGTTTCTGTGGAGCATCGCGTCGTTCTGTGCTGCGGCTGCCCCGGGAATTCCCAGCTTGTTTGCGGCGCGCCTTTTGTTGGGGATCGGCGAGGCGCCCACATTTCCTGCCAACGCCAAGGCCGTGGGGTTGTGGTTTCCGCCGCGGGCACGCAGCTTTGCCACGTCCATCTTCGATGCGGCGGCCAAGTTTTCGTCAGCGGTGGGCGTGCCGGTGCTCGGCATCATCCTTTTGAAGATCGGCTGGCGCTGGAGCTTTGCACTTACGGGAGCGATCAGCCTGTTGTACTTCTTGCTGTTCTGGAAGGTGTATCGGGATCCCGCCGAAGACACATCGTTGAGTGCTGCGGATCGCGAAGCGATTGTCTCCGGAGCGCAAGAAGGCGAGTGGAAGAACGAGAGCCTCGCGGAGTCAAAGTCGCTGGGTTTCCTGCTTGGCCGGCGCAAAGTCATTGGTCTCGCCATCGGATTCGGCTCGTACAACTATGTGTTCTACCTGCTGCTGACCTGGCTGCCGAGCTATCTCTCGCTGGCACTGCATATCGATCTCTACAAGTCGTTCCTGTATACAAGCCTGCCGTGGCTGGTTGCGACCATCTGCGACCTTGTGGTTGGTGGCTGGCTGGTGGATACGTTGATTCGTCGCGGTTATGATGCCAGCCGCGTGCGTCAGATTGTGCTGGTTTGCGGAACGGCGTTCGGGCTAGGCATTCTGGGCGCGGCCCGGGCGCACGATGCCGCGCATGCGCTGCTCTGGATCAGCGTATCGATTGGCGGGCTGTCGGCTGCGGCGCCGGTCGGCTGGTCGATTCCCTCACTGATTGCCAGCCGGGGCAACGTGGGCCGCGTCGGCGGCATTCTGAATTTTTCAAACCAACTGTCGGGAGTGGCTGCGCCCATCATCACGGGGTACCTCTTCGCGGCGACGCACTCATTCGCATGGGCCTTCGGCGCAGCCGCAATCTACCTGGTCATTGGCATTGCAGCCTATCTTGTCTTGCTCGGCCGCATCGAGCCAGAGACACAAACTGCGGGCGCTGTGCCCGGCACTGCGTGAGTAAAATGAGAGACGTGCGCGGGTGGCCGCGCCGGCAGAGCAGGAGTTTGGCATGAAGGCGCTGGTTCTTTCCGCCTACAAGCATTTGGCAATCGAAGACGTGCCGGTTCCGCATCCAGCGGACGATGAGTTGATGGTGCGCGTCAAGGCATGTGGCATCTGCGGCAGCGATGTGCATGGCTTCGATGGCAGCACGGGCCGCCGTATTCCGCCAATCGTGATGGGGCATGAGGCCGCGGGAATAGTTGAGGCGGTGGGCAGCCGCGTCACCGAGTTCCGTGCAGGCAATCGCGTCACCTTCGACTCCACGGTCTATTGTGGCGAGTGCTTTTATTGCCGTCGCGGGCAGGTCAATCTCTGCGATCGCCGCGAAGTGATTGGCGTTTCGACTCCGCTGTTTCGCAGGATGGGGGCGTTTGCGGAGTACGTGACGGTGCCGGCGCGCATTGCCTACGCGCTGCCGGAGAGCATGCCGTTTGCACATGCGGCGTTGATTGAGGCGGCCTCAGTCGCAGTGCATGGTGCGTCGATCACGCCCATCGAGCATGGGGATACGGCGGTTGTCGTGGGTGCGGGCATGATTGGCTTGCTCACCCTGCAAGCGGTGCGCGAAGCCGGCGCTGCGCGGGTGTTCGTGGTCGATGTGGACGACACTCGTCTCGAGTTGGCACGAAACCTCGGTGCGACCCAGACCTTCAATTCAAAAAAGCAGGACGTTGCTGCCGAGATTCAGAAACGCACTGAAGGCCGCGGCGCGGATGTGGCGCTCGAGTGCGTGGGCATCACCGATGCAATCGCCCTTGCCGTCGAGAGCGTGCGCAAGGGCGGCGCGGTCACGCTGGTGGGCAATGTGGCCCCGAAGATCGAGTTGGCTCTGCAGTCAGTGGTTTCGCGGCAAATCCGTCTGCAGGGCTCGTGCGCCTCGTGCGGAGAGTATCCCGAATGTATTGCAATGATGGCCGACGGAAGGATCCAAGTGGCACCCCTGGTTTCTGCCGTGGCGCCGCTCGAAGAGGGCGTGCAGTGGTTCCAGCGGCTCTACGACCGCGAGCCAGGTCTGCTGAAAGTCGTGTTAGAACCTTGAGGACGCGATGACCGAAAACTTGTTTGATCTATCCGGCCAGGTCGCGCTCGTGACCGGAACAAGTCGCGGGCTGGGACAGTATTTTGCGCGGGCGTTGGCACGGGCCGGTGCGGACATCGCCATGACCAGCCGTGACAAGACGACGCTCGCGGATTTTGCGCGCGAGATCGAGGCGCTGGGCCGGCGCGCTTTTTCAACCGCACTCAACGTGCGGGATCAGGTGAGCATTCAATGCGCCGTGGCGGCGATAGAAGAGCATTTCGGCAAGATCGATATCCTCGTCAACAATGCCGGATGCAATATTCGCAAGCCGGCGCTCGATGTCACCTGGGAGGACTGGAACACGATCCTCGATACGAATCTGCGCGGCTCATTTTTTGTGGCGCAGGCCGTGGCGCGCGGCATGCTCGCGCGCGGCTACGGCCGCATTATCAATATTGGATCGGTCACCAGCGTTGCCGGGTTTGCGGGGCTGGCGCCCTATGGGGCAAGCCGCGGCGGCATTCGCCAGCTTACGATGAGCCTGGCGGACGACTGGGGCAGCCGCGGAGTCACGGTGAATTGCCTGGCTCCCGGATGGTTCAAGACGCGGCAGAATCAGGTGCTCTACGAGAACGCCAAGTGGGTCGAATACATCATCGATCGCATCCCCGTAAAGCGACCGGGGCGCCCCGACGACCTCGATGGGGCTGTCGTGTTTCTTGCTTCGGAATCGAGCCGCTACGTGACCGGGCAAACGCTGCTGGTCGACGGAGGCGTTTCGACCGGAGCCACGAAGGCGACTGTGTAGCGCTCAGTAACCCGGCTTCGAGCTGCCCGATTCCGAGCCCGATTTCGCGCCGGTCCCCTTGCCTGCCCCGGGCTTCTTACCCCCGCCACCCTTGCCTTTTGAGCCGCCGCCTCCACCGCCGCCCTCGCTGCCGCCTCCACCCCCTTCTTCGCCGCCAGAAGAATCAGATTTGGCCAGTCCAGACTGCGTGTTCAACGCGCTGACCGCGATATGCATCGTGGCATACGTTACGCCGGGAACGGCTGTCTCAGCGCGCTTCGAAACAGGCAGATTCTTGTCGGCATCTTTGTGCACCAGGTAGCCCTGGTTGAGCTCGAGATTGGGCATCTCGCTCGCCAGCTCATCGGTATGTTTCTGCGGAACCATCACGTAGTCGCCGGAGACCAGGCCGATGTAGCGCGAGTCGTGTTCGGGATCGGCCAGGGCCTGTTGTGTGGCGATGGCGTGCACGAGGTTGCCGTTCATCAGGAAGCGGGTCCGGTCTTCCCAGTACGCGAACGCTTCGCTGAATGCGTTGAGCGCGGGAATGCTGATGGCCGGCAGGGTCACGAGCGGGGCAACAACTTTGAGGCCGGTCATCATCACCTTGAGCACCTTTAGAAAGCCGGAGTCGTTGGGAGCGCGCGAAATGTTTACTGCAACTTTCCCCGTTCCCTTGGTCAGCAGAATGTGGCTCGTGGATGAAGTTGCCTGGTCAGACTTGAAGCCCAGCTGATCGAGGCTCGGAATCTTGCCGCCCTTTTCGGGCATGATGGAGGCGATCGCGGTCCATGCCAACGGCGCGAAGAGGTTCATGAGCGGGCTGGTCTGTGTGGCATCGATGCGGAGTTGGGAGGCTTGTTCCTTCAGGTCGCCCGTGCCAGGCCGAAACTGCGACAGAGCGACACTGACGGCGACATCGCCGTCGTGATCCAGGAGTTCGTTCTTCTCGATATCGGTGGCATAGCGCAGGCGGCCGACATCGGGATGGTAGTGCAGATATTGCGTCTGCAAAGTCGCGTCGGCAAGGCCGCCCGTGGCGCCGCGGCCGGCGGTGCCATAGCTCGAGCTGTGCGGATTCACCGAGTCATAGAAGCCGCTCCAAAAGTCGAAGGCATCGTGGGGCGCGTCGGCCGGTTCCGCGGGAACAGCATTGGACTGCTGCGAGAGTGCCAGGGCAGTTTCAGGTGGAAGAACGGAAGAGAGAAGGCCGAGGGCCAGACCATTGCCGACAAAGCGGCGTCGTGAGACGGACATACGTTCTTACCTCGTTGTTGCGTGACGAGTGGCGATGCGGGGAAGTAATTCGCAAAGACAGCGCGAGAGTGGAAACAGCATACCCTTAAACCCCGCGATTCGCCAGCGTGTTGATGGCATGACCGATTGTTTGAGCGCGATAGAAATCCCTTTCATGGCGCGGTCGCAGGAACGCTTTCGAGGCCGCCGATGCTGACCGCCCAGCTGGTGGGGACTTCTCCAAAGTCGAGACCGCGCGTGCCGCTGCTGGCGTTCGAAAGCAGGCGTTCAAGCGGCGACTTGGGCGGGCCAAGGCCGCCGCGAGTGGCCACGCCTTTGAAGTTCAGGCTGTACGGATCTGAAAGCGGCTCGGCGGTGCTGATCATGAGAATCGTGTCGAGACCGAACGGCGGTCCGACCTTCAGCGTGGGGGCGCCGGGCAACAGGATCTGGCGCTGATCGTTGGCGTCGTTGGGGAAGCGATTCTCAGCGTAGTTGAGTGGGTAGAGCAGGCTTCCCTGGCCGTGGCAATCGATGTCAAGAATGTAGACCCAGCGTTTCTCGAGGACGCGCGAGGTCGAGGTCAGGACGAGCTTCAGCCGTTCGCCCTGCTGTACGGTTTGCCCTGCGCTGACCAGACCACTGCCGGGCGGGCCCTCATCGGCGGCACGCGCGAAGCTGAGATGGTAGTAGTCATCGTCCGAGGCGCCCGGGCTTGACGGCAGACGCAGCCACCCGGCCAGCTTGGCGAGCCGCGCTGCATAATCGTTCAGCTTGCCCGCTGCATCGGGCAACGCTCCAAGATCAACAAGAGTGACCCAATCAGTACGAACTGGATAGCTCGATGTAGTTGAGCAGCCGGGGCTGTGTTTTGGCGCGTTGGGGTCCGGAGGGCCCTTCTCGAACTCCGCTTTGTGATACCAGGCCCATGCGGGACCATCGGGTTTGAGCGTGCCGGCAAGCACGTAGTCGGCGCGCGGAGCCTCGCTGACGCCCTGCACCATGCTGTCGGGATCGTGCAACTCCAGCTTTCCGCCCAGCTCCTGCGAGGGCGGAAGGTTGACCCAGACCCTTGCGCCCGGCGGCACATGCTGCTTGAGCGTGCTCGCGGTCAGGGTCCAGCCAAGCTCGATGCCGTCCTTCTCGCCGGCTCGCTGCAGAATCCAGTCGTCGCTGTTCCATAGCAGGATGTGCGTCCACGGCTGTTCAGCTGGGTCGGCCACGGTCTCGATCCCGGAAGCCCGAATCTGTTCAATGGCCTTTTGCAGGTCGGCCTGTGCAATCGTCGAAGGCCAAATCCAAAAGTGGAGCGGATCGCTGGGCGCGGGCACCCACGTGTCGATCTCGAAGACCGAGCCGACGGCAACATGCGCAGCCGCAGGGCTTACAATCGCCGCCTTCGCGTGGGCAATGCCGTCGAGGTCGGTCACTTTCAGCGTGACACTCTTGCTCTTGTCTCCGACGCCATACGACACGAAGGTCGTGCCGGGCCCCACGCCGGCGAGGCGGCCGGTGTCGAGTTCGATGGCGCCATCGTCCGCTACGCCCAGGACCGCAGTGCGCAATTTCGCCGCTGCCGCTGCGGTGCCGCCCAAAAGAGGCTGCTGACGGCGTGTCCCGGCAGCATCGAGCGAGGGCGCCTGGTCCGCAATTCCATTGCCTTCAAGCTCCGCGCTCACCCGCTGCGCAACCACCGAGGCCGGCGCGTCGGCAGGAAGAACCTCGAGCGCCTTGATCAGCGCGGCGGTAAAGGCCCCGTGGGGCTCCGCGACACCGGAGGTCGTGGGCGATTCTTTTGCTGTTTGATCCTGCTGCGCGGCCGAGAAGACGAGCGCGGGATTGTCAGTGCGTTCCGCGGGCGCAGGCCTGGGCTGCCCGCTCGCAGCCTGATCAGGCGCCTCGTTCACGTCGCGCGGATCGTAGGGCAGCATCCGTTCGCGCACCTTGGGGCCCAGCGGAATGCCGCGCGTGAAGGCGCCGCTATGGCAGCTGTCGAGGATCACAGTGAGCTTGATTCCCTTGTCGAGGGCCGCGTTAAAAATGCGCGTCATCTCGCGGTCGCGCACGTCGTAGCCGCCAGTCCACGCATCGGCGGGAACCAGCGTGCTGTCGGCGTGCACTTGTTTGCCATCGACCATGAGCGACAGCTTGTTGCCCCGGCTGTTGAGGCGCAGCGAGCCGTGGCCCGCATAGTAAAAGACGACAGAATCGCCGCTGCGTGGCAGGTCGACAAGGTATTTCTGCATGGCCGCGAGAATGCCGTCGTGCGTGGTTTGATTTACAGGCAGCGCGACGTATCGCAGTTGCGCCGGCGGAAGCGCGGGGTTGGTAAGCAGGGTAATATCCCCAGGCGCGAACCCGAACTTGGGGCTTGCCAGCAGATCGCGCATCGCGGCCACGTCGTTCACTGCCCCGTCGAGATTCTCAAAGACCGGCAAATCGCAGCGGCCGCCGGTGCAGCCCGTGGGATGCCGTGCCGTTGTTTGGGGTGGCTGGTAGAGGTTGATCCCGATCAGCAGGGCGCGATGCACCTGGGCGGCGGAGCCCTGGACAAGGAAGACGAAAAGGTAACACGAGAGCAGGAGCCGTGCGCGCATCGGGAAAACTCCGGTAGGGTGGACGAAAGTTTAAAGGCGGAGAGGGCGCGGAGAGAAGTGATATTTGGTAACACGGAGAAAGAGGGGGTCGCGTGAGCCGTTTCGCTCGACAAATCCCTGTTAACTTGGAATGACCCTTTTTCGTTGCGGAAGAGCATGATCAAAAAGAAAGCCCAATCCGGCGAAGAGCACGTGTGCCGAGTTCGACGCATGTGTGTGCGACTGCCGGGATGCGAAGAAAAGCTGTCGCACGGAGAACCGACCTGGTTTGTGCGCAAGCGGGTTTTCGTGATGTTTGCGAATAACCACCACAACGACGGCCACGTCGCCATCTGGATACCGGCCTCTCCCGGTTTGCAGGAGAGCCTGATCGCGACCTCCCCAGATACTTTCTTCAGGCCGCCTTATGTTGGCGTCAAAGGCTGGGTTGGAATCGAACTGGATCGAGTCGGAGACGAGGAATTGGCCGCGCACATCCTCGATGCGTGGAAGTTGTTGGCGCCGAAGAGCCTCGCGATCTGAGAGCCTTCGCACGAGGAGGAGGCGGCTCTTTCGCCAGGTTCCCGCTACCGCTCCACCACTGCTTTGGCGAGATTGCGTGGCCGGTCGACATCGACGCCGTGCGCCAGCGCCATGTAGTACGCGAACAATTGCAGGGGCACGACCTCAAGAATCGGCAGCAGGTACTCGGTCGTCGGCTCCACTTCGACGCAATCGTTCACCAGGGCTTTTACTGCACTGTCGCCGGTGTTCGCGATGCCAATCACGCGTGCGCCCTGGGTCTTCATGTCTGCGAGAAGCTGCAGCGTCTTCTCGTAGCGTACGACCGAGTCGTTCAGCCCGCGGTCCACCGTTGCCAGCACAACCAGCGGCACACGATCGCTCACCAGCGCGTTGGGACCATGTTTCAACTCGCCGGTCGGATAGCCTTCGGCATGCACATAGGATGCCTCTTTCAATTTGAGGGCGCCCTCGCGTGCAATGGCGTAGTGGATGCCGCGGCCGAGATAGAGGAATGTGTTGGCCGAAGCGTATTTCTGCGCGATCCCTTCCATTTGCGCACGCCAGCCCTCCAACTGTGCGGCGATTGCTCCAGGCAATGCGAGCAGCCGGGCAATGTTGGCGCTGAGTGCAGCCGGATCCATGCGGCCCAGCCGCTGCGCTTCATACAGGCTGAGAAGAAAAAGCACGGCGAGCTGGCTCGTGAAGCTCTTGGTCGCGGGAATCGCCTTCTCGACACCTGCCGCTAGCGGCATCGACACATCGGCTTCCTGCGCCATCGTCGAAGAAACGTCGTTGGTGATGGCAAGCGTTGTCTGGCCGCGCCGCCGCACCGCGCGCAGGGCGGCAAGCGTATCTGAGGTCTCGCCCGACTGCGAAATCACAATCACCGCGGGCTTGCGTGGATCGTTCCCGCCGCGCAAACTGTATTCGCTTGAGTACTCGACATCGACGGCGAGACCGCAAAGATCTTCGAGCAGGATTTCGGCGGCAAGTCCGCTGTGACGGCTGGAACCGCTGGCGGCGATCAGGACCTCTCCCGCGGGAATGGCCCACGAGGCAAGACTGCGGGCAACATCGGGCCTTAGTTGGCCATGGTCAAGGTAGGCGGAAACCGTGCGCTCAAGCGCTGCGGGCTGCTCCCAGATTTCGCGCAGCATTTCGTGCGTTGTGTGCGGCTGGCTTGGCATGTCTCTCTCGTGGTCCTGGCTCACTGTGCGTTGCTGGTGCGCAACTGTAAAAGTCGACTCTATTCTTCGGCATTGTAAATGGCGCACACGTGAATCGCATCGAGCGGCGCATCCGGCCACCGGGCCTGTACCAGATCCTGCTCGCTTAGCTCATGCAGCGTGAAATCGATGGAGCCATCGGCGCGCACCACGCCGCGCATGAACCCGTAGATGTGCGTCTTGGCCCCCGGATGCGCGGTCTTCGGCAGCTGATAGCGCCGCGCGCCCGCCGAGCCGATAATCCAGCCGGGCACAACATTCGCCGTGAGCTGCCTCCAATAAGGTGTGTCGTAGATGTTGGGGGAGTAGTAGTGCGAGTGGCTCGCAAAAAGGTAGACGTGCTTGCCGGCGGCCTGCGCGTCATAGAACCACGTGTACACCAGCTCGCCCGCGCGCAGCCCAAGATCCCAATCGTCCATCGCGTGTTCGGCGCCCGTCGAGTGCGGTAGTGCCTCGTGCATGCCGGCCACGATGGCACGAATGCCCGAGGTCGGCGCCAGGTCGCGATCGAGAACGCCGCGGAGCCAGCGCAGCTGCGCGTCGGAGAACTCGTCGTGGCTGGCGTTGTCGAGCGTGATGAAGTCTACCCCGTCGCGCGTCCAGTGATACCACGGCCCCAGCGGCGCTCCGTTCGGTCCATCCGCCGCGCGCTGAGCGGCAATCTCCGGGCGATCGAGAAAGCTTGAGAATGTTCGAATGTAGTCTTCGCGAGTTTTGGGCTTCACTGCTTCGTGATTGCCGCGACCGAGAAACACCGGCACCGGCTTGAATGACGCCACCTGGCGGGTCAGAAAGTCATCCCAGGCAATCTGCAGATAGGCTTCTTTCGCAAACGGATTGCCGCCGTGATCCATGGCGATCAGATCTTCATCGGGCTGCGCGATCCAGCGGAAATCGCCAAGGTGCCAGTAGAAGACATCGTGTTCGGCTTTCACTTGCGCCGCAATCGCGGGCATCACGAAATCCCCGCAATTTCGGCTATCGCCGGAAAGGGCAAAGGACCACGCGGGCGGAGGCGCCTGGGCAACAAGCGCCGGGGCGGCTGCAATCGTAAGGAGCGAAAGAGCCGGGAGTAAGAGGGCGAGCGGGGGAAGTCCGAACCGGCACATGGGCTAAGGATAACGCGGTCTTGCGATCGCGGTGCGCGTCCAGCCGCTAAAGCGCCCCTTCTTCGCGCCTGTGATTCGAGTCACGACAAGAAAGGCCCATCTCCCGGTAGGCTCAAGGTGCGGGAAACGGCGGGTCACCGTGCGTTTCCAGGACGAGGAGAGATTTCATCATGGCTTATGTAGTGACAGATGCCTGCACCAAGGATTTTGTTTGCGTGGCCGAGTGCGCAACCGCGGCCATTGCACCGGCGGCGGACGACGCCAAAGCCGGTACTGCGTCGCAGGTCTATATCAACCCCGACGAATGCATCGACTGCGGGAACTGCGCATCGATCTGCGCGCAGAACGCCATTTTCGCCGAGAGCGAGCTGCCGGCAGATAAAGCCGTCTTCGCGGAGAAGAACAAGGCGTACTTCAACTAGGGGACGCCTGAACTGAAAGGGACCGGCTTCAACGCAAGTTCCGCGCGGGATCAGGAATGCGTGCTGGCCGGGGCGACAGCCTGTTGCGCTTGTGGCGTTGCCACCGGATTCGTTGCCGGCACTTCCGGCTTTGGCGTCGCAGGCGATTCCGGAGACGGCGATTGATCAGCGCCTCCGGCGGGGGCAGAGCCTGCGGGAGCGAAACGGTTGGGCGCCAGCGAAAGCGCGCTCGCCGGCAACACCGGCAGGGTCAACGTCTGCACGGTTCCCGGGTCGTCTCGCAACTTCACATATAAGGTTCCGCTCGAAGGATGCGGGACAGGGAGCTGCGTGCCCGTAAAGTCGGCCGGCACATCGATGGGATTCTCAAACGTAGGCGTGGCCGCGATCGCGGTGGCCAAAAACAGATTGCTTCCGCTGAGAGCGCATGGCTTTGCAACCGCATGCGGGCAGCGAAGTTCTTTGAATCCCGGCGTGCGCACCAGGGTTCCCAGTGGCAGCCAATCGCCCGCAATGCCATCGGCAGAGAGGGCACGCGCCTGCACCGGTCCAAATGCCGAAGGACCGAAGCGGGCCAGCGGCTCCACCACGCCCAGCGCGGTGTTCGCATCCTCAAGCATCAGGCTGCCGTCTGCCAGCGAGAGCGCGGTGCGGAAGCTGCCGTCGACCGCGGCGATTTCGATCTTCTCGTCCCGGGGAAAGCTTACCGGTACTTTTGACTTGAGGAAGAAGACCAGTCGCTTCTCCACCGGCAAATCGTCCTGGCTGCCCAGCTGAACCGGTGCGGGCGTTTCATTCGATCCGTCCTGTGCGCCCTTGCTCAGCAGAGCAATCTGCGGGCGTTGCGGCATCACCGTAACATGCACCTTCAACTCTCGACCATCGCGGAGCTGCACCGCAGCGAAGGCGTGCTGACCGGGTTCGAGTGCCGCCGTCGATTTGTCGGCATTCATCGCCAGGTGGTCGACGTCCTGCACGCGGCTGAGCGTTGCCGGCGACCAGGCAATCCCGTTGAACGAAACCCTGGCAACCTCATCGAGACGCGTGCCCGTGAGCACCGCACCCGCATCGCCGGCACTGAGCGACAATCGATCGAGCGAGGCTGCCTCGGCATACGCGTTCAAGGTCAGCACATCGGGCTTTTCGAGACCGAACTGGCGTATTGCGATCTTCACCGATCCAGGCGCGGCCTCCGCCATGGGCATCGTGACCACCAGCGCACCCTGTTTTTGCGGCTTCCAACTGAGAGGCAGCGCAGTGCCGCTCGTGACCAATTGTTCGACCTTGTCGATGCAGAGAGTGCTGTCGCCCTGAATGTGAAGGGAATCCTCGCGGCCCACCACAAGCGCCGACTGATCGCTCGAAGCCACCGTCCATTGGCCCTGCTGAGCAGAAAGAAGGTGGTAGATCGGGCCAATCCAATCGTCAAAACCCCATTTCCCGCGCACCTCGCCGGTGACCTCGCCCACCGGGAAGAGCGGCGCAGGGTGCAAAAGACTCAAACCGCCCTCGGCCGGAACAGCCTGTAACGGCAGGTCAACCGGCCCCCTCTTCGTGTCCACGCGGAGTACCAGGTCATGGGCCAGCTGCGTCGCAAGCACCAGGGGAGCTCCCTCGGCCGGAAGCACAAGGTCCGGTTTCTGACCGCAAAACACTTCCTTCGGGTCGATAGGGTGCAACGGAGGCAGGTGCGGCGGCCCGATCGGCGGCAACGCGATCACGACCACGGACTTGGGATCGCGAAACGAAGGCGGCACGCTCAGGCGCAGATTGAGCGTGTCTTCCGTGGGCAGTGCGAGCGCCGGAATGTACTGGTAGTGGGCCGTATGCAACGAAGAGAGAATGCGCGCCGTATCGACAATGGCGCCGATGTAAGGGCTGTACGCTCCTCCCCCGGCCATGGTGGAGTAGCTGAGCTGGCTCATCAGGTCAGCAGTGGACCCGGCAGCCAGTTGGCCTACGCGGCTCTGCGCGTTGGAGTCATCCATCACCAGACCCTCAGTATGTTGCGAGAGGCAGGTGGCCTGCTGATCGATGGGCCTCTCGAAGCACTCCTGGTTGATCTTGATTCCCAGGCTCCGCGCGGTAATCTCGGCCCGCTGCTTCAGTGAGTTTGGGTCCGTCTGCGAGGTAACCTTGACCTCGGACAGATACGCATCGAGCCGCATCCGGTCCCAGCTGGCCGCTTGCAGATCCTGGGCGGCCCGCACAAAAATGCCGGGGCGGCCGCGCACCGCGTTCCGCAGTGTACTGAAGTCACCACCTGTCTCTGGCGCCAGAAAGACGATGGCCTGCTGCGCTTCTTCGGGTACGGTAACGAACACCCCTTCTTCCCGCGCTTCCCGGTTCCAGGTTTCAACCCGGGTAAACCAGTCATTGGGCGGGGGGTTGGTGATGCCGCGCAGAAAGGCAACAATCAGAATGTAGCGAGCCGACTGGCTTTCAGGGAAGTCCGGGTGGATCCAGAGCCTGTCGCCCGGAAGCAGATTAGGGACTTCCCCGATCGGCAGGGTCGTCGAACCCCGCTTGACATGCAAATCAACCTTCGGACCGGCCAGGTCGAATACCTGGGCATTTAACAACGGTAGTCCGGAGAAAGAAAGCAATACGGCCAACAGCCAATGACGCATGCCTCTATTGTACGGAGGCCCGCTTTCAGGCGGAATCGTTATGGGATTACTGCCGTTCCAATGTCGTCGCCGTACCCCCAAAAGCCGGCGCGATTCCCTGTAGCATTCAGTAGAAACGTATTATTATCATTAACACTAGGACTGGATTTAGCTCCTGGAGTTGGATTAGCTAGATTTTCTCGAATTCCTTTTCGGGTTCAACGAGACAAGTGGACGTAGCGGTCGAGTGATTGAGGACCGATGGGGAAGGTCCCTCAAGACTGCTCTCACGCCATGGATCGCCTTTGCCCATTCGGGAAAGACATGCCAGGATTCTTCTTGCGAGAAGCGGGCATCCGCGTTAGCGTGGGCTAAACATACTCAGCTTATTCCGGCATCAAATAACCGCTCTTAAAGCGGAATAGAGAGACGTTATAGGGGAGAATCAAAAATGAAAGCGACACGCGCTGCGCAAAGCAGCATAGACGTCAGCAACCTGAGTATCCCTGACGCAGAAGAGATTATTGAGGAAGCCCTGAGCGAGCTGGCATTTTCGCAGGATCCGGGCTTGGTGCGGGCGCTGCGTTTTCTTGCGCCCCCGGGGTACCAGGCGATTGTGGAACTGTGCAGCGAGAACGGCCGCAGCAAGCGGCGCAATGCCTCCGCAGAATCATGGTCGCCTGAAGAAGACGAGGTCCGCATCTATTTCGAGCGCACCGAAGAGGCGGGAGCCCCGCGGCAAGCTCGGGCGCCGCGCGCCTCGGCCGAGTCTTCCTATGAGCCCGATGAGGATGACCAGCCCTCGATGGCGCCCGCTGATTTGGAAGTGCGCGTGAAGGAATTGTGTGCGGCATTGGCCGAAGCGGAACGGGGCGGACACGCCTTCATCGCGTTGAAATGGTTTCGCGATTCCTTTCTGCCGCGCAAAACCTTTCGCTGGAATCAGCACCCCGAGTCGCGCCAATCGGTGCTTGCCGAGGCCATCCAGCGGGGCGTGGTGTTGACCAGCAAGATTGCCAACCCCAAGACGCCCGCCTACCCCACCACCACCATCCGGCTCAATCGCGCTGAGGCCAACATCCCTGAAGAGGCGCAGCGTTTTCATCCCGTGACCGTCAGCGGCGGCGGCTCCATGGTCGAGGTTATTGAAGAGGAGCGCGGCAACCTGTGAGCTGCTACTTTCTCGAATCGACAGCCTTTGCAAAATTGTTTGTACAGGAGCCAGGCACCGATGCCTTGATCCGCCTCATGGAGTCTGTCGAAGATAACCGGAAACTGATAGCGGCTTCGGCTCCCCTCGAGGTCTATGCGGCCATCCGGCGGCGCGCGCGTTCCGGCAGCATCAGCCCGGAGAACGCCAACGCAGCTCTGGAGATTCTCCGCATTGAATCTGCGCGCATGGTGCAGGAGCCGCTGAACCCCGCGGTTCTTGAAGCGGCGCGCCAGCTGGTTGACCGCACCGAGCTGCGCTGGCCCGACGCACTGCAACTGGGCGCGGCCATCGTGGCCCGCGAAATGTTTCAGGGCACCGAGATCATCTTTATTTCGTCTTCGCCCTGTCTGCTCGAAGCTGCGAAAACCGAAGGCTTCGCCGTGCTCGATCCGGTCAACGAAGCCGTCCCTGTCCAGGCCTGACGGTTCAGTTCTTGTGCTTGCGCAGCACCCAGGTCGTCATGCAGCGGTAGTCCTGCACAATGGTGGTCTTCAGCGGATCCACCAGCACCCCGCTGAGCTCATCGGTCAAGCGCAGCAGCATCTTCTCATCCACCAGGAACCACTCCGACCCGTCGCCGGTCACGTAGATGTTCGGGCGCACCGACTCGAACTCCATCCCGATCCGCGAGCCCAGCCTGCAAAACAGCATCCCGCCGGGCCGCAGCACCCGCCACAGCTCCTTCAACATCGCAAGAAAATGCTGGGCGTCGCGCGCAAAGTGGAGGACGGAATTGCAAATCACCACATCCGCAAACTCGCTGGGAAACGGCATCTGCTCAATGGGAGCGACCTGGAAGTTCTTCTCCGGCAAACCCGTCTCGAGCGATGCCGACAGCCGGCGCACATGCTCCACACCGGCCGCGTCCTGGTCCACCGCGAACACTTCGCAACCCTCCCGCAATAGATAGACGAGGTTGCGTCCGTAGCCGCATCCAGCGTCGAGCACGCGCATGCCCGCGACAATGTTGCCGCGCAGAATCTGATCGAAAACATAAATATCGATCTGCCCGAACTGCTCCTGCACGGTCATCGTCACGTTCGAACCTTTCCGAGTCACTGCGGCTGCCCAATGGCCGTTCATGACCGAATGGCGTACCGGCAGAAGACTACTCTTTGCGAAAACGGTTCGCCTTGTCGAACTCATCGCGCAGCTCCGGCGTGCGCAGGTTCTCGCGCAAATGCGCCAGCCGCTGCTCCAGCCTGAGGAGTGCGTTCTGAATCGCGTCGGAGTTGGTGTAAGCAATGTCGCGCCACATCGAGAAGGGACTCGCGCCGAGGCGCGTCATCTCGCGCAGGCCGCGCCCGCCCACATCTTTCAGTTCCGGCGCGTCGCCCACCTGGTCTTCAAGCAACGCACTCAAGGCGGTGGCCACAAACTGAGGCAGATGGCTCACCCACGCGACGAGTTCGTCGTGGCGCGCAGCATCGAGATCGATGATCTTGGAACCCATGGCTACCACCCAGCCGCGCCAGTCCTCGATAAGATCGCGACTGCGCTGCGAGCGCACCCCGCCGGGCGTGTCGGTGAACAGCCACACCGCACCCTGGAAAAGGTTCGCATCCCCCAGTTCCGCGCCGCCGCGCTCCTTGCCAGCCATAGGATGGCCAGGCAAAAAAGCCGCGCGGCCCATCTGGTTGAAATGCTCCATCCCCGCCTTCGTGATCTGGAGCTTGGTGCTGCCGACATCGGTCACAAGCTGGTCGCCGCCGAGGTGCGACGTGAGCTGCGCCATCAAATCGAGTGTGACGTAAATGGGCACGGCAAGAAGGGTCACGTCGGCTTCGCGCGCGGCGGAGAGAGGGTCGGAAGCGATCGAGTCGATGGCGCCGGACTTGAGCGCGATCCGCGCGCCCTCGGCGCCGCGGTTCCAGCCGACGATGGAGCCCTTGAATCCAGCCGCACGCAACGCCAGCCCCGCCGAGGTGCCCAGCAGTCCCGTGCCCAGAATGGCGATGCGCTCGATCATCGGTCTATTCAGACTACTGTACAAAGGTTCGACGTCTCTGACGGGAATGACAGGTGTGCTGCGGAAGCATTCATTCTCTCGGAGCAATATGGAGAGAATCGGGAACCTCGTCGCTCATGCTGTTCCCTTTTCTACTCTCACGATCTTCGTCGGACAAGGGCTTGCTCTTGCGCGCCACGATAGCGATAGCCGCGCCAGTCAACACGAAGAGAGGAAATCCGACAGCAAGCAAAGGTTTCCCAATGCGGTAAGCACGTGCACTGGCGGCGCCAAAGTCCTCAAGACGGGAGTTCGTGAATGGCTTGTAAGAGTAGTACACCAACACTGGTCCTTTGCTATCGCACGCCCCGGGCACAATCGGGGTGGTGCACACGTCGCTGTAGTCGTCCAGCTCCACCCCGTTTATGGAGAAAATATAGTGGTAGGCGGGGCCTCCCTTGCCAGACAACATGCCAATCACGCGGCCGCGTATCGTGGCTTCGTTCTGTGCAGCCACTGCGTAGTTATGACCCTTCACGCAGTGCCAGCCACCCACTACGGTGCCGACAACTCCGAGGAACAAGCTGAATGCCAGAGTGCGAGCCAGAGAATCGTCCATGCAGGAACTCCTAAAGCCGACCCGAGATGCGAGAGCGAGCCGCTGACTTGCTACATCGTTCTTCCCACCGCCGCCGCAATCACCCGCAACTCTCCCATCAGCTTATCGAACTGATCCAGATACAACGTCTGCGCCGCATCCGACGCTGCCTTATCCGCGTTGGGATGCACTTCGACGATGATGGCATCGGCGCCTGCCGCAACGGCGGCCTTGGCCATGGGAGCGACCATATCGCGATGCCCTGTGCCATGCGATGGATCGCCGACAATAGGCAAGTGCGAGTACTTCTTCACGACCGGAATCGCTGAAATATCCATCGTGTTGCGGGTCGCTGTCTCGTACGTGCGGATGCCGCGCTCGCACAAAATCACGTCGTAGTTGCCGCCGCTGAGAATGTACTCGGCTGAAAGCAGCAGCTCTTCAATGGTGGCGGCAATACCGCGCTTCAGCAGCACCGGCTTGCGCACCTGCCCCAGTTCGCGCAGCAGGTTGAAGTTCTGCATGTTGCGCGCGCCCACCTGGAAACAGATCGACGTAGGGCAGCATCGAATCGATCTGCGAGATCTCCATCACCTCGCTCACCACCAGCAGCCCATGCGCATCCGCTGCCTCGCGCATTAGCTCGAGGCCGGGAATCCCCAGGCCCTGGAAGGCGTAGGGCGACGAGCGCGGCTTGAAGGCGCCGCCGCGCAAAAAGCTGCCGCCGGCGGCCTTCACGCGCGCCGCGGTTTCGAACATCTGGTCGTGGTTTTCAATCGAACACGGACCCGCCATCACCGCGACGCGCGTCGCCGCCGACCTTCACTCCATTGCGAAACTCGACCACCGTGCCTTCGGGCCGAAAACCGCGCCCCGCCAGCTTGTAAGGCGAGCTGATGCGGTGCACGTGCAGCACGCCGGTAAGGTTTTCAAACTTGCTCAGATCCACTCCTGGCCGTCGGTCCCACGCCGGCAAGAATGGTCTGTGTCGCGCCCGTCGTTCGATGGACCCCGACTACCGGCATCCACCATGGCGTCGATCACTGCATCGATCTGCTCTTCGGTGGCCTTCTCTTGCATTGCAACAATCATTGCTTGCTTTCCCTGTCTCGGGCGACGTCGAGCCGCCTGTGCCATGGCCCGGCGCGTCCCCGCCGCGCGCTGCTTCTGTCGCGGCCCCGGATGCATTCGCCAGGGCATTTCTCTCCGATGCCAACTCGTTCCTCTGCAGCGCCCGCATCACGTCGATGATGCGCTCGTAGATATGCGTCAACTCGATGTCAGGCAGCGGGCCTTTGTTGGCCGCGCGCACGTTGGCGTAGATGATCTTTTCCCGGGACGGCTCATACACCGGCAGGGAGGTGGCCACCTTCAGGTGGCCAATCATCAACGCGGCACGGGCCCGCTCGCTCAGCAGTTCCACAAGCTGGCGGTCCAGAACATCAATCTGACTACGCAGTTCTTCGAGCGTCATTCCATCCTCGTGTGCGGCTGAAACAAAGTCAGCTATTCGCTTTCAGTCTTCAGCTCATCGGTGCGACTACTTACCTCTCAGACTCGCCCAGCCACGGGCAAACTGAAAGTTGATGGCTGATCGCTTGCGGGGGTTTCTTATCGGGGCCAGCGCCGCCGCAGGTTGGCGCAAGCCCAACAGCATTTTCAGAGATCGCGCGTGCGCGAATCCTCTGCTGTCGAGCCGACGCGACCCTCAGGGAGCGCCGGCCCTTGAAGCACCTGCATGGGCAAGACAATCTCCGAAAATGCCCTTGATAAATCGAGCCACTGCACCGGGCGCTGTCTCCGGAGTCGATCGCTCGATCAACTCCACGATGGCGCTGCCGATTACCGCGGCATCCGCGAACTCCGCCACCTGGGCGAAATGTTCTGCGTTGGAGATGCCGAACCCCACGGCTACCGGCAGTCCCCGCCCTTTGGGTCCAGTCCATCGCCGAATACGCGCGACCAACGCGGCTGCGTCCGACGCGAGACTCAGTTGCGTTCCGGTAATGCCGGTGCGCGAAATCGCGTAGACAAATCCCTTACTGTGCTTGACGATCGCTTCCAGCCGGTCATCGGGACTGGTCGGCGCGGCCAGAAAGACAGGCGCAAGTCCCACGCGGTTCATCTCGGCGAGATACGCATCAGCCTCTTCGACGATCATGTCGGTCAGCAGCACGCCATCGGCGCCGGCCGCGGCTGCATCGTCGGCAAACTTTTTCAGGCCGTAGCGCAGCACAGGATTGAAGTAGGTGAACAAGATTAGTCCGGCCTCGGGCCGCGCCGTCCGGATCTCACCCGCCAGGGCAATCACATCGTTCAAGCTCGTGCCACGGGCCAGGGCGCGCTCGCTGGCGCGTTGAACAATCGGCCCATCGGCCACCGGATCGCTGAAGGGCACTCCCAGCTCAATCACGTCAGCGCCGGCGTCGATCGCCTCCAGCGCGATGGCGCGTGTGGCTTCGAGTGAGGGATCTCCGGCGGTGAGGTACACCACCAGGCCCGGTTTGTGATTGAAATGGATCGCCATCGAAGTCTGCGCTCAGGCCCCTTGGATATTCAGTTCGCGCGCCAAAATCGCCATGTCCTTATCACCGCGTCCAGAAAGATTAACTATCAGTATGTCACGCGAATTCATGCCGGGCGCGATGCGCAGGGCCTCGGCAACCGCGTGCGCGCTCTCAATCGCGGGCAAAATTCCTTCGGTCCGCGCCAGTCTCACTACCGCAGCCAATGCAGCCGCATCGTCCTGCGAGACATACTCCGCGCGCCCCGAATCGTGCAGCGCCGCATGCTCCGGGCCGATCGAGGCATAGTCCAGGCCCGCCGAAACAGAATGCGTTGCCGCAATCTGGCCATTCGCATCCTGCAGCACATACGAGAAAGTGCCTTGCAGCACGCCCGGTTCGCCGCCACGGAAACGTGCTGCATGCTGGCCGAGTTCTGTGCCGCAACCGCCGGCTTCCACGCCGATCAGCCGCACTTGGGCATCGGGAATGAACTCGTAGAAGGCGCCGATCGCATTCGATCCGCCGCCTACGCAGGCAATGATCGCAGTCGGTAACCGGCCTTCCTTCTCAAGAATCTGCTGCTTCATTTCAATGCTGATGCAACGATGAAAATCGCGCACCATGGTCGGGTAAGGATGCGCTCCCAGCGCGCTGCCCAATAAATAATAGGTATCGCGCACATTGGTGACCCAGTCGCGCATGGCCTCGCTGATGGCATCCTTCAGCGTCTTCGATCCCGACGAAACGCCGCGCACCTCGGCGCCCAGCAGCCGCATGCGCAGCACATTCAGTTCCTGCCGCGCCATGTCCACGTCGCCCATATACACAACGCACTCCATGCCCAGCAGCGCGCACACGGTCGCTGTCGCCACGCCATGCTGGCCCGCGCCTGTTTCCGCGATGATGCGCTTTTTGCCCATCCGGCGGGCGAGCAGCGCCTGGCCCAGCGCGTTGTTAATCTTGTGCGCCCCGGTATGCAGCAGGTCCTCGCGCTTGAGATAGATCTTTGCCCCGCCCAGCTCTTCGCTCAGCCTCTTTGCAAAGTAGAGCGGCGTTGGACGCCCGGCAAAATCCTTCAGTAGCCCGGCCAGCTCCGCCTGAAACGCTGCGTCCGCCTTGGCCTCATCGTAGGCATGCTCCAATTCCACCAGTGCCGCCATCAGCGTCTCGGGCACATAGCGGCCGCCATAGATGCCGAAACGTCCCGGCCTCGACTCCGACGGAGCTGATGGAAGAATGACCGATGCCATGGGGACCTCCTGCCGTCCTTGCCTCAGGAACGGCCAACATTTCAGTGTACTAGGGGCAAATCGACGAACGAGAGATGCGTTCCGCAGCGCGTGCATTGGCCACAAACGCCTTTACCTTGGCCGCATCCTTCCGGCCCGGCGCTGCCTCCACACCGCTCACCACATCCACACCCCACGGAGCGAGCGTGCCGATCGCCTCCGCCACATTCTCCGGGCTCAGCCCGCCGGCCACAACAATCCTGCGGGCGCGTGTCTCCGCCGTCCGAAACAAAGTTTCCCGCGCCTTCTTCCAGTCGAAGGCGATGCCTGTCCCGCCCGCTGCGGTCGCCGTGCGTGAATCCACCAGAATCGCATCAAGATTCGAGTCTTCGAGAACCGCCATCGTTTCCTTGGCCGTCGCCGGACCAAAATGCAGCACGCCGAGAATACGCATCTCTGGCCCCACCTGCGCCCGCAACTGGGCCGCCGCGGCGGGTCCCGTTTCCGAATGCAGTTGCACGCCCGTCAGTCCGCAGAGGCGCACGGTCTGAAGGATCTCCTCAACCGAAGCGTCCACAAACACGCCAATCTTTTCAAGGCTTGCAGGCAGGCGCAGCGTAATTGCAGCCACCTGCGCCGCCGTCACGCGTCGCGGGCTCGGCGCAAACACAAACCCAACAGCGTCTGCTCCAGCATCGGCCGCGAGCTGCGCATCCTTGATCGACGTGTTCCCACAAATTTTTATCCAAAGGCTCACGGCATCACCCAGAGGCTCACAGCGTAGCCATCGGCCCGTCCGGCAGTGGGGCCAGCAGAGCGGCCAGCGCCTGCGCCGGGTCCGGCTGCCGCATCAGGCTTTCGCCGATCAAAAATGCATCGAACCCGGCCGCACGCAGCCGCGCAAGATCATCCACCGTCGAAATACCGCTCTCCGCCACCCGCACCACGCTCGCAGGAATCCGATCCACCAGCGCGAGCGACGTTTCGAGACGTACTTCGAATGTCTTGAGGTCGCGGTTGTTCACGCCAATCGCATCCGCGCCATTCTCTCCCAGCGCATCGAGCACGGTATCGAGCTCCGCCACCGTGTGCACTTCCACCAGAACATCCAGGTCGAGATCGTGCGCGGCGCCGGCGAAGCGTTTCATCTCCGCGGGCGTCAACGCCGCTGCAATCAGCAGAATCGCATCGGCCCGGTGCGCGCGCGCCTCCACAATTTGATACGCATCCACCATGAAGTCCTTGCGCAGGCACGGCAATTCAACCGCCTCCGAAGCCAGCTCGAGGTTGTGCAGGCTGCCCTGAAAGTACGGCTCGTCCGTCAGTACAGAAAGGGCCGTGGCCCCGCCCGCTTGATAACGCCGCGCCAGCCACCCCACATCAAAATCTTCGCGGATCACGCCTTTCGACGGCGATGCCTTCTTGATCTCCGCAATAATTGCCGGCCCGGCAGCAGCCCGCTGCCGCAACGCCGCGGCCCAGTCCCGTGGCCGATGCGCCGACGCCTTCCCCTCTAACTCCGCCGCAGACACACGCGCCTTCGCCACTGCAACCGCAGCCCGGGTCGAAGCAAGAATGGTGTCGAGACGAGTCGCCATACGCTGGCTTGAGTATACGAGGGGACGCAGTATTGTTCTAAGATCGCCGGGAGTGGGATGGCACAAATGCGGAGCGGGCGCCTTTGAATCTCTATCAAGTTGCGACAGTTCTATTGCTCTTGGCTGCTGCCGCCGGCTCGGCCTCGCCGAAGCCTGCCATCGACCAGGCCCAAGTGCTCGCATCGGTTCGAGACGCAGCCCTGCACTACACCAGCAAATTGCCCGACTTCATCTGCGAGCAGATTACGCATCGCTCCGTGTCGAGCTTGAGTGCGGTCGACGTGGGTGCGGGGATTGCCAACAATCTACATCCCAATGTTCCCCTGGCGATTCCCGCAGCAGGCCGGGCGCACGACGTCATCGATGAAACGCTTACCTTCATCGGCGGCCGCGAAAACTACACTGTCGTCTCCGTCGATGGCAGAAAAGTCTCGGGGATCGACCACCTGCAGTTTCAAGGCGCCACCAGTACGGGTGAATTCGGCAGCCTCCTTCTCGATATCTTCGACCCTCGATCGCAGGCTACGTTCAGCCTCGATCGGATCGCGAAGCTGCGCGGGCATCCTGCCTACGTCTTCGCGTTGCGCGTGCCCAAAGAAAACGGAAGGACGGTGATTCACCACGAGTCGGGCCAGCAAATCGTTGTTGCGTACGATGGAAAGGTCGTTGTGGATGCCGACACCCTCGACGTCCTCCAGATCGACACCACCCTGGAGTTGCCCCCGCATTTCCCCATTCAGATGGGCAAGATCAAGGTGGAATATCGAAGGGCCGCGATCGAGAACAAGAGCTATAACCTGCCGTATCGCTCTGAAGTTCAAATCGAGGATCGATCGGGCCTCTACGTCAACAGCATCGAATTCAAGGGCTACCACAAGTTCGCCGCCGAATCGACGATTCACTACTGAAGCAAGCATGCAAATTGTCTTTGTCGTAGTTTTAGAATGCAAACAGTGACACGGGCTAAAGCTAAATGGCCATTACTGGCACCTTAAAGTACGGAAGATCCCTCGCCTTTCTAACGGAATCGAGCATTGTGCTGCTGCACGACAACGGCGGGGAGCCGCACAGTTGGCCGCAGGAAACGCTCTCTTTGATCGGAACCAACGATGAATTTGTTCGTCAGTTTGGTGACGAGTTCATGGAATTGGTAGGCGCTGTTGCTCGCTCGAAGGACAAGCAAGACGAGATAAAGGACGCAATCGCACGGCTCCTGGTGGAGGGCCTGTTGCCCGCCTACGAACGCTTGCGAGAGATTCGCTTCGTAAACGACAAGCAAATCGCAACCATGAATAGACGGCAGCTCTTCGAGGCTTTCTCCGGCGCTTTGTGGATAGCCTACAAAAGCCTTATGCCAAGACCCTGCAAGTTGCTGGGCTTCGACATCGGTTTCATGTTCGGGGACGACAGCACCTTCGAGCGGGGAGCGTCCGCGTTCAAAGTGGAGCATCCAGGTGAAGCTCTCGTTGTAGAGTTCCTGCGTTTTCAACGAACTGACTGGCAGAACGACCTAGCCGATTTCAGAAACAATTTCGTGGAACATCGAAACTCGGATCGAGATGAGTTTGCGCGGTACTACGAACTATCAACCGCAGAAGAATTATTCGAAAAGGGCTGGAAGTCGATGGCCGACATTCTCCCAGTTTTCATCGCAGCGAATTTCGCAGGGGCAGTTCGGATCGAGGAGATCCCAGATGCTGAACGCGACCCGAATACACGCCGCCGATTTAGGTGGGTCATGCACGGAGTTCGCCTCAAAAGTTAGGACTAGTTCCCAACCTTCTCAAAATTGGGGATCAGGGCAGAATTGTTCCGAGCCCACGGGCCAAATCCTGAGTGCAGCGAAGGACCGCCAAGGCCCATCTGCGAGCCACAAGCGAGCGTCCGCTCCATGCAATGGTGGTGGGCCCGGAGGGATTCGAACCCCCAACCAAGGGATTATGAGTCCCCTGCTCTAACCGTTGAGCTACAGGCCCTTCTCAGCATCGATTGTAGCTTCTTTGAAGTTACTGTCGTCTCGTCTCGGCCGATGCTCCGCAACCCGCCAAACAGCCACTGCTTTTTTGGACCCAATCGCCCCACTTGGCCCGCCCCATTACCTTGGGGGATGGCTTCGCCGCCAAAGCGCCTCGCAGGCTCCAAAATAGATCATAAAGAGTAAAGTACCTTCGCCATCGTCTCGGCCCTCCAGCGGGATTTCCCGCTCTCCAAGGTGATACAGTGGCGGCAATTCTCTTTCGATAGATTGGCGTTCAACTTAAATTGCGGTCTTCGGGGCCCCATCTCCGAGAAAGGTATCGGGACAACGCATGCGCTTTCTGCGTAGTTTGCCGTTCTGCGTATTTGCCTTTGCATTCATCACCTCCACACCAGCCTTTCCTCAGAAGGCAGCACCCGCGAGAATCCTCGAACGCATCGACGAAAATCAGCTCGTCACGCTTCGCGGCAATGTCCATCCGGCTGCCGTTCCAAAGAATGATCTCGGTCCGGTGCGCTCCAGTCTTCCCATGACCGATCTGCTCCTGGTCCTGAGCCGCAGCGCCGAACAGCAGGCAGCCTTTGATCGATTCGTGGCCGGCCAGTACGACCAGTCCTCCCCCAGCTTCCATCACTGGCTTCTTCCGGCGGAGGTGGGTGAGCGGTTCGGGCCGTCCCTTACCGACATCGCCACCATTTCGAACTGGCTCGCAAGCCGGGGACTCGCGGTTTCGTCAGTCTCCAAAGACCGCATGACCCTCCGGTTCAGCGGCACGGCTGCCCAGGTGCAAGCCGCGTTTCATACCGAGATTCACAGCCTGTCGGTCGACGGGCAGCAGCACATCGCCAACATCAGCGACCCCGAGATTCCCGCCGCCCTGGCCCCCGTCGTCACAGGCGTCAAAGCGCTCCATGACTTTATCCCCAGACCCTTGCACCGGCTGGGCGCGCAGGCCACCTTCGATAGCGCCACCGGTACCTGGAAGCGGGCCGCAGCGAAAAACGCCGAGGAATTGCTCAAGACGCCCACCGTGTCCGCCGCGGCTCATCCGGAGTTAGGCGTCGGGTCGGGAAGCAGCTTGGTCGAAGATGTAACCCCCTACGACTTTGCCACCATCTACAACGTGCTGCCGTTATGGACTGCCGGCACACCCATCAACGGGGCCGGTCAGACCATTGCGATTACCGGAACCAGCGACATCAATCTCTCCGACGTGGCCTTATTTCGCAGTGTCTTCGGCTTGCCGGCCGGAGCTGCCCCGGTCCAGGTGAAAGGCGCCAACGGTTTGGATCCCGGCGTCTGCACCAGCACCACCGCTGCCTGCAACATCAGCGACCTGGAAGAGAACTCGCTCGACGTGGAATGGGCCGGGGCCGTCGCTCCCGGCGCTCAGATCGTTCTCGTCACTTCGGGCGCGCTCTCCAGTTCCGACGATACGGTATACGATTCCTCGGCCTACGTCGTCGAGAACATCGGCACCCTGTCCTCGCCGGTCGCGAATGCGCACATTCTCAACGTCAGTTACGGGCTCTGCGAACTTGGCATGGGCACCAGCGGCAACACCGCCTACAGCAATCTGTGGCAGACTGCTGCAGCTGAAGGCATCGCTGTGTTTGTGGCCTCGGGCGATGCGGCCGCGGCTACTTGCGACCAGGGCATGGATGCCAGTGTGCCCTACAAGGCGCAGTTCGGCGACTCCGTCAGCGGCTTGGCATCCACTCCTTACAACACCGCCGTGGGTGGCACCGATCTCAACTGGGGGTCAACCGCGTCGCCCGATTGGAACGCGACAAATTCCCCCACCACCGGCGTCAGCGCCGCGGGCTACATGCCCGAGGTTCCCTGGAACGACACCTGCACCAATCCGCTCACCCTGACCTATCTCCAAAACGTGGTTGCACCGGCCCTTGTGAATGCTGGATTCAAGGCCACCAGCCCCACAGACGCTGAATCTGCCTGCCAGTTCGTCATCACCTGGTATCAACAGGTCAGCTTCTCCTTTGGCGTCGATATCTCTGGATTCGTCGATTCCATCGGCGGTGGCGGAGGCGTCAGCAACTGCACCACCAGCGATGGAAATACCGTTGCCAGTTGCAGCGGCGGCTACGCCAAGCCAAGCTGGCAGGCCAACGTCACCGGCATCCCGTCCGATGGAAAGCGCGACCTGCCCGACGTCTCCTTCTTCGCGTCGAACGGCTTCCTCGGAAGCGCGTATCTGATTTGCGTATCGGCTAACGGCAGCTGCTTGACCTCGACCTCGCTCACCGCCGAACCCACCGCGCAGGAAGTGGGTGGCACATCGGTCGCTTCACCGGCGATGGCCGGCGTCATGGCCCTCATCAATCAAAAGGCCGGTACTCCGCAGGGCAACCCCAACGCGGAACTCTATGCGCTGGCCGCGCTGCAGAATTACGCCAGCTGCAAAACCGAAGGCGGCACAACCACGAATGGCTGCTACTTCAACGATATCGATACTGGAACCATCGCGACGGCCTGTACGCCGGGTAGCCCCAACTGCACCGTGCAGCACACAGGCGATACCGTGGCCGTGCTCTCCGGCTACGCCGCCACCGTCGGCTTTGACCCCGCAACCGGCCTCGGCTCGTTGAACGTAGCCAACGTCGTCAATGGCTGGACATCCGCAACCGGGACAGGAACCGCGACCGTCACCGCCGTGCCGTCGGCAAGCACCATCACAGTCGCTCAGGCCATCACCGTCTCGGTCACAGTCTCCGGTTCCAGTGGAACACCGACTGGCTCCGTCACCTTGGCAGGCGGCGGCTTCCTCGGCGGATCGCAAACCCTGGCCAGCGGAACCTCCACCTTCACCATCCCTGCCTTCGCCCTCACCAGTGGCGCCTACAATCTCACCGCGAGCTATACCGGCGACGTGAACTATGCCGAAGCCAACACCGTCATTCCCGTCTCGGTAAGCAAGACTCCCCCATCCGCAGTTTCTGTCACTCCAGCCTCCACCACGGTCGCCGTGAACGCAGCTCTCACGGTCACCGGCAGCATTACTGGCGCGGGGCCCACACCTACCGGGACCGTTACTCTCGCGGCCGGAACCTACAGCTCGGCGGCAACCGCTCTCACCGGCGGCGCGTACTCGATCAAGATTCCAGCCAACAGCCTCAGCGTTGGTTCCAACACCCTCACCCTGAGTTACAGCGGCGACGGTACTTATACCACCGCAACCAACACCGCCGCGGTCACGGTCACGCCCGCACCCCTGTATGCGTTGACCGCGACAACTCCGGCAGGGGTCACGCGCGGCTCTGCGGCCACAGCATCCATCACCGTGACTGGCAGCAACGGCTACGCGGGCACAGTCGGATTGACTTGCGCCCTCAGCAACTATCCCGCCGGCGCCACTGACTTTCCAACCTGCTCGGGCGGCACCGTCACTCTGAGCTCCACGACAACCAGCGCGACCGCAACCGTGAGCGTCACCACCACGGCGGCAACCGCCTCCCTGGCACGGCCTGATTTCAATCGCAACATCACCAGCCTGGCCGGCCTCGGTGTTGCTGCCCTCGTCCTGCTTGCCCTCTTTGGTATCCCGGCGCAGCGGCGCAAATGGCGCAGCCTTGTCGGCATGCTTGCCCTGCTTATCGCTCTCGGCTCCCTCGCGGCCTGCGGCGGCGGCAGCAGCAGCAACGGTGGTGGAACCAAGAATCCCGGTACCACTGCCGGAGCCTACACCTTCACTGTCACCGGCTCCGGAAGCCCTGCCATCATCCCGGCGCCCACCACTACCTTCATCTTGACCGTGAACTAAGCCGTTCTCTGCACCACGCAAGCGGCTCTTCCTTCGGGAGGGGCCGTTTTGTCATAGACGACCTTAGCATCGAAGATGATAGAGTCGGCTAGTTTGTCCAGTTTGTATTGGATGGATGGTCCCCATGGCGGAGGTCGTCAGGATCCAAAATCAGCTTCGTTCCGCGCTCGACTCCTCCTCACCGCGGAGCGAGTCCAATCGCGCGGCGCTGCATGCGCTGATGACCGCCCTGCGCGCCGAAGAAGACATCATCCGCCAGGGTGGCGGCACAAAAGCCATTGAAGCGCAGCACACAAAAGGCCGCCTCACGGTTCGTGAGCGCCTCAACCTCCTCCTCGACTCGCCATCTGACTTCCTCGAGCTAGGCCTCTGGGCCGCGCGCGGCATGTACACCGAGTACGGCGGCGCTCCCGGCGCAGGCGTCGTCACCGGCATTGGACGCGTCAGCAACCGCCTCTGCATGATCATCGCCAACGACGCCACGGTAAAAGCCGGCGCCTTCTTCCCCATGACCGCGAAGAAGGTGCTGCGCGCGCAAACTATCGCGCTTGAAAATCGCATTCCCACCCTCTATCTCGTCGACTCTTCCGGCGTCTTTCTTCCCCTGCAGGAAGACGTTTTTCCTGACACCGACGACTTCGGCCGCGTCTTCCGCAACAACGCCGTCATGAGCTCCCTCGGCATTCCTCAAATCACCGCCATCATGGGCATGTGCGTCGCGGGCGGAGCCTATCTGCCCGTCATGACCGACACTGTTCTCATGACCGAGGGCTCCGGCCTCTTTCTCGCCGGCCCCTCGCTCGTCCAGGCCGCCATCGGCCAGAAAACCGATCCCGAAGAACTCGGCGGCGCTGCCATGCATGCTGAAATCTCCGGCACCGTCGACTTCAAAGAGCCTAACGACCACCTCTGCATTGCGCGCATGCGCTCCCTCGTCGACAAAATCGGCGAGCGCGCCAGGTCAAGCCCGGAGCATCAAGCCTTCTCCCGCATTCCCTACAATCCTGAGACCGATGCGCCCCTCTTTGCCGCCGACGATCTCTACGGCCTCATCAACCCCGATCCCACCTCCACCAACGTCTACGACATGCGCGAAGTCATCGCCCGTCTTGCTGATCGCAGCGCCTTCGACGAGTACAAGGCTGACTTCGGCCGCACCGTCTTATGCGGATACGCGCGCATCGGCGGCCATGCCATCGGCATTGTTGCCAACCAGAAGACGAATCAGAATCAGACTGTCGCCATGGGCCCCGCCGCAGGCGCGCGCAAGATCGAGGTCGGCGGCGTCATCTACACCGAGAGCGCGCAAAAGGCCGCCCGCTTCATCATGGACTGCAATCAAAACCTCGTCCCTCTCGTCTTCCTGCACGACGTCAATGGCTTCATGGTCGGCAAAGACGCTGAGTGGTCCGGCATCATCCGCGCCGGCGCAAAAATGGTTTCCGCCGTCAGCACCTCGGTCGTCCCAAAGATTACGGTCATTCTCGGAGGCAGCTTCGGCGCAGGCCACTACGCCATGTGCGGCAAGGCGTACGATCCGCGCTTTCTCTTCGCATGGCCCACCGCGCGCTACGCCGTCATGAGCGGAGCCTCCGCAGCCAACACACTCGCCGAAGTACGCGCCAAGCAGATGGAGCGCGGGGGCAAGGTCCTCAGCGATGCCGAACGACAAGCCATTTCGGACGAAATCCGCGCCGACTACGACCGGCAGGCCGATCCGCGCTACGGCGCAGCGCGCCTCTGGATCGATGCCATCATCGACCCGCCCAAGACCCGCGACGTGCTCATCGCCGCCCTCGAGGCCTGCGCACTCAATCCCGAAGTCCCGCGCTTCAACCCCGGAGTCCTGCAAACATGAAATTCACTGCGGAGCGAGCAGAGGGACCGCGAATCGAGGCAGCCGGAAAAGGGACAGCCGGAAAAGGGGCGGAGGGCGGGTGCGGAGGGAGCAGGGGCCTTAAGGCCCCTGAAATTTGGTTGTCTTAGATGTGTCATCCTGAGAACCCGCGTGCTTGGGGCCCCGTGAATGACGCAAGTCGTCCATGGGGTAAGCGGGGCGAAGGATCTGCTGTTCACGCTGTCTCAATAGGTGCGAACCGACTGCAGAACCCGCATCGAACCTGAACAAGGAGCCCCCATGGCCGAACCCAACAACCTCTACCCCTTCGTCCTCACTGAAGAGCAGGAACATCTCCGCCGCGAAATCCGCGCATTCGCCGCGCGCGAGGTCGCGCCTCACATGATGGCCTGGGACGAGACGAGTGAGTTCCCCCTCGAAGCCATCAAGAAGCTCGGCGCCATGGGCCTCCTCGGCGTCATCTTTCCACCCGAGTATGGCGGCGCAGGCCTCAGCTATGTTGACTACGTTCTCGCGATCGAAGAGCTCTCGGCCGTCGACGGGTCCATTGGAATTGCTGTCGCTGCGCACAATTCGCTCGGCACCAACCACATCTTTCTTGCCGGCACTGAAGCGCAGAAGCAGAAGTACGTGCCGCGCCTCGCAAGCGGTGCTTCGCTTGCCGCCTGGGCCCTCACCGAGCCTGGCTCCGGCTCCGACGCCAGCAATGCCCGCACCACCGCCGTTAAAAAAGGCGACCGCTACATCCTCAACGGCAACAAAACCTTCATCACCAACGGCCGCTACGCCGACGTCGCGGTTGTCATCGCCGTGACCGACAAAAGCAAAGGGACGCACGGCCTCTCGGCTTTCATTGTGGAGAAAGGCACAAAGGGCTTCCGCCCCGGCAAAAAAGAAAACAAGCTCGGCCTGCGCGCCAGCGATACCAGCGAACTCATTTTTGAAGACTGCGAGATCCCCGCTGAGAATCTGCTTGGCGCCGAGGGTGAAGGATTCGTCGATGCCATGCGCGTGCTCGACGGAGGACGCATCTCGATCGCTGCGCTGTCGCTCGGCATCGGGCGCGGCGCACTCGATGCCGCCCTCAAATACGTCAAAGAGCGCCGCCAGTTCGGCAAAGCTATCGCCGAGTTTCAGGGCATCCAGTGGAAGCTCGCCGACATGGCGACCGAACTCGATGCAGCGCGCCTGCTCACCCAGCGCGCCGCCGTCCTCAAAGACGCAGGCCGCAAGGTTACGCGCGAGTCCTCCATGGCCAAGCTCTTTGCCAGCGAAGTAGCGGTGCACATCTGCAACGAGGCGGTCCAGCTCTTCGGTGGCTACGGCTTCATCAAGGACTACCCGGCCGAGAAGTTCTACCGCGACGTCAAGCTCTGCACCATCGGCGAAGGCACCAGCGAGATTCAGCGCATGGTCATCGCCCGCGAAATTCTCAAGGTCCACCCCTCCCGCGGGTGACTCGCCGTCACGGGCAGACGCGCCTTCGGCGCAAACACGAATGCAAGTCTTCGCTTGTCATCCTGAGGACCCGCGCGTTTGGGGCCCCGAACGCATGCAAATGCGATTGGGGTAAGCGGGGCGAAGGATCTGCTTTTGCCTTTTGCATAGGACCGCGACCATGGGTGGCCCTGGTCCACCGTCCTCACGAACTGCTGTTCACACAGCGCCAATCCCCACGACCCTGCCAAAGCAATGGACCCACCCGCGGAGGGAGCCGAGGCCTTCAGGCCTCGGAAAGTCCAACGCGACTTGCAGGCCTTTAGGCCCGGATCATCGCCCCATTGCAGATCATTTCCCTCTCTTCAGGCACAATGAAATTGGCGAGCAGGGCGCTGCGCAGAACGGAAAGGGGTACCCCCCCTCCCCCCCCTCGTCAATAACCAAGAAGTCAATAACCGCAGTGCAGAAAAATGCGCCACGCATTGCGAACAATTACCCTCATCTATGAAACCGATGGCAGACAACGTCAAAATCATCGAGTGCCCGCGCGACGCCTGGCAGGGCCTGCACAGGCAGATTCCGCCCGTAGTCAAAGCGGAGTATCTGCGCCGGCTCATTGCCGCGGGCTTCACGCATATCGATGCAGTCAGCTTCGTCTCGCCTGAGGCCGTGCCGCAGATGGCCGACTCCGAGCAGGTGCTCGCGTCGCTCATGCCGCCCGAAACTGTCGAGATCATCAGCATCGTCGTCAACAAGAAAGGCACCGAGCGGGCCATCGCCACCGGCGCTGTCCAAACGCTCGGCTTTCCTTACTCCGTCTCTGAAGAATTTCTCCAGCGCAACCAGCATCAGACCCTCGAAGAATCCATCGAGATCTTTGAATCCATCGCCTCGTCGGCGCACAACGCCGGCCTCGAGGTCGTTGCCTACATCTCCATGGCCTTTGGCAATCCCTACGGCGAGCCTTGGAACACCGACGAAGTCGTCACCGCCTGCGAACTGCTCCTCGACTCCGGTGCGACCGCCATCTCGCTCGCGGACACCGTCGGCCTCGCCTCTCCTGCGCAAATCGCCGACACCGTCGGGGCAGTTCTCGACGCGCATCAAGGCGTCGAGATTGGTGTCCATCTGCATGCGCGCCCTGACGAGGCATCCGCACGCATCCGTGCTGCCTATGATGCCGGCTGCCGCCGCTTCGACGCAGCCCTCGGCGGTCTCGGTGGCTGTCCCTTTGCGCAGGACGCCCTCGTCGGCAACATCCCCACTGAAGTTCTCATCGCTACGTTGCGCGCTGCCGGCGCGACGCTGCCGAAGATCGGGCCGCTCGACGCATTGCTCGCTGCCAATGCAGAGATTGCGAGCCGCTTCTCCGCGCCAGTTCAATAGGAGAGCAGTAAGCTTTGTGAAAGGGCGCGACTTCAGTCGTGCCGTGATGCTACACACCTCGGAATTGTCATCCTGAGAACCCGCGTGTTTGGGGCCACGTGAACAACATGGGCTGTTCATGGGGTAAGCGGGGCGAAGGATCTGCTGTTAGCGCGGTTTCAATCGTATGCTCCGATCGAGCGCCGCGCGAAGCGGCCGCTGCATGCAATGCCTCGATGCAGCGGTCTGCGAAAATAGGAGTGCATGCTCTCTCTTCAAAATGCCGGCAAGCGCTTCGGTCCGCGCATCCTCTTTCTCGAAGCCGATTGGCTCATTCGGAGTAACGAGAAGACGGCGCTCGTCGGCGCCAACGGTACTGGCAAATCCACGCTGATGAAGGTCCTCGCCGGACTCGAGTCGCTCGACTACGGCGCGATGCAGCTGACGCGCGGCATGAGCATCGGCTATCTGCCGCAGGAAGGTTTGCGGCTCACCGGCCGCACGATCTTTGAGGAGTGCCTGACAGTCTTCGACGAACTGCGCGCGATGGAAGGCGAGATCGAGCGCGCTGCCGGACAGATGGCCGAGCTCGACCACACCAGTTCGGAATATGAAGCGGCAGCCGAACGCTACTCGACGCTGCAAGAGCGCTTCCATGTCATGGACGGCTACGCGCTCGACGCGCAGGTAGGCGCGGTTCTTACTGGACTGGGCTTCAGCAAGGAAGACTGGTCGCGCTTGACCGATGAGTTCAGCGGCGGCTGGCAGATGCGCATTGCGCTCGCCAAGCTGCTACTGGCCAGGCCCAATCTGCTGCTGCTCGATGAGCCAACCAATCACTTGGACCTGGAGACGCGCAACTGGCTCGAGTCCTACCTGAAGAACTATCCATTCGGATACATCCTCATCTCGCACGACCGGTACTTTCTCGATGTGACGGTCGATCGCACCGTGGAGATATGGAACAAGCGGCTCACCATCTATCACGGCAACTACACAAAATATCTTTCGCAAAAGGAAGAGCGCCGTGCGCAAATGGTCGCTGCCTATAAGAACCAGCGCGATCAGATCGAGCATCTCGAAGCCTTCATCAACCGCTTTCGCGCCCAGGCCACCAAGGCCAAGCAGGTGCAGTCGCGCGTCAAGGAGCTCGAGAAGATCGAACGCATCGAGATTCCCGAAGAAGAGCCGGTCATCCACTTCAAGTTTCCGCAGCCGCCACCTTCGGGCCGCATGGTTGTTGAGGCTGAAGGACTGGGAAAGAGCTACGGGGAGAAGCGCGTCTTCAGCAACGCGCGCTTCTCCATCGAGCGCGGCGATCGTGTCGCGTTGATCGGTGTCAATGGCGCCGGCAAATCGACGCTGATCAAACTGTTGACAGGAATGGAAGCGCCGACCGAAGGCACCGTCAAGCTGGGCCACAACGTGGTCAGCGAGTACTTCGCGCAGGACCAGTACAAAGTGCTCGATGGCGAGGCGCGCATGCTCGACGACATCAGCCGCGCGGCCATTAAAGTTCCGGAGTCGGAGCTGCGCTCGCTGCTCGGATGCTTCCTCTTCTCCGGTGAAGACGTCTTCAAGAAGCTCGGCGTGCTCTCTGGCGGCGAGCGCAATCGCTTCGCGCTCGCGCGCATTCTCGTGTCGCCGTCCAACTTCCTGCTGCTCGACGAGCCGACGAACCACCTGGACATGCGCGCGAAAGATGTGTTGCTCGACGCGCTTGCGGCCTTCTCGGGCACCGTGGTGTTTGTCTCCCACGATCGCTACTTCATTGACCGGCTCGCCACGCGCGTGCTCGAAGTCGACAACGGCGCGATCACGACCTACGAAGGCACATACGAAGACTACACGCGCAAAAAGGAGCAGGAGGCCGCTGCTGCTGCGGCTCCTGCAGTGGAAACGAAACGGCCGGCCTTCGTGCATGCCGCGCCAATCACGACCGGCACCACTATTGTGATTGAAGGCGGCCCCGACGAATCTTCCACGCCATCCAACGGCACCCGCACGCGGCGCTTGAATCCCATCAAGCAAAAACAAATGGAAGAGCGCTGCGTATTTCTCGAAGAAGAGATTCCGCGGGTGGAAGCGGCGATCGCGCATACCGAACAGCAGTTGGGCGTGTATGTGTCGGCAGGGGAGACGCAGCGATTGACGGATCTCGCAGTCGAGCTGCGTGGTCAACTTGCGGCGCTCACCTCTGAGTGGGAAGAGCTGACAACCCAGTTGGAGGACTAGCGCTTCTCTTTATAGCCACGCCAGACGTATTCGAGGGCCTCTGGTAGAGTTTGCTCGCGGACGCCGCGGTCGACATGGACTGCATTACGCGCAAATACAAATTGATAGGGATAGTGCTTGGCGGCGAGAACCGCGGCCATGCGCTCGTTGGCGAGTACCCAGTCGTGCATGTCATCGCGCATGACGTTGGGATTGAGCAGGTCGCGGTCGCCGACTTCCATCCAGATGCGGATCGGCTTGCGCTTGCTCTCCGGAATGAGGCTCTCGTGAAAGGCCCAGGCGCCGTGCGGCGTCAGCGGGTTCCATGGCCACTGCTGGTTGACGAAGGTGCCGGAGTAGGAGAGCACGCGGTGATACCACTCGGGGTGATACCAGGCCACGGCAAGCGCGCAGGATGCTCCTGAGCTTGCGCCCATCGTGGCGCGTGCGTTGGGGTCGCGGGTGAGGCGCACGTGGGCGTGGCTTTCGACCGCGGGCAGCACTTCGTGCTCGACGAATTCGGCGTAGCGGCCAGACATGGTGTCGTACTCGAGCCCGCGCTCGCTGCCCTGGGCGTCTCCGCCGCCGTTGCCGATGGAGATGCCGATCATGACCGGCAGCTTGTGAGCCGCGATGAGGCTATCGAGGGAGGCGAAGAGGAGGCGGTCGGGGCCGTCGGCGCCGACGATGAAGGGCGCCCTTTCACCGGCGATGTAGCCCTTGGGGACATAGACGGCAACCTTGCGCGTGTAGGGTGCGGGATGACTCGTGGTCACATCGAGCTTGGCGGGATTGGAGGGATCGGGCGAGCCGAAGGTTCCGGGATCACGGGCGATGCCGGGATAGTATTTGCTGTCGGCGGAGCTCAGGGTGAACTCGATGACGGTGCCGTTGGGTGTGGCGTCAACGGAGGCGAGTTCGGGAGAGGCAGTATGTGTTGGGCCGAGGATGAAGTTGCCGTCGGTATACGGGGAAGGGATTATGCCGTCGGGCAGTTCGGCGGTGGCGACATAGCCCGGTGTGTGCGGATCGCGGGCGGGCGGCAGGGGGCGTGCGGGTCGCGGAGTGGAAGGCGATTGCGGCGGTGGGGGATCTTGCCCAAGGAAACCGAGGCTCGCGAAGGCAAAAACGCAGGGAAGAAACCACGGGAGACGCATGGAGCCATTGTGTCCTACTGGGCCGATGGAGCGGAAGCGGAACACGGGATAAAAGCACAAGCAGATCCTTTGCTCCGCGTACCCATAAACGACCGCGTGGTTCACCGGGCCCCAAACGCGCGGAATCTCAGGATGACGAGTCAATCGGTGGAGGTCGAGGCCTAGCAGAAGCCCTCCCCAATCTTCTGAAGTCCGTCGTGCATAATCAAAAGACGATGCCCCTCTTGTGGAATCCGGAGAGCTGGTCGCAACGGCTGGCGGAACTCGAAGCGCGCACCGGCGATTTGAAGGAGGCGCCTCTGCGGCGCGACGTGCGCTCGTTGGGGACGCTGCTGGGTGAGGTGCTTCGGGAGCAGGCGGGTGAAGATTTATTTGCGCACGTAGAAGCGCTGCGGCAGGGAACGATTCGGCGGCGCGACGCCGAGGCACGAGGCAAGGACGACGAGGCGGCGCTACACGGCAAGAAGGCGCTGGAACTGGTGCACTCGCTGCCGGTGGACCGGGCGATTCTGCTGACGCGCGCGTTCGCATTTTTCTTTGAGCTGATCAACCTTGCGGAGACGAATCACCGCAAGCGGCGGCGTATTGCACTGCAACTGAGCGGGGAAGCGGGACAGCAGCGCGGTTCGCTGGTGGGCACGCTGTGCGCGATGCGGCGCGTGGGCATCACGCGCCGATGAGGCGATGGACTGGCTGAAGCGGGTGCTGATTGTGCCGGTGTTCACGGCGCATCCGACGGAAGCGGCGCGGCGGTCGGTGATGGTGAAGCGGCGGCGCATTGGAGAGTTTCTCGAGGCGCTGGATCGAATTCCGGTGCCGGAGCAGGAACTGGCGCGGCTGGAAGAGCTAATTCGCGCAGAGATCACGAGCCTGTGGCAGACGGACGAGGTGCGGTCGCGGCGGCCGACGGTGTTACGACGAAGTGAAGATGGGGCTCGACTACTACGATGTCTCGATCTTCGAGACGCTGCCGAGCTTGTATCGAGAGATTGCCGAGGCGCTGCGATCGGCGTACGGGATCTTGAGATTGAGCCGCATGAGCTGCCGCTGGTGTTGCACTTCGGATCGTGGATCGGCGGAGACCGCGACGGCAATCCGTTTGTGACGCCGGAGGTGACGCGGGATGCGATTCGACTGGCGCGCGGGCATTTGCTGCTCTATTACCAGCGGCAGTTAGACAATTTGATCGACCTGCTGACGACGAGCGCGCAGCAGAGTGCCGGTGAGCGATGCGCTGCTGGGGCGGTTGCGACGCGTATGTGGCGCAAGTGCACACGCCTGAGGCGCAGGTGTTCGGCGCAGCAGTATGAATTCGAATATTATCGGCGATTCGCGATCTGCCTGAAGGCGCGGGTGCAGCGCACGCTTGAGCAAACGACGGAGGCCATGCCTTCCGGGCAGCTGCCGGTGATGCCGTTCACGCTAACGCAGGGACAGGAGAAGCTGGCGCAGGTGCTACCTGCATATTGCTCGGCCAGCGAACTGCTGGACGATCTGGAACTGCTGCGCGCATCACTTGTGGCGCATGAGGGTGTGCGGATTGCGCGGACGCTGGTGGATCCGCTGATTCTGCAAGTGCGAACGTTCGGGCTGCATCTGCACACGCTGGATATTCGGCAACATGCGCGGGTGCATGCGGCGGCGCTGAAGGAGGCGATTGCGGATTCGGTCGCGGATTCGCTGCCGGGTGAGCTGTCAGAGGAGACGTCCAAAGTGCTCGAGACATTCCGTGTGGTGGCTGAGGCGAAATCAGGCTGTTCGCCGGAAGTGATTCGGCAGTACGTGATCAGCGGGGCGTCGACGGTGGACGATGTGCTGGCGGTGGTGCGGCTGGCGCGGCTGGGCGGCGTGCGTGTCGAGGGGTCGGAGAAGGACCCGGGACTGATGCCGGTGCCGCTGTTTGAATCGATTGACGATTTGCGCAATGCGCCGGCAGTGTGCCGCGAGCTGTGGAGCCGGACCGATTATCGCAAGCTGCTGGAGAGCTGGGACAACTGGCAGGAAGTGATGCTGGGATATTCCGACTCGAATAAAGACGGCGGGATGCTGACCAGCACGTGGGAGATTTTCCGGGCGCATCGCGATCTGCACGCGGTGGCGCGCGAATGCGGCGTGAAGCTGCGGCTGTTTCATGGGCGCGGGCGGAACGGTGGGTCGCGGCGGCGGGCCAACCCATCGCGCGATTTTTGCGCAGCCGATGGATTCGTTTGAAGGGCAGCTGCGGATTACGGAACAGGGCGAGGTGTTGAACTTCAAGTATGCCGATGAGGTGCTGGCGGAGCGCAATCTCGAGCTGATGATTGCGGCATCGCTAGATGCGCTGGCGCGGCCGAATGCACGCGATCCCGAGGGGCATTTCACGGGCGATTCTGAAGCCGGAGTGGGAAGCGGCGCTCGATGAATTGTCAGCGATCTCGTTTGGGTTTTACCGCGTAGAACATTCTGGACAATCCCGATGTGATGACGTACTTCGAGCAGTCGACGCCGGTGGGCGAACTGGAGCACGCGATGATTGGGTCGCGGCCGTCGCGGCGAAAGGCGTCGTCGAACATTGCGGATCTGCGGGCGATTCCATGGGTATTCGGGTGGACGCAGTCGCGGCTGCTGGTGCCGGCATGGTTCGGCGTGGGACATGCGTTCGAGCAAGTACTTGGAGCAGCCGGGCGCGCTGGAGTTGCTGCAGACGATGGCGCAGGAGTTTCCGCTGTTCATCGATCTGATCCGCAACGTGGAGATGGCGCTGGGCAAGGTGGATGTGGCGACGGCGCGGCAGTACTCCATGCTGGTGAAGGACGCGGCGATGCGCGAGCGGGTGTTTACGACATGCTCGAGGAGGAGTTGCATCGCACGGTGCATGCGGTGCTGGCGATCACGCGGCAGAAGGACCTGCTCGAGAAGAACCAGGTGCTGGCGCGGTCGATCCGGCTGCGCAACCCGTATGTTGACCCGATGCATCTGATCCAGGTGGACATGCTGCGGCGCAAGCGCGCCGGCGAAGATACGCCGGAGGTGAATCGCGCGATTGCGGCGACCATCAGCGGTATCTCGGCGGGACTGCGGAATACGGGCTGAGGGACTTGCAGTCCAGGCAAACGCTTCGCGTGGCGAACCACTCGATGCAGTCGGGTTGCAGAGAGCCAATTCAGTTTTGACAAAGGTGAAGGGAGCTACTATGCTGCTTCGGGCAAACGTTTACTCGAAATCCGGTTCGACCAGCGGGTAAGCTCGAACGCGCATTCAGGCTGCGGGTGGCTGTGCGTTTTTCGGGTTAAGTGCCCGGTACAGAAAGGCATCCGATGAAGAGTGTTTCACGCAGGCGATTCTTGAAGAATGCGAGCGAGGCAGGGCTGGCGGTGGCGGCCAGTTCGGCACTTGGCCGGTTTGGCATTGCCCAGGGCGAGCAAACGACGCGGGTTGTGATCGATTCAGGGCGGCAGATCTCCGCGATCAGTCCGCACCTGTTCGGGTCGTTTCTGGAGCAGCTGGGGCGCGCAATCTACGAGGGCATCTACGAGCCTGGTTCGAAGTTCGCCGACGCGAATGGATTCCGTACGGATGTGATGAAGGAGATCCACGACATGGGTGTGCCGCTGGTGCGCTATCCCGGGGGGAACTTTGTGTCGGGGTACCACTGGCTGGACGGGGTGGGACCGAAGAAGGACCGGCCGACGGTGCTGGATCGGGCGTGGAACACGCTCGAGACGAACCAGTTCGGCACCAACGAGTTCATCACATGGGCGCGCCAAGTGGGAACCGAGCCGCTGTTCGGCTTGAACTTTGGAACGGGGTCGGCGGAGGATGCGGCGGCGCTGGTGGAGTACTGCAATCGCGCCCAGCGGGACGAAGTGGAGCGAACTGCGCCGTTCGCACGGTTATGAGCAGCCGCACGCAGTGAAGTACTGGTGCGTGGGCAATGAGATGGACGGTCCGTGGCAGATTGGTCACTGCCGGCGCGGGAGTACGGGACTGAAGGCGACGGATGCGGCGCGGCAGATGCGGGCCATCGATCCAAGCAATCAAGCTGATTGCGTGCGGGTCGAGCGGGCCGTTTATGCCGACATATATCGACTGGGACCGCACGGTGCTGGAAGAGTGCTACGACGTGGTGGACGGGATTTCGCTGCACCGCTACTGGGGGAACTCGGATGAGACGGGCGAGGACAGCACGAAGTACCTGGCGATGAACCTGGCGATGGACCGGCAGATCGAGGAGATCGTGGCGGTGTGCGACACGGTGCGCGCGCAGAATCGCTCGGGCAAGCAGCTGTTTCTGTCGTTCGATGAGTGGAACGTCTGGTATCGCGCGCGCGGCGGCGATTTCGCAGACGGGCACGGAAAGCCAGCACCGCATCTGCTGGAGGAGCCCTACAACCTGGAAGACGCGACTGCTGGTGGGAGGTCTCGCGAATTCGCTGATCCGGCACTCGGACCGCGTGAAGGTGGCGTGCCTGGCGCAGCTGGTGAACGTGATTGCGCCGATCACGACCAATGAAGACGGCATCCTGCGGCAGACGATCTTCTATCCCTATGCCTGGGCGCTGAAGTATGCGCACGGGCACAGCGCTGAGCTTGGCGCCGGAGGGACCGACGTATCCGGTGACCGCACTGGGCCGGCCAATCGAGAGCTTTGGGCTGCCAATTCCCGGATTCGGCGATGTGCCGTACCTGGATGTGACGGTGACTCTGGATGCGGCCAAGAAGACGGCCACGGTGTTTGTGCTGAATCGAGATCTGGAGAAGCCACGGGATTTGGAGCTTCGGTGGCACGATCTGACGCCGACTTCAGTCACAGCGTTTGAGACTCTGACGGGTCCAGATTTGAAGGCACTGAATACCTTTGCCGAGCCGAAGAAGGTTGTACCGCAGAGTCTGGAGAAGCCGAAGGTGGGATCGACGATGACGGTGCAGTTGCCGCCGCGGTCGTACTCGGTGCTCTGTTTGGGACTTTAGCGGATAAGCTGTGCTGGAAGGGGAAGAACTGGGCAGCCCTGGAGGCGGAGCCTTCTTGGGAACCCAAAGGATTCAATGGGTTTGTGTGGAGGGATCATCACAAAAACAAAAGGCTGAGAGTGCTCCCAGCCCGTTGTTTGCTAGATTCTGCCGGAATCCGGCGAGGTTACTGGCCTACAGCGGCTGAACGTCCGCAGCCTGCCAGCCCTTGGGCCCCTTCACCACGTTGAACTGCACGGCTTGACCTTCTTGCAGGCTCTTGAAACCACTCGAGTTGATTGCAGAGTAGTGCACGAATACGTCTTCGCCGTTCTGACGCGAAATAAAGCCGAAGCCCTTCGCATCATTGAACCACTTCACAGTACCTTGTTCCATCTCGCTTTTGTTTCCTGGTATTGAATTGCGCTGGATGAATCGGAGCGACCACTGGCAGAATCTTGCTCTGGTTGGGCGAGTACTGCTCACGCCCGGTTCGGCTCTAACGCTGATTCCAGTGTAGCATCGGGTGTGAAAAATGGAGTACAGATTCTACCCACTAGTCCCATTACGAAACGGTCATGCCCTGCAAATGGTTCAAAATGAGACTGCTGGAGTGGGACCTTTGCCCGGACCCTGCGCGTGGCAGGGTGGAGGGTCGCGATGACGCTTGACTCGGCGGCGGAGATATATCGCCGTGCTGCCCAGATACTGGATGCGGAGTTTTCGGGGTTGCCCAAGTTTGCCGCTCGGGCCCTCGACGCCGGCCGAATGACCGAAGTGCTGGAGACGGTGGCTCATCGGCTAGGCGAGAACTACCCCTATTTTCATCCTCTCTATGCCGGGCAGATGCTGAAGCCGCCGCACCCGGTGGCGGCGGCCGCCTATGCACTGGCGATGACGATCAATCCAAACAATCACGCGCGGGACGGCGGGCGGGCCAGTTCGGCAATGGAGATCGAGGCGGTGAGGGAGATTGCCGGGATGTTTGGGTGGACAGAGTTTCTTGGCCATCTGACGTCGGGCGGGACGATGGCTAACCTTGAGGCGCTGTGGGTGGCGGGGGAGCTGGCGCCTGGAAAGCGCGTGCTGGCGTCGGAGCAGGCGCACTACACGCACAACCGGATTTCGCATGTGCTGAAGCTGGGGTTTGGAGCGGTTGCCGCCGATTGTCGGGGCCGGATGAGGCTGGATGCGCTGGAGGACGAGCTGAAAAAGGGCGATGTGGGGACCGTAGTCGCCACCCTAGGGACGACGGCAATCGGCGCGGTCGATCCGCTGCCGGGGATCTTGGAATTGCGAGATCGGTACGGGTTTCGTGTGCATGTGGATGCGGCGTACGGCGGGTATTTCCGGCTGATTGCCGAGGAGCTAGGCCAAGAGGCGCGGGGGGCGTTTGAGGCGATCGACCGGGTGGATTCGATCGTGGTCGATCCGCACAAGCATGGGCTGCAGCCGTATGGGTGTGGGTGCGTGCTCTTTCAGGGACCCTGCGGTAGGGCGGTTCTACAAGCACGATTCGCCCTACACGTATTTCACGTCGAAGGAGCTGCACCTTGGGCGAGATCAGCCTGGAGTGTTCGCGCGCGGGGGCGGCGGCTGTTGCGCTCTGGGCGACGCAAAAGCTGCTTCCTCTCTTACCAGGCGGTGAGTTTGCGTGCAGATTGGCGCAGGGACGCAAGGCCGCTCAGGAACTGGATCGGCGATTGCGCTCCGACGAGAGGTTTGTGCCGCTGCCGGGCGGTCCGGAGCTGGACATTGTGGTGTGGGCAGTTAACTCGCGAGATCCGAGGGGGTCCTCAGAGAAAGCGCGGCGGGTGTTTGCGGTGGCCAGCACGCGCGATCTGCATCTGGCCCTTGTACAATTGCCGCAATCCTGGATAGAAATGCGCGGCTATTCAGATGGGGAACGCGGAGAGTACCTTACCTGTCTGCGCTCGGTGTTGATGAAGCCGGAGCATGCGGAATGGCTTCCGGCGATCTGGGAGCAGCTCAGCGCATCCTGCAACGAAGCATAGGGGAGTGAACTGGATGATCAGGGGGACAACGAGCGTCGCCGGGAAAGAAAACGTTGTCATCCGCGCCGGCGATTGCCATGTAGCTCTGTTGCCAGAGTACGGGGGAAAGATCGCTTCAATCCGCGTGAAAGGGTACGAGCTGCTGCAGGCGCCTTTGCATCCGGTTGCACCGCGGACACGCACGATGTCTTTTGAGGCAGGGGACGCGAGCGGATGGGATGAGTGTTTGCCGTCCGTGGCAGCGTGCGCGGTGATAACCGAAGGGGGAGTGGCGCATATTCCCGATCATGGAGATCTGTGGCGGGTGGCGTGGGAAAGGCAAGGGTCGAGAGAAGGGGATCAAGGATCAATCACGCTGCGAGGGGAATGCTTTTCGTTGCCGTTGGCGCTGGAAAGAACCGTTGGAATATCGGCGACGGAGAAGGGCTGGACGCTTCGGATGAACTACACGCTGACGAACATGGGACGTTCAGCAGTGCCTTGGTCGTGGGCGGCGCATCCTTTATTTGCGGTCGAGGAGGGAGACCGGATTGAATTGCCCTCATCGATTGGGAAGTTACGCGTGGAGGGCTCCCGGGGCGGACGGTTGGGTGCGACAGGAGTCGAGGTCGCCTGGCCCCTGGCCCGCGGTGGGACGGGAGAAGCGATCGATTTGCGGGTTGTAGAGCCGCCGCAGTCCGGAATTGGCGACAAGCTGTTCGCCGGCCCACTAAGAGTAGGGGATGACTGGTGCGAGCTGCATCGGGTGAAGGCTGGGTTGCGGGTGCGGGTGCGATTTGATGCGGCAATCACCCCGTATCTTGGGTTGTGGCTCTGCTATGGCGGCTGGCCGGAGAGGGAAGGGCCCAAGCAGATGTGTGTCGCGATGGAGCCCGCAACGGCGCCGGTGGATGCGCTCGCGCAAGCCGGGGAATGGTCGCGTGCACTTGGACCGGGTGAATCCAATGCCTGGCCAATGCGCGTGGAACTGGAGATGATGTAAACATGCATGATCCTGTTGCAATGCGCGCGTTGCATTTGAGCCGATTTAAAGCTGAGCCCGCCATATTTGTTGCGCCGGGGCGGGTGAATCTGATCGGCGAGCACACCGACTATGCTGAGGGGTTTGTGATGCCTGCGGCGATCGACTTCGCCACCCTGGCGGGAATCTCTCCGCGAGCGGATGGCAAGGTAGTGCTGCACGCAGAGAACTTCAGCGAAGAGCGGACCTTTGATGCAGCGGATCTGCCGAAGGAGGCGTCGAAGCACTGGTCGGACTATCCGCTGGGCGTGCTGGCAGTGCTGGCGGGCGAGGGGCTGCGCATTCCGGGTTTGAGCCTGACGCTGTGGGGCGACGTGCCGCTGTCGTCGGGGCTATCCAGTTCGGCATCGGTGGAAGTTGCAACGGCGCTGGCGGTGACGTCGATGCTTGGCGTGCGGTATACGGGGAGCGTGCTTGCCCGGTTGTGCCAGCGCGCGGAGAACGAGTTTGTGGGCGCGAACTGCGGCATCATGGACCAATTCATTTCAGCGAACGGCGCAGAGGATCATGCTCTGCTACTCGACTGCCGCGATTTGAGTTTCAAGCTGGCGCCGATTCCGCCGCATGTAGCGCTGGTGATTGCGAACACGATGGTGAAGCATTCCGTGGCGGGGGGCGAGTATACGAGCCGTCGGGCTCAAGTGGAAGAAGCAGCGGCGGTGATTGGGCGTCATCGGCCCGAGGTGCGTTTTTTGCGCGATGCAACACTGGAGGATCTGGCACGATGGGGATCGGAGATGAGTCCGAATGCTGTGAAGCGCGCGCGCCATGTAATCAGTGAGAACACACGAACTGTGGCAGCGGCCGATGCGTTGTTGAAAGGCGATCTAAGTAAGCTTGGACGCTTGATGGCGGAGGCACACCGCAGCTACAGCCAGGACTTTGAGGCAAGCTGCGTGGAGGCGGATGCGATGGTGGCTTTGGCGCAGGATTTGCCGGGTTTGATTGGCGCGCGCCTGACCGGCGGAGGATTCGGCGGCTGCACGATCAACTTGGTGGAACGCGAGCACGCCGCAGAATTCTCAGAAGAACTGGGAGCGCGCTACGCGACCGAAACGGGAATCGTTCCGCAATTAATGATCTGCCATGCGTCGCGGGGTGCACATCAAGAGGGCTCCCTTGTGCAACCCGGCGGGGGATAAGGGCCTTCTAACTCAGCAGTGCTTTTTCCCATGATCTGCGACGAAAGTAACCATTCCCAAAGGGGGACCGTTCCGAGTTCTTGCGCAGATAATCCCGCGATTCCTTGTTAGAATCGTACAAAGTTTGCGCCGATGAGGATCAGCAGAAGCACTTCTGCACAACGCTTTGAATTCTCAAGTGCGTATGGATGACGGACCAGTGCAGCAGAGAGTTGGAAATGGAAAATAACTTAATCAAGCCTTTTTCCTACGAAGCATTTCCCGATTCAGGTTTAGTGGCTTACTTCTCGATGGAGATCGCAATCAATCCTGCGATGCCGACTTATTCCGGCGGGTTGGGAATGCTGGCGGGAGACACGCTGCGATCTGCGGCGGATCTTGGAGTGCCGCTGGTGGCATTCACACTGGCGCATCGCAAGGGGTACTTTCAGCAGCATCTGAATGGATCGGGCGAACAGACCGAGGAAGTGCAGCCGTGGAATCCGGCGGACTTTTGCAAGGAAGAGGCGGCGCGCATCACGGTCTCGGTGGAAGATCGCGTGGTTACGGTGCGGGCGTGGCGGTACGAGATGGTGGGTCGTTCAGGGCACGTTGTGCCGATTTATCTGCTGGACACCGATGTGGATGGGAACTCGGGCTGGGACCGCGGGCTTACCGATCATCTCTATGGGGGCGACACCAACTATCGCCTGCAGCAGGAGATCGTGCTGGGCATGGGCGGGGCGCGGATGGCGAATGCGCTGGGGCTAAGTGTAAACGTCTATCACATGAATGAAGGCCACGCGGCGCTTCTTACGCTGGCCTTGCTTGAGGGGCAGTTGGGCGGCGGACCGCCGGGCGCGGCAACCGAATCCGATCTTGAGCAGGTGCGACGCAAATGCGTGTTCACGACGCACACGCCGGTGCCCGCGGGGCATGATCGATTCTCGACCGAGCAGTCGAACCGAATTTTGGGCGGCGATCGGACAGCGCGGCTTGAGAAGCTGGGGTGTCTTCACGAGGGGTTGCTGAACATGACGCTCATTGCGCTGCGCTTTTCGCGATATGCGAACGGTGTGGCGATGCAGCATGGGAAAGTGTCACGAGCGATGTTTCCTGAGTTCGCGATCGATTCGATCACGAACGGGGTGCACGCTCCGACGTGGATGCGGGAGCCGACGCAGCAGATGCTGGATGCGCACATTCCGGCATGGCGGCGGGATCATCTGTATGTGCGCAACGCGATCGATTTGCCGGAGCAGGAGATGCTGAAGGCGCACATGCGCGCCAAAGAAGAACTGCTGGCCGAGGTTGCTTCGCGGACGGGGCTGGTGCTGAATCCGAGGGTGCTGACGCTGGGCTTTGCGCGCCGCGCGGCTACGTACAAGCGCGCCAATCTGCTCTTTACCGATCCGGAGCGCCTGCTGAAGATTGCGACCGATGCGGGCGGACTGCAGATTTTGTATGCAGGCAAAGCGCATCCGCAGGATTTTCCGGGCAAGGCTCTAATCCACGATGTGATTGAAGTGGCGCACAAGCTTTCGAACGATATGCTGCGCATCGTCTATCTGGAGAATTACGGCTGGGATCTTGGAGCACTTCTGACGGCAGGCGTGGATGTCTGGGTGAATACGCCGCGCAGGCCCTACGAGGCTTCGGGCACCAGTGGGATGAAGGCGGCGCTGAATGGAGTGCCGAGCCTGTCGATTCTGGATGGATGGTGGATCGAGGGCTGTATCGAAGGCGTGACCGGGTGGGCGATTGAAGACGGTGCGACGGATGCAGAAGAGGCGCAATCGCTTTATAGCAAGCTCGAGAGGTCGGTGGTTCCACTGTACCGCGATGTTCCAGAGAAGTGGGCGCGGCTGATGAAGACGACGCTGGCGTTCAACGGCTCGTTCTTCAATACCAACCGGATGGTGAAGCAGTACACGCGGAATGCATATTATCCAGTGAAGCTGATTGAGCCGGTGAAGGTGGAAGAGGCAGTCTACGCGCACTGAGCGGTGAATTGCGCAAGAAGAGCCGGGAGGAATAGGGCGAGCCGAAAGCCGGCTCGCCTTTCTCGTTGCATTCGCAAGCGGGCGATAAAAAAGAGAGGCGCCGCTATACTAAGCGCAAATGAACCCAACGAGCGAAGTGCGGCAGAGCGAGCGCTCTCCAGAGCGCTTTGAGGCGGCTGCGGGTGAAGCAGATGCGGGGCCCGCGCCGGTGCGGCCGCTGTGTGTTGACCTGGACGGCACGCTGATCAAGTCGGATTCCCTTTTCGATGCGTTCTGTCAATTTGTGCGCAGCAATCCGCTGCAAGTGTGGCGAGTGCCCCTGTGGCTGGCAGGGGGGCGGGCGCGGCTCAAGGGAGAGATAGCGCGGCGCGCTCCTCTGGATGCGGCGCGGCTTCCTTACAACCTACCCCTTCTTCGTTATCTGCAGACGCAGAGGCGCGAGGGCCGGGACCTTTACCTGGCAACGGGCGCGGACGCGGGGCTTGGGGAACGGGTGGCCGCGCATCTGGGGATATTTCACGGGGTCCTGGGGACGGAGGGCCGGACCAACCTGACGGGCTTGAAGAAACTGGCGCGCCTGAAAGAGCGTTTTGGGTCGTTCGATTATGTGGGCAATTCGCGCGCGGACCTGCCATTGCTGGTGCAGGCAGGCGAAGCGATGGCAGCGAACCCAACCGTGGGTCTGCGTATTGCGTTGCGGATGGGCGTGGTCCATGTTAAACGGACATTCATCGACAGGCGACCGACGGGCCGCACGCTAGTGAAGGCAATCCGCCTCCATCAATGGGCAAAAAATGTCCTGATGTTTGCTCCTCTGTTGCTTTCGCACAAACTGACTCCGGGATCGATCATCGCGGCCGTTTCGGCGTTCTTCTGTTTCAGTTTCATTGCGTCGGCAAACTATCTCGTCAATGACATGCTCGATATTGAGAATGACCGGCGGCACCCGTCGAAGCGGTTGAGGCCGTTTGCCGCGGGTGACCTGGCAGTGTCGACGGGAGCGATTCTGGCCTTCGCGCTATTTGGGATAGCCATCACACTTTTGCCGCAGCTGCCGCGAGCCTTTGGGATATGGCTTGGTTTTTGCGCACCTTTAGGTGCGCCTTTAGTCCTTCAGCATTGTCATTCCGAGTCGGCTTCAGCCGACGGCAGGTTCGCCTTCCGGACTTTTTTCGACAGTCTGTAAACCTCCGGTGAAGCCCGAATGCTTTGCTTCCACGCAAGGAACGTGAACTTCCTTTGAACCGCGCCCCTCGGGTTGACCACCACTTTGCCCTGGGTATACTCTCCGCCCATGTCAAACATTGATTCGCATCCGCCAGGCTCTTTTTGCTGGATGAACCTGGGCACTACCGACCAGCCGGCCGCCAAGTCTTTTTACCAGTCGCTGTTCGGATGGACACCGGCGGACATGCCGATGGGGCCGGACGACTTCTACACCATCTTCAAGCTGGAAGAACGCGACGCTGCGGCCGCCTACACCTTGCGACCGGAGCAGCGCTCGCAGGGTGTGCCTCCGCACTGGATGCTGTACATCATGGTCGCCAGCGCCGACGATGCCGCCAGGCGGGCCGCGGAACTTGGAGGCACGGTTCTGAAGGACGCCCTCGATGTCTTCGATGCCGGGCGGATGGCCGTGCTGCAAGATCCCACGGGAGCGGTGTTTACCGCGTGGGAGCCAAAGAAGAGCCAGGGAATCGGCATTGCGCATGTGGACGGCACTTTATGCTGGGCCGATCTAGAGCACGCCTGACCCGCAGCGCGCCGGCAAGTTTTACGGCGACCTGTTCGGCTGGCAGATCATGAGCGGCCACAAAGACCCCGAGCATAACTATTTGCATATCAAGAACGGCGAGCATTTCATAGGAGGCATCCCTCCGGCGTCGCATCGCCAGCCCAACACTCCACCGCATTGGCTGCCGTACTTCAACGCGTCCAACTGCGATGCCGTCGCCGACAATGCCAAAGCGTTGGGGGCCAAGTTCTACCTGCCTCCGATGACGATGGAGAATATTCGGCCGGTTCGCAGTACTCGCCGATCCGCAAGGGGCGGCGTTCGCGATATTTCAGCACATGCCGAGGGAGCAGAAATAGCGTAGCCCGTGTAACTGAGACCGGTGTTGGTATTTGGAATTCATCGTCCATTATTAGGAATTGTCATTACGAGCGAAGCGAGGAATCTGCTGTTGTTTGTGCCCGTGACGACGCTCAGCCAAGCGCACATTCGAGCAGATGCTGGAGCGGGTGCGGTGTTGGTATGGGTTGCTTGTGACCGGCTACGTGGTGATGCCGGAAATGTTCATATCCTGATCAGCGAGCCGGAGCGCGAGCAATCTGGCGGTTGCCCTTCCGATGCTGAAGCAGATCACGGTGAAGAAGATCGCGCATCCACCGAGGACGCCGCTCTGGTAGTGCCCACTTCTAGTTTCGAAATGCTGCTAGAAAGGTAGACCGTCCCGCCAATTAATCTTGACAACCATAGAGACCTCGGTCAATCATCCTGCTGCTCAGAGCCAAGCACGTAAACTATCCCACACAGCCCTCACGAGGTTTCATGACAACGGCGCCGACGATTTTCCGGAATATTCTAGAGCGTGTTTCAAAAATAGGTTCGGCCTCACGATAGTTACTTACGTGTGAGGCAGGTTAAGCTGGTGAGCTTCTGTCATGAAAACACGGCAGAAGCTATTGACGGACGAGCAATGGGAACTGATTGAGCCCTTGCTGCCTAAGCCGAAGCAGCGACGGGACAAGCGGGGCCGACCGCCGACCCCGAATCGGCCTTGTTTCGAGGGTATTCTGTGGATTCTGAAGACCGGCGCGGCGTGGCATTTTCTCCCCGACGAGTTTCCTTCGCCCTCGACCTGCTGGCGCCGGCTGCAACGCTGGCAAGAAGAAGGGATCTGGCTGGAGGCCTGGCGTGCCCTGCTGGGAGGGCTGGACAGCGAGGGCCTGCTGCGATGGGACGAGACCTTTCTCGACGGCAGTTTCGCCCCAGCGAAAAAGGGGGCGCTGCCGTCGGTAAAACCAAGCGGGGCAAGGGCACGAAGTGGATGGTACTGGTCGACGGTCAAGGTCTTCCGCTGGGAGTTCGGCTGGAAAGTGCCTCTCCGAGTGAAGTTAAGCTTGCGGAAGCCACGCTCGCCGAAGTCCGCGTACCCCGCCCGAAAGGCCGCGACAGAAGCCGGAACGCATAATCGCCGACCGCGGCTACGATTCTGACCCGCTGCGTGAGCGGCTGAAGAAACGAGGCATTGAACTGATCGCGCCGTACCGGAAGAACAACAAGCAACGGCGCTACCAAGACGGGCGCAAACTGCGAGGTTATAAGCGCCGCTGGATCGTGGAACGAACCAACTCCTGGCTCGGCCAGTTTCGCCGGTTGCTGGTTCGTCATGAGCATCTTCTCCACCTATTGTGCCTTCTTCTATCTCGCTTGCTTCTGGATTACGCTCAGGAGGTATTTTTGAAACACGCT
>CAVXDG010000014.1:0-48275 GCA_963760475.1 uncultured Acidobacteriaceae bacterium | reverse complement strand
GCCAGGTTTTGACGCAGCGGCATTCTTTGGCTGGCTGACGGATTTTCGACCGACTTGGTACACGGCAGTTCCGGCAATCCATCAGGCGGTATTGTCGGCAGCGGCCGGGCATGAGCAGGCCGTGCAGCGGTCCACATTACGACTGATCCGTTCAGCGTCTTCGACTCTGCCGACCAAAGTGCTTTGCGGACTGGAAGCCCTGTTCAGTGTCCCTGTGGTTGATACCTTCGGTATGACCGAAGCAGCTACTCAAATTGCTGCGAATCCCCTGGGCCGACGAAAACTGGGGTCTGTCGGCCGGTCCGCGGGTGCCGAGATTGCGATCCTGGACGACAAAGGTCGACGGCTTCCGCGAGGCGAACCTGGAGAGATCGCACTGCGCGGTCCTACCATCACGAGGGGTTACGACGCGCCGCTATTTTCTCTTGCGTGCGATGCGGCAGGTCCACAAGGCGCTGCTCGACGCGCAACCGCGGAAGGCCGGCGTCGCAAAACTGGCAAAGTGCTACGGCTTCAACCACCCTGGCCGTTTCGCCGCCGCATACCGACGGCAATTCGGCGAACTCCCGTCCGTAACATTGCGGCGAAACATGGGGCAATGATGCACATTCGGGCGGGGGCAGGCAACGCCTGCGCTGTACCTCGGATCATTGATCCAGATCAATCGCATCCGCGGAGAATGCGTTATTGACGTTCAACAGCAGCGCGGCAGTGGGCACGGAAGGGCTCCCGGTGTGTCATCGAGCTTTGTCCTGAAGACAACCGACGTCGATGAATTTCGGGCTGCGATTTCGACCGGTGAACTGCCATATGACTGTCACTGGTTGCGGGCAATTCTCGGCGGCCGTGACGCGTATCGACACACACCACCTGTGGTTGCAACGTGCCCGGAAGACATTTGCCGCGTGCCTGGGAACTGGCGATTCCTCCCACGCGCACAGCCATCCTGTTCAGTACCCCGAGCCGGGACCCACAATTGGCTGGCGTCGTGCCGACATCGCCGCGAATGAAGTCCTTCCGGCCCATGCGGGCATAGTTGGCTGGCACATCTTACCAGCAGCGGCAAATTGGGGCAGCGCCTCGCTGCCAACCGATCGCCTGGCCGAAGCGAGCATCGCCTTGTTGGGACGCGACGTGACCCCATCGCGTGATTCGGCCGCACTCGTCGTACCACCCTTGGCACTGGAACGGCTTCGACGATTGCATGCAGCAGCGGGACAGTTGGCCGAACCGCTCCCGAAATCATCGACAATCCTGACGTCGCACGCGGTCTGGAACAGTCGCTTACGGAGGCGACGCTGGCGTGCCTCGATGCAACTTGTGTTCGCGAGGACATCGCGGCCGTGGTCGCCACGCTATGATCGTCAGGCGCTTCGTTGCTTTTTCAGAGAAGCAAGCCGGCGAGGCGGTTTTTCTGCCTGAGATCTGCAAAGCCCTCGGCGTCAATCTGCGAACATTGCATCTTTGTTGCATGGAGCAATTGGGGGTAAGTCCGAAACGGTACTTGTTGCTGCGGCGTCTTCAATTCGCCCGGCAGGCTTCTGCGAACCGCTGATCCCGCGACCGGCAGCGTGACGGAAGTCGCCACCCTGTACGGGTTCTGGTAGCTGGGACGCTTCGCCGTTTATTACCGGAGAACGTTCGGTGAATCCCCGTCGGCGACGTTGACAGGCGCCCGGCGACATAGCGTTTCCCCAAGACCTCCTTGCAGAAATTGCATAGTCGGCTCCGCGGCCGACATGATGATATCGGCCGCAGCCCGCGCGCGTTGAAATACTGCCAATCCAAGAGCCACAGCGTGCGGGTGCTACGTGGATTCGTAGCAAGCAGGAGGTCCTTGCATGAAGCGCCGCGAACTATTTGGAACGACGGCAAAGGTCGCTTGGCGACGGCGGTCGGCGGCACCCTGAATTGCGGCGCGACGGCGCAGACGCCGGCCACCGGTGCGGCTGCCACGCCCATGCGCAAACCGGTGGGCACGAATGTCGGATCGCCCGAAGGCACGACCACCATCAGCGGCAAACAGCTGCCGCCGCCCGATCCGCCATTCGGCGGCGTAATCAAAGAGAAGGCCTCCGAGTTGACGCCCTGGTGGCCGCCCCGGTCGCGCCGCCAAAGGGAGCGCCCAACGGCACCGTCATTATGACGGACGATGTCGGCTTCAGTGCGCCCGGGACGTTCGGCGGCGTTGTCCCCACCCCGGCCCTGGATCGCATCGCACATACCGGCCTGCGCTATACCAATTTCCACTCCACCTCACTGTGTTCGCCGACCCGGGCAGCCTTGATTACCGGTCGCAACCACCATGTCGCCGGCTTCGGGGTCGTGGACGAAATCGGTACCGGGTATCCGGGAGTACGATTCGATCATTTTGAAGGCGAACGGCACCATCGGCACCATCATGAAGGAGAACGGATACGCGACCTCTTGGTTCGGTAAGGACCACAACACGCCGTCTTTTCAGGCGACTCCGAGGTCGGGCCGTTCGACCAATGGCCGGTCGGCATGGGTTTCGAGTATTTCTACGGTTTCGTTGGCGGCGACGCCAGCCAATGGCAACCGACCTCCATCGCAATAAACTGCGATCTATCCCTTCCAGGACAATCCCACCTGGAACCTCACGACAGCCATGGCCGACGAGGCCATCCAGTACATGAAGCAACTGAAGGAGCTTGCGCCGGACAAGCCGTTCTTTGTCTATTACGTGCCGGGGCGGCACCCACGCGCCGCATAATCCGACGCCCGAGTGGATCGAAAGATCAGCAAGATGCGTCTGTTCGACGACGGCTGGAACAAGCTGCGCGAGACGATCTTCGCCAATCAGAAGCGGCTTGGAATCATGCCTGAAAATGCCAAACTGACCGAGTGGCCGAAGGAATTGCCGCAGTGGGACACTCTCAGCTTTGAGGAAAAGACGCTCTTCATCAAGCAGGCGAATGTCGATCCGGGCCTATCTGGCCTACACCGACCATCAGGTCGGCCGCGTCATCCAGGCTGTCGAGGATCTCGGCGAACTCGACAACACGTTAATCATCTATATCAGCGGCGACAATGGCGCGAGCGCGGAAGGCATGCTCAACGGCACGCCGGACGAGTTCACGACGTTCAATGGTGGTCGCCGTCGGTCAAGGACCAGTTTCTCTGGTATGAGTTCTGGATCGGATCGGACCTACCTGGATTTCCGCGGCGCCATGGGCGTGGGCGTTCGATACCCCGTTCAAATGGGTCAAGCAGGTTGCGTCGCATTTCGGCGGAACCGCACAGGGCATGGCCGATGTCCTGGCCCGGTCACATCAACGATGCGGGCAATATCCGCCGGCAGTTCCACCACATCATCGACATCGTGCCGACGATCCTTGAAGCGACCGGCATTCCGCAACCTCATGATCAACGGCATCGCCCAACGCCCGATGGATGGCGTCAGCATGACCTATACATGGGACAAGGCGAACGCCGATGCCCCGACCCAGCGCACGACGAAAAGATTCCGAGATGCTGGGCAACCGGGCCATCTTATCCACGAGGGGTGGGTGGCGTGCACCACGCCGGCGACCCCTCCCATGGGAACTGAGCACGACGACCCCGCCGGATGTGATCGCCGGCTACAACTGGGAACTCTACCACGTCCACGATGATCCCACCGAGGCCGATGACCTGGCTGCGAAAATGCCGGCGAAGCTCAAGGTGATGCAAGACCTGTTCTATGTCGAAGCGGCGAAGGACCAGGTCCTGCCGCTCGATAACTCGACACTCGTGCGGTGGAACGCGCCGCGCCCGAGCCTGACAGTGCGTCCCTTTCCTACTGCATCGTGATCACGACCTTGCCGCGCGCGTGTCCACGCTCGACGTACCGGATCGCCTCGGACACTTCGTCGAGCCCGTAGCATCGGTCAATTGCCGGAGCGATTTTGGCGCTCTCCATAAGTTCGGCCAGCAGGCGAAGGTCATCCTGATTCCGCTGCGCGAGTATGCCAACGAGCTTCTGGCGCACAAACCACGACCGAATCGTTGTGCCGATCATGCGACTGATGAGATCGAGTGCAGGCTTGTCCGGCCCCCCGCCGCCGCAGCCGACGTACGTTCCTGCCGGTTGCAGGACGCGCAGGAAATCGGAGATGGAGCGATTGCCTACCAGGTCGAAGACAACGTCGTAGCGCTGCGGACCGGCGGCGAAGTCTTCGCGGGCATAGTCCACAACATGATCGGCGCCCAACCTGCGCACCATCTCGGCGTTGGATGCGCTGCAGACGGCCGTGACCTCAGCGCCAAGCCATTTGGCGATTTGCACGGCGAATGTGCCCACGCCCCCGGCCGCGCCGTTGATTAGCAGAGTCTGTCCCGGCTGGAGGTGGGCTTTGTTGCGCAGAGCCTGCAGCGCGGTCAAGCCGGCGATTGAGACTGAAGCAGCCTCTTCGAACGGCAGGTTGTCGGGCTTCTTGACCACGGCGGATTCGGGCGTGCAGGCATATTCGGCAAAGGCCGAATTGCAGGCGCCAAAGACCGCGTCTCCCGCCTGGAACTGCGTTACGTTGCGGCCCATTGATTCGACGACCCCGGCAACATCGACACCAAGACGTGTGTTCTTCGGCTTGCGTAGCCCAGTAAACAGCCGAACGAAACCCGGCGTGCCTCGCATAAAATGCCAGTCCAGCGGGTTGACGGAAGCAGCACGAACCCTGATCAGGATTTCATTCGCTTTCGGAACCGGCTTCGCAACATCCTGGTACCGGAGAACGTCCGGCGATCCATAGCTGCGATACACAATGGCTTTCATCGCGTTCCTGCTCTGGAGGACGAGGGAAGTATAGTCCGTTCTGCGCAGTAGTCGCTGGTCATCCCAGGTTGGGGTGTTTCGGCACCCCCTGGCGGATTTCGTGACCCTCGGTAACATTGCCGAACGCGTCGCGGTGTATTCTCATCCCTGAATGCGACGCATCCTAACTGCTCTGGTTTTAGCGCCAACGGCGCTGGCTCTGGTGTTTTTCGGGCCCAAATGGCTCATCACGCTTGCCGTCGCCCTGATCGCAGTGCTGGCAGGGTGGGAATTTCTCGGGCTGGCAGAGAAGACCGGCGCCAAGCCGCCTCGGATCGCCGTTTCGGCCGCCCTCGCCGTCCTCTTCGCCGTCAACTTCGAGGCTCCGGATCAGACACTGATCCTCTTCGCCGGCCTGAGCCTAATCCTTCTTGTCTATTGCACGTTTCGCTCTCCCATGGACCGGGTGCTCAGCGATGCGACCTCCTCGGTGTTCGCGCTGGCCTACGTCGGGCTTACGCTGCTCGCGATTCCCACACTGCGCGAGCAGTCCAACGGGCCTTCCCTGGTGGTGTTCCTGCTCTTCGTGGTGTGGGCCGGGGATATCGTCGCGCTGTACGTGGGGCGCATGTGGGGTGAACGGAAGCTGGCGCCTGCCATCAGTCCCAACAAAACCTGGGCGGGTGCAATCGGATCGGTGCTGGGAAGTGTTCTGGTGACGGGCGGGTTGTATTGGCTCTCGGTGGAACTGACCAAATGGAACTTCACTAAACTGTCGTTCGCGGATGAGGCATGGTGGTATTGGCCGCTGATGGCTACGGTCGTCAATGTCGCCGCGCAGGTGGGCGACCTGGCGGAATCGGCCCTCAAGCGCTCGGCTGGCGTGAAGGATTCGGGGAGCCTGCTGCCCGGGCATGGCGGAGTTCTTGATCGCATTGATGCGCTGCTGCTGGCCGCGCCGGTACTGTGGTTCGCCCAGACCCTTCGCTGAAATGGGCCGGCTCGGGTGGATTCCGGGTCGGCGATAATAGAGCAGAGGCATTCAGCAACTTGAAGCGACTCGCTATCCTCGGTTCGACGGGCTCCATCGGGCAAAGCACCCTCTCCATCGTTGAGCAGTTTCCGGAGCGCTACGCGGTAACGGCGCTGGCTGCAGGCCGCAATGGCGACGAAGCCTTTGCGCAGGCCATACGTTGGCGGCCGAAGATCGTTTCGCTCGCAACGGAAGAGTTGGCCGACGTTCTGCTGAGGCGTTTACGCGAGGCCGGCATCACCGAGATTGACGTCGTGCATGGAACGTCAGGGACAGTCGCCTGCGCGACGCATGCCGATGCCGACTTCGTGGTCTCTGCCATTGTCGGTGTGGCGGGATTAGAGGCCACGCACGCGGCAATCCTTGCAGGCAAGCCGGTGGGCCTGGCAAACAAAGAGTGCATGGTGGCGGCGGGGGAGATTCTGACTGCGGCTGCCCGCGAGCGCAACGTGCCCATCCTGCCCATCGACAGCGAGCACAACGCGGTGCACCAGTGCCTGCGCGTGGGCGAGCACAAGGAAGTGAAGACGATCTGGCTGACCGCCTCGGGCGGGCCGTTTCGCAAACTGCCTGTCGATCAGTTTGAGTCGATTACCCCCGAGCAGGCTCTCAAACATCCCACCTGGGTAATGGGTCGGCGCATCACGATCGATTCGGCCACGATGCTGAACAAGGGCCTTGAGATTATCGAGGCCTGCCGACTGTTCGACGTGCCGCCGTCGCAGGTGCGGGTTACGGTGCACCCGCAGTCGACGGTGCACTCGCTGGTCGAGTATGTCGACGGTTCGATCCTTGCCCAGATTTCGGTCACGGATATGCGGCTGCCGATCCTCTATGCACTTGCGTACCCTGAGCGGCCAGCCTCGCAGCTGACCTTCGATCTGGCATCTCTGAGTCACCTGGATTTCGAGCCGCCCGACTTTAAGCGCTTTCCTTGCTTGCGCTTGGCCTATGAGGCGGCCGAAAAAGGCGGGACGCACTGCATTGCCCTGAATGCGGCCGATGAGGTGGCCGTGGAGGCGTTTCTGGCCCGCCGAATTCCGTTCACGGGGATCCCGCGTACAATTGAAAGAGTGCTTGCATCCACGCCTGAAGCGCATCCAATGACGATTGCCGGCGTGCTCGCCGTCGACCAGGAGGCGCGTCAAATGGCCCATGCGCTCACCGCTGCGCCGGAAAATGAACCCGCGACCACCGGAATGTGAGCTTGAGGATTCGACCCCAAATCTATGCATGAATTCTTTGTTTCCGCCCTCGCCTTTATTGTCCTGATCGGGATCATGGTTGTGGTCCACGAATTTGGGCACTTTGCTGTAGCCAAACTGTGCGGTGTCCGCGTGGAGGCTTTCTCCGTGGGCTTTGGGCCCCGCCTGTTCGGAATCAAGCACGGCGACACCGACTACAAGATTTGCCTGCTGCCGCTCGGCGGCTTTGTGAAAATGACCGGTGAAAATCCCGGGGACGAAGCGCCGGTCGACGATCCAGGAGCGTTTTCCTCGCACCCGCGCTGGCAGCGCATGCTGATCGGTGTGGCCGGTCCAGCATCGAATTTCATCCTGGCCTTCGGATTGATGCTCCTCTATTTCGGCTGGATCAACGAAGTGCCAAACATCAAAACGGCAACGCTGGAATGGGTGAGCCCGGGTTCTGCTGCAGCCGATGCGGGTCTGCAACCTGGCGACTCGTTTCTCCAGCTTGGCGACACCAGCAATCCCGACTTTGAAGCGGTGGTCAATCTGACGCGCAACAGCGAAGACAAGGTGCTTCCCATTGTTGTGAGTCGGAATGGCCAATCGGTCCGGACGTCGCTGCGCGTTCCTGGCAAAACCTCAAAAAGCGGATTCGAGCTGAGCCAGACCGGCCTGTATCTGCAATACGTCAATGGCCCCATTGGGGTTGACCAGACAGTTCCTAACTCGCCTGCAAACCGGGCCGGTCTGCGGGGCGGCGACTCGATTGTGGCCGTCGACGGACATCCGTTCCATACCGTCGATCCGCTGCTTGATTACCTGCAACAAGGGCAGGGAAAGCCCGTGACCCTGACCGTGCAACGCAACGGCGTAACCCTTCCTCCGACGGTAGTGCGTCCATCGGAACAGGATGGACAATGGCGATTAGGCTTCATGGCAGTGCCGCCCGCCGATCCGCCGATGCACCAACGGCCGTTATCCTTCGTGGATGCCGTGAGCGAATCGCGTGAGTTTTGCGCGGACAATTCGTTGATGATTGTGGATGTGTTGAAGAAGCTATTGACGCGGCAAGCCTCGGTGAAGCAACTTGCCGGTCCGGTGGGCATTGCGCACGCGGCAGGACAGGCTGCGGAGACAAAGTACTGGGCTCCGAAGTTTGGCCTCGCAGCCGGCATCAGTCTCAACCTGGGTATTCTCAACCTGCTGCCGTTCCCAATTCTTGACGGCGGCTTGATCCTTCTGCTGTTGATCGAGAGCTTGATGCGTCACGACATCAGCATCGTGGTGAAGGAGCGTATCTACCAGGCTGCCTTTGTGGTTCTGGTGATGTTCTTCGCCTACGTGAGCTTCAACGACGTGGCAAAGCTGACAGTCTTCAGCCATCTGAAGCCCTAAGTCCGAACCCTGAGCCCTGCGGGGCACCTCGAGAGAGACCACGGATGCCAACCATCACCCACCAGGTGCGCGTGCGTTACGCCGAAACCGACCAGATGGGAATCGTGTACTACGCCAACTACCTGGTGTGGTTCGAGCTGGGTCGCGTGGAATTGCTGCGTTCACTGGGGCTGGCCTACAGTCAGCTCGAGAAGGAACACGAATGCATCTTGCCGGTGGTAGAAGCGACGTGCCGCTACAAGGCGCCCGCCCGCTACGATGACGAGATCCTGATTGAGACGCGCCCGGCACTGCTGCGGGGCTCGGTACTGAAGTTTGCCTACCAAATCTGGCGCAAGCCCGCGCACGAGGGCCAAGAGCGTAAGCTGCTAGCGGAAGGCGAAACAGTCCACGTCGTCTGCGACGATCAGCTCAACAAGAAACCCCTCCCGGAGCATTACGCCGCCGCGCTTCGGGAACTGATGACAGAGAATTGACCGGCATATTTAGAATGCTGCGAAAGCAGCCGATCGCTGGAATTTCTCCCACCCTCGCCTGAAGTAGCATCTCACTCTGCTGCACTGTCTTTTTCGTTGCCGCTATCGTGTTGGGGAGAATCGATCAACAGGAGTGAGTACGATGAACGTTCCTTCCCGCTTTGTTTTTTTTGCCAATCTCAGTCTCTTCGTCTTGCTTGCGCTCGGTGGATGCAAATCGAGCACGGCTCCAGCAACCGGTCAGAATGTACAGCCAGGGCAGCCCGCTCCAGGCGCCGCCCAGCAGCCTGCGGGCGCAGCACCTGCCGCTGCGGGACAGCCTGCGTCGGCTTCCGGGCAGCCCGTAGCCTCGAGCAACAACCTCCCGACTGCGGCGCCGGTGCCCCAGCCTCCGCCTCCGCCCGCCGTGGTTGAGCTGCCAAGCGGGACGTCACTCCCGGTCCGGCTGGATTCTGAACTCGGCTCAAACATTTCGCAACCCGGCGAGGCGTTCAGTGCGACGGTTTCGGACGACGTGCTCGCCAATGGGACCGTGGTTATTCCGCGTGGGGCGCGAGCCGAAGGAACGGTGGTGGATGCCAAGGCACTGGGGCGCTTCAAGGGCGGCGCGCTGCTTTCCGTTCGGCTCGACCGCGTCCACACCCGCTGGGGGAGCTACCCGGTAGCCACCAGCTCGATTGCGCGCGCAGAAAAGGGCAAGGGCAAGCGGACGGCAGGCTTTGTTGGCGGCGGCGCGGGACTAGGCGCGTTGATTGGTGGGCTCGCAGGAGGAGGCAAAGGCGCGTTGATCGGCGGGCTGGCCGGCGCGGGTGCTGGGACGGCAGGCACGGCCTTTACCGGAAACAAGGCAATCCTTCTACCGGCCGAGACCCTGCTGACGTTCCGCTTGGAACATGCGGTGCACATCACAGAGCGGGCCGAGGATCAGCCGCAATTGGATCAGCGCTAGACCCTCGCAGCGAACAAGTAAAAAGCTGTCCCTGGCGAGCCGTTGCTTGCCGGGGACAGCTTTTGTGCAGCCTTCGCACGACTACAAAATGACGACGGACAGTGCGAAGCCGTCGTACCCCTTGCTACCCACCGTCTGCAGCACGGTGGTGCGGAGCCGCGGCTCACCAGCCACAAGATCGGTGAAGCGTCGAACGCCTTGCACATTGGCGTCGGGGTTGTCGGGATCAATGACCTTGCCGTCCCGGACCACGTTGTCGGCCAAGATGACGGTGCCGACGTGTGCCAGCTTGAGCGACCAGCTGAGGTAGTCCGGATAGCCGGCCTTGTCGGCGTCGATGAAGATGAAGTCGAAGGGCTCGGCGCCTTCGGCAACAAGGGACTGCAGGCTGTCGGTGGCGCGACCGATGCGGATCTCCACACGATCGAGAACGCCGGCGTACCCGAGGTTCGCACGTGCAACTTCGGCGTGGTGCGGGTCAAGTTCCAGCGAGACCACTGTGCCGTTCCGGGGCAGTGCGCGGGCAAGCCAGAGCGTGCTGTAGCCCCCGAGAGTACCGATTTCGAGCACGCGCAGCGCACCCGAGATCCGTACGAGCAAATCGAGGAACATGCCCTGCAGAGGCGTAACGTCGATGGCGGGCAGATCGGCCTTGCGGTTGGCTTGCAGGGCCGCATCGGCAACGGCGTCGGGCGGAATGAGGCGGCCGAAGTAATGATCGACGTCGGTCCAAAGTCTTTGCGCGGGTTTTGCCATCGTAGCGGTAGTGTGTTTCAGCAGAACTATTTTTCGCGAGCTACAACGAAGTCTGGCACCCAGAGCAACGCGCGTTTGAAGTCGGAATCGGGAAGAAAAGCGAGCGCCTGGCGCGATTGTTCGGCGTAGTGATCGGCAGCCGCCATGGCGTATTCCACTGACCCGTTGCGGACAAGAATTTCCTGGATGCGCTCGCGGCTGACATGCTCAAAGCTTCGGTCGTCGAGCACGCGCTGAATCATCTGGCGGTCGCGGGCCGTGCCGTGATCGATGGAGTGAATCACGGGCAGGGTCGCCTTGCCTTCGCGCAGATCGCTGGCTACAGGCTTGCCCAGCGCTTCTTCGGTTGCGGTCAGGTCGAGCACGTCATCGACAATCTGGAAGCTGAGGCCGACCGCGCGGCCATAGGTGGCCAGGTTGTTTTCCTGCGCTTCGGTCGCTCCGGCAAGCACCGCTCCAAGTCGCATCGAGACCGAAAAGAGGCAGGCGGTCTTGCGGTAGATGAGGTCGTAGTATTCGGCTTCTGAAACAGCTTTGCCGAGGCGCTGGATCTGCAGCAACTCACCCTCAACCATTTGCTGCGTCAGCCCTATAAGGAGCTCCAGCACACGCAGGTTCTGCTCTTCAAGGGCGACGCGGAAGGCTTGCATGTAAAGCCAGTCGCCGGCCAGGACGCACTTTTCATTGCCCCACGTTGTGTTGGGCGAAGGGCGGCCGCGGCGGATTTGCGCGCCGTCAATGATGTCGTCGTGGACAAGGGTCGCGGTGTGCACCATCTCGACGACCGCGCCGAGACGAACGGCGCTAGGACCGAAATAGTCGAGCGTATGCGCCGCCAGAAGCAGCAGAGAAGGGCGTATGCGCTTGCCTCCACCTTCGCGGAGGTATTCGGCGATCTCCGTGATGGTGCTGACGCTGGATGCGGCGTCGCGGCCAAGCTCCTGCTCGATCCCCACCAGATCTTCCCGCAGAAGTTCGAAAACTTCTCGTGCCGTTGCTATCGCCAAGGTACTCAATCGTGTTGGTTCTCGCGCTTTCTGTCCCCGATGCGGACTCGGTTAGCGTGACACACACACGGTGCGCCCCTGTTTCCGGCCGGGAAATCGATCAATTCGTGCGGTAGTTCGTAAACGTCAGTTCCACGCCAAGATCGCGGCCCCGCAACGTGGCCATGATGGTCTGCAGGTCATCGCGGTCTTTTCCAGCTATTCTCACAGTATCGCCTTGGATGCTGGCCTGCACCTTCTTTTTTGAGTCCTTGACGATGCGAACAATTTCCTTCGCTTTTTCGACAGGGATCCCCTGCTGCAGGTTGATCTTCTGGCGAACGCTCTGGCCGGTGGCAGGCTCCACCTTGTCGTACGTTAGATTCTTCAGCGAAACCCCTCGCTTCACAAGCTTTTGGCCAAGGATCTCCTTCACAGCCTCGAGCTTATACTCATTGGCCGAGGCGAGCTGAATGGCGTCGTTGCCTTCCAGGTTGATCTCGGAGTGGGAGTCCTTGAGGTCAAATCGCTGGCGAATCTCCTTCAGCGCCTGCTCGATCGCGTTGCGGACCTCCTGCAGGTCCACCTTGCTGACGATGTCGAATGAGTTGTCCTGGGCCATACTTTTCTTATCCTCGAATGCGGGGGAGCGCCGCCGTGCGCGGCACCACTATCAGTTTCCCACGCCGGGCGGCAGGCGGAACAGCCGGGAGAAATTTCGGGTGGTAGCGACCGCCAGGTCATCCGCCGAAACCCCAAGCAATTCAGCGAGCACCGCGGCGGTCCGGACCACGAAAGCGGGCTCATTGCGTTTGCCGCGATCGGGAGCCGGCGCCAGCCAGGGAGCATCGGTTTCAACAAGGACGCCGTCCAAAGGCATGCGCGCGGCCACTTCACGCAACGGCTCGGCCTTGGGATAGGTGAGATTGCCCGCAAAGGACACCAGAAAGCCGAGATCCAGCGACCGCCGCGCCTGCTCCCAGCCACCGCCGAAGCAATGCATCACCCCGCCCAGGCCGGTCGGGCGCCAGCGTTCTTCGAGAATTGGAAAGAGGTCGTCCCAAGCGTCGGTCGACTCGTTGGTCCCGCGACAGTGAATCAGAATCGGGCGCTTGCGGGCGGCGGCAATCTCGAGTTGGTGGACCAGCCCGGCGCGCTGCACATCATGCGAAGCACCCTCGTGGTAATAGTCGAGACCGATCTCGCCGCAGGCGATGACTTCTGGCTCGGCGAGCAGACTGTCGAGCTTGGCGAGGGCCGCGTCGTCGGCTTCGGGTGTGTTGTGGGGATAGATCCCGGCGCTGGCGTAGAGGCGGGGCATGCGGCGCCGGCCGTTGTGTTGGCGACAGAGATCGAGAGCCTGGTGCATCTGCGCTGGCCCCTCGCCGATGCCGATAGCGAGCACCGCGCCCACGCCGGCGTCGAAGGCGCGCACAAGCATCGCTTCGCGATCTTCGGCGTAGCGCTCACTGTCTAGGTGCGCGTGTGAATCGATCAGCAAGTTGGGGCTCCCAAGGATGTCGTTATCAACTTTTGCCAAAATCGCTAAGTCGGAGAGCCCTTCTGACGGTCGTCACTTTTTTGAAGCGTGCCATAGAGTTCAAGCCGATCGGGCTCCTCGAGCAGGGCGCGAAACGCAGTTTCGAGATTGTCTCGGGTGAGTTTACGAACGAAGAAAAGCGGAGATCCAAAAAAGTAGTCGATCCCCTCGTTTCCCATGCATGAATAAATGTTGTTAGGAGTGAATGCGACGAACAGAAAGACACGACCGTCGTCCAGATGCAACAAGACGTCTACATTATCATTGTCCGGATTGATTTCCGCTTCCGGTGATAGAAACTCGATTCGCATCGGGTGCTACTTCAACCGCGCGCCGAGCGGCACTTCTTCAAGGAAGCTCGCCAGCACCGGAGCGCCATCAGGCAGCGAGGCCGCCAGCAACATGCCGTTCGACTCAAGGCCGCGCATCTTGCGGGGCGCGAGGTTGGCGACGATCACAATCTTGCGGCCAATCAGCTTTTCCGGCTCGTAGTACTGCGCGATACCGGCCAGGATCTGGCGCTTCTCGTAGCCGAGATCGACTTCGAGACGAAGCAGCTTGTCCGCCTTGGGGACGCGCTCCGCAACCAGGATCTGAGCCACCCGCAGGTCCACTTTGACGAAGTCGTCAATCGCAATCGTCGGCGCCACCTGCGGTGGGGCCACCTCGCCTGCCGGCGCGCCCGCGGGTGTGGTGCTCAGTCGGCTGCTGGTCAGGTCGGCTGGGACCTCATGGACCTTCGTTGTTTCGAGAGGCTTTTCGGAATCGCGCGGAACCGCAGTGGTCTGCGTGAGCGCATCGTTTGTGCGCTCCTGCTTCGTGCCGGTCGAAGTTACTGGAGCAACAGACGGCGATGCGGTAGGCGGTGCCGGCGCTGCAGGCTGGGCCTTGCCCTCGGATCCGCTTACGGCTTCGACGGCGCTGCGATTGTTTTCGTCTTCGAGATTCTGCATACGTTCCACTGCGTCCTTCTCCGCGCGGGGAAACAACGGCGCGGGCTCGCCGAAATGTGTGCCTGCTTTCAATCCACCCCAGGTAACCTGGATGAGAAACGACTGCTTGGCGGCGTCGGCGATCTCGCCCAGGCCAAGCTGGAGCCAGACCTTTGCGGCTGCGTCAGGCAGGATGGGATAGACAAGCGCGGTGATGATACGGATGGCCTCCGCCGCGGTCGCCAATACGCGGGCCTGCAACTCCCGATGATCGGCGTCAGATCGCTCGGGAGGCTTTTTCCATGGAGCGTTAGCGGTGAGATAACCGTCTGTTTCGGCGACCAGCGCCCACACGCTCTTCAGAGCTTCAGAGAAGTTCAGGTCGTCGAAGGTCGGCCCGAATTCGGCGATCGTCTCCTCGGCTAGCGCGCGTAACTTCGTCTCGGCTGCCGTCGGTTCCCCGGCGTCCGGCACCACTCCGCCGAAGTATTTGTGCACCATGTTGACTACCCGGCTCACCAGGTTGCCGTAGCCGTTCGCGAGGTCGCCATTGTAGCGCTGCACCAGGGCGTCAAAAGAGAAATTGCCGTCCTGGCCGAAGGGAATCTCGCGCAGCAAAAAATATCTCAATGCGTCAGAACCTAGAACCTCCTGAACGGTCTCGGCGCGCACAATGTTGCCGCGCGACTTCGACATCTTGCCCTGATCGAAGAGCAGCCAGCCGTTGGCGCGGACCGAATGCGGTACCGGAATGCCTGCAGCCATAAGGAAAGCCGGCCAGTAGACGCAGTGAAAGCGGCTGATCTCCTTGCCGATGAGGTGCATGTTCGCCGGCCAGAATTTCGCAAACCTCAGCTGATCCTCAGGCGCGTCAGACCCATAGCCCAGCGCGGTAATGTAGTTGGCCAGCGCATCGAGCCACACGTACACCACTTGCTTCTCATCGCCAGGAACAGGGATACCCCACGAGAAACTGGCGCGGCTGACGGACAAATCCTTCAGCCCGCTGCGCACAAAGCTGATCACTTCGCGCCGCGTGGACTCGGGCAGCATGAAGTTTGGATTGGCTTCGTAGAACTCCAGCAGCCTGCGCTCGAATGCCGATAATTTGAAGAAATAGTTTTCTTCGCTGACGGTTTCGGTGACGCGGCCGCAATCGGGGCACGGAGCGCCCGGCGCCACATCGACCCACGCCTCGTCCGAGACGCAGTACTGGCCCGTATACGAGCCTTTGTAGATGTAACCCTTATCGCGCAGTGTGGCGAACAGCTTCTGCACGCCACGAACATGTCGCTCCGATGTTGTGCGGATGAAATCGTCGTAGGTGATGCCCAGACGATCCCAAAGGCCGCGAAACTCACCCGCAATCGCAGTGGCAAACTCCTGCGGTGTTCGGCCGGCCTGTCTGGCTGAGCGCTCGATCTTCTGCCCGTGCTCGTCGGTGCCTGTCAAAAACCATGTCTCGATGCCCAGAGCGCGCTTGCGACGGGCAATGGCGTCACAGACGATAGTGGAGTAAGCATGGCCCAGGTGCGGCCGTGCGTTCACGTAGTAAATGGGCGTGGTGAGGTAAAAGCGTGCTGAATTGGAAGACGGATCGGCCATTGATAAATTTGTTGGATTCGTTGCTTCGGCTTCCAACCTATCGTCGGCCAGAGCCTAGGTGCAGATTCTCTTCCCATCTTACGGCAAGCGGGCTGGACATTGGCCGTCTTGCGGCCGGTGTGTCGCAGTGCCGGCCAACTCAACCTTTTTGTCACGACGGGTCGTCAACGCACCGCGAGCGTATAACCCGTATCCGTTTTTGGCGTGTCGTAGACCCCGAAGTCGCAGCTGTACACCGTCCATGCGTCGCTGATGTTGGTGGCGTTGGTGGTCGAGGTCCAGTAGTACTCAGACACAATGAAGTTAGAGAGGATTGCGGACTGAAAGACGGAGCCGTTGGTGTTGTAGTCCGTCTGGTTGAAGAACTGGGAGTGGTTGGTCTCCATGCGGTCTGAGAGGCTCTGCATCTCATTGCGATTGGGCATCCGCCAGCTTCCAACTGCCGATCCGTCGGTGAGGCCGCACTGGCCCGTGGCGAGAGAATGCACGGCGGCGAGGGCCGAGGCCCAGTCGCCCTGAACGCAGTTGGCCAGCTTGAGCCAGATGAGCCCGGTGACAAGGTCGGTGACCGTGCCGTTGCTGTTGTCGATAAAGCGCGGATACGGGGCCATGACGCCGGCTTGCACGCTGCCGTCGTCGCCTGCAGCGAAGGTGGGAAACATCCCCGTCGCTGGAAGCTTAATTGCCCCTCCCCCCGCGCCCTTCACCGCCCAGACCTGGTTTACAGAGGTGGTTTTGAGGTTACTCACGCCGTCGTTGATGTAGCGGCTGTCGCTCATGCGAATGGCCCACGCCTGGGGCGAGCCTGCCTGACCGCCAAAGTAGCTGGTCGACGACCAATAAATCGCCTGCGACACGTTTTTAAACGGGCTCACTGCGGCCAATGCCGGGTTGCCGGCCGATACATCGACCACGCTTTCGAGCTCGACAAGATCAGGCAGACGCCATTGCCCCGCCTTGGAACCATCGCTCAAGCCGCATGTCCCGCTGGCCAACTGGTTCGCCTCGGTCAGGGCAGCAGCCCACACCGCAGGAGCGAGACAGCCTGCGTCTTTGATCCAGATCAGTCCGGTCAGCGCGTCGGTCACGGTGCCGTCGGCGTTGTCGATGAATCGCGTTGAGGGCCACGCCGCCCCTTTCCGGAGCGCGCCGTCGTCACCAGCCGCGTAGCTGGCTGTCTGTCCGGTAGCAGGAACCGACACCAAAGGCGTGGCGCCGTCATAGGCGATAAAGTTCGCTGCCGACAGAGACGCATTTGCGAGCGCGACATAGTCGATTACGTTGAGGTAGATTCCCGCCAGCAGCGTTCCCTGGAACTGCCCCGTGTGATCGGCGCGGATCGCCTTGGCGCCGCTCCCCACGCTGGGAACAAACCCGTACCCCGCCTTGGTCGCCCAGAAATGAAGCTCCATCGGGGCATTGCCCGTGGTCTGGATGCCGGAGAAGCTGTAGTTTCCATTCGCGTCGGTTGTGGTGGTGCTGAGAACCACGTTGGTGTTGGTCGACCATTCTGTGACCGTGGCCCCGGCGAGGGCGGCTCCCTTGTACATCACCGTGCCGGACACAGTGTCGGTTGGTGTGGGTGAAGAGGGATTGGTCAAACCGGAGTCGTTCCGGGTGGTACCTCCGCAGCCTGTCAGGCAAATCAGTGCTGCAACCACAAAACCAAGCAACGTGCGCATGGCCCAACTCCTCTTCCCAGACGATCCCGTCTGCCCCGTTTGGCCCCTTGTTCGACCTTGGGCGCACGGGGACTCATTGCGATCTATCGGCACCTGTTGAATCGAAATTCAGCCCTTTTTGTGCCGGCGACGAACGGCGGTAATTGCGAAGATCGACGTAACCCACTCCGGCCGTTAAGAACTAGCGCTTCGCTCGCGGAGCCGACAAGGATTCAATCCAGGCCACGATCGCATCGAGAGTCCGCCCCACCCCAGGTGGTAAAATCGCCTTGAAAATCAAGGATTTCTGAGGGGTTTCTTCGTGTATCTGGAACTGCAGCAACGGCTGGAATCGCGGATCCGCGAAGCGCTGAAGGCCAAGTACGATTTGTCCCTCGAAAGTATTCCCATCGAGACGCCGCCCGAGCTGAAGTTCGGTGAGCTGGCAACTCCTGTCGCCTTGCAGTTGGCGCGCACTCTGCGCAAGGCGCCCAAAGTCATCGCCCAGGAGATTGTCGCGGGCATTGGTTCGCTTCCAGGCTTTGCCTCCTTCGGGATCGCTGGCGCGGGATACATCAACGCGCGACTCGATCGGACGGAGGGCGTGCGCAGCGTAGCTTCCGATCAGCCAACGCGCTCGTCTAAAGTCCTGCCCCAACCAGCGGCCATTGTCGAGCACACCAGCATCAATCCCAACAAAGCCGCGCATGTTGGACACCTCCGCAACGCCATCCTCGGTGACACGTTTGTGCGGCTGCTGCGCGCTGCTGGCCAGCAGGTTACCGTGCAGAACTACATCGACAACACCGGTGTGCAGGTAGCGGATGTGGTGGTGGGGTTTCAGCATCTCGCAAGCATGTCGCTAGGCGACGTTCGGCAGTTGGTCGCGGACTGTGAGAGGCGCGCCGCAGGCGCAGGTGGCCACACCGCAGGTGTTGACTATTATTGCTGGGATCTCTACGCGCGCACCTCGTCCTGGTATGACCAGGGAAGCGAAGAGGAAAAGGCCGCGCGCAAGCGCTTGCGCTACGCGACCCTGCACGCAATCGAGCAGGGCGGCAACGACACCGCCGAGCTTGCGGAGCTGATCTCGACGGCAGTGCTGAAGCGGCATCTCCAAACCATGCTGCGGCTCGATATCGAATACGATTTTCTCCCGCGCGAGAGCGAGATTCTGCACCTGAATTTCTGGGCGCTGGCCTTCGAGCAGTTGAAGAAAACGGGCGTTCTCTATTTCGAAAACGAGGGCAAGAACAAGGGTTGCTGGGTGATGACGCGTCCCGGCGCCGCGGGCAAAACGATTGAGGCCGAAGGGAGAGCCAAAGAGCCGGCGGACGCGAACGACACGGCGAAGGAAACGGACGAAGACGCCAAGGTCATTGTCCGCTCCAATGGAACCGTGACTTATGTGGGCAAGGACATTGCCTACCATCTGTGGAAGTTCGGCCTGTTGGGTCGGGATTTTGGCTATAAGAGGTTCTTCACCTACCCCGATCACGAGTGCTGGATATCGGCAGAGAAGGGCGAAGCCGAGCATCCGCACTTTGGCAATGCGCAGGCAATTTATAACGTCATCGATGCGCGGCAGAGCGATCCGCAGGCCAATGTAATTCAGGCGCTGCGCGGCATGGGCCACACCGCCGAGGCCGATCACTACACGCACTTCAGCTACGAGATGGTGGCTCTGACGCCGCGTTGCGCAGAGGAACTTGGCTACAATGTTTCAGACGAGGACAAGAAGAAACCGTATATCGAGGTGAGCGGGCGCAAGGGGTTCGGCGTGAAGGCCGATGACCTGATCGACAAGCTGATCGCTGCGACACGTGCCGAAGTGGATGCGCGGCAGACGGGACATGACGATACCGAACGGCAGAAGATTGCCGAACAGATTGCGATCGGGGCGCTCCGCTACTTCATGCTGAAGTTCACGCGGAACTCGGTGATCGCGTTCGACTTCAAAGATGCGCTCAGCTTCGAAGGCGAGACCGGCCCCTACATCCAATACGCGGTGGTGCGGGCGCGCAACATCTTTCGCAAGGCCGGAACGACGGCGGAAGCGGTGTTAGAACAGTTCAGCACCCCTGCGGCAGGAAATGTTGCGGAGTATCTCGACGGCGACGCAGCCGAAGATATCTGGGCCCTGTGGCTGCGCGCCGGACGCCGCACGGCAGTCCTGGCGCAATGCATTACAACATCTGAGCCCGCGTACCTGGCCAAGCATGCCTTCCAATTAGCGCAGGAGTTCAACAACTTCTACCACAAGCATCACATCCTGACTGAGGAGGACCCGGGCCGGAAGGCATTCCTGCTCGCAACTGCGGCGGTCGTCTTGCGTGAGCTGGTCACGGTGCTGGGATGGCTCGGCATCGAGAGCCCGGAAGCGATGTAGTGAAGGCTATCCATCTCCTGTAGCCGGTATCACAGGGGTGGCAAGACTCACAGGGTATAGTGCGGAGCGGTTGCTCTCATGGTGAATTCCATCTCGCAGACAGAATCTCTTTTATCCATCGATACCATCGCACAGAAGTTGGGGCTCGCGCCCGAGGATTATGAGCGCGTCGGCAGGTTCGGCGCAAAGTTGAATCTTGACCTGCTCGACAATGCGCGTTTTTCACGGCAAGGCAAACTGATTCTGGTGACCGCCACAACCCCCACCACTTCGGGCGAAGGCAAGACGGTGGTCTCGATCGGGCTGGCGCAGGGGCTGGAGCGGATTGGGCTCAAGTCGGTCGTGACGTCGCGTGAGCCATCGTTGGGGCCTGTCTTCGGCATGAAGGGCGGCGCGGCCGGCGGTGGGCGATCGCAGGTGGAGCCGAGCCGCCAGATTAACCTCCACTTTCATGGAGATTTTCACGCCATTACTGCCGCGCACAATCTGCTCGCCGCGATGATCGATTCGCATCTCTTCTTCGGCAACAAGCTCGACCTCAATCCGTCGCAGATTCATTGGCCCCGTGCCATGGACATGAATGATCGCGCGTTGCGCCATGTTGTGGTGAGCGCGGGCGCGCCAGACAAGCCCGGCCACGAAGGCGCCAATCGAGACACGGGGTTTGTGATCACGGCAGCCTCAGAGATCATGGCGATTCTTGGCTTGGCCACAAGCCGCGCCGATCTCCGCCGCAGGCTCGAATCGATCGTCGTAGGCGTGTCGCGCGCCGGGCAGCCGGTGACGGCGAAGGATATGGGCGCAACCGGGGCAATGATGGCGCTCTTGAATGAAGCTCTGATGCCGAACCTCGTACAGACCACCGAAGGAACTCCTGCGCTGGTGCACACCGGGCCGTTTGCGAATATCGCGCATGGGACAAGCTCGGTGGTTTCGCAGAAGATGGCGGTCCGGCTCGCAGATTACGTGGTAAACGAGTGCGGCTTTGCCGCCGATCTGGGCGCCGAGAAATACTTCGACATCGTGATGGGCGAGTCAGGCATCAAGCCGGCTGCAGCGGTGCTCGTCGCCACGGCGCAGAGTCTGAAGGCGCAGGGCATCGGAGATCTCGTCGCCGGCTTTGCGAATCTTCGCCACCACGCCAGCGTCCTGAAAGCGTATGGCGTCCCGGTGGTTGTCGCGATCAACCGCTTTCCGTCTGACACTGAGGAAGAGCTCGAAGCAATTCACGAAGAGTGCAAGCGCCTCGGCGTTGAGTCTGCAGTGACAGAGGCCTTCAGCAAAGGCGGGTCGGGCTCGATCGAATTGGCGAAGAAGGTTGTCGCGGCGATTCAAAGGGATCCGACACCGGATGTGCGGCCGATGTACGACGAGCAGGATGCCCTTGAAGACAAGATCTTCAAGGTGGCAACTAAGGTGTATGGAGCTGCGAGCATCAATATCAACGATGAAGCGCGGGCGAAGTTGGCACGGTACGCCCAATGGGGCTTTGGACATCTGCCGATTTGCATCGCAAAGACACAATACTCGCTGACCGACGATCCAAAGTGCATGGGCGCGCCGAGCGGCTGGACGTTGCATATCAGCGACGCTTCGCTGTCGGCGGGGGCAGGATTTGTGGTGGCTGTCGCGGGCAATATGATGCTGATGCCTGGACTGCCGCGCGAGCCCAGGGCCCTGGCAATCGATGTAGACCACGACGGAAACATTATGGGCGTTTAGTTGGCGCTGGACCTCGCCGGCGGTGCCCGGGGGAGTGGGAAAGATGACTCTCATCGCTTCAATTTCGGAAGACGTTGCGCCGCCGAGAGTCTTATCGCCTGTGCAAATGTCGATTCTGCGCGAGGGTCTGACGCGCTGCGAGTACACCATCAGGAGTTGCGCGGAACGGCTGGGCGTGTTTCCGCGGCTCGGCGTCAATTTTTGGCCGGCAATGCGCCGCAGGTGGACGCCGGACCCTACCGATCCGGTCGACACTCTACTCCAGCTCTTCATCGATGGAATCGCCGTCGCGACAAGCCGCCTCAGCAGAGTCACCTCCGCCGATTTTGTCGATGCTGTCCTCGACAGTCGGCTTGCGGATGAAGACGGCGCCCATTTGCGCTCCAACCTCTGCCTGTTTCCATGTTACGGAAAGTTCATTGTCACCGATCGAGCCTGCAAGAACACCGCCATCAACCAGGTGATGTGGCTCTGGGGTGAAAGCTATCTGCTCGGCGGCCTGCCGAAGCGCGACCCTAGAAAACGTGCAATCGATATCGGCACCGGCTCGGGCGTGCATGCCCTCCTCGCCAGCGATCATTGCAGGAGCGTCGTCGGCGCCGACATCAGTCCGCGAGCGCTGGAGTTTGCGCGATTCAACGCGGCTCTCAACGGGGCTGGGAACGTGGAGTTCGTCCTGAGCAATCTTTTCAGCGCCATTGATGGCTCATGCGATCTGCTGCTCGCCAATCCTCCCTACATTCCGGATTCGACCGCGCCCGCGGGAGACAACTTCTGGAGCGGCGGCATCGAGGGCACCGCCATTCTGCGCGGCATAGTCGAGGCAATTCCATCAAGGCTCGACGAAGGCGGGACTGCGCACATTGTGGCGCTCTATCCCCTCCGGCCGAACACATCTCTTCGATCGCAGTTCGATCAATGGCTCGGCGGAGCTGGTGAGAACTACGAAGTGCTGGACCACACCTGGCCCGTTCCTTTTTACCAGGATCTGCTGTCGGAGAAGCCGTTTCAGGGAGACAAATCGGCGTGGCGCTTCGGGGTGGTGAGCCTGCGGCAAGCGCAGGGCCAACCTGGCTGGTGGCAAGAGGCGGGCGGTTCGGGCCTGTTCTTCCGCGCCGATGGATGCTGCGGCGTAGTTGCAGACCACGACGCGCGCTGAAGGGCGCATCACAGTCCGGAGAAACACGTACGCGTTTGGCGACGTGTCAAATCAACGAACGTCGTCTCATGCCGTTAATTCTGCGTCGACATCCCCCATCAACGAAGCCATCCATTCCTCAATGGACTTGCGCCTTTGGCTCAGGTCCAGAAGGGAAAGCTGGTGGCGCATCTTGAGCACCGCGTCTTCGCGCTGAGCTGTGTCAACGCCCTTCGGCGCCCCGTCTTCGATAGCGGCCTTCTGGCTTGGCGAAAGTTCTGCTGTCTGCAAGATCATTGCGTTTGCCCCCGCTGATTTTTCGTGTGAATTGTGGCGATTCTACGCCAAAATCCCTCTCATCCCCTGTAATAACGCGGGGAATCTTCGCAACGCAATAAGGATCGTATAAAGAAATGCAGAAAACAGCGAGACGCGCGGGGATTGTCGAATGCCAACTCGGATCGTGGGCCGGCATTCGAAAACCATAGTCAGATTCGGGATCGCGAGTAACCCTTCTATGCGGAGAAACTCCGGGCCCACTCCAGAATCGAGCGCACGGCGACACCGGTGGGCCCTTTGGCGATGAACGGCTTGTTCTCGTCATTCCATGCCAGACCCGCAATGTCGAGATGGATCCACGGCGTGTCTTCGGTAAACGTATGGAGGAACTCGGCAGCGGTAATTGCGCCGCCATAGCGCCCGCCGGTGTTCTTGATATCGCCGATGTCGGAGCGGATCAAGTCAGCGTATTCTTCGCCGAGAGGCATCCGCCAGAATTTCTCGCCGGAGACTGCGAGGGCTGTCTGAAATTTCTCGTACGTGGCGTCGTGGTTCGAGAATGCGCCTGCGTTGATCATGCCCAGGGCAACTCCGATGGCGCCCGTGAGGGTGGCTGCATTGATCAGATGCGTGGCGCCCAGTTGCCGCGCATAGGTCAAGCCGTCGGCGAGAACAAGACGGCCCTCGGCGTCGGTGTTGATTACGTCGATCGTCTTGCCCGGCCGATCTCCGAGAGGCATCGCCGTCACCACGTCGCCGGGCTTATAGGCTTTGCCGTCGGGCATGTTTTCTGCAGCGCAAACAATCGCAAGCACGCGGACTTTCGGTTTCAAGAGCGCGATGGCGCGCATGGCGCCGAGCATCGCCGCTCCGCCCGCCATGTCGTACTTCATCTTCTCCATGTTGTCCGAGGGCTTGATCGAGATGCCGCCCGTATCGAAGGTGATGCCTTTGCCCACCAGGCCGAGCAGTGGGGCCCCCGCGGACGGGTCCTTGTCCGTGGGGTGAAGCAGCGGTCCATCCTTCACACCCTCCGGCTCGTAGCGCAGAACAATCAGGGCAGGCGGTTCTGCGGAGCCCTGCGCGACGCTCGAGAAGGCGCCCATCTTGAGCTCATGGAGCTTGTCAGTGGAGTAGACTTCGCACCCGAGGCCGACTGCTTTAGCCATGGCCGCGGCGCGCTGCCCCATGATGGTGGGCGTGAGCTTGTTGCCAGGCTCGTTCACCAGAGAGCGAGTGAAATTCTGGCTTTCGCCGACGATGATGCCCTCATCAAAACCGGATTGCACGGCGCCCTTATCCGCAGATGCCCCCGCAACCACCGTGAACGATTGCACGCTGAGGTCCTTGCGGTCGCTGCGGTAGGTGTCAGGATCGAAGTCGCCGACAAAAGCACCCTCCACAGCCGCGCGCCCCATCCCTGCGGGGGGCAGACTCTTGGAGTCATTCTGTGGAAGCACAAAAGCCAACTCCCGAATCCCGCGCGGCTTGGTGAAGCGCACGGCGGTTCCTGCGGCGTTTCGGACCGTGTGCACTGTGGCTTTGGCCTGTTTGCCCAGGCCCACAATCAGCAGCCGCTTGGCCGTCAGTCCGGCAGGGGCGTGCAACAGAAGCGTTTCGTTCGCGCCCGCTTTGAATTCGCCGCTTGCCAGCACCCCGGCGGCAGCTGCAGTGATGGCCGGGTCCGACGTCAAGAGCGCAGGCGTCGGCTTGGCGTTGGGGCCCTTTTCGGTCTGCGTGTCAACGGCCAGGACGGTGAGAAGTTCGGTTTCGATTTGGGCGAGTGCTGCAAACGAGAGCTGAGTCTTCATCAAGGGTATTGTTTCATTCTTGGGGTGCTCGTGACATATTGGCGGGGATCGGTCCGGGTCGGTGTGCTCCAGGCCAACCATATGAGACGAAGATAAAAACTGGACAGAGGTCGAACATCGATATATACATTGTAGACATGGCGGCACTGCTGGGAACTTTTGAACAGATTGTCCTTCTGGCAGTTGTTGCCACAGGCGAAGAAGCCTATGGACGGGCGGTACTACGCGCCGTGCAGGCTAGCCTTGAAGGGGCACGCAGCGTGTCTGCGGGCGCTGTCTATGCCACGCTCGATCGGCTGGAAGCGGAGGGCCTTGTGTCTTCGCGGCTGGAGAGAGGAACGCCGGCGCGTGGCGGGCGAGCGCGGCGCTTCTATTTTCTGACCACACCTGGAGCCTCGGCACTGACGGAGGCACGAACAACACTGGAGAAGATGTGGCATGGGGTGCACTGGCCCGTGGAGGTGATGCGATGAATCGGATTGAGCCGCCGACGTGGATGGAGAGAATGCTGAAAGCGCTCCTGCATGAGCGGAACCGCGCGGCGGTGGCCGGCGACCTGTACGAGGAGTTTTGCGAGGTGAAGGTTCCGCAGATGGGTGTGGCACGGGCGCGGCTGTGGTACCTGGGCCAAACACTGAGCTTCATCCCGCAGAGGCTGGCATTCCCCCTGAATCTGCTTTGCTTCTTCACTCTGGCATCCGGCACCTGGCTGGGAATCATGGATCTGCGGCTACGGCATCCAGGCTATGCAGGGCGCGAGCTGATCGCGGGATTGATTGTTGGACAGGCGGCGCTGACGCTGGCCGCGCTGCATTCGAGGAGTCTGGGCTGGCTCAGGCTGCTCGCTTTGGCGGGATGCGCAGCCATCGTATGGCTTGCCGTTCATGCGCTGGTGAATGCATTGCATGGTGCGCACCTTGAAGGGTACGTCCTGCTGATAGCGCTCGGGCTTCTCGCCCAAGCTGCACTTACCGTGCTGATCCTGCCTGGACTTGATCGCCAGATCGCGCGCCGCGCCTGAGAGAACGCGCGATCTGCACTCAAATTCGATCCGGATGCTGGACGGTTGGCGAGATCCCCGTAGCTCAATTGCCGCGACGGTGTTTATTGGCATTAATGGCTGCGCGGGCTTCACGGTCGGCTTCGCGGCTACGCTCGGTCTCGCGCTTGTCCCAGTCCTGCTTGCCCTTGGCCAGCGCAAGTTCGCACTTCACTCGTCCATTTCTGAAGTAAAGGCGGGTGGGGATGAGCGTGTGTCCCTTGATCTGCGTCTTTGACTGTAGCTTGCGCACTTCTTCGCGGTGCATCAGCAGTTTGCGCGTGCGGGTTTCATCATGATTGGCAATATTTCCGTGGGAATAAGGACCAATATGCAGATTCAGCAGGAACGCCTCGCCATCCTTCACCAGCCCATAGGAGTCTTTCAGGTTGGCTTTGCCCTCGCGAATCGATTTGACCTCGGTGCCGCGGAGAGCGACGCCGGCCTCGTACTTCTCGAGGAGAAAATAGTTGTGGCTCGCGACGCGGTTCTGGGCGGCATCCCGTTCGCCCGAGGCCACAGGATCGCGCGGGCGCACAGCCTTTTGAGGCCCGGCACCCTCTTTTGGAACGATCACATGGCTGGATTGCCGCGACACGCTAAAGTTCCCTCGAATCTTCATCGTAGCATCGGAGCGGAAACACGTAATCTGGTCGGGCGTATTGCAGCCAACCAACCCGGTCGTCAGGATGAGGGCGAAGTCCTTGGTCCAACTGGGCTTTGCTAGAATGAGGCAACGTTGGATGGGTGTTTCGATGATGAGTTTGTGCGTCGGCGGCAATGTCTGCCCAAAACGGTCCGCAAGCAAAGAGGGTCCGCCTACGACGCCAAGGAGTTCGATGATCCGTCGCGCCGCCGTTGAGGCTGCCTCTGGAAATCTTTTCAGGACTGCATACATGACCCTGCTGGTATTGCTGGTGGGCTCTTCAGTGCAGTTGCACGCGCAATCGGCGAAATCGTATTACAAGCAGGGGCAGGCCGCAGAAGCGCGCGAAGACTTTGATGGAGCCTTCACGGATTACCAGAAGGCGTATGCGATGGTCCCCAGGGAGATGACGTACAAGGAAGCATACTTCCGCGTTCGCACCCCTGCAGCAGCCGGGCACATCAAGAACGGGCGCAGGCTTCTGGCAACCGGCGACGAGCAAGGGGCACTGGTCGAGTTCCTGCACGCCGGCGAGATCGATCCCAGCGATGAGGCGGCCCAGCAGGAGATCGCCAGGGTTCGCTCGCTGCACAAGGAGCAGATGCCGCCGAGAACGGATGGCGTGCCGGAGAGCGCCTGCAGACCAGGCGATCTCGATTCGATGGCTGCCCCGGTCCAATTGAGGCCCGTGTCGAACGAGCCCCTGACCCTGCACATGGTGGAGGATTCGAAGATCATCTACCAGGCGGTGGGCAAGGCTGCCGGCGTCAACGTGCTGTTCGATCCGGACTACACAGGCAAGCGCATCCAGGTGGACCTGAACAACGTCTCGCTGCTGGACGCGCTGCGCATTGTGGGAACGCTGTCCAGCACCTTCTGGCGGCCGGTCACCGCCAACACGATCTTTGTGGCGCACAAACTCACGGTCGAAACGCGCGCGAGCTGGAAGAGCAGGCGGTGCAGACCTTCTATCTGACCAATGCCTGGCAGCAGAACGATCTGAACGACGTGCAGACGGCGATGCGCAACGTGCTGCCGAATTCGCAGGTCTATGGCGTCGCCAGCCAGAACGCGATCGTGATGCGCGGAACACCCGATGAACTGCTGCTGGCGCAGAAGCTGATCAACGACCTCGACAAGGCGCGGCCTGAAGTGGTGGTCGACATCGCCGTGCTCGAAGTCGAGCAAGAACTGGGAGCGGACCCTGGGCATCGCCTGGCCGCAGAGCGCCGGCGTGACCCTGCAACCGCCGACAACGACCTCCAGTTCCACGTCGTCCTCTTCCTCCTCCTCTTCGTCCACGACGTCTTCGACGAGTCCGACGCTCTACAACCTGGCGCACCTGAACTCGACTGACTTTGCCGTCTCCATTGGGCACGGCCACCGCCAACGCGCTGCTGACCGACTCGAACACCAAGATTCTGCAGAATCCGCGCATCCGCTCCACCGACGCGCAGAAGGCGACCCTGAAGATCGGCTCGCGCATTCCCATCGCGACCGGTTCGTTCAGTCCGGCGCTGGGCGCGACTACAGCCACATCGCTGGCCGAAACCCAGTTCCAGTACATCGACGTGGGCGTGAACATTGAAATGACGCCGACGATCCACTACAACCACGACGTGACGATGAAGCTGTCGATCGAGGTCAGCTCCGAGGCAAGCCAGCGTCACCATCTCCGGTGTGCACCGAGCCGATCATCGCGCAGAAGAGAAGCGAACAGACGATCCGCCTGCGCGAGGGCGAAGCCAGCAGTGCTGGGCGGCATTCTGAACCAGCAGGACCTGCAGAGCTGGACCGGCATTCCCGGGCTTGAGTTCGATTCCGATGTTGAAGTATCTGTTTGGGTCGAAGGACCACCACATCACGAATGACGAAATCGTCTTCCTGCTGATTCCGCACATTGTGCGGTCGTCGGACCTGACGCCGGTGAATCTGCGGGCCATCGACACCGGCGCGGGGCAGTCGATTGAGTTGCGGCACGTTTCTGCCGACAACACGCCCATGAGCCTGTCGCCCGTTGCGCCGGCAGCATCGGCCGGCCGCAGACCGGGTGTGGGCGTCGTGCCGGGCCAGAGCGCGGCAAGCCGCAGCTCCGGCTGCAATGGCGCAATTGAGCGCCTCTGCGCAGGCCGGACCACCACCTTCTCCCAATGCCCAGCGCAACGCCCTCCGGCGATGGCCGCCGCCCGGGCGGATTGCGCTTCTCCCTCGTCCCGTCGTCCGGTTCGTCGGTTGCGGCGGGCGCAACTTTCCAGGTTCCGATCGTTGTCACAGGAGCGCAGCGATATCGCGTCCATTCCTTTGCAGGTGCAATACGATGCGGCGAAGCTTGCCGCTGGTCAATGTCGGCGACGGCGATTTCCTGGGCCGCGACGGGCAAGCCGTTGCCCTGGTGCATCGCGATGATGGGCCGGGCACGATCGTGATCAATGCGTCGCGTCCGCCCGGAACAGTTGGTGTGAGCGGCGCCGGCGTCGTCTGCGTCCTGACCTTCCAGGCCAAGGCGGCGGGCAGTACGTCGCGTCAGCATTACGCGCCCTGGAGCGATGACCAGCGCGCAGCAGCCTCTGCAGGCCGAAGGCGCGCAAACCACGATCGTGGTGAAGTAGAGAGCAGTGCCATGAGCCAAGCGGCCAATCGAGGAAGCGTTCGGAGCGCGGCCTGACGCTGTCGAGCTGATCGTGACGGTGGCGATTCTCGCGATTCTTGCCTCGGCGGCTGTGCCGGTGGCGCGCTTCAAGGTAAAGCGGGATCGAGGAGCGCGAGCTACACCGCGACCTCTGGGAGATGCGCGATGCGATCGATCACTACAAGGACGCGGCCGACCGTGGAGCATTCCAGACCAAGGTGGACAGCCAGAACTATCCGCCCGACCTGGAGACGCTGGTGAATGGAGTGGACGTGCAGGGCAAGAAAGTGCGATTCCTTCGCCGCATTCCGGTCGACCCGATGACCGGAAGAGCGGAGTGGGGCATGCGCTCCATGCAGGACGATCCCAGCTCGGACTCCTACGGCGGCCAGAGCGTCTTCGATGTGTATTCCAAGTCGCAGGGCACGGCTCTCGACGGCACCAGGTACTCTGACTGGTAGATATAGCCATGCGGAAACAGCTAAAAAACGACGCCGGCTTTACGCTGATGGAACTGATGATCGTCATGGCGATCATCGGGATTCTGGCGACGCTGGCCATTCCCAGTTTTGTAGGCGCCATGAAGTCGGCGCGGGAGGCGGTGCTCCGTGAAGACCTGCACGTCATGCGCGCAGCCATCGACTCCTACACGATGGATAAGCAGAAGGCCCCGCAATCGCTTGACGATCTAATTCAAAGTGGCTACCTTCGGAGCATCCCTGAAGACCCGATGACCCATAGCCGAGATACCTGGGCGACGGACACGAGCGATGCGCTTGCTTCGGTAGACCAGACCGAGCCGGGGATCAATGATGTGCATTCGGGCTCGCAGGAGTCGGGATCGGACGGACAGCTGTATTCGAGCTGGTAACGGTGCGAACGCGGAAGCGAGGACCATCATGATGCGACGTAGACACTGCACGCTCTTGTCAGTCGCATGTGGCTGTGCGATGACGGCGGCGGCGTGGGCGCAAACAGGAAGATTGATCACCATCGACGTGCGGGATGGCAAAACGGGCACGGCGGTTACACCCTCCAACGTGCAGGTGCGCTTTGACCACAAGCCGGACAAACTGGGCAACTGGGTCGACCAAAAAGACGATGGCACCATCGAAGTGAAGGTGCCCGCCGACGCCAAAGTGATTGCGGTGCGGGTGACATACGATAGTTCAACTGAGTATTTCGTCAATTGCGATGTGGCAAAGCAGAAAAACGTCGCGGCCGACAGCTGGTATCCAATTGACGACATTCTCGCGTCGGGCATCGCGATCCCGAATGATTGTGTACGGCCGAAGGACGCCGATAAAGTGAAAGCTGACCTCAAACCCGGCAAGTTCGTCCTGTTCGTGCGCAAACACAATTGGAAGGAACAAGCGGTCGAATAGACGTGGCTGGACGAATCGGAAAGAGACCCCATTTGGCGCCCGATCTGCCCGTATCCACTGAATCCGCTCTCTTCTCTCTCGATGTTTACAATTTGTACCGCGCGTTGGTGCAGATGCAGAACGCCGCGCCAGACCCGGAACCAGACCCGGAACCAAGTCAGGAGCCAAATCAGGAACCAAGCCTGGGAGGGCAGCTCTTCTGGGCCGGCGAACTGGACGCAACTGGAAGCAACCTCGTGGTCGCTGGGAACGTTGCCGGAGCGGCCACCCTGACCGCAAGTAGCGACTCCGCTGCACAGCGGCAGGCTGTTCGTGACGGAGTGATCGACTTCCTGGTCACCTCACTCGACGAGGCTCTTCGCATCCTGAAAAACGAGATTCGCAAAGGCGAGACGGTAGCCGTGTGCGTAGCGTCTGCGCCGGCTGACCTGGTGCTTGAGATGGAGACGCGAGGCGTGCGTCCCGATGTGCTGCGCGAGGGTGTGCTTTTGTCGGCTGCGGATCTGGAAAAGTCACATCGCCGGAGCGGCGAACTGCGCGTGACCTGGAGCGTAGAGTCCGCACCCGCGCCAGGTCTGCCCAAACTCGACGCACTGGCAATTGAGTGCCTCGACAGCCAGGACGCGGTCTCGCGTCGATGGTTGCGCTTGGCGGGGCGATATCTGGGGCGGCGTGGTCAAAATGCGCATGTCTTGATCGCCGATCGCGCGTTTGCCGAGCGCTTTGTCTCGCGAACGCGAGAACAGATCGAGAGTGGCGCAATCATGGTCCGGGGGCGAGTCCAGGTGCGGAGTGCAAAAGGAACTGAAGAGTTTGCTTTCGGTCCGCGGACAGCTGGCGAAGCTTAATCGACCTTCTATCCGAGTTCGGCGGAATCGATACGAGCCCAAAGCTCGTTAATGCCGGCGCGAGTTTTTGCAGAGACGGGCAGGATTTCATCGAGTTCCAACCCTTTTTTGAGCGCGGCTAAATTGCGCGTCCGCGCATTGCCGCTGAGCCGATCGATCTTGGTGGCGACGACGGCGAAGTTGCGCCCGGCGGCGCGAAGCCACTCGATGAGTTGCAGGTCATTCTCCTGCGGCGGAACATTGGAGTCGATAAGACAGATGCAGAGAGCGAGCGTTGAGCGTTCAGCGAGATACGGCTCAATAAACGCGGGCCAGCCGGCGGAGATGGATTTCGAGATCTTCGCGTAGCCGTAGCCGGGCAGGTCGGCGAAGATTTTCTGTGGCCTCTCGCGATCGTCAACAAGTGCAAAAAAATTGATCGCTCGCGTGCGGCCTGGCGTGGACGAGACCTTCGCAGCCTTGTCGCCCACGAGGGCATTCAGCAGACTCGATTTGCCCACGTTGGAGCGGCCCAGAAATGCGATTTCCGGCACGGTCGGCGCAGGGAACTGCGCTGCAGCGAGGGCCGAAAGAAGGAACTGTGCGGAGTGTCGCATGGTTTGGCGTGCGCAGCAATTCGGCCGGACACTATCGTCAGGATACAGGAGCCGGCGGGTCCATTGCCCCGGCGCGGCATCGAACGCACGAGTCGGCCGGGTCTCGTTCTCGACGCTATGGCTCGCCGGTCGTCGGGTCGACGTCGGCGTCGCGCCAGGCGGTCTCGAATTGCTGCTTGACCCACGAAGCTTCGTAGTCGCGCTTCTGGCGCGTGAGCGCAGTAGCCAGTCCGTAGAGCGAGCGCGGATTACGAGGGTTCTGCGCAAGGTCTTTCGGTGTTGGCTTGAAAATTCTAGAGTGCGGACTGAAAAGGGCGCAACGAAAAACCGCCCCTTGCTTCTGTCGCGAGGGGCGGTTCGATGGTCCCCGCCGCAGGAGCGGGCGGGGGCGTGATGCCTTATTGTCGAGCCACCTGTCCCCCGGCCACATCGTCGTGCGGCACCGCGGTCAGCACTTCGCTTTCGGCCGGTAGCGGCGTCGGCAGCGGACCCTCAAGGGCGAGCGCCAGAACCTCATCCATCGAATCGACAAAGTGGAGCTTCATCGAGTTCTTGATGTTGTCCGGCAGCTCGGAAACATCCTTCTCGTTGGCCTTCGGAAGAATCGTTTCAAAGATGCCTGCGCGCAACGCGGCGAGCAGTTTCTCCTTGAGACCGCCGATCGGTAGCACCTTGCCGCGCAACGTAATCTCGCCGGTCATGGCGATATCGCGGCGTACCGGAATCTTGGTGAGCGCGCTGGCCAACGCTGTCGCCATGGTGATGCCGGCAGAGGGACCGTCCTTGGGGATCGCGCCCTCAGGCACATGCAGGTGGATGTCGAGATTGCGGTAGAACTCGCGGCTGAGGCCAAGTTGCCCCGCCTTGCCGCGAATGTAGCTCAGCGCGGCCTGCGCCGACTCCTGCATCACGTCGCCGAGCTGGCCGGTGATAGTCAGCTTGCCCTTGCCGTCGAGTACCTGCACTTCCGTAGTGAGAATGCTGCCGCCCACTTCAGTCCACGCGAGCCCGGTAACAAGGCCGACTTCACTCTTCTCATGCACTTCGGAGTCGCGGAATTTTGCCACGCCAAGAAACTCGTAGATGTTGGCGGCGGTGAGCTCTTCCCTGTGCTTCGCGCCTTTCTTCACCACGCGACGCGCCACCTTCCGGCAGACGTTGCCGATCTCGCGCTCCAGATTGCGGACTCCCGCTTCGCGCGTGTAGTAGCGAATGATCTCGAGGATGGCGTCATCTTGAAAGACGACGTTCTTCTCGTTAAGGCCGGTTTGCTCGCGCTGCTTCTTCACCAGGTACTGGCGCGCGATCTCCAGCTTTTCCGATTCGGTGTAACCCTGCAGACGAAGCACTTCCATGCGATCCTGCAGCGCCGCGGGAATGGTGTGCATCACGTTGGCAGTGGCGACAAACAGCACCTGGGACAGGTCGTAGTCCACGTCGAGGTAGTGATCCTGGAACGTGGTGTTCTGCTCAGGGTCGAGCACCTCAAGCAGAGCTGAGGCCGGATCGCCGCGAAAATCGGAGGCCATCTTGTCGACTTCGTCGAGCAGGAAAACCGGATTCTTGGTTCCCGCACGCTTCATGTGCTGGATGATCTGGCCCGGCAAAGCGCCGATGTATGTCCGGCGATGGCCGCGAATCTCGGCCTCGTCTCTCACGCCGCCCAACGACAGACGCACAAACTTGCGGCCCGTGGCCTTCGCGATGGACATGCCGAGCGAAGTCTTGCCCACGCCCGGAGGCCCGACGAAGCACAGGATGGAGCCTTTCGGATTCTTGACCAGCTGGCGGACGGCAAGAAACTCAAGGATTCTCTCCTTGATCTTTTCAAGGCCGTAGTGATCCTCATTGAGAACCTTTTCAGCAAAATCAATTGAACGGGTTTCCTTGGATTTTTTCTTCCATGGCACCGCCAGCAGCCAGTCGATGTAGTTCCGGCTTACCGTCGACTCGGCTGACATCGGCGGCATGGCTTCGAGCTTCTTCAGTTCCTGGATGGCCTTGTCGAGAACGTCCTTCGGCATGCCGGCGGATTCGATCTTTTTGCGCAGCTCATCGAACTCGCTCTTTTCGCCGCGGCCAAGTTCCTTTTGGATGGCCTTGATCTTCTCGTTGAGGTAATACTCTTTCTGAGCGCGCTCCATCTGCCGCTTGACGCGCGACTGGATGTTGCGATCGAGGTCCAGCTTTTCGATCTCGATGTCCAGCACATCCGCGATGCGGGCCAGGCGCGCCGCAGGATCGAAAATACCGAGCAGTTCCTGCTTCTCCTCGATGCCGATCTGGAGGTTGGCGGCGATGGTGTCGGAGAGCTTGGCGGGCTCATCCATACGAACTGAAGCGATGATCGTCTCGTAGTTGAGTGACTGCTGCAGCTTCACGTACTGCTCGAAGAGTGTCGTGACGCGCTGCATGAGCTGTTCCACCGCGGCCGTCATCTCGAAATCGGTCTTTCCAGTGCGCACCGTGGCAACAAAGAAGCCGTCCCGGTCGCTGATCTCGCTGGATTTGGCCCGCTCCACGCCCTCAACCAGGACTTTGATATTACCGTCAGGCATTTTGACGCTCTGCACAATATTGCAGATCGCGCCCACCTGGTAGATCTCCTTCGCCTTGGGCTCGTCGATCGAAGCATCATGCTGCGTGGCCAGAAAGATCTTGCGGTCGCCATTGAGGGCCTCCTCGAGCGCACGCACGCTCGAAAGGCGCCCAACAACAAAGGGCGTCATCATGTAGGGGAAGATCACCATGTCCCGGATGGGCATCATGGGCAATTTGCGTAGCTCGTTTTTTTCGCGGGACGTAGTCATGCATACACCTCAAAAGAGGTCCTGGATATTGGACGCGCAAGGCCAGCATCGGCTGCAAAGAATGGGTCGCGGCTCATGTTGGGATTGTACAGCCGAATCGCGCATCTCGAAGCGAATCGACCCACTGGGAGAAACTCCAAACACACAGGTCATCGGGCCTTGACAAATCGATACAATCAGCGAATTCCCGCGCATATACCCCACCGTGCGAAGAAAACGGGCAACGAAAGCTCCCGTTCACTGGTCCATCCTCAAAGTTGATTCTGGATCGGGGTCGAGGGTGGCACGTAGTGCACCAGGGTCCCGTCCGCGAGGAGCACCGTGACAAAATCGTCGGGCGTTTTTGTATTCACGCCGTCACCTTCGGGGTGAAACTCGATGCGTAACTGCGTGGTATCGACGACGACTCGCAAATAGCCGAAAGACTTGAAGTCGTAGTTATCGAGCGAAACCAGATCCTTCCGTTCCGGCTGCGCAAAGGCAGGCAGGGCAATGGGCGTGCGCAGCGTCGGATCCACGCTGATTTTCTGCAGGGGTGGATGACCTCCGTTGCCGCAGACCACGTACGGTATCTGCCGCCGGCCGATGGTGCGTGTGAAACGTTGATAGTTGTGCGCGTGGCCTGAAAAAACCGCGTGCGGCCAGACCCCGACCTTTTCGCAGATTGCATCGATTTCCTTGAGCATCACCAGAGAAGTGACATGCTTCCCAAAGGTATAGGGCGGATGATGCATTGCCAGGATGACCGCGCCCTTGAACTTTTCCTTCTTGATGCGCGTGAGGGCCGCTTCAAGATAGTCAAGCTGAACGTCAGGAACATTCGGAAACTTGGCCGCGCCGTTCTTGGTCGGATCCTTCGTCGATGAAATGACGCCGGGATTTTCCAGCATGTTCGAATAGAGACCCAGGATGCGCACCAGGGGCGCCTCGAGAGTGAAGTAGACTCCCGGCTGGATCATGGTGGTCCGGGCAATTCCGACTGCATCGGAGCTGTGCTGGAACTGACGCGTGCAAAAGTTAGCATAGAAGCCCGAGAGCGAGAGTCTTGGATCACCGGGAAGCGGGTTCCCGCTCTCCCCCGCCGTCGGAGGAACGGGAGGAACCAGGCCGTCGTGGTTCCCCGGAATGGCAAAGATCGGCGCCGGGTAGTTGCGAAAGGTGTCGTAGAACTGATCGTAGTAGTAGGTATGCTCGCCGAAACTGTAAACAATATCGCCCAGGTGATAGAAGAACTGCGGCACGGCGGCGGAGTCGGTTTCGTCAAAGTCCGCGATCATTTTGTCGACCACGTCGTATTCGTCCTTCAGTGCCGCCTTCGCTGTCGTAGCTCCGGTATCCCCGGCTGAATGGAAGACGATCTGACCGGCCTTCTCGATCGATTGCTCGACCTTTGCCCCCGCCTGCCCGTAGGCGGCCGCGAGCGTCAGCACCGGCTCCGTTACGCCCCCAACTGTGCGGAACGCCATCGGGTTGAACTGGTGCAGCTTCGCCAGCTGATCCAGTTCCTTGTAGACGTTCGAATCCGATGCATGGGGTGTCCGGTACTGCGTGGGGTCCTGCATGTAGCCGGGCTCGGCAAAAACGGGATTGGCGGCGATCCGTGGGGCACCGGGAAGGGCCGGGCCGGAGGTAGCTGGCTCGGAGGTAACGGACGTGCTGCCGGCTGGCTTGGGAGGACGAGGCCTGGTCGCTGAGGGGGATTTGCGCATCATCTTGGGAACTCCTTTTCCCAGCTGGGAAGATGAGAAATGGGATGGCGGATCGTACAAAGATCTGCCACAAATGTCGAATGAATTATTCGAGGATGAAGCCCACTCACCAGCAGATGATTGATTCGTATATGTTTGTGAGGAAAGGGGTTTATTACTCAGATAATAGAGTGGCCACGTTTCCCTTTTTACTGACGGCTCCAGCAACAGAGTGTTCCACAGGAAAGAGCGGTCTTGGTGCAAAAAAGCATTGAATGGCACTGATACTTTTTGCGGTTTATGCCGATAGAGAGGCATGCCGCAACTTAACGGACATGTCCCCAGTTCCTATTCCACAGAAACGCCTGGACTTGCGCGCTATGCGGCCCGGCAGCCTATTCTAACGGCCGATGAAAGAGTTTTTGGCTATGAATTGCTTTTCCGCTCCGGTGCCGAGAATCACTTCGCCGCATCCGACCCGAGCGACGCCACTCGATCCGTAATCGATATGTCCAGCCTGCTTGGCCTGGGAGTCCTTTGTGACAACCGGCTGGCGTTCATCAACTGCACCCGCGAAATCCTGCTGAGCGAATTCATTACGCTTCTTCCCCCTGAAAATGTCGTTCTTGAGATCCTGAGCACGGTGCCGCCGGACGAGGAAGTCATGCTGGCCTGCAGCCAACTCAAGAGGGCGGGGGTCAAGATCGCCCTCGACGACTACACCGTTGGCGATCCGCGCGAGCCCCTGGCTTACTTTGCGGATTTCATCAAGGTGGATCTGCGGCAGACCTCTCTCGGAGATGCAGGGATTATCGTTTCAGGTCATCGCGCCGTGTGCCGGATGATCGCCATGAAAGTCGAAACCCGGCAGGATTTTCAGTTCGCAAAGAAGGCGGGATTCCACCTGGTGCAGGGATACTTCTTCCGCCGGCCCCAGATGGTTCGTACCTGGACGGGCTCCTCGAACCGAGCCATTCATCTCTCCCTCTTGAATGCGGTCATGAAGCCGGACCTGGACCTGGCGAAAGTGGAAGACCTGGTCAAGAAGGACGCGACGCTTTGCTTCCGTCTCCTGCGCTACGTCAACTCGCCCATGTTCGGATTCCGCAGCGAAATCTGCTCGGTGCGGCAGGCACTCCTGATCCTCGGCGAGAATGAGACACGCCGCTGGTGCCGCCTCGCTGTCACCCTCGAGATTACGCACGACCGCACTTCTGACCTGATGTTGTCAGCCTTGACCCGTGGACGTTTCTGCGAAGTACTGGGGCCGCAGATCGTGGGCCATGAGATCGATCTCTTCCTGCTCGGGCTCCTTTCCCTGATGGACGCCATCCTCGAGATTCCCATTGCATCCGTCGTTGACGCGCTCTCGATTCACCAGGACATCAAGGGCGCCCTGACCCAAAAAGGCTCTCCGCTCACACCGCTCTTTGACCTGATGCTTGCCGTCGAGGCGGGGGAATGGGAAAGCGTGACCCGGCTCTGCGACGAGCTGCACGTCTCCGAGTCAATTGTCTCAGGTGCCCAGTGGAAGGCGATGGAGTGGGCTCAACAGGTGAGCGCGGGCGACAGATAGAGACAAATTACTGAAAAATCGCGCAAATAGATTGACCCTCAAGCCTGGCGGCAAGAGGGTCAATGTGTTTTCCGGGATGCGGAGTCTTATCCAGCCTTTTCAAGCAGACAGAGCGAAAGATCGCGCCTTTCGACCATTTCTCGCGTGATCTCCAGGTCGCGCACGCGCTTGTTCGAGGGCAGGTGATACATCAGGTCGAGCATCAGCTCTTCCAGGATCATGCGCAGGCCGCGCGCGCCCACCTTGCGGGCCAGGGCTTCGCGGGCCACTGCGGCAGTGGCATCCGTCGTGAAATGCAGCCGGACATTCTCATATTCCAGCAGGCGCTGGTACTGCTTGAGGATGGCGTTGCGCGGTTTGGTCAGAATCTCAATCAGCGCCACCTCATCGAGCTCGTCGAGAATCCCCATGACGGGCAGACGGCCCACGAATTCGGGGATGAGCCCGTACTTGATCAGGTCCTGCGGCTCGGTCCTGCGCAGCAGTTCGGTGTCGCGATGCGAGCGAGCGGTCGCGGTTTCAGTCTCCGTATCGACCGCCTTGAAGCCGAGAGCCTTCTTGCCGACGCGACGGCCGACCACACGCTCGAGGCCCACAAAGGCGCCGCCGCAGATAAAGAGGATATTGGTGGTGTCGACTGCGGTGAATTCCTGGTGCGGGTGCTTGCGGCCGCCCTGCGGCGGCACATTGGCGACGGTTCCCTCAAGGATCTTGAGCAGCGCCTGCTGTACGCCCTCGCCGGAAACGTCGCGAGTAATGGATGGGTTTTCGTCCTTGCGGCCGATCTTGTCGATCTCGTCAATGTAGATGATGCCCTGCTGGGCACGGTTCACATCGCCGTCGGCAGCCTGCAGAAGCTTGAGGATGATGTTCTCGACGTCCTCGCCGACGTAGCCGGCTTCGGTCAGCGTGGTTGCATCCACGATCGCGAACGGCACATCGAGCATCTTGGCCAGGGTATGGGCCAGAAGCGTCTTGCCTGAGCCAGTAGGCCCGATCAGCAGGATGTTCGATTTCGCCAGTTCCACTTCGTTATTGCGCATTCTGTTCATTTGAATGCGCTTGTAGTGGTTGTAAACGGCGACCGCAAGCTTCTTCTTGGTCTGGTCCTGGCCAATCACGAAGTCGTCGAGGAAGCTCTTTACTTCCTGTGGCTTAGGGAGGTGCCCTGCAGTTGTGGCGGGATGCGCTTCGCCGCGGTCATCCTCGAGAATCGAGTTGCAGACCGCAACGCATTCGTCGCAAATGTACGCCCGAGGATAGTCACTCGGCGACGAGATCAGCTTGGCCACGGCGTCCTGCGATTTGTGGCAGAAGGAGCACCGCAGTGCTTCTTCGGGTCCCGTGCGCGTCTTCATTCAACTACCCCCTGTTAAGATACCGCGATTTGAATTGGTTGACTATGACCCTTAAGTGCGTGGCCGGTCGATAATCTCGTCGATAATGCCGTATTCCTTTGCCTGTTGGGCGTTCATGATGAAGTCCCGCTCGACGTCGTGTTCGATCCGGTCGAGCGGCTGGCCCGTATGCGATGCCATGAGAGTGTTTGTAATCTCCCGGATACGCAGGATTTCGCGCGCGTGGATGTCAATATCGGTGGCCTGGCCACTCAACCCGCCCATCGACGGCTGATGGATGAGAATACGGGAGTTAGGCAGGGCAAAACGCTTGCCCTTGGTGCCCGCCAGCAGCAGAAAAGCCCCCATGCTGGCTGCCTGGCCAATACAGTAGGTCACCACGTTGTTCTTGATGAACTGCATGGTGTCGTAGATCGCCAGACCGGCTGTAATCGAACCGCCCGGAGAGTTGATATAAAGCTGAACGTCCTTCTCCGGGTCCTCCCCGGATAGGAAAAGCATTTGAGCAACAATGAGGTTGGCTACCTGGTCATCGATCGGAGTGCCAAGGAAGATGATGTTATCGCGAAGCAGACGCGAGTAGATATCGTAGGCGCGCTCGCCTCGACTCGTCTGCTCAACCACCATGGGTACTAATGCCATTCGGCGTTCTTCTCGCTCTTCCGTCGGGGGCTGTTTCCCCCGCCCTTTGAAGGCTGCCCGGCCCAGATCTCGTCCGGATCGAGCAGCGTTAAACTCGGCAGTTGCCTTGATGATCGGCCACCCCAACCGCAGGCCGGAACCCCAGTCTAGGCAGGGAGCCTCTCATAGAGCAAATTCGCAGTTTTTTCCCGCTTCATTTGTTCCCGGATTCTAGCCAGCCCGCCATCCTGAGTCAAACGTTGGCGAAGCGTGTCCACCGGTTCATTGGATTGAAGGGCCGCCAACTGCACTTCGCGGTCCAACTCTTCGTCGGTGATGGTTACTGCTTCTGCATCGGCAATCTTGTCGAGCAGAAGATTGGTTTTGACCTCGGCAACCGCGCTGTCGCGCTGGGCGGCGCGCAGGCGCCCAAAGTCGAGCTTGCGCATCTGCTCGGTGGCCATACCCTGGGCGGCGAGAGCGCGCAACCCACGGTCCAGGCGCGCGTCAATCTGATCCTGCACCAGTGACTCGGGTACCGGAAAGTCGAACTTGGCGGTCATTGCCGCAAAGAGCTTGTCTTTGGTTTCCGCAACCACACTGCGACGCTTGCGGTTTGCCATGTGCTCGCGAATGCGGTTCTCCAACTCAGCCAGACTCTCGTAATTGCCCATTTCCTTTGCTAAATCGTCACTCAGCTCTGGAACAGTGCGCTTCTTGATCGCCTTTACGGTCACTTCGTACGAAACCGTCTTGCCCGCCAGCTTGGGCTCCGCGTACTCGGCCGGGTAGATGACTTCGGCCTTCAGCTCCTGGCCGGGCTTGGCGCCGCGCAGTACCGCGTTGAAGGCTTCCACCGTATCCTTGCCGCCGATTTCAACCAGCGCATCCTGCCCTTCAATCGGGGCGGCATCCGGCTCCCCGTCAACCTGGCCGGTGTAGGAGATCTGTGCCCAGTCACCATCCACCAGAGCGCGATCCTCCTCGACAGGCTCAATCGTCGCGCGCGACTCCCGCAGCTCCGTCAACTCGTGCTGAAACTCCTCGTCCGTCACTTCCGTGGACGGCTTTTCAACAACCACATCCGCATAGCCTTCGATGGTGAAGGAAGGAATGTATTCGAAGGCCGCCTTCACGTGCAGCGGCTGACCGTCGTCGAGCGTCAGTTCGGTCACCTGGGGCTGGCCCACCGGCGTGTCTCCCAGATCGCGAACAGCCTGGTTAAACCGCTCCGGCAAAATACCGTCGATCACTTCCTTGCGAATTTCGGTGGCAAAGCGGCGGCGCACAACCGACTCCGGAACCTTGCCGGGGCGGAAGCCTGGAATCTTTGCGTACTTTTGGTAATTGCGGGTCACGCTCCGAAAAGCTTTGGAGACCTCTTCAGCCGGGATATCCAGGACCACCTCGCGGGTGCATTCCGGGTTCAGCACCGGCCCATGCGAGTGTTCATGCGAATGTTCGTGGGAGTGATCGTGGCCGTCGTGGTCGTGCGCATGCTGCGCTTCGGGTGTTTCGTCAGGAGCAGAGTTTTCGAGGGTGTCAGTGGAACTCAACGTTTTTGCCTTCCGGGCGCGAACAGCGCGCCAAAGAAACTGCCGGCGCCGCTCGGGCGAAACAGCACCGTGGGCCTCGGGGGATTCCTTCTGTTCATGTTAAGAGGGTTTGCCAGCAGGGTCAAACCTGCGCCTGAAAGGTGGTTAACCCCTCCGGGGCGGAGGTCACGTTACCGGCTGGGGAGAACGCGAGGTTTTGTCCCAAAAGGGGATACCGGCGATCGCACCGAACCAGAACGTGCGCCGCTGCATCCACCCGGAAATCCGTTGAACGACATCGGTTCTGAGCAGAATGCCGTCGGTCCTCCCGTCTATCCTGTTCCCGGCGCCGAGGAGCGTCAATCGTATGTCCCAACTTGGTTCGTGGTTCCGTGAAATACGGCGACTGGCTTTAGCCGTGCTGCTCACTTACTCGGCAACCTGCCTGCACGCGCAGAGGCAGGAACCGCTGCGGGTAGCCATCGTGGGCCTGGTGCACGATCATGTCGCAGGATTCCTCGCCCAGTTGCCGAAGCACCCCGACGTTGAGTTGGTCGGTATCGCAGAGCCCGATCCCGCGCTGCAGGCAAAGTACGAGAAGAAGTATGGACTGGCAGCGACGCTCTTCTTCAGCGACCCAGCCACGATGATCGAGCAGCGACATCCCGAGGCGCTTCTGGCTTACACCTCCATCGCCGATCATCGCCGCGTTATTGAAATCGGCGCTCATTACGGCATCTCCGTCATGGTCGAAAAGCCCCTCACCCTCTCGCTCGACGACGCTCTGGCCATCCGCAAGCTCGCGCGCGAAAAACATATCCATGTGCTGGTGAACTACGAGACCACCTGGTATGCGAGCAACAAGGCCGCCTACGACGAGGTGAAGGAAGGACACGTCGGCCCCATACGCCGCGTCGTCATACACGACGGCCATCAGGGCCCCAAAGAAATCGGCGTCTCTCCCGAATTCTTGAATTGGCTCACCGATCCAGCGCAGAACGGAGCCGGCGCGCTCTACGATTTCGGTTGCTACGGTGTTGACCTGATGACATGGCTGATGCATGGCGAAACCCCGGAGACCGTGACAGCCGTCGTGAATCAGGACAAGCCCGAGATCTATCCCAAAGTGGATGACGACTCGACGATCGTGCTGAAATATCGCCATGCGCAGGCGGTCATTCAGGGCTCGTGGAACTGGCCTTTCGGCCGCAAGGACATGGAGGTCTATGGCGCCACAGGCTATGCCATCACCGTGGCTGCCGACAAACTGCGCGTCCGACACGAGCACGACAGCGACGAACTGCTGACAACGCCAGCGGCCCTGTCAGAACCGGAGAGCAATTCGCTCAGCTATCTCGCTGCCGTTCTGCGCGGCCAGATTCGCGACCACGGCGACCTCAGCGCACTCGATACCAACGTCACCGTCATGCAGATTCTGGATGCCGCGCGAGAATCGGCCCGCAGTGGAAAAAGCGTAAGGCTGACCCGAATTAGCGAATAAGAAACGATCGGGACGCTCTTCTCACTTGACCGGGGCCAGCGCTGCCGCGATTTCTCTGTTGGTCAGCACCGCGGCCAACTTGTCCTTTATGTAGCGAAGTGTGATGTCATGATGCTCGCGGTCATACGAATCAACGCAATCGGACGCCAGAATGACCGGCCAATCCCGCTGATAGGCGTCGATCGCCGTCATTCGAACGCAGGCATGCGTGTTGATTCCGGCAAGAATGATCGAGTCCGGATGGAATTGGTTCAGAACTTCATCTAGATTCGTGCCAAAGAACGCGCTGTATCTCTTCTTCACAATCACCGGATCCGATGGGGAGATGGCGAGATCGGAAAGAATCTGTGCCCCCGGGGTACCCTTGATCGTAATTTGGATTCCCTTGGCTTTCATTTCGGGAAACGCGTCCCGCAGATCGGGCTCGAATTCCTGTCGAACCCAAAGCACCGGGTGACCCGACTTTCGAACGATTTCCACCAAATCGTTGATCGACAGAACCAATTCCTCCTTGCGCGCCGTTTCCCAACGATCGAGGAAGTCATTCAGCATATCGATCACGATCAGAACCGGTTTCTTCATGGCGACAAGCATACCGAACCGCTGTTCCGAGCGAGATGAGGAACCCACCGGAAGCAGCCTGCACCCGTCTCCAATCAGTCAATAAGCGCGCGCACCGCCAAGACTAGAATCGAGGTGTGCGAAAAGCCATCTTCTTTTCCGTCCTTGCGCTCCTCGTTCTCGCCCCCATCATCTTCGTCGTTGCCCGCTCGGCAACCCCCGTCGTTGACTTGCCGGCGTCCGTCACCACCCTGGGCCAGGCCACTCCCGTCACAGTGCATGTGCACGATTCGCGCGGCGTCCGTACGATCACCGCATCCATCGAGCAAAACGGAGTCAGCTATCCGGCGGGAGCCACGTCTCAGCCGTTCAAGGCGGCCGACAATAGCTGGACCTTCACCACCGGCGTCAAGGCAACGCCCCAGCTCAAAGACGGAGCAGCAAAACTGATCGTCGAGGCCACGTCCGACGATCTGCTCGGACGCAAGGCGCGCGCCGAACGCGACGTTACGATAATCACCCGCATGCCCTCGCTGAGCGTCGATTCCGAGCAGCACTACCTCTATCAAGGGATGGCCGACCTCGTGACATTCAATGTGTCGGGACCCTCTACCTCATCCGGAGTGAAGGTCGGCGATCAGACCTATCGCTCCTGGCCCATGCCCGGTGGCAAGTCCGGTTCGTTTTCGCTCTTCGCCTTCGCTTGGAACATGCCGCAGGGAACGACGCCTTTGGTTTACGCCTCCATCGGCACCGGCAACGATGTAACCGAGCCCATAGTTGTGCAATTCCCAAAGAAAGAGCAGCCGCACTACACCGTGCACGATCTCCAGATCAGCGACGCCTTCCTCAACAAGGTCATCAACGAACTCGATCCCAACGGCTCCGGCGATCCGGTTGCCCGCTTCGTCAAGATCAACAGCGAAATGCGCCGTTCCAATAACAGAACCCTCGCCGACCTGCGTTTCAAGAGTGCAGGCAAGTTCCTCTGGTCTCAGCCCTTCGCGCGCCAGTCCCATGCCCAGGCCGAGGCCACCTTTGCCGATCTGCGCAACTACATCTATCACGGCAAAAAGATCGATCAGCAGGTTCATCTCGGCTACGACCTCGCCGTCACCCAGCACGTCGGCGTTGAAGCCTCCAACGACGGCATCATCGTCTATGCCGCGCCGCTCGGCATCTACGGCAACTGTGTCGTAGTCGATCACGGTTACGGCTTGCAAACCATCTATGGCCACATGAGCGAGATCGGCGTGCACGTCGGCGATACCGTCAAGCGCGGCCAGGTGATGGGCAAAAGCGGCATGACCGGCATGGCCGGTGGCGATCACATCCACTTCGCCATGCAGCTCGATGGCGTGCAGATCGATCCCAAAGAGTGGTGGGACCCGCACTGGATTAAAGACCACATCGCCCGCCGCGTCGACCTGCCTGGCTTCAAGGGATAACCGCCTGGAGTTGAACGAAGAGTAACTGACGGTTAGCGGGTGATACAGGAGAAAGTCAGCGTTTTGCACTTTTCCATGCGTCCGCTGGCGACATCAACTGAATCTCCTTGAATCTTTCATCTGTTGTGCGCTCGCTGTCGCTAATCACGAAGGTCTTGTGACCCATGACTTCAATAACGTTCCAAGGCTTCGGCCAGTTCTCATCCGTGAAAATGATGTATTGCTGGCTCCATCCGATCCGATGAATGTATCCGGCGGCGCTGCCCGATTTTCCTTTGACGAAAAGATAGATTTCTTCGGAAGGATTCATTTCCCCCTGCATGAGAAAGTAGTCACCCGAGATGGCGCGCTTTTCTGCGAAGATGTCGCCCAATCCCATACACCCTGTCAGAGCGAGAGACAACATCGACAGAGAAGCGACACCGGCAAATCTTCGTGAACAGAACGCCATCGAGACAGCTTAACATCGGGCCGTTTAGCGCCAAGAATCTAGCTCCGGTTGGGTTGTGGTCAATCCGGAAGTTGATGCTTCGGCGATGTCTGTCTCCTCTCACATTGGTGTTTTGCCACTTCGAACCTGCCTTTGCCTCGCCCACGGCAGCCAGCCAAATCCCCAGTTGTTGCAGATTATTTCCCCGGCTTCTCTATGCTGGATGTGAGAGAGAAAACTAGGCTCATTCGCATTCCCTCGCTTGCCAGCACTTTGGCCGGATGTAAGCTGTTTATTTGCAGTAATTTAGCTTCTAAGTCTTTGGCGCAGAGGAATTTAGCCAAGCCATTCTCGGTTAAACAGAATGGATCGAGTAATTTACCCAAAAAAGACCAGGGGTGGGGGGTACCCCCCACCCCCTATACCCCCCCACCCCCTAATAGGGTGTGGCCGTCAGCTCTGAAACACGGATTACGGAACAAACACGTGCAGCCGCACATGCCACTTCGTGCTCTGCCCCGGCTTCAGCGTCACCATGCCGGTATCCATCTTGCCCCACTCCTTGCCGAAGGGATTGGCGAAGTTGAACTGATCCTCGATGGCGACGAACTGCATCGCCGGCGGCGCGTACATCTGGATCGTCTTGATCTCCGGCGAAAGGCCGAGGATGGCCACACCATATTTCGCGGCCGGATCGATGACCTTCACCGTCACCACGCCGTTTTTCCACTCCAGCTTGCTCCAGTTGTCGTCGTAAAAGTTCTTTGCCAAGGCAACGCCGTCTGCAGCACGCAAATCGTACTGGGTTCCATCCACCGGCTTGATCTTCCCGGTCGGAAAAACATTGTCGTAGTTATCGACTTCGGCGAGATTGGAGCCCGGAATGTGAATCCGCACCTGGGCGCGATCGCCCGAAGGCAATGCGAAATACGGGTGCCATCCGATGGCGATCGGCTCGGCTTCGCTGCCGACGTTATGAGCGACGATGCTCGCATCCACGGCTTCGGCGGTGAGCGTAATGGTGACGTCGAGATCCGTCTTTGAGAACCAGTGACCGCCGAAGTTTCCAGCATGAATGATGCCCGTGACCTCTTTGCCGCCCGGGATGTCCTTCACATGCACATCGTCGGTCTTGGCCTTCAGAATGAGGCCGTGCATCGCGTGCCGCTCGGCGTCGGAATTTTTGCCCATGTTGTTTGCAGGCAGCGTAAGAGGATGGCCGTCCCACGCTGTCGTCAGCGTCTTGCCGTCGGCTGACAGCTTGCCGCGAATGCGATTCGGGTAGGGAACCAGGAACGCAGAGCCGAGTCGATAGCCAAGGTCGCCGTTGGGTGTGTCTTTCTCGTCGAGCATCGTCTTGGCCGTAGCCAGATCCGGCGAGGCCAGTACGTTCACGCTTCCTTTGCCGGGGAAATTGGCGGTGATCTGGATAAGTTCCATCCCGCGTCCCGGAGCGAGAGTCACACTGGTGAACTCGGGCTTGGTTTTGCTCGTGGCGGTGCGCGTGAGGGTCACGAGCTTCTTACCGCCGATTTCGGTAACGGCTTGTGCTGGGCTATTCATGACGAACACGCTCCCCATCAGAACCGGCAGGGTAATGGGAAGAGCAAGCAGTGTGCGTAGATACTTCTTCATCGTGGTCCATCCCTGAAGGTGCGATCGAATTTTCCGGATCCTTCATTCTGGTGCGGAAGCTTTTGCCGCGCGAGAAAGCGTATTCCGGAAGCCGCCTCATTCTACGACAGACGCGCCATTCGCACCATGATCGTGCCCAGACTCGCCTTGCCGACCTGACAATCAAAGGTCGCCACTGCCGATTCTTGAAGACGGCTTCCTGGTGAGAGATCCGCGTCGTCGCGCTATGATGCGATCAGAGTCGAGAACTCAAAGCGAGGGCGCGGATGGATTTGCAGTCCCCCCGCTGGGACAGCTTCAAAAGGTGAATCAATGGGACAGGAGAGCGTCGCCGACCAAACCGTCTTCATCGTGGATGACGACCCCGCAATCTGTGGAGGCTTGTCCGATCTTCTTGAGTCGACCGGGAAACACACGCAGCACTTCTCTTCCGCCGAAGAGTTTATCGAGCGGTGGGATGCGAAGCAGCCAGGATGCCTGGTGCTCGACGTTCGGTTGCCGGGCATCACGGGAATGGAACTGCAGGCCACGCTCAATTCTTCGGGGGTGCCGATTCCCATCATCATCATGACGGCGCATGGGGACATGCCCATGGTCCGCAAGGCGCTTAAGGCGGGCGCCGTTGAGTTTCTCATCAAGCCATTCACGGATCAGGAACTCCTCCAATCTGTCGAACAGGCGTTCGCTCTCGATCGCGCGAACCGACAAACAGTGCAGGAGCTCAATTCGATTCGATCGCGCATGGACACTCTGACAGATCGCGAGCGCGAGGTTCTGACACACGTAACGGCCGGTTTGACGAACAAGGAAATCGCCGAGAAGCTGTTCCTGAGTGTCGTCACCATCAAGTTGCATCGTGGCCAGCTTATGCGGAAGATGGGCGCAGACTCGCTTGCTGACCTCGTGAAGATGTGGGAGCGGATTCACCGTCAGGAGCAGCCGGTTCGAACCAACGGCTGACGCAGCGGTTACTTCTCAGCGGAGCTAAGACGTATGCGCGCCTTGGCGTGCTCGCCGAACTGCCAGCCGGGTGATCGATTCACTTTGCTTGGCCATTTCATGAACGGCAAATCCTTTTTCGGCCATCGCCCCTGTCGGGCATGCTTGAATACATTTTCCGCAAGTCGTGCAGCTCTGCGCATGTCCCCAGTCATCGGCAAGGTCACTCACCAGGCGCGATGAAATCCCGCGCGAAGAGACTTCCCAAACATTCGCTCCCTCCAACTCCGCGCAGGCTCGCACGCAACGCGTGCAGAGGATGCAGCGATTGTGGTCAATTACATAACGCGGATGCGTCATGTCGACCGGCAGGCGAGGATTGTTGTATGGGTACCGCACATGCGTAATTCCGAGC